>CAWDZR010000016.1:0-329726 GCA_963806755.1 uncultured Gemmatimonadales bacterium
TCCCGATCAGCGTGTACGCGCCGGAGGTGAACCGGACCTTCAGCATGCGCGGCTTTACGTGGTGGTCCACCTATCACTGGACCTTCGCCCAGATGATCGTCCAGCGGAAACCGGGCGTGAGCCTGGCTGCGGCGAACGCGGACCTGACACAGGCCTACCTCCGCAGCTACCGGGCGCAAGCCGCCGACGACCGCGGCATGACGCCGGAGGCGATCGCGAAACCGCGCGGCCTCGCGGCATCCGTCCTGTCGGAGCGCGGGCCCAACGAATCGAGCGAGGCGAAGGTGGCGACCTGGGTGGGCGGCGTGGCCCTGATCGTCTGGCTCATCGCCTGCGCGAACGTCGCCAACCTGCTGCTGGCGCGCGCGCTCCGCCGCCGCCGGGAGATCGCCGTGCGCATCGCGCTCGGCGTGAGCCGGGCGCGGCTCGTCTCGCAGCTCCTGACCGAGAGCGTCCTGCTCGCGCTGCTCGCGGGGCTGGCCGGGCTGCTGGTCGCCCAGTTCGGCGGCGCGGTCCTGCGCGCCGAGCTGCTGCCGCGGACCGCGGCGGCGACCGTCCTGACGGACCCGCGGACCCTGATGTTCGTCGGCGGGGCGGCGCTTCTGGCCGGCCTGCTCACGGGACTGGCGCCGGCGCTCCAGACGCGGCGCGCCGACCTGACCGGCGATCTCAAGGCCGGTGAGCGCGAGGGCGGCGCGCATCGGTCGCGGACGCGCATGGCGCTGCTGGTGCTCCAGGGCGCGCTGTCGGTGGTGCTGCTGGTCGGCGCGGGCCTGTTCGTCCGGTCCCTGCGTAACGTGGAAACGCTGCCGCTCGGCTACGACGTCGACCCGGTGCTCATCGTGGATCTCCAGATGCGGAGCAACCAGCAGGACAGCGCCACCGCCCAGACGCTCCGCGAGCGGCTCCTGGAGGAGGCGCGAGCCATTCCGGGCGTCACCCACGTGTCCCGACGCATGGTGGTCCCGTTCTGGAGCAGCTGGGACGAGGGGTTGCGGGTGCCGGGCATCGATTCGGTCGAGCGCCTCGGCGAGTTCGACATGAACGCGGTGAGCCCGGACTACTTCGCGACGATGGGCACGCGGATTCTGGCGGGCCGGAGCTTCAGCGAGAGCGACGTCGCCGGCGCGCCGGGCGTCGCGGTCGTGGGCGCGGCGATGGCGAAGGTGCTCTGGCCGGGCCGCGACGCGCTCGGCCAGTGCATGCGCGTCGGGAGCGACACCCTCCCCTGCACGACCGTCGTGGGGATCGCCGAGGACATCAAGTCCCAGCGGCTCGAGGGCAACGGCGGGTTCTTCTACTACTACGTTCCCACCGCACAGGTCCATCCCAACCAGGGCGGGCTGTTCGTACGCACGAGCGGCCGGGCGACGGCCGCGCAGGAGACGGTGCGCCGCCGGCTGCAGCCGCTGATGCCCGGCGACGCGTACGTCACCGTCACGCCGCTGGCCGACGTGCTGGGGTCGCAGACGCAGTCGTGGCGCCTCGGCGCCACCATGTTCACGGTGTTCGGCGCCCTGGCGCTGGTCCTGGCGGCCATCGGGCTCTACAGCGTCATCTCCTACAACGTGGCGCAGCGGACCCAGGAGATGGGCGTGCGGATCGCCCTGGGCGCCGAGATGCGCGACGTGGTGGGACTGATCCTGAGCGAGGGGATGCGTCTCGCGCTGGTGGGCGTCGCGCTGGGCGGCGTGATCGCCGTTGCGGCGAGCGGCTGGGTGAAGCCGCTGCTGTTCCAGGAGTCGCCGCGCGACCCGGTGGTGTTCGTCGGCGTGGCGGTGGCGCTCCTGGCGGTGGCGGCGCTCGCGAGCTTCATCCCGGCCCGCCGCGCCGCGCGGGTGGACCCGATGCGGGCGCTCCGGACGGAGTAGAGCCCGCCGCTCGACCATCACGGCAAACGCTACAAGAGCAGAGCGAGCGCCGCGAGGACGACCGCGAGGGCAATGGACCTCGCATAGACCGCGTCGGGAATGACCGCGGAGCCCGTATCCGCTTCGCGTTGACCGCGTGAGGCAGACTCGCCGGTTGCCCGACCCAGCTGCCGCAGGGCGAGCCGCACGATCTCCGCCTGCGCGAAGACGACCGCGCCGCGGTATTGGGCGGCCTCGTGCAACGTCGTCGCGGAGCCGCCACGGAGCGCCGCGCATATCGACGCCGGGAGGTCATTCGCCTCGGCCCATGCGCACAGCTCCTGCGGGTCAGCGTGAGCGACGATGCGCAACAGTTCCGCTGCGCTCAGTTCCGCGCCCGGCTCGCCCATCAGTCCGCCGCGTCCAGCACGGCACCCTCACCTTCAGCGCGTGACACCCGGTCAATGGTCGACTGCGACAACCTAATTGACGAGCCGGACGCGGCCGCCGCCAGGACGGTTCAATGGCAAGACCACGGCACGGGAACCGCCTGCCCCTCGGGCGGCCGATTCGCTAAGTTAGTGCGCGGCAACCTGCTGGCCCCTCGTCCAAGGGCAGGACTCCGGACTTTGGATCCGGTAATGATGGTTCGAATCCATCGGGGCCAATCGCGACGGCAGCCCGCATCAGGCCGCCGCTTGCCAGGGGTACAAGATCAACAGCAAGCGCCGTCCCCGTCGGCTACCAAGTCTCGGGGTGTTTGTTGAGCAGCTCGGGCGGGCCCCACCGGCGGCGTGCGCGGTGCTAGAACGTGGCGCTCAGGGCGAGCGTGCCCGTCGCGCCGCTGGCCGACACCGGCGTCAGGGTCGCGCTCAGGGTGCCGTGTGTGCTGTAGGAGATTCCGCTCGCGGTGGTGGCGATCTGCGAGACGTCGCTCAGCTGCACGCTATAGTTCCCGGAGGGTGCGTTACCTCCGACCGACGCCAGCCAGTCGCCGGTCCCAGTCGCCAGCACGTTGATGCCACCCGCGGCACCGGCGTCCGTGCTCTGGTAGGTGCCCGGCGCGGGCTTGCCCGTCCAGGTCACCGAGATGGTGACCGCCGGAGTGCTGCCCGCCTGGGGTACGGTGATGACCAACCCCGTGATGTTGGTCGCTGCGGTCCAGATCATGACCGGCGCACTGCAGTTGTACGTCCCCGATACTCCGCCGGTGAGCGTCACCGCGCAGCTGGCTGACAGCGGGCCCGTCGAGCCGTTGCACCCGCCCGCCGCCAGGACCACCCGCTGCCGCCACGATCGCCTTTCTCATGGGTGCTCCCGCGCGCCGTGTTCGGCGCTCATTGCCACGTCACGGTGGCGCCATTCCCGAGCTGGGTGTACTGCGTCCCTTGGGCGGGCGGCAAGTTGCTCTGGATCGTCAGGCTGATGATGCTCAGCCCCACGGCGTCCACGTAGAACCCGGTCGTCGGCGGCGTCGTGGAGAAGGTCAGGCCGGCTGAAGGTGTAGCTGCCGCTGCCCTCCACCTCCAGCTGCACATCGCTGCCCGCAAAATCCCGGAAGGTGACGTTGTTGAAGGCGGTCAGCGGACTCCCACCCTGAATCAGCAGCCGCGCGTGATCGAGGACCATGGGGCCCGTGACGTCCACGCCACTGGCGGTGAGCAGGCGGCCGCTGCCGAGCACCGTATCGCCCACCGCGCCCGTATCCACCAGCTGCCCGTGCACGGCCACGGGGGTAGCCAGGTTGACGGTGCCGGTCGCCTGGCTGAGGTCCAGGTTCTGGAAGTGCGAGACGGGGTCCGTGAACTGCACGGAGTGAGTGGCGGGCCCGACGAACGCGGTCGTGAACGCCTGCGTCGGGGCGAAGGCGCCGGGGCCGGCCGTCGCGGGCTGGACGAAGCTCCCGTGCACTACCAGGACGCCGGCGAACATCTGCCCCGAGGCGCCGCCGCCGAAGACCGCGTCGCCGCCGACGATGAGGGAGTCCAGCGGGTTGCTCATCGAGAGGAAGCCGGTGCCGGCGGTGGTGAAGCCGCGCGTCACGGTGAGGGTGTGGCCACCGAGGCCCAGGTTGAAGCCCGTGATGACCACGGCGCCGGCGACGGCGTTCGCCGTCAAGCGCGGCGGGTAGATGACGCTGCTCGGAATGATGACCGAGTCGGCGGACGTGGGCACCTGGGCCGGGGACCAGTTGGCCGCGCACGACCAGTCGGACGAACTGTTGAGGCAAGTGGTCCCTCCACCGACGAACGTCAGCGTGGTGACGGTGGCGCTCGTGCCTGTGGCGGTGAACGTGACCGGGTTGCCGGTGATGCCGGAGCCCGTGGCCGTGGCGGTCAGCGTGTTCGTGCCGGCCGCGGTCCCGAGCGTCCAGCTCCCGACGGTCGCGATGCCGTTGGCGTCCGGTCGTCTGCGACTGCGCCGGTGACGCTGCCGCCGCCCGAGGCGACGGCGAAGGTGACGGCCACCCCGCCGACGGGGTTCGCGTACTGGTCGGTCACGCAGGACCGCGGGAGGCAACGGCCACGGCGGTGCCTGTCGCCGCGCTCTGGTTGTTCCCCGCCGACACGGCGATCTGGGTGGCCGGGCCCGTCGTGCCGGTCGCGCTGAAGGTGACCGGATTGCCGGCGATGCCGGAGCCGGTGGCGGTCGCCGTCAGGGTGTTCGGGCCGGCGGTGGTGCCCAGCGTCCAGCTGCCGACGGTCGCGATGCCGTTGGCGCCGGTGGTCTGCGATGCGCCGGTGACGCTGCCCCCGCCCGAGGCGACGGCGAACGTGATCACCACGCCGGCGACCGGATTGTTGCTCGCGTCATGCACGATCACCGAAGGCGCCGTGGCTACCACGGTGCCCACCGTCGCCGTCTGGTTGTTCCCCGCGTTCACGGCGATGGTCAACGACGGAGGCGTCAACACCACGTAGGTGAAGGCCCTGCCGAGGCGGGCGCGCTCGGTGATCGTACCAACTGGGAACGCAAGTTCGAGGCGGAACGGCCCACCTGCGGCATGGGGGCCGGTGACGCCGGTCATAGTGGTGCCGTTGACCACCGTGACCTGGGTCAGGGGCACGTTGTCGATCGTGAGCGTGGGATTGGCGCTCTGGGGCGGGAAGTTCGTCCCGGTGATCGTGACCGGCGTGCCGCCCAGGACGGACCCGCTGTTCGGGCTGATGCTCGTGAGGGTCGGAGCGGCGTAGGTGAAGGCCCTGCGCGAGCCGGGCCGCTGCTCGGTTCCGGTGCCAGTTTGGAACTGGAGGTCGAGGTCGAATGGCCCACCTGCGGCATGGGGGCCGGTCACGCCGGTCATGGTGGTGCCGTTGACCACCGTGACCTGGGTCAGAGGCACGTTGTCAATCGTGAGGGTGGGATTGGCGCTCTGGGGCGGGAAGTTCGTCCCGGTGATCGTGACGGGCGTGCCGCCCGAGTACGGACCCGCTGTTCGGGCTGATGCTCGTGAGGGTCGGAGCGGCGTAGGTGAAGGCCCTGCGGAGCCGGGCGCGCTGGCGGTTGCAGTCGCACTGATTGCGAACGTGAGATCGAGGCGGAACGGCCCACCGGCCGTATGGGGGCCGGTCACGGCGGTCATGGTGGTGCCGTTGACCACGGTGACCTGGGTCAGAGGCACGTTGTCAATCGTGAGGGTGGGATTGGCGCTCTGGGGCGGGAAGTTCGTCCCGGTGATCGTGACGGGCGTGCCGCCCGAGTACGGACCCGCTGTTCGGGCTGATGCTCGTGAGGGTCGGAGCGGCGTAGGTGAAGGCCCTGCGCGAGCCGGGCGCGCGTCGGTTGCAGTCGCACTGACTGCGAACGTGAGTTCGAGGCGGAACGGCCCACCTGCCGTATGGGGGCCGGTCACGGCGGTCATGGTGGTGCCGTTGACCACCGTGACCTGGGTCAGGGGCACCGCCTTGCCTCAATCGTGAGGGTGGGATTGGCGCTCTGGGGCGGGAAGTTGGTCCCCGTGATCGTGACCGGCGTGCCGCCGAGCACGGACCCACTATTCGGGCTGATGCTCGTGAGGGTCGGACCGGCGTAGGTGAAGGCCCTGCCGAGCCGGGCGTACGTCGGTTGCCGGTCGCCAGCTGAGAACGTGAGTTCGAGGTCGAACGGCCCACCTGCGGCATGGGGGCCGGTCACGCCGGTCATGGTGGTGCTGTTGACCACCGTGACCTGGGTCAGAGGCGCATTGCCGATCCTGAGCGCGGGATTGGCGCTCTGGGGCGGGAAGTTCGTCCCAGTGATCGTGACGAGCGTGCCGCCCGATACGGACCCACTATTCGGGCTGATACTCGTGAGCGTTGGAGCTGGCTGCTGCGCCTGCGCAGGCGGCACGGTCACTGTAGATACCGTCGTCGGCGAGGGCCCAGTGACAGGAATGCTATCGGTGCAAGAGCCCGCCACCACGCCGGAAAGGACGATGGCCGCGCACAGGGCGCGCCCCGTGCGTCGCCGCGGGACCCAGGAACGCAACACGGATTCGTTCGGCACGGCGAGCGCCCTTTCGATCGAGGATACAGGAATGTCGTGGACGGGGTGAGGTATGCCCCGCGTAGTAGAACGCGGCATGGACCCCGAGAGTCTCACTTAGGCCGGAAGGTCTGGCGGGACACGTGAAGACCGCGGCGACGTCGGGGAACGCCAACGCCGCAGATTGCGAGTTATATTGACGGGCACATCGGGAGGCCTGATGGACGCGTCATCAGTTACGTACGTCGGAGCCCTTCATGCCACCCTGCTCACGACCCTTGGTGCAGACCTCGACTGATGTCGCCTAGATCTGGTCCGCCGCCGGCAGCGGCGTTGACACCTGATCATCGCCCGGCGCTCGCACCCACCGGCGGTGACAGCCTCTCGGCCGCTCTCGAAGGGATCGTGACCCGCTACCAGAACCTCCTTCGTCACGTGGCGCTGCGGCATGGCGTGCCCACCAGCGACGTCCACGAAGTCGTGCAGGATGTCCGGGTCAGGCTGTGGCGGGCCCGACCGGATGGTGAGACGATTTCCGCACTCGGCGCGTCCTACGTCTATCGGACGGCGATGTCCGCAGCGCTCGATGTCGTGCGCCGCCATCGAGGCATCGGCGGGGCGGGGCGGGAGACGGGCTTCGAGGAGGCTGGTCAGGAGCCCGCGACGCAGGTGACTGGCGGACCCGAGCAGGTGCTTGCGCGAGCTGAGGTCGCGCGCGCGGTGGCAGAGGAGGTGCTTGCACTGGCGGAAGCTCGGCGGGTCGCGGTTCAGCTCCATCTCGTCGGGTACTCTCGCGACGACATTGCGGAGATCTTGGGCTGGTCAGAGGCGAAGGCCCGCAATCTGATCTACCGTGGACTCGCGGATCTGCGCGCGGCCCTGGGGCGGCGCGGCATTGGACCGGAGGAGCTGTCATGACGGATGCGCGGGACGACCGGCTTCGCGCGCTGTACGCTGCGGGGGTGGCCGCTGAGTCGCTCGCGTCCCACCCTGAACCGGAGGCGATCGCGGCCGCGGTGGAACGTCGCGGTCCGGAGGCGGAGCGCCTGCGCACGCTCGGCCATATCGCCGCGTGTCCACAATGCCGCCGGGACTTTGAACTGCTCCGTGCGACTCACCGGGCCGGCCGAGAGCTCGTCGCTCGCCCCTGGTGGGTACGCGCTGGCGGCATTGCCGCTGCCGCCGTGCTGATCGCCATGGTTGGGATCGCGGTGGGCCGGATCACGGAGCGCGGCCCCGCATCAACTCCCAGGGACCGCTCGGCCCCGCCCGCGGAGGCCGTGCGCGTGATCGAGATCCTCGGCCCACCGCCGGGTGCCCTGACGACTGCAGCGCCCCAACTGGTGTGGCGAGCCGTCTCGGGTGCCCGGAGCTACCGGGTGGAAGTCCTCGACGGCACCGGTGCCGTGATCGCGCGCCGTGACACGCCTGACACCGTTGTGGCGGCGCTTTCGCTCCGCCCCGGCCGGACCTATCGCTGGTGGGTGCAGGCGATGGCGAACGGGCAGCCGTGGCGTTCGCTGTTCGGGGAATTCACGACCCGCCCCTAGTCTCCTATCGCAGCCACTCGGGAACGCGTTCGGGGCGTGGCAGGTGCAGCGGGACGCGGACCAGAGGATCGCCGACCACAACGAATGCCGCCCATTCACGTTCCGGGGCGCCGCGGTGAAATGCCGCGAGCTCCGCCCGGCGCACGGCTTCACTCACCGGCAAACCGGCCGCCAGGCCTTGGTACACCGCATAGACCAAGGGCACGGCGGCGCGATCGTCCAGTCGCCAGCGTGTGGCCAGCACGCTGCGGGCTCCCGCTGCGAGAATCGGCGCGATCAGTCCGCGCACGCCTTCTCCTTCGACGATGGGTCCGCGCGCGGTGCGGCAGGCGGACAGCACGACCATGTCGGCCGTCAGGTGCAGGGCGCCGAGCTCGCCGGGTCCCACAAAGCCGGACGCTCCGCCGCCGGGCGAGAGCACCAGCGCGCTCCCCAGGGGGAAGTCCTCGTCAATGACGGCATGGGTCGCAAAATGGATGATCGAGAAATCGTCCAGCGGCGTGCGCTCCAGATACGCCGCGCTCGCGTCACCCCGCAACCGCACCACGGCACGGGAGGCGAATGTGCCGACGAGGCGGGCCTCATCGGCCGTCCAGGGAAGCCGTGGGAGCTGCCCCGTGGCGTCGAGCCCGGCGGCGGCGCCGGCATCGAACGCCGCGGTGCTGTCGGTGACGCCGGTCTCCCCGGCGGGCGCCTCATGCGGGAGCACGGGATCGCCAAACGCCAGCACCGCAGTCGGACGGTCCCGCGGCGCTCGTCTCCAGAGATCCATCAGCACCGCCGCTGAAGGAGCGATGGCGATGGCCGCCCGGGCCAGAAGGGGCTGGCCATCCTCGAGTCTCAGCGAACCGAATACGACGCGGTTCAATACGCCGTCCGGAACGATGATCAAGCGGCGGATGGCCGATGCCAGGCCCGAAAGTGCCGGAGCGAGCAACGCGGCCCCGAGCTGGCGGGCGGGCGCCGCGGCACCAACCTCCTGATCGACGAGCGCGTCGTACCTCGCAATCGCGTCGGTGAGCGAATCAGCGGGTGCGAGCAAGGCGGCTCTTGCCCCATGCCGCGTGATGGTGATGAGCGTCGTCGGCGCCTGGCCGGTTCCCGTCACATATTCGAGGATTGCCGTGCTGTCGTCCGGAATGGCGCGCTCGACCTCGAGCAGTGTCATGGGAGCCGCGTCGCCGAAGGCGCCACCATGGTCGCCCGCTTCGTCCCCCGGACTCCCCGTCTGTCTGAGCGCATCCGCGCGCCGGAGTTGGTCCGCGAGGTCGCGCCCGCGGCGGCGTTCCGCGAGGGCGAAGGCGGTCGCGATGCGCCCCGTCCGAGCGGCGGCGGCCGTTACGCTCGCCGCATCGCCCGACTCTCCGCCGATGACGTCCACGGACTGGAACGCGAGCACGCGTAAGTCCTCGGTCCCCAGTGTCGCCCGCCAGCGGTCCAGCTCCTCGTCGGCTTGACCCAAGGTGGCGATCGCCCGGGACGTGTCGCCGACGCCCAGCTCCGCCTGAGCCTGGTCCTCGCGCAGCTGGTATCGAAAGAGATGCTGAGACGAATCGAGCGCGGGTCGAGCCGCCGCCAGGTCGCTGAGCGCCTCGATCCAGTCGCGGCGGGCGATCGCGAGGCGCGCCTCCTTCCAGGGCAGAAGGAGCTCCCATCCCGATCGGGACGCTCCCGCGAGCAGCGCGTGCTCCGAATGCAGCAATGCGGCTGCGTCGTCGAATCGCCCCTCGTGGACGGCGAGGTCGGCCAGCGCGGTGCGCGCGGCCACGATGTCCGCCACCCGCCCGGTGCGATCGGCGGCCTCCGCGGCGACCTGAAAACTCGCCCGGGCGCCGGCCGTGTCCCCGACCTCGAGCGCGGCCTGTCCCTCCCCGCGACGCAGGATGCCCAGGCCCGCGGAATCGCCGATGGACGCCAGCACGGCGTGGGCGCGCGCCGCGTGCCGCCGATCGGTCGGCCAGTCACCGAGTGAGCCGAACAGCGCGGCGAGATTGAGTTCGGACCAGCCGACGACGGAGAGTGCGCCGGTCGTTTGCCCGAGCAGCAGCGCGCGGTCGAGATCCTCGCGGGCGCTGGCGTACCTCCCCAGTGTCAGGCGCACATACCCACGCCACTGCAGCGCGATGGCCTCGAGCACGACGTCGTGCGCCTGATGGGCATCCGTGACCACGGTCCCGAAGTGGCGCGATGCCGATTCCATCTCACCGTGTAACGCTTCTGCCGCCGCGGCCGCGAGCTCGCAGCCCGCCGCGACCATCGGGTCGCCTCCCCGGCGGGCGAGCGCCGCTCCCTCCGCCGCGGCCGCGGCGACCCCTGGAGCGTGAACGGCGCTGAGCAGACTGGCCCGCGTGCAGAGCGCGGTAGCGCGAAGAACGGTGTCGGTCGGCGCGATGATCGAATCGGCGCGGGCGAGGTGGGCTGCCGCGGCATCCGCACGCCCCCGGCTCTCGAGGCCGACGAGCCCGAGCAAGGCCTCCGCCTCCACCAGCGAGTCGTGCTGGGTGCGCGCCGCCGCGGCGACGTCGGTGAACGCCGTGGTGGCGGCGCCCCACCGCCCCTGATCGGAGAGCACCATGGCGGCGCCGAGGTCGACGCACCGCCCGAGGGCGTCATCGGCTCGCCCGGCCCTGAGGGCGTGGAAACCACTATCAGCCGCGCTGAGGTGACCACTGCGGAGATCGAGCGCGGCGAGCCCGAGGAGGGCGAGACGGTCGGGGGGCGTGCGTGCGGCTCGATCGGTCAGCGTGGCGCGGAGCCACGTGCCGCTGTCGGCAGCCACGAAGTGGGCGGCCACCTGCACGATCCGACAGGGTGCAGACGCCCAGGACTGTGCCTCGGCGGCCGTGACCGGAGCGAGAAGGGCCCCCAGGAGCCCTAGGCGGCCTGCCCAACGAGTCCTGCCCATGCGTGTGACGATACGGCACCGATCACCAAATGTCACGCCGGCCGTGAGGCAGAGCCCGGGATGAGTTGGTGGGGTAAGCTCCCCCGTCACGTAGACAGTTCAGAAGTGGACTCGACGGCGCTGGTCCCGGCGCGAGCTTACGCGTGGGCTGAGACAAGACTGCCGGTGAGGGCGTGTCACCTGTCATGAACCCAGGGCCATGCCCGGGAACACTCGTCGTCCGTGCACCAGATCCGGAGATCGGCATGCGAACGGCACGCCGTCCGTCCAAGCTCGCCGCCCTCCGACTCGGAGCACTCGCCGTTGGCGGCGCGTGTGCCGCGTACCTCATCGCGTGCGGAACGCCAACCACGCCAACCGGCACGGGTCAGTTGGCAATCACGACGACGTCCCCGATGCCCGGTGGCACGGTTGGCGTTCCCTACGCGCCGGGCGGCGGCACCGGGCGCGCCGCGGGGAGCGCCCCGAGCGGGGCCGGCAGGACCGCCAGTGAGAATCCCCGGACCATCGCTGCGTTCAACTCCTACCGAGACACATGAGCCAGCCCCCCCCTGCGCGATGCCGCCGCCCGGCGGCCCAGGCCCGTCGCCGGCCCTTGGCGCGCCTGGCCACGGCCGCCGCCACGGCGGCCGCGCTCGCCACTGGCGCGCCGCCGGCCCACGCACAGAATCCCTCGTTTACGGCCACACTCCTCGTGCAGCCGAACCCGAGCCCGTTCCTCTCGGATTGGAAGAGGGATCCGCAGATCGCGGTCCTGACCATCATCTACACCGGCCGCACCGCGCAGCAATTCCGCGTCGAGGGCTACGCCCTGAGCCGCGGCAACCTCATCGGCCGCATTGTGAGCCCCGCCTACTCGATCCCGTTCGGGCCCACGAGCTTGTTCATCACCGCGGGCGACGTGGACACCTGGAACACCGAGGTGTCGAACCGCCAGTACGTGAACCTCGCCCAGCGAACCGGGATGATCCCCGAGGGCCCGCTCCAGGTCTGCGCCCGGCTCCTCACTCTCGCCGGTGTGCAGCTCGCCCAGACGTGCAGCGACGCCGCGATCAGCCTGCCCGAGCCGCCGCAGCTGATCCTGCCGGCGAACGCCGGCACCGTGACCGCCGCGCAGCCCGTCTTCCAGTGGACGCCGATCGTCGTGCCGGCCGACGTCGGCCTGACCTACCACGTCAGGATCGTGGCGGTCGGGCCGCAGCAGTCGCCCGCGACGGCGCTCCAGTCCGACATCCCGGTCTTCGACCAGGACGTCGGGACGGCGCCCCTGCTCGCCTACCCGCTGAGCGCGCTGCCGCTCGCGTCGGGCACGGTGTACGCCTGGCAGGTGACGGCGCTCGACGCCCAGGGGCTGCCGATCACCAACCGCAACGCCGGGAGCGAGATCTGGACCTTCACCCTCGGCGGGCCGGGCCGGCCGCCGGGCACCGCGCTCGCCGGCCTGCCGAGCACGATCACGCTCGTGCCGGGCGTGGCGCAGCTCACCGGGCTCTCCGGCGCGACGGTCACGCAGACGCCGTTCGCCTGGCAGATAGACGGCCCGGCGACGCTGCAGCTCCTCGCGCCGTTTACGGCGTCGGTGCCCGTGCAGCTGACGGGGCTCACTGTGGACCAGCAGTCGAGCGCGGTCACGGGCGGGAGCCTCACCGGCACCCTGCCGGCGAGCTTCCTCCCGGCCGCGATCCCCGACGGCTCGTTCGTCCAGTACACGACGATCAACTTCTCGACGACGGGCGGCCTCACGCTCGGCGCCCAGCTCCAGCTGCCCGGCGCGCAGGCCGCGCCGTTCACCGGCGGGGCGCAGCTCACCGCCTCGGGGCTCTCGGGCCAGCTCACGTTCGCGGCGCCTTCCGGCGGCTCGATCGCGACCGTGGGTCAGGACCCACTCCAGATCGCGCTCCAGGGCGCCACGCTCACGCTCCCCGGCGGGAGCCTCTCGCTCACCGGCTCGCTGACGCTGTTCGGCAACGACGTCGGCTGCAGCACCGTCACCGGCCAGGTCAACGCGCAAGGCCAGCTCGGCGCGACCATCCAGTGCTCGCCGAGCAAGGCGGTGTCGCTGATTCCCGGCGTGCAGCGATTCCAGCTCACCCTGAACTCCATCGCCGGGCAGTTCGGCGAAGATCTCACGTCCGGCACAGCGACCTTCTCGGTGGCCGGCGCGGCCTCGCTCCAGCTCGACGCCGCGGGCGTGACGTGCGGCGCGTCGCTTCAGCTCACGGTCTCCAACACCGGTGTGACGACGAGCGGTCTCACGCCGCGCTGCGATCCGGGCGCGGGCACCGCGGACCTCGGCTGGCTCGCCGCGCAGCTGGGCAACCTCAAGATCCAGACACTCAGCTACCAGCCCGGCCAGGGCTTCACCTTCGCGGCGCAGGTGGACGTCACGCCGTCGCTGCCCTCGATCCCCGGCATCGAGCTCCCCTCGGCTTTGGGCGTCTCGATCACCAATTCCGGCCTCACGATCCCCGACGAAGACCTCACCGTGACGCAGCCGAGCGTCACCATCCCCGGCATCGGCGTCGGTGTCACGCTGACCAGCGTGCACCTGCCCGGATTCACCCTCTCCTGGACCGACTGGCAGGCCAAGTCGGCGAACGGGTTCCAGTTCTCCCTCGTCGGCAACGTCACCCTGCCGAGCCTGCCTCAGGCCCCGTGCCTCAGCGCCCAGCCGCTTCAGGTGACGGCGACGCTGGCCTCGGGCACGATCACGGCTTCGATCGCGAACGCGACGTTCACCCCGCCGTGCACGTACGCTCTCGGCGGTGGCGGCGGGACGACCGGAAGCGCGGGAGGCGCCGGCGCGGGCGCATCGGGCGGCGCGGGGACCGGCTCGGGCGCCGGGAGCGGGGCCGTGGCCCTCCAGATCCAGCAGGTCTCCGGCATGCTCGGCTTCACGTTGAGCCCGCTCGCCATCACGCAGCTCCCCTCCATCCAGGGTGCGCTGGTCCTGCCGAGCATCTTCTCCTGCCCCGCCGGGACGAGTGCGCAGATGAGCCTCGGGACCACCCTGCAGCTCGTCCCCGGCGGAGGGATCACGGGAAACGTGACCGGGCTGGCGACGCCCTGCCCCATCAACCTCGCCGCGTTCCAGGTGAGCGTCACCAATGCGACCCTGACCTTCGGCTTCGCGAACGGCGCGCAGTCCGTCTCCCTCTCGGGGGGCGTCAGCGCGACGTTCGCCCAGGCGGCGACGCCCGTGACCGGCACCGGGACGCTCGGCATTGACCTGATCCAGGGGCAGCTCACCTCCGGCAGCGTGACGTTCACAGGCCCCTTCGAGCTCGACCTCCCGCGCACGAACCCGGTGCTGTCATTTCAGATCAACAGCGCGACCCTCGACCAGACCGGGCTCACGATTGACGGGCGCAGCCAGCTCGTGCTCGGCAGCAACCCTCCAATCGGCGTGACGTTCGCGAAGACGCTCTTCAATCCGCAGACGCTGGGCATCACGTCGGGGCAGGTGCTCTTCGACGCGCCCTTCTCGCTCGAAGCCGGCATCGCGGCGAACGGCGCGCTCACGTGGAAGGCCCTGCCGGCCGGCGCGCCGCTCGACGTCACCACCGGGATCCGGCTCGACCTTCCCACCCAGCTCTCGCTCGGCAGCACGGGCCTCTCGGCGAACGGCAGCGCGAGCGCGCACGTCGTGATCGGGGGCCAGGACCTCGCGCAGGTCGCCGACAATTTCACCAACGGCTTCGCTCTCGGCTTCTCGCCGCCCGGCGTCACCTCCGGCGCGGTGCACTTCAACTACAACGGCACCGACCTCGGCTACATCGACCCGAGCGGCTTCCACCCGAACCTCGCGTCCATCGCCGGCGGCCTGCTGCCGGCGCAGCTCGGCCTCCCCTCGACGAGCGTGGCGTACCTGCAGCTGCGCGATCCGACGACCAGCAGCCTGCTGGTCACCAGCACCCAGACGGGCAGCGGCACCGAGATCACGTCCACGGGCACCACCCCCATCGCGCTCGTCCTGCCCGCGCTCCAGCTCGGACTGGCGGCGCCGCCCCAGGTGCAGATCACCAAGCTCGACATCACGCTGGATCCGACCGGCAAGGTCATCTCCGGGAGCATCGGGGCGCGGTTCCAGCCGGGACTCGACCTCTCGTCGGTAGGGCTGCCGTTCATCATCGACACCATCGGCTACTCGAGCGGCGGTAGCAGCGGCTACCAGCTGTCGCTGGGCGGCGCGCTCGCCCTGTTCGGCCAGCGCGAGGACCCCGTGGCCGGCAGTCCGGGCTCGGGCGAGGTGTTTCTCCAGCTGGACGGCACCGGCCAACTTTCCGGCACCCTCAACCTGACCCTCGACAAGAGCATCCAGCTGGTGCCGGGCTTCACGCAGCTGACCGACTCCCTGACCGGCGTCACCGGCTCGTTCAGCGCTTCGCTGCTCGGCGGCTCGGGCGGCCTCAAGTTCTCGCTCTCGCTCGGCACGGTGCTCTCCCTGAATCTCGGCACCGGCGAGGACTACTCGGCGAACGCGACCATCGTCGCGTCGGACCAGGGGCTGTCGATCTCCAACCTCACGCTTCCCACCGGCCTCGACTCGATCAAGTACATGAGCCTGGCCGGATTCAACCTCGGCCTCGGGAACCTCCGGCTGCCGACGCTCACCTACGACCGGCAGAAGGGATGGAACTTCGATCTCCAGCTCGACGCGGCGTTCGTCTTCCCGTTCCTGAGCGGGGATACCATCGCCGTGAAGGGGATTGATCTCACGCCGAGCGGGTTCACCATCCCGGTGATCAACATCCCGCAGCTCGCGGTGCCGGCCGTGACCATGGCCGGGTTCTCCGTCCAGGCCACCGCGTTCCGGACCACGGCAGCGATCACCTACGACTGGTTCCACCCCCTGACGCCGCCGCCCAACTGGGGCTTCGGCGTGGACCTCCAACTTGGCTTCACCAGCGCGGCGCCGGCCGCGCTGTCGGGCGTCAAGCTGTCCGTCCTCAATGCCGGGTTCGCCAACGGGGTCATCACGGGCACGATCCAGACCACGACACCCCCGCAGCCTATCGCGGTGCCGTGGGGAACGATCGCGTCGTTCGGAGGGAGTCTCCTGTCGCAGAACGGCGCGCAGGGAGTGACGGTCACCGTCAACGGCAACTTCACCTACCCGCAGGTCCTCCAGTGCGCCGCCGAGGGTAGCAACACCAGCGTCCCGGTGTCGCTCACGATCAGCGGGACCGGCGCCGTGTCCGGCCAGGTGATCAACTTCATTCCGCCCTGCCCCGTCCAGCTCGGCCCGCTCGCCCTCCAGGTGTCGAACGACACCCTGACCTTCGCCTTGGGCACCGGCGCCCAGCAGTCGGTGGACCTCGCCTTCACGGCGACCCTGAAGCTTCCGCCGCCCAGCGGCACCGACAGCATCACCGCGACCGGCCATCTCTCTGTGGACCTGCTCCAGTTCAAGATCCTGAGCGGCCAAATCACCGTGAGCCAGCAGTTCGCCTTGAACGTTCCGTCGCAAAACCCGCTGTTCACGTTCACCGTGAGCAGCGCGACGATCGATCAGAGCGGCGTCACGATCAGTGGCACCGGATCGCTCAACGCGGGGAGCGGCGCGAGCGTGACGGCGACCTTCAACGCGCTCAATCTCAGCCTGCCGGAGTTCAAGGTCTCGGCCGGCTCGGTGACGCTGACGAACAACTTCGCGCTCCAGGTCGCGATGCAGGGCGGCTCGCTTTCGTGGCAGGCGGTCGCCGCGAACGCCACGCCGCCCTCGAGCGGGCTGCTGCTGACCGTGCCCCAGACCATCAGCCTCGACAAGGATGGGCTGCACCTCGAGGGCACGGCCAGCGCGGCGGTGAGCTTCAACGGCCAGAGCTTCCCGAGCTCCGGGACGACGCTCGCGGTGGGCTTCGCCAAGGGCTTCACCGTCGGGCTCGCCCCGATCAAGGTCACGGCGGACACGGCCTACTTCGTGGTGAACCAGCAGGGCGTAGCCCCGGACACGATCGCCTACCTGGACTCGAACGGCTTTCAGCCCGGCAACATCTTCGGCATCCTGCCGATGCCGGACACGCTGGCGCTGCCCAGCACGGCGGTGGCGTACATCGTCCTCAAGGGCGCCAGCGGCAGCAACCTGAAGAGCTCGACGGACGCCCAAGGCATGCACCTCACGGGCACGAACCTGACGCTCGCCATCCCGGCCCTCGCCTCGGCCGGGGGCACCGTACCCACGGCCAGCGTCTCGTTCGAGATCACGGTGAACCAGACCACCTGGCAGCTCGTGTCCGGCTCGATCAAGGTCGCGGGAGCGGGCGCTCCCCTGTTCTCCCTCGCCAACCTCGGGATTCCCCTCGACATCGACACCATCTCCTACAGCGCCGGCACGGGCGGCTACGGCCTGCAAGTGGCGGCCAAGATCGAGCTTCCCGCCTCGCTCGGCGGCGACAGTCTGATGCTGAGTGGCCTCCAGGTCGGCAAGAACGGGCTCTCGGGCACGGCCGCGCTGGGCCAGTTCAAGACGACCTACGACAAGAGCCTGAATCCGGTCGCGACCTTCGCGGTGGGCTCCACGGACCACGTGCAGATCACCGGCGTACAGGTCACCTTCGGCTCGGGCAGCAATACCCAGGTCCAGATCTCGGGCCAGCTGCTCTCGACCCTCTTCTCCTCATCCTCAGGCTCCTCGGGCAGCACCCCCGCGCCGCTCTTCTTCAGCGGCTCGGTCGGGACCTCGGGCCTCACGCTGACGTTCGACCTGAGCCAGCTGCCCAACGGCGGCACGCTCCCGCTCGGCATCGCGACGTTCAAGCCGACGGCCGAGGGGACCAACCCGGCGATCCAGGTGAGTGCGTCCAAGGACGCGTTCAATGTCGAGCTGTCGGGCGTGTTGACCTTCACGTCGGTGAGCCAGACCAACCCGCCGGCGCTCACCATCTCCGGCCTCACGATCGGCACCACGACCTCGATCGGCAGCGCGTCCCTGAGCGGCGGCCCGCAGCAGTTCTCCCTCTTCGGGGCGACGTTGACGCTCACCAAGGTGTCGCTCGCCTACAACGCGCCCGTCGTGACCGCCACGATTGATGGATCGCTCGCCCTTCCGTTCGGCGGATCGGGGTCCGGGAGCGGCGGGAACAGCACGACGATCGGATTCACCGGCCTCACGATCGGGACCGACGGCACCTTCGCCCTGGCCAACGCATCGCTGCCGGGGGGGCCGGTGTCGATCGTGTCACCCTATCTCGCCGTCGACTCGCTGGGCGTGAGCGGCAGTGCCTCCGGCAGCGCCAGTTCGCCCCTCGTGCTGCACCTGGGCCTCCAGGTCACTCTGCCATCGCCGCTCGACCAGAACGGGGCCCAGCAGGTGGACGTGACCATCGCCTCCAACGGCCAGATCTCCGGGAACGCGAGCTTCGCCGCGGTCACACCCAAGTCGCAGCTGCAAGCCAGCCTCGGGCCGGTGACCCTGACGCTGAAGTACCTCGGCGTGAACCTCGTGACGCCGTTCAAGCAGAGCCAGGTGCAGGCCGTGATGGCGGTGTCCACGACCAGCGGCGGCACGACGACGAACCTGATCTCCCTCGGCCAGATGAGCGGCACCACGGTCACGAACGCCGGTCTCACGATCGGCTTCGACGGCTCCGTGACCTGGGGCAATGTGAACCTGATCAAGTCGTTCACCGACACCCTCGACATGGTGATCCTCCAGGTCACCAACGCCTCGATGCCGACAGGCGCCTCCGGCTTCGGCGTGAACATCAGCGGCAACTTGTCCCTCAACCTGAGCAGCGTGACGGGAACCGTCGCCTTCCAGAACTTCACGATCGACGGCAACGGGGTCTCGATGAACGCGGCCGGCATCAGCGGCGGCCAGCTCAACATCGCCAGCGTCGCGACCCTGCAGGTCAGCAGCTTCGGCTACTCGGCCACGCCGACCACCATCCCGGTCCCCAGCGCGTCGCTGCCGACCTCCTCGAGCACTACGGCGTCGGCGAGCACCACACCAACCCAGGTCAACTCGTACCTGCAGTTCGGCGGCTCGATCAGCGTGGCCAACGTCTTCAGCGGCGGAGTGAAGAACTTCCTGCTCTACACGCTGAGTAGCGACAACACGGTTCACCTGCTCGTGGACTCGGCGTCGCTTTCGATCCAGAGCGTGCTCAGCATGACCGCGTACTTCCGCTACGACGAGGTCCAGAACGGGTTCGACATGCAGCTCGACGCTGCGGCGACGATGCTGAACGTCCAGTTCGCCGTGGCCGGCGACATCGAGGACGTGAACAACAACCTCCAGCTGGGCCTGTTCGTCATGGCGAGCGGCGTCAACATCCAGGCCGGGCCCGTGACCATCGCCAGTCTCGGCGGCGGGTTCTTCATCAACCCCAAGCCCGACTGGACGAACGCGGTACAGACCCTGCTCAACGTCGCCCCCACCGACACGCTCACCGCGAAGGAGTTCGCGCCGAGCACGACCAACGTGCAGTGGGAGATGATGCTCTATGGCGAGTTGACCCTGGGACCCACGACGGCCCTGATCGACGGCCGGGTGCTCCTCATCCTGTCCAACCAGGACTTCGAGATCATGGGCGCGGTCGTCGTCCTCGACCAGAAGAACAACATCACCGGCGACCTGGACGTGATCATCCGCTTCGCGGACGGCTCGGCACAAGGCCAGGTCTCCGTGAACGTCAACTACCCCAATCTGGTCGTGGGCACAGCCTCGGTCGGCTTCGACGCTAACGGCGCGTCGAACTGGGACATCCACGGCGCGGTCAATCTCAAGATCGTGAGCCTGCTCAACCTCACGGTCAAGCTGTTCATCTACCAGGACGGCTTCCTCTTCAAGGGCGACCTCAACGTCAACTTCAACCTCTACGTCATCTCGATCGGCGGCGACCTGAAGGTGCAGGTGTGGTATATCCAGCAGAACTTCGGCGCGTACGTGAGCGTCAGCGTGACCGCCTCGCTTCTCGGTGCCACCGCGACCGGAACGCTCGAGGGCGCGTTGATCACCGCGCCACCGGATCCGTCCCCGACCATCTACCTCGCCGCCGACCTGAAGGTGAGCGCGTTCGGCGCCAACTGGAGCGGGGGCGTCTGGGCGTCGTTCCAGAACGGGAACTTCAACGGCGGGCTGGGCGACAACCCGGCCATGGACTCCGCCATCGCGAACGCCCTCGCGGCCGCGAACGCCATCGATTCCAGCGCCACGTCCACGGAGAACACCATCGCCGCGGCCCAGGCGAAGCTGCCGATCACGCTCACCGCTCAGGACCTCTCCAACGCCTATGCGGCCATCCAGGAATGGGGGGTCGGTCAGGACATCCTCTGGATCGGGCCTGCGCAGGTCCTCGCGCAGGGGTATTCGCCCGCACCTGGTGAGGCTGCATACATCAACTGGTACGTGGACACACTCCTCCTCCAGTATGGCGCGCCGGGCGACTCGCTCCCGATCCAGCAGCTCATCGACTCGGTGCAGACCGTGACCGCATCCTTGAGCGCCACCTACCAGCCGGTGTCCGACGCCATCAAGGCCGCGCAGCTCAACTTGAGCCAGGTCACGGGGCTCGGTACGACGATCGCCGTGCCGTCCGGCTCCCCTGCCACCGTGCAGGAGGCTCCGGACGGCACCATCACCAGCGTTGCGGTGGATCCGAACGCCGCGGCGAGCGCCAAGACCGCCCTGCTCAACCGGCAGCAGAGCCTCGCGCAGCGCGAGGCGCTCCTGGTCAAGCAGATCCACACCTTCGAGGCGGGACTCACCGCCGCGCACACCGCCGCAAACGGGAGCCCGGGGTTCGTCGCTCTGGTCGGCCAGTATGGCCACCTCGAATCGCTGGCCCAGGAACAGTTCGCCCTGCAGGCCAACTTCATCCTCGAGAAGCAGGATTGGGCTCGGCAGGAGCGGGCGATACTGCAGGGGGACCAGGCGACTGTTTACGGTATGCTCGCGGCGCAGGAGAGCGCGCTCGAGGGACCCAGCAACGTCGCCAACCTCTACCAGATGGCTTCTGTAAATGCGTGGCAGCTCGAAACGTGGACCAAGGAGCCGCTGCTCGCCGCGTTCAACGGCGACAAGACGATGAACGAATCCAATCCGACTGGGCTCGCCCGGTACGTCGACAGCACGGGCCGGGTGCTTTGGTACCTCGTCGCGGACTCGGGACTCGGCAGTGTGGACGACTCCGCCACCGCCCAGTTCGCCGCGCTGAATCAGACCGCCGCGACGCGCCTCGGCGCGATCCGGTCATCGCACCTGGCGCTCTCGCAGAGCCTCGAGAAGTTCTTCGAGGGCCAGGCCGCGCTCGAGGGTGAGCTGTACGACCTCTATACCAGCTACAAGACCCTGGCCGGGCCGGCGATGCCGAGCGCCTATACGAGCCGACTCACCCAGCTGGCCCAGGACCTCACGACCCCGACGCTCAACGCCGTCTATGCGACCCCGATCCCGACCGGCGCCATGACGTTCGCAGGAGGCCTGAAGGGCATCTCGTTCGCCCCCGGGTCACCGTACTATGCCGAAGTCCAGTTCACCTGGACGGGCCAGCACCCGAGCGGCACGGATGAGTTCCTTTACAATGTCGCGGGCGGCGCAGGTGCTGGACTGGGCGCCGGCTCGGCCTTCCTGTCCAACGGCACGTCGGGCAGCTGGACCAGCTACCTGCGGACGCCCGACCGTGTGAACGGTGGCACCGTGGACTCCACGTTCCAGGCCGGCGTGCGGGGCGGCGCCGGGTACGTCGGCTACGGCGAGGCCAACTACTCCGTCACGTTCAGCCCGGGCGGGTCGGCGCCGGCCGCCGCGACCGGCGGCTCGCAGATCGTCTCGAGCCAGCCCCCACCGAGTCCTCTGGTCACGTTCCCCGACAACCCGCGCGTAGCGGGAACGACTGGCGCTCGCGTATGGACGGGCGACTCCTCGAGCATCTTCGCCCAGTGGTCGTCGTCGGACCCGGTATCCGGCATCGCCAGCTACCAGTACGCCGTCTCGGCCGCGCGAACCGGTCCCGCGAGCCCCACCGATTGGGTCACGGCGGGGGGACGCACGAGCGTCACCATCGGGCAACAGAAGTTCTCGGCGACGCGGCCGTACTATGTCCTGGCGAAGGCCACCAACGGCGTGGGGGTCGTGAGCGGAGTCGGCTCGTCACTGCCGATCTATTACGACGGCACGCCGCCGGTCTGGCCCGCCTCGGCTGCTGTCTCCGCCAGGCTGCTCGGGTCGTCCAGCGCGTCCGTGGCCCTTCCGACACTGGCTGCCTGCCCGGTACAGCTGCCGCCCTTCCCGGGCGCGCGCAGCTATCAGCAACTCGTGCCCAGCCCGTTCGGCTGGAGCGGCGGCCTGGGTGGCTCGGGCTCCGGGAGCGCGACGGCTGGCGGTCAGCCACCGCAGGCCACGTTCTCCTGGCCTTCCGCCTCGGATCCCGAGTCCGGCGTCACGGCGTACTACTGGCGGGTGGATTCGATGCCCATGACCGCCTACCGCGCACAGGGATGGACGGGGCAACGGCCTGTCGTCTCGGCTCACGTATCCGGCGCACCCCTCGACTACACGCACCCGTTCTACTTCTCCGTCGTCGCCATGAACGCCGCCGGCAAGGTGACACAGCCGCTCACGTACGGCCCATTCACGGTCACCGATCCGACGCCGCCCACGAATCCCTCGTTCTGCGCCGGATTCGGCGGGACGCCCGGCGTCCTGACCGCACAGCTCACTACGCCGTCCGGCGACCCGGAGACGGGGGTCTCGGGCTACCAGTACCAGGTCCGGACCGCGGGGCCGCAGACGGTGACCGTCAGGGGGATGACCATCTCGGTCCCGGCTCTCCGCGCCTTCCCCACCACGGCCACCCCCGATTGGACGGGGCCGGGAGGAGCCGGCGCCGTGCTGAATACGCAAGCGCTCAACTTGGTGGACGGCCAGAGTTACTACGTGGACGTCATCGCGCTCAACGGCCAGGGGCAGCCGAGCCAGGTCGTCACGTCGGGGCCGATCCTCTACGACGCCTCGCCACCGCCGACGCCGACCGTTACGGCGGCGTACTCGTCTGGCGCTGTCCAGATGACCATCTTCGCCCAGACGGACCCGCAGTCGGGGTTCCTCGGCTACCAGGTCGCGGTCGGCTCCACCCCGACCGGCGATGATGAGGTGGCGTGGGAGACCCTGCCGTGGACGCAACCGGGCTGGTACCTGACGCCCATCCCGGTCGCCCTGCCGGCGGGGACCCTCAGGCCGATCACATACTGGGTCCAGGTTCGCACCGTCAACGGCGCCGGGGTACCCAGCGCGATCGCCCAAACCTCGTTCCCGGTCGGTGGGGTCCCCGTCTACACCCCGCCGGCGCCGAAGGTGCCGTGAAGGCGCTCCTGACGCTCCTCGCCTGCGCCGGATCGCTCCAGGCCCAGCAGCCGGAGCGGCCTCCGCTGCTCCTCATCCCGCACGGCGACTCGGTGCTGATCTACCTGACCGACGCGCCGCCCCGGTTCGGCGGGTTCGTCGTCTACCGCAGCGCCCCCGGTGAAACGCTCCACAAGGTGACGGCGCAGCCGGTCCTCGCGGTGTCCGATCCCGCGCGCGCCGCCGGCATCCTCGGCGCGGACTATCCGGACGTCCAGCGCGCCATGGGAACGGTGGACGAGGTGGGGACGTTCCGGCTCCTTGCGCGCGATCCCTTCGCCGGCGCGCTCCTGAGCCTGCGCTACCGCAACGTGGCCGTGGTGCTGGGCCGATTCTACGCCGACACCGGGCTCACGCCGGGGGCGCGATACGACTATCGCGTCCAGCTCACCGGCGCCGGCGGGCGGGAGCAGGGACGCGCCTACACGGGAAGCGTCGTGGTCGCGGATGTGCCGCCGGAGGCGCCGACCGGTCTCGAGAGCACGGTGGACGATCACCGCGCCACGATCTCGTGGCACTACCCGAAGTACCGCGGCGACCCCGCAGACTTCGTGATCGGCTTCCGCGTCTATCGCGCCGACGCACCCGCCGCGCCGTTCCGACTGCTCACCGGGACGCCGGTCCTCCGCAACGACGCCGCCCCGTTCGTCTACCACGACGACGACGTGGAGAACGGCGTCGCCTACCGCTACCAGGTCACGGCCGTGGCCATTGCCGGCCTGGAAAGCGCGCCCAGCGCTCCGCTCAGCGTCACGCCCGCGGACCACACCCCGCCGGGCCTCCCGGTGGACGTGACCGCCCAACCGGGCAAGGGCATGGTGCTGGTGGTGTGGCGGATGTCCCCCGAGCCGGATGTCGCGGGGTACTACGTCGAGCGCTCCACCAGCCTGAAGGGACCGTTCGCTCGCCTGACGCCCTCGTTGCTTCGCGCCGGCGAGCCGCGCTACGTGGACAGCGCCGCGGTCGGCGGACAGCAGTACTTCTACCGCGTCATCGCGGTGGACCGCAGCGGCAACGCCAGCGAACCCAGCAACGCGATCTTCGCCGTACCGAAGGATCGTGGCCCCCCGGCGCCGGTGGACTCGGTGACGGTGCAGGTCGTTGCACACCGGCTGAGGATCGCGTGGAAGGCCTCGCCGACGGCCGGAGTGCTCGGCTACTTCGTCTACCGCACCGAGGAGCGCGGACGGTCGGCCAGCAATCCCGCCCGCCTCCTGAACCGCCCGCTCCCGGACACGGTGTTCGTGGACTCGGGGTTCGGGGGCAAGGGGCTGACGCCGGGGGGTCGCTACCGCATCTCCGTCACGGCGGTTGCGCCCTCGTTCACCGAGTCCGCTCCGGCCGTCGCCGACGTGCTCGTCCCCGACGACGAGCCGCCGTCGCCCCCCACTGGCGTGATCGTGCGGGACGCGGAGGGCAGCTACGCGACGCTGGCCTGGTCGTCGTCGAGCGCGCTGGACGTCGAGGCGTACGTCCTCACCCGCACCTCCGGCGACTCGGCGCCCGTGACGCTCGGCCGCTATGCCGCGCGCGGCCCCTGGATGGTGCGGGACACGGCGGTCCGCCACGGCGCCACCTACGTCTATCGGCTCATCGCCGTGGACAGCGCCGGGAACCGGAGCGCGCCGGTGGTGGACACGCTCAGATTCCTGCGCTTCACGCCGCCGCCCCGGCCCCTGCTCGCCGCAGCGCGGCTCACGCCGCAGGGCGTGCAGGTCTCCTGGCAGCGGGTGGTGGATCCGGAGCTGGCCGGCTATCGGGTATACCGCTCGTCGTCGCCCACCGGTGTGTACACGCCGATCACACCGGCGGCGCTGCGTGACCTTGCCATGCTCGACGCGACCGGGCACGCGACGGACTTCTACGTCGTCCGCGCCGTGGACCTGTCGGGCAACGAATCGGCATCGAGCCCCTGGACCGGGGTGTCCCGGTGAGGCGGGCGGCCGTCGCGGCGCTCGTCGGGTCCGCACTCCGCGCCGTCGCGCCGCTGGGCCTCTGCTCGCTGCTCGTCCTCGCGCCGCTCCGCACCGCCACCGCCCAGGAGCCGGCGCGCTCCGTGCCGGACAGTGTCTCGGACCGACAGGCCGTCGAGACCCTGCGACTCCGACTCGCCGCCGATCCGACCTCCACGCCCACACGCTGGGCGCTGGTGCAGGAGCTGGCGAAGGACGGACGGTGGGACGAGGCGCTGACGGCCCTGGGCCCGCTCGCCGGGGACTCGGCCGGCCGCCGCATGGCCGCGCGTTTCCTCTCCAACGCGGGCGTCGCGGCGTACCGTACGGGCCGCAAGGCCGCGGCGCGCGCCGACTGGACGCGGGCGCTGGATGACGACCCGACGCTCGAGGAAGCGGCGGGCAACCTCGCGGCGTCCTTCCTCGAGGCAGGCAAGCGCGATTCCGCGCGCCTGGTCGCGACCCGCGCGCTCCGCCATGCGCCGAACGACCCCAGGCTCCTGGCGCTCCGCGCCGCCACGCTGGGCGGCGCGGCCGGCTTCAAGGCTGCGGTGCGGGCGGCGCGCGCGGCGCGCGCCCAGCGGCCCGCCGACGAGGCCGTGGGCCTCGAGCTGGCCGGTCTCCTGGAATCCACCGATCGCGTGGCGGCCGCCGCCCTGCTCGACACGCTGGTCGCCGC
This sequence comes from uncultured Gemmatimonadales bacterium, assembly GCA_963806755.1. Classification (GTDB taxonomy): domain Bacteria; phylum Gemmatimonadota; class Gemmatimonadetes; order Gemmatimonadales; family JACORV01; genus Fen-1245. The sequence continues at coordinate 25,747 of CAWDZR010000016.1, forward strand.
CCCACACGCCGCCGAGGCGACCTTCCGCGCCGCGACGGACTTCTGGCTCGACGCCGGTCGCCCCGACGTCGCAGCGCAGCGTTCCGACTCCGGCCTCGCACGCTACCCGCGCTCGGGTCCACTCTGGGCCCTTCACGGTGAGGCCGACGCGGACCAGCAGCGCTGGCCGCAGGCGACCGAGGCGTACCGCCGCGCCGCCGAGCTGCTGCCCGACCCCGTGACTGCCGAGCTGCCCCTCATGGATGCCTTCGCCGCCGAAGGCGATACCGCGTCCGCCCTCGCTGTCTTCCGGCAGATGGCCGCCGGTCCCGTCCCGCGCGATACCCTGCTGCTGGCCGCCCAGCGGGCGGTCGAGTTCGGGGGTACCGGCGCGCCCGACTCGGTGTACCGGCGCCTCCTCGCAGCCGAGCCACGCTCGGTGACGGCCCTCGACGCCGCCGCCGCCCTGGCGCTGCAGATGCGCGACACGTCCCGGGCGGTCGCGCTCTACCGCCGAGCGCTCGCCGAGGACAGCTCCGGCCCGGCCGCGCCGCTCGCGCTGCTGCATCTGACCCGACCGGCCCCGCCGCCCGACTCCGCGCGGCAGCTGCTGCGCCTCGCGCTGTGGCGCGGAGCCACGGCCCTCCAGACCGCCGAACTGGCCGCCACGGACGCCGTCAGCGGCTCGGTGACCCTGCGGCGCGTGGCCGCCGCGCGTCCCGTGCTCGACCGCCGCGCCCGCATCGTCGCCGATCTGCGCGCCGCGCTCGACACCGTGGTCCTCCACACCGATTGGGGACCGGCGGAGCTGGCCCAGCTCCGGCTCGCCTATTCCGGGAGCGCGCTGTTCGAACGCTACGCCGCCCGGCTGGACGCACAGCGCGGGGACGATACCGCCGCGCTCGGCCTCTACGACGACCTGCTGCGCCACGACGCCACCGACGCCGAAGCGCAGGAGGGCCGCGCCGCGCTGCTGACGGTGATGGGCCGCGACTCCGACGCGGTCATGGGCTACGCGCGCGCGTTCGATCTCGACCCCAGCGACACCACGACCTTCCGCCCGCTCGAGCGGCTCCAGGACCGGGCCGGTCACCTCGCCGATCTGCTCGACCAGATCCAGCGCCTGCGGGTCCGGATGCCGCGGCTGCGGTCCCTGGCGACCGAGGAAGTCGAGGTGCTCCAGCGGCTCGGCAGACTCGCGGATGCGGTCGAAGCGGCCCGGCAGCTCCCCCCGGCGGACCAGGAGAAGCGTCCGTGAGCACCGCACGGTACTGGATGATCGGCGTGACCCTCGCCCTGGCCGTTGCGCCGGCGCCAGCCGTGCGCGCGCAGACGCCGGCCGCGGCGGGGCAGCCGCCCCAGGCTCCCGCCAGCTCGCCGCTGCAGCTCTCCGGCGACATCACCACCACCGGCCAGCTCTACGGCGCCGCCGGCATCCCCGACCGCTGGCCCGGGCAGTCGTGGAGCATCGAGATGAGCCCGGAGGCCACCCTGTTCGGCGGCTTCCACCTCGGCTTCGGCATCGTGCTCTCCTCCCAGGGCGACCAGTACCGCCAGAACATCGACCAGTTCGGGCTCAACCCGCGCTTCGGCTGGGTCACGCTGCACCTCGGCGACTTCTCCAAGGACTACGCGCCCTACACCGTCCAGGGCACGCGGGTGCGCGGCGCCGGCTTCGACCTCAGGCCGGGCATCTTCCGCTTCTCGCTCCAAGGGGGGAAGACGCAGCGCGCCGTGTTCGGTGACGGCGCGGGCGCGACCTACGCGCGCTCCCTCGTTGCCGGGCTCATCGGGCTCGGCCGCGAGACGTCGTCGTACGTGGACCTGATGTTCGTCAAGGCGAAGGACGACCCGTCGTCCGTGCCGCAGGCCCAGATCGACACCCTGCTGCTGGACACCATCCCCGTCGCGTTGCGTCCGCAGCAGCAGAGCCGGCCCGAGGAGAACCTCGTCGTCGGCCTCTCGGGACAGGCGCAGATGCTCGCCACGCGCCTGGTGATCGCCGGCGACGCCGCGGGGGCGCTGATCACGCGCGACCTCACGAGCCCGGCCGCGAATCCGACCGCCGTCACGCTGGGCCGCGTCCTCAACGCCCTGATCCCGCTCAAGCTCTCCACCGGCGGGGACTACGCCTACCATCTTCACGGTACGCTCGATCTCGGCAGCGCGAGCCTCAAGGCGGGATGGCAGTACGTCGGGCCGGGCTACACCTCGCTCGGCCTCTCGTACGTGATCAACGACCGCGAGGGCTACGATCTCGGCGGGTCCGTGCGGCTGCTCCAGAACAACCTGACGCTGCAGGGCGAGGTCCAGCACCAGAACGACAACCTGCTCGGCCAGAAGCTGGCGACGACCAACAACGATGCCCTCGTCCTGACGGGGTCGTGGCGCATCGCGCCCACCCTGACCACCACGGTCTCGGGGCAGAGCAACGTGGTAGCCAACACCTCGCCGGTGGACACGTTCGCGGTGAACACGCACTCCATCGCCGTGACGGCGATGACCGCATGGCAGGCGTCGCTGTTCCACCGGACCTCGGTCCTGGCGGTCGCCTACACGCTGCAGCGCACGACCGACTTCGACCCGTTCACCCACCTGCCGCGCATGACCGTGCACAACGTATCGGTGTCGGACGAGGTGTCGCTCACGCCGGCGATCAGCCTGGCCCCGTCGCTCTCCCTCGCGGCCACGCAGACGACGGGCGCCGCGACGCAGGAGAACGTGTACGCCGGCTTCCGCGGCACGGGCCGGTTCGGCAAGCTGCACCTGTCGGCCGGGACCTCGCAGGCCTTCAGCGCCGGCCGCCGCGTGTTCGGCCTCACGTCGGACGACGACTACACGCTGCCCTGGCAGACGCGCCTCCAGCTGCAGCTCCGCTACACGAGCTACACCGCGTACGGGACCATGCCCGCGTTCGCCGAGTCGTTCGCCACCCTGTCCGTGTCGCGGAGCTTCTGACGTCCCGCGCCCGGCTGCTCCTGCTCCTCGGCTCCACGGCCGCCGCGCTGTGGGCCTGCCAGGAGTTCGTCAGCCCCGGCGTCGAGGGGCGGCTGGTGCGCCGCATCGTGATCAACGTCGGCCAGTTCAGCGTGAACCAGGGCGACACGCTGCGACTGACCGCGGCGCTGTTCGACCAGACGAACACGGCCTACACCACGGTTCCGCCGGGCATCACCCTCGTCTGGACCACGTCCGCGCCGGCGATCATGACGGTGGACCAGACCGGCCTCGTGAAGGGCGTGGCGCCGGGCCAGGCCGACATCACCGTGTCGTGCACGGTGGACGCGGGCACCCTGAGCATTTCGGCGACCGGCACGGTCGTGGCGACGGGGCCGCAGCTCATCATCGTCGCCGGGAACAATCAGACCGCGACGGCCGGGACCGCGGTGGCCGTGCGGCCCGCCGTCGAGCTGCTCGACGCGTCGGGCAACCGGATGCCCGGCGTGGCCATCACCTTTGCGGTGGTTTCGGGCGGAGGGAGCGTGGCCGGCGCGACCGTGCTCACGAACACGAGCGGCATCGCCGTGGGCGGCACGTGGACCCTGGGCACGACGGCGGGCGCCGACACGTTGACCGCAACCGCTCCCGGCTCCGGCATCGCCGGCAATCCCGCCAACTTCATCGCGACGGCCGTCGCGGGGCCCGCGAGCCAGATCGCCGTTGCCGTGGGGAACAACCAGACCGCAGCGACCGGGACCGCCGTGGCGGTCGCGCCCGCCGTGACCGTGCGCGACCAGTACAACAACCCGGTCGCCGGCGTCGCGGTCACCTTCGCCGTGGCCTCCGGCGGCGGGAGCGTCACGGGCGCGACCCAGACAACCGGTGCCAACGGCGTCGCTGCTGTCGGGAGCTGGACGCTCGGCACCACGGCCGGCCCGAACACCCTGACCGCCACGGCCACGGGCTCCGGCATCACCGGCAACCCGGTCACCTTCACCGCGACGGCCACCGGGGCCGTGGCGACCCAGATCGCCGTGAACGCCGGGAACAACCAGTCGGCCACGGTCGGCCTGTCGGTGCCCATTCCGCCCTCGGTGATCGTGCGCGACGCGAGCAACAATCCGGTCGCGGGGGTCACCGTGACCTTCGCGGTGGCCTCGGGCGGCGGCGTCGTCGGCGGCGCCACCCAGACCACCAACACCGGCGGCATCGCGGTCGTCGGGAGCTGGAACATGGGGCCGACGCCGGGCACGAACACGCTGACCGCGACCGCCTCCGGCTCCGGCATCACCGGCAACCCGGTGACCTTCACGGCGACCGCGACGGGCCTGCCGAGCCAGATCGCCGTGAACGCCGGGAACAACCAGTCGGGCACCGTCGGCCTCTCCGTGCCCGTGGCGCCTTCCGTGATCGTGCGCGACGCGAGCAACAACCCCGTCGCGGGGGTCGCGGTCACCTTCGCGGTGGCCTCGGGCGGCGGCGCCGTCACCGGCGCCTCGCAGACCACCAACGCCGGCGGCATCGCGACCGTTGGGGGGTGGGGCCTCGGGACGACGGCCGGCGCGAACACCCTGATCGCGACCGCCACGGGCTCCGGCATCACCGGCAACCCGGTCACCTTCACCGCGACCGGCACGGCGGGCGCCGCCTACGTGGTCGGCGTGTCGGCCGGGGACAACCAGAGCGCATCGCCGGGCTCAGCCGTCCCCGTGCCTCCCGCGGTGTTCGCGCATGACTTCTGGGGGAACCCGGTGCCGGGGCTGGCGGTCACCTTCGCCGTCGCCTCTGGCGGAGGCAGCATCACCGGCGCGTCGCAGACCACCAACGCGAGCGGCATCGCCACCGTGGGGAGCTGGACGCTCGGCACGACGGCCGGCACGAACACGCTCACCGCGACGTTCACGGGCTCCGGCCTCACGGGCAACCCCGTGACCTTCACCGCCACGGGGGGTGGCTCCAGCGGCACCACGCGGACGTTCGTCGGGGCAGCGAGCGGGTGCGCGAATGGCGGCGACTGGTCGTGCGGACCGAACTGGAGCCCTGCGGGAGTCCCCACGGCCTCCGACTCGGTCATCATACCGAACACGGCGTACTATCCGCCTGGCCTGACCGCCAACGCCGTCGCGGGCGCGGTGGTCGTCTCGGGGTTCGATCTCACCCTGGACGGCTACACGCTGACCGTGACCCGCGGTTTCGCGACGACCGGGAGCGGTTTCCTCAGAATGAGCAACTCGACGGACTCCCTGATCGTCGGAGGGGACGCGACCTTCAATGGCGGGGAAAGCCAGCTGCAGGCCGGTGTGCTGGTCGCGCACGGAAGCGTACTGCAGTCGAACGGCGCGACGCTCGCGTTCCACGCAACGGGGACGTTCACGACGGCGCTCGTCGGAGGAGGCGCGCACAATCTCCAGATCGTGGACCCGTACTCGAGCTTCCAGAATCTGGACTTGAGCGGGACGACCGGGTCGGTGAGCCTGCTGTCGCAGTTGTATCTCGGGGGCACTCTGGTGGATACCGGCACGGTCGTGGGCACCGTGCTCGGCAGCGGAACCAACCTCGGGGCCCGGAGCGCGGACGTCACCGGCCGTCTCACCTTCGACAACACCCAGGTGCTGCTCCAGGGCCCGATCACGGCGTTCGACAACATCACCTTCCAGAACTACACGGGGGGCGGCATCACGATGCTGCTCGTGTCTGACACGGGCACCTACACTTTCACGGGCCTCACCTTCCCGGCGAGCCCGCCCGCCAGCAGCTACTACCTGTCGGCGACCTCGTCCGGCTCTGCCGGGTTGAACCTGACCATCCACAGCAACCTGACGCCGTCGCTCGCGCAGACATACACCTCGGCGGGGCCCGGCGTCACCGTGACCTGGCTATCGCCCTGATCACTGGGGCGTAGCGCCGCGAGAGCCTTGCGGGCGGAGCAAATGGGATACAGGTTGTCCCGATCCCCCAGCGGCTCTTCGCCGGATCCTCCAGGCGACCTCGAGCACAAGTGGAGGGCTGGTCATGCGCCAGCTCCGCATCGGCATTCTCGACATCGTCGAAATCCCCACCCGGGCGCTGTGGTCGCGCGTGATGAACGCCAACCTCGCGAGCATCATGCCTCAGGTGATCGGCGTGTGGTGCGAACAGGCTGGGCACAGGGTGAGCTACTCGTGTTACACCGGGTTCGGGGACGTGCTCGCCGAACTCCCGCCGGACCTGGATCTCCTGTTCATCGGCGCCTTCACGCAGGCCGCACACTTCGCCTACGCCATCAGTAATCTCTTCCGGCAGCGCGGTGCCGTGACCGTCCTGGGCGGGCCGCACGCCCGCTGCTACCCGGAGGACGCTGCCCGCTTCTTCGACTACGTTCTCGGCTTCACGGATCGCACGGTGGTCGAGGAGGTCGTGCGCGAATGCGCGGCGCACCGTCCATTGGGACACCAGCTCTCGGCCGCCACCCAGCCGCGCGAGCTCCCGCCGCTGGCGGCGCGGTGGAGGTTCGTCGAGGCCGCGCTCGCCAAGGCTCCAACCATCAAGATCGTGCCGATGATCGGGAGCCTGGGGTGCCCCTACACCTGCAGCTTCTGCATCGACTCGACCGTGGAGTATCAGCCCCTCAGCTTCAATCAGCTCGGCGAGGACCTGCGCTTCCTGCTCGGCAAGGTGGACCAGCCGATCGTGGGGTGGCACGACCCGAACTTCGGGGTGCGGTTCGACCAGTACATGGATACGATCGAGGCCGCCGTTCCGCCCGGCCGCATGCGTCACATCGCCGAAAGCAGTTTGTCGCTCCTGTCGGAGCCGCACCTCGTGCGACTCAAGCGCAACGGCTTCCAGGCCCTCCTGCCGGGGGTCGAATCCTGGTTCGACCTCGGGAACAAGTCGAAGACGCGACTGACGGGCATGGACAAGGTGCGCCACGTGGCGGAACAGGTGAACATGATCCTGCGCTACATCCCGTACGTGCGGACCAACTTCGTGTTCGGCCTGGACATCGACCGGGGCCCGGAGCCCTTCGAGCTCACCAAGCGGTTCCTGGATCTCTCGCCCGGGGTATTCGCCGCCTACTCGCTCCTCACGGCGTACGGCCGCGCGGCACCCTTGAACCTCGAGTACCAGCGAGCCGGTCGCGTGCTGCCGTTTCCATTCCATTTCCTCGACAGCCACCGGGCGACGAATGTACGGCCGAAGCATTACGCGTTCCCGGAGTTCTACGATCACGTCGTGGACCTGAGTCGGTACTCGTACTCGTGGCGCGCCGTCGCCCGGCGCTTTACGGCAACACGGGGAACCACGCGGTGGATCAAGCTGGTGGAGGCCGTATCCTGGTCCTCGCGGACGCGCTACCACTCCGGCATCCGCCGGCTGCTCGACACCGACCGCTCGGTGCGACGTTTCGTCGAGGGGGAGACCAACCGGCTTCCCGATTTCTACCATTCCCGGATCAGGGAGGAGTTGGGTCCGATGTATGAGCTGCTGCCGGACGGCGCCCTCCACCACGACCACACGGCCTACCTCAAGACCGAGACAGCGCCGGCGGCCGCGCCTGTCACCGTGAAGATCCAGCCGAGGCGCGCACCCAGGGCCGCGCCTGGCCGAGGTGACGACATTCAGGCGACGCTGTAGGCCGCCTCACTGGATTGAGCGCGATCCGGCCCGCGGCTTGCCCGGGGGCCATCGCTTCTAGTTACGACCCCCGCAGCGCCCCCAGCAGGCTCTGGACGTTGAGCGTCCGCGACTGTCCCCGGATCCGCTCCTCCACCTTCGGATAGATTGTGCGCGCCTCCTGCTGGAACCGCTCGAACAGCGCGCGCAGATCCGCGGTGCTCAACTTCCGCCCCTGGGCGTAGTACTGCTCGGCCACGTGGCCCAGGGCGTACGTGGCCGCGAAGGTGACCGCCGCACCCGTGGCGATGCGCGTCGCACCGCCGACCAGACCGCCCAGCAGCCCTCCGGCCACGCCACCCAGCACCTTCATCACCAGGCCCTCCATCGCCTGCGCCGCCGCGCCGAGGCCCAGGGTCGCGGCCAGGTCCTTGACCTGGTTCGCATCGAGCTGCTGCCCGTGCCGCTGGCCGATCTGGTAGACGAGTCTCAGCTGCAGCGGGAGAATGGCGACGTTGGCGAGCTGGTCGGGCAGGATCTCCAGGGCCCCGGTGAGCATCGCCTGCTGGAGAATCAGCTCGTCAACCGCCGAGTCCGCCGGCGACGAGACGGCGAGGGGCGCGGCCGCCAGCGCGCCGGCCGTGCGGGCCGTCTCCGCCGCCTCGCCGGCCGGGAGGCCGAGCGCGGCGCGAAGCTGGTCGAGGAATCGCTGCTCGGCGGCGTTCACCGTGCCGTCGGCGTGGCACACCGCGACGGCGGTCTGGTACGCGAGGCGCCGGGCATCGTCGTCCGACAGGAGGGCCGCAAGGTCGGCGAGTGTCAGCTGCCCGGCGGAGAGCCGCTGCGCGAGCCGCGTCACGTCGGGCGAGCCGATCCGCTGCGCCGCGGCCGCGATGGCCGCCTGCTCGGCGGCGTCGGTCGTGCCGTCGGCGGCGGCGGCCAGCATGGCGATGGCGACGAGCGCCGGATGATCGCTGGGAGTCATGAAATCCCCTGTTCCGAGACGGGTGGTGAGGGCGGCGCAGCGGCGGCCGCGAACATCCTAACCTGCGGCCGCGCTGCGGCGGATGCAAAGGCGCCCCCCACAACACCGGAGGGCGCCGCCGCACGGGGCCGTGGCCCGAGGCTCACTTCAGCGTGGCGAACAGCTTGTCGACCGCGGTCTGCAGCTCGTGGTCGCTCATCCGCCGAACGTCGCGCTCGTCGGCGCGGTAGCGGCCGATCCACGCCACCTCGCCGTCGGAGCGCAGCCTGAGCTGCACCACCAGCGCCCCGTCGCGATAGGCGCGCCCGCCGCCCGCGTACGCCGGAACGCCGTAGTAGCCGTACGAGGGGATGGCCGCGAAACCGAAGCCCCAACCCCATGGCGACCAGCCCCACGGACGGTAGCCCCACGGCCGGTAGAAGCCCCACGGGCGATACCCCCAGCCCCCGGACCAGGCGAAGCCGACCGCCGGCGCCGCCACGGCCGCGCGCGTGTACGCCGGCTCGCCGCCGAACGAGAAGCTCAGGACGAAATCCGCCTGCGCGGTATCGTCCAGCTTGTGGAAGCCCTTCGCCTGCATCGCAGCGTCCATCGCCCGCACGAAGCGCTGCCGCACGATGGGATCCACCATGGCGTAGGCGTAGCGGCTGGGGATGTAGCGACCGCGGACGGACGTGTCGCGGCCCGGAACGGCGCCGACACCGGCCCAGGCCCAGGTGGCGCCCTGAGGCACCGGGATGTTCGCGTCGCGTTCGCTGCGGATGCTCGGAGCGCACGCCGTCAGGAACGCCGCCCCCGAGAGAAGGAGGAACGAGCCGAGCCTTACATGCGGAATCATGACAGCTCCTATCAGAAAACTCACCACTGCCCGTCGCACATTCGTGAGACGTTGATGCGATGGCTTTACTAACCCGCCGCGGGTTCACGCGTTCCGCCGCGCCGCCTTGACGTGGGCTTGACGGGCCCCCGCCACCGTTCGCTCCGGAAACTCCAGGGAGGACGGTATGTGGTTCACGTGGCTCCGCATCGCCCGCGTCCGCTGCGACACGCTGCTCCGCTACACGCTCATCGCCGCGCTCGGCGCGGCCTGCCTCGCCGCCTGCACGAGCTGGCAGACCGTCAACGAATCGCCGCGGGACCTCGTCGCCCACCACCCGATCTCCGTGGTGCGCGCGGTGCTCACCGACGGGTCCTGGCTGACGCTGCACCACGCGTTCATCCGTCACGACTCGCTGGCCGGCTACACCGACAGCACGCGGACCGACGGGCAGCTCACGCTCGCCGCGCTGAAGGACATCCACCATCTCGAGATCCAGAAGGTGGACGCCGGCAGGACCGTGCTCGCGGTCGCGGCAGCCGGAGCGTCCGCAGCGCTGGTCGTCAGTCTGGTCAACGCGGTCGACAACATGAACCTCGGCGGAGGGAGCGCGTCCTCCTCGAGCATGGGGAACATGAAGCTCTCGTGCCCGCTGGTTTACGGCTGGGACGGGCACCATTGGCGCCTGGATTCGGGCACCTTCGGCGGAGCCATCGCGGAAGCGCTGCAGCGCACCGACGTGGACAACCTCGACTACGTCGTGGCGGAGGACGGGCTGCTGCGCCTGCGCGTGGCGAACGAGCTGGCCGAGACGGATCACCTCGACGCGCTCGCCGTCGTGGCGGTGGACCACGATCCGGCCGTCACGGTCGCGCCGGGGCCGGACGGCACACTGCACACCATCGGGACGCTCGAGCCGCCGCTCCGGGCGACGGACGACCGCGGCGTGGATGCGCTGTCGCGGGTACGCGCGGCCGACGGCTGGAGCTGGGAATCCGCCGTGACCGAGCGCGACCCGGCGAACCCCGCCGACCTGCGCTCCAGCCTGGAGCTGGTGTTCGCACGCCCGACCGGCGCGACCCACGCGCACCTCGTGGTGGACGCGAACAGCTCGGAGTGGAGCACGCTCATGCTGGGGGAGTTCATCAGCGCGCACGGCCGGGCCACGCAGGCGTGGTACGACACGCTGAACGCGCACCCCGCCGCCGCGCGCGCGATGCAGGCGCGCCTCGGTCGCGAGGCGTTCCTCGCCGCGTCCGTGAGGACCGATGCCGGCTGGCGCGACCAGGGCCTGTTCTGGGAGGCCGGCCCTGAGATCGTCAAGCGACAGGTGCTCGACCTCGACCTCTCGCACGTCACGGGCGATTCCGTGCTGGTGCGCCTGACCTCGGCCCCGTCGTTCTGGAAGGTGGATCGGGTCGCGATCGACTTCACCGCCGACCGTGAGGTCACGGTGCACGAGCTGCGGCTGGTCTCGGCGCGCGCAGCAGGCGGGCGCGACGTGGCGCCGCTGATCACGGCCGTGGATCACCGGGACTACGCGCTCAGTCACGGCGCCGGCGCCGACGTGGTGTTCGCGGCTCCGCCCGTGCCGGCGGGTATGGCGCGGACCTACCTGCTGCGCTCCACCGGCTGGTACCGCGTGGACACGCCGGACACCGGCGAGCCGGACGTCGCGGCTTTCGCCGCGCTCGGCCGCGATTCGCTCGCCGTGGGGCGGGCCTCCGTACAGCGCCTCAACCTGGCCCTCACGCGGTTCGCGCAGGCGGCCCGGTGAACGCGCGCCGCGTCGTCATCACGGGCGTGGGCGCCGTGTCGCCCGCGGGCGTCGGCGCCCCTGCCCTGCTGGACTTGCTCGCGGGCGGCCGCAGCGCCGTGCTCACGCGCCCCGATCTGGACGGCCTGCCGGCCGCCGCCGCCCCCGAGCTGCCGCCCGACCGCCGGACCCGCCGGCTGGATCGCGCGGCGCGGATGTTCGTCGCGGCCGGCGAGGAAGCCTGGCGCGACGCCGGTCTTCCCGAGGTGCCGGACGACGGCTGCCGGTTCGCGCTCATCGAGGGCTCGTCGCTCGGCGGCATCGGCGACATGCTGGACGAGCACCGGGACTTCGTGCGGCGCGACGATCACCGCCCGCCGAGCCCCGCCGCGATCGTCCGCTACATGACGGGAGCCGGCGGCGCGTTCCTGGCTCACGCGCACGGCATCCATGGCGCCGTCTTCCACCTCTCGGCCGGGAGCGTGTCCGGGATGCTCGCGATCGGCGAGGCCTGGCTCCGGATCGCGTCCGGCGCGGCGGACGTGGTGCTGGCGGGCGGCGGCGATTCGCCGCTGCAGCGCGACGTCGCCGCAGCCTTCGCGGCGTCGGGCATTCTCGCCCACGAGGCCGGCGCCAGCGCCCCGTGCCGGCCGTTCGACCGGCGGCGCAGCGGCACCGTGCTCGGCGAAGGCGCCGGCGCCGTGTTGCTCGAGTCGGACGCGCATGCGCGCGCGAGGGGCGCGCGCATCCGGGGCATCGCCGGAGGCTACGGCCTGTGCTGCGAGGCGGGCTCGATGACCGCCCCGGACACCGACGGCAGTGGCGTCACGGCCGCCGCCCAGGAGGCCCTGGCGATCGCGGGAACGAGCTGTGTGAGCTGGATCAAGGCCCATGGGACCGGCACCAGGCTCGGCGACGGCGCCGAGTGCCGCGGGCTCGCGCAGCTGTTCGGGTCCGCGCTCGCCGACTCGCCGCTGACCTCGCTCAAGGCGGCGATCGGTCACTCGTTCGGCGCGAGCGGCGCGGTCGAGACGGCCGCGGCCGTGCTCGCGGTCGAGCGCGGCATCGTGCCGCCATCGGTCGGAACGGAGGAAGTGGATCCGGACCTGCCGCCCTGCCGCATCGCTGTGACGGCGGAGCCGGCGCGGGACGGCGCGGCGCTGCTGCTGGCGGAGAGCTTCGGCGGACGGTGCGCGGCCCTGGTGCTGAAAGCCGCGTGAGGCCGCGCCCTAGAGCGCTTTCTGGAAGATCCGGTAGCGCTTGTAGATCACGCCGCCCTGCCGCTCCATCTCCGCCCGGATCTTGGTGTTGGTCTCGAGCTCGTGATGGGAGTCGAAGTTCGCGAATCCCCCGGCGATGGCCGAGCGGAACATCGTCATGCCGAGGAGGGTGTCCACCCCGCGCCCCCGGTACTCCTCCTTGATCCCGCCGAGCAGCAGGTCGAGCTGCCGCGAGCGCTTGAGCGCGCGCAGGATGTGGATGAAGCCGAACGGGAACAGGTGCCCCTTCGCCTTCACGATCCCTTCGTAGAGGTTGGGGATCCCGATGACGAAGCCGATGACCTCGTCGTCCTTGGCCACGGCCTTCACGAACCGCGGGTCGAGCAGCGGCAGGTACTGCTTGGCCAGGCCCTCCATCTCCTCGGCGTCGAGCGGCGAGTAGCCGTAGATCCCCACGAACGTCTGGTTCATGAGGTCGAGGATCGGCCGGATGTACGGCTTGAGCTGGCTCTTCTTCGTGAACTCGAGCGCGCGGAAGTGCCCGCGCGTGGCCAGGCGGGCGGCGATTTTCTCGTACACTTCCGGCACCGTCTTCGGAATCGGAATGTGATAGACGACGTAGTCGATTTCCTTCCCGTAGCCTTCGGCCTCGAGCCGCTTGATCAGGTACGGGAAGTTGTAGTAGGTGACGATGGTGGGCGGGTGCTCGAACCCCTCGATCAGGAACCCCTCGGGGTCCTGGTCGTTGAAGCCGAACGGGCCGATGATCTTCGTCATCCCCCGCTCGCGGGCCCAGCCCTCGACGTGCGCGAGGAGCGCGTGCGTCACCTCCTGGTCGTCGGTGGACTCGAGGCAGGCGAACCGCGCGGTCTTCTCCTTCATCATCTCGTTGTGGCGGCGGTTGACGATCCCCATTGCGCGCCCCACCAGCCGCCCGTCCTTCCACGCCAGCACCAGCGTCGCGTCGCTGTAGCGGAAGGCCTTGTTCTTCCTGGGGTCGTAGTACTTCCACTCGTCCATGTAGATGGGCGGCATCCACAGCGCGTGGTCGCGGTGCAGCTCGGCCGGAAGGTAGATGAAGCGCTTCAGGTCGCGGCGACTGGTGACGGGAGTCAACTGGACGGGCATGCCGGCAGCTCGCGGATGAAGGGCGTCGGTGAGGGGGATTCGGCCACGCAACCTACGCGGGCCTCCGGCGCCTCGCCAGTGGAACGGAACTTGCCCTTCGTCGGGGCGGCATGATCGCGCTCGGCGGTATCGGTCCCGGGGTGGTCGCCGCCATCGCCGTCACGGCGGTGACGGTGGGCGCGCTGCACACGCTCGCGCCCGACCACTGGATGCCGTTCGCCGCCCTGGCGCGCGTCCAGGGCTGGTCGGCCGGACGCACGGCTCGGATCACGATGGCGTGCGGTTTCGGCCACGTCACCGGGTCGGTGTTCGCCGGCGTGCTCGCCCTGGTCTTCGGCCTGGAGATGGTCTCGGCGTTCGGCCACCGGATCGAGGCGTGGGGCGGCGTCCTCCTGGTGGTGTTCGGCCTCGCGTACGGCGTATGGGGGCTGCGGCGCGCGGCGGGCCGCCGCCTGCACGGCCACGCGCACCGCCATTACGACCACGTCCACGACGCGGGGCGCATGACGCCGTGGACGCTGTTCCTGCTGGCGTGCGCCGATCCGTGCGTCGCCGTGGTGCCCCTCATCGTCGCCGCCGCGCCGTTCGGCGCCGGCGCCGTGGCCGGCGTGGCGGTGGTCTACGAGGTCGCCACCATCGCTACCATGACCTCCCTCACCCTGCTCGCCCGGCACGGCGCCGTGCAGCTGCGCGCCGGCTGGGTGGACCGCTACGGCGACGTGGCGGCGGGCGGGCTGATCGCCGTCCTCGGCGTGGTCCTGACCGCCCTCGGAGCCTAGGCTGGCCGCGGGCGCCGGCCCGCTCGCGCAACCGGCCTCCCCCTGCGTAGTTTGAACCTCTGATGGCCACACCGGTGTTCTTCGACCCGACCGGCAAGCGACGCCGGGCGGTGAATCGCACGTCCACCGTGCTCGGTCTGGGCGCCGCCGTCCTGACGACCATCTTCGTCGTGAGCATGCTGGTGGTGCCGTTCCTGCCCCAGCTCCCCGGCATGGCGAACCCGGCGCAGCGCCTCTCCCATGCCGGCCAGAGCCTGCTTCCCCGGCGCCAGCAGCGCCTCAACCGGCAGCTGCTGCGGCGCGACCGGCTGGCCCTGTTCCGCGAAATGAGCGCCCGGCAGCACGAGCGCCAGGTCGCGCGCCGCGGCGCGCCGCTTCCCGTGCGGGCGGACACCGTCGTCGGCGCGTTCTACGTCACCTGGCAGCGGAGCGGCCTGTCCTCGCTGCGCGCCAACGCCGACAAGCTCACGGACCTGTTCCCCGAGTGGCTGCACCTCACCCGCACCGGCACGGCGCTCGACTTCCACGACTGGGACCCCGAGGTCACGCCGGCGAACAACGACGTGGCGGAGGTGGCGCGCGACCATCACATCGCGATATCGCCGGTGCTGAACAACGCGGAGGCGGGGGCGTTCGATCCCAAGCGCGCCCACACCCTCCTGGCCTCGCCGGTGGACCAGCGGCTGCTGGCCAAGGCGATACGCGATTGGCTGGTGCAGAACCGCTTCCAGGGCCTGAACGTCGACCTCGAGAACCTCGACGCCGGCGACTACGCCCGGCTGCCGGCGTTCCTCGCGCATCTCCGGGACGAGCTGGACCCGGCCGGCCTGCAGTTGAGCGTGGACATCGAGGTCGGCAAGCCCGCGCCGCTGGCGGAGATCGCCGCCGAAGCGGACTACCTCATCGTGATGGCGTACAACGAGCACTATCCCGGCGGCGCGCCGGGGCCGCTCGCCGGCGCCGGCTGGTACGACAGCGTGCTGGCGCGCACCCTGGCCCAGGTGCCGCCGGGCAAGCTGGTGGCCGGGATCGCGAACGCCGCGTACGACTGGGCCTCCACCGGCAAGCTCGCCGCGCCTCTGACGTACCAGGGCGCGCTGATCGTGGCCCGGGACAACCACCCCGACGAGCCGCCGGCCCAGGTGGTGGACTTCGATCCGCAGGCGCTGAATCCGACGTTCAACTACGTGGACGACTCGTCGCGGGCGCACGAAGTCTGGATGCTCGACGCAGTCACGGCCTACAACGATCTGCTGCTGGCGCGAAGAGACAGCGTCCGCGGCGCCGCCCTGTGGGTGCTCGGCTCGGAAGACCCGTCGATCTGGAATGTGTTCGACCGCCGCATGGCGGACGCGCTCCCCGCCTCCACCGTGCTCGACACCATCCCGTCCCCCTCGGGCATCGAGTTCCAGGGCGACGGCGAGATCCTCGAGGTGGCCACGGCGCCGCACCGCGGCCTCCGGACCACCGACCAGGACTCCACGACCCGCCTGCTGACCGACGAGGAGTACCAGGAGTTCCCGGCGTCGTACGTCATCCGGCGGTCCGGCTACAAGAAGGGCCTGCTGGCCCTGACGTTCGACGACGGCCCCGACCGCATCTACACGCCGGAGGTCCTCGACGTGCTGCAGCGGCTGGGCGTCAAGGCCACCTTCTTCCTCATCGGCGAGAACGTCGAGCGGTACCCGGAGGTCACGCGGCGGATCGTCGCCGATGGCGACGAGGTCGGCAGCCACACCTTCACGCACCCCAACATGGCCGCGGTGAGCCGGCGCCGGGCGCTGCTCGAGCTGAACACGACCCAGCGCGCCCTCCAGGCGGTGACCGGCCGGTCCACGATCCTGTTCCGGTTCCCCTACGACGCCGACGCGGAACCCACCAGCGCCGAGGAGGCGCGGCCGATCGTGATGGCTGACTCGCTCGGCTACGTCACGGTGGGCGAGCTGATCGACCCGCAGGACTGGAACCTCTACAAGACCGACACCGCCGGCACGCGGCAGCGCCGCACCTCGGGCGACCTGGTCGCCACCGTGCTGCAGCAGGTGCAGTCCACCCCGCGCGCCAACGTCATCCTGCTGCACAGCGGCGGGGGCGACCGCTCCCAGACCGTGCTCGCGCTCGAGAAGCTGGTGCCGATGCTCCAGGCGCAGGGCTACCAGTTCGTCACCGTGTCGCAGCTGCTCGGGGTCCCCCGCGACGTGGTGATGCCGCCGATCGGCCGCAAGGACCTGCTGCTGGTGGGCTTGGACCGGATCACGTTCAACGCGCTGTTCCTGTTCGAGACGGTGCTCGGGCTCACCTTCCTCTTCGCCGTCGCGCTCGCGGTCGCGCGGGTGGCGTTCATCATCCCGGTGGCGCTCGTGGCCCGCCGCAAGGCGCTGCGCCGCCACTTCGACCCCGCGTACCGGCCCGCCGTCTCCGTGCTGATCGCCGCCTACAACGAGCGCCCCGTCATCGAGCAGACGGTGCGGAGCGTGCTGGCGAACGACTACCCGGGCCTCGAGGTGATCGTCGTGGACGACGGCTCCACGGACGGCACCGGTGAGGAGGTGGCGCGCGCGTTCGCGGACGAGCCCCGGGTCCGGCTGCTCAGGCAGGACAACGGCGGCAAGGCGTCGGCGCTGAACCGCGGCCTCGCGGCCGCCGGCGGCGAGGTCCTGGTCTGCTTCGACGCCGACACCCAGATCGCGCCCGACGGCATCGGCCTCATCGTGCGCCATTTCGCAGACCCGCGGGTGGGCGCGGTGGCGGGCAACGTGAAGGTCGGCAACCGCCTCAACATCCTCACCCGCTGGCAGTCCATCGAGTACATCACCAGCCAGAACCTCGACCGGCGGGCCTACGGCCACCTCAACGCGATCACCGTCGTGCCCGGCGCCGTGGGCGCGTGGCGGCGCAGCGCGGTCCAGGCGGTCGGCGGCTACCTGACCGACACCATGGCCGAGGACATGGAGTTGACCTACCGGCTGCGCCGCGCGGGGTGGCGCATCGCGGCCGACACCGAAACGCTCGGCTACACCGAGGCGCCGGCGACCTTCCGGGCGTTCTTCCGCCAGCGCTTCCGCTGGGCGTACGGCACCCTCCAGTGCCTGTGGAAGCACCGCGGGGCCACCTTCCACAACGGCTGGTTCGGCTGGGTGGCGATCCCGGCGGTCTGGGTCTTTCAGGTGGTGTTCCAGGCCCTCGGGCCGCTGGTGGACCTGAAGGTGGTGTGGACCCTGATCGACTTCGTGTACTCGTGGGCGACGGTGGGCGCGCTGCACCAGGACTGGCAGCCGCTGCCCCAGATCACCCGCGTCGTGCTCGAGGTGGGGTTCTTCTACGGAATCTTCTTCGGCGTGGACCTGATCGGCGCGTTCATCGCCTACCGGCTCGACCGCGAGGACCTGCGCGACCTGTGGTGGCTGTTCTGGCAGCGGTTCGTGTACCGCCAGCTGATGTACGCCGTGCTGCTGAAGTCCGTCGTGACGGCCATCAAGGGCAAGCGCCAGGGGTGGGGAAAGCAGCAGCGCCAGGGGACCGTGCAGCTGGCCGAGGCGCCGGTCTAGCGCGATCGCTGTCTCCGGCGCGGCCGGAGCGTCCGGCGCGGCCGGACCGTCCGGCGCGGCTTGCGCCGCTGCCCGTCGCGCGCTACCTCTGAGCCAGCCCTCCCGTTCCACGAGGCGGTGATGCGTCGTCTGCCCGCGGCCGCTACCGCGCTCCTCCTCTGCCTCGCCTGCGCGACCCCGCGACAGCCGCCGCCGACGCTCACGGGCGCCGATTCCACGGCGATCGACCGGGTGCGCACCGACCTGACGGCGGCGTGGAATGCGGGCAGCGTGGACGGTGCCACCCGCCTCTACGCGCCCGACGCCGAGATCCAGGTCCCCGGGCGTCACCCCATCCGGGGCACGGACGACATCGCCGACTACTACAACACCACGCTGGGCACCCCGCTCCGTCCCGCGATCGACATCGGCCGCGGCGTCATCACCGCCCGCGACGGGCTCGCCGTCGTGGACGGCAGCCTCGATCTCACCCCCAAGGCGGGGCCGCCGCTCACGGGCAAGTACCTGATGGTGCTGCTGCGGCGGTCCGAGGGTACGTGGAGCATCCAGTACCACGCGCTGAGCTTCAACCAGGCGCCGCCGGCGGTGGGGCCGGGACGGCGCTGAAGGCCATCCTCCCACGACGAGGTCGAACATGGTCCGTACCTTCTCCTTCACCGCGGGCGCCGCGCTGCTGCTCCTCGCTGCGTGCCAGCCCTCCAACAAACCTCAGCCCCTGACCGGCGCGGACTCGACGGCGTTCGCGAAGATCGCCACCGACTACGCGGCGGCCTGGAACAAGGGCAACGTGGACGGCGTGGTGGGGCTGTACGCGGGCGACGCGGTGATCCAGCTGGCCGACACCACGGCGCTCGTGGGCTCGAACGCCATCCGCACCTATCTCAACACCGCGCTCGGCACGCCCACGCGCCCGGTGCTCGCCATCACGACGACCATGATGGTGGGCCGCCAGGACCTCGCCGTGGAAGCCGGCACGTTCACCCTGACGCCGCCCGCGCCGGCCGCGCCCGCCAACGGCGCCGCACCGGCCGCGCCCGCGGCGATGGCCGGCAAGTGGCTCCACTCCCTGACCCGTCAGGCCGACGGCAGTTGGAAGATTACCTGGCACGCCATCAGCTTCGATGCGCCCCCGGCGGCGCCCGCACCGGCCAAGAGAGGCAGATAACCGCTCGCGTTGGCGGATCGCGGAGCAGTGGCGAGACGCCACGGCCAAGCCCGTTGCGAGACGCCGAGTTACGAGCGGTCGTGAGTTGTGAGCAGCGAGGGGCCAGGCCGGTTCGGAGTCCTCCGAATCGACCTGGCCGCTGCCGTCTCCAGGCTCGAAACCACCCGCAACTTGGCGTCTCGCAACTGTCCAACTAGCTTTAAGGGCTTTTATGGCCGACGTTTCGCTGAAGCGCAGCCAGTTGATGTTGCTCGCGGGGACCGCGAACCGGCCCCTGGCCGAGGAGATTTCGGCGTACCTGAAGCAGCCGCTGTGCCAGGTGACGATCCGGCGGTTCGCGGACGGCGAGTTGTTCGTCAAGATCGACGAGAACGTGCGGGGGCGGGATGTCTATATCATCCAGCCCACCAATCCGCCGGCCGAGAACCTGGTCGAGCTGCTGCTGCTGATGGACGCCGCGCGGCGGGCGAGCGCGGCGCGGATCACCGCGGTGATCCCCTATTTCGGGTACGCGCGGCAGGACCGCAAGGACCAGCCGCGGGTGGCCATCAGCGCGAAGCTGGTCGCGAACCTGGTGAGCTCGGCGGGCGCGGACCGGGTGCTGGCGATGGACTTCCACTCGCACCAGGTGCAGGGGTTCTTCGACATCCCCGTGGACCACCTGTACGCGTCGCCGGTCCTCACCGCCCACTACCGGCAGAAGCACCTGCACGAGCTGGTGGTGGTGGCGCCCGACGTCGGGTCGGCGAAGATGGCGCGTGGGTTCGCCAAGCGGCTCAACGGCTCGCTGGCGATCATCGACAAGCGGCGCCCGTCGGCGAACATCGCGGAAGTGGTGAACGTGGTGGGCGAAGTCGAGGGGAAGGACTGCCTGATCCCCGACGACCTGATCGACACCGCGGGCACGGTCAGCGAGGCGGCGAGGGCGCTGAAGCGGCTCGGGGCGCGGAGCGTGTACTGCTGCGCCACGCACGCGCTGCTCTCGGGTCCGGCCATCGAGCGCCTGATGGCGGCACCGATCGAGGAGCTGGCCATCGCGAACACGATCGCCCTCCCGGCGGAGAAACGCTTCGACCGCCTGGTGGTGCTGTCGGTAGGGAACCTGCTCGCGACGGCGATCGCGAACACGCACAGCGACAAGTCGGTATCGAGTTTGTTCGACTGACGTAGCGGGTGATGGTTGGTGGGTGGTAGGTGGCAGGGGCTCGTCCCCTCCACCCCCACAACCCACAACCTACCACCCACCAACTCTTTGAGGTTCGTACCATGGCCCACATCGTCCAGCTCAGCGCCGAAAAGCGCACCGACCAGGGCACGGGTTCCGCGCGCGCGATGCGCCGCGGGGGGCGGGTGCCCGCCGTCATTTACGGCCGCGGGCGCGAACCGGTCTCGCTCGCCGTCAACGGCACCGAGCTCGGCCGTCTGCTCGAGAAGATCCACCCGGAGAGCACCATCGTGGAGCTGACGGTGGAGGGCGCGACGGTCAAGACGCTGATCCGCGAAGTCCAGCGCCACCCGGTGCGCCCGGGCATCGTCCACGTGGACTTCTACGAGATCCGGGCCGGCGAGCGCATCCGGGTCGAGGTGCCGATCCACTGCACCGGCATCCCGGACGGCGTGCGCAACCAGGGCGGCACGCTCGACCAGGTCATCCGCAACGTCGCCATCTCGGTGCTGCCGGCGGACATCCCCGAGTTCGTGGAGCTGGACGTCACGGCGCTGACGATCGGCAAGTCGCTGCACGTCTCCGACCTGCGCGTCGTCAACGCGGACATCCTGATGGACGGGGCGCTCACGGTGTGCACCGTCGTCGCGCCGCGGACGGAGGAAGTGGCGGCCCCGACGGCGGCGGCGGTGGAAGGTGCGCCGGTGGAGGGCGAGGCCGTGGCGGCAGCGGCGCCGGTCGAGGGCGCGGCGGAGGTGGCGGAGCCCGAGCTGATCCGCAAGCGCAAGCCGACGGACGAGGAGGCGGAAGAGGAGAAGGGCGAGAAGAAGTCGAAGAAGTAGCGGGCGCCGCGCTCTGAACCTCATCGTCGGGCTCGGCAATCCCGGCGCCGCGTACGCGGACACCCGGCACAACGCCGGGTACTGGCTGCTGGACGCGCTCGCCGCACGGTGGCACCTGCCCCGCTTCCGGCGCGAGCCCCCTTCCCTGGCCACCGGCGGCTTGACGCCGCTCGGCCCGGTTCACCTGCTCAAACCCCAGACCTTCATGAACGATTCGGGGCGCGCCCTCGCGGGGCTGCGCCCCGCCGAGCCCGGCGGCCCCATCCCCGGGCTCCTCGTGCTGGTGGACGACGTGGCCTTGCCCGTCGGCTACTTCCGCGTGCGGGCCCGCGGCAGCGCCGGCGGCCACAACGGCCTCAAGAGCATCGAGGCCACGCTGGCCACGCGCGACTACGCGCGGCTGCGCATCGGCGTCGGGCCCGCCCCGGAAGGCGTGGACGACCTGGCGGAGTTCATGCTCGACGACATGCCCCGCGGAGACCGCGCCGCGGTCGCGGACCTGCTGCCCGAGATGGCCGAAGCGGTCGAGTGCTGGATGGCGGAGGGCGCGGAACGGGCGATGGCGCGCTATAATCGTCGCGTCCGGCCGGCCGAGTAGCGACCCGGCCCCGGAACCGAAAGGACCCCGATGAGCCTGCGCCGCGTGCTGTTCTCGTTCGCCGTCGCCTTCGCCGCGGCGCTGGCCGTCTTCACCCTGCCGCGGTTCGTGTACAACACGGTGACGGCCGCGCTGGCGGAAAGCCCGAAAGCAGGGGCTAGGGATCAGGGGTTAGGGACCAGGGGCCAACCAGCGGCGCCGGCTCAGCAGCCCGCAGCCCCCGCGCGGGACTCGAGCGGCGCGACCCTAACCCCTAACCCCCAACCCCTAGCCCCTGCCTCCGCCCCCATCCCGCTCGCGTCACGGCTGGTGGGCCTCGTCGGCATCGCGCTGTTCCTCGGGGTCGGCTACCTGCTCAGCCGCAACCGCAAGGCGATCAACTGGCGCACGATCGGCTGGGGGCTCGCCCTCCAGGTCGCCTTCGCGGTGTTCGTGCTGCGGGTTCCCTTCGGCATCGAGCTGTTCCGGTGGCTCGGCGACGTCGTCACCCGGATCCTCAGCTTCTCCTACGCGGGCTCGGAGTTCGTGTTCGGCGACCTGGGAGCCCAGCACGCCAAGATCGGCGTGGTGTTCGCGTTCCAGATCCTGCCGGCGATCATCTTCATCTCGGCCTTAATGGCGATCCTCTACTACCTCGGCATCATGCAGGTGGTGGTGCGCGCGATGGCCGTGGCGATGAACAAGATCCTCAAGGCCAGCGGCGCGGAGAGCCTCAACGTCGCGGCCTCGATCTTCATGGGCCAGACCGAGGCGCCGCTCACGATCCGTCCGTACCTCAACAAGATGACCCAGTCAGAGCTGATGACGGTCATGACCGCCG
This sequence comes from uncultured Gemmatimonadales bacterium, assembly GCA_963806755.1. GTDB lineage: Bacteria > Gemmatimonadota > Gemmatimonadetes > Gemmatimonadales > JACORV01 > Fen-1245. Next base: position 48,085 of record CAWDZR010000016.1, read on the forward strand.
GGATGGCGCACGTCTCCGGCTCGATCATGGCGGCCTACATCGCCTTCGGGATCGAGGCGCGGCACCTCCTCACCGCCGTGATCATGACCGCGCCGGGCACCATCCTGATGGCCAAGCTGCTCGAGCCCGAGACCGGGCAGCCGGAGACCCTCGGCGTGGTGAAGCTCGACGTGCCGAAGACCGACGTGAACGTCGTGGACGCGGCGTCGCGCGGCACGACGGAGGGGCTGTACCTGATGCTCAACGTGATCGCGATGCTGATCTCGTTCATCGCCATCATCGCGCTCCTCAACGGCGGCTTCGGATGGGTCCACGGCCTGGTGGCCTGGTTCCCGGCCAGCATCCAGACGGTGCTCGGCTGGGTCGGCCTGCCGGTGGCGTGGGCGATGGGCGTGCCGCCGCACGACGCCGGCGCGATCGGCGGCCTGCTCGGGACGCGGGCGGTGCTGAACGAGTTCATCGCCTTCGCGCAGCTCGGCACGATGAAGGCGGGGCTCGATCCGCGCAGCTTCACCATCGCCTCCTTCGCGCTGTGCGGCTTCGCCAACGTCAGCTCGGTCGGCATCCAGATCGGCGGCATCGGCGCGCTGGCGCCCGAGCGCAAGCACGACCTCGCCCGCCTCGGCTTCCGGGCGATGCTGGCGGGGACGCTGGCGAATTTCATGTCGGCGACCATCGCGGGGCTGCTGCTGTAGGAGGTGAAGCGTGAGGGGTGAGAAGTGAGAGGTGAGACGGATTAGGTGAGAGGTGAGAAGCTGAAGTGAGAGGGGGCATCGGGCTGGTCGGCGCCCCCTCACGCTTTTCGACCTCTCACCTCTCACCCGAACCTCTCACTTCTCACCCCTCACTTCTCACGTTATCTTGCTAGGCACAAACCACCTGCTTCCGCTAACACCTGGCGGGGGCCGTTCAGACCAAAGGGAGGTGTCGTTCGTGACTCGCCGTTACGAAGTCGTCTACATCTTCGACAGCGCGCTGGAAGAACCCGCGGTGACGGAGAAGGTGACCCGGTTCCACGCCCTCCTGGGCGCGGGCGTCCAGGTCACCGTGACGCATTGGGGCAAGCGTACGCTGACGTATCGCCTGAAGCGGCACGACACGGCCTACTACGTGGTCGCCCAGTTCGAGGCCGACTCGTCGGTGCTGCCCGAGTTCGAGCGGGCGGTCAAGCTGGACGAGGGCGTGCTGCGCTTCCTCGTGGTCCTGGCCGAGGCGGCGACGCCCGCGCCGGTGCCGGTGGAGCCCGCGGTCGCGGGCGTGGTCGAGGAGGAGGAGGAATGAGGACGCGGAGCAAGACCTGCCCCGTCTGCGAGGCGGGCGTGCGGGTGGTGGATTACAAGGACGACCGCACCCTGGGCCGCTTCCTGACGGACCGCGGCAAGATCCTGCCGAGCCGGCTGTCGGGGATGTGCGCCCGGCACCAGCGCCAGATCGCGACCGCCATCAAGCGGGCACGGCAGCTGATGCTGCTGCCCTACATCAAAGGGTACGGCCAGTAGCCGGAGGCTCAGGCCGCTGATCCTGGGGGCCCTGAGCTACCTCTTCGGGATCGCCGGGATCGCGTACTTCGCGCCGGTCGCGCTGGTGCTGGCCCCGCTGGCGGCGTTGCTGGCGGTCCAACGCCCGTCGCGGCGGGAGCTGGTCTATGCGGCGCTCCTGACCGCGATCGTGCTGTGGCTGCTGCTGGGGGCCTCGGACGCCTTCGCGCAGCTGGAGCGCGCGTGGGTCGTGCTGCTCACCGGGAGCCTGGTGATCGTGCTCGTCAGCGGCCGGACCCGGGGCTTCGTGACCACCACGCTGGCCGCCGTCACGGGCGCGGCCGCCGCCGCCGCGGTCCTGATGGCCGTCACCCGACTGAGCGCGGCCAAGCTGGTCGGCCTGGCGCAGCAGCACTACTTCCTGCAGTCGCGGCTGGTGCTCGAGGTGCTCGCGCCGGTGGGGAGCCCCGCGCGCGAGCTGGTGCAGGAGAGCGCGCAGACGGCGATCCGCTTCGTGGGGGCGTTCCTCCCCGGCCTGGTGCTGCTGCAGACCGTGGCGGCGGTCGCGCTGGCGTGGGCGCTGTACCACCGGATCGCGCGGCAGCCGGCGAGCGAGCCGCTGGCCCCGCTGGCGGCGTTCCGCTTCAACGACCACCTCATCTGGGGCGTCGCGCTGTCGCTCCTGGTGGTCGTGCTGCCGCGCTTCGAGTGGGCCCGGGCGCTCGGCGGGAACCTGCTGCTGTTCTTCGGCGGCCTGTACGCCATGCGCGGCGTGGCCGTGCTGGCGGCCGTGGCCGCGGCGGCCGGCTTCGGCGGCGCGTTCGCGTACCTGCTGGTGCTGGTCGTGACCGTCGTGCTGCTGCCGGTGGTCCTCGTCGCCGTGCTGGCGCTGGGACTGACCGATACGCTCGTGGACTGGCGGCTGCGCCTTGCGCGCGCCGCCCCAAAACAGTAGAGGATGCACGCATGGACGTGATTCTGCGCGAGGACGTGGAGAAGCTGGGACGGGCCGGCGAGGTCGTGACCGTCAAGGACGGCTACGGCCGCAACTTCCTGCTGCCGCGCGGGCTGGCCTACCTCGCCACCGACGGCAACCGCCGCCGGCTCGACGCCGAGCAGCGGCTCCGGGACCGCAAGAGCGCCGCGGCGGTCGGCGAGGCGCGCGAGATGGCGGTCCGTCTCGAGGCCGTCTCGCTCTCGTTCACGATGAAGGCGGGCGAGGGCGACAAGCTGTTCGGCTCCGTCACCGCCGCCGACATCGCCGACCGGCTGGGCGCCGAGGGCTTCGCGGTGGACAAGCGCGCCGTCGAGCTGCCCGAGCCCATCAAGGCGCTCGGGGCGTACAAGGTGCCGGTCCGCCTGCACGCGGACGTGAAACCTGAAATCCGGGTCTGGGTCGTCAAAGAGTAGCGCCGTGGGCACGGCGATCGGGTATCTCGACGGTCGCCGCCTGCGCCGCTCGCTGCTGGCCGCCGCCGCCTGGGTGGTGGCCGGCCGGGACGAGCTCAACCGCATCAACGTCTATCCGGTGCCCGACGGCGACACCGGCACCAACTTCTCGCACACCGTCCGCTCCATCGCCGACGCCCTGCACCGCCTGGGCGACGCTCCGCTGCCCGAGGTCACCCGCACCGCGGCCGAGGCCTCGGTGCGCGGCGCCCGCGGCAACTCGGGGATGATGCTGTCCCACTTCCTGCTCGGCTTCAGCGAGGGGATCGGCCAGCGGATGCGGGTGCGCTCGCACGAGCTGGCGGCGGCCATCCGCCGCGGCTTCGAGCGCCTGCAGGACGCACTCGAGAAGCCGGTCGAGGGCACCATCCTCTCGGTGGCGCGGGAGGCGGCGCGCGGCGCCGAGCGCTCGGCGAGCGAGCAGGCGGACATCCTGCCGATGCTGCGCAGCACCCTCGCGCACGCCGACGAGGCGCTGCAGCGCACCCCCGAACAGCTCGCCGTTCTGAAGAAGGCGGGGGTCGTGGACGCGGGGGGCAAGGGCTTCGTGCGGATGCTCGAAGGCGTGATGCGCCTGGTGGAGACGGGGATGCAGGGCGCCGATCTGCCGGTCGAGGGCGCCATCGACCTCGCGCCCGCGGCGGTGACCGCCGTGGCGGCGGACCAGGACTTCCGCTACTGCACCGAGATCCTGGTCCGCGGCGACCGCCTGCCCGGCTCCGTCGAGGCGCGGGCGGCCCTGGCGCCGCTCGGCGGCTCGCTGCTCGTGCTGCGCACGGCCGACCTGCTGCGCGTCCACATCCACACCGACGACGCGGCGGCCGTCTTCCGCATCGCCGAGCCGTGGGGCGAGATCGTCACGCGCAAGGCCGACGACATGCGGGAGCAGCACCGGCTGCTCACCACCGCCACCCGGCGCGTGGCCGTGGTGTGCGACTCCTCGTGCGACCTCCCCGATGCGGTGCTCGATCGCTACGGCATCGCCGTGGTGCCGCTGCACGTGCTGTTCGGCGACGAGGTGTTCCTCGACCGCGTGGAGCTCGCGCCGGCGGAGTTCTACCGCCGCCTGCGCGGCCCCGGGCCCGCGCCGACCACCAGCCAGCCGACGCCGGCGCAGTTCGCGGACGCCTTCGAGCACGCGCGCGCCGAGGCCGAGGGCGTCGTCGCGGTGCTGCTGTCGTCGGCCCTGTCGGGCACCTACGCCAGCGCCGAGTCGGCGCGCCGCGCCTTCGGGGCGACCGGCATCCGGCTGGTGGACAGCCGCAGCGCCTCCTTCGGCGTCGGGATGCTGGCGCTGCGCGGCGCCGAGCTGGCGGAAGCGGGGTGGGACGCCGAGGCGATCGGGCGCGAGCTGGAGCGGGTGCGCGGCCAGTCGGGCATGTTCTTCACCGTGGACACGCTCGAGTACCTGCTGCGCTCGGGCCGCGTCTCGCGGGTCCAGGCGTGGCTCGGCGGCCTGCTCGACATGAAGCCGATCCTCTCCCTCGACCCCGACGGGAAGGCCATCGCCGCCGGACGGGTGCGGGGCCCCGACGCCCTCCTCCCCCGGCTGTTCCGGCTGCTCGACAAGGCCCTGCCCGCCACCCGGCGGCGCCTGAGGCTCGGCCTGGCGCACGCGGACTGTCCCGAGCTGGCGGAGCGGGTGCGGGCCGCGCTGATCGAGCGCTACCACCCCGTCGAGCTGCTGGTGGCGCCGGTCACGGGCGTGCTCGCCGCCCACGTGGGCCCGGGGGCCTGGGGCGTCTTCTACCAGGTCGAGGACGGCCCCGAAGGGAACCTTCCGGCGCCGGCCGAGCTATGACCCGTAGGAAGCCGGTGCGCCCGCCGCGGGCCCAGCGGCCGGAGCGTCAGGCGCGACCGGAGGCCGGCGACCCGCTGGCCTGGGCGCTGGTCGCCTGCGGCGACCACAAGGCGGTGGACGGCGTGGTCCTCGACCTGCGGAAGCTGAGCGACGCCACCGATTACTTCGTGGTCGTCTCGGGCACCTCGGACACGCACGTGCGGGCGATCGCGGAAGGCGTGCTCGAGGCGCTGCGGGAGCGGGGCGTGCGGGCGCACCACATCGAGGGGCTGGCGAGCGGGCGCTGGGTGCTGCTCGACTTCGTGGACTTCGTGGTGCACGTCTTCCACCCGGCGCTGCGCGCATTCTACCAGCTCGAGGGGCTGTGGGGCGACGCCCCCCAGCGCCCGGTCGCCACCGGCGAGGAGAGCCGATGAAGCCCACGCGGATCCTGCTGCTGGTCGCGGCGGCCGCGGCGCTCGCCCGGCCGCCGGCCGCCCGGGCGCAGTACTTCGGCCAGAACAAGGTCGAGTACGGCGCCTTCGACTGGCACATCATCGAGACCCAGCACTTCGACGTGTACTACTACCCGCGCGAGCGGACGGCGGCGCTCGACGCCGCCCGCATGGCCGAGCGCGACTACGCGCGTCTCTCCCGCATCCTGGGACACCAGTGGGTGGAGCGGAAGCCGCTGCTGCTGTACGCCTCCGCGTCGGACTTCCAGCAGACCAACGCCACGCCCGGGGATATCGGCGAGGGCACCGGCGGCTTCACCGAGCCGTACAAGGACCGCATGGTGGTCCCGTTTACGGGCTCGTACGCGGACTTCCAACACGTGCTCCAGCACGAGATGACGCACGCGTTCCAGTTCGACATCTACAGCCACGGGCGCACCGGCGCCGGCATCCAGGTGCTGGAGCGCGTCAACCCGCCGCTGTGGTTCATGGAGGGGATGGCCGAGTACCTCAGCATCGGCCCCATCGACCCCCACACGGCCATGTGGCTCCGGGACGCCGCCGTGGAGGGGAAGCTCCCCACCATCGAGCAGCTCACCGACGACCCGCGGATCTTCCCCTACCGGTTCGGCCACGCGATCATGGCCTACATCGGCAGCCGCTGGGGCGACGAGGCCATCGGCGCGATCCTCAAGGGCTCCGTGTCCAGCGGCATCGGCCGCGCGGTCCAGCGCGTCCTCGGCGAGTCGCTCGACCAGCTCTCCGACGACTGGCGCGACGCGGTGCAGAAGATGTACCTGCCGCAGATCGCCGACCACGACCGGGCCCGGCGGTTCGCGCGCGCGCTCCTGACCGAGAAGGGGGCCAAGGGCTCGCTCCACGTCTCGCCGCAGATCTCCCCCGACGGCCGCTACGTGGCCTACCTCTCGGAGCGCGACTTCTTCTTCGTGGACCTGTACCTGGCCGACGGCGACTCCGGCCGGGTGCTGCGGCGGCTGGTGCAGTCGTCCATCAACCCCAACTTCGAGACGCTGCGGTTCATCAACTCCACCGGGTCGTGGGCGCCCGACGGCCAGCGGTTCGCCTTCGCCGCCAAGAGCGGCGACCAGGACAACCTGGTGATCCTCGACGTGCCGAACGACCGGATCGTGGCCCGCTACCGGCTGGGCCTGAACGCCATCACCAACCCCAGCTGGTCGCCCGACGGGAAGCAGCTCGTCTTCACCGGCTACGACGGCGGGTGGTCGGACCTGTACGTCGTGGACGCCGACGGCGGGAACCTGCGGCGGCTCACCGACGACCGCTACGCGGACCTCATGCCCGCCTGGTCGCCGGACGGGAAGACGATCGCCTTCACCACCGACCGCGGGCCGGACACCGACTTCGACATCATGCAGTTCGGCAACATGCGGATCGCCCTCTACTACCTCGACGGCGACTCGATCCAGGTGCTCCCGCGCATGGACCGCGGCAAGAACATCGACCCGGTGTGGGCCCCGGACGGCCGCTCCCTCGGGTTCGTCTCCGACCGCTCGGGCATCGACAACGTCTTCCTCTACGACTGCGGCGACGGGCAGATCTACCAGCTGACCAACGCCTACACGGGGATCACCGGGATCACCGACCTTTCGCCGGCCATCTCGTGGGCGCGCCAGGCCGACCGGATGCTGATCACGTACTACGAGAACGGCGACTACGACGTGTACGCGATCGACAACCCGCGGTCGCTGATGAAGGCGCCGTACGGGAGCCCGTCGCCCGACTGGGTGGCGCTGGCCGACGCGTCCGCGTTGCCGCTCCACGACGTCGTGGACATGGCGGAGGGCGTGCGGGGGGCGCCGGCCGGCGACCCGGTGCTGGCGCAGCTCCCAGCGCCCGCGGCGGCACCCGCGCCCGCGACCGCCTCCGCCCCCACGGCGGCACCCGTGCTCACGCCCGCCTCCGCCCCCGCGTCGGCCCCCACGCCCGCGGCGGCACCGGAGACGCCGCGGCCGCCCGATGCCGGGGCGGCCCCGACGGGGGTGCCGACGTCGATCTACCGCTCGGGCAGCGGCGCGTTCCGGCCCTCGGCCACCGGGCCCGCGCACGCCGACTCCGGCGCCGCGGCGCCGCTCTCGGTGGCGGCGCTGCTCGACAGCACGACGCTCTCGCTCCCCGACACCACGACCTTCAAGCTGCGCGCCTACCGCACGCGGTACACGCCCGACTACATCAGCCAGCCGACGATCGGCTACGAGCGGGACAACTTCGGCCGCGGCATCTTCGGCGGCACGTCCATCTCGCTCTCCGACATCCTCGGCAACCAGACGCTGGTCTTCTCCGGCGCGGTGAACGGCCGGCTCTCCGAAGCGCAGGTCCTCGCCGCCTACGTCAATACCGGCCACCGCTGGAACTACGACCTCGGCTTCCAGCAGCAACCGCTGTTCTACTACGGCGGCTCGGCCTACCAGCCGGGCGTGGGCCCGGGCGGCAGCGACGTGCTGACCGAGCAGATCCAGCGGCTCGTGTTCCGAGAGCTGTTCACCGACGCGTATTACCCGCTCAACCGCTTCCGCCGGGTGGAGTTCGGCCTGCATTACACCAACGTGGGCGTCGCGACCCTGAACCTGAATACGGCGGTGGACCCCGCGACCGGCCTGCCGACCGGCTACTACTCCGACAGCACGACCTCCAGCCCCAGCCTCAACCTGGTGCAGCCGACGATCGCCCTGGTGTACGACAACTCGCTGTTCGGCTACACGAGCGACTTCTTCGGCAAGCGGTACCGGCTCGAGGTCACGCCGACGTTCGGGGACTGGCGCTACGTGCAGGTGCTGGCCGACTACCGCCGCTACGACATGATCAAGTTCCCGCTCACGTTCGCCACACGGTTCCTGACCCTGGGGCGGTTCGGCTCCAGCGGCGACCTGTTCCCGATCTTCCTCGGCTCCACCGACCTGGTGCGCGGGTACACGTTCGGCTCCTACGACGCCACCATGTGCTCGGCGTCGCGCTCCAACCTGCCGTCGGCGACCGGATGCCCCGAGGTGGACCAGCTCATCGGCTCGCGCATCGCGGTGTTCAACGCGGAGCTGCGATTCCAGCTGGTGCGCAACCTCACACTGGGATTCCTGCCGATCGGCTTCCCGCCGCTCGAGGGCGCGCTGTGGTACGACGCGGGCATCGCGTGGAACAGCAGCTCGACCCTGGCCTGGTCGCGCTCGGGCAGCCAGGACGCCAACGCGGTGCGCCAGCCCCTCACCAGCGAGGGCTTCGGGGTCCGCATGAACGTGTTCGGCCTGGCGATTCTCCGGGTGGATTACGCGATCCCCAACCAGCGACCGGGACACGGCGGCTACTGGATGCTGAGCCTGGGGCCGCCGTTCTAGGGCGTCCGGGGCGGCGGCGCCGCGCCGCCGCCTCCTCCCGTCGGCCCCGGAAGACGCTTTCGTCTCTTTGCCGTCCGCCCTCCGAGCCCTATTTTTCATGGCCTTGAAGAACCTCACCGTCGCCCTCCTCCTGCTGCTGACCGGATGCGCCGGCGACACGCCGCGCCGCGTCCCTGCGGACGAGCCTCCGGGGGGCCAGCCGCCCGCCGTCCCGCCGCTTCCGGCGGAGGGCCCGCGCGCCGTGCCGAGCCTCGCCCTGCGGCTGCCCGCGACCGGGGGACCGCTACGCGCCTATCCGCTCCCGGGCCTGGGCTCGGTGGCGTGGACGTCTTCCGGCGACGCGAGTCCAGTGCGCGCGACGATCGCGATGGACGCCCCCGGCAACCGGCTGCTGTACCGCGACCGCACGGGCGAGATCGTCGCGTTCGACCTCGTCGCTTCGCGCGAGCACGCCATCACGCCGCGGGGCCACTGGTTCACCGCGCTGGCGACGGACACGCTGCTGGCGGTGTCGGATCGCGGCGCCGTCATCGAGTCGGAGCCGTGGGGCTCGAACCCGTGGCCGAACGACGTGGGCGGCGGCGTGCTCGACGCGTTCGCCGCGCTGGGCTCGCGCCTGATCCTGGTGCGCCGCGATTCGGCGACGTTCGCCACCCGCGAGGCCGGCCCCACCCAGGTCGTGCCGGTCCCTTCCACCCCGATCCGGGTCCTCTCCCGCAATGGCGACGCGCTGGCTTTCGGCACCGACTCGGGGCTGGAGATGCTCGAGGATCGCGACCAGTGGCGCCCGTGGTTCGTGCCGCTCATCGGCTCGCCGACCGACGTCGTCTTCACGCCGTCCGGGCACGAGTTGTACGTGTCGCTGCAGTCGAAGAGCGAGCTGGCGATCGTGGACCGGTTCACCCGGAAGGAGGAGCCGGCCGTCCCGCTGCCCGGCCCCGCGGCCCAGCTGCGCATGGATCCGTGGGGGCGCGTCGTGCTCGTCCGCCCTCTGGCGCCGTCGCGGCGCGGCGAGACCTGGGTGGTCGGAGTGGCGTCGGGCCGGCTGCTGGGCCGGATCTACACCGCGTGGGAGAACGACCTGCCGACGGTGTCGCAGGTCGGCTCGCTGCTGTACCGGGACGGCACGGCGGTGGTCGCCCGCGACGTCCGGACGCTCGATTCCCTCGGCGCCGTCGCGGGGGGCGCGTCCGACTTCTGGTTCGTGACCCGCTGGAAGCCGGCGGCGGGCGTCGCGGCTGCCCAGGCGGCCGCCCGGCGGGCCGACTCCGCAGCCGCGGCGGCCGCAGGCGCGGGGCCCGTCGCCGGCCGCACCCAGAAGCTGCCGCCCGCGACGCGCTCCGCCGCCCCCGTGGTCGCGCCCGCCCAGGAGCCTGCGCGGGTCGCCGCGACGCCCGTGAACCGGGCACCGGCCCCGGCGAGCCGCGTTCCGGTGACCGCCCCCGCCCCCGCCGCCGCGTCCGCGTCCCGCGCGCCGGCGCCCCGCGCCGCGGCGCCAGCGGCCGCGCCGAGCGGCTCGCCGTCATGGATTCAGCTCGCCGTATTCGAGCTCGAAAGCCGCGCCCGCGACTACGCCACGGAGCTGGCGGGCGAAGGACACTCCGCGTTGGTCGTGGCGCCCGCGGCGGGAGCCGCCGGGTGGCGGGTGTTGATCGGCCCGTTCCCCTCCCGTCCCGCCGCCGACTCCGTCGCCCGCCTCCTCGGCCGTCCCTACTTCATCACGGGGCGCGGTCCGACGGGCGCGGCGCCGCAGTGACGGCCGCGGAACCCATGGCGCCACCCGACTCTCCTCCCCTCTCGGTTCCGGAGCTGCTGGCCGGCGCGGCGCTCGTCGCCCTCGTGCCCGCCACCGACGACCTCACGCGCGCCGCCGCCGCCGCGTGGGCCTTCGCGCGCCACGTCGCCGCGGCCGGCCGGCGGGTCGCGCTGGTCGACTGCTACGTGGATACGCCCTGGCTGCACGGCGTGGCCGGCGAGCCGAACGGCGACGGCATCGTGGACGTGTTCGAGTACGGCGTGTCGCTGTCGCACATCGCCCGCGCGCAGCCGGAGCCGACCCTGTTCTTCGTTCCAGCGGGGACGATCTCCGCCGATCCCATGGCCATGATGGCCAACCCGCGGTGGAAGCGCCTCGCGGCCGGCTTCCGCCACGAGGGCGCCCTGATGCTGCTGTTCCTCCCGCCCGAGACGATCGGCGCGATCGGCACGGAGCTCGACGGGCTCGTGGCGCTCGCCCCGGACGGTGCGGAAGCCGGGCTCGCCGCCACGCCGGAGATCCAGGCGGCGGTGGACGGCGGGCTTCCGCTGCTGGCCAAGGTCACCGACGAAGGGGGAATCGAGGCGGAGGACCGGGACGGCGCAGTCGTGACGCCGCGCAGGGTCACCGTGCCGGGACCTGCGGCCGAGGCGCCTGAGGTCGAGGCCACGGTGCCCGCGGACAAGGCAACGCCACCCGCGATGGGGACGACGACGGCCGCGGCCCGAACGCCCGCGGCCGAGGCCACGACCCCCGCAGCCGAGGCCTCTGCCCCCGGCCCGGAACCGCCCGCGCCGGCGCTGCGCGCTCACTGGCACGCGCGACCCGCGCCCCCGCGCGGCCGCTGGCTCGTCCTGGGGTTCGTCGCGCTGGGCCTGGTCGGGGTCGGGGCGGCCATGCTGGTGCGCCTGCGGCCGCACGGCGCCCCGCAGGGGCCGCGCCCCGCGCCGCAATCCGCAGCCGCGCCGCGCACCGCCGCGCCGGCCCCGCCCCCGCGGCCCGCGGCGGCGCCCCCTCCGGCCGCCAGGCCCGCCGACTCGCTGCCCTTCGCCGTGCAGGTCTCGGCCTGGACGCGCCTGGGCAAGGCGCTCGCCGACGGGAACCGGCTCGCCGCCAGGCGGCTGCCGTCCCTGATCGCGCCCATCACGATCCGCTCGCGCCTGTGGTACCGTGTGTACGCGGGGCCCGTGGCGTCGCGGCCCGCCGGGGACTCGCTGCTCGCCGCGGTGCGGGCCGCCGGGCTCGATGCGAGCCGCAAGGCCGCCGTCGCGTTCGTGCCGCTGTCGTTCACCATCGGGACGTTCCCGTCCGAGAGCGCCGCCCGGACTGCGGGCCGGCGTCTGCGGACCCGAGGCGTCCCGACGTTCGTGCTCGGCCGCGCCGACGGCTCGTTCGGACTCCTGGCCGGCGCGTACGCGACGGCCCGGCAGGCCGCCGACTTCGGCCGCCTCCTCACTTCAACCGGGAACGCGGGACCCCTGGGTCCGCGCGTCGGAACCCATCCATGAAGTTGCGCCGCCTGGAGCTCGCTGGCTTCAAGTCGTTCGCCGACACGGTCGAGGTGCTGATCGACCCGGGCGTGACCGCGGTGATCGGCCCCAATGGCTGCGGGAAGTCCAACATCTCCGACGCCGTACGCTGGGTCCTGGGCGAGCACAACCCGCGCGTGCTGCGCGGCGCCCGGATGGAAGAGGTCATCTTCCAGGGTTCGGCGGGCCGGCGGCCGCAGAACATCGCCGAGGTGTCGCTCCACTTCGACAACTCGGATCGCGCCCTCGACCTCGACTTCGTGGAGGTGGTGCTCGGCCGGCGGGTGTCCCGCTCCGGCGAGTCGGAGTACTTCATCAACCAGGCCCCGGTCACGCGGCGCGATCTGCTCGCCAAGCTGGCGGGCACGGGCCTCGGGACCAACCAGGCGGTGGTGATCGAATCGCGCATGGTGGACGCGCTGCTGTCCGACCGGCCCGACGATCGCCGGGCGCTGTTCGAGGAAGCGGCGGGGCTGGGGCTGTACCGGGAGCGCAAGCGCAGCACCGAGCGGCGGCTGGAGGAGACGACGGCGGACCTGGCGCAGCTCGAGCAGCTGATCGTGGAGGTGGAGACGCGGGTGCGGAGCCTGGCGCGGCAGCGCCGCCGCTCCGAGCGGCAGGTGGAGCTGGCGGCACGCCGCTACCAGCTGGTGGCGGCCCTGGCGCGGCTGGAGGTCGCCTCGGTGGACGAGGCGCTCGCGAGCGTGGCCTCGCGCCGGCACGAGCTGGGGGTCGCGCTGCCCGAGGCGCGGGAGCGCCAGGTCGAGGGGGAGCGGGAGCGGCAGGCCGCGGTCGAGGCCCGGGCGGGAGCGGAGGCGCGGCGGAGCGAGGTGGAGCGCCGGGTGGGCGAGGCGCGCCTCGCCGCGGGGACGCTGGAGGGCGACCTGGCGCTGGCGGCGGAGCGCAGCACCAACGCGGCGTCGCGGCGCGAGCGTGCGGTGGCCGAGCGCGCCGACGCCCAGGTGTCGGCGGTGCGGGTCACGCGCGAGCGCGAGGCCGCCGCGGCGGAGCGGGAGGCCGCGGAGCGTGACCGTGCCGCCGTGCAGGCGGAGCTGGACGCGCGGGTGGCCGCCGAGGAGGGCGCGCGGACGCGTCTGGCCGCGCAGCGCGTGGAGCTCCGCGGGCTGGAGGAGGGGCTGCAGCGCCAGGCGGAAGGCGTCCGGCGGCTGGACGGCGAGCGCCAGGCGCTGGACCGCGAGATGGCGGACCTGCGCCCCGAGCTCGCGGCCGCGGAGACGCGCCGCGGCACGCTGACGCGCGAGTGGGACCTGGCCAGCGCGCGGTCGGAGGAGACCGGGACGCAGCACGGCCAGCTCGGCGAGCGGCTGGTCTCGCTGGGGCTGGAGGCGGATCGCGCCCGCCACGCGCTGGCCGAAGCGCGGGAGAAGGAGGCGCGGCTCAGGGCCGAGCGGCGCGCGACGGCCGAATCGCTGGCGCAGGCGGCGGCGCGCAAGGGCGCGCTCGAGCAGCTGGAGCGCGACCGCGTGGGGTTGGCCCCGGCGGCGGCCGCCCTGCTGGCGGCCCGCGAGCGCTTCGGCTCGGCGGTCCAGGGTCCGCTGGCGGACTTCGTCCGCGTGCGGCGCGAGGACGCCGCCCAGGCGGAGCACGTCCTGGGCGAGTGGATGCACGCGGTGGTGGTATCCGACCTGGCCGCGTGCGACGCGATCCACGCCTGGCACCGCGACGCCGGCACGGGCCCGCTGCTGCTGCTGCCGCTGGAGCCGGGGCCCGCGGGCCGCGGCGTCGACGACGACCTCCCGGCCGGCGTGGAGAGCACGGGGCCCGCGGCGCGGTGGGTGCGGGCCCTCCTCTCGGGCGCGCGGCCGTTCGCGCCGGCGGGTGACGCGATCATCCGCGCCAACGGTGCCGTCTTCCTCCCGGGGCCTTCCGGCGCCGGCGGGCCCCTGCGCCGCCGCGCCGAGCTGGAGGCGGTCGCCGACGACACGAGCCGGCTCGCCGCCGCGGTCGCCGAGCAGGACCACGCACTCGAGGTGATGACGGGCCGGCTGGAGCGGCACCAGGCCGAAGCCGAGGCGGCCGAAGCGGCGGTCGAGCTGGCGCGGGGCGAGGAGCGTCACGCGGCCGCCGAGGCCGACGACGCGCGCCGCCAGCTGACCCACGTGGAGCGCGACCTCGGCACGGAGCGCGCGCTGGTCGAGCGGCTGAGCGACCGGCTGCGCACCGTGCAGCAGCGGCTGGTCGAGGTGGACGCGGGCCTGTCCGCGGCGGAGCTCGAGCGGGCGCGCCTCGAGGGGCTGCTCGCGGCGCAGCGCGCGCGGCTCGCCGAGTTGGAGGACGAATACGAGGCGGCGCGGGAGCGGCGCGTCCACTGGCAGGTCGAGGAGGCGCAGGTGGCGGCGCGCCTCGCCGCCGCGTTGGAGCGCGAGCAGCGCGGCACCTCCGCCACGAAGGAGTACACCGACCGCGGCGACGCCCTCGGCGCGGAGCTGACCGATCTCGAGACCGAGCTGGTCGCCCTCGAAGCGCAGCGGGCCTCCTGGCAGGACGATCTCGTCGAGCGCCGCGCCGCCCTGGCCGAGCTGGAGCGCGCGGCCGTGAGCGCCGGCGAAGGGCTGACCACGGCCGAGCGCGTGCTGCTCGAGAGCGAAGAGCGGCTCGCCGCGCAACGCGAGCGGGTCGCCGCCCTGACCGACGAGGCGCACCGGCTGGAGCTGCAGGAGAGCGAGCTGTCGGGTGGCCGACGCGTCCTGGGCGAGCGCCTGTCCGCCGAATGGGGCAAGACGCTGGACGAGATCCTCGCCGAGCCCGCGGAGGCGGGCGGCGAGCCCGAGGCGCTCCGTGCGGAGGCCGACGAGATCAAGGCGCAGCTCGAAGCGCTCGGTCCCACGAACCCGCTCGCCGTCGAGGAGCACGCCGAGGAGAAGCAGCGCCTCGAGCACCTCGTCACGCAGCGGGACGACATCCTGGCCGCGCGCAACTCGCTGCAGCAGAGCGTGCGCGAGCTGGACGTCGTGGCGCGCGAGCGGTTCACGAGCACCTTCGGCGGCGCGCGCGCCAACTTCCAGCGGGTGTTCGAGACGCTGTTCGGCGGCGGGAGCTGCGACGTGTTCCTGGTGGACGAGAGCGATCCGCTGGAATCCGAGATCGAGATCGTGGCCAAGCCGCGGGGCAAGCGGACCGAGCGCATCCACCTGCTCTCGCAGGGGGAGCGCTCGCTGGTCGCCCTGTCGCTGCTGTTCGGCATCTACCTCACCAAGCCGAGCCCCTTCTGCGTCCTCGACGAGGTGGACGCGCCGCTCGACGACGCCAACATCGGGCGCTTCACGCGGCTGCTGGAGGAGTTCAAGGACAACACGCAGTTCATCGTCATCACCCACAACCCGCGGACGATGGCCGTCGCGGACGCCGTGTACGGCGTCACGATGCAGGAGCCCGGCGTCTCGAGCGTGGTCTCCGTGCGCCTGGGTGGCGAGACCCAAGCCGCCTAGGATGCGCGCCGCCCTCGCGGCCGCCCTCGCGACGGGACTCGCCGCCACGGCCACCGTGGCCCCCGGGGCCGCGCAGGCTCAGGTGCCGCGCGTCGTCTCCCCGCGCCTCGCCCGCGCGTGGGCGCACCCGGATACCACCGTCCTCGTCTGGGTCGTCGGCGAGCCCTGGGCGGATCTCGACTCCCTCGCGGCGGCGGTGCGCCGGGCCGGCGGCACCGTCCGCCATTTCAGCCGGTTCGTCGGCGCCGTGTCGGCACGCGTCCCCGCGACCGCCCTCCCGGCGCTGGCCGGAACGCGGGACGTCCGCCGCATCCAGCCGCTCGGCGTGTGGTTCCGCAGGCCGGTGCCGCCGCCGGCGCGGGCTGGCAGCGCGGGCCCGGGCGCGTGCGCCGCGCGCCGCTGCCCGCCCGCCCGCGCGCCGTCGGCGGTCGGGCTGCTCGAGCAAGGCAACTACGGCCCCGGCTCCTGGGCCGTGGCGCAGCTCGACGTCCCCGCCGTGCACGCCCTCGGCGACAGCGGCGCCGGCGTCCGCATCGCGATGCTCGACGCGGGCTTCAACACCGCGCAGCCGCTCATGGCCGGGGCGCAGATCATCGCGCAGCGCGACTACGTGGATTCGCTCGACCCTGCTGGCCAGGCGCACGGCACCGCCACCTGGTCGCTGCTGGCCGCCCGGCAGCCGGGCCGGCTCGTCGGGATCGCCCCCGCCGCCCAGTACATCCTCGCCCGGACCGAGTACACGCCCACCGAGACGAGGATCGAGGAGGACAACTGGGTGGCCGCAGTGGAGATGGCCGAGTCGCTGAGCGTCAACATCATCTCGTCCAGCCTCGGCTACCTCAGCTTCGACAACGGCTTCACCTATACCTATCCGCAGCTCAACGGCGACGTCGCGGTCACCACCGTGGCGGCCGACAGCGCGGCGGCGCGCGGCACGCTGGTGGTGGTCGCCGTGGGCAACGACGGCCCCGCCTCCGGATCGCTCGACACCCCGGCCGATGCGAAGGGGATCGTCGCGGTGGGCGCCACCGATTCGCTCGGCAACGTGGCCACCTTCAGCTCCCGCGGCCCCACCGCCGACGGCCGCATCAAGCCGGAGGTCGTGGGACCGGGGGTGAACGTCGTCATCGCCGCTCCCGACTCCGGGCTCACCACGGGCTCGGGCACGTCGTTCGCCACACCGCTGGTGGCGGGCCTCGCTGCCCTGGTGCAGGGCACCCGGACCGGGCCGGCCAGCGCGCTGCGGCGCGGGCTCATCGACGCGTCGAGCTTCCGCAGCGCCCCGAACAACGTCCGCGGCTGGGGCATTCCGGACGCCCTGAGGTTCCTCGCCTTCCCGACGGGGTTCGAGGCGGTCGCGCCCCTGGACTCGACGCTGACCTCGGTCACGCCGAACTACACCTGGGACGCCGGGACGCCCCCGCCGGGAGTGGCCCCCGACACGTTCCGGCTCCAGGTGAGCCCGGACAGCGCCTTCGCCACGATCATCTTCGATACCACGCTCACCGCGTCGTCGGCCGCCCTGCCGTTCGCGCCCACGCCGCAGACCCGGCTGTACTGGCGCGTCACGGCCCGCTCCGCGCTCGGCGTCGCCGAACGCACGCCGGTCGTCGGCCCCCAGGTCGTGCCGGCGTGGGTCACCCTGCTCACGCTCGACCTGCCCGGCGGCGAGAGCATCGGCGACTCCCAGCCGCTGTTCGCCTGGCACGCCCCGGCCGTCACGACCCCGCCGGGACCGATGACCTTCGACCTCCTGGTGTATCCCACGTCCGAAGGGCCGACGCAGCCCGTCCTCGCGGTGCGCGGCCTGACCGACACCCTCTACCGTCCGCAAGTGCCGCTGGAGAAGAACCTGCCCTTCCGCTGGCAGGTGACCGCCCGCCTCGGCACCGCCGACAGCTCGGTGGTCGCGAGCACCGGGTCGTTCCTCGTCCTCGACCAGGCGGCGCCGGCGACCACGATCCTGTTCCAGAATTTCCCCAACCCGTTTCCCAACCGCGCCCTCGGGGTGACGACCAGCTGCATCTGGTTCGACATCGCGACGACGGGCGACGTGCGGCTGGAGATCTTCGACATCCGCGGCAGGCTGGTGCGCCGCATCGTCCCTTCCGCCCAGATACCGGGCCAGTTCGCGCCGGGCCGCTACGGGCGCCCCGCGGGGGACGCACCGGGCACCTGCGATCCCCGGTTCGCGTGGGACGGGAAGGACGAGATGGGAGCATACGTGCGGCCGGGAGTGTACCTTTATCGCCTGTCCGCCCCTGGGTTCGAGGACACCAAACGGATCGTCTTTCTCGGGGCTCCATGACGTTCACGCTGGTGACGGTCGGAACGGGAACGGTGGCGCCGTCGGCGGCCCGCACCGGTCCCGCCCATTGGGTCGAGCGTGGCGACGTCCGCCTCCTGATGGACTGCGGGGCCGGCGCCACCCATCGCCTGGCGCAATTCCACCTGGCGTGGGAGCACGTCTCGCACGTGGCCCTCACGCACTTCCATCCCGACCACTACGGTGAGCTGCCGGCCCTCCTGTTCGCGCTGCGGCACGCCACCAAACGCGTCGAGCCGCTGGTGATCGTCGGCCCGCCGGGCACGGTGCGCCTCGTGAAGGCGCTGGCCGAAGGCTTCGGTGCGTGGCTGCTGGATCCCGGCTATCCCATCGGCATCCTGGACCTGCAGGCGGGCGAGCCGTTCCCGCTCTCGCCCGACGTCATGCTCGAGGTGCACCCCACGCCGCACACGCCGGAGAGCGTGGCGTTCGCCGTCAGCGCGCCCGAGGGGCGGCTGGTCTATACGGGCGACACGGGGCCGAGCGAGGACCTCGCCGCCTGGGCGCGCGGGTGCGGCCTGCTGCTGGCGGAGTGCTCGCTCCCCGACGGCCAGGGCATCGAGGGCCATCTGACCCCGACCAGCGCGGGCGAGCTCGCCGCCGGTGCGAAAGCCCGGCGGCTGGTGCTCACGCACTTCTATCCGCCGGTCGAACAGGTGGACGTGCGCGCGGCGGTGGCGGCGCGCTACCGGGGCCCGGTGACGTTGGCGTCGGACGGGGACCGGTTCGAGATCTCCGCATGAAGTGCCCGCGATGCTGATCGTCATGCGCCACGACGCGACCGCCGAAGAGATCCGGCGCGTCGCCGCGGAGATCGAGGCCATGGGCTACCGGGCGATGCCGCTGCCGGGACGTCAGCGCACGGTGGTGGGCCTCGTGGGCAACGACGGCCGCGTGGACCCCTCGCGGCTCGAGGGACTGCCGGGCGTGCTCGAGATCGTCCAGGTCTCGCAGCCCTACAAGCAGGCCTCCCGGGAGTGGAAGAGCGGGAACACGGTCGTCCACCTCCCGGGCGGCGTCGCGATCGGCGGCGACGAGGTCGTGGTGATGGCCGGCCCGTGCTCCGTCGAATCCGAGGCGCAGATCCTCGCCGCGGCGCGCGCCGTGCGGGAAGCGGGGGCGGTGGTGCTGCGGGGCGGCGCGTTCAAGCCCCGCACGTCGCCGTACTCCTTCCAGGGGCTCGGCAAGCGCGGCCTGGAGCTGCTCGCCAAGGCCCGCGAGGAAACGGGCCTCGCGATCGTGACCGAGGTGATGGACGTCGAGAACGTGGACCTGGTCGCCCGCTACGCCGACGTCCTGCAGATCGGCGCGCGCAACATGCAGAACACCTCGCTCCTCAAGCGGGCGGGACAGGTGCGCAAGCCGGTCCTGCTCAAGCGCGGCATCTCGGCGACCGTCACGGAGCTGCTGCTGGCGGCGGAGTACCTGATGGCGGAAGGCAACGGCGACGTCATCCTGTGCGAGCGCGGGGTGCGCGGGTTCGACCCGGCGACGCGGTACCTCTTCGACCTCAGCGCGATCCCGCTGGTGCACAAGCTGTCGCACCTCCCCGTCGTCGCCGACCCGAGCCACGGCACGGGCGTGCGCGACATGGTGATCCCGATGGCGCGCGCGGCGGTGGCCGCGGGCGCGGACGGGCTGCTCGTCGAGGTGCACCCCGACCCGGCCCGGGCGCTCTCCGACGGCGCCCAGAGCCTCGCGCCGGACCAGTTCGCCGACCTGATGCGGCAGGCGCGCGCGATCGCCGAGGCCATCGGCCGCCGCGTCGCCGAACCCGCGGGGGTACCGTGAGGCGGGCACAGGGGCACGGGCGCACGGGGGCACGGATGAAGGCAGGCCCCGGGGCACGGGGGCGCGCCGCGGCGGCCCTGGCCGCGCTCGCGCTCACCGTCGCGGGCCCCGCCCGCCTCGCGGCGCAGAAGCCGGACGCCGACAGCGTGCTCGACCGGGCCGTCGCGGCCCTCCGCCAGGTGACGACCCTGCGCGCCGCGTTCACGCAGCGCATCCAGGACCCGATGGTGGGCGGCGACGACACCAGCAGCGGCGAGCTGCTGCTCAAGCGGCCCGACAAGTTCGCGATGCGCTGGGAAGTCCCCAAGGGCGACCTCATCCTGCAGGACGGCCAAGCGCTCTGGGTCTACCTACCTTCGACCGCCCCGCGGCAGGTCGTGCGCACCACGCTGACGGGACGGCCGGGCGAGTCCATGAACTTCGTGGAGGAGTTCCTCGACCGGCCGCGCGAGCGCTTCACCTACTCGTACGTGCGCGCCGACTCGGTCGGCTCCCGGCTCGCGGACGTGCTGGCCCTCGTCCCGCGCCAGGCGAACGCCGGGTACCAGCGGGTGCTGTTGTGGGTGGACCGCGAGGACGGCCTCACTCGCCGCTTCGAGGTCAACGAGGGCTCGGGGGCCGTGCGACGGATCACCCTCGACCACATCCGCGTGAACGTCACGATCCCGGCGTCGAGCTTCGTCTTCAAGGTGCCGAACGGGGTCCGGGTGATCGACGGGAGCGAGTGAGGCGGAGCGCCGGCCTGGCTACGACTCGGATCCCGACTGCCGCAGCATCTCCTCCATCTGTACGGCTTTACCCTCCGCCAGCCCCGCCGCCCGGGCCAGCTGCACCGCCTGGCGCGCCACCGCGCGATAGAGCGCCGCGTCGCCGTGCGCGAGCGCGGCAAGGTGATGGCGGATGGTCACCAGGTCGCCCCGGGCCGTGGGGCCCGTGAGCGCGCCGGCGGGGCCGCGCGCCTCGATGTCGTCCACGGTGCCGCGCGCCAGCGCCAGCAGGCCGGCCAGGGCGGCGTCGGGCGCGACCCCCGCCTGCTCGAGCAGGCGGGCCGCCACGGCGACCATGGTGACGACGTAGTTCGACGCGAACACCGCTCCGGCGTGGTAGACGGCCTTGAGCTCGGGGGCCAGCGTGATGGGGACGCCGCCGAGCCGACGGACGATGGCGTCGGCGACCGCCACCGCGGCGAGATCGCCTTCCAGGGCGAAGGCGGCGCCGCGGAACCGCCGGGACGCGGCGAGGGGCTCCGGGCCGAGCGCCGCCAGGGGATGCATCGAGCCCGTCGCGACGCCCAGGGCACCGAGCGGCGTGAGCACGTCGTGGGTCAACGCCCCCGAGAGGTGCAGCGCCGTCTGGCCGAGGCCGAGGCTCCCGGCGCGGGCCAGGTCGGCGGCGCAGCCGGGCAGCCCGTCGTCGGCGACCGCGACGATCACCACGCCGACCCTGCCGAGCCACGGCGGTGTCCCGCCGACCGTCAGCTTCACGCCCGCCGGGACCGGCCGCTCGCGGCGGGCGTGGACGCCCGCCACCGCGACCCGCGCGCGGCGCAGCGCCAGCGCCAGCGCCAACCCCGCCCGTCCCGCGCCGACGATGCCCACCGGCGGCACGGCCGGCAACGCAACCGGGCCGGCCCCGTGACGGGACCGGCCCGGCGCGCTTCCCTCGCCCCCGGGGCGGCGGGGCACTACCGCTGCGGCGCGGGCGTTCGGGCCGCGTTCTGCGCGAGCGCCAGCAGGTCCGCCGGCGTCCTCGCCCGGCCGGCGTACTGCGCGGCCTGGATCAGCACCGGGTCCTCGTCGAACAGCCGGCGCATGCTGCCCACCCGCCCGAAGCTGAACTGCGCGACCTCGTAGCCGATGTCCTGGTCGATGAACGTGCGGGCCGAGTCCACCGTGCCCTGGCCCAGCGTGACGCCGCGCTTGGCGAGGACGGAAAGGAACGCCGCGCGCATCTCCGGCGTCACGTCGAACTCCGGTCTCGACACCCCGTGCCGCGCCCGGACGTCGAGCGCGTAGGCGGCCAGGGCGTCGTTGAACGTCGGCGCCCGCTTGCCCAGCGCCGCGTTCAGCTGCCGCGCGGCGACCAGCGACGAGGAATCAGGCCGCACGAGCACGTCGGGGATGATGCCGCCGCCGCCCAGGACGACGCGGCCGTGGTCGGTGTGGAAGACCTCGCCCGGCGCGGGCCGGGCCGTGTCCGGCATGACCGCGGCGCTGTCGGCCTGCGCCTCCTGCTCCTCCTCGTTCCGCGCCTTGCGCTGGATGGTCCGCCCGCTCGGCGTGTACCAGCGCGCGGTGGTGATCTTCAGGGCCGCGTCGGGAGCGAGCCGGAACAGCGTCTGCACCAGCCCCTTGCCGAACGTCGGCTGGCCCACCACCAGCGCCCGGTCGTGGTCCTGCAGGGCCCCCGCCACGATCTCGGACGCCGACGCGGTGCCCCCGTTCACCAGCACCACGATCGGCAGGTCGGGGTAGCGCTGGGCCTCGTGGTCCACGAACTCGTGGCTCGCACCCGGCGCGCGGCCCCGCGTCGCCACCACCGTCTGGCCGGGATCCAGGAACAGCTCCGATACCGCGATCCCCTCGTCGAGCAGGCCGCCGGGATTCCCCCGCAGGTCGAGGATCAGGGATTGCATGCCCACGCCCTTCAGGCTGTCGATCGCGGCCGTCAGCTCGTCGGCGGATTCCTCGCTGAACGGGTTCAGCTCCACGTAGCCGACCCGGTTGCCGACCATCATCGCGGTCCGCACCGAGTGCGCGTGGATCTTGGCCCGCGTCAGCGTGAACGGAATGAGGTCGGTCACGCCGGGGCGCTGGATCTTGAGCGTGATGGTGGTGTTCTCCGGCCCCCGCAGGTTCCGCAGCGCCTGGTCCTGCGTCCACTGGGCCGTGCTCTGCCCGTTCACCTCGACGATCCGGTCGCCCGTCATGATGCCGGCGCGCTCCGCCGGCGATTCCGGGAGCGGCGCCACCACGACGACGGCGTTGTCCCGCACCTCGATCTGGATCCCGAGCCCGCCGTAGTTGCCGGTCGTGACCTCGTTGAGCCCGGTGAGGTCCCGGCCCGTGAGGTACACGGAGTACGGATCGTGCAGCTCCTTCACCATGCCGTCGATGGCCATGTTGTAGAGCTGCCCCTCGTTGAGGGTGTCCACGTAATAGTCGGCGACGTGCGACAGCACGTCGTCGAACAGCTTGGCCCGCTGGTACACGTTCGCGTCGCCCGTGCTGCCCTGCGACATGAACCACCCGCCGGACAGGAACGCGACGGCCGCGACGGCCGTGGTGAAGATGATGCGCTGACGAGTCATGAACCCTCCGAGCTTACGCTCGATTACCCCGGACCGGGCGAGAAGGTTTGCGGGAACCGCGCCGCGAGCACGCCCCACAGCTCGGCGTGCACCGCCTCCGGCGCCTGGTCCGCCCGAAGGTGAACGATGTTCGCGCCGGCCGCGGCGCGAAAGGCCTCCGCGACCCGGCGGTGAAAGCCGTCGTCTTCCAGCTCCATCCGGTCGCGGACCTTGTGCTGCGCCGCCTGCCGCGCCCGTCCCACGGCCACGGGCAGGTCCAGCACCGCCACCAGGTCGGGCGCCAGGCCTCCCGTCGCCAGCCGGTTGGCGTCCAGCACCGGCCCCTCCGCCAGCCCCCGGCCGGCGATCTGGTACGCCCGGGTCGAGAGGTCGAACCGGTCCGCGAGCACCACCGCGCCCCGGGCCATCGCCGGCCGCACCACCCGCCGCACGAGGTCGGCCCGGGCCACGAGCATGAGGAACAGCTCCGCCTCCGCCCCCGGCTTCAGGCCCGGATCAAGCGCCAGCCGGCGCGCCTCCTCGGCCAGAGGCGTGCCGCCCGGCTCCCGGACCACCACGACCTCGCGGCCCAAACCTCGCAGCCGCTCAGCCAGCCGCGCGACCTGGGTGGTCTTCCCTGACCCTTCGATGCCCTCGAACGTGACGAAGAGGCCGCTACTCGTACTGCCTCCTCATGTCTCGTGACCACTCGCAACTCGGCGTCTCACAACTGCACTGCGCTCCGACCGCCTGCGCCCTGCCCCCTACCCGAGGGTGATGATGCGACTCTCGGATCCCTTCTTCATCCCGTCCAGGATCCACTCGTTGACCCGGTACATCATCTTGTCGAAGTTCGTCCGCGCCGCCACGTAGGTCTGGTAGAGCGGGCTCACCTGCACCTTGCTCCACAGCGCATCCAGCTCCTGCTGCTGTTCTGCCGTGGGCTGCTCGCCGCGCTCGGCCTTCTCGGCGGCCGCCATCTGGAGTTGCGCCAACTGGTCGAGCGCCGTGCGCAGCTCCGCGTCGGCCGTCAGCCGCTCCTCGGACCGCCGCCACGCGAGGTATTCCTCCGACTGGCCCACCAGCCGGCCCAGCTCCTCCGCCCGCACGCTAATGCCTTCCATCGGCCGGTCTCCTCGCCCGCAGGTAGCGCGGGCGACCGCTGAGGTCTTCCATCACCACGCACGCCTCGAATCCCGCCGCCGCGGCCAGCTCCGCGCTTTCGCGCGCCCGCCGCGCGTCCACCTCGAGCGCGAGCAGCCCGCCGGGGCGCAGCGCCTCCCACGCCTCCGCCACCACCTCGCGCGTCGGCGCCAGGCCGTCCGGCCCGCCGTCGAGCGCCTCGCGCGGCTCGAAGTCCTTCACCCCCGGCTCGAGGCGCACCCATTCGCCCGTCGCCACGTACGGCGGATTGCTCGCCACGAGGTCCACCGTCCCGCCGGCCAGGGGTCGCAACCAGCGCCCGCGCGCCAGCTCGACCCGACCCTCGACCGCGTGCGACGCCACGTTGGCCCTCGCCACGGCCATCGCGCCCGCCGACAGCTCGGTCGCGACGACCCGCGCGGGCGACTCGCGGGCCAGCGCCACGGCGATCGCGCCCGAGCCGGTGCCCGCATCCACCACCCGCGGCGCCGCGAGGCCGGCCTCCCGGATCCAGGCGAGCACGATCTCCACCAGGCCCTCGGTCTCGGGGCGCGGAATCAGGACCCGGCGGTCCACCGCCAGCCACCAGCCGCGGAAGTCGGCCCGGCCGGCCGCGTACGCCTGCGGCCAGCCTCCCGCCCTCCGCTGCGCGGCCGCCGCGAGCCGCTCGGCCTCCGCGGCGCCCACGGGCGCGCCGCGCTCCAGCCACGCCGCGCTCGCGGCGCGGCCGACGATCGCCGCGTACAGCTCCGCGGCCTCGCGCCGCGCGTCCGGCACGCCCGCGGCCACCAGCACGCGCTCGGCATCCGCAACGGCCGCACCCACGGTGAAATCACCGTGAGAGGTGAGAGGTGAGGAGTGAGAGGGGGAGGTGAGAGGTGAGGGGATCGCAGGCGTGAGAGGGCGCGGCTCCGCCACTGCAGCGGCAGCGCCACCTCTCACGCCTTCACGCCTCTCACCTCTCACGCCTTCACGCCTCTCACTTCTCACCTATCCCCCTCACGTCTCACCCCTCACCTCTCACTTTCGATTCTCTCCTCGATCCTTTGCCGCCGCAGCGCCGTGGTGAGAGCCCCCAGCTCCCCGTCCAGCACTTCCTGGAGGTTGTGCGCCGTGAAGCCGATCCGGTGGTCCGTGACGCGGCTCTGCGGGAAGTTGTACGTGCGGATCTTGGCGGAGCGATCCCCCGTCCCCACCATCGCCCGCCGGTCGCGGGACCGCGCCGCCTCCTGCTCGGCGAGCATCCGGTCCAGGAGCCGGGAGCGCAGCACCTCGAGCGCCTTGATCTTGTTCTGGAGCTGCGACTTCTGGTCCTGGCACTTCACCTCGATGCCGGTGGGCAGGTGCGTCACCCGCACCGCGCTGTCGGTGGTGTTGACGCTCTGGCCGCCGGGCCCCCCGGAGCGGAAGACGTCGATGCGCAGGTCCTTCTCTTCCAGCTTGACGTCGATCTCCTCGGCCTCGGGCAGCACCGCCACCGTGGCCGCGGACGTGTGGATGCGGCCGGCCGCCTCGGTGACCGGGACCCGCTGCACCCGGTGCACGCCCGATTCGCTGCGCAGGTCGCCGTAGGCGTCGCCGCGCACCGCGATGATGGCCTCGCGCACGCCGCGCAGGTTCCCCTCGGAGACGGAGATCGGCTCCACCTTCCAGCCCCGGCGCTCGGCGTAGCGGGTGTACATGCGCAGCAGGTCGGCGGCGAACAGCGCGGCCTCGTCGCCCCCCGTCCCGGCGCGGATTTCCACGATCGCGTCGCGGTCGTCGAGCGGGTCGCGCGGGGTCAGCAGGTCCGCGAGCTCGGCCTCGAGCGCCGCGACCTGCGGCTCCAGCTCGACCACCTCCTGCCGCGCCAGCGCCCCCAGCTCGCCCTCCTCGCTCGCGGCGAGCTCGCGCGCCGACGCGAGGTCGGCGGCCAGCTTCAGGAACCGCCGCCCCGAGCGCACGATCGGCTCGAGGCGTGCGTGCTCCTTGCCCAGCGCTTTCAGCTTGGCGGGATCGCGGGCCGCCAGGGCGCTGGATCGCTCGGCGGCCACCTGCTCGGCCCGCTCGAGCGCCGCCCTGACGCGGCCGGGGAGATCAGGCTTCGGACGGAGTCCGGTACTTGGCACGGAACCGCTCGACGCGGCCCGCGGTGTCCACCAGCTTCTGCTTTCCGGTGAAGAATGGGTGGCACTTCGCGCAGATCTCGAGGTGAATGGCCTTCGCCGTCGAGCGCGTCTTCCACGTGTTCCCGCACGCGCACACGACGGTAATGGTGTGGTAGTCCGGATGTATGCCAGCCTTCACGGCGCCCTGCCCCATATCCAAAGGGTGAAGAGAGACCGCAAATATAACGGGGACCGTCACTTGCCAACAAGCCACCCGACCCGGAGCGATTTGACACCCGGTGGGGCGAGCGGTAAACTATGCGCACTCGTGGAGTTAGCCCCCCCTCCACCCGACACCATGTCCGCGACCGAAGTCCTGAAAAAGGTGCCGCTGTTCAGCGACCTTTCCGAGGCCGACCTTGCCGGCTTCGGGGAGGTGATGCGGGAGCGCGAGTACCCCAAGAACAGCGTGATCCTGTTCGAGGACGACCCGGGGGACGCGCTGTACGTGGTCTCGGCTGGACAGGTGAAGGTGGTGCTGATCGGCGAGGACGGGCGCGAGGTGATCCTCTCGGTCCTCTCGGACGGCGACTTCTTCGGCGAGATGGCGCTGATCGACGACGAGCCGCGCAGCGCGCACGTCATCGCCATGAAGGACTCGCACCTGCTGGTGCTGCGCCGCGACGACTTCCAGGCGCAGGTGGCGTCGCATCCCAAGATCGCGCTGAAGCTGCTCCGGGTCCTCGTGCAGCGCCTCCGCCAGGCCGACGCCAAGATCGGCGGGCTGGTGCTGCTCGACGTCAACGGACGGGTGGCCCAACTGCTGCTCGACCTCGCCGCCGAAAGCGGCGGCCCGAAGATCACCCGCCGGCTCACGCACCACACCATCGCGCAGATGATCGGCTCGTCGCGCGAGACGGTGTCCCGCGCGATGCGGGAGCTGGTGGACCGCGGGCTGATCGAGACCACGCGGCGCGAGATCGCCATCAAGAATCGCGAGGGCCTCGCCGCGCTGGCGGGCTCGCGCACGTGAGGGCCGTCACATCCCGCGGGTGACCGGTTTCCTAGCGCTGGCGCCCCGATTCCGGGTAGTCTTCGGCTTGCGCGAATCGGCGCTCCGGCCATGAGCTCGGCTGTCACGTTCTGGGGCACGAGGGGGACCATCCCTTCGCCGGGGCCGCACACCGTGCGCTACGGCGGCAACACGGCGTGCGTCGAGGTGCGGGACGGCCACGGCCACCTGGTGATCCTCGACGCCGGCACCGGGATCCGGGGACTCGGCAAGCGGCTGGCCGGCGAGGCGTCGGCCGACGGGGTCCGCGCCCACATCGTGCTGTCGCACGCGCACTGGGACCACATCCAGGGTCTCCCCTACTTCGCCCCGTTCTTCAAGGCGGGGAACGTGATCACCGTGTGGGGGCCGAAGCAGGGCGACGTGGGCATGGAGGAGATCCTGCGGCAGCTGATGCAGCCGGTGGTGTTCCCCGTCCCGCTCGACGCGCTGGCGGCGAAGCTCGAGGTGAAGCACGTGAACGCCGAGCCGATCGCGACCGAGGGGTGCACGATCACCTCGATGCGGGTGCGGCACCCGGCCGTGACGCTGGGCTACCGGCTGGCGATGGCGGGGGGAGCCTCGGTCGTGTACGTGACGGACGACGAGCTCGGCGCCGGCGGCCAGTACGACGTCGGCCCGAAGTGGCGCGAGCGGTTCGTCCGGTTCATCGGCGACGCGGACGTGCTGATCCACGACGCCATGTACACTCCGGAGGAGTGCGCCGCGCACGCGGGATGGGGCCATTCGTCGTACGCGGAGGCCGTGGAGCTGGCGCGGGAGTCGGGGGTGAAGCGGTTGGTGCTGTTCCACCACGAGCCCGAGCACGCCGACGACGCGGAGGACGCCATCGCGGAGCAGGCGCGCCGGCTGGCGGCGCGGGGCGGGTGTCGCCTCGAGGTCGTGGCGGCCGCCGAGGGACTCAAGATCACGATCTAGGGCCGAACCAGGACGTGCGTGCAACCCTGTTCGACGGGAGGTGGCAGCGTATGAATCGGTTGGCATCGGGAACCATCGCCTTGGCCTTGGGCGCGCTGGTGGCGGGCGCGGCGAGCGCCCGGGCGCAGCAGGCGCCGGCGCCTGCCACTGCCCAGCCGCAGGACACCCGCCCCACGGTCGCGATCCTCGACTTCGACGTCGGGGCGGCGATCGGGCAGCCCGCGTCCGATCTGGAGGCGCTGCGCCGCGGCCTCGCGGCGATGACGATCTCCGAGCTGGCGGTCAACCCCGCCATCCGCGTGGTCGAGCGCGCCCAGATCCAGCAGATCCTCCAGGAGCAGGACCTGGCCAAGACGGACCGCGTGGATCCCGCGACCGCGCTGCGGCTCGGCCACCTGCTCAACGCGCATTACATGGTCACGGGCACCGTCTTCGCGCTCCATAACGACTTCCGGATCACGGCTCGGCTGTTCAACGTCGAGACGACGCAGATCCTCAAGACGGACGAGGTCCGGGGCAAGCTCGACAACCTCTTCGACCTGGTGACCCAGCTGGCCGCGGCGCTGATGCACGACACCAACCTGCCGCCGCTCGAACAGCACGTCATGGAGGAGCACCGCTCGGCGGGGACGCCGCCCACGCAGGCCGTCATGGCCTACTCGCGCGCCGTCCTCTACGCCGACCGCGGCGACACGCAGCGGGCGGTGGAGCAGTACCGGCGGGCGATCGCCGCATTCCCGAACTACACGCAGGCCAAGACCGACTGCAACCGCTTGCAGGCGGGGGCGTGTTCGTGATATGCTGATGCCGTGACGGCAGCCGTCGCGGCGATCGGCCGGTCTGGAGCGCGCCAGCTCTCCGTACTCGGGGGGCTGGCGCGCTTCGTTGTGCGGACCGTGCGGGCGTCGGCGCGCCTCACGCGGGCCGGCCGCTGGGTGACGATCCGCGTGCTGCTCAACCAGATCCGGTTCACGGCCCTGCAGGCCATCGGGCTGGTCGCCTTCCTCGCCGCGATCCTGGCCTTCCTCGTCATCTCGCAGAGCATCCGCCAGCTCGGGCGGTTCGGCGCCCTCGACAACCTCGGCACCATCATGGTCGTGGCGGTGATCCGCGAGCTCGGCCCCCTGCTCACCGCGCTGATCGTGGTGAGCCGGTCGGGCACCGCCATCGCGGCCGAGATGGCGACCAACCGCGTGATGGGCGAGGTCACCGCGCTCGAGGCGATGGGGATCGACCCCTACATCTACCTCGTGCTGCCCCGGATGCTCGGCGCCATCGTCTCGGTGGCGACGCTGATGGTGGTGTTCGACGCGGTCGCGCTGGTGTCGGGCTACGTGGCGGCGGCGACCAGCGGCATGGCGTACAGCCGCTACACCGGGATCGTGCTCAAGACGCTGTCGGCCAAGGATGTGTGGCTCACGCTGGCCAAGGGGGTGTTCTTCGGCTCGGCGGTGGCCGTGTTCTGCAGCTACCACGGCCTCGCGGTCAAGGCGGGCCCGACGGAGATTCCGCAGGCGGTGACCCGCGGGGTCGTGTCCACCATCGTGGCGATCTTCATCCTGTCGGCGCTGTTCGTCGCGGTGGCCACGTGACGGCGATCCGCACGTCGCGGCTGGCCGGCGCGCAGGTCCCGACGGTCGAGGGCGCGCCGCCGCTCGTGTACCGCGACGTGGACCTGCTCGGCCGCGCCGACCGGTCGGGCCGCCGCTTCGACCTCGTTCTCGAGCCGGGCGCGGTCGTCGCCGCGATCGGCGACGAGGGCAGCGGCATCGAGGCCCTCGGCCGGCTGGCGCTGGGGCTCGAGCTGCCGGCCGCCGGCGTCGTGGAGGTGTTCGGCGTGCCGATCGCCTCGCTGCCCTACGACCGCCTGCTCGTCTTCCGCCGCCGGCTGGGATACCTTCCGCAGGGCGATGGACTCTTGCAGAACCTGTCCCTCCGGGACAACGTGGCGCTGCCGGTGCGCTTCGCCACGGACCACCGCCTCCAGGAAGTGGATACGCGCGTGGCGCAGCTGCTGGACGACTTCCGGCTCCGCGCCATCGCGATGCTGCGGCCGGCGCAAGCGAACGAGGAGGATCGCCGCCGCGCGGCGATCGCGCGGTCGGTGGCGCTCGACCCGCCGCTGGTGGTGCTGGAGCTGCCGTTCGTCGGCTTGACGAACCGGGCGGCGGCCGACCTGCTGGAGCGGGTGCGGCGCGGCGACGACGGGCGGCCGCGCGCGGTGCTGCTCACCTCGCGGGACCTCTCGCCGACCGTCCGGCCCCTCGTCACCAGGGTGGTGCGGGTCGTGGACGGCGCGGTGTCGGAGGACCGGCGGAGCGTGGGGCCGGAAGCGAGGGAACCGGGATGGCGGTGAACGTCCAGCGCAGCGACCTGTACGTCGGGATGTTCCTCGTGGCCACCGTGGCGCTGGTGGCCGTGGCGCTGATCGCCACCAGCGGGTGGGGCGTGGACCGCTACGACGTGTTCGTGCGCACGGACAACGCCCAGGACATCGCGGTGGACACCAAGATCTACATGCAGGGGCTCGAGGTCGGCCGCGTGGCGACCATCGCGCCGCGCCCGGTGGGCACGGAGGGCCAGCTCGAGTTCATCCTGCGCCTGTCGCTGGTGGACCGGTTCCCCGACGGCACGCCGCTGCGCCTGCCCCGCGGCACGAGCGCCGAGGTCAGCTCGGCCCTGCTGGGGGGCTCGCAGCTCCAGCTCACCGTCCAGTCCGACACCGGCGGCACCCTCGCGCCCGGCGACACGATCGACATGCAGCGCACGGGCTCGCCCATCGAGGCGTTCGCCTCGCTGGCCCGGGACCTCAAGGGCACCATCGAGCACGCTCTGGTCTCGGCCACCGGCACCATGGACATGGTGCGCTCGCTCGCCGACAGCCTGCGGCTCGCGACCGGCACGGCGCGCCACCTCCTCATCACCACCCAGCCGGGGGCCGAGAAGATCCTGTCCGGCGTGAGCGCTAACCTTGACCGCCTGCAGTCCATGCTCGACAGCACCAACACGCGCACGGGGCTCACCTTCCGGCAGGTGGACGCCACGCTGGAACAGTCGCGCGTGCTGCTGGTGAGCGTGGACTCGCTGCTGCGCACCATGACCGCGATGGGCGTGGAGAACCGGCCCGAGGTCCGCAGCATCATGCTGAACTTCCGCGACATCTCGGCCGAGCTCGGCTACGTTCTCGAGCAGCTGAGCCGCCGGCCGCTGCGCTTCATCAGCGGCGTCAAGATCCCCGACTCGCTGCGGTTCGTGGACCATCCGCGCCCGGCGGCCCGGCCGGACTCGGTGCGGCCCGCGGCACCGGCGGGCGCGGCGCCGGACA
Organism: uncultured Gemmatimonadales bacterium; assembly: GCA_963806755.1. Lineage (GTDB taxonomy): Bacteria > Gemmatimonadota > Gemmatimonadetes > Gemmatimonadales > JACORV01 > Fen-1245. The sequence goes on from CAWDZR010000016.1 coordinate 79,300, forward strand.
CGACGCGCCACCCCGGCCCGTGACGAAGCTCGTCCTCCTCCACGGGCCGGCCTGGGATCCCGGCGAGGCCCGGGCCGCGCTCGAACGCGAGCCGATCGAGCGGAAGGCGGTCGTGACGGCCGACGCCGCCGCACTGATGGACGACCGCCCCACGGTGCTCCTGCTCGACGAGGAGCTGCGGCAGCGCCTCGGCGCCGAGCAGGTGCGCGCCGCCGTGGATGCCGGCGCGGCCGTCGTCGCCCTCGGCGCGCCGGGCGAGCGCGACCTCCCGGACGCGCTGCCCGGGGCCGACCTGGCGCCGATCTTCCTCACCGCGCCCGCGGGCCCGCGCCAGCTTCTGGCCGCCATCCGGGCCGGCTTCCGCGAGGCGGTGGCGCGCGCCGAGGTCGGGCGCGGCCGCGCGGAAGTGGCGGCCCGCTCCCGGGAGATCACCGAGCTCAACCAGATCGGCGTGGCGCTCACGACCGAGCGCAGCTACGACGTGCTGCTCGAGATGATCCTCACCCAGTCGCGGCGCATCACCCAGTCGGACGGCGGCTCGCTGTACCTGGTCGAGGGGCGCGACGGCCCCGCCCCCAAGCTGCGCTTCAAGCTGGCGCAGAACGACACCGTCCCCAACGCCCCGTTCGTCGAGTTCACGATGCCCCTGAACCACGCCAGCGTGGCGGGCTACGTCTGCTCGACCGGCGAGCCGGTGGTCATCGACGACGCGTACTTCCTGCCGCCCGACGTGGAGTACTCGATCAACCGCAGCTTCGACGAGCGCAACGGCTACCGTTCCAAGTCCATGCTGACCGTGCCGATGAAAAACCACAAGCACGAGGTCATCGGCGCGCTGCAGCTCATCAACCGCAAGCGCGACCCGGCGGCGAGCCTCGCCGGGCCGGGGGCCGTGGAGGCCCAGGTCATCCCGTTCTCGCGCCGCACCGTGGAGATCGTGACCGCGCTGGCGAGCCAGGCCGCCGTCTCCATCGAGAACAGCCTGCTCTACGAGGACATCGAGCGCCTGTTCGAGGGGTTCGTCCGGGCCGCGGTCACCGCCATCGAGCAGCGCGACCCCACCACCTTCGGCCACTCGGGCCGCGTCGCCGCCATGACCGTCGGGCTCGCGGAAGCCGCGGACCGCGCCGGCGACGGACCGTTCCGGGCCGTGCGCTTCAACCGGGAGCAGATCAAGGAGATCCGCTACGCGGGCCTGCTGCACGACTTCGGCAAGGTCGGCGTGCGCGAGCAGGTCCTCGTCAAGGCCAAGAAGCTCTACCCCCCGGACCTCGAGCTGCTGAAGGGGCGCTACGCCTTTATCCGGCGGACGGCCGAAGCGGAGTACCACCGCCGGCGCGCCGACTGGCTGCTCGCCAACCCGCGCGAGGGCTACGAGGCGTTCCTCGCCACGCTCGACGCCGGGCACCGGGCGGAGCTGGACGACTGCGAGCGGTTCCTCAAGACCGTGCTGCAGTCCAACGAGCCGACGCTGCTGCCGGAAGGGAGCTTCGAGGAGCTGCTGGCCCTGGCGGCGCGCACCTACACGGACATCGACGGGGCGCCGCAGGCGTACCTCCGCGACGACGAGGTGCGCTTCCTCACCATCCGCAAGGGCAGCCTCGACGAGGCCGAGCGGCTGGAGATCGAGAGTCACGTCAGCCACACGTACCGCTTCCTGCTCCAGATCCCGTGGACGAAGGAGCTGGCGCAGATCCCGATGATCGCCTACGGCCACCACGAGAAGCTCGACGGCCGGGGCTACCCGCGGAAGGTGAAGGCGCCCGAGATCCCGCTCCAGACCCGCATGATGACGATCAGCGACATCTTCGACGCGCTGACCGCCCAGGACCGGCCCTACAAGCGGGCCGTTCCCCTCCAGCGCGCGCTGGACATCATGGTCGAGGAGGTCAAGGGCGGGATGCTGGACGCCGAGCTGTTCGGGCTGTTCGTGAACGCGAAGGTGTTCGAGAAGTTGGGTGAGGCGTGAGAGGCGAGGGGTGAGAGGTTCACGTGAGAGGTGAGAAGCGAAAGACGTGAGGGGCTGCGCCGCACCTCCTCACGCCTTTCGGCCCCTCACGTCTCACCCGAACCACTCACCCCTCGCTTCTCACGCCTCACCTCTCAGGCATTCCGCCTCACGACCGCAGCAACGATCAGCGCGCCGCTTCCGATCAGCGCTATCAGCCCCACCCAATCCCCCAACCGCACGTAGAGGGTGAGACCGGTCGTGGTGTACACCGTGTCGGCCTCGACCGCCCGGACCTCGAGTGCCGTGCGGCGGTGCGTGCCGCCCAGCGGGTCCACGAACTCGCTGATGCCCGTGTTCGCCGCGCGCGCGACGCCCATCCGCGTCTCGATCGCCCGCATTACCAGGTGCGAGGCGTGCTGGTAGGGTGCCGCCGTCCGGCCGAACCACGCGTCGTTGGTGATGTTCAGCAGGAAGTCGGCGCCCTCGCGCCGATAGCGGCGGGCCAGGTCCTCGAACGCCGACTCGTAGCAGATCAGGACGCCGAAGCGCGCGGTGTCCCCCACCCCCGCCCCCGCGACCGGGTAGACCGGGAACCGGTCCCCGTGCCCGAAGCCGCCGAACCACTTCATGCTCCCGAACCAGCGCGGGTTCACGAACGGCACCCGCTCGACGATCGGCACCAGGTACGTCTTGCGGTACGACGGCCACCGGTCGTCCGAACCCGTCGCATCGAAGAAGAACGCGGCGTTGTAGGTGTCGTACGTAGCGCCGGCGTTGAGCTGCGCGTCGAGCCCGCCCACGAGGATGGGCGTGCCGATGGCGCGCGCGGTGTCGCCGATCCACCGCACCCAGTAGGGGTGATCCACGAAATAACCGTCCGTGGCACCCTCCGGCCACGCCACCAGGCGTACCCCCGAGAGCGAATCCGCGCGCACCGTGAGGCGCAGCAGCTCCTCGACCACGGCATCCTGGTCCCGGCTCTCCACCTTCTCCTTGAAGCCGAGGTTGGGCTGCACCACCGCCACCACCGTGGCGGGGCGCACCGCCAGCGTGCGCTCGCGCCAGCCGCCGTACGCCAGCGCCACCGCGACCGTGGCCGCCAACGCCGCCAGCGGGCGCCAGGCGCGGCGCCGCAGCGCGAGGAACACCATCACGTTCGCCCACGCCAGCCACAGCGTGACGCCCCGGGCCCCGGCGAGGTCCGCCCACTGGACCAGCACCGGCACCGAGGCGAGCGAGGTGCCGAGGCCGAGCCAGGGAAAGCGGATGTCGCCCTGGTGCCCGATGCCCCATTCCACCGCGGTCCACAGCAGCGGGAACACGACCCACAAGGGGATGCGCGTGCGACGGCGGACCCACACCGCCGTCCAGCCGAGCAGCGCCCACCATCCCCCCAGCACGACGATGGTCGCGAGATACCCCGCCGCCGACAGCGGCGTGAAGTGCCACAGCGCTGCCACCATCCAGTACAGCACCAGCCCGTTCGCGAGCAGGCCGAACCAGAAACCCGCCTTGGCCGCCCCGTGCCCCTGTGCCCCCGTGCCCCCGTGCCCGCCCGCTTGGAGCAGGTCCTCGAGCCGCCACAGGAACGGCACCAGAGCGACGAACGGAGGCAGGACGAAATGGAAGGGCGCGTAGGAGACGAACAGCAACACGGCGGTCATCGCGGCCGCCGTGAGATCCTTCCGGTCGGGGAGCCAGCGGCCGGGCGTCACAGCCTGACGTCGTGCTGCTCGTCGGCCGACCGGTAGATCGCCTCGAGCACCTTGTGGAGCTGGAGCTGGTCGTCGGGCGGCGTGACCTGGATCTCCCGACGCACGCCGGCGAGGAAGTAGGCCCACTCCGACCGGTAGGAAGCGGAGAAAGGGTTCTCGCGCCCCGCCGCGCCCGTCGGGGTGACGTCCACCGGCGCGCCGTGCAGCTCCTTGAAGATGCGCAGCGGGGAGATGGACGCGGAGCCCTTGTCGCCCTGGATGTCCAGCCAGGTGCGCTCCCCTTCCCCGACGTAGCGCCACGAGACGTCGCAGAAGATGGAGAGGCCGCCCTTGCAGAACAGGTGGGCCGCGCCGATCTCGTCCACCTGCTTGCCCCCGGCCGAGCGGTCGAGGTAGGCCGAGACGCGCTCCACCTCCGGGTTGCCGGCCAGCCACAGGGAGAGGTCGAGCATGGGCAGGGCGAGGTCCACCATCACGCCGCCGCCCGATTCGGCGCGCCGCGAGCGCCAGCCGAGGGTGTGGTGCGCCTGGCGGAACACCTGCCAGCCGCAGCGGATCGTGGAGAGCGCGCCCAGCTCGCCCCCCTTGAGGAAGCGCCGGACCGCCTGGACGTCGGAGCGGAACCGGCTGTTCATGGCGACCAGCAGCGTGCGCTGGTAGCGCTCCGCCGCCTTCACGACGCGCGCCGCGCCCGCCGCGGAGAGCGCCAGCGGCCGCTCGACGAGCACGTGCGCCCCGGAGGCGAGCGCGCTCACGGCGTGGGCCTCGTGGAGGTGGTTCGGCGTGCAGATCACGACGGCATCCACCTTCGCGAGCTGCAGCAGCTCCTCGATGTCGTCGTACGCGGCCCCGGTCTCGAAGCGCGCGGCCAGCGCCCGCGCCTTCGGACCGTCGTTGTCGCAGATGCCGACGACCTGAACCCCCTTGAGCTTGCGGAGCACCGGCAGGTGCGCGATCTGCGCGATGGCCCCCGCGCCGACCACGCCCACCCGGATGTTGGAGTCCGCCGCGCCGCCCGCCATCAGTACAGCCTCACGAGTCTGGTGCCCGGATAGTAGGTGGAGAGGATCTGCCCGTAGGTCGCCCCCGCCCGCGCCCGGCCGACGGCGCCCCACTGGCACATGCCCACGCCGTGCCCGCTTCCCGCCCCGGCGGCCGTCACCTTCACCACCTCCCCGCCCTGCCGCTGCACGTACAGCTGGAACAGCGTGGAGAGCAGCTGGCGGTCGGGCGCGGGACGCAGGACCTCGCGCACCTGGTACGACGGCACGGTGTAGGTGCCCCCGGTGGTCGTCACGACCAGCTCCGCCACGCGTCCCGTGGGCGTCGTGGCGGAGACCTTGAGATCGGTCACCCGCCCCACGTTGGCCGCCGACGGGCCCAGCGCCGCCGGCAGCGTCTGCGCCAGGATCGAGTCCAGCGTCGCCGCGCTCCAGTCCTCGGTCCAGCGGAAATACGGCGACGCGGCACAGTAGTAGTCGCGCTTGCCCGGCCCGAACCGGTCCGACACCGCGCGAAGGTACGGCAGCCGGGGGCCGTTGCGGAAGACCAGGTCGGACGCCTCCGTGGACCAGCCGCAGGTGGAGTGGAACAGCGCCTCGATCGGCTGACCCTGCCAGGTCACGATCTGGCCGCTGGTGGCCTGGGTGGCCGCGGTGACTTCCGGCTGCTCGGCGTCGGCCCCCGGATAGACCTGGTCGGCCACCGTGGCGTAGAGGTCGAAGCCGAGCGCCTGCCGCCGGCCGAGGTAGTGCAGCGCGAAGGTCCGCGAGGCCACCGCCTGCGCCATCACGGCCTGGCGCACGTCGGGCGCGCGCATGCCGAGCTCCACCGCCGTCACCGCCTGCACGTACCACTCCAGCGGCACGCGGTTGACGATGGTCACGCCCGTCGAGCCGCGGATCACGGTCGCCTCGCCCCGGTAGCGGTGGCCGCCGATGACGACCATGTCCTCGGGCCTCAGGGGGCGCACCGTGACCGGCTGCGGCACCTGGACGGGCGTCGGACGGTCCGGGCGCACGAGCCGGATCTGGTCCGGGCCGTCGCCCGGCTCCGCGCGCCACGTGACGCCGGGATCCACCGCCGCGAGCGTGGAGCCGTCGGCCCCGACGACCCAGAACTGGCCCGCGGCGCTGAACGCCCCCGAGGCCTGGTCCACCACGATCCCCACCCGGACGCTCGGCTGGCCCTGCACCGGCGCCACCGGGGCGCGCGGTACGCACCCGGCCCCCGCCAGCGCCGCCCCCGTGACGGCGAGCGCCAGCCGCCTCACGGCAGCGGCTCGGCCACGAGGTCGTAGTCCAGCGCGTCGCGGATCCGCGCGCGCACGAACGTGCCGGCCTCCGGAGCGGACGCGCCCGTGAGGTGCGTGCACCCGTCCACGTCGTCGGCCTGCCACACGGTCCGGCCGACCGCCGTCCCGGGATCGTCGGGGTGGGCCGGCCCGTCCACCAGCACGTCGGTCTCGCGGCCCACCAGCCGCTGCAGGCGCTCCGCCGATATCGCCCGCTGCAGCTCCAGCACCTCGGCCAGCCGCTCCTGCTTGAGGCCATCGGGCACGTCGTCGGGGAGCGCGGCGGCGCGCGTCCCCTCCTGCTCCGAGTACGCGAACGCGCCGACGCGGTCGAACTGCAGCTCCTCGAGGAACTCCAGCAGCGCGCGATGGTCGTCGTCGGTCTCGCCCGGGAACCCGACCAGCACGGTGGTGCGCAGCGTCAGGTCCGGCACCGCCTCGCGCAGCCAGCGCACTTTGGCGCGGATCGTGTCCGGCCGCTCCGGGCGGCGCATCACCGTCAGCATCCGGTCGGTGGCGTGCTGGATCGGCATGTCGAGGTACGGGGCCAGGCGCCGCTCGGACGCCAGCAGCGCCACCAGCTCGGGGGTGATGCCCGCGGAGTACACGTACAGGCACCGGTACCACGCCACGCCGGTCTCGCGCAGCAGCGCGGCGACGAGCTCCGGCAGCCGGGGCCCGCCCGGGACGTCGCGGCCGTAGTGCCCGAGGTCCTGGGCCACGAGGTTGACCTCGCGCGCGCCGGCGCGCTCCAGCTCGACCGCTTCCCGCACCAGGTCCTCGAGCGGCCGGGAACGGTGCGTGCCGCGCATCAGCGGGATGGCGCAGAAGGCGCAGGTGTGGTCGCACCCCTCGCTGATCTTGAGGTAGCGCACGTGCGGCGTGGTGCCGAGGTAGTGGCGCATGCCGGGGTGGCCGTCGGCCGCGTCGAGCAGCCCGTCCCGCACCAGCTGCGGCACCAGCGCCGGCAGGTCCTTGAAGCCGAAGAAGTAGTCCACCTCGGGCAGCTCGGCCTCGAGCTCGCCGGGGTAGCGCGCGACGAGGCACCCCACCGCGACCACGGCGCGGCAGCGGCCGTCCTGCTTGTAGCGCCCGGCCTCGACCAGCGCCTCGATGGACTCGCGCTTGGCCGCGTCGATGAAGCCGCAGGTGTTCACGAGAATGACGTCGGCGTCCCCGAGCGCGGGGGCGACCTCCGCGCCGTGGCCGACGAGCCGGGCCACGATGGCTTCCGTGTCCACCGTCGCCTTGTCGCAGCCGAGCGAAATGACGCCGAGCTTCAACCTAGGTGAGGAAACTCTCGAGGGCGCGCGCCTTGGAGATGTGCCGCAGGCGCGACAGCGCTTTTTCCTTGATCTGGCGCACCCGCTCGCGGGTGATGCCCAGCAGGCTCCCGATCTCCTCGAGCGTCATCGGCTCCTGCCCGTCGAGGCCGAAGTAGAGCCGGAGGATCTTCGCCTCGCGCTCCTTCAGCGTGCCGAGCACCCGCTCGATGCTCTCGCTCAGCGCGTGCTCGAACGTCTGCTCGTCGGGCGTCGGGTTCAGCGTGTCGGGGAGGTAGTCGAGGAGCTTGTTGTCCTCGCCGGGGGCCATCGGCGCGTCGAGCGAGAGGTGGCTCTGCGAGATGGAGAGCGTCTTGGCGACCTCCGCCTCGCTGATGTCCATCCCCTCCGCGATCTCCTCGACCGTCGGCTCCCGGCCCAGCTCCTGCTGCAGCGCCGAGGAGCGCTTGCCGATGCGGTGCAGCGTGCCGGCGCGGTTCAGGGGCACCCGCACGATGCGGCTCTGCTCCGCCAGCGCCTGCAGGATCGCCTGGCGGATCCACCACACCGCGTAGGAGATGAACTTGATGCCCTTGGTTTCGTCGAACTTGTGCGCGGCGCGGATCAGGCCGAGGTTGCCCTCGTTGATCAGGTCGGCGAGCGAGACGCCCTGGTTCTGGTACTTCTTCGCCACCGACACCACGAACCGGAGGTTGGAGCGCACCAGCTTGTCGAGCGCCTCCTCCTCGTTGCGGCGGATGCGCACGGCCAGGTCGATCTCGTCTTCGCGGCAGATGAGGGGGTAAGCACTGATCTCGCGGAGGTACTGATCCAGCGAGCCTTCGTCGACGGACGTCTTCCTGACGGAGGGAAGATGTCTTGGCATGCGCTCCGCTAGCGGGTGGCCGTTGAGGTTAGTGTACCCAGCCGCATCCCAGTGTGCAAGCGGCCGGAACGGCCGGCCGCCCTCCGTCCGCTACTCGCCATAGGTGTCGATCTGCGCCCGCTGCAGGGTGCCGGAGTAATCCACGTACACCGTCTTGATCTCCGAGAAGAACTCGTACACGGTCCACCCGCCTTCGCGGTGGCCGTTGCCCGTGTCCTTCACGCCGCCGAAGGGCAGGTGCGCCTCGGCGCCGATCGTCGGCGCGTTGATGTACGTGATGCCCGCGTCGATCTCCTGCACCGCCTTGAACGCCGCGTTCACGTCGCGCGTGTACAGCGAGCTCGAGAGCCCGTACTTCACGTCGTTGTTGACGCGGATGGCCTCGTCCAGCGAGCCGATGCGCGTCACCGCGAGCACCGGGCCGAAGACCTCCTCCTGCTCGAGGCGGGAGCGGGGCTTGACGCCCGCGAACACGGTGGGCCGGTAGAACCACCCGCGCCCCAGCCGCTCGCCGCCCGCGCGCCGGCCGCCGGCCTCCAGCGAGGCGCCCTGCTGCTTGCCGATCTCCACGTACTGCATCGTCGTCTGGAGCGCGCCCTCGTTGATCATCGGCCCGACGTCGGTCGTCGGCTCGAGCCCGTCGCCCAGGCGCAGCTTCTCCACCCGGTCGCACAGCATCCGCAGGAACTTGTCGTGCACCTTGCGGTGCAGCAGCAGCCGGCTGGTGGCGGTGCACCGCTGGCCCGTGGTGCCGAACGCGCCCCACAGCACGCCGTCCAGGGCGAGGTCGAGGTCGGCATCGTCCATGACGATCATCGCGTTCTTGCCGCCCATCTCGAGCGACAGCCGCTTGTTGAGGCGCCCGCACGTTTCCGCGAGGATCGCGCCGGTCTCGGTCGAGCCGGTGAAGGAGAGCAACGGCACCTTCGGGTGTTCGAGCAGCGCGTTGCCGACGGCGGAGCCGCGCCCGTGCACCAGCTGGATCACCTCCGGCGGAAGCCCAGCGTCGAGCAGCGCCTCGACCAGCAGCGTGCCCGTGTGAGGCACGTCGTTGGCGGGCTTGAAGACCACCGAGTTCCCGCACAGCAGCGCGGGGAAGATCTTCCAGGTCGGGATCGCCATCGGGAAGTTGAACGGCGTGATGATGCCCGCCACGCCGATCGGCCGCCGGGTGCTCATCGCCCACTTGTCCCGCAGCTCGCTCGGCACGGTGTGTCCGAACAGCCGCCGGCCCTCGCCCGCCGCGTAGTAGGCGGTGTCGATCCCCTCCTGGACGTCGCCGCGGGTCTCCGCGAGCACCTTCCCCATCTCGCGGGTCATCGCGCGGGCGATGGCCTCCTTGCGCTCCACCAGCAGGTCGCCCACCCGCCGCATGATGTCCCCGCGCTGCGGCGCCGGGACCTTCCGCCACCGCTCGAAGCCCTTGAGCGCGCTCTGCACGGCGCGCGCGACGTCGCGCGGCCCCGACTTGGGGAAGCGGCCGATCAGCTCGCTCCAGTCGGCCGGGTTGCGGTTCTCCATGTACTCGCCCGTGGAGGGCGCGACCCACTCGCCGCCGATGAAGTTCTTGAACGTCTTGGCCATGCTAGAACGCTCCCGGAGTCTTCGCAGTTGGTTGCGTCGCCGGCGCGGGGGCCGGAGCAGGCGCGGGGGCGCCGCTCTCCACCCGGCACAGCCAGGTCGCCCGCGCCCTGGCGTACCCGACGCGCGGCAGGACCTCGCGCGCGCCCAGGACACCGCCCCAGAACACCAGCGCCACGGAGAGGATGTGCGCCAGGCTCGACCGCGTGCGCCACGACGAGACGGCGCTCCACAGCCCGGCAACAATCACGCCACCGACCGCGGCCAGGTACCCGAACAGCAGCACCCCGCAGCCGCGCTCGTACGGCCACTGGGTGATCCCGATGCCGACGGCGAGGCCGAGCAGCAGCCGCACCCAGGTGAAGACGACGGCCCCCCGGCCGGGGGCGGCGGCCGCGGGCGGCGGCGCGCTCTCCCGCCGCCGCGAGGCGACGGAGGCCTGGCCCGCCGGCGCCGGCGCCGCGGGCGGGCTGGCCTGCCCGCCCCCGGCCGCCATCAGTTTGTCGATCTGCGCCAGCTCCTTGTCCCAGTCGCGGGGTCCCTGTCCGCCGGTCACGTGTCCCTCGTCAGTCGGTAGCGCTCGATCTTCTTGTACAGATTCGACCGCGGCATGTCCAGCCGCCGCGCCGTCTCGCTCACGTTCCAGTCGTGCTCCTTCAGCTTGGCGAGCAGGAACGCGCGCTCGGCGCCCTGCTTGAAGCGCTCGAACGTCGGCGACTGGATCAGCGCGTCGCCCAGGTCGGCTTCCTCGTCCTCGGGGCCCACCATCCGCAGCACGTCCGGCTCGTCGATCACCTCGCCGTTGGCCAGGATCATCAGCCGCTCCACCGTGTTCCTCAGCTCCCGGACGTTGCCCGGCCAGTGGTGGCGCCGCAGGCGGTCGAGCGCGGCCTCCGTGAGCCGGCGCGGCGGCAGGCCCTGCTGCGCCGAGAGCTGCCCGACGAAATGCTCCACGAGCTGCGGGATGTCCTCGCGGCGCGAGCGCAGCGGGGGCACGTCGATCGGCACCACGTTGAGGCGGTAGAGGAGGTCCTCGCGGAACCGGCCGACGGCGATCTCGTCCTCCAGCGTCTTGTTGGTCGCGGCGATGACCCGCACGTCCACCTTGATCGAGCGGGCCGATCCGATGGGCGTGACGATCCCCTCCTGGAGCACGCGCAGCACCTTGGCCTGCGCCGCGGGGCTCATGTCGCCGACCTCGTCGAGGAACAGCGTTCCCCCGTCGGCCAGCTCGAACTTGCCGACCCGGTCGGCGAACGCCCCGGTGAACGACCCCTTCACGTGGCCGAACAGCTCCGACTCGATCAGCTCCGAGGGGATCGCGGCGCAGTTGACCTCGACGAACGCGCGGTTGGCGCGCGGCGACAGCCGGTGCACCGCCCGCGCCACCAGCTCCTTGCCGGTGCCGTTCTCGCCCGTGATCAACAGCCGCGCCGGCGTGGGAGCCACTTTCTCGATGCGCTCGATCACCTGCCGGATCGCCGACGAGGAGCCGACGATCTCGTGGCGCTGCTCCACCGCGGCCTTGAGCGCCCGCACCTCGCGCGCCAGCACCACGTGCTCGAGCGCGTTCTTGAGGGTGAGCAGGACGCGGTTGGTGTCGAGCGGCTTCTCGAGGAAGTCGTGGGCGCCCAGCTGCGTCGCCTCCACCGCCGTGGCGATGGTGCCGTGGCCCGAGATCATGACCACCAGCGCCTGGGGATCGGTTTCCCGCAGCCTGGCCAGCACCGCCAGGCCGTCCATCCCCGCCATCTTGACGTCGAGCAGCACCAGGTGCGGCTTGAAGTCCGCGTACGCGTCGAGCGCCTCGGAGCCCGACGCGGCGAGCGCGACCACGTAGCCCTCGTACTCGAGCAGCTGCCGGAGCGCCTCGCGCACCCCCTGCTCGTCGTCCACGACCAGGACGCGGTGGCTCATCGCGGGCTCGCCCGGTAGGCCCGCACGAGCGCGGGACTCACCCGCACGTCGCCCACGCCCGTCGCCAGCGGCAGTGGAATCGCTGCCCCGCGCAGGCCCGGCAGGCTCATGGACCGGAGCAGCGCGCCGATCACCGGGCGCGGGAAATCGAAGTCGTGGAGCTTGAGCGCGTCGATCGTCCACCACACCTGCCCGTCGGCGACCGACAGCCGCCCGCCCGCCATGACGGGCTCCCGGGCCGCCAGCCCGGCCGCCATCGGCCCCAGCAGCTTCTTGGGAAGGACGGAGACGTCGAGCGAGCCGCGCACCTCGACGCGGTCGGTGCCCAGCGCGACGGCGATGGAGTCCAGCACCGGGTGCGGCCCCGGCGCCAACTGGCTCGAGATCAGACCGGCGAGCTGCGCCGCGTCGAGGTCCACGTAGGCCGGCCCGCCGGGCCGCACCAGGCGGTCCAGGGCGGCTTCGGCCTTGGCTGCGGCGCCCGGGGCCGGAGGCGTGAACACGACGGCCGCCGGCTCCGGGATGCCCCGGAGGCGGTGGTACAGCGCGGTCAGCCGGCTGCGATACAGGTAGGCCGCGGCGACGACCGCCAGGACGAGGACCAAGCACCCGAGCCGGCGGAGGCAGCCCACCTAGGTCCGCTCCTCCGCCCCCAGGGCGGCGCGCGCGAGGATCGTGTACTCGGCCCCCCCGGGCCCGAGCGTGCTCTGCATCAGGTCCACGCTTTCGACCACGCTGGTCCCCTGGTGATCCACCTGTTCGACGAGCCGGGCCAGGTCGCGGAACGCCGCGCCCGCGGCGCCGCGCTTCGCGCGGCCCAGCGTGAGGTGCGGGGCGAACGGGCGCAGCTCCGGCTCGAACCCCAGTGCCATGAGCGACCGCTCCACGTCGTTGGCCAGCAGCTCGAGTGCGGGGTGCCGCTCCACGCCGATCCACACCACCCGCGGCCGTGCCAGGCTGGGGAAGGCGCCCACCCCACCCACGCCGACGGCGAACGTCCGAAGGCCGCGCACGCACTGTGCCAGCGCCGTCGCAAGCGCGGCCACCCGCTCGTCCGCCACCTCGCCCAGGAACCGCAGCGTGAGGTGCAGCGACGATTCCGCCGCCCAGCGCACCGGCAGTCGCGACTCCCGGAGCGGCGCCGTGGCGAGCCACAGGGCGCGCCGCTCGGCCTCGGGGAGGTTCACCGCGACGAACAGTCGCACGTCAGCGCGTTCCGCCCACGCGTTCTAAGGTAATCGCCAGAATGGACAAGGGAGAGTGCCGCCGCGGCGCCGGCCGGAGCGCCGGCGGCGTGCCCAGGGGCGTCAGGCGGCGCGCGGCGGTCGCGCGTCCGTGGCGTCAGGCGAAGCGCGCGGCGTCAGGGCGAGAGGCGGTCCAGGCTCCGGTACTGGATGGCCTCGCTCACGTGGGCCGGCTGGATCTCGGCCGCCCCGGCCAGGTCGGCCACGGTGCGCGCCAGCTTCAGGACCCGGTGGTAGGCGCGCGCCGAGAGGCTGAGCCGCGCGATGGCCGTCCGCAGCAGGGCGTCGGCCGCGGACGTGAGCGCGCAGCAGGCGCGGATGTCCCGCGGCGCCATGTGCGCGTTGGCGAACACGCCCGGCCGCGCGGCGAACCGCTCGCGCTGCACCGCTCGCGCCCGCGCGCACCGCTCGCGGATCGCGGCGCTCGGCTCCCCGCCCCGCGCCGCCGTGAGCTCCCGCCAGTTCACCGCCGGCACCTCGACGTGCATGTCGATGCGGTCGAGCAGCGGTCCCGAGACGCGGCCGCGGTAGCGCCGGACCATGGCCTCGCTGCACGGGCAGGCGTGCACGGGATCGCCGGCATAGCCGCACGGGCACGGGTTCATCGCCGCCACCAGCATGAAGCGCGCGGGATAGGCGAGCGAGGTGACCGCGCGGCTGATCGTGACCGCGCCGTCCTCCAGCGGCTGGCGCAGCGCTTCGAGCACGTTGGTGCGGAACTCCGGCAGCTCGTCGAGGAACAGCACGCCGTTGTGCGCGATGCTCACCTCCCCGGGCCGCGGGTAGCTCCCGCCGCCGATCAGGCCCGCGTCCGAGATGGTGTGGTGGGGCGCGCGGAAGGGCCGCAGGGCGATGAGCGCCTCGCCCGGCGGCAGGAGCCCGGCGACCGAGTGGATCTTCGTCGTCTCGAGCGCCTCGGGCAGGGACATCTCGGGCAGGATCGTGGCGATCCTCCGCGCGAGCATCGTCTTGCCGCCGCCCGGCGGGCCGATCATCAGGATGTTGTGGCCGCCGGCGGCGGCGACTTCGAGCGCGCGCTTGGCGTGCTCCTGGCCCTTGACCTCGCCGAAGTCCACGTCGCAGGCCGCGCGGGCGGCGAACAGCGCTTCGACGTCCACCACCGCGCGGGCCAGCGGCGGGCCGCTGTCCAGATGCGCGAGCACCTCGCCCAGGGTCGCGGCTCCCCGCACGTCGAGGCCGTCCACCACCGCCGCCTCACGCACGTTGCCGGCGGGCAGGAGGACGCCCTTCGCCCCCGCCTGCCGCGCCGCCACGGCCATCGAGAGGGCGCCGCGCACGGGCCGGATCTCGCCGTCGAGCCCCAGCTCGCCGAGGATCACCCATCCCGCCAGCGGCTCGGGCCGGATCTGGCCCGTGGCGGCCAGCACGCCGAGCGCGATGGGCAGATCGAAGGCGGAGCCGTCCTTGCGCACGTCGGCTGGGGCGAGGTTGACGGTGATACGCTGGAGGGGTTAGTAGATAACGCGCTCCAAACGACCGTTCTGACATCACAAAATTGCTCCCGCAGATCCTCCGGCCGTTGTTACCGGATAGCCAACCGGAGCGTCACCTAAACCCAACCGTGGACCCTCCCGCCATGTTGTGTCGATGCACTACCGAGAGAGAAATCTGGCTGCGGCTTCAACCGCGCAGTATCTTCGCCCCTGAAGAGGAGACCGGCTCCTCTTACGCATGGGGTGCGGCATGCCGCTGGACAAGGATACCGCTGATTACCTGCGCGAACGCGTGCGCCGAGCGGACGCGATCCTGTTTACGGGTGCAGGTTTCTCGAAGGCTGTCAAGAACTTGGCTGGACAGCCAATGCCGCTGGCGCATGAACTCAAGCCGACAATCTGGGACTTGTGCTATCCGGGCGTGCCTGTGGACCCTGCGTCCAAGCTCGACGACCTGTTCCAAGTTGCGCGCGCTAAGAACCCGCGTGGTCTGACTGAACTGCTGCGGCGACACTTGAGTGTCGATCCGGATTCTGTGCCGCCGTATTACGCCGCGTTCCTTTCCCTGCCTTGGTATCGCGTCTACACGCTGAACGTGGACGATTTGGCTACTGCGATAGGACGCAGGCACCCGCTCCGCAGAAAGCTCGTTCCTATCTCTGCCGTTAGGTGGACGGAGAGACCGCGCGCAGACAGTCCGGACCGAATACTAGAAACCATCCACTTGAACGGCATGCTGGACGACGCGCCAGACGGCGTCACCTTCTCGCCAACCCAATATGCTGAGCGGTTAGCTGGCCAAGAACCAGTGTACGCCCAATGCGCTGTGGACGTTCTCTCCCGCCCAGTCATCTACGTCGGCTCACCGCTCGATGAGTCGCCGCTGTGGCAGCACGTGCAAATGCGACGGCGCGGAGTGCGGTCTCGGCGCGAATTCCGGAAGAGGTCCTTCATTGTGACGCCGAGGCTTGACCTCGCGCGTCGCGACTTCTTGCACAACGAGTTTAACGTCACCCACCTGGCCCTGTCGTTCAAGGATTTTGCCGAGGCGATGCTCGGAGAGGTTGGACCTGTTATTGAGGAAGGGTTCGCCTTGCTCAAGACCTCGGCGGCAGTGAGCGGCGAACTGACCGAGGTTCCCTTGGCCCAAGACCTGTCCACTGCCGCCCCGCCGGGCAGTGCGGAGTTCCTACTTGGCAAGGCACCTGACTGGGGGGACGTGCGAGACGGCTTCGCAGCGCCACGGGATTGCGACGCGGCGCTGATGGGACTGGTCGAGCAGGGTCTCGCGAAGACGGGCGCCCGTAGGGGAGCTGTGCTTGTCTCAGGAACAGCAGGCTCGGGGAAGAGCGCCGCCGTGCTGCGACTGGCGATGACCGTCTCGGCGCGCGGAACGAAGGTGGCATGGGTAGACAACACGGTCGACATATCCCCGACCAACATTCGCCGCTCGATGGAGCGGCCCGGCCACGCGCCGGTTCTGGTTATTGAGGATGCTGACCGCTACGGGCATGATCTCCCTGGGCTCGTCGGTGACATCTCTTCAGGTCCGGACTTCCCGCTTGTCGTTGTGTCCATTCGCACCGGCAGAGGAGCGGATCGCTTCTCGGATCGCATGGGCCAGCTGGGCGTCCCGTTCACCGAACACTACATGCCGAACCTGACGGACCCCGACATCCGGGCGATCCTCGGTGTTCTCGAACAGCACAACCGGCTCGGAGTGCTAAGGAACAAGGGGCCAGAGCAGCAGTTTCGTGCATTCAAGCAGGTTGCCGGAAGCCAACTCATCGTCGCGCTACTTGAAGCCACATCAGGGCGCCGGTTCAGGGACCTGATCATCTCGGAGATGCGGGAGCTAGACGCGGACACGCGAACGCTCTACGCGATCACCGCAGTCGCATCGGCTTTGCGCTTTGGTTTGATGAGAGACGAACTGCTCTTGGCAGTCGGGGATGTCACTAACGTGACGCTTGGCGGGATTGATGCCCTTCAACGGAAGCACCTCTTGGCGGCGGACCGGACTGGCGTTCTGCACGTGAGACACCGTGTCATCGCAGATGTGCTCCTGCGCGCTCTCGCGGCCGATGGGGTACTTCCGGATGTCATTACTGGGCTCGCCATTGCCGCTGCGTCGAAGATCGGACCTGGAGTGCGGCGCGGCCACAAGAACTATCGGCGGATGCGGTCTCTAATGAAGCACGATTGGCTCTCGGAGCAGATTGGCGTAAACGGAGCGCGCTCCCTGTATGAGGAGCTAGAGCCTTTCATGAACTGGGATTATCACTACTGGTTGCAGCGGGGCAGCTTCGAGTTGGAGCGCGGTGACAACATAGAGCATGCGGAGAATTTCCTGAATCAGGCATACGCACTTGAGCCGGACGACATCTTAGTGCACACGGCTTATGGGTACCTCAAGCTCAGACTTGCGGTATCGACACCTCTCGCCCCGGAGTCGCGAGGCCTTCGGGATGACGGGTTCGAGTTGCTAAGAGAGGCGATTGCGTCGCACAACGGTGAGGACCCACACCCGTTCCACATCTACGGGAGCCTGGGACTCGAATGGCTCAGACGTGGTGATGTGACGCCTGAAGAGAGAGCGGACCTCCTCAAGGAACTGGCAGCCCAAGTCGAAGCTGGGCGCCGCAATCACCCGCGCGACGATCCGCTCCGCGAACTGAATGCGGAGCTTCAGAAGGCTCAACTAGGCATCGGATCGATATAGCAGCTGCCACAGCGTCAGGGGGCGATTCGTCACGCGGGCGTTAGGCCCGCGGCTCGTAGACCTCGACTACCTCGTGAACGTCGTGAATCCAACCCGCCTCGACGTCCTCTAACCTGTTGGCCTCCTTACCGATATGCACGATTTTGGCCACGCGAACCGCCCGCCGCCGCAGGAGCCCTCGCGTGCCGGGGCCGCAGGGCGCGCCGTCGTCGCCCGCGCTCTTGGGCTCGGGGTGGACTTCGTACTCGGCCAGGACGTCGCGGTAGCTCTTGACGCGCACCACACGGCCGGAGCTCGCACACGTTGTGGTGATGGCATACCGCTGCCCCGAGTGAATGTCGGCCCACAGGATCTTGAGCCACTGGCGGGGATCGTTGGCATACGGCGCCATGAGGTGGAAGTGCTGGGGATCGGCACCCGCGGGGTGCCCGAAGCGGGCGACGTGCGCGCTCAACAGGAAGTTCATGGGCTTGACCGCCCGAGCATAGGTGCGGCGCTTCCCCTTGGGCGCGAAGGGGCGGAGCAGCTGCGGGCTGCTGATCGTCACGCGCCCAATGGCGGGCTGATCGAGCCAGGGCGGTTCCTCGCACGCGAAGCCGAGGGCGCGTTTGACGATGAACGCCCAAACCGCTGTGATCCAATCGCGTGAGGGGTCATCGGGGTCCGCGGGATTCAGGAGGTGGCCGAGCCCGTGCTCGGAGGGCTTGACGATCGTCACCTGCTCGTCGCCGTCCTGAGTGAAGAGGGCGTACCGCTTGGCGGAGATGACATAGGCGAACAACGGACGCCGTTGGCCGTGGTCGAGGTTCTCGTCCTCGATCTTGAGCACCGAGCTGGACACCACGTTCCGGTCATAGGGGTTGAGCGCCGCGAACCGGGCGACGATCGCCTCGACCTCGTGCCACGCCAGCGCCCGGACGGCAGGCGTGCAATGCGGGAGCAGCTCAGGGCCGCCCGGGCAGGGGGCGAGCCCGCCGCGTTCCGTGGCGACGACCGCCATGGAGTCGGTATCGCAGAAGGTATAGGTCCCGCCTTGATCCGTGACGCAGCGTTCGAGCAGAGCCAGCATGAGCCGGGCTCCCGCCGTGATGAGCGCTGCGAGCGGCGGGAAGCAATACGGGCCGAGCTCCTCAGGCGCGTGCGTGCGCCAGTGGCCGGCCTTCCCGAGCCCGTAGATGGTGATGTCGCACCGGCGCTTGGCCGCCAGCTCGTTGCGGTTCATCTCCGCGAAGATGCCGTAGCTCCCGGCGTTGGCGAGGACCTTGAGGAACAGGTCGAGCCAGGCGTCGCGCTTCGCGCCCTGACGCCGCTGTAACCCCTGGCGTTCCTCGATCACGCGTTTGAAGAAGTCATCGTGGCGGGGATCGATCACGACCTCGCCGCGCAAGCGCACCGGCTGGAGCCCGGGCTGCTGGCCCTCCGGCACCAGCCGGAACGCGCGCAGGACCTTGGGCGCCTTGCCCGTGAGGAGGGCTGCCGCCACGAGGTCGGGCCCGGGGTACCACAGCGACGTTGAGGACGTGAGCGGATTGATGCCGATATTGAAGTCGTCAGTGCCTTCCGTATAGCGCGCGCGGGCCGGGAGCACATCGCCCTCAGGTTGGACTTCGGCAAAGAAGGTGAGCTGGCTCCACGTGGCCGGGTTGAGGCACCGCTCGACGGTGACGCCCGCGAGCAGCTGCTGAACCTCGCGCGTGGCGTCCGTGACGTGGAGCGACTCCGCGGTCAGCATGCGCCAGAGTCCCAAGAGCGTGTTCACGGTGGGGTACATCGACAGGAAGTCGAGGTAGACCACGGGGACGACCGCATTGCGAATCCGGCACTCGGCCCGGCCGCCGAAATACGCGCTCATAGCGCGGCCCAGGAGCCGCGGAGGGAGGGTGCAGAACTGTTGCCGGGGCGGCGCGATACTCATCTGCCGCAGGTACGCTTTGGCGATCGAGGCGGGGGAGAAAGCCTTGCAGGGGTCCAACTCGATGGGATGACGATCGAACTCCGCACGGAGTTGGACGAGCAGTTCGGAGCTCGCCAGCACGTCGCGACGGTTGTAATCGATGTAGGCAGGGGTGATTTGGCCGTGCGTCGGCGTCCGCAGCTTGCCGTCTTCAACGCCGAAGTCCCGGCACGCCTGGTCGAGCGCGTAGCTCTCGTCCGTCAACGCGAAGGCCAGGGTACGAAGGTCGAGGAAGTGGGCCCGGCGCGCGAGGGCGTTCGCCGGGTCGTCGCGCGCGGGGCGAAGGACGCCCATGAACGAGCGCTTGCTGTCCACGTGCTTGATGCCCAGCCGCGGGCGGTACAAGTGCTCCCCGCGGCCGAAGCCCCACAGCCGAAAGGAGAAGCCGCCGCGATAGCGGCTCCGGCCCTCGCCGCAGAGCGTCGCGAGGCGGGAGAGATCGAATGGCAGGTTGAAGCCCACGATCAGCGCGCCTGCCTTGAGCGCGGGCCAGAGCACGTCATCGACAAACGCACCGCGGGTCAGAAGATGCAGCCTATGATCGCCCTCGGGCCCCACGCTGGCGTGATGCGTCGCGGCGTAGCGTCGCAGCAGCCGCAGGCCTGCCGAATCGCGCTTCGCCACGGTGTCAGCATAGAAGAGCCCCTCGTGGACGCAGGCCAAGCTCCCGGTGTCGGTCCAGGCACAGTACCGGTAGCTGCCGAAGAGGAGCTCCTGGGTCGCATCCACCGTCGTCTCGGTGTCCAAGACGAGGACCGAGCGCCGCCAGCCATTCTCGGGCGCGGCCGTCGTGCGCGGGACCGACGCGCGCCGGTCCTGGCGGACGATGTACGCCCGCACCGCCAGGACGAGATCCGTGGGGTTCATTGCGCCGCCTCCATGGTGCGCCAGGAACGGCCGTGCGCGTCGAGGCCAGCGATGAAGGCGAGCAAGCGCTCGGCGTACCGGAGACAGGCGTCCCCGAGCGAGCGCAAGAACACGCCAACCGCCCGAAGCACCGCGACCAAGCGTTCCAGCAAGGTCGGCGCGGCCTTGGTCGAGGCGCCGGCCTGCCGATACGCCTCCGTCAGCTTGGCGTGGCAGTTCCGACAGAGCGGCACCGTCAGGCGCGGGTCATGGGCGCGGTTGAGCACATGATGCTGTTCGAGCAGGGACCGCTTCACGAGGATGAGCGCCCACAGGTCGGCTTCCCCGCACAGGACGCAGACGGCATCGGGGCCGAGTTGCTGCTCGCGCCGGGCGCGGCGCGCGTCATTCTGCATCGGATTGGGCTGCATGGGTGTTCTCCTATTTCACGAGAGCGTAGAGATCCTCGAACGCGGTCTCACCGGCGTGAATCAACCGGGACAGCGTCTTCGGATCGGTGATGAAAGGATGGGCGAGCTTCTCGGCACGGACGGACTTGCCGCGGAACGGACGCAGCTGTGCAGTATCACCAGTCTTGCCGAACTGATCGACGGCGGCCCAGTACTGGGCGATCCGGGAGGCGGTCTTCGAGTTGCGGACGCTGAGCTCGATGATGCCCCGCGCCGTCAGGAAATGCAGACGCCTCGGGAGCCGGTCGAACGGCTGGGCGTGATAGCGCGCGCCCTGCTGCACGAGCACGTCGCCCAGGTACTTCCGCATGGTGCGGGGCGTGGTCTGCGCGTCCCTGGCCGCTTGGGCCAACGACCGGCCCTGGGTGCGCATCCGACTCAGGCCGTCGAGCGCGCGCTCGCGGGCGAGCTGGGATTCCGGACGGCTGGGAATCCTCGATGGCGCGCGGCGCGAGCGCTTGCGCGTTCGAGGGCTACGCGCCATGGCGAGCGCGCTCCTCGGCGCGCCGCTTCGCGAGACGCTCGACATCTGCCTTTGCAAACAGGCGGGTGCCCGTCTGCGTGGTGGCCGCCGTCCGCAGCTCACCCCGACGTGCCATCATGCGGACCGTCGCCGGAGTGACGCCCAAGAGACGCGCGGCGTCGGACGCCAGAAGCAGGACTGACATGAGACCTCCCGTGATGCGCGGTGAATCGCGAGCGGGGACAGAGGCTCGCCGTGCATCGGGAGGTTAGCGTCTCGCAATACGCTACATGCATCAGCTCACATACATGTTCAAAATCCCCTATGCAGAATCATTCGAACGCCCGTCTGTTGAGATTCTTGCATCATTTCACATACATGTCTAACTTTGACATATGCTGCCTGCGGCAAGCGAAGAACCTCTGAGCTACGTCCTGAGAACCGCCGGGATCCGCGCGACCCAGCTGCATCGCTGGCAAGACCAAGGTCTCATGCGCCGGAAGCCCCGGCGACACGGCAAGGGCAGGACCCACGGCTCCGAGACGTTCTACCCGTCCGGCACGGCGGCGCAGGCCGCAGTGGTCAAGCGGTGTTTACAGAGGCATCGGTCGGCGGACGCAGCACTCTGGCACTTGTGGTGGAACGGATACTGGGTCTCCGAGCCACACGTGCGGGGTCTTCTGCAGCGTCACCTCGACGTGCAGGAGCAGGCGCGGCAGAGGATGGTTCTGATCCAGAAGCTGGAGAACGACGAGACCCTCGACCCGACCGAGCGCAGGAAAGCGCGGCGCTTGCAGCGCGAGCTCAAGGCCCTCTCGACGGTGCGGGTGCCGGAGAAGTTGGGGCGGCACCTACGCCGGCGTGCCAGCTCCGAGGAGTTTCCCGGTGTCGTGGTGAAGATGGGTGCGATCGCTACGGGCACCATGCCACGGTCCACGTCGGCGCTGAGTTGGCAACCGCTGGAGCGAGCCCTCGGCGTTGCGATCAACCAGGACCTTATGGTTGCGATCTCTGACGCGATCGCGCCGACCCGCGCCGCAGACGCCCTCAGCAGCCTCTCGTCCGAGGAGTTGGAGCAGGTGCGGGCAGAAATGCACGCGTTGTCGAACCTCCTGTCAGCGCTTCTCCAGCAGCTCTACCCTCCCGACAGCGCGGCGGGGGGCGACCTGCGCCAGGCCTTGAGCCGTGAGCTCCCAGTGGCCGACAAGGTGCGGTTGGCACTCGTGTGGATCGCGCTTCGGGCCTCTCGGCTGTCCGCAGCGTTCGCCCCTCTTCTGTCAGGCACAAGTCAGTCCAGCCCACCTCATCAGACCCCCGAAGGGGAAGCCGTATGAACGCGACTGCGCTGGCCTCATCCCACGGCGTGCTCGTTCTCACCGGTTACGGCCTGCGCATTGTGGTCGAGCACGGCCATTTGGTGGTCGAGGACGGGGTCGGCGCGGACCGGCGCCAGGGGCGATTCAGTCGGATCGATGACGAGCTCAAGCGCGTGGTCATCATCGGCCACAGCGGCGTCGTCACGCTCGATGCGATCCGGTGGCTGCACGAGGTCGGTGTGCCGCTCATCCACCTGGGTCACGACGGCCAACTCTACTTCGTGAGCAGCCGCGCCGCGCGCGGGTTGGCGGAACTGCGCCGGGCCCAGGCCACGAGCCCCGAGACCGGGCGCGGGTTGGCGATCAGCCGAGACCTGCTCGCCGTCAAGCTAGAACGCCAACTCGGAGTCTTGAATGAGTTCCCCGAGGCGGACACGGCCAAGGAGCTGCTCGCGGGTTCGCTGGCCCAGCTCCGCAACGCTGCCACGGTGCAGGAGATTCGCGACGGGGAGGCCCGAGCCGCTCGGGCCTACTGGCGCCCCTGGCGGTCCGTCCCGATCCGGTTCCGGCCCGCCGATGCCCGGCGCCGCCCTGCCCACTGGTTGACGTTCGGGAGCCGCTACTCGCCGCTCGCGGGCTATTCCCCGCGCAAAGCGGTCAATCCGGCCAACGCCGTCCTCAACTACCTCTATGCGATCGTGGAGGCCGAGGCGACGATTGGGGCCCTCGCGGCGCGGCTCGATCCGACGCTCGGCTTCCTCCACGCCGACCGCATGGAGCGGCTATCGCTCGCCTGTGACCTCATGGAGCCCGTCAGGCCCGTGGCCGACGCGTTCGCCCTCACCCTCTTCCGCGAGCGGGAGTTCACCACGGACGACGTGTTCGAGCGCGGGGATGGGCACTGTCGCCTCTTGCCGCCCCTCGCGCGCGAGCTGGCGGCGACCGCGCCCCTCTGGGCTCGCGAGCTGCAACCGGTGATCGGAGCGGTGGCCAAAGCGCTGGTGGTCAAGCCCCGCCCGGGGAAGAACATCATCCCCGGTGTCCGGATGCCGCTCGTCGGGCGGGATCGGCGCCCGCGAACCCGAACCGGCCTCGTGCGGGCATTCGATGAGACGGCCGGGCCCACGTGGGCCGAGCAGAGCGCGCCCGAGCCCCGGTGGCGGGGCACCCGGAAGTGGCGGGTGATCTCCGAGGCGAACCTGGCCTGGGATCGGGTGCACGAGCCCGCCGACCCCGGCTACTACCGCTCGACCATTCTGCCGGGGCTCCGCAAGCTACCGCTACGAGCCCTCGGGGCTTCTCTGGGGCTCTCCAAGACGACGTGCGCCCAGATCCGCCGCGGCGACAAGATCCCCCACCCGAGGCACTGGGAAGCCCTGGCGGGGCTCGTAAGAGCCCGCTGAGCCCCGTAGGGAGCCCCCGGGGGCTGCGGGGGCGCTTAGAGCGGGGCTGCTATGCGGTGGTGAATGTGGGGCTCAGGGGCGCCAAGAGCCTTCGCGCCCTCATGACGATATGACCGCGACCCGCCGTAGCCCTAGTCGGCGGGGCGCGCCCCTCTTACGGATCCGTGTAGCGAGTCATGCGGACGATGGCTTTCTCGCCCCGCGGGCTCGCCCCTTCTGGCGTGAGCCCGCGCGCCGGGCCGCTGCAGGCGCTGGTTAGGCGGCAACGAATCGCGGCATCTACGTTGGTGTGCCTAGAGCGGTGCTTCTACGAGTGAGCCACCGATAGAAGCGCCCACCTTTCGTTGCTGGATAGGTCCGCAGCAACTCCTCCCAGGGCTGCAGCCAGTCTTCGGGCATCGTGTAGCCTGCTAGAGGCAGTAACCCAACGAACGCAATCTCCTCCCGGATACACAGCTCTTCCATTCGCTGCTGCAGATCGGGCCAATACTTGAGCCCAACCCGACGGAGCCGCGCATGCACTGCCTCATGCACCAGGGCCAGTGCCGCGCGGACGGTATTCTGCCCCACGACAGACTTCTCGGCGAGAACGATTGTGCTCGTGTACATGGACGTGAAATCGGAATCGCGTGGCACAACTAGGATTGCTCTCACGTCGTGCAGGATTCGCTTGCAGCATCGCGGGTCAAGCTGCTGTATGAGCCCAAGCGCACGATCGGTCGACGACCAGATGCCCTCGGCGTCCACCCAGGGGTTAAGAACGCCAACCAACACTCCGCGGACAAATCGACGCTGCGAGACCGCCATAGCAAGCCGCTCCATGCCGATCCAGGCGGGCGCGCCTGCGAGGTATCCGAGGCCGAACATGAAGCGCGAGAGGGCGCGCGCCCAGGCAGACGTCATCGGCATTAGTCTCACCGTGCCCTCGGCCCACCTAGCTGGGCCGATCTGCTCCTTGCCGGCATTGGCACCGTCCCGTTGCCGCCTAAACGAACGCATCGCGCCTGAACGGCGGGCGCCTGAGTGGGCCGAGCGCACAACACCTACCCTATCCCCAAGTAAGCTGCCGGGCGAACCGTCACCCGGCGTAGCCCGCCCGCTCCAGGCGCTAGTTAGACCGCGGACGCTCAAGGACGCGGGCGTCCACGGTCTCTTGGAGAAACTCGACAAGTTCATTGTCGCGGCCCAGGAAGCGCGCGCCGAGGACTCCGAGCAGCGCAGCAAGAGGCAGCGCCGCCAAGCGTGCGAGTTGTCCACCTGTAGCGTCCTGAGGTTCTAGCACGACCACTGCCACTCCGAGCCCCCCCAACACAATCCACATTACCGCACGGGAAAGACCGGATCGGGGAAGGCGCGTATTCACGCTGATTCGCGTCCCGGATGTTGTTGCCTCGAACCGGCCGTCTAGAACGCGCCAGTACTCGTAGACGCCGGGGTTGGCAAAGCGCAATTGAAACCGATCAATCTGGCCCAGCGGGATTCGGCACTGCACGGCTGTGCGGGGGGCGTCATCCCAAGACAGGCCGCGACTCAGGGCCGTCGCTGCCTCGAGGCGGCGTCGGCATTCCTCCACTGGCAAGTCGCTGTCCAGGACGTATCGTGTCATGGCAGTCCGCGGCCTAACGAATCGCGCCTCAGCGGCGGGCGACCGCCCGCCAGCCACACAACACCTGCACTACCTCAGGCGGTGACGACCCGGTGCTTCCGGGGTGACACTGCCTTCCATCATACGTGCCATGGGAGCAAACCTATGGCCGTGGCCAGCGCTGCCAGGTGAGCGGCCTGGCACTACCTCCCGCAGCCCCGGCGCTCCACCTTGTCCTTCGCCTTCCCCGCCGCAACGGTCTGCCACTGCATGTTGCTCGGGTCATCCGCCCCACCACAAGCCAACGGCACGATGTGGTCAATCACGTACCCCTGCCGTCCGTGCGGGAATCCCGTCTGAACCATGAACCGGTGTTTGGCAGATTCGCTCCGCTCGATTCGACCGTTGGCGTCCCGTGGAGCGGCGGACATTGTGCTGGGTGGATGGGTGGTGCGCGGGGCGCTCGGTGTCGAGTAGTGGTGGTCTGCGGTTCCGGGCTCCCGCCGCGTGTACGGCTGGACATAGGTGCCGTTCTTCCGGTAGTAGCCTCGCACGTGCACACGCTGGGCGAGCAACGCCTGCGGAAGGAGCAGGGGTCAATAGGACCAGCAGGAACCCGCGAAACTTCATACTGCCTCCTCCGAGCTGAGACAGGGGGCCGTTCCATGAACCGGGACCCTGCGACAAGCCTAGTCCGGGGGCGTTAGGGAGGCGTTAGGACAGCAGATTTGTGACGCCAGAGGGGTCGTTTTCAGCGCGTTATCTACTAACCCGTGATACGCTGGAGCGGGAAGACGAGGCCGGCGTTGTGGATCGCCGCGTTCACCCGCTCCCGGCCCTCCTTGACGGCGCCCTGCGGCAGACCGACGGTCACGAACGACGGCAGGCCGTTGGCGATGTCGGTCTCGACGTCCACGAGGTAGGCGTCGATGCCGAGGACGGCGGCGGACGTGATCCGCGCCAGCATGCCCCAGCCTAGCGGCGTGCCCCGCGGCGGCGGTGGCGAAGCGTCGCGCCGCGGGGCGCGCTATTGCAGGCGCGCGGAAGGGCGCGCTATATAGCGCGGCGCATGGACGAGCTCACCGAGCGGTACCGCCGGGGTCTGGGGGAGCGCCTGGAGGCGCTGTCGGCGGACCGCGCGTCGCTGGCGCGAAGCCGCGCCGCCCGCAAGCGCGTCCGCAGCATCGCCCACTCCCTGAAGGGTTCCGGCGGAACCTACGGCTTTCCCGAGATCACGGCGGCGGCCGCGGCCGTGGAGGCTGCGCCCGACGCCGGGCTGCGCGACGCCCTCGACGCCCTGGTGGCGATCCTGCGGCGCGAGGCCGCCGCGCCGGAATCCCGCCCAGCCCCGGCGGACGGCCCGTCGGGCGGCACGGCGGGGCCCCACGTCGTGCTCGTGGTGGACGACGATCCCGACGTCACCCGGCTGCTCACCGCCGTCCTGAGCGCCCCGGGCCGGGAGATCCGGGTGCTCGCGACGGCGGCGGAGGCGGAGCAGGCCGTGCGCGGGCAGCCGGTCGCGCTGATCGTGCTCGACCTGATGCTGCCCGACGCCGACGGCCGGAGCTTCCTGGCCAGGCTGCGCGACGAGCCGAGCACGGCCGCGGTCCCGGTGATCGTGCTCTCGGGGCACGTCGCCGCGCAGGCGCGGACGGAGTGCTACGCGCTCGGGGCCGAAGCCTTCATCGTCAAGCCGTTCGACCCGTCGGCCGTCGCGACCACCGTCGCCGCGATCCTCGAGCGCACGGGCCGGTTCGGTCACGACGCGCGCCTCGACCCCGTCACGGCCCTTCCCAACCGGGTGGCGTTCCGGGAGGCGTTCGACCAGGCGACCGCGTCGCGCGCGTCGGGGCGAGGGCCGATCGCGGTCGCGCTGCTCGAGCTGGACCAGTACCGCCCGCTGGCGGCCTCGAGCGGCTGGGGTTCCGCCGACCGCGCCCTCGCGTTCGCGGCGCGCTCCCTCGCCCGCGCGCTGGCCGGCGCCTCCATCGTGGCACGGTGGACCGGCGGCGCGTTCGCGGTGCTGCTCGCCGGGCTCGGGGAGGAAGACGCCGCGGCGCGGATCGCCGCCGCGCTGCGCGCGGTGCGCGACGAGACGCCGGCGGACCGCGTGGCGCCGCGCTTCACGTTCTCGGCCGGGGTGGCCGAGTGGACGGAGGGCAGCTCGCTGGCGGAGTCGCTCGCCGAGGCGGAGAGCCAGGTGGTCGCGGCCCGCGCGGCCGGCGGCGACGTGGTGCAGTCGTCGGTGCGGCCCGGCGCGGCCGCGCGCCGGGTCGTGCTCCTGGCGGAGGACGACGACCTCATCGCGTCGGTGCTCAAGCACCGGCTCGAGCGGGGCGGGCTCGCGGTCGAGCACTTCTCCGACGGCGCATCGGCCGCCGCCGCGGCCGCGAAGCTCCGTCCGGCCCTGGCCATCCTCGACGTGAAGATGCCGGGGATGGACGGCTTCGAGCTGCTGGGCCGGCTGCGCGGCGAAGCGGCGCTCGCCCGGATGCCGATCATGATGCTGACCTCGATGGGCAACGAGCAGGACGTAGTGCGCGGCCTCGCGCTCGGCGCCGACGACTACGTCGTCAAGCCGTTCTCGCCGGTCGAGGTGGTGGCGCGGGTTCACCGGCTGCTGCTGCGGCGATGAGCGCCGCGCGACGCCGGCGCCGGTGATGACGGCCGCCTCGCTGGCGGCCGCGCTCGCGGCCGGCCCCCCGGCGGCCGGGGCGGACGCGTTCCTGGTCGCGCTCTCGGTTTTCGTCGCCGTGCTGATCGTGCTCTCCGCCTGCTTCGCCCTGGGGACGATGGGCTGGCACCTCCGCCACGCGGTGGTGGCGCGTCACCGCGAGCGCCTGGAGCGGGCCTGGACGCCGCCGGTGCTCGAGGTCCTGGCGAGCGGGCACGGGGCGGCGGCGGTGACCGGCGCGGTGGCGCGCGGCGACCGCGTGCACTTCGCCGACTTCCTGCTGCGGCTGGCGCAGCGCGTCCGCGGCCCCGAGCGGGCGCAGGTCGCGGCGCTCGCCGCCCCGGTGCTCGACGAGGTCCTGGCGCAGCTGCGGAGCGCCAAGCCGGAGGTCCGCGCCCGCGGCGTGATCATGCTCGGGATGCTCGCGCCCGGGCGCCACCTCGCCGCCATCGAGGCCGCCCTCGACGACCCGGAGCCCCTGGTGGCCGTCGCGGCCGCCCGCACCCTCGCGCGGCCCGAGCACCCCGGGCAGGTGGCGGCGATCCTCGACCGCCTGCCACGCTTCGCCGACTGGAGCTCCGGCTTCCTCGCCTCCATGCTCGCGGCCGCCGGCCCCGAGGCGGCGCCTGCGCTGCGGCAGGTGCTGGCCAACGGGTCCGCGGCGGCGCGCAGCCGGGTGGCGGCGGCCGAGGCGCTGCGGGTGCTGCGCGACCTCCCGTCCGCGGAGCCGGCGGCCGCGGTCGTCGCGGCCGGCGGCGACACCGACCTGGTGACGAGCGCGCTGCGGCTCCTGGGCGCCGTGGGCTCGCCGGCCCAGGCGGCCGTGGTGCGCGCGGCGGCCGGCAGCGCCAACCCCGTCGTGCGCGCACAGGCCTGCGCCGCGCTCGGCACCCTCGGCGACTCGCGCGACGCGCCGCGGCTCGGCGCCGCCCTGGACGACGCGGACGCGTGGGTCGTGCTCCACGCCGCGCGCAGCCTGCGCGCCCTCGGGACCGCGCTGCTGGAGCGGGAGGCCGCGTCGCGCCCGCGTGCGGCCGAAACCGTGCGCCAGGTCCTCGCCGAGTAGCCGATGGCCGCCCTGGGCATCCTGCTGCTGCACGCGATCTACGTCATCGTGCTGACGTACTTCGTGCTCCTCAACGGCTTCTACCTCCTCACCAGCATCGTCGCCTTCCTCGCGCTGCGCCGCTACGCGGAGCGGGTGCGGGTCCTCGACGCCGAAGAGCTGATGGCGAGCGGCGGCCTGCCCCCCGTCACCCTCATCGCGCCCGCCTTCAACGAGGAGGCCACCTGCGTGGAGGCCACCCGCTCGCTGCTGACCCTGCGCTACCCGGAGTTCGAGATCCTGGTGGTGAACGACGGGTCGCGCGACGCGACGCTGGAGCGGCTGCGCGAGGCGTTCGACCTGGCGCCCGCCCCGCGCAGCCCTGCGGCCTCCCTGCCGACCGGCGCCGTGCAGGGGATCTTCCGGAGCCGCGTGCACCCCAACCTGTGGGTGCTCGACAAGGCGAACGGCGGCAAGTCGGACGCACTGAACGTCGGGCTCAACTACTGCCGCACGCCGCTGTTCTGCGCGATGGACTCCGACAGCCTGCTGGAGCGCGACGCCCTGGTCCGCGTGGTGCGCCCCTTCCTCGAGCACCGCGACACCGTCGCCGTCGGCGGGATCATCCGGATCGTGAACGGCTGCACCGTGGAGCGCGGCTCCATCACCCGCGTCCGCCTGCCCCGCTCCCTGCTGGCGCAGTTCCAGGTGCTCGAGTACCTGCGCGCCTTCCTCGCGGCGCGGATGGGGTGGGCGGCGCTGCACGCGACGCTGATCATCTCCGGCGCCTTCGGCCTGTTCCGGCGGTCGCTGGTCGTCGAAGCCGGCGGCTTCGCCACCGACACCGTCGGCGAGGACATGGAGCTGGTCGTGCGGCTGCACCGGATGTGCCGCGAGCGCGGCCTCCCCTACCGCGTGACCTTCGTGCCCGATCCCGTCGCCTGGACCGAGTGCCCCGAGACGCTGCGATCCCTCGGCCGGCAGCGCGATCGCTGGCAGCGCGGCCTCACGGAGGTGCTGGTGCGCCACCGCCGCATGCTGTTCGGCCGGCGCTACGGCCGGATCGGCTGGCTGGCCTACCCGTACTTCTTCTTCCTCGAGATGCTCGGCCCCGCGGTCGAGGTGGCGGGCTACGTCGCGTTCTTCATGGTGCTGCTCGCGGGGCGGGCCTCGGGGCCGTACGCGGTCGCGTTCCTGATGGTCGCGCTCGGCTTCGGCCTGGCGCTGTCGCTCGCCGCCGTGGGCCTGGAGGAGCTGACCTTTCGCCGCTACCCGCGGCTCCGCGACGTCGCCCGGTTGTTCGCCCTGGCGGTCGCGGAGAACTTCGGGTATCGCCAGCTTTCGACGCTGTGGCGCTTCCGCGGAATGATCTCGGCGGCGCGCCGGACCACGGGATGGGGGACCATGGCGAGAAAGGGATTCGCCGCGGAGCCGGGACGATGACGCCGCTGCTCACCCTGGCGTTGGCCGCGGCCGCCGCCGCGGCGCCGGTCGCGGACACCGGCGCCGGCGCGGCCGCCGCCGATACGGCCGGCCGTGCGGCGTGGCAGGCCTCCCTCTCCTACGGCTTCGAGGACTTCACGTCGAGCTGGATCTCGTGGCAGTCCTGGGACGCGCGGCTCGAGCGCAAGACCGCGTCGGGCTCCATCGCGGCCGAAGCGCTCGCGACCACCCGGTTCGGGCTGTGGGACCGCGGCGGCGCGCTCGACACCTACCATCTCCTCTGGCGCCGTGCCTACGGCAACCTGAGGCTCGGCGTGGCGCCGGACGCGCAGGTCACTCCGCGCTTCGACCTCACCGCCGAGGTGTTCCAGGCCTTGCCGGGCGCCTGGGAGGTCTCGGCCAGCTACCGGCGGATGAGCTACGTGGGCAACGGGGTGAACCTGTGGGGTGCCTCGTTCGCCAAGTACGTGGGGAACTGGTACGTCATCGCCCGGGGCACGGCGGTTCCGCAGGGCGGCAAGCTCGGCGGGGGGATCGCGCTCCTCGTCCGCCGCTACCTGCAGACGGCCGACGATTACTTCGATGTCTCGGCGGGCACCGGCAGCGAGGTCGTCACCCTGGCCGCCAACAACTTCGCCGTGGAAGGCAGCCAGTTCCTGAGCGCGCGGCTGCAGCGGTTCGTCACCGCCCGGGTGGGCGTGAGCGTCGCCGCGACCTACAACACGCAGCAGGGCATCCCCACGCGCCGCGGCCTCGCCGTCGGCGCGATGTACCGCTGGTAGGAGCGCGCCGGGGCGCCGCGGCCCCGCGCGCCGGCGCGCCCCGGCTCAGCGCGCCTGGAACGTCAGCCTGACCGTGCCTGGCGCCGCGGTCACCACCACCGCCGCGGGCCCCGGGGCCACCCGGGCGTCGCCCGGCTCCGAGCCGACGAGCCGCCAGCCTGCCGGCACCTCGACGGCGAGCCCCCGCGCCCCGCCGGGAAGGCCGAGGGTGACGACCCTCCGGTCGCCGTCGGCCGCAACGTCCACCGCCGTGCTCGCGCGCGCGGCCCAGAAGGCGCCGAACTCCCCCACGGTTCCGAACCACGCGACCGGGCGCAGCGAATCCACCAGCGCCTGCTCGAAGTCGAGCTTGGGGGCGATGACGTTGGGGTGCAGCAGCACCACGAACGTCCCGCCGTACGCCTCGAGCCGGCGCGCGATCGTCACCGCGGCTCCGAGCCGCTGCATCAGCGGCGGCGCCTCCTCGTCCTCGATCGTCACCGGGAAGTCGAACAGCGGCAGCTCCGCGCCGGGCGCGCGGTCGTAGTTGAGGTGCAGCGGCAGGTGCGACAGCGCGTTGTCCGCGGTGAACGACGAGCTGTAGCGGTACCCGGTGGCCTCGAGCGCCTGCGGCAGCACCCACGGGTTGCGCAGGTACCCGGGGCGGAACGACACGATCGGCTTGCCCGTGGCCCGGTGGAGCAGGAAGGCGCTGACCCGCAGCTCGCCGAGCACGGTGGCGCCCTCGGTCACCGTCGCCGCGAGCACGCGCGGCCGGTACCCGGGGTAGCGCTCGTCCCCCGTGCCCGTCGGCATGGTATTGAAGGTGCGGGCGTGGGCGACGGTGTGGCTGCCGATCTCCATACCGAGCGAGTCGAGCGCGCGCACCTGCGTCACCGCCACGCTGTCGAAGAAGCCCTCGTCTTCCCAGTCCGTGAGGTACTTGGTCTGCACGAAGTACGTGGCGCTGATGCCCTGCGCCCGCTCGTACGCCGCGAACGCGAGGGCGTTGGCGAGCGAGTACCGGTAGTCGATGTCGTGCGTGAGGAGCACCGCGAGCTTGCGGCCCTCCGGCACGGTGCCGAGGGTGACGGCGTCGTTCGACGCGCCGGCGTAGATCGTCTTGAGGAGCCGGAGGAAGACGTCCAGTACCGGCTCGTAGCCGTCGGCGTACTGCCGGGTGATGGTCTCGTCACGCCCGTCGTGGCTGAGGAGGCAGAGCGCGCCGACGTCCACGCCGAGGGCGATGGCCGCGCCGCCCCCGTCGTAGGCGCGCCGGGTCACGGCCGCGGAGCCGTCGTCGAAGGTCGCCACGGGGCCGGTGGCGCCGGTGTAGCCCACCGTCCACTGCGTCTGGGTCTGCCGTGAGCGGTCGCCGAGCGGGATGGTGCGCTCCGCCGGATCGGTGAACGCGGCGGTGAGCGGCGTCGCGCCCCAGCGCAGCTCGAACCGCGCCCGCGACGGTATCGCCTGCGCGAATCCGAACACCTCGTTCCACCCGCCGACCAGCACTTCGTTCGCGATCAGCATGCCCCCGTGGCGGGGCAGCGCGGCCAGGGCGTGCAGCGCTTCGGGGCTCAGCGTGGCGCCGGAGACGTCGGGATAGACCAGCACCACGCGGTGCCGCACCGCCTCGTTCCAGTCGCGCGTGACCAGGAACGGCACGCCGATCGTCTCCAGGGCGTGCGCCATGCCCAGCCAGGCGGACGCGGTGTCGGTGAGCAGGATGGCCAGGCGGCTCGGCGAACCCGGCGCGAACCGCGTCCACGGCGTCGGCACCGGCGGGGCGATGGGCGTGGCGGCATCGGGGCCGGAGACGCCGCGGTACGGCCACGACATCGCCGGCGGCCGCGCCGCGGTCTGCGCCCGCGCGCCGGCCGCCCCGAGCATGAGGGCGGCAAGCGATGCGGCCCACGCGGCCCGGGACGCTACGATCGCGGCACCCTCCGGCCGCCCCGCCGCATCAGCCACCACACCCCGCACAGGTCCACGATGCCGACCCACAGGCGGTTGGACACGCCGTAGTGCGACCGCCCGCGCGTGCGCGGCCGGTGGCCCACCTCGACCGAGACGACGCGGCCGCCGGCGCGGAGGAACAGCGCCGGGAGGAACCGGTGCATG
Source organism: uncultured Gemmatimonadales bacterium (assembly GCA_963806755.1). GTDB lineage: Bacteria > Gemmatimonadota > Gemmatimonadetes > Gemmatimonadales > JACORV01 > Fen-1245. Next base: position 112,406 of record CAWDZR010000016.1, read on the forward strand.
TGGTCGAAATGCGGCAGCGCCAGGAACGCCTCCCGCTCGAAGAGCTTGAGGCCGCATCCCGTGTCGGGCGTCGCGTCGCCCAGGATCCGCCCGCGCACGCCGTTCGCGATCCGCGACGAGACGCGCTTGAGCCACGAATCCCGCCGGGCGCCCCGGTACCCGGCCAGCAGCAGCGGCCCGCCGCCGCGCCCGGCCTCCCGATCGCGGGCGGCGAGGAGCCGCGGGATGTCGGCGGGATCGTTCTGACCGTCGCCGTCGATCGTGGCCACCCACGGCGCCGCCGCCGCCCGCACGCCGGTCACGACCGCGAAGCTCTGCCCCCGCGACATCGGATGGCGCGCCACCGTCAGGTGCGGCACCTCGCACGCCAGGGCGGTGGCACGCTCTCCCGTGCCGTCGCTGCTGCCATCGTCCACCACGACGACTTCCCAGTCCCCCGCCCCGGCGCCGGACAGCGCGGCGCCGATCTCGCGGACCAGGGGCGCGAGGTTCTCGGCCTCGTTGTGGGCCGGAATCACGACGGAGAGGTGCACCGGGGAATCCTACTCGATCCGGGGGCTGCGCGCCCGCCAGAACAGGAAGACCGGCACGCCGAGGGCCAGCAGGCCCGCACCGACGGCGGCGTTGACCGGGTTCGACGCCACCGAGCTGGCCACCACGTACACGGCCGCCAGGACGAACAGCGCCGGCGTCCACGGGTAGCCCCACGCCCGGTAAACCGGCGCCGTCTCCCGGGCGATCCAGCCCTCGCCTCCGGGCGCGGGCGCCGCCGCCTCGCGGCGCCGGTAGACGAACAGCGTGCTCACCACCAGCCCGAAGAAGATCCAGTCGCCGAACACCACGTAATCCAGGAGCTGCGCGTACGTGCCGCTCAGCGTGAGGAGTATCGCCCACGCCCCCTGGAACACGATCGCCGCCGCAGGCGTGCGGTAGCGCGGGTGCAGCTTCGCCAGGCGCGGGAAGAAGGCACCGTCGGCCGCCATGGTCTGGTAAACGCGCGGCGAGACGAGGATGACGAGGTTCAGGAACCCGAAGGTGGAGAGCGCGATGCCGGCCGCGATCGCGGTCGCCCCGGCCGAGCCGAGGACGCCGCGCATCGCCTCGGCGGCCGGGGCGGTGCTGGCCGCCAGTCCCGGGGCGCCGAGCGTGCGCAGGTAGGTGACGTTGGCCAGCAGGTACACGACGATCACGACGCTGACCCCGATCACCAGCGCCCGCGGCAGGTTCCGCTCGACGTCCACCATCTCTTCGGCGATGAAGTTCGACTGCTGCCACCCGCCGATCGCGAACATGACCGGCACCAGCGCCGCCCCCACCGCCAGGACGATGTTCGGGGGCGCCGCCACCGCGTGCGACGCCGGGCCGGGGCCGTGCATCCTGAGGAGCAGGCCCGCACCGATCAGCAGGCCGAGGGCGGCCAGCTTCAGCAGGGTGAAGATGTTCTGGGTGATCGCGCCGGGCTTAACACCGAGGTAGTTGACCGTCGAAAGAACGGCGATGGCCGCCACCGCCACGGGGAGAATCGTCGCCTCGGGCAGCCCGAGGAGGGCCCCCAGGTAGCGCGCGAAGGTGACCGCCACGGCCGCGATGGCGCCGGTGGCCATCACGAGCAGCAGCGCCCAGCCGTACAGGAAGGCGGGGAGCAGGCCGTAGGCGTCCCGGAGGTACACGTAGCCTCCACCCGCCCGCGGCTTGCGGTTGCCCAGCTCCCCGAAACAGAAGGCGCCCGCCAGCGCGATGAGGCCGCCGAGCACCCAGACGGCGAGGGTCAGCGCCGGCGTCCGCACGCGCTGGGCCACGATCGCGGGATTGAGGAAGATGCCGGCGCCGATGATGCCGCCGATCACCATCATGGTCCCGGAGAACAGCCCGAGGCTCCGGGCGTAACCGGGAGACTTGCCCTCGGCTTCGGGGTACTTCATGATGCATCACCCAATGGAGAATCCATGACGCCTCGGTTTGCGCGCTTCGTGCGCGCTGGCGCGGTCCCCGTGCTGGCGGCCGCCGCTCTCGCCCTGCTCCCGCGGACGGGCTGGGCACAGTACTTCGGTCGCAACAAGGTGCAGTACGAGACCTTCACTTTCCAGGTGCTGCGCACCGACCACTTCGACGTCTACTTCTATCCCGAGGAAAAGGACGCGGCGGAGCAGGCGGCCCAGATCGCCGAGCGGTGGTACGCGCGGGAGTCGCGGCTGTTCGATCACGACCTCCACGACCGGCAGCCGCTGATCCTGTACGACAGCCCCGCGGCGTTCCAGCAGACCAACGTCGTGGGGGGCGACCTCGGCGAAGGCGTCGGCGGCGTCACCGAGGCCCTCAAGCGCCGCATCGTGCTGCCCCTGGGCAGCTCCCTGGCCGAGACGAACCACGTGATCGGCCACGAGCTGACGCACGCGTTCCAGTACGACGTGACGGGCATGGGGCACGGCGCCGGCGGCCTCCCAGCCGCGACCCAGATGCCGCTGTGGTTCATCGAGGGGATGGCGGAGTACGTCTCCCTCGGCCCCCTCGATCCGCACACGGCGATGTGGATGCGGGACGCCGCGCTCCAGGCCAAGCTGCCCAAGTGGAACCAGCTCGACGATTCCCGGTTCTTCCCCTACCGCTACGGCCAGGCCCTGTGGGCCTACATCGCCGGCCGCTGGGGCGACGCGATCGTGGGGCGGCTGCTGCGCTCCGCCACCAAGGCCTCCGACATCGACCAGGCGTTCCTCCGCGAGACCGGGATGTCGGGGCCGCAGCTCGACTCCGCGTGGCAGGCGTCGCTGCGGGATACCTACCAGCCCCTCAAGGCCCAGACCGACTCGCCCAGCGCCTACGGGGAGCGGCTGATCGCGGGGAAGGACATGGGCACCGGCCTGAACGTGGGGCCGGTCGTGAGCCCCGACGGCTCGCGCATCGTCTTCTTCTCCGCTCGCGACCTGTTTTCGATCGACATGTTCCTGGCCAACGCCCACACGGGCCAGGTCCTCCAGCGCATCACCAAGACCGCCACGGATCCGCACTTCCAGAGCCTGGAGTTCATCAACTCCGCGGGCTCGTTCGACGGTGACGGCCAGCGGTTCGTGTTCTCGACCCAGGTCCGCGGCCGGCCGGCGCTCGACTTCCTCGGCATCGCGAACGGACATGTGGACCGGGAGATCACCTTCCCGCACCTCGGGGAGATCCTGGCCCCGGCGTATTCGCCCGACGGGCGCTACGTGGCCTTCTCCGCGCTGGCCGGCGGCTTCACCGACCTGTACCTGTACGACCTGCAGGCCGACACCCTGCATGCGCTCACGCACGACTCCTACGCGGACCTCGAGCCGGCGTGGTCGCCCGACGGCAAGACGCTGGTGTTCAGCACCGACCGGTTCTCCACCAACCTGCCCACGCTCACGCCCGGCAACTACCGGCTGGCGCTGATCGACCCGTTCACCGACAGCATCACCCCGCTGCCGAGCTTCAGCGACGGCAAGAACATCAACCCGCAGTGGTCGCCCGACGGCAAGAGCATCTACTTCCTCTCCGACCGCACGGGCATCACGGACATCTACAAGCTCGACGTCGCCAGCGGGCAGCAGACCCAGGTGACCAACGTCCTGACCGGCGTGACGGGCATCACGTCGCTCAGCCCGGCGCTGTCCGTCGCCTCGCAGAGCGGGCGCATGGTGTACAGCGTGTACGAGAAGGGCAATTACGCGGTGTACGCGGTGGACTCGGCGTCGGCCCTGGCGGGCCGGCCGCTGTCCCCCGTCCCCGCGACCTCCCCGGCCATGCTGCCGCCGCAGGACCGGCCGCACAGCGAGCTGCTGGCGCTGCTCGCCGATTCGACGATCGGCGAGAAGTACGCCAGCACCGAGACCATCAGCTCGTACCATCCCAAGCTGGCGCTCGACTACGTCTCCCAGCCCAGCCTGGCGGTGGGCGCCGACCGCTTCGGCACCTACGTGGGCGGCGGGCTCACGCTGTACTGGAGCGACATGCTGGGCGACCAGAACCTGGCGACGATGCTGCAGATCGAGGGGAGCTTCAGCAACCTCGCCGCCCTCGTCGCGTACCAGAACACGAAGCACCGCCTCAACTGGGCGATCGCCGTCGAGCAGATCCCGTACATCCAGGGCGGCTACTCGCTCTACAGCAATCCCGGCGGCGACACGACGTTCGAACAGCTGCTGCTGCTGCGGGAGATCAACCGCGAGGCCGATTTCCTCGTGGCGTATCCGTTCAGCCAGGTGCGCCGCGTCGAGTTCGCCCTCGGCGTGCGGAACATCAGCTTCAGCGCCCAGCAGGAGCTGATCGGCTACCAGTCCATCGGCGGGGTCCCCGTCGCGGGACCGCTGTTCGACAGCACGACCAATCTTCCGGCCCCCTCGGCGCTCACCATGGCGACGGCGAGCGCGGCGCTCGTGTACGACAACTCGTACTTCGGCGCGACGAGCCCGGTCCTCGGCGAGCGGTACCGCGTGGAGGTGGACCCGGTCCTCGGCTCGCTGCAGTTCTACTCGGTGCTGGCCGACTATCGCCGCTACGTCCAGCCGCTGCGGCCGTTCACCATCGCCGCGAGGATCCTGCATTACGGCCGCTACGGCCGCGACGCGGAAGACAGCACCCACATGTACCCGTTGTTCATGGGCTACCAGAGCCTGGTGCGCGGCTACGACTACAACTCCTTCGGGGCCTCGGAGTGCGTCGCCACGGCGACCGACCCCTGCCCCGTGTACGACAACCTGGTGGGCACGCGCCTGCTGGTGGGCAACCTGGAGCTGCGCTTCCCGCTCTTTGGCGTTTTCGGGCTCGGGAGCGGCTACTACGGGATCCTGCCCGTCGAGGCGGCGATCTTCGGCGACGCCGGCGTCGCCTGGCACCAGGGCCAGCGGCCGACGTTCTTCCCGTCGGGCTTCCTCGGCAACGCTCCGGGGGGCACGCGGCCGATCGTCTCCAGCACGGGAGTCGCCCTGCGGCTCAACGTGCTCGGCTTCGCGGTGGCGGAGGTGGATTTCGTGCACCCGTTCGCCCGGCCGGGCAAGAACTGGCTGTGGCAGTTCGGCCTGACGGAGGGGTACTGAAGACTGGTTAGTGGGTGGTCGGTGGTGGGTTGTAGGGTGCCCGGGTGCGTGGCGATGCGGGCCGCACTCGACGACCCTCCACCTACCACCCACTACCGTCCTTCACGCGGCGCCGGTGCCGGCCCCTCCACCAGGTCCAGCGTCACCGTCGTTCCCGCGCCCAGCGTGCTGGCGATCGAGATCCGGCCGCCCCAGCCCTCCACCAACCGCTTCGCGATGGCCAGGCCCAGCCCGCTCCCGCTGGTCGTGGTGCTGAACCGCGGCTCGAACACCCGCGGCAGCAGGTCGCCGGGGATGCCCCGGCCGTCGTCGCGCACCTCCACGCGGACCTTGCCCGGTTCCGGGGCCGCCGCGGCGCTCACCACGACACGGGCGGCGCCGGCGTCGCGCGAGTTCTCGAACAGGTTCACCAGCACCTCCGCCAGCTCGTCGCGCCGCGCCGCGACGGCGGCGCCGGCGTCGAGCGTGATCTCCCAGCGCACCGGCGACTCGCCGAGCCGGTAGAGCCCCACCACCTCCCGGACCACGTCGCCGAGCGGGACGACCTCGACCGGCAGCCGCTCCGCCGTGGGCAGAGCGAAGCGGCTGAACGCCCGCGCGATGGCGTCGAGGCGGTCGATCTCCGCGAGGATGCGGTGCCCCGTGACGTCGAGCACGGCCGGCACCTCGGCCGGCCGCTCGCGGGTGAGGCGCATCAGGTGCTGGATCCCGAGCCGAATCGGCGTCAGCGGGTTCTTGATCTCGTGGGCGACCTGCCGCGCCATCTCTCCCCAGGCGAGCACGCGCTGCGCCTGCTGCCCGCGCTCGACGTCCGCCGCCGCCTCCTCGATGGCGCGGTACACGGGCTCCAGCTCGCTCGGCAGCGCGGCCGCCGCCGGCGCCGGCCGCTCGCCCGCGCCCGCGGCCAGGGCCGCGCGGGCCAGGTTGCGCAGCGGCCGCGCCAGGGCCCGCGCGGCGAGTCCCGAGAGCACCAGCGCCGCGATGATGCCCAGCACCGCGGCCACCAGCACGGCGATGCTCACGTCCTCCTCGCGCACCGCCAGCGTCGGGTCGCTCAACAGCTGCAGGGACGAGAGCACCGAGGCCGGCGCGGCCTCGGCCGATCGCAGCATGCGGTAGCCCACCAGCACCGGCTGGGGCGCGTTGGCCAGCTGCTGCGTCAGCTCGATGTAGTCGCCGTACCTGAGCCGCGTGTACACGGTGGGGGGAAGGAGCCAGTCCTGGAGACCGAGGTCCTCCAGCACCGGCGCCGACGACGCCTGCAGCACGCCGCCCTGGCTCAGGGCCAGCTCCGCGTCCACCCGCTGGGCGTCGTCGCCCAGGGACAGCACCGGATTGACGGAGTCCAGCTCGAGCGCCGTGCCGGCGTCCTGCAGCGTGCGCGCGATCAACAACTCGCGCGAGCGCCGGAACTCGTCGCCCTGGCGGCCGTAGCTCCACAGGGCGAAGGCCATGGTGGGCAGCACGAAGAAGGCCGCCAGGCTCACCGTCAGGCGCGCCCGCAGCGAGCGCATGGCCTGCGGCAGCCACGCCCGCAGGTTCGGCACGAACCGCCCGCCCGCCACGTCCACCACCAGCCACAGCACCGCCAGGACGCCGAAGTCCAGCACCAGCAGGAGCAGCCCCCGCTGCAACAGGTCGGAGAGCCCGCCGAGGTCCACCTGGGCGTGGACGTGCCGGTGGCCACCCGGGAACGCGACCACCCGCTCGCCCCGCAGCGTCCAGCCCGCACGCTCCCACGAAATCCCCTGGGCCGGCGGGGCGCGGGGCTCGAGGGGGGAGATCGTGAGTCGGTACGGCGGTACCGGCTCGTCCGGCGAGCCCGACAGGAACCGCGCCACGCGGCTCGGGCTCACCAGACTCGTCTGCGGCCCGACGGCCACGGCGACGACCCGCCCGTCGCTCAGCGGGATCGTGGCGAGGCCGAACACTCCCGGCACCCGCTCGTAGGAACGCACCAGTGGCAGCCGCTCCTGCTCCGTCTCGCGCACCTGCGCCGCCACCAGGTCCCGCGGCAGGTCGAGCTGCGCCAGGTCGAGCCGCAGGGTGCGCCCGTCGCCCGACCACAGCGACAGCGCGGCCGGGTAGCCGTGCGCGGCGAAGTCGCTCTGCCGCCACAGCAGGTAGAGATCGCCGGCGGTCTGCGGCGCGAGCGTGGGCGGCGTTTCCCGCACCAGCCGGTCGAACAGGGCCACCTTGAGCGCGTCCGGCTGGTTGCCGAGTCCCTCCATGTCGCGGGTGGCGAGCGCCACGCGGCTCTCGGCCGACGTCCCCCACTCCAGCAGCGCGGCCGCGGATCCCGCGACGACGGCCACGGTCGCGATCGTGCTCCGGAACGGCATCGGTCGGATGGCGACGATCAGCGCGGGCAGCCACAGATAGGGATACCACGGCGGCCAGGCGCCGCGCGGCTCCCACAGGAACAGGCCGGCCACCGCGAGGCCGACCGCGAGCAGCGACGCGAGGAACGGCCAGGCGCCCGCGGGCCGCGGCAGCGCCGGGCCGCGCACCAGGGCCGCGGCCGAGATGACCAGCGCCGCGGCGGCGACGACCAGCGCGACCTGCCACGTGAGCCAGAGCGCGAGCGTCACGCCCGAGGCGGGCGGCGTGATGCCGCGCGCGAGGTCCTGCAGCAGGTACGGCGCCAGCACGGTGATGCCCACGGCGGCCAGACGGCTGATCCACACCGGGCGCAGGCCACGCCGCCACAGCGCGCTCGCCAGCAGCGCCACGATCAACCCCGACAGCATCACCTTTCCCGCCGACGTCGAGAACGGCCCCAGCACGTCCTGGTAGTAGCTGGCCGACGCGAAGATGCTCCCCGCGCCGAACGCTTCGGCGAGCGGGGCCCGCGCGACGAACAGGAGCGCCGCCGCGCCCGTCGCCATCACGCCCGCCCCCGCGACCCCGGAACGCACGGCCGCCGTCACGCCGATCAGCAGCAGCGCCATCACCAGCGCGGAGATGCCGCGCCGGCCTCCCTCCAGCAGGTCCGAGAGGGCCGCGTCCTGCTCCGGCGGCAGGGTCTGCACGGCGAACAGCGTGTCGGCCCCCGACCCGACGCGGGGCACCACGAAGTCGAAGACGTCGGGCCCGGGCGGAGCGCCCTGGGCGGGGAAGAAGCGCAGGCCGACGCCGGCCCGCTCGGCGAACCGGTCGGTCAGTGCCACGCCCGTCTTGAGGGCGTACGTGGCGCGGGCGAGCAGCACCGTGGCCACCGCCGTTCCGTCGTGCGTCTGGCGGCGCGCCACGAGCCACAGGTAGAATGGAGTCGTGACCGTCGAGAGACCGGGGCCTTCGGGGCCGAGCGGGACGCGCAGGGTGCCCGCCCACGCCGTCGCCTGCCCCGACGTGTCGAACAGCACCACGCCGCGCGCGGGCTGGCGATCGCGCACCAGCGCCGCCAACCGCGCGAACGAAGCCGGCCCGCCGGGCCCGCTGCCGGTGGCCGCCAGGTCCGCCACCCGGCGGGCAGCCGCGGCCGCGGACAGCAGGTCGTGCTCCAGCAGGTCGGACGCCTTCGCCACCGCCCGCTCGCGCACCTGCGGCCAGGCGTCGCGGATCCGGCCCAGGCGCCAGGTGAGCGCGCCGGCGGTGCCCGCGAGCGCCAGGACCAGCGCCGCCGCGGCGAACCGCAGCCCGCGGCCGGGCGCGCCGCGCCCGTCGCGCCAGGCCGACGCTACCCCGAGCACTCCCGCGACGCCCAGGCCGGCCACCAGGACCCATCCCGGGACCCGCATCCACTCGGTCGCCAGCGCGACCGCCGCGGCGACCAGGGCCAGCCAGGCCAGGCGCCAGCGCCTCACGTGAGCACGCCTCTCCGCCTCAAGGACATGACGCCGGACGAGGTGGCGTTGGCGCTCGCGTCCAACCCGCGGCTGATCGTGCCTTCCGGCACCTGCGAGTCCCACGGCCCCCACCTGCCGATGGGCACCGACGCCATCATCGTGGACCGGCTCGCCGACGACCTGTCCATGGCCTTCGGGATCGTGAGGGCCCCCACCATCGAGTACGGTGTCAACGCGGTGACGCCCGGCCTGACGCCCGGCAGCGCCTCCGTGCGACGCAAGACGCTGCGCCGCTGGCTCAACGATCTGCTCCCCGAATGGGAGCAGGCCGGCGTCGAGGAATTCCTGGTGCTGACCGCGCAGGGCCACGCACCCCACCAGGAGGCGCTCGCCACCGCGGTCACCGACCGGGCGCGCGTGCGCGTCGTGGACGTCTTCGCCATCGACTTCGCCGCCGTCGCGGCCCCTCCCGACGTCCCGATCCACGGCGGGGAGGTGGACACCTCGCTCATGCTCTTCATCGCCCCCCACCTGGTGCGGATGGATCTCGCCCGCGACTGTATCTTGCCGGAGAGCGAGCGCCGCCGCTACCGGAGGGGGACCGTCATGCACCTGCCCGTCGCCTCCCAGGGCTCCGTCGGCACCCCGACACAGGCCAGCGCCGAGCGCGGCCGGATCATGTACGAGCTGATCCTGAGCCGGATCCGCGAGCGCGTGCTGGGAGCGGCCGCGGCTACCCTGGAGGCCGGCGCATGACCCGCACCCCGGTGTGGGCGCTCGCCGCCGCACTCCTGGCGGGGATCCCGGGGGCGAGCGCCCTCGCCCAGAACTTCCCCGACCAGGGCGTCCTGATCATCACCCGCGCCGGCGCCGAAATTGGCCGGGAGGAATTCGCCATCCGCGCCACCGGCGGCCACCCCGGCCTGCTGGCGGTCGCCACCGACACCTACCGCGACCGCGAGGCCCGCGTCGCCCTGGAGCTGAACGAAGACCGCGTGCCCGTCACCTACCAGGTGGACGTCAGCGTCGGCGGCCGGGTCGTCGAGCGCCTCAGCGGACAGCTCGGCCGGGGCCGATTCGCCGTGCGGCTGGCAAACCAGCAGGGCGAGACGGTGCGTGAATTCCCCGTGCCCCAGCGCCTCACCGTGCTCGACGAGGACGGTTTCGATCAGTACGTCTTCCTCCCCCACCCTACGCCCGGAGCCTCGCTGCCGGTCACCCTCCTCGTGCCGCGGGCCACGCGGGTCGTGACCGCGTCGGTCAGGGCCGTCGGCCCGGACAGCGTGCTCATCGGCGGCCGCCCGGTACCCGCCAGCCGCTACACGCTCAGCCTCCCGAGCGGAGAGACCCGGGACTTCTGGTGCACGCCGACCGGCGAGCTGCTCCAGGTCGCCATCCCCACCCGTACGATCGTCGCCACCCGCGCGGCGCTGCCCCACCGCTAGCCGGGAGCACCCCGTCCCGCGCCAAGCCGCCTGGCCATTGAGCCGGCGGGCATATGGGACAAGCCGCCACGGCTTGCCGCCGTTCGATACTTGACCATGGTCAACATCAGCCTAGGTTGCCCCGTACACCCCGCAGGACGCGGGGCGTGCCGGAGGCCTGAAACTCACAGTGGCATCGTGACGTACGGGCCCCAACGACATGGCGAAACCAGGGGCAAACATGCGGGCTCGATTGATCGTGGGATGGCTGGTGGTGCTGACGGTGGTGGCGGCGATCGGCTACGCCCAGGCGCCGCCGGCGCCGGCGCCGGCGGCACCGCCGACGACGCAGCTCTCGCTGGCGCAGGCGCTGCAAGTCGCGCGGGAGAACAACCCCAGTTACCTGACCGCCTTGAGCGCGCGAGGCCCGGCCGCCTGGTCGTTGACCAACGCGACGACCAGTCTGTTCTCGCCGACGGCCGCCCTGTCCGGCGGCTACGGCTATCAGGGTCCGACGCCGGGGGGACAGAACTTCCAGGGGTATACGATCCCGCCGCAGCCGAGCCTGACGTCGCAGGACCTCTCCTTCCGGCTGAACTACGCGCTCTCGGGGACGACCATCGCGAATCGCGGGTACGCGGCGGCGCAGCTGCACGCTGCCGACCAGAACATCGCCGGAGCGCGGACGACCCTCGAGACCTCGGTGAAGATCGAGTACCTCAACCTCCTCGAGGCGCACGCGCAAGCCGATCTGGCGCAGCACGTGGTCGCGCGAGCCCAGGAACTGCTCAACCTGGCGCAGGCGCAGTACAACGTGGGCCAGAAGACGATCATCGACGTCAAGCAGGCCCAGGTGACCAAGGGCAACGCCGACGTGCAGCTGCTCCAGGCGCAGCAGAACGTGCAGGTGGAGGTGCTGAAGCTCTACCAGCTGCTCGGCGTGCCGGCGCCGGAGCCGCCAGACGTGGTGCCGACCGACACGTTCGCGGTGGTCCAACCGGATTACAACCAGGACTCGCTGGTCGCCATGGCGCTCGAACAGAACCCGGTCTTGCTCGCCTACAGGGCACAGGAGCGCGCCGCGAACTGGAACGTGCGGAGTGCGTACAGTGCGTATCTGCCGAGCCTGCAAATCGGGGCGAGCACGGGCAGGCAGTGGATTTCCCAGGCGGGCGGGAACGAGTCCCTCTCCAATCCTTGGGTCGTCTCTGCGAGCCTCTCCCTGCCGCTGTGGGACACCTTCGGTCGCAACGTCCAGCTGTCGCAGGCCAAGGCGCAGCGGGAATCGCAGGCACAGTCGGTGCGGGCACAGGAGCTCACGGTCCGCGCCAACGTGAGCGCGGCGTACCTGGTGATCGTCACGGACTACCAGACCATCGCCGTGCAGGCCAACAACCGCGCCGCGGCGGACGACGCGCTGTCCCTCGCGGAGGAGCAGTACCGCGTGGGCTCCGGGTCGATCATCCAGCTCAACGACGCCCAGGTGGCTTCGGAGCAGGCGGGTGTGAGCTACATCAATGCCGTGTACGATTATCACAAGGCGGTCGCGGCGCTGGAGCAGGCCGTGGGCCAGCCGTTGCGTTAGGAGATCGGACGGAGCGCCATGAACACTCGCGGTAAGGTCCTACTCATCGTCGGCGGCGTCGTCGTGCTCGGCGGTTTCGTCTCGCTGGGCGTCGCCAAGCGGCGGCAGCCGGCGGTGGACGTGAAGGTGGAGAAGGTCCGGCGGCGCGACCTGGTCTCGCAGGTGACGGCCAGCGGCAAGATCGAGCCGGCCAATTCGGTGGACATCCTCTCCGACATCATGGGCCGCATCGTGTACCTGCCGGTCCAGGAGGGCGACTTCGTCCAGAAGGGCCAGATCCTGGTCAAGCTCGATACGGCCACGTACGCGGCGGCGGTCGAGCAGGCGCAGGCCGGCGTCGCGTCCGCGCAGGCCAACGTGGCGCAGGCGCAGGCCAACCTCGATCAGGCGCGGAGCACCTACGGGCGCGACAGCAGCGTGCGGGCCTCCAACCCGCAGCTGATCTCGACGGAGGTGTACGAGCAGGCGCGGACCGCGCGGGAGGTGGCCGCGGCCAACCTGGACGCGTCGAAGCGGGCCGTGGACCAGGCGCGGGCGAACCTGCGCAACGTGCAGGACCAGCTCTCCAAGACCACGATCACCTCCCCCCTCTCGGGGCAGGTGACGCTGCTGGCCGTGAAGGACGGGGAAGTCGCGGTCCCCGGCACGTTCTCGCGCTCGACGGGGCTGCTGATGACCGTGAGCGACATGTCGGTCATCGAGGCGCGGGTGGACGTGGACGAGACCGACGTGGTGCGCGTGAAGCTCGGCGACTCGGCGCAGGTGTCGATCGACGCGTTCCCGGACACCACCTTCACGGGCCACGTGACGAAGATCGGGAACTCGTCCACGACGAACACGTCGTCCACGAGCGGCCTGCAGACCGCGGCCCAGGCGGTGGACTTCGAGGTGCGGGTGACGCTCGACCACCCGCCGCGGGGCCTGCGGCCCGACCTGTCGGCGACCGCGAACATCATCACCGACACGCGCAAGGACGTGCTCTCGGTGCCGATCATCGCCCTGACCGTGCGGGAGCCGCCCCACGACACCGCGAAGAAGGCCCCGGCCGCGGCCCCGGCCGCGGCGGCCCGGGGCGGCGCGCACGCGGCGCCGGCCCCCGCGTACACCATCGGGACCGACACGTCGCAGGCGCACCTGGCCAAGGAGATCGAGGGCGTCTTCGTCGTGGACACCACGACCCACCTGGCGCACTTCATTCCGGTCAAGGTGGGGATCGCGGGCGACCAGTACTTCGAGGTGCTGAGCGGCCTCAAGGGCGGGGAGACCGTCGTGTCGGGCTCCTACCAGGCCATCAAGGACCTCAAGGACGGGAGCCGGGTGAAGGGCCAGACCGGGCCGGGCGGCGCTAGTGGAGGCTCGGCGTCGTGAGCGAGCCCGTCATCCGCACCGTCGGCCTGACGCGCGACTATCCCATGGGGGGCGAAGTCGTGCGCGCGCTGCGTGGCGTGGACCTCGTCATTCCGCCCAACGAGTTCGTGGCCATCATGGGGCCGTCGGGCTCGGGCAAGTCCACGCTGATGAACCTGATCGGGTGCCTCGACACGCCGACCGCCGGGGAGTACTGGCTGGCGGGGACCGAGGTCTCGAAGATGAGCGACGACGAGCTGGCCCGGGTTCGCAACCGCCAGATCGGATTCGTCTTCCAGACGTTCAACCTGCTGCCGCGCGCCTCGTCGCTGCACAACGTGGAGCTGCCGCTGGTGTACGCCGGCCTGCCGGCCAAGGAGCGGCGCAGCCGCGCGGAGCAGGCGCTGGCCTCGGTGGGGCTGGCGGACCGCATGGAGCACAAGCCGGCCGAGCTGTCGGGGGGCCAGCGGCAGCGGGTGGCGATCGCGCGCGCGCTGGTGACCGAGCCGAGCATCATCCTCGCCGACGAGCCGACGGGCAACCTCGACTCCACGACGAGCGAGGAAATCATGAAGATCTTCGAGGACCTGCATCGCCGCCGCGGGCAGACCATCGTCATGGTCACCCACGAGGCGGACATCGCGCGCCACGCCGCGCGCGTCGTCACGCTGCACGACGGGATGGTCTCCTCGGACCAGCTCAAGGCCGCGTAGGCCCGTGTCGCTCCTCGAAGCCGTCCGCCTGGCGTTCGGGACCATCCGCGCCCAGAAGCTGAAGAGCTTCTTCTCGCTGATCGGCGCCTTCATCGGCGTCATGTTCCTCATCGCGGTCGTCTCGATCGTGAAGGGGATGGACCGGTACGTGCAGGAGGACTTCGCCGCCAAGATCTTCGGGATCAACACCTTCACGGTCAGCCGGCGTCCCGAGTTCCAGGTGGGCCGCGTGGACGAGTCCACCCGCCGTGCCTGGCGGCGGCGGCCGCAGGTCTACGAGGACGACTACCACGCGCTCCGCGCCGCGCTGCCCTCCGAGGACCTCGTGGCCATCGAGAGCAGCAACCAGGCCGAAGGCCAGGTCGGCGCCAAGAGCTCGTCGTACATCCAGGTGTACGGCGTCTCGGAGGACTTCTTCAAGATCCGCGACTACCGGATCGGGCGGGGCCGCCTGTTCTCGCCGCAGGAGATCACGCACGGGGTGAACGAGGTCGTGATCGGCCAGGACGTGGCGGACAGCCTCTTCACCGGCCAGGACCCGCTCGGGCAGACGATGCGGATCGCCGGGTTCCCCTACACGGTGATCGGCGTCGTCGAGAAGCAGGGCACGGTGTTCGGCATCTCGCTCGACCGGTTCGCGATCGCGCCCTACACGTCCCAGATCAAGAACGTGGTGAACCCGCGCAAGGTCGTGGACGACATCATCGTCAAGGCGCCGACGCTGGCCGGCATGCACGACGCGATGGACCAGGTGGAGGCGGTGATGCGCAGCCGGCACAACCTGCGCCCGGAGGTGGACGACGACTTCAGCCTCACGACGCAGGAAGACGTGCTGAGCTTCTGGTCGAAGATCTCCAAGGTGCTCTACACGGCCCTGCCCCTGCTCGTGGGCGTGTCGCTGGTGGTGGGCGGGATCGTGCTGATGAACATCATGCTCATGGCCGTGGCCGAGCGGACGCGCGAGATCGGCATCCGGAAGTCGCTCGGCGCCCGGCGCCGCGACATCCTGGCCCAGTTCCTCGTCGAGGCCGCCACGCTCTCCACGACGGGCGCCCTGCTCGGCATCGCCGCGGGACTCGTCCTCGCGCGGCTGGTCCAGGCGGTGTCGCCGCTGCCGATGGGCGTCTCGCCGACCTCGATCGTGCTCGGCATCGTCCTCGGGGTGGGCGTCGGGATGGTCTCCGGCGTGTATCCGGCCAGCCGGGCGGCGAAGCTCGACCCGGTGGTCGCGCTGAGGTTCGAGTGACTTCCACGCGCACCGCCTCGGTGCTCACGACGCTGGGCGAGGGGATCGGCATCGCCTTCGACTCGCTGCGCACGAGCAAGACGCGGGCGGCGCTGACGATCCTCGGCGTCGCGATCGGCGTGATGGTGGTGATGGGGATGGCCGCGGCCGTGCGGGGCATCAACCAGAGCTTCTCCGACGCGATCTCCCAGGTGGGGCCGAAGACGTTCTTCGTGTTCCGCTACTTCCAGGGCGGCATCCAGGTCGGCGACAACCGCAACGCGCCGTGGCGCCATTTCCCGCCCATTTCGCAGGCCGAAGCGCGGATGATCGCCCAGCTGCCCTCGATCCGCGACGTCATCATGGCGGAGGACCGCCAGACGACGGTGCAGGCCGGCTCCGAGAGCGAGGACAACGTCCAGATCTCCGGCGTGGGGCCGGCCTGGCCGCAGGTCAACGGCGGCGAAATCACCGCCGGACGCTCGTACACGAATCTCGAGGAGGCCGCCGGCGACAAGGTGGTGGTCCTCAACACCAAGCTCGCGATCCGCTTCTTCGGCCAGCTCAATCCCATCGGCCAGCCGGTCAAGATCATGGGCCAGCAGTTCCGGGTGATCGGCGTGTACGAGCCGCCCCCCAACCTGTTCGGCGGCGGCAACGACTTCTACCTCCTCATGCCGTGGCTCACCTTCCACCGCTACATGGACGTGAACTGGGGCTGGGCGCGGCTCGCGGTGCTGCCCACCGACCAGGCGACCGTGTCCGAGGCCATGGACGCCGTGACGGCGGCGCTGCGGCGCGAGCGCGAGCTGCGGCCGGGCGAGGAGAACACGTTCACCATCGTCACCCAGGACAAGATCCTCAGCATCTGGAACAACCTGACGGGCGTCCTGTTCGTCGTGATGATCGCGTTGTCCGGGGTGGGGCTGATGGTGGGCGGGGTGGGCGTGGTGGCGGTGATGATGATCAGCGTCACGGAGCGCACCCGGGAGATCGGCGTGCGCAAGGCCCTGGGCGCGACGCAGGGCGAGATCCTGTGGCAGTTCCTCGTGGAGGCGTCGGCGCTGACCCTGGTGGGCGGAGCCGTGGGCATGGTCCTGGGCGGAGCCCTCGCCTACGCGGTCGCGCACCTCACCCCGATTCCGGCGAAGGTGCCCGCGCTGGCCATCGTCGCGTCGCTCGCCGCGTCGGTCGTCACCGGCATCGTCTTCGGTATCGTGCCGGCGCAGCGGGCGGCGAGGATGGATCCGGTAGAAGCACTGCGTTATGAGTGAGAGGTGAGACGTGAGAAGTGAGAGGGATGGGTGAGAGGTGAGAGGGGCAAAGGCGTGAGAGGGTGGGACGCAACCTCTCACGCCTTTCCACTTCTCACCTCTCGCGTTAACGTCTCACCCCTCACTTCTCACCCCTCACTCGACACGGAGTCCGCCGCTTGCACCTTGATCTGCTTGCCATAGCCGCCCACCCCGACGACGCCGAGCTGACCTGCGGCGGCACCCTCGCCACGGCGGTGCGCCAGGGTTACCGCGTCGGCATCCTCGACCTCGTGGCGGGGGAGTCGGGCACCAGTGGCTCGGCCGGGCTGCGGCTCAAGGAGGCGGCCGCCGCCGCCCGCGCGCTCGGGGTCCAGGTGCGCGAGAACGCGCGGCTCAGCGACGCTCACCTCCACAACACCGACGAGACACGGCGGGCCGTGATCGAGTGGATCCGCCGGTTCGCGCCGCGCACCGTGATCCTCCCCTTCCCCGTCGGCCGCCACCCCGATCACCGGGTCGCGTCCGAGCTGGGCCGCGACGCGTGCTACCTCGCGGGCCTCAAGCGCTACGACGCGCCGGGCCGCCCCCATCGGCCCCACAAGATCCTCTACGCCCTCGCCTACCGGGAGGACCCCGTCAAGCCGACGTTCGTGGTGGACGTCTCCCGGGCCTTCGCCGCCAAGATGCGCGCCATCCGCTGCTTCAAGTCGCAGTTCGAGGGGGCGGCCTCGGCGGGCGAGATCTTCCCGACCGGCCAGCACCTGTTCGATCTCATCGAGACGCAGTCGGCACACTACGGATCCCTCATCCGGGCGAGGTACGGGGAGCCGTTCTTTACCCACGAGACGGTCAGCATCGAGGACGTCGTCGCGTTGGAGGTCCAGTCCATGTGAGGAGTGAGAGGTGAGAAGTGAGAGGTTCATGTGAGAGGTGAGGGGATGAGGTGAGAGGTTTCCTCAGCCACGGACTGCCGATCGGCCGGTCGACTGCAACAGCCCTCTCAAGAGAGCGCGCACCCGGCGCGTCTGGCGCATCAGGGCCGCGACGACCGGTACCGGCATTCGGCTGGTCTCCCCCGCGATCCACAAGTGG
Organism: uncultured Gemmatimonadales bacterium; assembly: GCA_963806755.1. GTDB lineage: Bacteria > Gemmatimonadota > Gemmatimonadetes > Gemmatimonadales > JACORV01 > Fen-1245. Next base: position 129,884 of record CAWDZR010000016.1, read on the forward strand.
CTCTCGAGCTCGGTAGCCGATCCGCGCGCTACCCTCAGGAAGCGGGCTCCGTCCTTTCCGAATCCCCGGCCGTACGCCTCCGCGATGTTCGCCGGAACGGATTCGGCCGCCCGGACGAGCTGATCCGCAGCGGCAGCCGCCCCCACCCCCTGAACCCGACGGGCAGCCGCGATCGTATCGCGTGCCAGGAGTGCCGCTTCGCGCCAGGCGATCAGGTCCTGCAGATCTCCCGCCACGGGTCGAATCTCCACCAGGACACCTGGGGCGGCGTACCTGTTCAATGCGTGGCGGCCCCTTCTCACGCCTTTGCCCTCTCACCTCTCACTTTGCCCCCTCACTTCTCACCCCTCACCTCTCACCTTAGCTTTTCCGGTATGCCAGATCGGATTTACCTGGATCACGCGGCCACGACCCCCGTCCGTCCCGAGGTCCGCGACGCCATGCTGCCCTTCCTCGGCGAGGAGGCCTTCGGCAATCCCTCCTCCTCCCATGCCGCCGGCCGCAGCGCCCGGGCCGCGGTCGAGCACGCACGGGAACAGGTGGCCGCGGCCGTCGGCGCCGAGCCGCAGCAGGTCTTCTTCACGTCGGGCGGGACCGAGGCGGACAATCTCGCGGTGCTCGGCTCCGCCCTCGCCCGCAGGAACGACCGCCACACGCTGGCCGGCGCTCATCTCGTCGCCACGCCCACCGAGCACAAGGCGGTGCTCGCCGCGCTGCACGAGGCGGAGCGGCAGGGCGCGCGCGTGACGCTGCTGCCCGTGGACGCGAACGGCGCCGTGGAGCTCGCCGCGCTCGACGAGGCGCTGGCGGAGCACCACCGGCCGACCCTCGTGTCGGTGATGTGGGCCAACAACGAGGTCGGCACGCTGCAGCCCGTCGCCGGGATCGCGGCGCGCTGCCGGGCGGCGGACGTCCCCTTCCACACCGACGCCGTGCAGGCGTTCGGCAAGGTCCCGGTGGACCTGCGCGAGATCGCGTGGGCCGCCGTCAGCCTCTCGGCGCACAAGGTCGGCGGGCCCAAGGGCGTCGGGGCGCTCGTGGCGCGCGACCCCGCGGGCTACGCGTCGCTCATCCACGGAGGCTCGCAGCAGCGCGGCCTCCGCCCCGGCACGGAGAACGTCCCCGGCATCGTGGGCTTCGGCCGGGCGGCCGAGCTGGCGGCGCGGGAGCGGCCGGCCAAGGCCGTTGCCTGGGCGGCGATGCGCGACGCGCTCCAGCGCGCCATCCTCGAGCGGGTGGGCGACGCGACGGTCCACGGCGGCGCGGGCGCGCGCGTCCCGAACATCCTCAACGTCAGCGCGCCCGGCACCGACTCCGAGTCCGTGCTGATGCACCTCGATCTGGCCGGCGTGGCGGCCGCCTCCGGCTCCGCGTGCACGACCGGCTCCGTCGAGCCCTCCCACGTCCTGCTGGCGATGGGCACCGCGCCCGATCTCGCGTCGGCCGGGGTACGCTTCAGCTTCGGGGCGCTGTCGCACGAAGAGCAGGTGCCGCGCGTGGCGGAGATCTACGCGCAGGTGGTGGCGAAGGTCCGCCAGCTCCGCCACGTGTTGAGCCGCGCATGAGCCCACAACCAAGACAGCTGCGAGACGCCGAGTTGCGAGACCCTGACCCCTGCACCCTACACCCACTCGCAGCGCTCCCGGTGCGCCCGTGAGTCGCGTCCTGGTCGCCATGTCCGGCGGTGTGGATTCCTCCGTCGCCGCGGCGCTCCTCGTCGAGCAGGGCCACGACGTGATCGGCGCCACGATGAAGCTGTTCTGCTACGGCGACGGGCCGCTCGCCGACCGGCCCTGCTGCTCCCTCGATTCCATTCAGGACGCGCAGACGGTGGCCGAGCGCCTCGGCATCCCGCACTACCTGCTGAACCTCGAGGACCGGTTCGGCCGCGACGTCGTCGAGAACTTCGTGAGCGAGTACGCCCGCGGGCGCACGCCGATTCCCTGCGTGCGCTGCAACTCGTTCACCAAGTTCTCCGACCTGCTGGCGCATGCCGACGCGATGGGGTGCGACGCCATCGCGACCGGACACTACGCCCGCGCGGAGGGCGGCGAGCTGCGGCGCGGCGCCGACCGGGCCAAGGACCAGTCGTACTTCCTGTGGGGCATCCGGCGGGACGTCGTGCCGCGCATGCTCACCCCGGTCGGCGGCCTCACCAAGCAGGAGACGCGCGACGTCGCGCGACGGCACGCGCTCGTGACGGCGGACAAGGCCGAGAGCCAGGAGATCTGCTTCGTCCCCGACGGCGATTACGTGGGCGTCCTGTCGCGCAAACTGCCGGCCGACGCTCCGGCCCTGCAGCCGGGTCCCATCGTCACCTCGGCCGGCGACCGCGTCGGAGAACACGCGGGGTTCGCCCGATTCACCATCGGCCAGCGCCGCGGACTCCCGTCGGGATCCGGGGAGCCCCTCTACGTGACCGCCATCCGGCCCGAGACGCGCGAGGTGGTGGTGGGCCCGGCCGAGGAGCTGGAGTGCTGGACGGTGGCCCTGGAGGAGGTCAACTGGCTCGCGGCGCCCCTCGGCGCCGGCGACCGGTGCGAGGTCCAGATCCGCCACCGGGCCAAGCCCGTGCAGGCGGCGGTGGCCTCCGCCGCGGCCGGACGGCTCGAGCTGGCCCTCCTGGAGGCCGCCCGCGCCGTCGCGCCGGGTCAGAGCGGCGTCCTCTACGACGGGGACCGGGTGCTGGGCGGCGGCATCATCGCCTGAGGGGCCTGCGCGGGGCGGTATCTCACCCCACCTCGACAGACCGCCCGCCGCGCCGCAACATATGATCCCATGGAAATCATCCTCATTCGCCACGCCAAGGCCGAGGCCCGCGACCCCAACAGCTGGCCGGACGACGATCAGCGCCCGCTGACGGCGGAGGGCCGCGCGGAGCAGCGCGCCGCCTCGCGGGCCATGAAGAAGATGGGCGTGAAGTTCGACTTCCTGCTCACCAGCCCCCTGCTCCGCGCGCGCGAGACCGCGGACCTCGTCGCCAAGGGATACCGCTGGACGGAGGCGCCTCAGGTCGTCGAGGAGCTGGGCCACGGCTACGCCGTCGGCGCGATCGTCAAGCTGCTGGCGAAGTTCCCGCCCACCGCGGCGGTGGCCATGGTCGGGCACGAACCCGATCTCTCCGATCTCGCCGGCGCGCTGACGACCAAGGACGGCCGGCTCAGTATCGCCGTCAAGAAGAGCGGCGTGGTGGGCATCGAGTTCGATGGACCGGCCGAAGCGGGCAAGGGCACGCTGCTCTACCACCTGAAGCCCGGACACCTGAGGAAGCTGGCCCAGTGAGCACAATTCGCCTCGCGCGGGTCCTGCCTGCGGCTCCCGCCTTGGTGTTCGCGGCGCTCACCGACGCGCGGCAGGTGAGGCGGTGGTCGGGCGGCGCCGCCCGGATCGGCAGGCGGCCGGGTGGGCCGTTCGAGATGTTCGACGGCTGGGCGACCGGCCGGGTCGTCGTGTACCGGCCGCCTTCGCGCTTCGCCTACACCTGGCGCGTGGACGGCTGGAAGAGCGTCTGGGACAACTCGCTGGTCGAATGGCGCCTCACCCGCGCGCCGCGCGGAACGCGGGTCGAGCTGATCCACTCCCTCCTCCCGACGGCGAAGGAAGCAAGGGACCACAAGGGCGGGTGGGATGAGTACGTGTTCGAGCCGCTGGGGGAGTACCTCAAAGCAAAGCGTTAGTGGGTGGTAGGTTGTGGGTTGTAGAAGAACAAGAGGCGCCCGGTACCACGGACGCCTCTGTCTTTGCCACTACCTACAACCTATCCACCCACCACCTAGTCCTTCGTCACCACCACCATCCCGCTCATGGTCCCGTGCTGCGGGCCGCAATCGAAGGTGCAGTACCATTCCTTGCCGCCCACCCAGTCGGCCACGAACGTGACCTCCGCCGGCATGCCGGGGTACGCGGTGATATCGAACGGATGGTCCACGACCATGAAGCCGTGGGCGCTGTCCATCGCCTTGAGCGTGACGTGGATGGTGTCCCCGTACTGGGCGCGGATCTCGCGTGGGCGTGAAGTGGCCGAAATGCCCTTCGATCACCACATCCACGCGGCGCGGCGTGTGGTGCTTCGCCGCGACGGCTGGGGCCGCCGGATTCCCGGCCCGGGCCGGATTGACGGCGCCGGCCGAAGCAGCAAGGGCCGACAGGACGACGACAGGGAGCAGACGGGCCAGCGACATTGGCGACTCGTATCTTGAGTGATGTACTCGTATTATAAATGCGGTCCGGGCGGGACGGTAGCACCGGCACCATTTGTGCTACAAAAGCGCCTCGCGCCGGGTATATTCCGCCACGGCGTCACGGACGTTCCCTCAACCGCGGAGAGCACTGCCATGCCGAAGAAGTCAGCCAAGCCTGCGGCGAAGAAGACTGCCAAGAAGGGCAGCCCGATGGCCGCGAACGAAGGCTACTGCGTGAAGTGCAAGGCGAAGCGTGAGATGGCGAACGTGAAGCAGGTGAAAATGGCCAACGGCCGGCCCGCGCTGAAGGGCACGTGCCCCGTGTGCGGGACCGGCATGTTCAAGATCCTTCCGCCGTCCTGAGGTCAGAGCGAGATGAGCCGGACCGAGCAGTTCCTCAACGAAGCCGCGAAGTACGGCGCCAACAACTACAAGCCGCTGCCGGTGGTGCTGGAGCGCGGCCAGGGCGCCTGGGTGTGGGACGTGGACGGCAAGAAGTACCTGGACTGTCTCAGCGCCTACTCGGCGGTGAACCAGGGGCACTGCCATCCGGCGATCGTGAAGGCGGCGCAGGAGCAGGCGGCGCGCCTGACCCTCACGTCGCGCGCGTTCCACAACGACCAGCTGGGCCCCTTCCTCCATCAGCTGTGCGACATCGCCGGCTTCGCCAAGGCGCTGCCGATGAACTCCGGCGCGGAGGCGGTGGAGACGGCGATCAAGGCGATCCGCAAGTGGGGCTACAAGGTCAAGAAGATCCCCGAGGGCAAGGCGGAGATCATCGTGTCGGCCGGCAACTTCCACGGCCGCACCACGACGATCATCTCCTTCTCGACGGAGGAGCAGTACAAGGACGGGTTCGGGCCGTTCACCCCGGGCTTCAAGATCATTCCCTTCGGTGACGCGGCCGCGCTCGAGAAGGCGATCACGCCCAACACCTGCGCGTTCCTCACGGAGCCGCTGCAGGGCGAGGCGGGCTGCGTGGTGGCGCCGGACGGCTGGCTCAAGCAGGTCCGGGAGATCACCAAGAAGCACAACGTGCTCTGGGTGGACGACGAGATCCAGACGGGCCTCGGCCGCACGGGCAAGATGTTCGCGTGGCAGTGGGAGAACGCCCGGCCGGACGCGCTGATCGTGGGCAAGGCGGTCGCCGGCGGGATGTATCCCGTCTCGGCGTTCCTCGCCGACCAGAACGTGATGGGCGTCTTCAACCCCGGCGATCACGGCTCGACCTTCGGCGGCAACCCGTTCGGGGCCGCCATCGGCCGCGCGGCGCTCAAGGTGCTGGTGGACGAGAAGCTGGCCGACCGCGCGCACGAGCTGGGCGAGTGGTTCATGGGCGAGCTGCGGAAGATTGACACGAACAGCGTGGTCGAAGTGCGCGGCAAGGGGTTGCTGATCGGCGTCGAGATCAAGGTCGAAGCCGGCGCGGCGCGCCCCTACTGCGAGGCCCTGGCCGAGCGGGGGATTCTCTGCAAGGAGACGCACGACCAGGTGGTGCGCTTCGCGCCCGCCCTGACCGTGTCGAAGGCCGACCTCGAGTGGGCGCTGCCGAAGATCGCCGAGGTGCTGGCGATGAGCTTCAAGCCGGCGTTGGCCGCGGCCCACTAGCGGTCGATGCTTGGCTGGTTGTCCGGGCGCCGCGGCTGAGCCACGGCGCCCGGCGCCTTTCCGGGATCACGCCACCGCCTCCTCGTGTGACCCCCCCGCCCCATCCGGGGTCTCTTGGGAAGTACCAGTCTCAGGGGGTCGTACCGTGCCCATCCGCTCCTCCATCCTCGCCGTAGCCGCGGCCGTTGCGTTCGGCTGCCAGGGGAGCACGGACCCCAACCAGCCCCTCGACGGCGTGTGGCAGCTCGATTCGGCCACGGCGGGCCTCCCTCCCCGCCAGATGACGCTCGTGGCAATCGGCAGCCGGATCACGGGGTCGGGTACGGCGATGGGGGTGGACGTGCCGATCCCCATCGCGATCAGCGGCACCACTACGCCGTCGGCTTTGGGGGGACCGGCCCTCGTGTCCCTCCACTTCACGGTCCAGGACGGCGGAGGGATCACGGGGGACTACACCGGGACCCTCGATGGCGCTGACCGTCTCTCCGGCTCGGCCACCTGGTACGGCATCGTTTCCAACGGCCCGGTGACGGGGCAGCTGAGCTTCTCGCGCCTGCCCAACGACACCCTGGCGACTGGCCTCGCAGGCACGGTCACCCGCGGCCCGACCACGCCCGTCTGCCGGGTCGGCGTCCCCTGCGACGCGCCCTTCAGCTCGGCCTTCACCGTCTTCCAGGCCAGCGCCGAGCTCCCGGTTGCCGTCGCCCACTTCCAGAGCGACGCGGCGGGCCGCTACGAGATCCTGCTGGTGCCCGGCACCTACACGATCGTGCCAGACTCCACCGCCCCGGTCCTCAGGGGGCAGTCGCGCACGGCGACGGTGGGGTCGATCGGCCTGACACACCTCGATTTCCAGTTCGATACGGGAATCCGCTAGGGCCCATCCCCCCCTCCCCGCCCCGGTGAGAGGTGAGAGGTGCGATGTGTGCGTGAGGGACGAGAGGGGCTTGTCACGCCGTTCACCCTCTCACCCCTCACCTGCACCTCTCACCTCTCACCTCTCACCTGTTCTTGTATATTTATGGTTATGCTCCCAACAGATTCAGCCTCCCCGGCCGGCGAGGCGTCGCGTCCCGACCGGCTGCGGGACTTTACGGCCGACAGCCGGCTGCTGGCGCTCACGGCCGCCGCCGTCGTCATCGGGGCCATCAGCGCCGTCGTGGCCTACGCCCTCGCCTGGCTGATCGGCGGCATCACCAACCTGGTTTACTACCACCGGCTCTCCTCGGCGCTGGTCTCGCCCGAGCACAATCTGCTGGGGTGGTGGGCGGTGCCGATCCCGATTGTCGGCGGCCTGATCGTGGGCCTGATGGCGCGGTACGGCTCCGAGAAAATCCGCGGCCACGGCATCCCCGAGGCGATGGAGGCGATCCTCGTGGGCGAGAGCCGCATGGAGCCGCGGGTCGCCGTGCTCAAGCCGGTCGGCTCGGCGATCGCCATCGGCACCGGCGGCCCGTTCGGAGCGGAGGGCCCGATCATCGTCACGGGGGGCGCGTTCGGCTCCCTGTTCGCGCAGGCGTTCCATCTCTCGTCGGCCGAGCGCAAGACGCTGCTGGTGGCCGGCGCGGCAGGCGGCATGTCCGCGATCTTCGGCACGCCGGTCGCCGCGGTCCTGATCGGCGTCGAGCTGCTGCTGTTCGAGTGGAAGCCGCGGAGCCTCATTCCGGTGGCCACGTCCGCGGCCGTGGCGGGGGCGCTGCGGGTGCCGTTCTTCGGGCCCGGGCCGTTGTTCCCCGGGCCGGCGCATGGCCACCTGGCGTGGCCGGTGCTCGCCGGCAGCCTCGCCGCCGGGCTCGCCGCGGGCGTCGCCGCGGTCGTCGTCACGTGGATGGTGTACGGTTTCGAGGACCTGTTCCGGAAGTTGCCGATCCACTGGATGTGGTGGCCCGCCATCGGCGCCGTGGTAGTGGGCGTCGGCGGGCTCGTCGCCCCTCGGGCCCTCGGCGTGGGCTACGACACGATCGGCGACCTGCTGCGCGGCAACCTCGTCGGCGCCGTGCTGGTCGGCCTGCTGATCACCAAGGCGCTGATCTGGTCCATCGCCCTGAGCTCCGGCACCTCCGGAGGCGTGCTGGCTCCGTTGCTCATCATCGGCGGCTCCCTGGGCGCTCTCGGCGCCACCGTGCTGCACGCGCCCGATCCGGGGCTGTGGGCGATGGTGACGATGGCGGCGGTGATGGGCTCCACCATGAACGCCCCGCTCACCGCCACGGTGTTCGTGCTCGAGCTGACGCACGACGTCGGCGCCCTCCCCGCCCTGCTGGTGGCCTGCATGGCGGCCGACGCGGTGACGGTGCTCGTGCTCCGCCGCTCGATCATGACGGAGAAAGTGGCGCGGCACGGCCACCACGTGACGCGCGAGTACATCGTGAGCCCGCTCCAGCGCCTCCTCGTGGGCCAGGTGATGGACGCGAAGCCGCCCACGCTGCCGGCGCAGAGCACCCTCGCCGAGTTCTCCGCGCGCCTGGCGGCCAGCGACCCGATGCTGGTGCGCCACCACGCGTGGCTGCTGGTGGACGAGCGGAGCCGGCTGAGCGGCATCCTCACGCGCGGCGACCTGCTGAAGGCGCTCCAGACGTCGGGCGCCGAGAACCGTCAGCTGCGCGAGTTCGGCACGACCGATCTGATGGTCACCTATCCCGACGAGCTGCTCCAGCCGGCGGTCGAGAAGATGGCGTCGCGCGGCTTGGGCCGGCTGCCGGTGGTCGCGCGCGACGACCCCACGCGGCTGGTCGGCTACCTGGGCCGCACGGGGTTGATTGACGCCTGGATCCAGCGCATCGAGGAGGAGGAGGTGCGGGAGACCGGGGTCGTGCGCGAGGACCTGCGCCGGTGGTGGCGACGCCTGCGGGGCGTGTTGGCCGGCTTGCGGCTCGGGGCGGCGCGTCCGGGTGGCCCGGGGAGCGTCTGACTCCGGTTCCGGGCCCGCCGGGTCCCATCGACGATATGTAACAGGCCCCCATCCGGGGCCTAAATGGGCCTCGGCCGGGCCGCGGAAACGCTGCGAAGACCTTCCCTTGTATCTCCCGCCGGCGTCGTAAGAGCGGCATTGTAGAGGCGGGCGACAGCTCGGAAGCCCTAGGGTCGTTGAGACCGTGCGTTAGCGGGGGCGTCGCCCGTCTCTCGCCTCGAGCCCGAACAGCTGCGCGGACCAAGACCGCATCGTGCAAGGCTGGGCCAGGTCGAGAGGGACATCCCACCGGGGAGGCCTCGATGACTGCGCCCGCCTGCTGCGTCGGCATTGATGTCGCCAAGGCCACGCTGGACGTGGCGGTCCGGCCGAGCGGGGAGGCGTGGAGCGGCGCCAACGAGGACGCCGGGATCGCGGCGCTGGTGAAGCGGCTGCGGCCGCTCGCGCCGACGCTGATCGTGCTGGAGGCGACGGGGGGCTTCGAGACCGCGGTCGCGGCGGCGCTGGCGGCGGCCGGGCTGAGCATCGTCGTGGCCAATCCGCGCCAGGTGCGGGATTTCGCCAAGGCGACCGGGCAACTGGCCAAGACGGACAAGCTGGACGCCCAGGTCCTGGCGCTCTTTGCCGAGCGGGTGCGGCCGGAGCCGCGGCCGCTGCCCGATGCGGCGGTGCGGGGCCTGGACGCGCTGCTGACGCGGCGGGGCCAGCTCCTGGAGATGCGGACGGCGGAGCAGAACCGCCTGAGCTTCGCGGCGGTGGCGGTGCGCCGGGGCATCACGCAGCATATCCGGTGGCTGGAGCGGGAGCTGCGGGACGTGGATGAGGACTTGGACCAGGCGATCCGCACGAGCCCGGTGTAGCGGGCCAAGGAGGATCTGCTGCGCAGCGTGCCCGGCGTCGGGCCGGTCGTCAGTCGCACGCTGCTCGGCGAGCTGCCGGAGCTGGGCACGCTCACCCGCAAGCAGATCGCGGCGCTGGTGGGCGTGGCCCCGCGGGCGCGCGACAGCGGCACGCTGCACGGCAAGCGGATGGTGTGGGGTGGCCGCAGCCCGGTGCGCGCGGCGCTGTACATGGGCGCCCTCGTGGCCAGTCGCTGCAATCCGGTGATTCGGGCCTTCTATCAGCGGCTGCGGACGGCCGGCAAAGCGCCCAAGGTGGCCCTCGTGGCGTGCATGCGGAAGCTGCTGACGATCCTCAACGCGATGGTCCGGAGCAACTCGTACTGGCGCATGCCGTTAGGCGCCGGAGCGTGCGCGTGAGCAAGACAGCTGCTAACGCCACCCTAACGCTCGCGTGATAGACTGCCAGCCTTGCAGCGTTTCGCCAGAACGGCCTCGGGCCGAGCGCAGTTCAAGTGAGCCATTCAGAGGCACTTGCTCGCGTATCGTTCCACCGCGGTCCGTTGATAGGCTGCCGGCCTCGCGCGTCTTCGCAGCAGGCGTTGCCGGACGGTGATGGTCTCACTTACGTGTAATTGGTAGTTAGGCGGCACGCACCATGGTCGATGACAAGCGCAAAGAACTACTCGGCAGCATGTTTGAGCTCTTGGGCACCGAGTTCGCTCGGTGTTTCGCTCCTCCCACGCTGTGCCCAGAACCAGCCATTCGTGCTCACTCAGTTCAGAACGCACGGGCGCTCGACCTGCTCGTCTCCGACGGCCACGTGACTGCGCTGTCGAAGCGGCTCGCACCGGATCGCGCACCCGAGATTGCCTATGCGCTCATAGGGCGCAACAAGGCAAGCACCTTTGCGGGCCTCTGCTCACGACACGACCAGTCCATCTTCGGCCCTATCGACACCGTGCCTTTCTCGCCAACGAACCCCGAGCATCTCTTCCTCGCCGCATATCGGGCAGCGTTCCGCGAATTGCACGCGTCGTGTGCAGCCGGCTGGATGCTCCAAATGGGCTACCAGAAGCGAGTTGAGCTTGGCTTCGATCCCGGCGATGTACCGTCCGACGCCGGGCTCTTGGCCACCAGACAGATGATCCTCGCATACGAGACGTTCAACTACAAGCTCACGTTCGATCAGGCATACCTCCAACACAACTACTCGGCGCTCGAGCACGACGTCATAGAGATCGCTGTCCCGCGTCCCACAATCGGTGCCTCGTGCCTGTTCTCCCTCGACGGCTTTCCACGAGACGATGATGTCGCTCGCGTGTGCCTCAGTATCATCCCACTGACCACCTCTCGGAGCATCGCCATCCTGTCGTACACGAAGGCAGATGCGCCGGTTGCACGCACCGCGCTCGATCGAATACTGAGGGCCTCCGGGCACCATCAGCTGTACGAGTTATCGAAACGCCTCCTGAATAGCTGCGAGAACTTCGTGATCGCCCCCGAGCACTTCAAGACATGGTCCGAACCTAAGCGTGCTGCGATCCGGGACTACTACATTCGGACACTTCTCAAGGACCAGCTTGGTCATGACGACCCGGACTTGTACCTATTCTGAGCGTGCCGCCTAACCAGCGCCTGCAGCGGCGGGCTACGCGGGGTGGCGGTGCGCTCGGCGAGGTGACTTGGGGATAGGGTAGGTGTTGTGCGCTCGGTGGGCTCACGCGCCCGCCGCTGAGGCGCGATTCGTTAGGCAGACGCTAACGGAACCGTGGTGGAGCTCCGGAGGACGGGCATGCCTCGTGGCAATCGCGGCGGCTGGAAGACTTGCTCCCGGGGGCACAAGTACCGTGGCCCTGGGGGCTGCCCGACCTGATGGAGCGGCAACCGGCCCACCGGCGGTGGGCGTGGGCGCCGTCGGGGTCGTCGCGCTCAGGGCTCTGCATCGAAGCGCAGCGCTGCCTAACCAGCGCCTGCAGCGGCGGGCTACTCGGGTGGCGGTGCGGTTGGTGAGTTGACCTGAGGTAATGCAGGTGTTGTGCGCTCGGTGGGCTCAGGCGCCCGCCGCTGAGGCGCGATTCGTTAGGCGGCCGAGATAGGTGGAGGGCACGCGTGGCGTTGCTGAAGTTCATAGCGGGACAGCTTCGAAAGCCCTCGGGCTTCATCGGCAGACGCGTCGTTGCGAAGATGCTCAACGCGGGCAATCGGCCCATGAATCGACTCACTCTAACGTCTCTGGGCCTGACTCGGGATGATCGTGTCATCGAGGTCGGGTTCGGTGGCGGCGATCTCATCAAACGAATGGCTTCGGTGGTCACGCATGGCTGCATTGTCGGCGTGGACTTCTCTCCGGAGATGGTCGAGGTCGGCAGGAAGCGCTTCGCCCCGTTGGTTCGAGCGGAACGGATCGAGCTGCGCTGTGCAAGTGCGGATCACCTTCCTTACGACTCGGGACGCTTCACCAAGGCTTGCAGTGTCAATACGCTCTACTTCTGGCCCGATCCCGTCGGTTCGCTCACCGAATTGCGGCGAGTGCTGCGACCGGGTGGCAGGCTCGTCCTGTGCTTCAACCCGCGAGCGACTCTACAGAAGGTGGCCTACACCAAGTACGGCTTCACGTTGTACGAGTCCGGGGAGGTTCAACGCCTGTTGGAGACTGTAGGCTTCGCGAACGTCGAGATGGTGTCCGGTTCCAGTCTCTTCGGAGGGTTTCTTTGCGCCGTCGGTACGAGAGACACATGACCCGGCCGCCTAACCAGCGCCTGCAGCGGGCGGGCGCTCGCAGCTCGATCGTTGAGTGGCTGGTGAGTGCACCTGAGGTAGGGCAGGTGTTGTGTGGCTGGCGGGCGGTCGCCCGCCGCTGAGGCGCGAGTCGTTAGGCGCCTGCTTGGAGGAATGCGTGTTCAGTGCCCGTTACTCTCTCGCGATTGTGCTCGCTGCGGCTGCCTGCGCGCATCAACCTCCGCCGCAGCCCAGCCCAGGAGCACGTGTCGAGATACCGATCGTTTACGTGGACTCAGCCACGCTGGACAGCATACGCCGAGCGCACCCACCTACAGCCGCGATGGTAGCCGACGAAACACGCTACGACTCCTTGGTTGCCTTGGTGGACACGATTGTCATTCTCTCACCGGATTCAATAGTCCTTCATGTTGGTCAGTCCTATGACGATCTTCGGCTTGTCCAACTCGAATCGCGGCGGGCGTCAGGCGAGCCTCTTCGTCTCATAGGTCATGACCTTGAAGTAGAGGACAGGTCTATTGCCGTTCATCGCGACGCTGGACTGACTGGCTTGAAAGTCGGGCGGACGCGTTTGGTCATCACCGTGATGAGCCGCAAGGCGCACGCGCCGCCGAGCTATCTGCCGGTGATTGTTCTTCCGTGATGGGCAGGCGCCTAACTAGCGCCTGCAGTGGTCCGGCGCGCGCGGCTTGAGTGGTTGTGCGGCTGGCGAGTGACCTGGGGATAGTGCAGGTGTTGTGCGCCAGGCCGGCGGGTCGCCGGCCGCTGAGGCGCGATGCGTTAGGCAGCATGCTGGCTAGGCTTCCACTACGCCTGGCTTTTCGGAAAAGCACGAACGGCTAGGCCGCGCGGCGCTCCGCGTCTGATGGGTTCGGCTCGCCTGGCGAGCGCGGAGACGATGCCAGCGTCACGGCGCTCAGCGGCATCCGGGAAGTCGCGGGCGTCTTCGGGCAGAAGTGGCTGGCGCGCCGCGCGGCGGTTGTCGCGATTGGCGTCCGAGCAGGGCGAGACGATCGCGGTTGGTCATTCGGGTCAACCCGGGCCGCGAGTCGGCTTGGCGGCAGCCGGATGATCCACCGGCTTGGGAGGCGGAGCGGCGTCCGTGAGGTCGCTCCACGGCATCGGGCTGCGCATGCTGTCTAACCAGCGCCTGCAGCGGGCCGGCGCGTGGGGTGCGGGTGTTGTGTGGCTGGCGAGTTGACCTGAGGTAATGCAAGTGTTGTGCGCCAGGCTGGCGGTCGCCGGCCGCTGAGGCGCGATTCGTTAGGCGGAACGGAAGATCTCCCGGGAGCACGCCCGTGACCGACGGCATTGTGGAGCTGGAGAGGTTCCAGGATGAACCAAGTGCCTGGGTCGCTCGAGCAGTGCTCCAGGCCGCCGGCATTCCGTCGCAGGTGATCACGGATCCGCCCTACGCCCATCCGCGGCCTCGGGTGCGGCTGGCGGTGCGAGTTGAGGACGCGGAGGCCGCGATCAAAGCGTTGCGGGGCGGGTCCGAGAGCCCGTCCGCCTAACCAGCGCCTGCAGTGGTCCGGCGCTCGCGGTTCAGGTTGTTGATCGGCTGGCGAGTTGATCTGAGGTAGTGCAAGCGTTGTGCGCCTGGCCGGGAGTCGCCGGCCACTGAGGCGCGATTCGTTAGGCGGCCGACGATGCAAGACCTCGTGAGCATGGATGACTTCATCGAGTACGACCGGCCTCTTTATGCGCGCGCTGACCGGGCCATCGTCTTGTACGGAGTGGGAGCCGTCGGCCTCCTCGTTGCGGGGCTCCTCCTTGTCGATGGGGCGCCCGTCGCGTACGCACTCCTTGAGGGACTGGCGGTCGGCGCTCTTGTCGCCCTCCTAATGCTCGCGAGTGAACGCACCGGAACACGCCGCACCAGCCGGAGCAGATTGGCCGCAATCTTCGCTGCCGACCCCACCCTGATGCCGGGGCCGCCGGAGGGCGCCACCCACCGACTGATCGGCGCGCTTGTTCTCGGCAAGCGATCGAGGCTGCCAGGAGCACTCTATGTTGTGCCCGACGGCTTTGTCTTTCGAAGTCACTTCTTGAGGCAGGCATGGTGGAGGCGCCTTCTGCGCCGCCCGCGTCTCTCGGTTCCAGACATTGTCCTTGCCCCGGCTCGCGAAGTTCGTCTTGACCTCGGGTTGCTGAAGCAGACGCGAGTCCGCCGCTGGCTGGTCGGATATGACATTCCGGCGCTGCTGCTCTCGTTGAACGATACCGCGCTGGCTCTGCGCGTCCCGAAGGCCTTCGAGGTGATGAGCAAACTTCAGAAGGTGCTCGACGACCTGCGCTTTGGCGGGTCGGCCGCCTAACCAGCGCCTGCAGCGGCCCGGCGCGTGGGTCTCAGGTGTTGTGTGGCTGGCGAGTTGACCTGAGGTAATGCAAGTGTTGTGCGGCTGGCCAGCGAGTCGCCGGCCGCTGAGGCGCGATTCGTTAGGCAGCAAGTGGGTGCTACACGGACCTTCGGGCCGGAGGTGAGCATGGATGACGTTGCGCCGCGGCCAACACGCCTAGCGGCCGCCATTCGCTGGATGGCGAGAATCGTTGGGACACTCGTCACGGCCATATTCTTGGTCTTCTTTGTATCTGACGGTATCCGGACGCGGACCATTCCTGTACCGAGCGAGCGCATACCGATGACGATCTTCCTCTTCTTGGCCTTCATAGGGCTCATCATCGCCTGGAAGCGGGAGGGAGCGGGAGGCACATTGGCATTCGTTAGCATCATTGTCTACTGCATTCTTGGCCTGCAGACAGAGGTGCGGCCTGCTGCCACGATCCTGGTTACAGGGATGTATGCGCTGCCTGCCTTGCTGTTCTTGCTCTATTGGTGGCAAACGCGAAGCCAGCATCATCGGAAGTCCGGGAAACCACTTGCTGCCTAACCAGCGCCTGCAGCGGCGGGCTATTCGGGATGACGGTGCGCTTGGCCTGTTGACTTGGGGATAAGGTAGGTGTTGCACGCTCGGTGGGCTCACGCGCCCGCCGCTGAGGCGCGATTCGTTAGGCAACTCTGACTCTTCGAGGTAGGACCAAGCGGACGCGGACGCCGGCATGACCCAGCATGGCCACCAGCGTATCGAGGCTGAATCGGTCGATCTTGCCCCGCACGAGATCACTGATTCGGGGTTGGGTCACGCCCAGCGCGGACGCCGCCTGCACCTGGGTGAGGCCGCGGCTCTCAATGAGCTTGCTGAGCGCGACCATCAGGTCCGAACGGAGCTTCAGGTTCTCGGCTTCCACGGGCGGGAAGCCCAGATCCCGGAACACGTTGCCGCTGGAACGGTGCATTTTCGTGGTCATGACCGCCTCCTCACCGCCCGCGGCGTGCCTGCAGCACGGCCGCATACCGCTTGCTGGCCAACTCGATGTCTGCGTGTGCTGTCTGCCGCGTCCGCTTCTCAAAGGCGTGCAGGACGTACACGGCCTCCTCGAACTTGGCCACACAGAACACGCGGTGCTCGAGCGTCGTGTGGACCCGAATCTCGATCGCCCCTGGGCCGACCGACCGCATCGGCTTCCAGTCGGACGGCATCAGACCCTGCTGGACACGCCGGAGCTCGTAGCCGGCGGCTCGTCGCGCTTCGGCCGGGAAGTGCCGGACGGCCTCAAGGGACGACCCGACCCAAGTCAGGGGCTTGTCGAGCACGAGGGAATATACACACACTTATATACTGGTGCAACGAGTTGCCTAACCAGCGCCTGCAGCGGACGGGCTACGCCGGGTGGCGGTTCGCTCGGCGAGCTGACTTGGGGATAGGGTAGGTGTTGTGCGCTCGGTGGGCTCACGCGCCCGCCGCTGAGGCGCGATTCGTTAGGCCGATGGCACGTATGAATATGCGAATGCTGTTATTCGTCCTCGCCGGTATCCTGTCGTCATGCAGCGCGCGTCCGGCCCCCGGGGGGATTCCGCCGTAACTCAGTTGGCGACGATGCGAGTCCCGCAGGGGGATGCGACGGTGTGACGACGTCCAGAGAGCGTCGGTCGAATGGCTAAGCAAATGAATGACATATGCTTAGCCTGTCCGACGACCCCACCCTAACGCCGACATAACGCATCGCATATATCATCCGGCGCCAATCTACCA
Organism: uncultured Gemmatimonadales bacterium; assembly: GCA_963806755.1. Taxonomy (GTDB): domain Bacteria; phylum Gemmatimonadota; class Gemmatimonadetes; order Gemmatimonadales; family JACORV01; genus Fen-1245. Next base: position 146,259 of record CAWDZR010000016.1, read on the forward strand.
ACGCGTCGCTCCTTCGGTCGCAAGCGGCGAGTCGGATAGCCGGCGCGGAGGCTCGGATGGCGCTACGGGTTCGGGTGCTGATCATCGATGACAATCGTCTGATGCGCGACGGGCTCAGGGCCTTGCTCAAGACACAGCCGGATCTGAAAGTCGTCGGGGCGGTTCCCGACGTGGCCACGGGGCTGCGCCGGGTGCCCGAGGTCACACCCCACATCGTGCTCCTGGACGCGGGCTTGGGCACCCGCGACGGATGTCGCTGTGCAGTTCAGGTCCGCAAGAGCGCGCCCGCGGCTCGGATCATCGTGATGGATGTACTTCCCGCGCCCGAAGAGGTCGTCGCCTACGTGAAGGCCGGGGCGAAGGGATTCATCATGAGGGACGCCACGCTCGAGGATCTCGTGGGCACCGTGCGATCGGTCGCCCGGGGATCGGACGTGGTTCCCCCCGTCCTGACCGGCACGCTCGTGTCGCATATCGCGCAGGACACGGTGGTGCATCAGCGGCCCGAGACGGCATCCGCCGCGAGGATGACGAAGCGTGAGCAGGAGGTCATACAGTTGATCGCTGAGGGCCTCGAGAACAAGGCCATCGCACAACGGCTCGGCGTCGCGGGCGACACCGTGAAGTCCCACGTCCGGAACATTATGGGAAAGCTGATGCTGCACAGCCGGCTTGCGATCGCCGCGCATTCTCGCAGGAGCGACGCCGCACGCCCGAACTCCGGCGGCTGATCGCCCGGTGTGCGCGGTTCAGTGCACCAACACCGGCGTCGTGCTGCCGGTCGTGGTGCCGTTGCCCAGTTCGCCGTCGCTGTTGGCGCCCCAGCAGTACGCGCCGCCGGCGGTCGTCAGCCCGCAGGCGCTATCGTACCCAGCGATCACCGAGGCGAAGCGGAGCCCGCCGGACACTGCCACCGGCGTCGTGCTGCCGGTCGTGGTGCCGTTGCCGAGTTGCCCGAAGTCGTTGTTGCCCCAGCAGTACGCGGCGCCGCCGGTCGTCACCCCGCAGGTGAAAGAATCATCCCCCCCGCTCACAGTCTTGAAGGTGAGCCCGCCGGACACCGCCACCGGCGTCGTGCTGCCGGTCGTGGTGCCGTTGCCGAGTTGCCCGACGTTGTTGGCGCCCCAGCAGTACGCGGCGCCGCTGGTCGTCACCCCGCAGGCGCCATAGTACCCAGCCGTCACCGAGGCGAACGTGAGCGCGCCGGACACCGTCACCGGCGTCGTGCTGGCGGTCGTGGTGCCGTTGCCGAGCGCGCCGTCGCCGTTGGCGCCCCAGCAGTACGCGGCGCCGCCGGTCGTCACCCCGCAGGCGAACCCGTTCCCGCCGCTCACCGACGCGAACGTGAGCCCGCCCGACACCGCCCCCGGCGTCGTGGTCGGGTTGACCGGGTCCGTGGTGCCGTTGCCCAGCTCGCCGTAAGTGTTGTCGCCCCAGCAATACGCCACGCCGGCGGTCGTCACCCCGCAGGTGAAATTAGAGCTGTTACTGCTGCCCACCGCCGCGAAGGTGAGCCCCCCGGACACCGCCACCGGCGTCGTGCTGCCGGTCGTGGTGCCGTTGCCGAGCTCGCCTCTGCCGTTGTGGCCCCAGCAGTACGCGGCGCCAGCGGGTGTGACCCCGCACGTGGCCGCCACCCCGGCGCTCACCGAGGCGAACGTGCGTCCGCCGGATACCGTCACCGGCGTCGTGCTGGCGGTCGTGGTGCCGTTGCCCAGCTGGCCGTAGCCGTTGTACCCCCAGCAGTTGGCCGTTTGCGCGGGCGTCACGCCGCAGACGAACAGGCCATAGCCGGCGCTCACATTCGCAAACACAAGTCCGATGTTGAAGCTGTTGCTGGTAGCCCCGGTCAAGGTCGTGGCCGACCCAGTGAGGGTGTACCCGGTTCCGCGGTTGTTGATGCTCAGGTTCGCGAAGGTGGCGACGCCATTGACCGCGGCGACCGTTGTGGTCCCCGAGAGGGTCCCACTCGCGGGGTTGACACCGATCGCCAGCGTGATGCTGGTAGTGGCCGTCGTCACGGTGTTCCCCTGAACATCCTTGACCGCCACCTGCACGGCGGGCGTCACCGCCCCCCCGGCGACCGCGTCGCTGGGCTGCACGGTGAAGGCCAGCTTGGCGGCGACCGGAGGTGCGGCCGGGCCGGTACTGCTCTCGCCACCACACGTTGCGGCGGAGGCGGCGATGGCGACCGTGGCCGCCAAGTGCCAAACGCTTCGGATGCTGCGGAGTCTGGCAGTCAGGATGTTCACCCGTCAACCTCTCAGGGCAGGACGGGGAGGGCCACGACGACGTCCTTGGCGTTGAGGCTGTGCACGACCTGCCCCGCGCCGGCCGACATCTTGCCCTGGGAAAAATTCTCATCGTCCACGCTGCTGATGACCGCTCGTCCAATCTCCGTCGAATGTGTCAGCGTGTGATCGCCGACGGTCACCTGCGTCCGTTGAACGATGCGGAACTCCTGGCCGACGGTCACGCCGCTCGACGAACCGCACGCAATCAGCAGGGTGCCGCCAGACGAGTCCGCCGTGACGTCGCTGATCTGCGCGACGGTATACTCAATCGGCAACGCGCCACGATAGAAATCCTGGAAACCAGCGGAGATCTTCTGCGCAGCGTCGTTGAGCGCATCGTCCTGGGAGTCGCTCGTGCCGACGAATAGGCCGAGCACTCTCCTGCCGCTGGTGGCATGGAACTGGTGCGTCTTGACCACCTCTGCGGTCGTCGCATCGAGGACGTTGAGTGTGACGGTGATGTCAGTCGTGTATCCCGCTTGCGAGCCGGCCTCCCTTTTGACCGAGACCTGATCAATGGAACCGTACGTGATGTAGCGGGCTCCCAGCATTCTCCCCTGGTCGACGATGGACCTGCTATCGATGATCTGCTGGTTCCCGGCGACGCGCTGCAGATCGGTACGGTCGACAACCGTGTAGGCGTTGAGGTCATGCAACGCTTGGAGCACGGAGCCCTTGAGCAATGCCGCCACTTGAGCGGATTGGTACCTGTTAATCGCCATGCTGAACGGCATGACGACGATGATGGGCCTGCCACTCTGGGCCAGAACGCGCGAGGCGCCCAGGCACAACAACACGCTCAGTCCGGCGATGGAGCGCAGTGACGCGCGGCGAGGGCTCATGAATGTTCTCCCCTTTGGTCATCTGGAGCGTCTGCCGGACCCGAGCCCGCCTCAATGAGGAGAGCCCGCCCGAGAAGGCGACCGACATGACGCTGCTGTGGGTTGAAGGACTGCAGTCTGCTGCTCAGACCGCGGCGTCGGTATCGCCTGAAGAGGTCAGACGAGGGTGAGAGGGGACGTAGCCCTTCGGGATGAGAAGAACCCTGCCTCTCTTGGGGGTAGGGCTTGCACCGCCCGTCGGCGCTTCAGCCTGAGGGGAGGAATCTCGCACCGCTGAGCGTAGGGCAAGTGATACGCGCCGAAGAGCAGCGAGGCCAAGAGAGCATGGCCGCCCAGGCACGGCCGGTCAAAGCTCCGAGGCGAGTCTGGAGGAAGCCCCGGAAGAAGACCTCTTCGGTGACGCCGTCGAAGAGCAGCGCGACGACGAACCCGAGCGGGAAGAGATAGACCGCCTCGCCACGACGCACGAGTTGTTGAATCGCTGCCCAGAAGCCGTCACGAGACAGGCCGACAGAAGCCAGGGCCCGCCGCCACGAGCGCTCCGAAGGGGGCAGCGCGGCCCACGCGATGAGCAGGGGCAGCGCCACCAGGGTCACCCACGGCCAGATGCCGGACTGGAGCGTGAAGAACTGCCAAGTCAGGTACAGGGCGAAGTACGCGATGGCAATCCAACCGTCGCGGCGCCCCACCGCGGCACTCGAGTTACCCACAGGTATCGCGGGGGTCTGCCTCCGAGGGGGTCTCGTCGTTATTCCTTCAATCGGTACGTGGCAGTGCGCCGCGCTGCGTCCCCTGCGCCGCGCTGAGCGGCACCGTGGTGTCGATTGGAAGCCGGAAATAGTACGACTTTCATAGCGCGAATCCCGGGAAAGAGGTCCCAATGCCAACCCCAACCGTTTTCGGCAAGGTTCTGTTTCTGCTCTGCCTAGTCCTCCTGGCATGGACCGTCCTCGCCCCCAAGCCTCAGTCCCGATTCGGCAGGAGGAGCAGCGTGCTGGTTGCGGGCGCTCTCGTACTTGGGAACCTGCGCTCGGTGGTCGGGCTCTCCGACGCCGTCGAGAACATCGTCGCGCTGATCGGCATCTTGCTCGTCGTGGTGGCAGTGGTTGGGCGAGACAAGGGTACATGACGTTGCGGCCTAACCAGCGCCTGCCGCTTGTCGGCGCGTGATCGAGTGACGCCCGAGTGACGCTCGGCGACCAGGTAGTGCAGGTGTTGTGCGGCTGGCGGGGAGTCGCCGGCCTGAGGCGCGATTCGCTAGGCGGCACGACGAGGTTCGATGCGTAAACCACGCGTATGGCTGTGCTTGCCCCCGCTTGCCTTTGCACTGCTGGACTCGGGGCTGACGCTCGCCGTCCAGGGCCGGAGATACTGGAGCGGCGCATACCTGACGGCCACCGAAGGCAACTCCGTCTTCCGGTGGCTGCTGCAACAGCACCCATCCGCGTTTGCAGCCGGAATTGTGGCCTGGCTGGCCCTCTTCACCCTTACCATCGTGTTGGCCCCGCGCCGTCTCGCGATGGCATTAGCCGTGGCTATCCTGCTTGGTCACGCTTGGGGTCTCGCCACGGGGCTCGTCGCGTACGTGCCCCACGGCTACTGGGCGACGCTTGGAATGTTCCTTGTTGCCGGCTACACCTTGGCGGTGTGCCTGGACCGGTACCTGCAGGACGAGGATCGAGCCCGAGCCGCCTAACGAGCGCGCGATTCGTTAGGCAGGGAACCTAGATTCTGAATCCACGTCGAACCGGAGGAGTCGGATGAGAGCGACCGCCTCGGCCCCTTCCCTCGCAGCGACCGCCGCATGCGCCGCCGCGCTCGCGGCGGGCGGGTGCGCGACCCTCCACCCCGCCCCGGGGGCCGTGCCGGCTCCGCCGGCGGCAGCGGTCGCCGCCGCCTGCCCCTGGGTCCGCTCGGACGCCCCCATCGCGTCGCGGGTCGGGCAGGTCGTGGCGGCGCTCACGCTCGACGAGAAGATCCGGCTGGTGCACGGCGTGCCGGGCACGGCGTACGCGGGCTACGTGCCGGGCATCCCGCGCCTGTGCATCCCGGCGTTGACGCTGCACGACGGCCCGGGTGGGGTGGCCGACGGGCTGGCCGGCGTGACGCAGCTCCCCGCCCCGGTGGCGATCGCGGCCACCTGGGACACGTCGCTGGCCAGGGCGTATGGCGCGGTCATCGGCGAGGAGGAGCGCGGCAAGGGCGCCAACGTGAACCTCGGTCCCACCGTCAACATCGTGCGCGATCCGCGCTGGGGCCGCGCGTTCGAGACGTACGGCGAGGATCCGTACCTGACCGGACAGCTCGCCGCCGCCGAAATCCGGGGCGTGCAGGGCCAGGGCGTGCTCGCCCAGGTCAAGCACTGGGTCGTCTACAACCAGGAAACGTACCGCAACACCCCGGCCGACGACGTGATCGTGGACCGCCGCACGCTGCACGAGATCTACATGCCGCAGTTCGAGACGGCGATCCGGGACGGCGGCGCCTCCTCGGTGATGTGCGCCTACAGCACGATCAACGGGACCTGGGCGTGCGAGAACGCGTACACGCTGGACAGCGTGCTGAGGGGGTCGTGGCGCTTCCCCGGCTTCGTGACGTCCGACTGGGGCGCGACGCATTCGAGCGCCGCGTCCGCCGATCACGGCCTCGACATGCAGATGCCCGACAGCTCGCATTTCGGCGCCGCGCTCGCCGCGGCCGTGCTTGCGGGCCAGGTGCCGGCGTCGCGGCTGGACGACATGGTGAGCCGGATCCTGACGCAGGAGTTCCGGTTCGGGCTCTTTGGCCGCGCCCCGACGGGCGCGCCGGCCGACACCGTGACCGACAGCGCGCACGCCGCGTTCGCGCGCGACGCCGCGGCGCGGGGCATCGTCCTGCTCCGGAACTCGCGCGTCATCCTGCCGCTCGGCACCTCGACGGCGCGTTCGATCGCCGTGATCGGCGACGACGCGGGCCGGGGCGCGATGAGCGGCGGCGGCGGGAGCGCGGCGGTCGTGGCGCCCTACGTCGTCACGCCGTTCGAAGGTATTGCGAAGCGCGCCGGCGCCGGCGTAGCGGTGCGATATGCGCGGGGCACGCTGCCCCCCAACGGCCCCCTGCCGCCGGTGCCCTCGCAGGTCCTCGCGCCGGCCTCGGGCGCCGGGCACGGACTGAGCGCCGAGTTCTTCAACAACATGACGCTGGCGGGGCCGCCGGTGGCCACGCGCGTGGACTCGACGCCGGACGCCGACTGGCACGACCGGCCGCCGGCGCCCGGCGTGAACGCCGACAAGTGGTCGGCGCGCTGGACGGGGACGCTCACGGCGCCCGTGACGGGGCTGTACACGCTCTCCGTGACCAGCGACGACGGGAGCCGGTTGCTCCTGAACGGTGCGCTGCGCATCGACAACTGGCGCGACCAGGCGCCGGTGACGATGACCGACACCGTGACGCTCACGGCCGGACAGGCCGTGCCGATCGAGGTGGACTTCTACCAGGACGCCGGCGGCGACTCCCTCGGCCTCGGTTGGCGGACGCCGGACCAGCCGTCGCTGCTCGCGGAGGCCGTGGCCCTGGCCCGCGCCTCCGACGTCGCGGTCGTGTTCGCCAGCGACTTCGAGAGCGAGGGCGAGGACCTGGCCGGCATCGGCTTGCCGGGCGGGCAGGACGCGCTGATCGCCGCGGTGGCGGCGGCCAACCCGAACACGATCGTCGTGCTCAACACCGGCTCGGCGGTCGCGATGCCGTGGGTGGACTCCGTGGCCGCGGTGCTGGAGGCGTGGTATCCGGGCCAGGAGGACGGCAACGCCGTCGCGGCCGTGCTGTTCGGCGACGTCAACCCCGCGGCCAAATTGCCGGTCACGTTCCCGAGGAGCCTGGCCGACGTACCGGCCGCGACGCCGGCGCAGTGGCCCGGCGCCGGCGGCGTCGTGCGCTACTCGGAGGGGCTGCAGGTGGGCTACCGCTGGTACCAGGCGCGGAAGGTCGCGCCGCTGTACCCGTTCGGCTTCGGGCTGTCCTACACGAGGTTCCGGTTCGCGAACCTGCGGGTGGGGCGCCGCGGCCGCGTCGTCACGGTCGGCGCCGACGTCACGAACGCCGGATCGCGGGCCGGCGCCGACGTGGTGCAGCTGTACGTCGGCGCACCGGCCGCGACCGGCGAGCCGCCCGAGCAGCTGAAGGGCTTCCGGAGGGTCGAGCTCGCCGCGGGCGAGACCGCGCACGTGACGTTCGAGCTCGACCCCGCGGCTTTCGCCCAGTGGGACGGCAGCGCCGGCGGGTGGATCGTCGGTGCCGGCGACTACACGATCGGCGTCGGCGATTCCTCGAACGACCTGCCGCTCACGGCAGCGGTCACGCCCGAGCCCGGACCCCTGGGCACGGAAGCGCCGTAGCGCACCGGTTCGCGTCTATGGGTTCACCGCGGCCGGCGCCTTGCTCGCGGGCCGCGCCCGCAGCGCCTGCAGGGAGTCGAGCACGAACGCCGTGGGCCCGGGCGTGCCGTCGCGGTTCCAGACGCCGAACTCCGGCGCCCAGTACATCGCGCCGATCCCGTTTGGCCCCGCCTTGATCGTGTTGATCAGGTCGGCCATGAACTGGATGCGGCCGGCCTGGTCGAGCGGCCACATCATATCCGGATTGTTCCTGACGTGCGAGTTGCCGTACCCGGTCTCGGCCACGAGGAACTGCTTGCCCGGAAAGCGCGCGGCGCAGCTGTCCATGTTGGCGAGCAGCTGCTCCAGCGTGCCGTGGCCCCACTCGGGGTAGAAGCTCTCGGCGATGATGTCGTAGGGCACGTGCGCCGCCTCGAGGTGGTCGAAGAACCACTTCGTCTTGGGCCAGTCGCCGCCGCGGTCGATGTGGATCGCGATCCTGGGCGGCGTGTTGCCCGCGCCCTCCAGGACGCCGCGGACGCCCGCCTTCAGCAGGTCCGTCAGGTGCGACCACTGCAGCGTCGAGTCGTAGGGCTGCGGCGGCAGGTAGGCCGTGTCGCCCGGCTCCTCCACCTGCCCCACCGGCCACAGCGTGCCGCGCGTGATCTCGTTGCCGACCTGTACCCAGTCGGGCATGGCGCCGGCGTCCTTCAGCGCCTGGATGACGTCGCGGCTGTAGGTCTCGACCTGCCGCTGGAGCGCGTCGAAGCTCAGGCCGCGCCAGGCGACGGGGATCTCCTGGTGCTGCGGGTCGGCCCAGGTATCGGAGTAGTGGATGTCCAGCAGGAACAGCGCGCCGGACTGCTTGATCTTCCGCGCCAGCGGGATCGTGTTCTCCAGCGAGTTGTCCGGCGCCTGCCGCACCGGGGACACGAACACCCGCAGCCGGTAGGCGTTCCAGCCGTGGTGCTCCAGGATCGTCATCTCGTCGCTGGTCTGGCCGTTCTCCCGGTACTCCGGCCGCTGCATGCCGGGCCGCATCGGCGGCGAGTCGAGGAAGCTGATGTCGGCGCCGAGGTAGAAGGGCCTGGCCGCGGCCGGCGCCTGCGCCCGCAGCGTCGCGGGCAGCGCTGCGAGCAGGACGCCGGCCGCGGCGAGAATGAAGCTCCGGTGAGACATGCCAGGTCCTCCCAGGGGATGGCCCGGCGCCGGGCGCGGTTTGCGGCGCGCCGCCGGGTGCGCGTACGTTGCTCGATGGTTGGCTCAATTTAGTGGAGACTCCGATGCGTCGCATGCTCTTGTCGTTCGCCCTGCTGCTTGCCGCCGTCCCCGCGCTCGCCCAGCAGCCGTCGGCCGCAGCGCCCGGCGGCCTGACGATCCGGCTCGGCGTGCCCGCCTCGACGCCCGCGGGTGCCGCGGTGTACGTGGCCGGCAGCTTCAACGCCTGGAACCCCGCCGATTCGAGCTGCCGGCTCGCGAGGGCCGCCGACGGCTCGTACACCATCACGCTGCCGGAGACGGTGCGCGGCCCGGTCGAGTTCAAGTTCACGCTCGGCTCGTGGGACCGGGCCGAGACGGACAGCGCCGGCCGCGACGTCGGCAATCGCGCGTTCACCATCCCGGCCGCGGGCCCCGCCACGTGGGAGGGCGCCGTCGCGGCCTGGCGGAAGGGCCCGGCGGCGCCCCGCGCCCACACGGCCAGCGCGTCGGTCTCGATCCTCGACACCGCGTTCGCGATACCGCAGCTCGGCCGGACGCGGCGGGTGTGGCTGTATCTCCCGCCCGGCTACGCCGCTTCGCACCGGCGCTATCCCGTGCTGTACCTCCACGACGGCCAGAACGTGTTCGACGCGGCAACCAGCTACGCCGGCGAGTGGGGCGTGGACGAGACGCTCGACAGCCTGCGCGCACTTGGCGACCCGGGTGTGATCGTGGTCGCGGTGGACAACGGCGGCGCCGAGCGGATGAACGAGTACATGCCGTGGAAGGCGGCGACGGCGGACGTCGGCGGCGGCCAGGGCGGCGCCTACGTGGACTTCCTGGCCAGGACCCTCAAGCCCTGGGTGGACGCGCACTACCGCACCCTGCGCGATCCCGCCCACACCGGCATCGGGGGCTCGAGCCTGGGGGGGCTGATCTCCTTCTACGCCGCCCTCGAGTACCCGCGGGTGTTCGGCCGCGCGATCGTGTTCTCGACGCCCTTCTTCATCAACCCGGAGCTGTACGCGATGGCCCGCGCGTTCCGGCCCCCGCGCTCCCGCGTGCGATTCTACTTCGACATGGGCGCGGGCGAGGGCCTGGGCAGCCTGGGCCTGCCCGACAGCGCGATGGTGCGCTCGCAGCGGGCCATGGTGGATACGCTGGCGGCGGCGGGGGTGGACACCGTGCGCGACGTCCGCGCCATCGTCCGCGCCGACGGGCAGCACCAGGAGTGGTTCTGGAGGAGAGAGTTCGCCGCGGCGTATCTGTACTTGTTCGAGAACAGGACGACGGGGAGGTGATGAAGTGATGGCGTGATGATGTGATGAGGTGATGGCCGGGCGCGGGACCGTCATCACTTCATCACCGCATCACCTCCATCACGTCCTCACCTTCCCGTGGGCCCCTCGTGCTCCACCTTGCCCACGAGGCTGCCGTCCTTCGCGTTGACGTTCACCTCGTAGATGCCGGGCCGGCTCGGGACCTTGAACTCGAACGACCAGATCAGGAGGCCGTTCTCGTTCTCCAGCTCGAGGGCCTGCACGGTCCCACTCGGGATCCGCGCCTGCGCCACCTTCAGGGCGGAATCCTCCGTGATCTTGGTCTGCCTGAGGAGGCGCGGCGGCACCTCGCGCTTGTAGGCTCGCGCCGGTTGCTGCTGGGCGGCGGCCAAGGTGGGGATGCCGCCGAGTGCACCGGCGACGACGGCGACGGCGATGAGACGATTCATCGGTGACTCCTTCTGCAAAGGGATGGACAACACCCGGTGAGTGGTGAACGGGTGAGAACGAGGGAGACGTTCACCTCCTAGCTCCCGCTTCTCACGTCCGGATTCCGCGCCTTCGCGCTCCCCTCGGGGAGCCAGTCCCGTCCGCGCACGGCGACCACCAGGGTCGGGACGAGAAACAGGGTGATGGGCGTCGAGAGCGCCAGGCCGCCGATGACCGCCAGCGCCAGCGGCTGCTGCATCTCGCTCCCGGCGCCGAGGGCCAGGGCGAGCGGGAAGAGCCCGAACAAGGTGCACAGCGTCGTCATCAGGATCGGGCGCAGCCTGATCCGCCCCGCGTCGATGATGGCTTGTTCCAGCGGCATTCCGTCGTACAGCCCGCGGCGCCTGGTGAAATCGAGCAGGATGATGCCGTTCTTGACGATGAGCCCCACCAGCAGGATCAAGCCCATGAACGAGGAGACGTTGAGTGGCGTGCCCGTCACCCAGAGCATGCCGATGGCGCCGATGGACGACACGGGCGCGGCGAGCGCGATGGAGAGCGGCTCGACGAACGACTCGAACTGCAGCACCATCACCGCGATCACGCTCACCGTGGCGAGACCGAGCACCATCAGCAGGGCCCGGAACGCGTCCTGCTGGCTCGCGTACTGGCCGCCGAATTCGAGGCGGATCCCGGTCGGCGGCGGATTGGCCGCCAGCACGCGCTTGACGTCGCCGATCACCTGGCCCAGCGACCGGCCGCTGACGTCGGCCGTCATGGCGATCATCTGCTGCTGGTTCTCGCGATCCAGCTCGGCCCGCGACTCCACCGGCCGGATGCTCGCGAGCGCCGAGAGCGGGGCCACCCGGCCCCCCACGCCGGCGGAGATGGGGAGCGATCCGAGCTTCATGGGGTCGAAGCGCACGGAGTCGGGTGCGCGCACCCGCACGTCGATGGCGCGGTCGTCGGTGTGGACCTGACCGGCGTCAACGCCCAGCAGCGCGCCGCTCACGCCGGCCCCCACCTGCTCCGGCGTCATCCCGATGCGGCTCGCCTCCGCCTGGTCCACCTTGAGCAGCATCTCGGCCGCCGGCAGGCTGACGCCGTCGTAGAGGTCCACCAGCCCGTCCACCTTCTCGAGCGGCGGCGCAACGCGGCGCGCGTACGCCTCGAGGGAATCGAGCTGGCTGCCGAACAACTTGATTTCGACCGGCTTGGCCCCCGAGCCGGAGAGGTCGTTGATCACGTCGGACAGAATCTGTACGAACTCGATGTGCAGGGTCGGGATCGCCGCGTTGACCTTGTCACGCACGTCGTCCATCACCTGGAAGATGGTGCGCCTGCGCTGGCTCCGCGGCTTGAGGCGGGCCACCAGGTCGCCCGTATTCTGCAGGGTCGCGTACAACCCCAGCTCGGCGCCCGTGCGCCGGGAGGTGGCGGTGATCTCGGGCTCCTGGGCGAGGATGTGCTCGACGATCTTCATCTCGCGGTCCGTCTCGGCGAGCGCCGTCCCGCCCGGCGTCCAGTAGTCGAGCACGAACGCACCCTCGTCCATGTCGGGGAGGAACCCGCTCCCCAGGAACCGCTGCACGACCACGCCACCCACGATCAGCGCCAGGGCGCCCGCCAGCACCCGGCGCGGATGGCGCAGGACCGACCCCAGCGCCTTCGCATAGAGGTCCCCGAGACCGTCGAGGGCATGACCCACCAGCTCCGGGATCGCGGCCAGGCCGCCGCGCCGCCGCGCGCCCGAACCCGCCTCCGTCTCGATGTCCTCCTCCCGCAGGTACTGGTCCGACAGGAGGGGGATGACCGTGAAGGCCAGCACCAGCGAGATCAGCACCGCGATGGTGAGCGTCAGCCCGAGCGCAGCGAAGAACTGTCCCGCGACCCCCTGCAGCAACCCGAGGGGCAGGAACACCACCACCGTCGTGATCGTGGACGTCGCGACCGGCCAGATCAACTCCTGCACCGCCTCCCGCACGGCCACGTGGCGGTCCGGGACCAGCAGGAGGTGGCGCGCGATGTTCTCGGTGATGACGACCGCGTCGTCGATGACCAGGCCGATGGCCAGGGCCATCGCGCCGAGCGTCATCAGGTTGAATGTCTGACCCACGAGGTGCATCACGAAGATGGTGATGATCATCGTGAGGGGGATCGAGGAGGCGCTGATGGCGGTGATGCGGCCACGGCGCAGGAAGGCCAGCAGGATCACGACGGCGAGGAACGCGCCGATCAGCATCGCGTCCCGGACGGCCTTGACCGCGTCCCGCACCAGGGTGGCCTGGTCGTAGACGGGCACGAAGTGCACGCCGGGCGGCAGGGTCGGCGCGAGCTCCGCCATCGTCCTGGCGACGCTGTCCGCCAGCTCGAGGGTGTTCCCGCCGATCTGCCGCGTCACGAAGATGGCGGCGACGGGCTTGCCGTCGCCGGAGATGATGCGGACGTGGTCCTCGGTGCCGAGGTTCACGGTCGCCACGTCCCTCACCCGCAGTCCGTTGCCGATGACCACGTTCCCGACGTCCTCGGGGGTGCGGGCGTCCTGGTCGGTGACGATCAGGTACTGCTTGTAGTCCTTGGCGATCCGCCCCACGGCCTCGGGAGTGATGGCCTGGCGGATGTCGTTGGCCAGATCGTCGTAGGTCAGCCCCAGGGTGGCGAGGCGCGTGGGGTCCGCCACGACCTCGATCTCCCGCACGTCCGTGCCCTGCACCTCCACCCGCCCCACCCCCGGCATGCCGGACAGGGCGGGCATGATCTGATAGCGCGCGATGTCGTAGAGGGTGGCGGGGTCGCCTCCCTCCAGGTTGTACGAGAGAATCGGGAAGAGCGACGGGGTCATGCGCTCGACGCGGACGTCGAGACCGGGCGGAAGCTGGGAGGCGATCTGGTTCACGTACGCCCGCACCAGGTCGAGCGCGTTGATCATGTCCGTGTTGGGCGCGAACCAGATCGAGATCTCGCTCGCGCCGCGGATGGACCGGGAGTGGACGCGCCGCACGCCCGGCACCACGCTCACCGCCTGCTCGAGCGGCCGGGTGATGCTGAAGACGACTTGCCGGGTGCCGAGCGAGGAGCCCTGCGCGACGACGGCGATGCGGGGGAAGAGCAGCTCCGGGTAGATGGCGGACGGCAGCAGGAAGGCCGACCCGATGCCGGCCGCGCTCGCCAGCGCCACGGCGAGATAGACGAACCGCCGCTGGCGGACCAGGATGTCGAACAGCTTCACGGCTTGGCCGGGACGATCTTGGCGCTGTCGGAGACGCCGTAGGCGCCGTAGGTCACCACCCGTTCGCCGCCCACGAGGCCGCTGGTGATCTCCGCCAGTGAGTCGGTGCGCGCGCCCGCGGTGACGGGACGGCTGAAGGCGAGGCCGGCACTGTCCACGACGAAGACCTTGAAGGTCTCGCCCTCGGGGACCAGCGCCTCAAGCGGCACACTGACCGCGCGGGGATGCGTGCCCACGGCGACGCGGCCGTACACCTCCTCGCCGATCTTGAGCGGGCGGCTGGCGCGGGTCACGCGGGCCCGGACCGCCACCGCCCGCGTGGCCGAATCCACCGTCGCGCCCACGGCATCCACCGTCCCGACCGCCAGCGGCGGGCCGTGCGATTCGGCGGCAGGCCAGACCGAAACGCCCATCCCGGGCCGGACGGGTGCGGCATCGGCCGGGGAGAGGTTGAAGACGACGTCGAGGGCGGAAGGGTCGGCCACGGCGACCAGAGGCCCGGAGGTGGGATCCACCGCCTCGCCGAGCACCGCGGTCATCCGCGTCACGACGCCGTTCACCGGGGAATGGAGCGTCGCCAGCTCCTCGTTGCGCCGGGCGGTCACGAGCGCGGCCTGGGCCTGGGCCAGGTCGGCGGCGGACTGATCCACGTCCTTCCTAGGTAGGATGCCGGCCTCGGCGAGCCGGACGGCCCGGTCGTTGGCTCTCTGAGCGACCGTCACGGCGGCCTGGGCGCTCAGCGCGGCCGCGTCGAAGGGGGCGCGATCGAACTCGACGAGCGGAGCGCCCTCCGCGACCGCCTGTCCGGCGGCGACGAAGATCCGCATCACGCGGGTGGGGGCCGGCGCCCCCAGCGCCGCGTAGTGGTCCGGGCGAGGGGCGACGATCCCGAGCGCGCCGAGCGACACGGCGAACGGGCCTACCGCGGCCACGGCCGTGCGCGCTCCCACCACGGTCTGGACGTTGGCGCGCACCTCCTGCTCGGTGTCGCCCCCGCCGGCACCGCTGCAACCGCTGAGGATGGCGAGCAGGGCCAGGATGCCCACGGCTGCGCTCAGCTGTGGGGCGGGGGGCGCGTCAGGGCGCGAGCGTTTCACGGCGACATCCCGGTGGCGGAAAAGAGTTGAACGGCTGCGGCCGCCGTGTTCGCGGCGGCGGTATCGTCGATCAGCAGTGCCAGGGCGCCGCGCGCCTGGCGTTGGGCCTCGAGCACGCTGGGCAGGCCGACCGCGCCTTCGGCGTACGCCTGGAGCGACATGGCGGCGACGCGCTCCGCGCTCGACACCAGCCCGCGGTCGCGGCCGGCCTTCTCCACGGCGACGGCCAGGTCGCGCCGCGCGCGCGCCCGCGACGCATCCGACTCGCGGCGCGCCAGCTCCACCACGGCTCGCGCCCGGTCGCGCTCCGCCGCGGCCGCGGCGATCTGGCCGCCGTTGAGATTGAACAGCGGCAGCGGGATGGCGATGCCGATCGCCGGCAGCAGGCCGCGCTGCGTCGGGTCGTGGGTGTCGAAGCCGAGCGTCAGACTCGGCGAGAGAAGCACGCTGCGCCGCGCCAGGGCGAGGGCGGCGTCGGCCGAGCCCAGCGCCGCTTCCGCGGCGGCCACCTGGAGGGTCGGCGCCGCAGCCAGGGCCGTATCCGCCGCCGGCAACGCGAGCGTGTCCGCGAGCGCAATGGAGACGGTGTCCGCGGCGAGACCCATCGCGCGCTGCACGTCCAGCACGGCGGTGACGGCCGATACGGAGTCCTGGGCCGCGGCGTTCGCGACCTGCCCCGCGTTCACGGCCGCCAGCTGCACGTCGAGGTCGCTGGCATCGCCTGCGTCCCGCCGGGCCCGCGCCATCTTGAGCAGACTGTCGGCGTCCACGGCGTCGCGGCGCGAGAGCCGGGCGTGCGCCGCGGCGCCGAGCGCCGCCGCGTAGGCCAGGTCCGCGTCGAAGCGAGCGGAGGCGCGCTGGAACCGGAAGCTCAGCACCGCCGAGCGGCTGGCCTCGGCGGCGGCCCGAATGCGCGCGCTGCGGATCCACGGGAAATCGATGAGCACGCCGACGGTGGCGTGGTACTGCGGCGCGTCCTTGCTGTAGCCTGCGCTGAAGACGGGGTTCTCGTACTCCCGCGCGGTGATCAAGCCGGCGCGGGCGCTGGCGGTGTCGGCGGCGGCCAGCGCCACCAGGGGCCCGCGGGCGATCGCCGCCGCCTCGGCCTGGACGCGCGTGACGGTTTGCTGTGCGCGCGCCGACGGGGCCGCGAGCGCGTGGAGCGTGAGGAGGGCGGCGAGCCAGAACGCGGCGCGGAACGGCGCGGGACTAGGCATGGCCTTGGAAGTTAGCGGCCCAACCTGTCGCGACGATGACACGCCGTCGCCCACGTTAGTCCTCGAGCACCGGCATCGATTCCAGCACCTCGCGTGCGTTGGGCCTTCCGGGCACCGGCTCGTTACCGGGTAGTACCAGTCAGGAGGATGACAGCGGCGCCGGGAACCGGATCGCCACCCGCGTGCCCCGGCCCGGCTCGCTGGTCACGTCGATCCGCGCCCCGTGCGTGTCGGCGATCCAGCGCGCGATCGCGAGGCCGAGGCCCGCCCCGACCGCGCCGGCGCCGCGCGAGCGCGAGGGATCGCCGCGATAGAACCGCTCGAAGATGTGCGGGAGCTGCTCGGCCGGGATCCCGACGCCGGTGTCGGCGACCACCACCTCGCTCTGGCCCCCGGGCGCGGACACGTCCACGCGCACCCGGCCGCCGGTCGGCGTGAACTTCACCGCGTTGTCGAGCACGATCATCAGCAGCTGACGCAGCAACGCCGGGTCGCCCACCGCCACCGCCTCCTCGAACTCACCCACCTCCAGCTGGACCCCCCGTCGCTCGGCCAGCGCCCGGGCCGCGGACGCCGCGTCCACCGCGAGATCGTCGAGGAAGACCCGCCGCCGCTCCACCGGCCGCTGCCCGGCGTCGGCACGCGCCAGCGTCAGCAGGTCCTCCACCGTCGCGCCGAGGCGCACCGCCTCCCCCTCGACGCGCCGCAGCGCCTCGGCGTAGCCCGCGGCGTCCCGCGCCCGCTGCAGCGCCACCTCCGCCTGGCTGCGCACCACGGCGATGGGCGTGCGCAGCTCGTGCGCCGCGTCCGCCATGAAGCGCCGCATGGTCTCCAGCGACTGCTCCACCGGCGCGGTGGACTTCCGCACCAGCAGCGACCCTCCCGCCGCGATGAGGAACAGCCCCGCCAGCGCCGCGGCGCCGAACGCGTAGATCAGCGCGGCATACTGGTCCTCCAGCTCGACCACGTCGGCTACGGCCACGGCGACGTACGTCTTCGGGCCCGGCACCGTGAACCGCTCCGCGTGCAGTCGCAGGCGGCGCTCGTGGGGCACGTTCCGCTCCAGGTCCGCCCTCCCGTCGGCGCCGGCCCGCCGCGCCGCGTCCCGGATCCACGGGTCGGCGACGGGAGGCTTCACCGGAGTACCGTCCGCCGTCGTCAGGTACAGCGAGCGGTCGGGGATGTGCAGCTCGTCCACGGCGTCCACGACCGCGCCGCGCGCCTCGCGCGACTCGACTTCCCGGATCCGGGCGGCCCGCATCAGCTCGCCCGTGGCCAGGGCGAGAGAGGTATCCAGGCTGTGCGAGATCTGAGCGCGGACGACGAGGAACAGGCCGCCGCCCAGGAGCAGCAGGATCAGCCCGAACGTGCCGACATACCAGGCCGTGAGCTGCAGACGCAGGCGGGCGAGCGGGGGAATCATCCGTCGAGCGCGCCGAACCGGTAGCCGGCGCCGCGCAGGGTGTGGATGAGCTTGGGCTGGTAGTCGTCGTCGATCTTGCGGCGCAGCCGCCGCACGAGGACTTCGAGCACGTTGGTGAACGGATCGTGGTTCTCGTCCCAGACGTGCGCCGTGATCGCCGCCCGGTCCATGACCTGGTCCACGTGCCGGGCGAAGACCTCGAGGAGGGCGAATTCCTTGGCGGTGAGCGGGATCGGCTTCCCCGCCCTGCGGACCGTGCGCGCGGCGAGGTCCACCTCGAGATCCGCGACGCGCACGGTCTCCGGCACGAGCGCCGGCCCCCGTCGTGCCAGGGCGCGCACCCGGGCGAGCAGCTCGCGGAAGGCGAAGGGCTTGGTGAGGTAGTCGTCGGCGCCGGCGTCGAGGCCGGCCACCCGGTCGTCCACGGTGTCGCGCGCGGTGAGCATCAGGATCGGCGTGCGGATCCCGCGGCCGCGCAGGTAGGTGCAGAGGTCGAAGCCGCTCCCGCCCGGCAGCATGACGTCGAGCACGATCACGTCCCACGTGCCGAGCACGGCCCGGTCGCGACCGGAATCGAACGCGGGCGCGATCGTCGCCTCCATCCGGTGCTCGGCGAGACCCGCCCGCAGCACCTCGGCCAGCGCGGCATCGTCCTCGACGATCAGAACGCGCACGGGCTCCTCCGGCGCGGAACTCCGAGGCTCAGTACTTCAGCCCCGCGGAATCGGCGAAGCTCTTGATCAGCGCCTCCTGCTCCGGCGAGAGCTTGGCCGGCAGGTCCACCTGGATCTCGACCAGCTGGTCCCCGCGGGCGCCGCCCTTCTCGATGCCCTGGCCCTTGATCCGGAACGTCCGGCCCGCCTGCGTGCCGGCCGGGATCCGGAGCACCACGTGCTTCCCATCGAGCGTGCGCACCTTGAGCCTCGTGCCCAGGATCGCCTGGGCGACGTTGATCGGCACGGTGCAGCGCACGTCGAGACCGTCGCGGGAGAAGAAGTGGTCCGGCTCGACCTGGAACGCCACCATCAGGTCGCCGGCCGCCGCGCCGCCGGTCCCCCGCGGCCCCTGCTCCTTCAAGCGGATCTTGGTGCCGTCGTCGGTCCCCGGCGGCACGTTGATCATCAGCCGCTTCTCGAGCCGGACCTCGCCGACGCCCTGGCAGGTGGGGCACTTCTGCGCCGCGACCTTGCCGCGGCCCCGGCAGGCGGGACACGGGCGCTTGACCGCGAAGCCGCCGTAGCCGAACGAGACGGTGCCGGTGCCCCGGCACTCCGCGCAGGTGCTGAGCGTCGAGCCGGGCGCGGCCCCCGTGCCGCCGCAGGTCCCGCACGCCTCGGTGACCAGGACCGAGACCGGGACCTTGCCGCCCAGCGCCGCGACGCGGAACGGAATGGAGACGACGGTCTCCACGCTCTCGCCGCGCTCGCTGCCGCCCTTGCGCTTGCCGCCCCCGCCGCCGCCCCCCCCGCCGAAGATCGAGGAGAACAGGTCACCGAGACCGCCCAGCCCGCCGAGGTCGCCCGGATCGAACTCCTCGAAGCGGGTCCCGCCGCCGGGACGCGGCCTCGGACCCGCACCCGGGCTCCGCGTCCCCGCGCCCGAGAACGCCCCGTACTTCCGAAGCTGGTCGTATTGTCTGCGGCGCGCGGGATCGGCAAGAACGGCGTGCGCCTCCGAAATCTCCTTGAAGCGCTCGCCCGCGCTCTTGTCCCCGGGATTCGCGTCCGGGTGGTGCTTCTTCGCGAGCTTCCGGTAGGCGCGCTTGATCTGGTCGGGCGTGGCGTTCGCCGTCACGCCCAGGACGCCGTAGTAGTCCTTGTCCGCGGCCATCGGCTACTCGGGCGAGCCGGCGGCGGGCTCGGTCCAGGTGAGGACCGACACGCGCGCGGGCCTGAGCAGGACGCCGTTCAGACGGTACCCGGGCTGGAACACCGAGCCCACCAGGTGGTCGGCCTCGGGCGACTGGGCCGGCGCCGTCATCACCGCCTCGTGCAGGTTGGGATCGAAGGGCTGGCCCGCCGGGTCCACCCGCTCCAGGCCGACGCCTTCGAGGGCCTTGAGCAGCTTCCGCTCGACCAGCCCCGCGCCCTCGTGCAGTGCCTGCGCGCTGGTCTGCCCCGGGTCCAGCGCGGCGATGCGGCCCAGGTCGTCGAGCGCGTCGAGCGCCTTGCCGATCAGGTCCGCCTGCGCGCGGCCCCAGGTCTCCGCGCGCTCCCTGGCCGCGCGCTTCTTGAGGTTCTCGAACTCGGCCGCCGCGCGGAGCGCCCGGTCCTTCCAGTCCGCAGCCTCCTGCTCCAGCCGGCGCCGCGCCTCCCCGGCGGGCTCCGCCAGCGCGGCGCCGGCCGCCGCCCCCGCGTCCTGCGCGCCGCCCAGGTCGGGGCTCACGCGCTCTCCGTCCGCCAGCGTCTCGGCCGGGGGAGCCATGTCACCACCCTGAGGCACGGACGCCCCGGGAGGAGGGGCCGGGGTGTGGTGCGCTGCGTGCTGTGAATGGGGCTTCCTGCCCATGTCGCCTCGACGATGGATCGTGCGTAAGTTGGCCTTGAACGATAACCCTATCCGGTTGCGACACGCCAAGTTGTACGGCGCGGAACCGCACTGATGCAAGCATGGGGCCACTCGACGGGCGCCAACTTGGCAGGGCGCGCGCAGCCTCGAATCGCCGGCCGCCGCGTCGGGCGTCGGCTCCCGGGCCAACCCTCCGTCCAGGAGACGCCACCAACATACGGGCCATGAGACGCCGTCAACCGATGTGCCGCCCGTGCCGGTGACCGCCGGCGCCGCCCTCGATCCCACCCGGCCCGACCGGGAGCTGGCGGAGCTGGTGCTCGCCGGGGACGAGACCGCGTTCCGCGATCTCTACCGCCGGCATACGCCCCGGCTCCTCCAGCTCGCGCTGCGCCTGCTCGGGGGCGAGGCGTCCGACGCCGAGGACGTGGTCCAGGAAACCTGGATCCGGGCGACGGAGAAGCTCGACGCGTTCCGCTGGGAGTCGGCCTTCGGGACCTGGCTCCACTCCATCGGCGTCAACGTGGCGCGGGAGGCGGCGCGGAAGCGAGGCCGGCGGCACGAGGTGGCATGGCCGGACGACGCCGATCCTCCCGCGGCGGAACCGCAGGACCACGTGGAGCCGCTGGATCTCGAGCGGGCCATCGCCGCGTTGCCCGCCGGTTACCGGACCGTGCTCGTGCTCCACGACGTCGAGGGGTACACGCACGAGGCCATCGCCGGCCAGCTCGGCGTGACGCCCGGCACCACCAAGTCGCAGCTCTTCTGGGCGCGGCGCGCGGTCCGCGCGCTGCTCGCCCCGCAGACGAAAGGCGGGATCCGATGACCGATCACGACGAACTGACGCCCGCCGAACGACGCGCCTTCGAGCAACTGCCGCGCGAGCAGGCGCCGCGCGCGGCCCTCGAGGAGCGGGTCGTCGGCGCCCTGCGGCGCCGCGGGCTGCTGCCGATCCCCCTCGCCGCCGAGGCGCCGCGCCGCCGGCTCGCGCCGTGGCTCGTGGGCGCGGTGGCGGCGTCGCTCGCCCTGTTCGCGGGCGGGTTCGCGGCCGGGCAGTACTTCGGCGCCCGGAGCGGCGCGGCCGCGGCGATCTCGGGCGCGCAGGCAGCGGGCTCCGCGACGCAGGTGGCGGCGCACGTGGAGCGGGCCGGCGCCCTGTACGTGGCGGCGCTGGTCGCTCTCAACCAGATGGACGATTCGGCCGACGCGCCGACCCGGGCCAAGGCGCGCCAAGTCGCGCTCACCGCGCTCGGCGCGGCGGCGACGGAAGTGGCACACCTGGCACCCAACGATCCGCTCGCGGCTGCGGTGCTGAGGGGCATGACCGAGCGGGAAGATGAGCAGCGGCCGGCGCCGTCCACCCGGTCCGTGGTGTGGTTCTGACCCAGGGAGGATGGAGCATGTTGCGTTACATCATCGCGTTGGGCGCGCTGGCGGCCGTCACGGCTCCGGCCGCGGCCCAGGTGGACTCGAGCCGAGCCGGCAGCGCCACCATCAGCCGCAGCGTCCCGCGGCTCACCTACAGCATCACGTCACGCGAGGGCTGGCTGGGCATCGGCGTGGCGTGCAGCCAGTGCAGCCTCACGGCGAGCGACGACGGGGAGGCTCGCCGGTGGACGTTCTCGGCGCCCCCGACGGTCTTCACCGTGGACCGGGACGGCCCCGCAGACCGCGCGGGCCTGAGGACCGGCGACACGCTCATCGCGATCGACGGCGTGCCCCTCACGTCGTCCCGGGGCGGCACCGCGTTCGCCAACATCCGTCCGGGGCAGGCGGTGAGATTGACCTACCGGCGTCTTTCCGAGGAGCGGGAGGTGGGTCTCGTGGCGCAGTCGCATCCCGTCAGCTACCAGGTCGGGGCGGCGATGCGGGCCGTGCGGCGCGCGCAGGAGTTGCAGCAGCAGACCCTCGAGTCGTCGCGCGAGCAGTTGGAGCGCTCGCGCGCCACGCTCGACCAGGTCCGGGAGCAGATGCGGCAACAGCTCGAGGCAGGCGCAGAGTCAGCGTGACTCGGCCACGGTGGACCAGGTTCAGCGGCTGCAGCGCGTGCTCGAGGAACAGCAGCGCGTGCTCGCCCGGACGCTGGCCGAGCGCGCGACGCTGGAGTCACGCGAGTGGCAGGAGCCCCCGCCGGTCGCGGCGATGCCGCCGACGCCGGCAGCCGCGCCCGCCGCGCCCGGTGAGCCGGCGGAGCCGGCCCCGGCCGCAGTGCCGGCCCAGCCTGCGATGCCGGCCGCGCCCGCCATCGCGGCGATGCCCCCGATGAGCTACCGCGAGCACCGCCGCTTCGGGCCGCTGCGCTACACCGGCCGCCTCGGCGACGTCGTCATCGAGGCGCGCGGTCCCGGCGAGGTGACGGCGACGGAAGTGTCGGACAGCGAGGTGGTGGTGACCTCGGGCGACCTCAGCGTGCGGCTGGCCCTGCGGCCACGGACGCCCCCTCCGGCCCCGGCGCGCGCGCCCCGGCCCGCGCGCCCGCCGCAGCCCTAGGCGGCGGCCGGCGCCGGCGCGTCGCGCGCGACCACGATCAACCCGAGCATGCCGAGGTCGCAGAACAGCAGCGGCGCGAGGACCGGGGCGAAGACGAGGATCCGCTCGAGGCTGAGCTGCCCGGTCTCCGCCAGGTCGCCCGAGAGGTGGAATGCGAAGCCCATGACGCCGACCACGAACGCGGCCACCATGGTCCACACGTAGGTGAGCTCGTCGGCGCGCGACCACGTCCGGCTCACGGCGAGCGTGAGCACGACGCTGGTCGCGAACAGCCCGTACGCGATCGGGATGAGCTTGTAGAGACCGTACCCGTACTGCCCGTGGTCGATGATCGACGTCAGCGCGCTGGCCCCGAAGCCGAGGCCCACCAGCCACAGGAAGTGCCGCTCCCGCGAGATCGGCGCCTTGAACGTTCCCAGGCCCGGGACCTCCAGCAGCCCGGGCTGGCCCTCCACCTCGTGGACGGCGGCGACCAGCCCGACCAGCGAGATCCCGGCGAAGGCGAGCGGCGCCAGGATCGGCGACGCGAAGGTGAGCCAGATCCACGTGAGGCGCCCCAGCGGATTCAGGGCTTCGTTGGCGTGGAACGCCGTCCCCAGCACGCCGACGCCGACGCCGGCCAGCATCAGCGCCACGTGGGCGAGGCCCACGACCCGGCCCGGCCGCGGCCGCACGGCGGCGAGGAAGCTCGAGGCCGCGGCCAGCGGCGCGAAGAAGATCGGGATCAACTCGTACGTCGGGTGGAAGTCGTTCACGGCATGGGCCAGCGCGACGTCCAGGCCGGTGAACAGGAAGTTCACGCCCACGAGGATCAACAGCAGCCGGTGCTTCTCGATCGGCAGCTTCACGCGCGCCAGGTGGAACACGGTCAATTCGCTCACGGCCGTGCCCTCCCGCCGCGGCGCGAGCGCAGCGCGGCGGCGTCCTCTTCGACCCTGGTGAGTTGCTCGAGGAGCGGGTACACGCCGTGCCATTGCACGAAGTCGGGACCCTGCATGTAGGCCGCGAACTTCGCCGTCCGCCCGTAGTAATGCCACAGGTCGAAGGCGTCGAAGCTGATCCCGGTCGCGAACGGCTTCGCGGTGATGACGCGGTCGCGAATCAGCCCGCTCAGGAGGTCGGACGCCTGCTGCACGTGCGCGTTGACGAACGCGGTGACGCTGTCGGCCCGCCGGTACGCCGCCGCGACGAGCGGCTGCGCGTGGCAGTTCTCGCACACCTGCTGCATCGCCAGCCGGTGCTGGCCCGCGTCCGGCCGGTCGGTCGAGAGCGCCGCGAACAGGAACTTCGACAGCCGGGTGCCCACCTCGTGCGTGGTGCCCTGGCCGCCGAAGCCGCTCATGTGGCAGGTCGCGCAGGTGGGCGCCGGCATGTCGAGCGTGGTCAGCCGCCCGGCGGGCTGCGACCAGTTCCAGGTCGCTCCCTCGGTGGCGTACATGACGCCGTGGGCGGACTCGCGGTAGATCTCGTCCTGCGGGTGGTCCGGGCCGAGGTGGCACTGGCCGCACACCTCGGGCTTGCGCACCTGCGCGAGCGAGAACTCGTGGCGCAGGTGGCAGGTGGTGCAATTGCCGATGCTCCCGTCCGCGTTCGGCCTGCCGATGGCGTGGCAGCTCTGGCACGCCGCGGGGGTGACGGTCGGGCCCTCCAGGTCGAAGATCGCGTTGCGCGTCGCCGTCGGGATGCCGTTCGGCCCCCGCGTCAGCTCGGCGATCTGCTCCGTCTGCGCGCGCTGCGCCGGGCTGAAGTCGCTCCATCCCGTGAGCGCCATCCACGCCGGACCCGCGTGCCGGCTGTGCGCGAACTCCGCCGCCTCGCGGACGTGGCAGCGCCCGCACTGCTGCGGCGTGGGCGCCGACGTGATGAAGAAGCCCTCGTGCTCGTGGCCCCCGCCCGGCGCATCGCCCCGGGGCAGGACGTGGCAGTCCTCGCAGGTGACGCCCGCCCGCGCCATCGCGCCGGCCGCGAACTGGTGGACGATGTCGGGGGACACGCGCTGGTGGCAGGTGGCGCACTTGTCGCCGCCGGTGTAGGCGACCGAGCCGGTGCCGAGGCGGGACCCGGCGGACTGCAGCGTGGCGGTCTCGGCGCCGCCGGGCAGGCGGGTGAAGAGGTACAGCGCGGCAAGACCGACGACGGTGACCGTCGCTCCGACGACCAGCGACTTGGGAATCTCGCGCGGCACGGCCCGTTCCTTTCGCGATGCGCCGCGACCGGTACCCGCGGCCGCGGCTACGCCAGCATGCCTCCGAGCGGCGCCAGGCGCGCCGTGAAGTGCGGCAGCACCGGCGCCCGCGTCACGATCCTGAGCCCGCGGATCGTGTCGCGGCAGGCCAGGAGCCGGGCGCACACCTCCACCACGTGGTCCAGGTGGGCGTCGGTGTACACGCGCCGCGGCACGGCGAGGCGCACCAGCTCCAGCTCCGGCCAGCTCCACGCGCCCGTCGCCTCGTCGGGCGTCCCGAACATCAGCCCGCCGATCTCGACGCCGCGGACCCCGCCCTCGAGGAAAAGCGCGCAGGTCAGCGCCTGGGCCGGAAACTCCGGCTGCGGAATGTGCGGGAGGAACCGCTTCGCGTCGAGATACACGGCGTGGCCGCCCACGGGCACCAGGATCGGCACCCCGGCCGCCTGCAGCCGCTCGCCGAAGCGCCGCACCTGCCCCACCCGGTGCTCGAGGTAGCGCACGTCGAGCACCTCCTCCAGGCCGAGGGCGATGGCCTCCAGGTCGCGCCCCGCGAGGCCGCCGTAGGTCGTGAAGCCCTCGATCAGGATCAGCATGTTGGAGAGGTGGGTGGCCAGGGCGTCGTCGTTGGTGGCGATGAATCCGCCGATGTTGACCAGCCCGTCCTTCTTGGCCGACATCGTGCACCCGTCGCCCAGGGTGAAGAAGGCCCGGGCGATCTCCTCGATGCTCATCCCCGCGCACTCCGCCTCGCGCGTCTTGCAAAAGTAGGCGTTCTCGGCGAACCGGCAGGCGTCGAAGAACAGCGGAATGCCGTGGTCGCGGCACCACCGGCTCGTCGCGCGGGCGCTGGCGAGCGAGACCGGCTGCCCGCCGCCGGAGTTGTTCGTCACGGTGAGCATCACCACGGGAATGCGCTCGCGGCCCACCTCGGCGAACAGGCGGTCGAGCTTGGCGACGTCCATGTTCCCCTTGAACGGGAACTCGTTCGTGGGGTCGTACGCCTCGTCCACCACGCAGTCCACGGCGACGCCGAGGTTGTGCTCGACGTTCGCCCGGGTCGTGTCGAAGTGGATGTTGTTGGGCACGCGGTCGCCGGGCTTGACGACCGTGGTGAACAGGAGGTTCTCCGCGACGCGCCCCTGGTGGGTCGGGATCACGTGCCGGAACGTGGTGATCCGCCGGACCACGCTCTCGAGATGGAAGTAGTTCCGGCTGCCCGCGTACGACTCGTCGCCGAGCATCATGCCGGACCACTGCCGGTCGCTCATCGCCGACGTGCCGGAATCCGTCAGCAGGTCGATGGTGATGAGCGCCGCCGGGACGTTGAAGAGGTTGTACCCCGCCTCGGCGAGCGCCGCCGCCCGCTGCGGGCGGGTGGTGAACGCGATCGGCTCGACGACCTTGATCTTGTAGGGTTCCATGGTCTCAGGTGGTGGTGGGGCGGAGCCGCGCGGGCGCCGCCGCCTGGAGGATGCGCTCGAGCCACGGCTCGAGATCGCGGTACGCCATCGCGCGGTCCTTCTCGTTCAGGACCTCGTGATAGAAGCCGTCGTAAACGCGCACCGTCACGTCGCCCCGGAGCCCGCGCGCGAAGGCCTCCGAGGCCGGCCGGGAGACGATACGGTCGTCGCCGCCGAGGAGGAAGAGCAGCGGGACCGCGATCCGGTCCCCTTCGGCCAGCACGGCCGCCTGGGCGGCCAGCACCTCGCGATACGCGCGCGGCGTCATGACCCGGTGGTAGAGGGGGTCGCTGAGCGCCGCCTGGCCGACGGCCGGGTCCGTGGACAGGTGGGCCGCGTCGAGGCCGGTCGCGACGGGCAGCGCCGGCAGGATCTCGCCCAGCGCCCGCGCCAGCACCCGCTTCCACCGCGGCACCGGCATGGCCACCGCGAGGAACGGACTCACCAGGATGCCGCCCGCCAGGCCCTCCGGCCCCGTCTCCAGGTAGCGCAGCGCCACGCAGCCGCCGAAGGAATGGCCGAGGATGACCTGCGGGCCCGGGACCTCCCCGCCGGCGAGCTTGCGCAGCGCCGCGACGTCCGAGAGGAACTGCGCGAAGCGCGACATGTGGCCGCGCCGGCCCGGGGACCGGCCGTGCCCCCGCTGGTCCAGCGCGTACACCGCGAGGCCCCGCCGGCTGAACCACTCGGCCGCTTCGACGTAGCGGCCGCTGTGGTCGCCGAAGCCGTGCAGCAGGATCAACGCCCCCCGGGACGGAGTGGCGGGCTGGGCCCGGCGCAAGGCGAGCCTGGCGCCGTCCGCGGCCGTCCAGAACTCGACCTCGCCGAAGCCCGCCATGCTCAGCTCCCTCCCCCTCCGCCGTCGGCCATCGCGCGCCGCAGCGCGTCGAGCGCCGCCTGCGCGGCGCGGCGCCGGATCGCGTCGCGGTCGCCGGGCAGCAGGAACCGGAAGGCCCGCACCCGCCCCTGCCATTGCACGCCGATCCACACCGTGCCCACGGGCTTCTCCGGCGTCCCCCCGTCGGGCCCGGCAATGCCGGTGACGGCGATCGCCGCGTCGGTGCCGAGGACGCGGGCCGCCCCCGCGCACATCTGGCGCACGACCTCCTCGCTCACGGCACCGTGTCGCGCCAGCTCGTCGGCCGACACGCCGAGGAGTCCGCACTTCACGTCGTTGTCGTAGGCGACCACGCCGCCGAGGAAGACGCGCGAGCTGCCGGGCACGGCGGTGATCCGTCCTCCCAGCAACCCGCCGGTGCACGATTCGGCGACCGCCAGCCTGGCGCCGTGGCGCTCGAGCTCGCCGAGGACGAGCGCCGCGAGATCCGCGTCGCCTTCGCCGTAGCAGGTCGCGCCCAGCAGCGGGCGCAGCGCCGCGGCGGCCTTCGCCAGCGCCGCCTCGGCCTCCGCCGGAGCGACCTGCCACGCCGTCAGCCTGAGGTCGGTGCCTTCGGGGCCGGGGAGCCACGCGAGCGTCACGTGCTGCCCGAGCAGCCGGGAGGGGTCGCCGACCTTGTCCGCGAGCGCGGATTCCGAAATGCCGGTGGTGCGCAGCGTGCGGCTGAGGATGACCGTGGCCGCGGTCTCCGTGCCTCCGTGCCCCTGTGCCCCCGTGCCTCCGTCCTCCCGTGCCCCCGTGCCCCCGTGCCCCCGTGCCACCAGCCTCGGGATCACCTCCTGCTCGAGCAGCCCCCGCATCTCGACCGGCACGCCGGGGAGCAGGACGGCCAGGCGGCCGCGATCGTCCTCGAGCCAGAGCCCCGGGGCGGTGCCCGCGCGGTTCGGGAGCACCGTGGCGCCCTCCGGCACGTCCGCCTGGCGCCGGTTGGCCTCGGGCATCGGCCCGCGGCCCAGCCGGGCGAACCGCTCCTCGAGGGCGGCCACCAGCGCGGGGTCGCGCACCAGGCGGCGGCCGAAGACCGCGGCCACGGCCTCGCGCGTGAGGTCGTCCTCGGTCGGGCCGAGCCCGCCCGTGACGATCACGGTGCCGGTGCGCTCGAGCGCGGCCGCCACGGCCGCGCGCACGGCTGCGGCCTCGTCGCCGACCGTGCCGTGCGCCGCGAGCCGGATGCCAGCCGCGGCCAGCCGCCGCCCGGCGTCGGCCGCGTTCGTGTCCACCGTGAAGCCCAGCAGCAGCTCGGTGCCGACGGTCAGGAGCTCGCAGTCCATGGTCAGCGCTGGGGCGCGCGGAACAAGGCGCGGTACCGGTACAGGTACACGGCGAAGGAGTACACGGTCAGGACGACCGCGATGGCCAGCGTGAGGGCCACCACGGCGCCGTGGAAGTCGTCCCAGGCGTCCCGCAGGCGGCCGGTGAGCCCGGTCGAGACGATGTAGTCCTTCCACGCGAACCAGGCGATGGTGGCGCCGATGAAGACGTACTGGAAGATGGCCTTGAGCTTCCCCTCGTTGCCCGCGGGAATCACGACGCCGCGCTTCTTCGCTTCGTAGCGGAACGCCGTCATCAGCAGCTCGCGGCCCACGAGCATGATCGCCACCCACAGCGGCAGGCTCCCCCACCACGGGATCCCGTACAGCACGGTCGGGTGGCGCGTGAGCCAGTAGATGGGCACGAGGGTCGCGACCAGCAGCAGCTTGTCGGCGACGGGGTCGAGCAGCTTGCCCACGTCGCTCACCTGCTGGCGGCTGCGCGCCAGGTAGCCGTCCACCACGTCGCTGACGGCGGCGACGACGAAGATCACGAACGCGATGACCTTGGGCCAGTAACCTTCGATGAACGGCAGCAGGGCGATGACCGGCGCGAGGACGATGCGCGCCAGGGTGAGAACGTTCGGCAGGGTCCACATGCGCCCGTCAGCCGAGCGACTTCAATACCAGCTTGCTGACCGCCTTGAGCGTCTCGAAGACGCCGTCGCCCGTGATCGCCACCGCCTCGTACGCCGGCGCGCGCTCCACCCACTCGCCGGTGGGCAGCTGCATGACGAGGTACTCGCCCGCCCAGTTCGGGTCGGGCGTGACCTTCTGCCGGTCGGGGCTCGCGACCGGCCAGCCGGGATTCAGCGAGGCCTGCAGCTCCTTGATCGGCGATGCGTTGGGAAGGTCGCGCTTGTTGTACTGCACCACGAAGGGGAGCTTGGTCAGGTCGTAGCCGTACTCGGCCATGTTGTCGTACAGGTTCTGCATGGACTCGATGTTCGCTTCCATGCGCTCGACCTGGCTGTCGGCCACGAACACGATGCCGTCCACGCCCTTGAGGATCAGCTTGCGGCTGGCGTTGTAGTACACCTGGCCCGGCACGGTGTAGAGGTGGAACCGGGTCTTGAAGCCGCGGATCGTGCCCAGGTCCACGGGCAGGAAGTCGAAGAACAGCGTGCGCTCGGTCTCGGTCGCGAGCGAGATGAGCTTGCCGCGCGTGTTGGGCTGCACCTTGCCGTACACGTGCTCGAGGTTGGTGGTCTTGCCCCCCAGCCCGGGCCCGTAGTACACGAGCTTGCAGTTGATCTCGCGCGAGGCGTAGTTGATCATCGACATGGCGTGAGCCCCTCAGTCCCCGAACAGCTTGTCGATCTCATCTTCCGCCTCTTTGGAGCCGAAGCCCTCGACCTTCGGGCTCTGGGTCCCGGACCGCGTGAACATGTCCTCGAACACCTTGGTGAGCTCCTCGACCGTCGCCTTCATCTTGAGGCGCACCAGGCCCAGGGTCGTCCGGCTGTCGAACAGCGCCACCAGGATGACGCGCCGCGCCACGTCGGCCAGGTACATGGACTCCTTCTCGCCCTGGTGGAACAGCGAGGAGAACTCGTGCTCGCCGATCATCTTCGCGAGCTGGTCGTTGGCGCTGAAGTCCGCGGCCGTGAGCGAGGCGAACGCCTGCGGATCGAACTGGGGCGGCTCCCCGACGTTGGCGACCACCTGCCCGTTGCGGTCCACCAGCATCAGGGACTTCACGTTGGTCTCCCGCAGGAGGCCGCTCATGTGGCCCGTGATGGTCTTGTAGTCCTCTTCGCGGAACGACCAGCTCGACGCACCCGGCATGCCGTGCCCCGCTTACGAGAGGTGAGCTTCCATCCGGCGTACGATGGCTTCGGCCCGCCGCCGCAGCGCCGGATGTTCTTCCCAGGAGAGGTAGTCGCGCAGCACCTGCACCGCCTCGACCCCCGGATGCCCGCTCAAATACCCCAGCGCCGCCAGCCGGCGCAAGGGGCGCGCGCTGAACAGGGCCGAGCGCCACTTGCCCATGGACCGCTGCGCGAGCAGGGCCCCCGCCACGAAGCCGGCCGCCGTGGCCGCCGCCACGTACAGGCCGCGGCGCCTCATTCGACCGGGAAGCGGCGGCGCGCCGCGAAGGCCTGGGCGATGGTCTCGCCGTCCGCGTACTCGAGCTCGCCGCCCACGGGCAGCCCCCGTGCCAGGCGGCTGACGCCGACGGCCGGCGCCTGGGCATGGAGCGAGCGCTCGAGGTAGTGGGCCGTCGCTTCCCCCTCCACCGACGGGTTCGTGGCCACGATCACCTCGCGGACCGCCGACCCGTCCGCGAGCCGCCCGAGCAGCGCGGCGATGTTGAGGCGATCGGGCCCCACGCCGTCGAGGGGCGAGAGCCGCCCGCCGAGCACGTGGTAGAGCCCCCGGTATTCCCCCGTCCGCTCGATCGCCGCCACGTCGGAGGCCTCCTCCACGACGCACACCAGGGTGGCGTCGCGCCGCGGATCGGTGCAGATCGCGCAGGGATCCTGCTCCGTGAGGTCGCCGCAGCGGGAGCAGGCCCGTACCCGCTCGCCGAGCGCCGCGACGGCGCGGGCGAGCCGCGCGGACTCCTCGCGGGGCTGCTTGAGCAGGAAGTACGTCAGGCGCTGCGCCGTCTTGCGGCCGATGCCCGGGAGCTTCGCGAACTCCGCGACCAGCTCCTCGATCGCGGCCACGGCTACAGCGAGAACGGCAGCGGAAACGGCAGGGCCGTCTGGACCTTCTTGATCTCGTCCTGCGCCACCTCCGCCGCCCGCTTCTGCACTTCCGCCACCGCCGCGAGGACGAGGTCCTCGAGCATCTCGACGTCCGCCGCCGACCCCAGGAGGCTGGGGTCGATGTGGACTTCCCGGACCTGGCCCCGGCCGTCGGCCGTCACCGTCACCATGCCGGCGCCGGACGACCCCGTCACGGTCCGCTGCGCCAATTCCGTCTGGATCGCGGCCAGCCGCCCCTGCATCTGCTGCCCTAACTGCAGGAGCGCACGAAGATCGGTCATTGGTGGAAACCTAGGCCCGGCGGGGGTCCGTCGCAAGCCTACTCGAGAAGCTCCAAGTCCAAGCTATCTATAGCGCTATCCAGCGTCGGGTCACGCTGGCGCAGGGCCTTCACGCGCTCCGCCTTGGCGCCCGTGGCGGTGACGCGCTGCGGGAGCGAAGGGGGCACCGGGGGCGGGTTCGGGACGGAACCCGCCGGGGCGGCGGGCACCGCCGAGGCCTCCCGGACCGCGCCCGGACCGCCGCCGCCGGGTCGCGCGGGTGCCGCCTCGGAGACCACGACGCGGACGCGGGCGCCGGTCACCTGCTCGACGATGGTCTCGACGGCCGAGCGGTTCCGGCTCAATCCCTCCGCCGTCATCGGGTTGAGACCGCGGGTCCGCAGGCGCAAGGCGCCGTCCTCGAGCTCCGCCGGCTCGGCGTCCTCGAGCGCGTTGCCCACCATCGGCTTCTGGGCCTTGGCGGCCGCGACGACGTCGGGCCAGGCGGCGACGAGCGACGCGAGCGACACGGCACCGCCGGCCACCGCGGGCGCAGGAGCCACATCCTCCGGCTGCGGCGACGCGACGCGCTCGGCAGGCGCCGCGGCGGACGCCGGCCCCGGCGGCGCGGCAGGCGGCGTCGGCGGCGCCCCGGCGTCGCGCACCAGCCTGGGGGGTGGTGGTGGGGCCTGCCCTCTGCCCCCTCCCGACTCGTAACCACTTCGCAACTTGGCGTCTCGCAACTGACCTGAAGGCTCACCTCTGAGCAACTCCGCGATCTGCACGGTGCGATCCATGAGCGTCCATCGCACCAGCAGCGTCTCGATCGCCAGTCGCGCGTTGGCGCCGCGCCGGATCGGCTCCTCCGCCTCCTCGAGGGCGCGGAGCATGCGCAGCAGGTCGCCGGGCTCGAACGACGGCGCGGCCGCGACGACGCGGGCCGCGAGGCCGGACGCGAGGCCGGCGGGCTGCCCGCCGAGGCGCGTGGCCAGGAGCGCGCGCAGCACGTCGCCCGCCCCGTCCACGAACGGGGCGAGGTCCACGCCGGCGTCCGCCAGTCGCGCCACGAACGGGAAAACGTCCGCCGCCCGGCGCGCGGCGACCAGGTCCAGCAGCTCCGCGAACACCTCGTCGCCCACCAGGCCGAGCACCTGCCGCACGCGCTCCGCGGTCAGCGGGCCCTCGCCGAAGGCCGTCGCCTGGTCGAGCACCGAGAGCGCGTCCCGCAGGCCGCCGTCGGCCACGCGCGCGATGATCTCGACCGCGTCGGGCTCGGCGCTCAGGCCTTCCTGGGCGAGGACGCTGCGCAACCGCTCGGCGATCGCCGGCGCGCCGACGCGGCGGAAGTCGAACCGCTGCAGCCGGCTCATCACGGGCGCGGCGGTGTTGCCGATCTTGTGCGGCTCGGTGGTGGCGAAGACGAACACGACGCCGGGCGGCGGCTCCTCCAGGATCTTCAGGAGCGCGTTCCAGGCGTCGCGGGTGAGCATGTGGGCTTCGTCCACGATGTAGACCTTGTGGCGGCCCTCCTGCGACGCGGCGTACATCGCCCGCTCCCGCAGGTCGCGCGCGTCGTCCACGCCGCGGTTGCTCGCCGCGTCGATCTCGACCACGTCGAGGCTCGCCGACCCCGCCCAGATCCGCCGGCACGACGCGCACTCGCCGCACGGCTCCCCCGGGGCGGCCGTCGCCGTGCCGGCGTGCCGCGCTTCGCAGTTCAGGGCCATGGCGAGGATGCGGGCCGCCGTCGTCTTGCCCACGCCGCGCGGCCCGGCGAACAGGTACCCGTGCGCCACCTTGCCCTGCTCCACCGCGCCGCGCAGCGCGCGGGCGACGTGGTCCTGCGCGATCAGGTCGCCGAACAGTCGCGGACGATATTTCCGGGCCAGGGCGAGGTACATATCAGAGTTGCCAGATGGCGAGTTGACAGGTGTCAGGGAAGTTGCGAGACGCCAAGTTGCGAGTGGTCACGAGACGCGAGTCAGCGGCACGCAGACGAGTCAGCAGTTGCCAACAACCGGTCTCACGTCGGCAGTCTCCGGTCTGTGAACCACTCGCAACTCGGCGTCTCACCACTTCACTGCAGTCCGCCAGGCCGACTGACTGATCACCGTGCAGGTTGGAGTGCCCCAGGCACCCCGCCGCGACGTGGGACATCACTTAGCGCTGCTGCCTTCGGGGCTCTGACGCGGTTCGTGCGCCCTCGCCCGACGGACCTGGGGCACCTCAAGGTAGCATGTCGGCATCTGGGAGACCAGTTGCGAGGCACGAGTCTGCAGAACAGTTGTGAGACGCCGAGTTGCGAGCGGTTACGAGATGCGAGTTGCCGGCAGGAGAGCAAGCCCCGCGGCAGCCCCGTAGCCGCCCGAGGGCTGTTCTCGCACGGCTTCCTCACATCTCACAACCACTCGCAACTCGGCGTCTCGCAACTCAACTGACCCCCGACATCCTCCTCACTCCGCCTTGAGCCGGTAGCCGACGCCGGATTCGGTGAGCAGGTACCGCGGCCGGGACGGCTCCACCTCGAGCTTGTGCCTGAGCTGCGTCATGTACACCCGCACGTAGTGCGCATGCTCCACCGCGTTCGGCCCCCACGCCTCCTTCAGCAGCTGGCGGTGCGTGACCACCTTGCCCGCATGGTGCACCAGGGTGGTGAGCAGCTTGTACTCGATCGGCGTGAGGTGGACCTCGGCGCCGCCCCGGTACACCAGTCGCGCGGCGAGGTCCACCTTCAGATCGCCCACGGTGAAGACCGGATCGCCGTCTTCGGCGCTCGCGACGCGGCGCAGGGCGACGCGGAGCCGTGCGAGCAGCTCGCCAAGGCCGAACGGCTTGGTGAGGTAGTCGTCGGCGCCGGCGTCCAGCGCGGCGATCTTGTCCTGTTCGCGGCCGCGGGCGGAGATGACGATGATCGGCGTCCGGGACCACTCCCGGACGCGGCGCGTCAGCTCGAGGCCGTCCAGGTCGGGCAGGCCGAGGTCGAGGAGGATGACGTCGGGGTTGCGGCCGGTGGCCTGGGCGAGGCCCTCGCGCGCGGTCACCGCCTCGACGATGCGGTAGTCGTGCGCCTCGAGCGACGCCTTCAGGAAGCGTCGCATCTGGGGCTCGTCTTCGATGACCAGGATCGTCGGCGCTACGTCGCTCATGGGGCCGCCCGCGAGGTGGCAGAAGCTAACTCGCGGCGGGCTCCCCCGGAACGCCTTCGGGCACACGCGTGGCCAGGGGCAGCGAGAAGCGGAACATGGCGCCGCCGCCGGGCCTGTTCTCGGCCCAGATGCGCCCGCCGTGGGCCGTCAGGATGCCGCGGCAGATGGTGAGGCCCAGGCCGACGCCGCCGCCACTGCCCTCCGGGACGGCACCCGGGACGCGGTAGAACTTCTCGAACACCCGCGCTTCCTCCCCGGGCGCGAAGCCCGGGCCGCGGTCGGCCACGTTCACGGTCACCTGGCCGTCGGCCGCGGCGGCCGAGATCTCGATCGCGGTGCCGGCCGGCGTGTACTTGGCGGCGTTCTCGAGCAGATTGACGAACACCTGCTCGACGAGGAGCCCGTCGATCCACAGCAGCGGCAGGTCGGCCGGCAGCGACACTTGCACCGGATGCCCCTTGAGCCGCTCCTCGAGCCGAATCAGCGCGACGCCGACCACCTCCTCGAGCGGCTGCCAGTCGCGCTGCACCTCCAGCGCTCCCGTCTCGACGCGGATCATGTCGAGCAGGTTGCCGATGAGGCGGTTCATCCGCTGCGCCTCTTCCAGGATGGCGGTCAGCAGATCGCGCCGGGTGGCGTCCGCGAGCGCCCCGCGGTCCTCGAGCAGGCTGCTGGCCGCGCCGGTGATCGCGCCCAGCGGCGTACGCATGTCGTGCGAGAGGGACGAGAGCAACGCCGTCCGCAGCCGCTCCGCCTCCGCCTCGACCTGCTCCTGCTGGGCGCGCTCGCCGAGGTTGACGCGCTCCAGCGCCAGGGCCGCCTGGCCGGCGAGCGCCTCGAGCAGCCGCTGCAGCCCGGGATCCTGGAGGCGCTGCGGCACGTCGGACCGGAGGCCCACGACGCCGACCGTGCCGGAGGAGCCGATCAGCGGCAGGTAGAGCGCCTGGGCGGCCGGCAGCGTATCGGTACCCGCGCCGGCGGGGTGGCTCCGCTCGAACACCCACTGCGCGACGCTGCGCTCCTTCTCGTCGAGAGGATAGGCGGGGGGCGCGCCCACCGGGATCTCGAGCCGCCCCGCCGCGTCGGGCAGCAAGATCAGCGCCCGGCCGCCGAATCCGGCTTCCAGCTGCCGGCCGGCCGCGACGGCCACGCCGCTCCGGCCCCGCGTGGCCGCCAGCTCCCGGCTCATCGCGTACAGCGCCGCCGTCCGCTGCTCGCGCTCGCGCGCCGCCTCGGCCTGGGCGCGGATCCGCAGCGTCAGCGCGCTGATCAGCAGCGCGATGGTGAGCATCACCACGAAGGTCAGCACGTAGCGGATGTCGGAGACGGCGAAGGTGTAATACGGCGGCACGAAGAAGAAGTCGAACAGGGCGATGCTGATCAGCGCCGCGGACACCGAGGGCCCGCGGCCGTACCGCGAGGCCACGACGCCTGCGCCGAGCAGGTACACCATCGCGACGTCGGTGACGGTGAGGTAGCGGAACACCAGCGCGGCCACCACCGTGGCGGCCGCGACGATCAGCCCGGCCGACGCGTACTCGTCGAGCGGCGAGCGCCGGACCGCGCGGCCGGCCCGGCGCCGGCGCCGCGGCTCGCCCTCGACGTCGCCGCTGATCGCGTACACGTCCACGTCGCCGCTGCCCCGGACCAGCTGGTCGAGCAGCGACCCGAAGACCTTGTCGCGCCAGCGCGGATGGGTGGGCTTGCCCACCACGATCTTGGTGACGTTGTGGGCCCGCGCGTAGGCCAGGATCTCCTCGGCCGCATGGTGGCCGCTCAGCGTCGCCGTCGCCGCCCCCAGCGACTCGGCGAGCTGGAGGTTGGCGACCAGCGCCTCGCGGTCCGCGGGCGAGACCGCCTGGCCCGGGCGCTCGACGTACGCCACCCGCCACTCGCACTTGAGGCCCGTCGCCATCCGCTTGCCGGCGCGCACCAGCCGCGCGCCCTCGGGGTTCGGGCCGATGCACACCAGCAGCCGCTCGCCCGCGGGCCACGTGGCGTGGATCCCGGCCTCGCGCATGTAGCCGCGCATCTGCGCGTCCACGCGCTCGGCGGCACGGCGCAGCGTCAGCTCCCGGAGCGCGATCAGGTTGCCCTTCCGGAAGAACCGCTCGATCGCCGCCGCGGCCTGCTCGGGCACGTACACCTTCCCCTGCCGCAGCCGGGCGAGGAGGTCGTCCGCCGAGAGATCGGCCAGCTCGATCTCGTCCGCCTGGTCGAACACGGCGTCGGGGAGCGTCTCGCGCACCGTGACGCCGGTGATCTGGGCCACCACGTCGTTGAGGCTCTCGAGGTGCTGGACGTTCAAGGTGGAATAGACGCTGATGCCCGCCGACAGCAGCTCCTCGACGTCCTGCCAGCGCTTGGCGTGGCGCGAGCCGGGCGCGTTGGTGTGGGCCAGCTCGTCCACCAGGAGGATCCCCGGCCGGCGCTGCAGGGCCGCGTCGAGGTCGAATTCCTGGAGGGTGATGCCGCGGTACTCGATCGGGTGCCGGGGCAGCACGGCGAGCCCCTCGGCGAGGGCGGCCGTCTCGGGGCGGCCGTGGGTTTCCACCACCCCCATGACCACGTCCGCGCCGTCCCG
The DNA here is from genome assembly GCA_963806755.1 of uncultured Gemmatimonadales bacterium. GTDB lineage: Bacteria > Gemmatimonadota > Gemmatimonadetes > Gemmatimonadales > JACORV01 > Fen-1245. Next base: position 183,180 of record CAWDZR010000016.1, read on the forward strand.
CAGCTGGGCGCGCGCCGCCTCGAGCATGGCGAACGTCTTGCCGACGCCGGGCGCGGCGCCGAAGAAGATCTTGAGGCGCCCGCGCGACGCGCGCCGTTCCTCCTCGTGCGCCTGCGCGAGGAGCGCTTCGGGATCGGGCCGGCGAGGCTCGGAGGGCGTCACGCGCCTAACCTAGCATCGGCGCGTGACGCCTGGTGAGGGCGGGGCTGCGGCCGGAGGCATCGCCCCCGGCCACGGGCGGCCGGCTACAGCTTCACCAGCAGCGCGCAGTTGATGCGGTTCTCCATCTTCCGCAAGTCCGGCGACCAGCCGGCGACGTTCGATCCGGGCGCGCCCTGGTTGCCGTTCGGCGGCGTCACGCCACCGGGGCCCGCGAAGTACGGCACGCTCGCCGCGCGATGATCGAACTCGGCCCGGAAGGTCACGAAGTCGTCGGGCATGTAGTCGAACGTGAGCGAGGCGTCCCAGGCCGAGAACCGGTCGCCGGGATTCTCGGTGAAGTACGACGTGCCCGAGAAGGCGGTGGCGCCGTTGATCGGCGGCATCAGCACCAGGTAGCGACCCGGGTTGGTCATCGCGCCGCCGCCCAGGGTGACGGCGTACAGGTCCTTGTCGAACCAGAGCCGGTTGTAGAGCATGAAGCCGAGAAACGCCTGCTTGGGGCCAAGCGTGGTGCCCGTGCAGCTCACGCCTCCGCCGTTCTCGCAACCTGCGTCCACCGTGAGCGAGAACGCCGCCTTGTCCGGCAGCCCCGCCGGCCGGTCGAGGTACTTCACCTGCACGCTGTTGTCGGTGTGCACCCGGGCCCGGTTCGGGATGCCCAGCCAGTCGTAGCCGTAGTAGTTGTTCGACAGCACTGAGACGGCGCCGGTGGGCCGCCACAGGATCTGCACGCCGTAGCCCGGGCTCTCGTTGAACATGCCGTACGATTGCCAGCCGTTCACCAGCCACGGCTCGATCTTGAGCTTGTCGCTGGGGAAGATCTGCACCCGCAGGCCGTTGAAGAACCACGGCGTATTGCTCGACACGTATGACGGCTGATACGCCCAGTTGTCGAAGTTGTAGTAGCCGAACAGCCCCACGTACGACATGAAGATGCCGGCCTCGAAGTTGATCCCGTTCCACACGTTCCAGTGGTAGCCGCCGTACGCCTCGGAGATGTAGCGGTAGGCGTCAGCCAGGTTCCACTGGCCGCGCGCCGGGCTGGCGTCGTTGCGCGGCGTCATCGTGGAGTACATCCCGAACTGCGTCATCAGGCGTCCGATGGCGTTCCCCGCGTGGAAGTCGCCGCCGATGCCGAGCTGCTGCACCTGGATCTCGCTGGTGCGCCCGCTCTCGCTGGTGCCGACCAGCGTGTGGTCCGACGGGTGGTTGAAATCGCCGATGTACGAGACGTCCACCCGGAACTCGCCCGTGAAGTACTTCGAGTCCAGCACGCTCTGGTGGCTGCGCGGGTTGCCCTGCAACCACGTGAAGTCGGCGAAGGCGAAGGGAGCGGGCTTCGCTGCCGCGTGGGCCGTGTCCGCCGGCGTGGAGGCGGCGCGCGTCGTGTCCTGCGCAGCCAGGCAGCCGGGCACGAGCAGGCCCGCGAGCATCAGGCGTCCGATCACTAGTGTCCTCCGAGACTGTCGAGAGCGAGATTGAGCCACAGCACGTTGACGCGCGGCTCGCCGAAGATGCCGAGGGTGCGTCCCTTCGTGTGCCGGGCCACCAGCGCGCGCACCGCCGCTTCCGGGAGCCCGCGGGCGCCGGCCACCCGCGCCACCTGGCCCTCGGCGCTGGCCGGCGAGATGTCGGGATCGAGCCCCGAGCCCGACGAGGTGACGAGATCGGCCGGGATCTGCCCCTTCACCCAGTGATCGAGCTTCACCGCGCTGTCCACCGCCCCCACGACCAGCGTGTCGAGCTTCGCGCTGGTGGGCCCGAGATTGGTGCCGCCCGAGAGCGTGTCGTCGTAGCCGTTCCCGGCCGCCGACGGGCGCGCGTGGAAGTACCGGGCGCCGGCGAACGTCTGCCCGATGAGCAGGCTGCCCACGACCCTCCCGTCCACCGTCACCAGCGAGCCGTCGGCCTGGCGCGGGAAGAGGAGCCGGGCGATGCCCGTCACCAGTCCCGGGTAGAGGAGCCCGGTGATCACCATGAGGACGAGGGTGACCACGATCGCGGGACGGAGCTGGTTCTTGAGCATGGCTACGCCAGATGGAGCAGGGTGAGAAGCACGTCCAGGACCTTGATGCCGGCGAACGGAATCAGGATGCCGCCGACACCGTACAGCCACAGGTTGCGGCGCAGGATCGCGGCGGCCGGCGCCGGGCGCCACCGCACGCCCCGGAGCGCCAGCGGGATCAGCGCGACGATGATGAGGGCGTTGAAGATCACCGCCGCGAGGATCGCCGACTGCGCCGAGTGCAGGCGCATGACGTTGAGCGCCTGGAGCGCCGGGTAGGTCGTCACGAACATCGCCGGGATGATGGCGAAGTACTTGGCCACGTCGTTGGCGATCGAGAAGGTGGTGAGCGCGCCGCGGGTGATCAGCAGCTGCTTCCCGATCTCGACCACCTCGATGAGCTTGGTGGGGTTGGAGTCGAGATCGATGAGGTTCCCGGCCTCCTTCGCCGCCTGCGTGCCCGTGTTCATCGCGACGGCCACGTCGGCCTGGGCCAGCGCCGGCGCGTCGTTGGTGCCGTCGCCCGTCATCGCGACGAGCCGGCCGCCCGCCTGCTCGCGCTTGATGAGCGCCATCTTGTCCTCGGGCCTGGCCTGGGCGAGGAAGTCGTCCACGCCGGCCTCGGCCGCCACCGCGGCGGCCGTGAGCGGGTTGTCGCCGGTGATCATCACCGTCTTGATGCCCATCCGCCTGAGCTCGGCGAAGCGCTCCTTGATGCCGCCCTTCACGATGTCCTTGAGGTGGACGACGCCGAGGGCGCGCGGTCCGTCCGCCACCACCAGCGGCGTCCCGCCGTCCCGCGCGATCGCCTCCACGGAGGTGCGAACGCCGGCCGGGACGCTGCCTCCCTGCTCCGCGACGAAGGCCTCGATCGCGTCGGAGGCGCCCTTGCGGATCCGGCGGCCGTCGAAGTTGACCCCGCTGAGGCGGGTCTGCGCACTGAAGGGAATGAACGTGGCGCCCAGCCCGTGCACGTCGCGCTCCCGCAGCCCGTAGCTGGTCTTCGCCAGCACCACGATGCTCCGCCCCTCGGGCGTTTCGTCGGCCAGCGAGGCGAGCTGCGCCGCGTCCGCCAGCGCCTCGCCGGACACGCCCTCGGCGGGAACGAGCGCCACGGCCTGCCGGTTGCCGAGCGTGATCGTGCCGGTCTTATCGAGCAGCAGGGTGTCCACGTCGCCCGCCGCCTCCACCGCCCGGCCGCTCATCGCGATCACGTTGTGCTGGATCATCCGGTCCATGCCCGCGATGCCGATCGCGGAGAGCAGCCCGCCGATGGTGGTCGGGATCAGGCAGACCAGCAGCGCGACGAGGATCGGAATCGCGACGGCGCCGCCGGAGTAGATGGCGAACGGCTGCAACGTCACCACGGCCAGCAGGAAGACGATCGTGAGCCCCGACAGCAGGATGATCAGCGCGATCTCGTTGGGCGTCTTCTGGCGCTTGGCGCCCTCCACCAGGCCGATCATCCGGTCCAGGAACGTCTCGCCCGGATTGGCGGTGATGCGCACGACCAGAAAGTCGGACAGCACCCGGGTGCCGCCCGTGACCGCCGACCGGTCGCCGCCGGACTCGCGGATCACGGGCGCCGACTCGCCGGTGATGGCCGACTCGTCCACCGACGCCACCCCTTCGATCACCTCGCCGTCGCCGGGAACCAGGTCGCCCGGCTGGCACAGGACGACGTCGCCGCGCCGCAGCTCGCCCGCCCATACGCTCAGGGTCTTCGCGCGATCCTTGGGGTCACTCAGCTTCTTGGCGAGCGTCTGGGTCCGCGAGCGGCGCAGCGTGTCGGCCTGCGCCTTGCCCCGGCCTTCGGCCATCGCCTCGGCGAAGTTCGCGAACACCACGGTGAACCAGAGCCACAGGGCGATCTGGAGCGTGAAGCCGACGTCGCCCCGCCCCGCCGCGACGTCGCGCACCAGGACCAGCGTCGTCAGCACGCTGCCCACGAGCACCACGAACATCACCGGGTTGCGCACCATGTGCCGCGGATCGAGCTTGGCGAACGAGTCTCGCACGGCCCGGCGCACGATGGGCGGATCGAACAGGGGGCGCTTCGCGGTCGCCATCTAGAACAGCCTCCCCGCGCCCATCAGCAGGTGCTCGACGATGGGGCCGAGCGAGAGCGCCGGAAAGAACGTGAGCGCGCCCACGATCAGGATGACGCCGACCAGCAGCGCGACGAACAGGGGCGACGTGACCGGGAAGGTGCCGGCCGACGCCGGGACGATCTTGCGCTCCGAGAGGAACCCGGCCAGGGCCAGCGCCGGCACCATCATCGCGAACCGCCCGAACAGCGTGCCGAGCCCCAGCAGGGTGTTGTAGTAGTAGGTCGAGCCCGTCAGGCCGGCGAACGCGCTGCCGTTGTTGCCGGTGACGGACGAGAAGGCGTACAGGATCTCGCTCAGGCCGTGCGGCCCGTTGTTGTTGAGGCCCTTGAGCCCCGCCGGCAGCACGGCCGAAGCGGCCGTGAACAGCAGGATGACGGCCGGGAAGATCAGGACGTACAGCATCGCCATCCGCACTTCGCGGCTCTGGATCTTCTTGCCCAGGTACTCGGGCGTCCGGCCGACCATCAATCCGGCGATGAACACGGTCAGGATCGCCATGACCAGCATCCCGTACAGCCCGGACCCGACGCCGCCGAAGATCAGCTCGCCAAGCTGGATGTTGACCAGCGGCACCATCCCGCCCAGCGGCGTGAACGAGTCGTGCATGCTGTTCACCGCGCCGCACGACGCGTCGGTGGTCACGGTGGCGTAGAGGGCGGAGTTCGCGATCCCGAAGCGGACCTCCTTGCCCTCCATGTTGCCGCCGGGGTTCGTCGCCGACGCCACGACGTCCACGCCGGCGGCGGCGTGAATCGGATTCCCGCGCGCTTCGGCCCAGTACGCGGTCGTCACGCCGGCGGCGAACAGCACGAACATCGCCGCCCACAGCGCCCAGCCGTGCTTCTGGTTCTTCACCATCCGGCCGAAGGTGTAGGTGAGCCCGGCCGGCACGATGAAGATCGCGAGCATGCTCAGGAAGTTGGTCCACGGCGTCGGGTTTTCGAACGGATGCGCGGCGTTGGCGTTGAAGAAGCCGCCGCCGTTGGTGCCGAGCTGCTTGATGGCTTCCTGGCTGGCGACCGGCCCCATCGCCAGCACCTGCTTGGCCCCTTCGAGCGTGGTGGCGGTGACGTAGGGGTGGAAGTTCTGGATCACGCCCTGCTGGACGAACAGCAGCGCCAGGACGAACGACGCCGGCAGGAACAGGTACAGCGTCCCGCGCACCAGGTCCACCCAGAAGTTGCCGATCCTGCCCGCGGACCGGCGCGCGATGCCGCGCGCCAGGGCCACCGCCGCCGCGACGCCGCACGCCGCCGACATGAAGTTGTGGAAGGCGAGCTGCATCATCTGCGAGAGGTAGCTCATCACCGTCTCGCCGGAGTACGACTGCCAGTTGGTATTGGTGGTGAACGACGCGGCGGTCTCGAACGCCTGGCGGTCGGTCACCGCCACGCGGTGGAAGGGATTGAGCGGCAGGTGCCCCTGCAGGCGGAGGGCGCCGTAGGTGACGAGCATGGACACGGCGCTGAAGAGCAGCAGGCCCGCCGCGTAGCGCGTCCAGTGCTGATCCTCCGCCGGGTCCACGCCGCACAGCCGGTAGATGACCCGCTCCACCGGCGCGAGCCAGCGCAGCGAGCCGTCGTACACGCGCAGGATGTAGATGCCCGCGGGCTTCGTCACGGCGAGCACCGCGACGGAGAAGATCAGGATCTGCAGCCAGCCGTTGAGGGTCATGACGCCCCCGGGCGGCGCCCCATCGTGGGCACGGTCAGAACTTCTCCGGCTTGAGCAGGGTGTAAGCCAGGTACACCAGGAGCAGCAGCGACACGATCGCGGCGACGAGGGTCTCGGCGCTCACGGCCGGTCCCCTTCGCCGGCGCCGTCCTTGCCCAGGTGCTCGCAGCCTCGGACGTAGGCGAGCATCAGGGCGAAAAACGCCACCGTGACGGCGATGTAGACGACGTCCAGCATCTCCCCTCCCGGAGCGGGAGGAGGAGAGTATCGGCCGTCAGGTCAAGATGGGGTCAGGAAGTCGCGGCGGGACATCAGGAAAGTATCAAGACGCAGGGTTGCCTGGTCGCGGCGGCTTCCAGGGCAACCCCGCGCCTCCGTCAGTGCCCCGCCTCCTGCGCGGCCCGCCACGCGCTCCGGTCCATCGGCGACAGGCTGTCGGCGAGACCCGGCCGAAGCTGGAAGCCGCGCTCGAAGACGAGCTTCGCCTCGCTGATGCGGTTGAGCAGCACCAGCACGCGACCGGTCTCGACGTACCACAGGCCGTTCTCGGGGAAGTGCTCCTTGAGGTACAGCGCGTGAGCCAGCGCGGAGTCGAGCTGCTGCGTCGCGACGAACGCCTCCATCAGCGCCCACTGGAGCGGCGGGGCCCGAGGCTCGTCGCGCACCGCGACCTGCATCACGGCCACGGCCTCCGGCGCCCGATGGAGCCGCAACAGGCAGTAGGCCAGCTCAGGGGCCGGTGCGTGCCACTGGGGGTGAGCGCTCACGAGGGGAAGCAGGACCGCGACGGCCTCCGGGCAGCGCCCCGCCGAGGCGAGGAGCCGCCCGTGCAGGGCGACGAAGGCCTGGTCCGTGTCGCCGAGTGCGGAGGCGCTGTCGGCCAGGGCGAGGGCCGCGGGGATGCGCCGCGCGCGCGCCTCCAGCAAGGCCTGCCCGCCCAGCGCCCGGGCCAGGCGAGGCTGGATCCGCAGGGCCGAGGCGAACTCGCCCGCCGCCTCCGAGTCCCGGCCGACTTCGATCGCGGCCGTGCCGCGGGCCACCAGCTCGGCGGCCCGGCTCGAGTCCCTCGCCGCGCGCCGTGCGGCCGCCGCGACGGTGTCCGATGCCCCCGGTGCGACCGGGGTCGGCGGCACCGGCGCCTCGCCGGCGGGCGCGGCCGCCGGCACGGGCGATGCCCCGGCGCGGACGGCCACCCTCCCGGCACAGGCCGCCGCTGCCAGGGCCAGGACACACGTCGCGCCGACGACGAGCCGCTCGTTGGTGCTCATGCCGCTCCTCCCCGGGCTGTGCCCACTGCGATTTGACTCAGGCTCCTGGGGGGAAGGTGCGGGGCAGGCGTCACTCGGGCGTCACTTCAGCACTTCCGCGACCACCGCGATCGCGCGCTCGACGTCGGCGGCGCTCACGTCGAGGTGCGTGATGGCCCTGAGCCGCTTCGGTCCGAACGCCGTCACCAGCACGCCCCGCTCCGCCAGCTTCGGGATCACGTCGTCGGCCATGTGACGGGTGAGGTCGAGCATCACGATGTTCGTCTCGGGCGGAAGCGGGCGCACGGCCGGGTGGCCCGCGAGGCCGTCGGCCAGGCGCCGGGCGTTGGCGTGGTCCTCGGCGAGCCGGCCGAGGTTGTGCTCGAGCGCCCAGAGCCCGGCGGCCGTGAGGATGCCCGACTGGCGCATCCCGCCGCCGAAGCGCTTGCGGATCTCCCACACCTCATCGCGCGCCTCCTTCGGGAACGCGAGGCACGAGCCGATGGGACAGCCCAGCCCCTTCGAAAGGCTCACCATCACGGTGTCGGCGGGCGCCGCGAGACGCGAGGGCGGGACGCCCAGCGCGGCCGCCGCGTTCCACAGCCGCGCGCCGTCGAGGTGCAGCGGCACCTTCACCTCCCGGGCCAGCGACCCGATGGCATCGCCCACCGCGGCCGGCATCACCTTCCCGCCCGCCGCATTGTGGGTGTTCTCGATCGCCATCGCCGAGACGCGCGGGTAGTGCGGCGACCGGGGCCGCAAGGCCGCACGCAGGAGCTCCGCCGTCAGCACGCCGTCGGGCGTCTGGACCGGGCGGACCTGCACCCCGGCGTTCGCGGCCACGCCGGCGATCTCGTACGTCAGCAGGTGCGCGCCGGCCTCCAGCAGCAGCTCCGTGCCGGGCCGCGTCAGGAGCCGGATGCCGGTCTGGTTGGCCTGCGTGCCGCTGGGGAAGAACAGCGCCGCTCCCTTGCCCAGCAGCTCGGCCACGCGCTCCTCGAGGCGCAGCGTGGTCGGGTCGTGGTCCAGGACGTCGTCGCCGACCTCCGCCTCGGCCATGGCGCGGCGCATCGCGGCCGACGGGCGGGTGACGGTATCGGAGCGGAGATCTATGGGCATGGCCATGGGCGCACCAACGCTGGAGGGCACGGGGGCACGGGAACGGCACGGCTGGCGCCTAGCGCAGCACCGCGCGCTGCGCGGTCTGGCGCCGCCGCAGCTCGTACACCTGCGCGATCTGGGCGCCGATGAGAAAGACGAACGTGAGGTAGTACACCCAGGCCACGAACAGGATGAGGGCGCCGAGCGTGGCGTCGCTCACCAGCTGGCCGGGGCGCACGAAGGTGCGGAAATAGATGCCCAGCGCGGTCCTCGCGACCTCGAAGCAGACCGCGCACACGAGGCCGGCCACGAGCGCCGTGTCCCAGCGCACCCGGTGCGCGGGGGCGTACTTGAAGATCATGACGAACAGGCCGACCAGGAACGCGAAGGCCAGGATCTGGGCGGCGAAGAACTCGACGAAGCCGTGCCGGCCTTCCACCGAGAGCAGGCCCACGCTGAGCGCGGTGTAAACGGCGGAGAGAAGGCCGGTAGCCACGACCAGCACTGCGTCGTACGCCTTGCCGCGGAGCCAGGAGCGGGTCTCGCGGGTGTCGAAGACCTCGCACAGGGCGGCCCGCAGGGAGCCGAAGAGCCGGGTCGCAAACCAGACGAACAGCGGCAGGCCGACGAGGGTCAGGCGGCCGCGCGAGTGGGCGACGGTTTCGACCAGGTGGACCACCGGCGCGAAGGGGTCGGCGCCCGCGCCGCGGCCGTATTCCGGCAGGAGGCCCTGCAGGTACACGGCAAGATCCACCCGCGCGGCGGCCGCGCGCGCGTTGAGGACCGAGCCGGCGATGGAGAGGATCACGAGGACGAGCGGGATGGCGGCGAGGAGCGCGTCGAACGCCAGGCCGCTCGCGAGGAACGGCACGTTCGCCTCCACCGCGCCTTCGTAGACGCGGCGGACGAAGTTCCGCACGTCGTGCCACAGAAACAGCCAGCGGCGATGGCGGTCGGCCGCCACGGTCGTGGCTACGCTCCCGGCTCCTCGCTGCCGCCGGGCGGCAGGGTGCCGCCGCGGGGCACGGTGCCCCCGCGGGGCACGGTGCCCCCCGGCGGGGAGCGCCGGGCGGCGCGCCGCGCCTCACGGGCGTCCGCGAGCCGCTGCTCGAGCTCGGCGCGCGCCGACGTGGCCACCTCGCGACCGGCCTCGACCGCGTCGTGCGCCGCATCCCGGCCTTCCTGCACGCTGCGCTTGGCCCGCTCGAGGTGCTCCTCGACGCGCGCCCGGGCGCTCTCGTAGCCGCCCGCCACCAGATCCTCGAGTTCGTCCACCTTCTCGGTGGCGAGGTCCTTGAGCTTGCGGGAGCGCGAGCGCAGGTCGGCGCGCAGCGCCGCGCCGCTCATCGGCGCGAACAGCAGGCCGAGGGCGGCGCCGGCCGCCAGCCCCCACAGGAACGGCGCCACCGCGGAGCCGCGCTTCTCCACCACCACCACGTCCTCGTCATCCTCGTCGTGATGCCGGGCCATGACGCCTCCCTATTCTCCGGCTTCGGCGTCGTCCGGCGCGGCGGAGCCGGCCACGGCCGGCTCCGTCCGCCGCACCGCCGGCGCCTTCACATGCTTCGCGACCAGCGCCGCGCTCCCCTCGACGCGCAGGGTCTTCAGCAGGAACGCGAACTGCTCCTCGAGCGCCGCGCCCAGCGCCCCGCGCACCACCTCCGACAGGCCCCACCACTCCTCCTTGAAGGGGCCGAGGGCCTTCTTGCGCGTCTTGTAGAAGAACTGCTCGTCCGTCTCCCCGGCCTTGCGCTCGTTGGCGGCGTTCGCGCGCAGCCAGTCGTAGATCTTCGCCTTGAAGGCGGCCGGCGTGGCCGGGTGCTCGAACAGCAGCGTCTGGAACGCGGTCGCCAGGTGGATCTCCGCCGTCTCGATCTCGGGGAACTTCCCGAACGCGGAGTTCGGCAGGGTCGAGGCGCCGTGCTGCACGGCGCCCGCCATCCCGTAGCGCTCGCGCGCATCGCGCGACAGGATCCGCAGCGTATCGAAGTCGATCTTGACGTCGGCAATGGAGCCGTCCGGGAGCACGACGCCCCCGTGGCTCGTGCCGGTCTGAACGCTGATCTTGGAGATGCCGGTCAGCTTCGCGCCGCGAGCCGCGAGCGACGTGCGGTACCCGTCCGCGAACGCGTGCTGCTCCTCGATCGTGCTGTTCTTCCCCCCCACTTCCCCGATCTCGGCGCCCACGGAGATCGTGACGCCCTTGGGCTCCTGCGCCCGGATCGCCGCCGTCAGCTCCGCGGCGCGCTCGTAGTTGACCCGCTGCTGCGTGTCGAGCGTGGGCTGCGACAGGTCCACCAGCGTGGACGTGTCCACGTCGATGTTGTAGAACCCCGCCGCCACCGCCTCCTTCACCAGCGCCTTCACCGCACCGACCTCCCCCTCCGGGTCGGACGCGTACTTTTTGGCGTTGATCTGGAAGTGGTCGCCCTGCACGAACAGCGGGCCGCGGAACCCTTCCCGCAGGGCCGCCGCCAGGAGCACGGACACGTACTCCGCCGGCCGCTGGTCGGTGTAGGCCATCTCGGAGCGCGCGATTTCGCACAGGAAGGCCCCGGCCTCCAGCGCCCGCGCCGCCCGGAACAGGGCGCGCGCGGAGTCGTAGGCGAGGCCACGGATGTTGATCGCGGGCACGGTGAAGCCGTGCACCTCGCCCCGCCCGCGCGCCATGTAGAGGTCGTGAATCGACGCCGGCCGCACGCCGACCACCTGGCCGATCTCCCACAGCAGCCAGCGGGCCGCGTCGCGGGTCGCCGGCTCGCCGAACACCGCGCTGCGGACCAGCGTGTCCGTCGCCGGACCCGCCAGCACCGCCGGCCTCGGCACCGCGACCGCCCCACCCGCACTCACCGTCACCGCGCCCTTGAAGGGCTCGAGCAGCTTGCCGACCGTCTCCACCATCACGACCCCCGCATGCATGTGCGGCCGCGAAACCACGGCTCAACAGGCAAATGTAGGGCGCCCGGCAGGGGGCGTAAAGCACGGCACACCGCTCGAGTTGCGATGCCCGCACGCCTCCGGCCACATTGAGCGTCGCGACGTCCCGTCCCCGCGCCGAGGAGAACGCCCCCGTGAGCGATCCATCCGCCGACCCGTACGACACGCACCTCGACATCCTGCACGGCGCGCTGGAGATCGTGGACGTGCCGGCGCTGGTGGCGGCGTGCCGGCACCCGTGGTACAACCAGACCCTGTGCCGGGTGAACGACGCGGTGGTGCGCCTCGGCGTGGTCCGAGGCGAGTACCACTGGCACCACCACGACACGGAGGACGAGTTCTTCTTCGTCGTGAGCGGCCGCCTGCTGGTGGACCTGGAGGGCCGCACCCTCGAGCTGGGGCCCGGGCAGGGTGTGGTCGTGCCCCACGGCGTGGAGCATCGCACGCGGGCCCCCACGCGCACCGTGATGCTGATGGTGGAGCGCGCCACCATCGTGCCGACGGGCAGCTGACGATGCGCCCGCCGCGCTCGCCGCCGCGCGTCCTCGCGTACGATCTCGGCGAGGGCTGGACGGCGCTGGTCGGGCGCTCGGACGCCGACAACGACCGGCTGACGCTGCGCCTGGCGCGCCCGGACGACCGCTGGTTCCACGTGCGCGGCTGGCCCGGGAGCCACGTGCTGCTGCGCGGCCCGGAGGGCGAAGAGCCCGGCCGGGACCTGCTCGAGCGCGCGGCGGCCATCGCGGCGCATCACAGCAAGGCGCGCGACGCGGGCGTGGTGCCGGTCTCGTGCACGCTCGCGCGCCACGTCACCAAGCCCCGGGGCGCCAAGCCCGGGTCGGTGGAGATCCGCAAGGAAGTCGTGCTGAAGGTCCGCCCCGCTCTGCCGGGCGGCACGGGGCCGCCGCGCGGCACGGTGCCGCCGGGCGGCGCCTGACCCGCGTCACACCTCGACGGCGAGCCCGTCGTAGGCCGGCTCGATGCCGGCCGGCAGCTCCGCGAGCAGGGCCGCGTGGCCCGTCTCGTGGGTGAGGTGGGTGAGGAAGGTGCGGCGCGCCCCGAGCGCCCGCGCCGTCTCCACCGCCTCCGGGATGGACAGGTGCGTGGGGTGCGGCCGGTGGAACAGCGCGTTCAGGACCAGCACCTCGAGCCCGCGGAGGCGCTCGCGCGCCGCCTCCGGCACGACCTGCACGTCGGTGAGGTAGGCCAGCGCCCCGATCCGGTAGCCGAACACGTCGGACGGCCCGTGCGAGAAGCGCAGCGGGAGGACCGGGGTGCCGGCCACGACCGTCGCCACGCCCGCCTCGAGCGCGGTCGCGCTGACGTCGGGCCGCGACGAGCCCGGGATGGGGCGGGCCGCGGGATCGAAGATGTAGTCGAACTTCCGGCGCATCCGCTCCAGCGCGTCGGCCGGCCCGTAGATCGGCACGCGGCCGCGACCGTGGCCCGACAGCGCCCGCAGGTCGTCGATCCCGTGCGTGTGGTCGGCGTGATCGTGGGTGTAGAGCACCGCGTCCACCGCGCCGATGCCGGCCCTGAGCAGGCCGAGCCGCAGCTCCGTCGGGGTGTCGATCAGCAGCGTCGCCGTCGCCGTCTGCACCACGACCCCGGCGCGGTTGCGCTTGTCGCGCGGGTCGGTCGAGGTGCACACCGCGCACGTGCATCCCACCTGCGGGATCCCGAACGACGTGCCCGTCCCGAGGAAGGTGAGGCGCACCGCTAGACCTCTTCCACCTTGACCAGGTTCGTGGTGCCCGGGACGTCGAACGGGACGCCGGCGGTGACCACGACGCGGTCGCCGGGCCGGGCGAGGCCGGTGGCGAGGATCCGCTCGCGGGCCGCGTCGAGCATCGCGTCGTAGTGCGGCGCGCCCTCGCACCGCATCGGCACCACGCCCCACACCAGCGCCAGCTGCCGGCACGTCGCGGCGTTGTCGGTGACGCCCAGCACTGGCACCGCCGGGCGATTGGCCGCGACCATCCGCGCGCTGAAGCCGCTCTTGGTGAAGGTGACGATCAGCGGCGCGCCCAGCATCCGCGCCGCGGCCACCGCCGCCGCCGCGACGGCGTGCTCGCTGCGCGCCGGGGCCTCCGGCACGAGGTCGAGCCACTCGGGCGCCGGCCGCCAGCTCCGGTCCCCCTCCACGGCGCGGATGATCCGGTCCATCGCCTCGACCGCCTGGCGCGGATGGGCGCCGACGGCCGTCTCCTCCGACAGCATGACCGCGTCGGTGCCGTCCCAGATCGCGTTCGCCACGTCCGACGCTTCGGCCCGCGTGGGGCGCGGCGCGCGCACCATGGACTCGAGCATCTGCGTGGCGGTGATCACCGGTCGCCGGTGCGTCACGGCGGCGCGGATGACGCGCTTCTGCGCCAGGGGCACCTGTTCGAACGGCAGCTCCACGCCGAGATCGCCGCGCGCCACCATCACGCCGTCGCTCGCGTCGGCGATGCGGTCGAGATCGTCGAGCGCGGTGTCCTTCTCGATCTTGGCCACGATCCGGATACCGGCCGGCAGGAGGGAGCGCAGCGTCGTGACGTCCCCGGCCCGGCGCACGAACGAGAGCGCCACGTACTCGACGCCCTGCGCGACGGCGAAGCCCACGTCCGCGCGGTCCTTGTCGGTCAGGCACGGGGCGGAGACTGCGACGCCCGGCAGGTTGATGCCCTTGTGGCTGGACAGCGGCCCGCCGCAGCGCACCCGCGCCTCGACCCGCGGCGGCCGCACGGCGACCACGTCGAGCGCCAGGAGGCCGTCCGCCACCAGGATCCGCGTGCCGGCGGCCACGTCGGGCGCCAGGTCGTAGGTGACCGGCACCTCTCCGCGCTCCGCCACGCCCTCCGGCGCGAACACCACGGTCCCGCCTTCCTCCAGCACCAGGGGCGCCGCCAGCTCGCCGATCCGGATGCGCGGCCCCTGGAGATCGAGCAGGACGGCGACGGGCTTGCCCGCCGCGGCCGCCGCCTCGCGCGTGGCGGCGACGAGCGCCGCCCGCTGCTCGGGCGTGCCGTGGCTGGCGTTGATGCGCGCCACGTCGAGCCCCGCGGCGATCAGGCCTCCGACCGAGGCGGCGGAGGCGGCGGCGGGACCGAGGGTGGCGACGATCTTGGTGCGGCGGACGACCAGGGGGCTACCTCGCGGCGGGACGAAGCTCAAAAGATAAGCTCCACCCCCAGTCTCACCAGCCGCGGCGGCCCGTAGCAGAACAGCGGCTGGTAGAAGTCGCGCGCCGCCGCGACGTAGAGCGGCAGCAACTCGCTCTGGCCGGAGATGTAGCCGTCGTGGTTCTGGTCGGCCCACGCCCGGTAGTACGGCGACTCGTACGGGATCGGCTGTGGGTGCGCCTGGTAGGCGGCCATCCCCGCCGCCTGGATCCCCGCGTCCGAGAGTCCCGGTTCACCGGTGTCCCGCCGCACCGAGATCAGGTTGCGGGCGTTGAGGAGGTTGCGGACGTCGAGGTACAGGCTGCCGTGCACCCCCGCGACCGTGACCGGGCGCCGCAGCAGCATGTCCACCGTGGACGTGCTCGGCAGGCGCTCGCCGTTGATCGGCCCGAGCAGCGTGTCGCCGCTGGCGCTCGTCTTGGTGTACGGGAGCCCCGTCCCGTACCGGACGATCACCGCGCCCTGCCAGTTGGCCAGCGGCCGGATCCCCTGCACCACCGGCCCGAACTGCTCCGGCGCGCGCGCCTGGCCGATCACCGTCACGCCGAGCCGCTGGTCGTAGTCGAGCGGGAACTGGACCTGACCCGGATTCACCGTGTCCACGCCGACGACATAGGTGCCGCGGTACAGGTTGAAGGCGTTGCTGGCCGTGGCCGTGGCCGACTGCACCGTGGCCGAGACCCGCACACCCCACCAGTCCTTCAGCTCCCGCTCGAACAGCACCTCCAGCCCCTTCACGGAGCCGTAGTCCACGTTGCCGAACACCGTCGAGTCGGGATTGAGCCCGAACGGCACGCTCGCCACCAGGCCCTCGAGCTGCTTCACGTACACGTTCACGTGCACCGAGGTCTCGGGCGTGGGCCGCGCCCGCACGCTGAACTCGTACTGCGTGGACTGCTCGAAGCCGAGATCCGGATTGCCGACGCGGAACCGGCCCGTGCGCAGCGTGTCGTCGAACGCCTGGTCCACGAGGTACTGGTAGTCCGGCGACTGGCTGAAGCGACCCCAGCTGGCCACGACCGTGGCGCCGTGCAGCACCGTGGACAGCGCGAAGCGCGGGTTGAAGGTGGAGCGCCCCGGCATGCTGCGCGTCTGGCCCGCGAACGGAGGGGCGTGGGGATCGAACGCGTCGTAGCGTACGCCGAAGGTGAGCGCCAGGTCCTCGGTGCGCACCTGCGTCTCCGCGTACGCCGCCCCGCTGACGGGCGAGAAGTTGGATGCCGCGGGCGCGGGCACGCTGTCGCCCACCGGGAGATAGGCGAGCACTCGCTGGAACGTCTGCACCTTCTGGCGGACCACCTCGCCGCCGAAGTACAGGTCGGCGTCGTGCGACAGGCCGAGATCCGCATCGAGCTGGCCCCGGTACTCGCGGAACCGGTTCCAGGCGATCTCTCCGTCCGACCCCCCGCTCATGAAGAACGCCGGCACGCCCCACGGCGTATTGGTGGCGAACTGGGGCACCGCGAAGCCGGACACCGCGTTCCGCGCGCCGAGGGTGTCCTGGGCCTGCGCCAGCCCCTCGCCCAGGAAGTGGAAGGTCGTGCCGGTGAACGCCCCGAACCGGTACGGGGCGGGCGAGCTCAGCATGCCGCGCTCGAAGTCGCGGGCGAAGTACCCGGCGCGCAGGTCCACGAGGAGCGTCGTGCCGGCGGAGGGCGGCGACACCAGCTGCAGGTGCCCGCTCAGCAGGTCGCCCGCCGTCCGCTGGGCGGGCGCGTCCGACTCGTCGTACTTGTACACCGGGTCGTACAGCAGCCGCTGGTCGATGGAGTGCAGCGCGAACAGCCGCAGCGTCTGGCGGCCGAGGAACGGCACCGTCAGCTTGGCCGCGGCGTCGAGCTGCTCGGCGCTGTTGTGCGGCAGCATGTAGGGATTCGAGGAGCGCGGGTCCAGGCTCTGGCCGGGCCCCGGCGCGTTCACCGGGTCGCCGTCGAGGCGCCCGGTCGCGTCCAGGGCCGCCAGGAACTTGACGCCGCCCACCAGCGGCCCATCGGCCTCCAGCACGGCGCGGTCGAGCCCGTGGTCGAACGCCTGCCCCAGGCCCCGGTCGCTCTCGTAGGCGGCCCGGCCCTGCCAGCGATCACCGCCGTCCTTCGTCACGACGTTGATCATGCCGGAGATGGCCTGCCCGTACCGCGCCGAAAATCCATCGGTGACGAGCGCGGCCTCCGTCAGGATGTCGGGCGGCACCTGGACGCCGAGCGTGCCCGTGGAGGCGTCGAGCTGGTTCTTGAGGCCCAGGCCGTCGATGATGAACGTCTGCTCTCCGAGGCGGCCGCCGCGGTAGCTCTCGCCCACCGCCCCCGCGCTCAGGCTCACCGCCTCTTCGAGGGTGCTGACCGGCAGATGGCGCAGGTCGTCGGACGTGATGTGCTGGGTCGTGGCGGTCGCCAGGGGATTCAGCACCGCGTCGGGCTCGGCCTGCACGTTGACCGCGCCGAGCGGCACCGCCTGGGGCTGGAGCGCGAAGGACAGCATCGTCATCTCGCCCGCCCGGACCAGGACGCTGTCGCGCCGCGTCGGGGCGAAGCCGATCAGGCGCACCGTGACGGCGTGCCACCCGCTCGACACCCCGCGGACCATGTAGTTGCCGCCGGTGTCGCTGAGCGTCGCGAGCCGGTGGTCGAGCAGCACCTGCGCGCTGCGCACCGCCGCGCCGGTGGTCGCGTCGCGCACGCGGCCCCCGATCGACCCCGAGGACTGGGCCGCGAGGGGCGACGCCGCCGCGACGAGAAGGGCCGCCGCGGCCACGAGCCGGCCGCGCGACCTCACGGCACCTCCAGCAGCCACAGGTCGGACGCTGCGTTCACGACGGTATCCACGGGGCCGCCCTCCACCTGTAGGTACGTCACGGCATGGCCCTCGGCCACCACTTGCGTGCCCGACGGCGACAGGGCCGGCCGCATGTAGAATACGTACGGACCCGACGTGAGATGGGACGGCCCGCCGGCGGGCAACCTGGCGGTGAAGACGTGACCCGCACGCTGGGACTCGGTCGCGGCCCCCAGGATCGCCACCAGCCGTCCCGACGCCACCTGCGCATCCACGCAGGTGCCCAGGCTGTCGAACGCGTACACGGGCGTCCGCGCGCCGCTGACCGCGTTCACGGCGTACACCACGGAGTCGCGGGTCATCGTCACGTACACGGACTCCGAATCGCCGGGGGTCGTGCTCACCGAGGTCGCACCCGCCGTCCCGGGAACGACCCGAACCACGGCCGTCGCGCCGCTGACGTCGGCCACGGCGACTTCGAGCGGCACGACGATCGTGTCCACGAGCGTTCCTCGCGTCTGGTAGGTGACCAGCTCGGCGAGGTAGACCAGCGTGGTGCTGCTGAGCCAATGGAGGTTCGACAGGCTGGTGTGCAGCACGCCATCGGGCGCCAGGTAGGGGAACGAGAGGACCACGCGGCCCGATTCCGGCTGCGCCATCGCCCCCACCACCAGGTCGCGGGTGTGCGGGCTCTCCGCGCCGATCGCCGAGCTCTCCCTCAAATAGGCGATATCCGCCCTGAACCCCAGCGCGGGATTCGAGAGCACGTTGGTCGAATCCGCGTCGAGCACGGGCGGCACGTGGCAGACGATCTCCTCCAGATGTCCGCCCTGTGACGGCAGCACGCCGAGGCACTGGTCGTGGTCCGCCTGCGGGAGCTGGAAAGCGTACGCGATGAGGGCGCCGTCGGGCGACCAGGACGGATCCACGTTCGCGCCGGCCCTGAACGTGAGTCGGCGCGGAAACGCGCCGTCGAACGGCCCGCCGGGCTCACCCGGGCCCAGCGGGAACGGCTGCGCGTGATCGCAGGCCGCGAGGGAGGCCAGCCCCATCATCACCGCGGTCACGACCGTGCCGACCTTCATCGCTCGCCCTGCGGTTGGCACATCCAGCTCTCCCCGCCGTGCCCGAACGCCGGGATCTCCGAAAGCACGATCCCGGCCAGGACCGCCGTCCGTCGCACGCGCGAGGCGGGCGCCTAGGCTCACGGCACCACCAGCAGCCACAGGTCCGGGGGAGCCCCGGACGCGCTCGCCGCGGCGACCAGCCGGTCGCCGGCGTGGCTCAGTGCGATGTCCACCACCTGCAATGAATCGGGGAGGCCGAGCACGGTCGGCGTCCCGGAGCCGACGTGGACGTCGTAGATCGAATCCCCCACGAGCGCGGCCAGGACCTGCCCCGCCACCCGGATGCGCGTCGGCGCGCCGGCCGCGCCGAAGTCGTACCACGCCGTGGGGGTGGGAGCGTTCTCCAGGAGCCGGTACACGCGGCTGTCTCCGGGCAGCGTGTAGTACAGCGCGAGCGAGTCGGTGGCGACCGACGTCGCCCCGGCGGTGCCGGGGACCGAAGTCTCCTGCACCGAGTCCCCGACCAGGTCGAGGCGGACGATCTCGATCGGAGCGAACAGTGTGTCCACCGGCAGCGGCGGCGTGGTGAACGTCAGCACGCCCGAGCGGAAGACGAGCGTGCCGGCGTGCCACCACTGGAGGTCGCGGACGCCCGTGACGAGCGAGCCGCCGCTGTCAGTGTAGGGGAGCCGCAGCAGCACCCGGCCGGGGTCCGGCGCGCTCCAGGGGGCCAGCACCAGCTCGCTGCTGCCGGGGTCGGTCGCGCCGATCGCCGAGCCGTCGCGCAGGTACGCCAGCAGGCCCGCCGGCCCCGGCGCCGGCATCCAGAGCGCATTGGTGGAGTCGGCGTCGAGCGGAGCGGTATGGCAGATCGTCGTGGTCAGGTGCCCGCCGGCGGGCGGCATGACGCCGAGGCAATGGTCCCCGTCGGGCCGGTCGAGCGACAGCGAGTAGATGATGCCGGAGTCGGCCGGCAGGAATGCGGGCTGCACGTCGCCGAGCCGGCTGAACGTCAGCTGGCGGGGAAAGGCGAAGCCGAACGGCTCGTTCGGCCCGAGATCGGCCCGGCCGAAAGGCTGCGCGTGCTCGCAGGCGGCCACGGTGGCGAGGCCGGCCAGGGCGACCGCTGCGGCGGCGCGCGACATCACGGCGCGATCCCGGGCAATGGCACCCACCCCTCCCCGCGGTGACCGAAGGTGAACACGTCCGGATGCAGCACTTCGGCGAGGATCTCCAGCGATTCCACCAGCCGCGGGCCAGGCCGGTGGAAGTACGCGTTCCCGTCGGCGAGATATACACGTTGCGACGAGACGGCGCGAAGTCCCGGCCACCCGGCGCGCCCCGCCAGCGCCGGCATTTCGGCCCGCGTGCGTTCCAGGTCGAAGCCGCACGGCGAAACCAGGATGAGGTCGGGGTCCGCCGCGGCGAGCGATTCCCACGTCATCCACGGCGAGTGCTTGCCGGCCGTTCCGAAGAGGTTGACGCCGCCCGCCGCGGCCACCAGCTCGGGCATCCAGTTGCCGGCGGCCATGAGGGGCTCGATCCATTCTACCACGGCGACCCGGGGGCGTTCCGGGACGGAGGCGGCCCGCCGTTCGATCGCCTCGACGCGGGCCCGGAGCCGAGCCACCAGCGCCGCGCCGCGCGCCGCGACCCCCAGCGCCGCCGCCACGCGCGCGATGTCCGCCCAGACGTCGCCCAGCCCATTGGGCTCCAGCGCCACGATGCGCGCCGGGTGCTCGGCCAGCTCGCACGCGGCCCGCTCCACGTCGGCGGGGCTCACGGCGCACACCTCGCACTGCGTCTGGGTGAGAATGACGTCCGGTCGGAGCGCCTTCAACAGCCCCGCGTCCACCTCGTAGATCGACAGCGCGCGGCGCAGCCGCTCCTTCAGCGCGGCGTCCACCGCGCGGCTGCTCCCGCCGGTCGCAAAGGCCGGGCGGCTCACCGCCGGGAGGTGTCGCACCGACGGCGGCCAGTCGCACTCGTGCGAGCGGCCGACGAGCGACGCCTCCGCTCCCAGGGCGCACACGATCTCGGTGGCCGAGGCGATCAGCGACACGACCCGCGGCATCAGGTGCCGCGGGTCGGGAAGGTGTCGAGCAACCAGCTCCGCCACCGCGCCTGCCGCTGCATGGCCAGCACGAAGGGCCGCTCGCGCGGCGCCTCCTTGGCGCGGAGGACGGCGAGCAGGGCGCGGCGCTGGGACGGCTCCCAGCGCCCCAGATCGGGCACCAGGGCCGCAACCGGAGCCAGGCGGGGCGGGACGGTGTCGGCGCCGAGGGCGCGGGCGACCTGGCGCACGGACTCCCGGACGGCCCGGGCCCGGTCGCCGCCGTGGCGGAGCCGGATGGCGCGCGTGACCGCGAGCCCCGCGGCGCGCACGTCCACGTCCCGGAACGCCTCGGGCGGCGCGCCGTCGGTGGACAGCACGAGGTCGCTGCGCGCCAGGCGTCGCAGGGTCGCGGGCGAGCTGCGCGCTCCCGGCCGCGCCGCGAGGCGAGCCGCCTCCGCCTCCGCCTCGAGCCGCACCACCCGCGCCAGAGGCCGGAAGCCCAGCTTGTGGTAGAACCAGAACGAGCCGGCCTCGATCCCCTCGGGGTTGTGGTGGCCCACCTGGTAGCGGCGCATCACGAAGGTCCGGGCCCCGAAGTTGTGATGGAACGTGGCGCAGAAGCGGTCGAAGACGAAGGCCGACTCCCCGCCCCGGTACGTCGGGAAGATGTTGATCCCGATGTCGGCGCGGCCGAAGAGCAGGACGGCGTACCCGTACCCGATCGGCACCCCGTTCTTCACCAGCAACGCACCGTAGTCGCTCTCCAGGGTCAGGCGGAGCGGCGCGACGAGGCCGATCACGTAGATCTCGAGCCCGCGGCCGGCCGCGACGCGGTACACCTCCCGCGGGTTGCCGTGGACGATGACGTGAAACTCCCGCTCGCGCTGGGACAGCGCGGCGCGGGCCGCGTCCACGATCCGGCGGCCGCGCTCGGGGGCGAGCAGCCGCAGCGCCCCCGGCGCGCGCCGCACGCCGGCGGCGAAGTCCGGCGGCCGCTCCACCAGGAGCCGGCGGTGGAAGAACGGCGCGGCCGGCAGCTTCGCGTGGGTGATCGCGTCGCGGCACCCGCTCAGGTCCCAGCGGATCGGCAGGTTGAGGGATTCGAAGAGGTGCGCCTCGAGCTGCGGATCGAGGCCCCGGGCCGCCAGCGCGTCGAGCAGCCACGCCAGGTCGGTGCGCCGGTCGGCGCCTTTCGCCGCGCGGATCCACGCCCACGAGGGCACGTCGTCGTCGTCCAGCCCCTCGTTCTCCGCCCAGGCCACCACCAGCGACAGCAGGGCCGCGACGTCGTCCCACGGCCGGCGCCGGTAGGCCGCCCAGTCCACCTCGACCGCGGAGCCGTAGCGGCCCCGCAGCCAGCGGGTCATCGCGTAGTTGAAGGGATAGTGATAGGTGGTCCCGGCGATCCCGGTGTTGCGCAGCTCCTCGCGCCGCGGCCCGACCAGGCGCTCGAACACCGCCAGCGCGCGCTCGGCGCGCCGCAGCTCGCGGGCGCTGCGGGGAAAGGCCCGCTGAAAGCAGAGGCGCTCGTGTCGCGCCGCGAGCGCCTCCGCCGTCACCATGCCCGCCCCGCCGTCACCCTAGGCGCACTCCCGCTCCACGATCTCGCGATAGAGCTGCGCCAGCCGGCGGGTGACGGGGCGGTCCGCCGGGAGCTTCCGCCCGTCGAGGCAGTCCACGCTCACCACTTCATACGGCGTGCTCGTCAGGAACAGCTCGTCCACGTCGCCGAGCTCGGTGGCGAACACCGGCGTCTCGCGGCAGGGGATCCCGTGCTCGCGGCACAGGTCCAGCACCACCGCGCGCGTGATCCCCGGCAGGATGTAGTTCGACAGCGGCGCCGTGCGCACCTCCCCGTCGCACACCGCGAACACGTTGCTGAGCGACCCCTCCTGCACCACGCCGTCGCGCACGAACAGCCCCTCGTGCGCCCCCAGCTCCCTGGCCCGCTGGGCCGAGAAGGAGTTGGGAATCAGCGACGTGACCTTGATGTCGCAGCGGGACCAGCGCACGTCGGGCTCGAGGATCGCGATCGCGCCGGGATCGGCGAAGGCCGGATTGGGCTTGAACGCCCAGGCCATCCCGAACACCGTCGGCTTCGTGTCGGCCGGCGGGAAGACGTGCGAGCGCGGCGCCGTGCCGCGGGTCACCTGGAGGTAGATCGCCGCGTCGCCGGTCAGGCCGTTCTCGCGCAGCAGCCGGCCCGCCACCTCCTCGAGCGGGGTGAGGTGCACCCCGATGCGCATCTTCGCGCAGCTGGAGGCCAGGCGCTGGAAATGCTCCCCGAGGAGAAACGGCTTGCCGTGGTAGGCGCGGATCCACTCGTACACGCCGTCGCCGTAGGTGAACCCGCGGTCGAGGGGGGAGATGCGCGCCTGGTCGTCGGGCAGGTACTGCCCGTTGAGATAGACAGTGCTCATGACTTCAACCTAGCCCCGCGGCTAGCGACGCCGCCAGATCGTCCAGCGGTCCACGACCTCCTCGCCGCGGACCACGTCGTAGTGATCGAACATCGCCGCGGTGAGGCAGGAGTGGTTGGGCAGGATGCGGACCTTGTCCCCCACGGCCAGCCGCCCCTCGACGTCGGCGATGTCCGGCCCTCCCACCAGGCCGTGCTCCTGCGAGACGCCCCGGACCTCGAGCCGCGGCTCGAGCTCGGCCCCCGCCAGGCCGGCGAGCAGGGGACCGAGGCCCCGGGCCCGCGCCGGGTCGTGCGGCCCGGCGTCCTTGGACAGCGCGAGCGCGCCGGCGTCCACCACGGCGTGGCCGGCGCCGGGCTGGTGCGAGACCACGCTCGCCAGCACGCTCACCGCGCAGTCGGCCGGCGCGCACACCCCGACCGCCGCCTGCATGTAGTCGTAGAAGGCGTAGTTGCCCGGCCGGATCTCGCTCACCCCGTCCAGCCGCTCGACGGCGGACATCCCGGGCGTCGAGCCCACGCTCACGCCGGACACGGTGATTCCCTCCCCCGCCAGCCGCGCCGCGAGGCCGGCCATCGTCGCGCGCTCGGCCTCCGCCACGGCCGCGCGCGCCGCGCGGCCGCCGGCCTGGTAGCTCTGCCCCGCGTGGGTGAGCAGACCGTCGAAGGCCACGCCCCGCTCCCCGGCCATGCGCCGCGCCAGCTCCACGGTGGCCGCCGCGGCGGGGTCCACGCCCGAGCGGTGGTGGCCGGCGTCCACCTCGAGCCACGCGTGCACCACGACGCCGGCCGCGCGCGCCGCCGCGCCGAGGGCCTCGAGCGCGCGCGGCGAATCGAGCGTCACCCGGAACGCGAGCCGGCGGGCCAGCGCGACCACCTCGTCGAGCCGCCCCACCACCAGCGGAAAGGCCCAGGTGACGTCCTTGAAGCCGCCGTCGGCGAACGCCTGCGCCTCGGGCAGCGTGGCGACCGTGATCCCCACCGCGCCGCGCGCCAGCTGGCGGCGCCCGACCTCGAGGCACTTGTGGGTCTTGGCGTGGGGCCGCAGCGCGACGCCGAGCGCCGAGGCGCGTGCGGCCATGCGGTCGAGGTTGCGCTCGAGGACGTCGAGCTCGAGCAGCAGGGCGGGCGTGGGCAGGTCGCCCACCAACGAACGGCGCGGCATCAGTCGAAACTGACGCCGCGCCGTGGAGACTTCAATGCCTCCCTGGTTCCCGACCCCTGGCCCCTAGCCCGTCTTACTTGGCAAACCCGCCCGGCATCTGCAGCAGGAAGAACTTGTTGCCGTCGAGGTCCTTGAAGTTCGCCAGAATGCCGCCCCAGCGTTCCTTGCGCGGCTTCAGCGTGAACTTGACCTTCTTCTGCTTCAAAGTCCGGTAGGTCTTCTCGATGTCGTCCACCTGGAAGCTCACGCCGGTCTTGATCCCCACCAGTTTCTTCGCGGCCTTGTTCCACGGCGTGGTGAGCGACAGGGTGGTGCGCCCGGCCCCGCAGTCGAAGCACACCCAGGCGTGCTTCCGGTCGAAGAAGCACAGCCTGAGCCCCAGCTTGTCGCGATAGAACTTGAGCGACTTGCCCAGGTCCTTGACGACGACCGTCACGTTCCCGATCTGCGTGATCATAACCCGCCCCGGCCTTTAGAGAAGCTTGCGTTCGCGCGCCGCCCGCTCCAGCTCCTCGCGGAACTTGGGGTGCGCGATGTCGATGAGGGCGCGGGCGCGCTGCCGCACCGTCTTGCCGAACAGGTAGGCCGAGCCGTACTCGGTCACCACCCAGCGGACGTCGGCGCGCGTCGTCACCACCCCCGCGCACGAGGACAGGCACGGCACGACGCGCGACAGCGTGCCGCCCTTGGCCGTCGAGGGCAGCGCGATGATCGGCTTGCCGCCCCGCGAGCGCGACGCGCCGCGGATGAAGTCGGTCTGGCCCCCGAAGCCGCTGTAGAAGATCGCGCCGATCGAGTCCGACGAAACCTGCCCCGTGATGTCCAGCTCGATCGCCGAGTTGATCGCCACCATGTTGTCGTTCTGCGCGATGACGAACGGATCGTTGGTGTACGACGTGGGGTGCAGCTCGACCACGGGGTTGTCGTGCACGAAGTCGAACAGCCGCTTGGTGCCGAGCAGGAAGCCGGCGATCACCTTGCCGCGGTGGATGGACTTGCGCTCGCCGGTCACGACGCCGGCCTCGATCAGGTCCACGATCCCGTCGGCGAACATCTCGCTGTGGACGCCGAGGCCGCGGCGGTCCGTCAGGTCCTTGAGCACCGCGTCGGGGATGCCCCCGATGCCCATCTGCAGCGTGTCGCCGTCGTCGATCAGCTCGGCCACGTTGTGCGCGATGGCGTCGGTGATCTCGTCGCCCGGCTCCACGTGCAGCTCCATCAGCGGCCGCGACGTCTCCACCACCGCGTTGAACTGCCGCACGTGCAGGAACGCGTCGCCGTGGGTGCGCGGCATCTGGTCGTTGACTTCGGCGATCACGTGCCGCGCGTGCCGCGCCGCGTCGAGCGTGTGATCCACGCCCACGCCGAGCGAGCAGAAGCCGTGCGCGTCCGGCGGCGACACCTGGATCAGCGCCACGTCGATGGGCAGCGTGCCGTCGCTGAACAGCCGGGCGATCTCGCCCAGGAAAATCGGCGTGTAGTCCGCCCGGCCCTCGTTCACCGCCTTGCGGGCATTGGCGCCGATGAACATCGCGTTGTGCCGGAAGTGGCCCTCCATCTCCGGCGTCATGTGCGACGCCCGGCCCATCGTCAGGAGGTGCACCACCTCCACGTCCTTCAGGGACGGCGCCCGCGCGCTCAGGGCGTCCACCAGCGGCTCCGGCACCGCGCAGCCGGGATGGATGTACACCCGGTCGCCGCTGCGCACGACCTTGACCGCCTCTTCCGGGGTGCAGACGAGGGAGCGGTAGAACTCCGACCACGTCGTACGTGGATGGGCACTCATCGGTGGCGCGGCGACGGCGGACATGTTGCCTCTCCCCTGGCGGCGATGATGCGAGCTCACGCCACCCGTAACCGCAATTTCTGTGCTCGCCTTGGCCGCCAGGGGAGAGAGGAGAGCGGCGCCCTCGAACGGGCGTTCGAAGGTCTACGCCGTCATTGCCAGTCCCCCACCATCACCGACTTCGGACCGGCGGGGCGCTCCACGTGGACGATCTGGCGATACCGGACGCCGTTCACGGTCACGCTCACCACGTAATCGCCCGGATCCACCGTGGTGGGCCCGCCGAATCCGCCGAAGCCGCCGAAGCGACGCGGCTCGAGGCCGGGCGGCGCCTCGTACGTGCCCGGCTCCGACGGCTCGGGGTCGCGGCCCCTGGCCAGCCGGCGGCCGCGGGCCGTCGTGTCGCCGCGGTACGCTTCGGCGAGGCTGTCGTGGACCACGCGCGAGCGCGCGGCCGCCAGCACGCTGTCGCGGAGCGCCGCCGGCCCGAGCGGCGGGCGGTTCTTGCGCAGGTCCCACGCCAGCCAGTGGAAGCCGGGCGCACCGCTGGCCTTGAGCGACCGCAGCGTGTCGCCGAGCGGGCCGGTGACGACGAACTCGAGGGTGTCCGCGCGCCTGCGCCCGCCGGCCCCTCCCCTGCCGCCGCCGGCCTGGGCGGTGTCGCCGCCCTCGCCGCCGCGGGCCGCGCCGGTGTCGGGCGCCGCCGGGGTGGCGCCGGGCATCCGGTAGGCGATCGCCGCGCCGAACGGAGGGTTGGACGCGACGTACAGCTTGTCGCCCGACCAGAATTGGCCCGTGCGCTGCTGGTAGAGCAGCGCCGGCTCCACCGGGAAGAGGGCGAACGGCGCCGCGGCGATGGAGTCGGTCAACTCCTCGAGCGGCCCGATGTCCATCGTGTAGACGCTGCGGCCGTGGGTGGCCGCCACCAGCACCCGGTCGCGGGGATGGATGGCGAGATCGTGCACCGGCACCGTGGGCAGCCCCGCGTCGAGCCGGTGCCACGCCGCGCCGGCGTCGAAGGAGACGTACGCGCCGTGCTCGGTGCCCAGGAACAGCAGCGACCGCCGCCGCGGGTCTTCGCGGATCACGTGGACGAAGTCGCCGTCGGGGAGCCCGGCCGCGAGGCCGGTGAACGTCTTGCCGAAGTCGTGCGTCACGAACACGAACGGCCGGTCGTCGTCGTCGCGGTGGCCGTCGAACGTCACGTAGCACGTGGCCGAGTCGAAGTGCGACGGCTCGACGCGGGTCACCCAGGTCATGCGCGGGACGCCGGGGAAGCGGCCCGCCAGGCTGCTCCACGCCGCGCCACCGTTGGTCGAGAGCCAGACCATGCCGTCGTCCATGCCCACCCACAGGATGCCGGGACGCACGGGCGACTCGGCGAGCGTGGTGATCGTGCCGTAGGTCTCCGCCCCGGTGACGTCGCGGGTGACGCCGCCGGTGGTGTGCAGGCTGACGTTGATGCGCGCCGTGTCGTGCGCCGACAGGTCGTCGCTGATGGGGACCCAGTGGTCGCCGCGATCCACGGACCGGTAGAGCCGGTTCCCGCCCAGGTAGAGCGTGTTGGGGTCGTGCGGCGAGAGGACGAACGGCGTGGACCAGTTGAAGCGCGGGCGGCCCACCGAGTCGGACGCGATGCGCGCCTTGTAGGCGTCCACCGCGCGCTGCTCCTCGGGCGTGGCCGGCTTCGTCGTGTCGCCGCGCGCGATGATCACCGAGTCCTCCAGCAGCTGCGACAGGGGCCGGCCGCCCGGGAAGATCCGGGCGCGATCCCAGGTCCTGAGGTCGAGGCGCGAGATGCGGCCGCCCTGGGACTCGGGGTACACGATGTTCGGGTCGGTGGGGTCGATCGCGGCGTAGAACCCGTCGCCGCCGCCCACGTTGAACCAGTCCTGATTCAGGATCCCGTCGCGGCGGCTGGTGGCGCTCGGCCCGCACCACGCGCCGTTGTCCTGGAGCCCGCCGCAGATCCAGAACGGCTGCTGCATGTCGAGGGCGATCGCGTAGAACTGCCCGACCGGAAGCTGGCTGATGGCGTCGTAGGTGCGGCCCCGGTCGTAGGTGATCCCCAGGCCGCCGTCCTCGCCGACCACGTAGTGGTCCGGGTCGTTGGGGTCGATCCAGAAGGCGTGGTTGTCCACGTGGATGCTCTTGCCGATGACGCGCGGGGTGCGCCCCCCGTCGTTCGAGAACTTCAGCTCCGTCCCCATCCAGTAGATGCGGTCGGGGTCGCTGGGGTCCACCGCCACCTGGGAGAAGTAGAACGGCCGGTCGTCGTCCTCGTTCATCCTGGTCCAGGTGGTACCGCCGTCGCTGGTGCGGTACAGCCCCGACTGGAGGTGCTGGCGCTTGCTCGTGTCGGCCACGAATCCGCGGCGCAGGGACGCCGGGTTGGGGCTGCTGTCGGCCTCGACCATGGCGTACACGACCTGCGCGTTGCTCGGAGCGATCGCGACGTCGATGCGGCCCAGGGTCGTCGCGGGGAATCCGCCGCCCGCGATCTTCGTCCAGTGCTCGCCCGCGTCGGCGCTCCGCCACAGGCCGGAGCCGGGGCCGCCGCTGGTGAGCGAGTACGGCGTGCGCTGCCGCTCCCACGCCGACGCCCACACCACGTCGTGGTTCGACGGGTCCACGGCGACGTCCACGAAGCCGGCCCGGTCGCTGATGAACTTGACGTTGCGCCAGGTGCGGCCGCCGTCCGTGGTCTTGTACAGCCCGCGCTCCTTGTTGGGCGCCCACGCGTGTCCCAGCGCCGCCACGTACACGACGTTCGCGTCCGTCGGATCGATCGCGATCCGGCCGATCTGCCGGGTGTCGGCGAGCCCCATGAAGGCCCAGGTCTTTCCGGCGTCGGTGGACTTGAAGACCCCGCCGCCCGGCGAGATGGAGTTGCGCGAGTCCGCCTCCCCGGTGCCGGCCCACACGACGCTGGTATCGCTCGGCGCCACGGCGAGGGCGCTCACGGTCGAGACCGGCTGATGGTCGAAGACCGGCGTCCAGGTGACGCCGTCGTTCACGGTGCGCCACAGCCCGCCGGTCGCGAACCCCGCGAACAGCTCCTTGGGATTGCGGGGGTTGCCGGTCACGGCGCTCACCCGCCCGCTCATGTCGGCGGGCCCGATCTCGCGCCACTTGAAGGCCGAGAGCAGCGTGGTGTCGGAGAGCGCCGTGGTGTCGGTCGCGGGCTCCTGGGCCTGGCCGGCGAGGGGCGCGAGCAGGACGAGGGCGAGCAGGGCGGTCGCGCTGCGCATGAGAGGCGTCCGGGTTGTGGTGGTCGGGACGAAGAAGATGGCGTGCCGATCAGCCGGCGGCCATCCCAGGTAGTACGACGGGCTCCCG
Organism: uncultured Gemmatimonadales bacterium; assembly: GCA_963806755.1. Classification (GTDB taxonomy): domain Bacteria; phylum Gemmatimonadota; class Gemmatimonadetes; order Gemmatimonadales; family JACORV01; genus Fen-1245. Next base: position 212,185 of record CAWDZR010000016.1, read on the forward strand.
GATGGCGTTGCAGGAGGGGTTAGGGGTTAGGGCCCCGCCGCCCCTAGCCCCTTGTCCCTAGCCCCTTTGGCTTGCCGCGCGGACGGTACGGCGCCACCATTTACCCATCTCATGGACCCCAACGAGAGCTACCAGCTGCTGCGCAGCCTGACGTCGCCCATCGTGGCCATCACGGCCTCGCGGGGCGCGAAGGCGAACGGGATGATCTCCGATGCGGCGTCACGCGCTTCCATCGTCCCGGACATCCCGCGCCTGATCGTGCTCGTGCACAAGATCAACTACACGCACGACATGATCTTCGAGACCGGACGGTTCGCCGTGCACGTGCTGCACCGCGGGCAGTTCGACCTGGTCGAGCGGCTCGGGTTCCACAGCGGGCGCGACGGCGACAAGCTCGCCGGCGTGCCGCACCATCTCGGGCGGCTCGGATGCCCGATCCTCGAGGACTGCTGGGCGTGGTTCGAGTGCCGGGTGATCAACGTGATGGACACGGGCAGCTCGACCTGCTTCCTGGGCGAGGCGGAGGACGTGGGGCGCGGTCCCGGGAAAGAGGAGATGACGGCGGGCTACCTGCGGGCGAACCTGCCGGAGGAGCTGCGCGAGCGTTACCTGCGGAATCTCGCGGCCGCCCAGGACTGGGCGCGGGAACGGTCGGGGGACATTCGCGCGGTGACGTGGAAGGACCTTCGAGACCTGGTCGAGTAGCGCAGCCCCGTCGCTACCGGCGCAGCGCGGCCACCCAGATGTCGCTTTCCGGCTCCGCCACGGTGACGTAGAGCGAGTCGCGACCGACGCTGTGAAAGTTCATGTTGATCAGGCCGGGGGAGTCGTTCAGGACCACGAGCCGAGGATCGCCCCCCGCAACATCCATGGCCCAGATTCCCCGACGGCCATCTTCGTGGTTCGCCGCGAAGTAGATCGTACGGCCGTCCCGGGAGTAGCGCCAGCCGCCGAACACGAGGCTCAGGCGCGTCGTCGTGGCGATGTTCCGCCGCCAGAGGACCTGGCCTGCGAGGGACACGAGCACCAGGCTGGGACCCGATTCAAGCAGCAGTCCGCGGCCGTCGGGCGCCCAGGCGGCGGGTGGAGGCTGCCACCGGGCTGTGACCTGCACGGAGTCGGGAACCAGCTGCACGGCGTCGTGCCACGCTCCGCCCCCGCTGTCGCGCGAGGCGACCCAGATTCCCCAGCGCCCCTGTCCATCCGAGGCGAACGCGACGCGCCGTCCGTCGGGCGACCATTCCGGGCCGGAAGTCGCCCGGCCGCCGGTCGGCAGAACGGTCGGCGTTCCGCCCCAGGCGGGGATCACGAGGATCCTGGTCGTACGTTCAGGCCCTGGCGACTCGGCGAGGAACGCGATCTCGGATCCGTCGGGCGACCACCGCGGGTGGTACGTGTTCCCCTGGTAATCGGTGAGCCGCACGGCCTTGCCTCCGCCGGCGGGCACCCGGTACAGGTCCATCTTGCCGCGGAGGTTGCTGACATAGGCAAGCCACCTTCCGTCCGGCGAAAGATCGTGCGCCTCGACCACCTGGAGCCCGGACGTCACGGGACGCCCGCTTCGGAGGGATACCGGCCTGCCACCGCCAAGGGCGTAGGCTTGGATGTTCTGGGGCACGGTCAACTTGGCAAACGCGAGCACCCGCCCCTGCGCGGAGTACGAGATCGAGTAGGGGTCGGCGATGCCGGCGATGGCGCGGGCCTCGCCGCGAGGCCCGCTCGCTCCGACCTCGACGACATAGACGGCGCGCGCTCCGTCCCGATTGGAGACGAACATCAGGTGGCGCGAGTCGAGCCACGCGGGGCTGGCGTTGAGGTATTCGTTCGTGGTCAGCCGATATCGCTCGCCCCCCGCGGCGTCCACGACCCAGAGGGCGGAACCCTCAACGTTCGCGCTGAACAGCCATTCGCGGTTCCCGGATACGTAGGCGATTCGTTTCCCATCGGGCGACCATGCCAGCGAGTGCAGGTCCGTGACCGAGTCGCCGTGGATGGTGACGACGTGCCGGGCTCCGTCGGCCGTCGTGGCGCTGAAGATCGTGTCCGCGACGACGAAAGCCACGCGCGACCCGTCCGGGGACCACGACGGCAGCTCAGCGTGCGCCGGCAAGGTGACCGACCGAACAGGTCCGCCGAGCCTGCCGACCTCGTTCCACTGTTCCGTGGTGCCGGGATCGACACTCATGAAACGCACGAATTCGCCGTCCGCACTCCAGCTCGGATACCACTGGCTCCCGGAGACCGTGTCGCTGAGCCGGACTTCGCCGCTTCCACCGGCGCCGCCGGCGCTCCTGATCACCAGGCGCGGCAGCCCGATCGGGCCGGCGAGGAACGCCACTTCCTTTCCGTCGGGCGCGATGGCCGGCTGGAATTTGAAGCCCGGCTCGCTCGACACCGGCGCAATGTCCATCGCGGTGATGACCGGCGGCTCGTGTTGCAGCAGGCGCGCGATCAGCAGGCCGACGACGACCGCCGCGGCGAGTGTGCCCACAGCGGCGACGGCGGTCCGATGCCACGGAGGTGGCGCGGCGGCCGCGTTCGGGACGGGCTGCGGCGCCGGGGCGATCGGGGGTGGAGCGGACGCCGTCTCGCGCTTCGGTTCCGACGGGGCCTGGGTGCGGACCTCGGCGATAGCCTCGAGGATGCCGTGCCCCGCGTCCATCCCCAACTCGGCACGGATCAGCGCACCGTGGCTGACCAGGATCTCCATGGCGTTCGCCCGGTCACCCGTGGCGGCCAGCGCCCGGGCAAGGCCGATCGCCACGGGCGTGTTGAGCGGGTCCACCGCCAACAGCCTTCGCCACCACCGCGCCGCAGACTGGTGGTCCCCCTCCTGCACCGCAGCGCGTGCCAGTGCCTCCAGAGCCCCCACATGGAGCCCGGCGAAGCGCTGGCGCTCCGCGCCGAGCCATTCGTCGAACGCCGAAGCACCCGCGACGTGGAACCCCTCCAGGAACGGACCCCGGTAGAGGGCCACGGCCGCCGACCGGTCACCGGCCCGCAGTCCGGCGAAGAACCCGGCCAGGTCGGTCGAGACGACGTTCGCGTCGAGATAGAGAACCTGCCCCACCGACCTGATCGCCTCGTCGCCCAAATCCTGATGGACGCCGTAGAGCGTATCGGAGAGGTTGTGACGTGCCCGACTCTCGTCCACCTCGCCCCAGAGCAGCGACACCAAACGGTCACGGGTGGCGCCATCAGCCGCTCCCACCGCCAGCACCGACAGCAGCGCCAGGGGCCGCGGCTGCATCAGCCGGCCGTGCGTCGCCCCGGACGGTGTACGGACCTGGGGCGTCCCGAGCAGGAGGAGCCGGTGCATGCGGCATGATATGACGCGGCCGCGGGCCGACGGTCAACAGGCACGGGGGGAGCGGGCCGCCGGCCCGCTCCCCCCGACGCGCGAGAGATCCTGAAGCGAACTAGCGGTGGTGGCCGCGGTGGTCGTGGTCGCGGCGGTCTTGGTGGTCCTTCACGACCCGCAGATCGATCTTCCAGGCCCAGTCCACCGGAGTCAGCGCTCCATCCCGTCCGAGGACGGGCGTCGCGAAGATTGGTGCCTCCGGCGTGCCCGACGGCCCGGGACAGACCGACCTGAACGTCGCCGCCGTTACGAGCTTCTCGCCATCGAAGCGCCCGTGTTGCCGCGGGAAATCGCCCGAGGTGATGTTGCAGCCGCTGTGCCACTGCACCATCCCCACGAGGAACGGGACGCCGGGCGCCCACTCGGGCATCGGACCGCCGCTCAGGCCGACGTAATCCAATGTCAGCACGCCGTTGTGCTGGAGCGTGCCCTCGAGGGTGGTCCAGCGATCCCCCTCGCCCGCCGCGACGTGGTCCTCGTGCAGCTGCAGTCGCACCCTGTCGCCCCCGAGGAACTCCAGCGTGGTGGTCGTCCCGGCTGTCGGCACCACGAAGGGGGCGTCCTGCAGGAGCGCGTGGATCTTCGGCGCGTAGGTCCAGTAGGTCACCGTACCGGTCAGGACGACGGGCGCCGACTCGTGTCGGATCGAGGCCAGCGGCGCACTCCCGGTCGCAGTGGAGAGTGCCCCAGCCGGCGCCGTAGGGGGATTGACTGGCGTGGAGGAATCTTCGCACGCGGCTGCCGCGACCAGCAGGGTCAAGAGCATCCAGATGGGTCTGACCATACCTGCCTCCGTTTGGGGCGTGCCGTCCCTGGCGGCCGTCGAGCGATGGGGGACGGCGGCATGAGACGGGTATCCGCGTGCCAACGTGCGTCGGAGGCATCCGAGCGCTCTCGTGCAGTCTCAGCGAAATCTCGATGGGGAGGGCTGGGCGGGCTGAGGGGGTGCCGATCGCAATTGCGACTCGTCTATTCGGCTCTATAGTTTGCTGCACGGGCGTCAGGTCCCGGCGGCCGCCTTCCGGATCAGCTCCCACGCCGTCTCGACGTCACGCCGCGTCGTCCGCAGGTTGCCGATCGCAATGCGCATCACCAGCCGCCCCCGGAGCCGGGTTGGCGAGAAAAACACCGGGCCCGCGGCGTTGACTTCGTTGATCACCCGCTCGTTGATCCGGTCCTGCTCTTGCCCGCTCGCGCCGCGCGTCGTTCGCAAGCAGACCACGCTGAAAGGCACCGGCGCCGCCAGCTCGAAGCCCGGTTCCGCGCGTACCCACCCGGCGAGCTCCTGCGCCAGGGCGCAGTGGCGGCGGATGCGGTCGCGGAGCCCGTTCACTCCGAAGGCGCGGATCACCATCCACAGCTTCAGCGCGCGGAAGCGCCGGCCGAGCTGGATCCCGTAGTCCATGAGGTTGGTCACGCCCTCCTCGTCGGTGCGCAGGTAGTCGGGCACCAGCGAGAAGGCGGCGCGGAGCGCGGCGGGGTCGCGCACCAACATCACCGAGCAGTCCACCGGCGTGAACAGCCACTTGTGCGGGTTCACCACGATCGAGTCCGCGCGCTCGATGCCGTCGAACAGCGGGCGGAACTCCGGGCAGATGGCGGCGCCGCCGCCGTACGCGGCGTCCACGTGCAGCCAGATGGCCTCGCGGCGGCAGATCTCGGCCACGGCGCCGACCGGATCCACGCTCGTCGTCGAGGTGGTGCCCGCCGTCGCGACGACGGCGATGGGCAGCCGGCCGTGGATGCGATCTTCGGCGATCATGGCCTCGAGCGCGACCGGGTTCATCCGGAACTCGCCGTCCACCGGCACCTTGCGCAGGTTGGCGAGCCCGAGGCCGAGGGCGATGACCGCCTTGTCCACGGAGACGTGCGCCTGCTCGCTGGCATAGACCACGAGTGGCGGTACGTCGGCCCGGCCCGCGAGGCCCTTCTCCCGGATCTCGAGGCCCGGCGCGCGGTCGCGCGCGCAGGCCAGCGCCAGGAACGTCGAGACCGACGCCGTGTCGTTGATGTGGCCGCGGTAGGCCGCCGGCAGGGCGAGCATCTGCCGCAGCCAGTCGGTCACGACCTCCTCCAGCTCCGTCGCGGCCGGACTGGTGCGCCACAGCATCGCGTTGACGTTGAGTCCCGCCGCCAGCGCCTCGCCGAGGATGCCCGGTCCCGACCCGGTGATGCCGAAGTAGGCCATGAAGCCGGGGTGGTTCCAGTGCGTGACGTTGGGCTCGATGAGGCGCTTGTAGTCGTCGAGCACCAGGTCGATCGGCTCGGCGTCGCGCGGCGGAACCGCCGCCAGCGCCGCGCGCACGTCGCCCGGCCGCACCTTCGGCAGGACCGGGTACTCGCCGACGTGCTCGAGGTAGTCGGCGACCAGGTCGGCGACGCGGTGCATGGCCGGCCGGAACTGATCGGGGGGGAGGTCACCCAGGTCGGGAGCGCTCATGGGGGCAAGATACGGCACGACGGGGAGGTGATGAAGTGATGAGGTACCGTCATCACCTTTCATCACCTCATCACCTCCCCGTATGTTCATGCTGGACACCCTCCGGAGCCGGCATGAACGGGAGTTCCTCCTATCGCATCCGCGCCGCCACCGCCGCCGACGTTCCGATGCTCGCCAGGCATCGGGTGGAGATGTTCGCCGACATGGGGCGGCTCGCCGCCGACGGTGCCGCCGCGGAGCTGCGCACGGCCACCGAGTCGGTGCTCGGCGAATGGCTGGCCGCCGGCACGCTCGTCGCCTGGCTGGCGGAGCCGATCGCGCGTCCCGGCCTCGTCGTCGGCGGGGCCGGGGTGCAGCTCCGGCCCATGCTCCCGCGGCCGAGCCGCGACGGGACGGGGCTGCTGGCGGGCCCGGAGGCCTACATCGTCAACGTATTCGTGGAGCGCGCGTGGCGGCGGCGCGGCGTGGCCACGACCCTGATGACGCACGTGCTCGGCTACGCGCGCGAGCGCCGCCTCCGGCTCGTGACGCTGCACACGTCCGTCGAGGGGCGCGCCCTGTACGAAAGGTTGGGATTCGCTGCGACCAACGAGATGAGGCTTCAGTAGGGCACAGGCAAAGGCACGGGGAGGTGATGACGTGATGGAGGTGATGATGTGAGGAGGTGAGGACGGCGCGTCGCAGGGCTCACCTCATCACCTCATCTCTACATCACGTCATCACCTCCCCGTCCGACGGGATCATCCACATTCACTGTAGCCACACACGTGGCACTTCACGCACCCTTCCGCGAACTCGAGCTGCGAGCCGCAGTCGGGGCAGGCCCCGAGCAGGTCGGGCGTGCGGCTCTCGATGCGCGCGCTCAGCGCGCCGCTCGCCTCGGGCCCCGCCGACACCGGCATGGATCGTCGCGGCGCCGGACGACGGCGCGAGCAGCTCCTGCTGCACCCCCTCGTGCTTCTCGTGCATCCACTTCTCGATCGCGATGCCGATCGCGTCGGGGACGCTCATCACCTTGTTCGGGCCCAGGCCGATCACCCGGTCGCTGCTGATTCCGCGCAGCTGGCGGTGCACCTCCGCCATCGGGATGCCCGAGCGCAGCGACAGCGAGATGAGCCGCCCGATCGCCTCGACGTCGGCCATCAGCGGCGCGCCCGCCTTGCCGAGCGAGATGAACACCTCGAACGGCTGCCCCTTCTCGTCCTCGGTGATGGTGACGTAGGCCGTGCCCAGCGGCGTCTCGATGCGGCGCGTCATGCCGCGCAGCAGGTCGGGCCGCGAGCGCTTGAGGCGGCGCTGCATGCTCTCCGCCTCCGCTTCGTGCAGCTGCCGCCGCACTCGCTCCAGCTCCGCCTCCAGCTCGGCCAGTTGCCCGCGCGCCTCCGCCAGCTCGCGCTCCGCCGCCGGTACCGGCAGCGGGCTCGCGGCCGACGAGAGCGCCGCGGCGGCGCCGTGCGCCGCGGCCCCCTCCACCGCCACTTCCTTCGCCGTCTTGCCGGTCGAGAGCACCTGCATGGGGCGGCTGTTGTCGCGGTACACGGTGACGCCCTTGCACTCCAGGTCGTACGCCAGCTCGTAGATCTGGCGCACGTCGTCCACCGTCGCCGCCTCGGGGAAGTTGCAGGTCTTGCTGATCGCCGAGTCGGTGTATGCCTGGAACGCCGCCTGCATCCGGATGTGCCACGCCGGCGTGACGTCGTGCGCGGTCACGAACACCCGCTGGATCCGCTCCGGCACCTCGTCGAAGTGGATGTGGCCCTCCTCCGCGATCCGCTGCATCAGCGCGTCGCCGTACCAGCCCCCGGCCCGCGCGTAGGCCACGAAGTCCTCGTTCACGTCGGGCATCAGCGCGCCCGCCTGGTTGCGGAGGAACGCCACCGCGAACAGCGGCTCGATCCCGCTGGAGCAGCCGGCGATGATCGAGATCGTCCCGGTCGGCGCCACGGTCGTGAGGTTGCAGTTCCGGAGCCGGCGCATCGGGCGGATGCGCTCGCCCGCCGCGTCCCGCGCGCAGGTCGCGTCCGGCCCCCAGATGCTGCGTTCCCACTCCGCGAACGCCCCGCGCTGCTCCGCGAGCCGCTCCGACTCGACCTTCGACTCCTCGTCCACGAACCGCATCACCCGCCGGCCCAGCTCCACCGCCTCGTCGGAGTTGTAGGGCACGCCCAGGCGCACCAGCATGTCCGCCCAGCCCATGACGCCGAGACCCACGCGGCGGATGCGCTTGGCCAGGTCGTCGATCTCCTGCAGCGGGTAGCGGTTGGCGTCGATGACGTTGTCGAGGAAATGCGTGCACAGGTGCACGGTGCGGCGGAGATCGTCCCACTGGATCTCCCCGTCCTTCACGAACAGCCCGAGGTTGATCGAGCCGAGGTTGCAGACGTCGTACGGCAGCAGCGGTTGCTCGCCGCACGGGTTGGTGGCCTCGTACGCGCCGAGGTGGGGCACCGGGTTGTAGCGGTTGGCGCGGTCCACGTAGAAGACGCCCGGCTCCCCGGTCTTCCACGCGCCGGCCACGATCTTCCCGAACACCTCGCGGGCGTCGAGCCGGCCGGTGACCTCGCCCGACCGCGGGTGCCGCAGCTCGTACGACGTGCCCGCCTTCACGGCCGCCATGAAGGCGTCGGTGACCGCCACCGAGATGTTGAAGTTGGTGATCTGGCTCGTGTCGTCCTTGCAGCCGATGAAGTGCAGGATGTCCGGGTGGTCCACCCGCAGGATGCCCATGTTCGCGCCGCGGCGCGTTCCGCCCTGCTTCACCACGTCGGTGGAGGCGTCGTAGAGCTTCATGAACGACACGGGGCCCGACGCCACGCCCATGGTGGAGCGGACCACGTCGTTCCGCGGGCGCAGCCGCGAAAACGCGAACCCGGTCCCGCCGCCCGACTGGTGCACGAGCGCCATGGCGCGCAGGGTGTCGTAGATCCCGCTCGCGCCGTTCGAGAGCGCGTCGTCCACGGGCAGCACGAAGCAGGCGGACAGCTGGCCGAGCGGACGCCCCGCGTTCATCAGCGTCGGGCTGTTGGGCATCCACTTCCGCTCCGCCATCACCCGGAAGAACTCCTCGGCCAGCGCCTCCACCGCCCCGTCCGACGCCCCATACGACCCGTCGGGCCCGGCGATGGTGCGCGCCACGCGCCAGAACAGCTGCTCGGGCGCCTCGGCGGCGCGGCCGGCCTCGTCCTTGGTGAGGTAGCGCCGCTCGAGAACGGTGAGCGCGTTGGGGCTCAGCTGCAGCGACGTAGCGGGAGTGGACGCGCTCGATGCCATGCTCGACTCCAAAAGCGACCGGTGTCCCGGGGCACGAAGATCCCGGACGCGGCGATCAGCGGGTGTGGGTTAACCGTTGCCGCAGGAAAGACTTGCGGGGCAGCAATCTAGACGGGCATGCCGGTTCCGCCAACACCCGCGAGAACCCAAGCTCCATGCGGCCTTTTCACAATGCACATCACAAAGATAGCAAGGAACGCTCACCGCGCGTCGGGACGGCCCGCGCGAGCGAATCGCGCCTCGGCGTGGAGCCGCGCCAGACGCACGTAATGCTCGACCGTGAGGCGGATGCGGCCGCGCAAAGCGTCGTCCACCGGCCGCTTGATGCGCGCCGGGACGCCGAGGACGAGCGAGCCCGGCGGGATGTCCATCCCCTCGGGGACGACGGCGCCGGCGCCGATGACCGAGCCGGTGCCCACATGCACGCCGTTGAGGAGCACGCTCCCCATGCCGATCAGGCAGTCGTCCTCGATCGTGCACCCGTGGAGGATGCAGCGGTGGCCCACGCCGACGCCGGCTCCGATGGTGCACGGGAACCCCTCGTCCACGTGCACCATGGTGAGGTCCTGGACGTTGGAGCGGGCCCCGACGGTAATGGCGGCGATGTCGCCGCGCAGGACGCACTGGTACCACACGCTCGCTTCGGGCCCAAGGCGGACGTCCCCGAGGACGTCGGCGCCGGGCGCGATGAATGCGGTGGGGTGGATTACGGGCGAGCGGGCTGGATCAGCTGCTGATGCCATGCGATGACCGGCTGGCCGTTCTTGCGCGCGGGGGCGAACTTGAGGTCCTGCAGCTGCGAGATGGCGACGCTCTCGAACGCCGGGCACGGCGAGCGGCGGATGGCCGTCGGCGTGCCAAGCACCTCGCCCGCGGCGGAGACATGGACCATGACGACCAGCGGCGGCGGCGTCCCGCGGCAGGCCGGCGGTACGGCGACGACCGCCGGCGTGAGCGGGTTCGGCGGGGTATCCCAGCACGCGTTCCCCAGGTTGGCCTTGTTCACGGTGGGGTTGCGATCGCACTCGGTGCGGCTGGGGAGCGCGGCCGAGGGTTCGCGCGCCCCCGATTCGGTGCGCGGCGGCAGCTTGACGATGCCGGACGCCCGCGCGGCGTTCCGCCGCGACGGCGCCGCCGGCGGGTTGGTCGCGGGAGCCGGCGCGCTGTGCGCGGTATCGGCGGGCGGGGTCGGCGCCGGTGCCTTGGCCGCGCTCGACTCCGCCGGCGTGGCGGGCGCGGGGGCGGCGGCGACCGGGGCGTGCGCCATCGTGTCCGCCGCTGCGAGCGCTGTCGTCTGCGCCGGACGGAGGACGAAGTAGTAGTAGGCGCCGAGGCCGAGGCCCACGACGAGGACGGCGAGCAGGGCGACGAGCGGCGCCCGGCTCTTCTTCCTGGCGGGCGGCGGCGCGCGCCGGGCCGGCGCCGGGGCGGCCGCGGCCGCGCCGGCGGGCCGGCCCATGGACGCCGACGCCCGGGGCAGCGGCGTCGTGGCGGCCATCGCGATCGCCGACATGCCCGCCGTCGCCTTGACGGCCTCGGTGGGGCGCGTCGCCACGTCGGCCGACATGGCCGTGGCCACGCCGCCCGAGCCCTCGAGCGCCGCGACGACGTCTTCCGCCGACTGGAACCGGTCTTCCGGCTTCTTCGCCATCATCCGCTGGATCACCGCGAACAGGTCGTGCTGTTCCGGCGTCTCCAGTGGCGGCGTCGGCAGTTCCTCCATGATGTGCTTGTAGCCGATGGAGAAGCTGTCCTCGCCGTCGAAGGGCACGTGCCCCGTCAGGCACTGGTAGGCGACGACGCCGAGCGAGTAGATGTCGCTGCGCCCGTCGAGCGTCTGCGCGCGGGCCTGCTCCGGGCTCATGTAGTGCGGCGTCCCGATGGACATCCCGGTGCCGGTGAGCCGCGCCCCCGACTGCGCCTTCGCGATCCCGAAGTCGGTCACGATGGCCTGGCCCAGCTCGTCGAACATGATGTTGTCGGGCTTGATGTCCCGGTGCACGATGCCGTGCTTGTGCGCGTAGCCCAGGGCGCGCCCCGCCTCGATCAGCACGCGCTTGATTTCCGGCACCGGCAGCGCGCCGCGGGCCTCGATCACGTTCGACAGCGGCTTGCCGCGCAGGAACTTCATGACGAAGTAGATGACGCGGCCGGACTTTCCGACCCGGTAGATGGGGATGATGTTCGGATGCTCGAGCTTCGCGGACGTCCGCGCCTCGCGCTGGAAGCGCTCGACGAACTCGGCGTCGAAGGACAGCGAGAACGGGAGCACCTTCACGGCCACTTCGCGCTCCAAGGCCTTGTCGCGCGCCTTGTACACGATCGCCATCCCGCCGCGGCCCAGCTCCTTCTCCAGCTCGTACTCGTCCTTGAGGGCTTCGCGCACGGCGGCGGAGTCGTCCTGGGGCGCGGCCGGGGCGCCGGCGCCGACGGCCGTGGCGCCCTGCGTCACCGCGGCCAGGTCCAGACCGCAGGTGGGGCAGAACTTGCTGGCCGCCTGGACCTCAGTACCGCACCGGGAACAGAACATGCCGTCTCGCGGGTCGGGATGGTAAGGCTCTGAGCGGAGTCAACTTAGGACTCGGCCGGAGCGAGTGTCAAGACGCGTGGGATCCGACGATCTCGAACTGCTCCCGGCGCACGACTTGGCGGCGGGATGTGGGGTCCTTGAGGGTGATGGTCAACTGATAGCGCCCCGGCGGCAGTCCGCGGAGCACGATGCGCTGGCGGACCGGCGCGCGACCTGCGGCGTCGGTGACCGTGCTGTACTCGAGGTTGACGCCCCGCCCTCCCCCGAACAGCCGCTGGAAGAATGAGCGCCCGCCGGCCGGCTCCACGCTGAGGCGCGTCGGCACCGCGGTGCCCTGCGGCAGGCCGTACAGCTCGTAATAGACCTCGACCGTCCCGTCGCGCGGGTAGCGCGACAGCGGGTCGAGCGGGATGTCGCCTTCCGGGCGCCGCAGCACGAGGCCGCTCCCCTGCAGCCCGAGGACGAGATCGCTGGCCGCGAAGCCCGAGTCGGTGCGGGGCACGTCCACGGTGTGCGCGCGGACCAGGGCGCCGGCGTCCGCCTGCAGCTCCTCCACCACGAAGTGGAAGTGGTAGTGTCCCACCGGCACCGGCACCGACAGCTGCTCCGTGAGGTAGCCGCCGTCGGGGATCGGCGCCTCGCTCCGGAACACGCGGAGGGTGTCGAGCCCGGCGACGCGGCGGTACGCGGAATCGTACACGGTGACCCGGAACTCGAACGGGTAGCCGAGGCCGCCCGGCGCCGGGTACGAGTGCAGGTCGTGGCCCGGGAGGGCGAACACCACGTGCAGCACCGGATGCCGCTCGCTGTCGGCGAGCACGAACCACGAGACGACCGGGTCGAGATCGGTGTCGAAGCGCAGCGCGTAGTCGTCCGTGGTCGTCCCGATGTGGATGTCCTCCCGGCCGCGCGCGCGCTCCTCGGCCAGCAGCGGGCCGCGCCCGGCGGTGCCCTCCTCCGCGAGCCGCTGGTAGATCGGCGAGATCTGGGAGCGCGAGCCGAGCAGCCCGCTCACCACCGACGTGGGGATGTCGGGACGCGTTTGCAGGACGACGGCGGCGCTGAAGCCGTACACGTCGAGCAGGCTCTCGACCAGCTTGTAGTCCTGCACGTGGCCGGCGGCCACGAAGTTGAACACCAGGTCGTGCTGGGGGGGCGCACGGCGATACACCCACGTCTCGTTGGGCTCGATGCCCGGCGCGACGTAGCGCGCGGTGCCGTCGGGCGCGCCGTGCCGCATGTAGATCACGCCGCGGTCGTCGAACTCCGCCTGCGTCGAATCGCGGAACGGCTCGGTGATGTCGTAGTGGCGGTGCCGCGTCATCAGCCGGAAGTTGGCGCGGGCGTATGCGTACCGGCGGAACTGCTCGACCAGGCGCGCCCCCGGCCGGCGGGCGTCGGCGATGTCGCGCGCGCCCCAGAAGTGCCGCAGCCACGGCGCGAGCGAGTCCTGCGGCAGATGGTCGTACGTCGCCAGCTCCTGCGGCGTCGCGATCCACGCCAGGTCGCGGCGGAAGGCGGCCCGGGCGTCGGGCGTGACCCGCGCGTGCGTCGCGGCGAAGTACGCCCCCACGGCCGAGTCCGGCCGGCCCAGCAGCGCCAGCGTCCGCGCCATCTCGATCCCGCCGACGCCGCTGTCGCCCCCCACGGCCAGGTACTCGCGGAAGGCCGCCAGCGCCGAGTCCCGCTCGTCGAGTTCCAGCTCCACGCGCCCGCGGGCGAGGAGCACGGCGGGCTGGTGGCCCGCCGGCGTCGCCTCGGCGAGCCGCAGCGCGCGCTGCGCGAGATCGAGGCGCGGCGCGATGCGCTGCCGCAGCGCGGTGTTGGCGAGATCCACGAGCGCGCGGCTGAACGAGGGATCCACCTCCACCGCGCGCGCGAACGCCTTCGCGCCCTTGGACAGGGCGTCGAGACCGAGGATCTCGCGCACGTTTTCGAGCGGAATGAACTGCGACTCGCCGATGGCCAGCTCCGCGCGGCCCAGCCAGTACCACGGGTACGGCCAGTCGGGCCGGAGGTCCGACGCCCACTCGAACTCGCCCGCCGCGTCGTCGAAGTGCTTGGTACCGGTCGTCGTCTCCCCGATGCGGTAGGCGAGCAGCCCCAGCTCGAGGTGGACCATCGGATCGTCGCGGTGCACGCGGGCGTACGCGATGCGCGTGCGCTCCATGTCGAGCAGGGTCGTCGAATCGGGGATGGTGCCGAACGCCGCGCCGATCGAGTCGAGTCGCGCGCGCTCGGCCGGCTCCTGGGCGGCGAGGCGCGGGGCTCCGGCGGCGACGGCCACGAGGGCCGCACACAGCAGCGGGCGCGGCGCCGGAAGGGTCATCCGGGTGATACCCGCCGGCCCGGGGCCGGGTTCGCGCCCGCGCCGGCTCACGGCGCCTGCCCCGCCAGCTCGCGGAAGTACGCCTCGAGCCCCAGCGCGATGCCGCGCGCGTACGCCGCCTGGAAGGCCGGGCTCCGCAGCGCGCTCTCCTGCTCGGGGATCATGAGGAACGCGCCCTCCGTGAGGATGGACGGCATCCAGCTGGTGCGCACCAGGGCGAAATCGCCGCGCGCCGCTCCGAGGTCGCGCAGCCCCAGCTCGGTCACCAGCGCCTGCTGCGTCAGCACGGCCAGCCGGCTCGCGCGCGGGAAGAAGTAGTACGTGCTGGTGCCGTTGTTCGCGAACGGATTCACGCCGTCCGGCAGGGCGTTGAGATGGATCGAGACCAGGACGTCAGCGTCGGCCCGCTCGGCGACGGCCGTCCGCTCGTACAGGCCCAGCGCCGAGTCCGCGGTCCGCGTCATGACGACGTGCGCCCCCCGCCGCGCGAGCAGCCTGCGCAGCGCCAGCCCCACCGCCAGGGTCGCATCCGCCTCCTTGAGGCCCGTCGGGCCGGTGGCGCCCAGCGGCGGGTGGCCCGGGTCCACCGCGACCGTGAGACCGGCCAGCGGGCGCGCGCGGTTGATCACCGGTGGCCGCCGGATCTCGAGCACCAGGTCCCGTCCCTCCCAGCGCGAGCGCCACCCGAAGACGGGCGCCGACAGCTCGAAGGTCACGGTGCACTCGTCGCTGGCCGGCTGCGCCCAGGTGACCCGCCGCACCAGCGGGTCGGTGCCCCCGTACTGCACGAAGTCGAGGTCGGAGGCGGCGCCGTACAGCATGACCGTGATCGTGCGGTCGTCCTCGTCCACGCGGAAGGGAACGCGGGCGCCCAGCGTGAAGCGCGCCTCGACGCTCGAGTCCCGGGGCGTGAGGCGGACGAGCCGCACGGTGGTGGCGGGCGGCGGCGTGCCGGCCGGGAGGAGCGCGGCCACGTCGGCGAGACCCACCCAGGCCACCGACGCCGCCGAGAGACGGACGCGCACCTGGTCCCCGATCCGGCCGTCGAGCAGCGCGGGGGTGCCGCTCGGGAAGAACCAGTGGTACGTGCCGCCCGGCGTCGGCGAGCCGACCACCACGCCGCGCCCGGTGTCGGAGGGCCCGGCGGCGGCGGCGAGCAGCACCACCGGTGCCGCGGCCGGATCCACCAGCGACACCCGCACCGGCAGGGCCGTCGTCACGGTGTCGGCGCCGAGGGCGACGACCAGATCGGCCACCGGCCCCGCCGCGCCGGCAGCCGCCGCCACGTCGCGCGTCGTGAGGGCCGGCAGCGGCGCCCCCAGCGGCACCGCCGGAATGGTGCCGACGAATCGCGTCACGGGCACCGGGGCCAGCCGGTCGGGCCGGCGCTCGAACGGACCGTAGGCGGCGACCGACGCGGTGTCGGGCGCGAGCGGCACGACGAGGCCGTCGGGGAGCCGGACCGCGGCCGTGGCTCCGGGAGCGGCCCGCACCCGCACGCCGATCGGCTCGCCCGGCGCGGCCCAGATCGCACCCCGGGGCCGCACCGACGCCGTGTCCACCCACAGCGCCCGCCCGGCCGGGGGCTCGTAGCGCGGCGGGAGGCGCACCGGCCAGTCGAGCGCCGCCGACGCGCTGCCCGCGACCGCCACGAGGTGAAAGACGGCCGCGGTGTCGTCGGGAAGCGGAAGCCAGGCGAGGAACGCCCCGTCCGGCGCCACGGCGACCGTCGTGCCGTTGATGGTCAGCCCGGCCCGGCCCGTGCCCAGCGACCCGAACACAAACGTGCTGTCGCGGGCCGTCAGCGCCTGGCCCGCGAGCGGATACACCACGTTCACCGCGAGCGGCCCGTCCACCGCCGGGACGGGCGGCAGGGGCGGCGTGTGCCGGGATGGCGCGGCCTGCGCGAGCGCCGTCGCGGGGCTCACGAGCACCAGGGTGAGGGCGGCGAGACGGACGGCGGACAGACGGGGTCGCATCGGTCGCGCAACGTACACCAACTCTCGGTGCAACGTCAATTTAGCTGAGTTGACCTGCCCCTGAACCGACCCCTATATTGGCGCTCACTTCGTGCCAGTTTCGCAGCCAGCGGAGACGACCCGAAACGTGATCACCTGCGCGCATTGCGGCCGGAGCAACGATCCGGGCTCCAGGTTCTGCATGGACTGCGGGAAGCCGCTGTCCGCCTCGGCGATGGCGATGCCGTCGCCCGCGGCCGCAGGGGGTCCGCCCGCCACCCGGGTCTACCCGACCGGCGCCACGGGGGCCAAGGTCGCCGCCGGCGGCAAGCCGGGGCCGACCTGCTCCTCGTGCGGCCACGCCGTGGAAGCCACGATGCCATTCTGCGCGTTCTGCGGCGCCAAGCTCGAGCCCGCGACGGCACCGGCGGCCGCGACGACCGGCCAGAGCGCCACCTGCCCCAACTGCGGGGCGCCGATCGCGAGTCCCGACTTCAAGTTCTGCCCCATCTGCGCGACCCCGCTCGGCGTCACCGGGCGCACCAGCGCGCCGCACGCCGCCACGGAGGTGTTCTCCGCCAAGCGCGCGACGCAGCCCCCGGTGCAGCTCGTGCTCACGGCCGAGGACGGCACCAAGGGCGCCCGCTATCCGCTGGTGGGAGAGGAAACGACGCTCGGCCGCGGCGCGGCCGATGTCAGCTTCCCCGACGACGTCTACCTCTCGCCGGTGCACGCCCTGCTCCTGTGGAAGGACGGCAAGCTCAGCATCCGGGACCTCGGCTCGCGCAACGGGACCTGGATCTTCCTCGAGGGGCCGCACCGGCTGGTGGACGGCGACTTGATCCTCATCGGCTCGCAGCTGCTGCGCTTCCGGCGGCTCGGCTACCCGGGCCCGTACGCGCCCGACGCCGACGCGACGCGCCGCATGGGCTCGCTCATCCCGAGCGCCGACATCGCTTCCATCTCGCAGCTGCGCGTGGACGGCAGCGTGCGCGACGTGTTCCACCTCTCGCCCGGCCGCGACGTCAAGCTCGGCCGTGACGCCGGCGACTGGACGTTTCCGTACGATCCCTCGATGAGCTCCCAGCACGCGTTGATCCGCTCCGAGGACGCCGACTTCGTCCTCGCCGACGCCGGGAGCCGCAACGGCGTGGCCGTCGCCGCGCGAGGCGACATCCAGATCAAGAAGGCTTCCCGCATCCTGGTGGGGGACAAGCTGCTCGTGGTGGAGATGCCGTGAAGACCTGTCCGGTGTGCAGCAAGGAGTATCCGGACAACGTCAAGTTCTGTCCGGTGGACGGCTCGACGCTGCGCGCCAAGAGCCCGACGGCCGACCTGGTGGGCCAGGTCGTGGCGGACCGCTACGCCATCATCAAAAAGCTGGGCGAGGGCGGGATGGGGGCCGTGTACCTGGGCGAGCACGTGAAGATGGGGCGCAAGAGCGCCATCAAGGTGATGAACCCCTCGATGGCCAACGATCCCGACGCCATCAGCCGGTTCAACCGCGAGGCGTCGAACGCGAGCCGCATCTCCCACCCCAACGTGTGCCAGATCTACGACTTCGGCGAGACGCCCGAGGGCATCATCTACCTGGCGATGGAGTTCATCGAGGGCGCCGCGCTCACCGACATCATCGAGAAGGAAGGCGCGCTGCCGCCGGCGCGGGCGGCGCGGATCCTCCGGCAGTCGGCCGACGCGCTCGCCGCCGCCCACGACCTCGGGATCGTCCACCGCGACCTCAAGCCCGACAACATCATGGTCGTCCAGGGCAAGGACGGCTCGGACATCGTGAAGGTGGTGGACTTCGGCATCGCGAAGGCGGTGGCCGGCGACGAGGCGGGCCAGAAGGTGACCAAGACGGGACTGGTGGTGGGCACGCCCGAGTACATGAGCCCCGAGCAGCTCTCCGGCGACAAGCTCGACGGCCGCAGCGACATCTACTCGCTCGGCCTCGTCTTCTACCGGATGCTGACCGGCGTGCTGCCCTTCCAGGCCGACAGCGCGCAGGAGACGATGATCAAGCGGCTGACCGACGACCCGATGACGCTCGAGACCGCGCGCCCCGACATCGCCTTCCCGCCCAAGCTGCAGGCGGTCCTCGACAAGGCGCTGGCCCGCTCGCCCTCCGAGCGCTACGGGAGCGCGACGGATTTCGGCCGGGACGCGCAGGCGGCGGTCGGCGGCGCGGCCGGAAGCGCGGATCGCGCCGCCGGCTCGCTGACCACGGCGAAGACGCAGCTGCTGGAGGCGGACGCGGTGAAGGGCGCGGCCAAGAAGGTGCCGCCCACCGTCACGGCGCCCGCGGCCGCCAGGAAGTTCCCGCTGATGCCCGTGCTCGGCGGCGTCGGTGGCGTGGGCCTGCTGGCCGTCGTCGGCTGGCTCGCGATGGGCGGCGGCAAGAAGCCGTCGCCGGCGGGGGCCGCGGACAGCACAGGGCGCACGGCGGCGCTCGCGAGCGGTACCCAGGCCACGCGCAAGGACAGCGTCACCGCGCCGACGGCGTCCAAGGGCGGTGCGCAGCCGCGGGAGGTCGCGGCGCACCAGCCCGTGGCCACTCCCCCAGCTGCAGCCCATGCGGCGGTCTCGGTAGGCGACTCCGTCAGCGCGATGAATGACGCTTTCGACGCGAATCAGTACGATACCGCTCTGCGGCTCGCCGAGTGGATCTTCGGCTTCCCGGGTGCCAGCGCAATCCAGAAGAAGACGGCGGCCCTCACCTGCGCCACGATCCACACTCAGCGCAGCGACGCGCAGAGCGCGATCACTTGGTACAGGAACGCTTTACGCTACGCCCCGGGTGACTCGAGCATCGAGGGTGCGATCCGGCAGCTTGGAGGCAACCCATGACCGACCACCCCGTGCGGGTCGAGGTGTTCGGCCGTACCGACGTGGGCAAGGCCCGCGAGCACAACGAGGACAGCTTCATCGTCGCGGACCTCACCACGCGCAACGCGTCGCTGCAGCCCGAGGTGCGGGAGCACGAGGTGGGCCGCCGCGGCACCCTGTTCATGGTGGCCGACGGCATGGGCGGCGCGGCGGCCGGCGAAGTCGCGAGCGAGATGGCGACCACCACCGTCTTCGACCACATGGTCACCCAGTGGGGAGGCGACCAGGAGGTCACGGAGCAGCGGTTCGCCTACCGCCTCAAGGAGGCGGTCGAGACGGCGAACCAGCAGATCCACGAGTACGCCAAGGCGCACCTCGAGGTCCGCGGGATGGGCACCACGACCACCGCGGCGGGGGTGTTCGAGCGCGCCCTGTACCTCACGCAGATCGGCGACAGCCGCGGGTACCTGATCCGCCAGAACCGCATCGCGCAGATCACCAAGGACCAGTCGCTGATGCAGCGGCTGGTGGACGCCGGGGAGCTGACCGAGGAGGAGGCGGCGGTGAGCGAGCGCCGCAACATCATCCTCCAGGCGCTCGGCCCGGACCCGCACGTCAAGGTGGACCTGACGCGTCAGGAGCTGTGCCGGGGCGACATGCTGGTGATGTGCTCCGACGGATTGTCGGGGCTGGTCAAGAAAGAGGAGATCCTGGGCATTGTGACCCAGGCCACCGACCTGGTCACGGCGTGCAAGGAACTTATAGCCCTGGCGAACGCGCGCGGCGGCCCGGACAACATCACGTGCATCGTCGCCCGGTTCGGCGGCGACCTGCCGGAGCCGGACGGGTCCGAGCCGCTCGGCCACCAGGTGTATCCGTTGCTCGACACGGAGTCCACCACCGAACCGGTCCCGGTTTACAAGCCCGAGGACCCGGCCGGTCGCAAGACCGAGCCGTCCACCGCCAAGACGGAGTCCGCCGAAAAGAAGAAGTGGTGGCAATTCTAGGCACCCCCCGCGGGGAGGCGCGCGTCGCGTCATGAAATGCGAGTTGCGGATCATGTCGGGCGAGCGCGCCGGGCATCGCGAGGTGTTCGACAAGGCCTACGTCGGACTCGGGCGCCATCCCCTCTCCGATTTCCGCTTCGACGCCGAGAAGGACCTCGACGTGTCCACGCGCCACGCGGCGCTGGTGCTCGCCGGGGACCGGTATGTCGCGCGCGACCTGGGCAGCCGCAACGGGACGTTCGTCAACGGCCGGCGGATCAGCGGGGACCAGGCGCTGGCCAGCGGCGACCGGCTGCGGTTCGGACCCAACGGCCCCGAGCTGGAGTTCAACATCGTCGCCGAGGGCGCCGAGCAGGTGGTGCCCGCCGTCCGGGTTGCCGCGCCGGCGGCGCCGGCCCGGGGAGGGGCCGCCCCGGCGACGCAGGGGTCGGCGCCGCCGCGACCGGCGCGGGGCGCCGGGGCCGCGGGCGCGGCACCGTCCACCACCAGCGTGCTGCGCGCGCAGGTGAGCCGCCAGGCGGCACGCTATCGCTCGCTGCTCGTGGCCCTCGGCATCGTCGCGGTCGGAGCGGTGGCGGTGGTGTTCTGGCAGGGGCGCACGGCGCGCCGGCAGGTCGCCACCATCGGCAGCGCGCTCGACTCGCTCGGCAAGGAAGTGGTGGCCCTGCGCACCGCCCGGGCCGCCGCCGACTCGGAGGCCGCCGCCCTGCGGGCCCAGCTCAAGACCGAGCACGACCCGGCCCGGCTGGCCGCGCTGCGGCAGCGGTACACGGTCGTACGGCAACAGCAGCAGGGGATCGCCGCGGCGCAGGGCGTGGACTGGGCGGCGATCAACCGCGCCAACGCGGCCGCGGTCGCCATGATCTACGTCCAGTTCGCCGACGACTCGGTGTTCAGCGGGACCGGGTTCTCGATCTCGAGCGGAGGGCTGCTGCTGACCAACCGGCACGTCGTGACCGACTCCGCGGGCAATCGCGCGCAACGCATCGCGGTCCAGTTCTCCGGATCGCGGGAGGTCCTGCGCGCGCGGATCGCGAAGCTCGGCAGCGACGTGGACATCGCGCTGCTGCAGATCACCGACAGCGGGGCCTTCCCGGTCGTCGCCGGGCTCCGGACCGACACCGCCGGCACGCAGGCGGGCGATCCCATCGCCCTGCTCGGCTTCCCGCTCGGCCTCGATGCCCCGATGGGCGGCGGCGCCGGCGCGACGGTCGTGGAGCCCACGCTCGTGCCCGGCACCATCGGCAAGGTGCTGCCGGATTCCCTGCTCCAGCTCGACGCCTATAGTGGGACGGGCGCAAGCGGCTCACCCATCCTCGATCGCCAGGGACAGGTGGTCGGCATCGAGTTCGGCGGCCTCCGGGAGACCGGCGGTCGCATCGTTCTCGGCCTGCCGATCGCCCGCGCCCAGCCGCTGTTGCCGTCTTCTTCTTCCAAAGGGGAGTGATGCAGATGCGCCACCCTCGTGCGTTGGCACTCGCCGGCGCCGTAGCGGCCGCCGTCTTCAGCGCGTGCAAGGAGCCGCCGTTCTCGCCGCGCTGGGACGTGCCGATGTATATGCCGCTCAGCACCCAGAGCATCGCGCTCGGTGACTTCGTACCGGCGCCACCGTTCAACGTCATCCCGCCCGCCACCTCGGCGCCGGACAGCTTCCCGGCTCAGGTGCAGGACATCTCGGGCGTGCTGGGCGATCTCCTCAAGAACGTCGTCGCCGACCCGTCCCGCTGCACCGCAGCGGCCCTCCCCGGGCAGGCCTGCGACCTGATGACGCTGAGCGTCACCAAGACGACGGCGGTCACCGTGACGGACACCCTGTTCGTCGCGAGCAGCCTGTCGGGCCTGAACACGGCCACCGTCGGCACGATCGTCTTCCCGGTGTCGCTGACCACGAGCCCGGGCACGACCACCGACTCCTTGAACCTCACGCAGGCGTCGCTCCAGATGCTGCTGACGGCGGGTCAGAACGGCACGCCGCTGTACGTGCAGCTGCGGGGGCGGGTGACCAATCCGGGCGCCTCCCCCGTCACGATCACCGCGGCGGACTCGATCGGCGTCTCCCTGTCGGGGTCGATCCTCGTCTCCGTCACCCACAAGTAGGAGGACCGCCATGAAGCGCTTCTCGCTCGTCCTGGCCGGCCTCCTCACGCCGGCGCTGTTGTCCGCGCAGCTCCCCGATCCCTCCACGCGCGCGCTCGGCATGGGGGACGCCTACACCTCCCTGGCACGCGGCTACGAGGCCGTCTTCTGGAACCCGGCGATGCTCGCCACGTGGGGGCGGCCGGGATTCACCATCGGCCTGCCGCACGTGAACATCGAGTTCGGCAGCAATGCCTTCGGGTTCTCCGACGTCCGCAAGTACGCCAACACCTACCTTTCGGCCGCCGACAAGCAGACGCTGCTCGACAAGATCACCGGCTCCAACCTGACCATCCGCAGCCTGGTCGGCGCCGAGCCTTTCGGGCTGTCCGTCGGCCCGTTCGCCCTGATGATCGGCGCGTCGGGCGAAGTGAACGCGGGCCTCGGCAAGGACGCGGTCCGGCTGGCGCTGTTCGGCAACGCGCCGGTGAACGGGGCCTCGTCCTCCTTCGCGGCCGCAGGGTCGAACGGCTTCGCCTGGGCCGCCACCACCGCGGCCGGCAGCTTCGCCCACGCCTTCCCCGTCCCGTTGGGCCGGCTGTCGGTGGGCGTGACGTACAAGTACGTGATCGGCAACTTCCTCGGATCCGCCACGGACCTGGGCTCGCAGGTGACTTTCAGCCCCCTGTTCTCGGCGACCGAGGCGGGCCAGGCCGTGTACACCAACTACGGGACCGGTTGCGACAACTTCAAGCCGACCGGCACCGGGGCGTGCGGCGGCCAGGCGGGTAAGGGCTACGGCGTGGACCTCGGCGCCACCCTGCAGCTCGCCCACGGCGGCATGACAGTGTCGGCCGTCGTGGTCAACGCGCTCGGCAGCATGACGTGGGACGCGAGCCGGATGGCGTACGACCGCACCCTGCGCCAGAGCACCCAGACGTCGTCCGGGAGCGTGACCGACACCACCCTCTCCAGCGTATCGCTGCAGGGTCAGGCCGCCATTCAGGGGGACCTGCAGGCCAAGGCGCTGAGCGACTCACTGCTCGCCAACGGGAATTTCGCCCGGCTGGTGCGCGTCGGCTTCGCGCTGCACCGTGGCCTGCTCACCGTCGCCGCGCAGGGACAGCTGCGGCTCAAGGCGGGTCTCGACACGCAGGCCAGCCAGCAGCTCGCGGTCGGCGCCGAGTACCGCCTCCTGGGCGTCGTCCCGCTGCGGGTCGGGGCCTCGTCCGATTTCGCCGGCGCTACCATGCTGTCGGCCGGGACGGGCATCCAGCTGCTGGGGATCAACCTCGACGTGTCGGCCGCGAACATCTCGGGGACGACGCAGCCCGGCGTCAGGCTGGGATTCGGGTTGGGGTTGATCTGGTGACGGGTGATGCGTGACGGGTGAGATGTGAAAGGTGAGAGGTCGAAGTGAGACGTGAGAGGTTGAAAGGCGTGAGGGGGAGGCTACCTCTCACGCCTTTCGACTTCTCACCTCTCACCTACCCGTCTCACTCCTCACCTTCTCACCTCTCACGCTTCTTCGCAGGGCCCATCCTCCCACCAGCACCCCGCTCGCTCCGAGCGCCCAGGCATCGGATCCGATCACCACGCCCCCGATCGCCAGCATCGCGCCCAGCACCATCGCCAGCGTCGCGCCCGCCTCGGCGAAGTCACGCCCGAGCTTCGAGGACGGCTCGAGGCCCACCGCCGCCCGCACCGCGCGCCACCCCGGGCCGCCCGGCCGCGCCCGCCGGTAGAACGCCTCGAGCACCGCGGGCGGCTCCGGGGCGGTCAGCAGCATCACCGGCACCCAGACCGCGATGGCGCCGAAGGCCGTCAGCGCCAGCTTCGCGCCGAAGCTGAGATCGCCGAGCCCGGGCACGAACGTCGCCAGCAGCGCGATCAGGGGCGCGACGACGAGCGCGGCCCACTCCGCCCACGCGTTCACCCGCCACCAGAACCAGCGCAGCAGCAGCACGGTGCCCGACCCGTTGCCGATCAGGATGAGGAAGCGGAAGATCCGGCCCACGTCGTGCATCGCGAAGCTGGCCGCGGCGGAGAGCAGGGTGATGAGCAGCGTCGCCGCCCGCCCCACCAGCACCAGGTTCCGCTCTCCCGACTCGCGCGCGATGAACCGCTGGTAGACGTCGCGCACGATGTACGACGCGCCCCAGTTGATCTGGGTGGAGACGGCGGACATGAAGGCGGCGACGAGCGACGCGAGCACCAGGCCCAGGACGCCCACCGGCAGGTAGTGCAGCATCATCAGGGGATAGGCGGTTTCCGGATCCTGGAGGCCGGGGAGCACGACGAGCGCCGCCAGCGCCACCACCACCCACGGCCAGGTGCGCACCACGTAGTTGATGACGTTAAACAGGCCCGCCGCGCGCTCGGCGGCCCGCTCGTCCTTCACCGACGAGAGCCGCTGGACGAACATGCCGCCGCCGTCGGCGCCGCGGTACGCCCACCACTGGATGCCGATGTACCCGAGGAACGTGCCGAACGGCAGGGCGACGTCGCCCGGCCGCGGCAGCAGCCGCAGCGCGCTGCCGTGCCCCAGCGCGACCAGCCGCTCGCGCAGCGCCGCGAGTCCGCCGACCTCGTGCAGGGCGAACCCGGCGACCAGCATCGCCCCGAGGAGGGCGAGGGAGAGCTGCAGGAAGTCGGTCGCGACGACGCCCCACAAGCCGGCCGCGGCCGAGTAAACCAGCACGACGAGCACGATGGCCACCACCGCCCAGAGCTGCGGGTCGCCCGGCAAGGGGAGTCTGTTCATCGCGCCCAGGGCCACCAGCACCTTCCGCATCGCCAGCATCCCGTACCCGATGCCGAGACAGTTGATGGGGATCGCGAACAGGAGCGCGCGCGTGCCGCGCAGGATCGCGGCGGGCTTGCCGCCGTACCGGAGCTCGATCAGCTCCACGTCCGTCATGATGGTCGCGCGCCGCCACAGGCGCGCCAGCACCACCGCCATCAGGACGTGGGTGAAGGCGAAGCTCCACCATTCCCAGTTGCCCGCGATGCCGCGGCGGGCCACGAGGCCGGTGACGTAGAGCGGCGTGTCCACGTTGAACGTCGTGGCCGCCATCGAGGCGCCGGCGAGCCACCAGGGGATCGCCCGCCCGCCGACGAAGAACTCGGCGAGGCTCTTCGAGCCGCGCCGCGCCAGCACCATGCCGAGCGCGAGGGTCCCGCCCAGGTAGGCGGCGACGACGATCCAGTCGAGGGGACGCACTACCCGGCCAGCAGGCGCTCCGCCGCCGCGCGCTGCATCGCCACGTCGCCGGACCAGGCGCACCACACCGGCCCCGGGCCCGGGATCTCGGACAGGAGCCGGGGATGCCCGAACAGGACGACGGTGGCGGGTGCGCGCAGCGCCGCGGCCAGGCTCCGGCGGCTGGCCTCGGACAGGGACGCGCGCCCCTTCCACCCCTTCACGTCGGCGAACAGCAGCACGACCCTCTCGCCGCCCGCGGAACCGGCGGCGCCGCCGGCGGCGAGTGCCTCGGCGAAGGCGCTCCGGGGCGGCAGGGGATAGGGCCCGCCGGCATCGTCGTCCACGATCTCGACCGCGACGGCGGCCGGCACGCGCCGGGGCTCGCCGCGCAGCAGGCGCACGGCCGAGCGGCACAGCGCGCGGCCCCGGTCGCGCTGCCGCTCCAGCTCCGCGTCGGGCAGGCGCGCGGGCCGGGCAGCGCCTTCGGCCGCTTCCCGGCGGCGCGCCAGCGACGCGTCGATCCTCCGCGCGTCCAGGGCGCCCGACGCGGCGCCCGCTTCGAGGGCCGCGACCACGCCGCCGACGTCCTTCGGGTAGAGCAGCAGGTCGCAGCCGGCGTTCAGCGCCTGCACCGCTCCCGCCTGCTCGCCGGACCCCTGGAGCGCCCCTTCCATGATCAGGGCGTCGGTGACGACGAGCCTGTCGAAGGCCAGCTCGCGCCGCAGCAGCCCGTCGAGGATGGGCCGCGAATGGGTCGCCGCCCGGCCCGAGGCGTCGAGCGCGGGGTACGCGACGTGCGCCGTCATCACGCCCGCCACGCCGGCGCCCACGGCCCAGCGGTACGGGAGCAGGTCGGCCTCGAGCTGCTCGCGCGGCACCGTGACCACCGGGAGCACGGCGTGCGAATCGGCCGTGGTGCGGCCGTGGCCGGGGAAGTGCTTCGCGCACGCGAGCACGCCCGTCGCCTGGCACGCGGCGATCCAGCCGGCCGCGCTCCGCCCCACGGCTTCCGGGTCGCCGCCGAAGGCGCGCGTCTGGACGATCGGATTGGCGGGCTCGACGTCGAGATCCACCACCGGCGCGAACACCCACGAGATCCCGACGTCCCTCGCCTCGGTCGCCGTGATGCCGGCGGCCTCCGCCACGGCCGCTTCGCCGAGCGACGCGAGGGCCATGGCCGGCGGGAGGGGCGTGAGACCGGCCACCTGCTGCCCGGCCCCGCGCTCGAGGTCCGAGGCGACGAGCAGGGGGTGCGGGGCGGCGGCCCGCAGATCGCCCGACAGCCGGGCGACCGCCTCGCGCTCGCCGCCGAAGATGATGAAGCCCCCCACGCCCAGCGCGAGCGCGGCTTCCACCTCCGGCAGCGCGGGCGCGAAGCCCCGCTCCGCGTCCCAGCGGATGGCCGGCAGCACCAGCGCGGCGAGCGGCTTCACGCGGGGGTGATGCAGCCCAGCACCCGGGGCCCGCGGGCCCCGGTGGCCGAGGGCTCGTTGCCGGGCCGGCCCGCGCGCGCGAGGTAGCCGAGGAAGGCGAAGGCCGCCGCTTCCTTGGCGTCGCCGTCGAAGAACAGCTCGTCGAAGGCCCGGTGCTGCGGTCCCGGCCACGCCGCGACGACCGCGGCGACCAGCGCCGGGTTGCGCGCGCCGCCGCCCGAGCGGACCACGTCGAGCGGCCGGAGCGCGGGCGGGATGAACTGACGTGCCGCCGCGCCGACGGCGCGCGCCGTGACAGCGACCGCCGTGGCGACGGTATCGGCCGGCGACGCGCCCAGCTCGCGGCAGTGGGTGAGGAGGTGGTGCGCGTACGCGACGCCGAACACTTCGCGTCCCGTCGAGCGCGGGGGCGCCGTCCCGAAGAACGGATGGTCGAGGGCGGCGGCCGCCGCGGGCTCGACGACGCGGCCCGTGCGCGCGATGGCGCCGTCCTCGTCGAACCGCCGGCCCGGATAGAGGCGGCGCACGCACTCGTCCACCACCATCACGCCGGGCCCCGTATCGAGCGCCACCAGCGCCGCGTCGGAGCCGCGCCGCGGCACCACGGTGAAGTTCGCGATGCCCCCCAGGTTGAGGAGCGCGCGCGGCCCGTCCGGCCGGGCGAACAGCAGACGGTCGGCGCGCGGCACCAGCGGCGCCCCGTGGCCGCCGGCCGCGACGTCGCGCGAGCGGAAATCGGAGACCACGGCGACCCCCACGCGCTCCGCGATCACCGCCGCGTTGCCGAGCTGCAGGCTGGCGCGCTGCGGCTCGTGCCAGATCGTCTGCCCGTGCGAGGCGACGAACGCCAGCGCCGCCGGGGCCACGCCGCCGGCGGCGAGCACCGCCAGCGCCGCGTCCGCGAACCACACGCCGAGGTCCGCGTCGAGCAGCGCCAGCTCCCGCGCGCTCCCGCCGGTCACGGTGTTGCCGATGCGCTCGCGCTGCGGGTCGCTGAATGGGGCCGTCAGGAAGGCCAGCAGCTCGAGGCGGTACCCCTCGCCCGGAACCTCCGCGAGGGACACCAGCGCCGCGCTCACGCCGTCGAGGGAGGTCCCCGACATCAGGCCGACGGCGAGGGTGGGCGCCCCTGTTTCAGTCACGCGCGCCCGCTCCCGGCCCGGACGGCGCCCCGGGCGGCGGCGGGGGCGCGCCCACCGCCCGCCGCGCGAACCCGCCCGCCTCCGCGAGCAGCCGCTCCGCCGCCGCGCGGTCCACGCCCCGCTTCACCATCACGATCGCGGTCTTGACGTGGCCGTCCGCGGCCGCGATGGCGCGGCGGGCGCCGTCGCGGTCCACGCCGCACACCTCCATGACGATGCGCTCGCCGCGGTCGCGCAACTTGTCCGACAGCGCGACCAGGTCCACCATCAGGTTCCCGTACGCGCGCCCCATCCGGATCATCGCCCCGGTCGTGACGGCGTTGAGCACGAGCTTGGTCGCGGTGCCGGCCTTGAGGCGGGTCGAGCCCGTGAGCGCCTCGGGGCCCACCTTGGGCAGGATCGCGAGATCGACACCCGCCAGCACGTCGCGGGGAGGATCGCTGCAGGCCAGCAGCACGGTGCGCGCGCCCCGGGCCGCCGCGCGCGCCAGCGCGCCGCGCACGAACGGCGTGGTGCCGCTCGCGGCGATGCCGAAGACCACGTCCGCCGGCCGCAGCGCCTTCGCGTCCACGGCCTCCGCGCCGGCGTCGAAGTCGTCTTCGGCCCCTTCCGCGCTCTTGATCAGCGCCGACGCCCCGCCGGCCATGACGAACTGGACCATCTCCGGCGGCGATCCGAAGGTCGGCGGGCATTCCGCGGCGTCGAGCGCGCCGAGGCGCCCGCTCGTGCCGGCGCCCACGTACAGGAGCCGCCCGCCGGCCCGGAACGCCGCCTCGACCATCGTGACGGCGCGCGCCACCTCGTCGCGCACCGCCCACACGGCGTCCGGCGCCATCCGGTCCTGGCGGTTCAAGAGCTCGACGATGCGCGCGGCGTCGGCCAGGTCGATGTCGGCCGTCTCGGGATTGCGCTGCTCGGTGAGCCGCGGGTCGAGCGGCCCGGCGGCGGGGGTCACCGCGCGCCCGCCCGCCCGGCGGCCGGGCCGCTCACCGGCCGGTCACACGCGGGCATCGAGGACATCGCGCACGCGCCCCAGCAGGGTTGTCGGGGAAAACGGCTTCTGGAGGAACGTCAGCCCGGACACCTCGGCGCCGCGCCGCACGGCCGAGTCCTCCGTGTACCCCGACACGAACAGCCACGCCGTGTCCGGCCGCGTCGTGGCGAGCGCCTCGGCCAACTCGCGGCCGTTCATGCCCGGCATCACGACGTCCGTCAACAGCAGGTCGAGCGGGCCCCGGTGCGCGGCGGCGACGCGCAGCGCCTCCGCCCCGTTCTCCGCCTCGAGCACCCGGTACCCCTGGGCCGCGAGCGTACGGCGGCACAGGTCGCGCACCGCCTCGTCGTCCTCCACCAGCAGGATCGTCTCCTCGCCGGCCGACACCTGCGGCCCGGCCGCCTGCTGCACCGGCACGGCCGCGGCCGCGTCCGCGCGCGGCAGGTAGATCGTGAACGTGGTGCCGTGCCCCCGCTCGCTCTCCACCCAGATGTAGCCGCCGCTCTGCTTGACGATGCCGTACACGGTGGCGAGGCCCAGCCCCGTGCCGCGCCCCTGCTCCTTGGTGGTGAAGAACGGCTCGAACAGGCGCGCCCGCGTCCCGGCGTCCATCCCCTCGCCGGTGTCCGAGATCCGCAGCACCACGTACGGCCCGGACTCCACCGCCACGGTGCCGTGGCCGCGGACCTGGGCGGCGTCGGCGTTGCCGGTCTCGAGCGTCAGCGTGCCGCCGCCCGGCATGGCGTCGCGCGCGTTCACCGCCAGGTTGACGATCACCTGCTCGATCTGGCTGGGATCGGCCCGCACGACGCCGAGGTTGCCGGCCAGCGCCGTGCGCAACGTGACGTCCTCGCCGATGAGCCGGCGCAGCAGCTTCTCCATCTCCCCGACGATGGCGTTGAGGTCCAGCAGCCGGGGCTGCAGCACCTGGCGGCGGCTGAACGCCAGCAGCTGGCGGGTGAGGTCCGCGGCCTTGAGCGCGGCCCGGCGCACCTCCTCCGCGTCTTCACGGGCGGGGTGGTCCGCGCCCAGGGAGACCAGGAGGAAGTCGGCGTAGCTCAAGATCGCCGTGAGCAGGTTGTTGAAGTCGTGGGCGATGCCGCCCGCGAGCCGCCCCACCGCCTCCATCTTCTGGGCCTGGCGGAGTTGCGCCTCCAGCGTCTGCTTCTCGGTGACGTCGGTCGCGACGCCGATCACCCCGGCGAGGGCGCCCTGTCCATCGCGCACCGGCGAGTACCAGATGTCGAAGCGCAGGT
The DNA here is from genome assembly GCA_963806755.1 of uncultured Gemmatimonadales bacterium. Taxonomy (GTDB): domain Bacteria; phylum Gemmatimonadota; class Gemmatimonadetes; order Gemmatimonadales; family JACORV01; genus Fen-1245. Next base: position 242,012 of record CAWDZR010000016.1, read on the forward strand.
CGCCGATCTGGATCGGGGCGTTGAACGCCTCGCCGGCGAGCGCGCGCCGCGCCGACACCACCACGTCCGGGTGGTCGCGATACACCTCGAACACCGTCTTCCCCACCACCTCCCCCGGCGCGAGGCCGAGCGCGGCGAGGCCCTTCCCCTCCGACAGCAGGAACCGGCCCTGGGTGTCCCACGCGAAGAAGACGATGGGCGCGTTGTCGATCACGGCCCGCAGCTGCCGCTCGCTGCTGCGCAGTGCCTCCTCGGCCCGCTTCCGCGCGGTCACGTCGCGGATCGCCACCATCCGCACCAGCCGGCCGCGGTAAGGCGCCATCCGCGCCGACAGCTCCCCGACGAACAGCGAGCCGTCCCGCCGCACGCCCTCCGCCTCGTAGGGCTCCTCCCGGCCCGACTGCACGGCCTCCATCACCTGCACGCGCGAGGCCGGCGTGCCGAAGTCCAGCACCGGCCGGCCGATGACCTCGTCGGGCCGCTCGTAGCCGAACATCCGCAGGAACGCGCCGTTCACCTCGACGATGCGGCCGCTCTCGTGCAGGGCGATCGCCTCGGTCGTGGCGCTCTCGAGCGCGCGCAGGCGCTCCTCGCTGTGGCGCAGGGCGTCCGCGGCGCGGGTGCGCGCGATGGCCATGGCGACCTGGGTGGAGACGAACTTGAGGATGTTCATCTCCACCTCGCCGAACCGGAGCCCCTCCGTGTAGGTCTGCACGACCAGCACGCCGAACGGCGCGCCGTCGGCCACGAGCGGCACGCCGAGCCAGTCCACCGACGGGGCGCCCATCGGCTCGACTTCGCCGCGCCGCACCAGGTCCTCGAACGCCTCGGGCGTGCCGAGCAGCGGCGCCCCGGTGCGCAGCACGTACTCCGTGAGCCCCGCCGCGGGACGGTGCGGCGGCGGCGGCGGGTCCACCTCGTCCACGAAGTACGGGAACGTGATCCGGTCGGACGCCGCGTCGTACAGCGCGATGTAGAAGTTCTGCGCCGGCATCAGCTCGCCGACGATGTGGTGGATGGCGGGATACAGCTCCGGGAGGCTCGGCGCGGTGAGCGCCGCCTCCGCGATGCGGCGGGTCGCGTGCTGGAGCGTCTCGCTCCACCGCCGCTCGGTGATGTCCACCGCGGTGACGAGCGCGGCGGCCACGCGGCCCTCGCGCAGGATGGGCATGATGTGGGCGTCGTACAGCACCGACGTGCTGCCGGGCCCGACGCCCGGAAACTCGCGGCCGGCCGGGAGGCCGGTGCGGAACACGTGCTCCAGGATCTCTTCCGCCGCGGCCCGGTGCGCCGGAGGCAGGAACTCGAGCACGCTGGCGCCGACAACCTGGTCGGGCGTGAACTCCGGCGGGATCCGGTTGATGTAGGAAATGCGCCGGTTACGGTCGAGGACGATCACCGTGTCCGGCGAGTTCTCGAACAGCGCCCGCCACAGATCCGGGGCCTGCCGGAGCGCTTCGAGGGCCGCGTCCGGTTCGGAGCCGGGTTCTCGCGGCGGCCGGCGCCGCTGGGGGGGCCGTCGCTTGCCGGTCGCCACTAGGCCCGGCGGCCTCTCGGGAAACGCGCTCGCGATTCGATGCCGCTAAGGTTACGGCGGGCCGCGGAGCCACGCCAGAGCGCGCGGCGCGCCCGCTGCGGCGCCGGCCGCATCGTCAGCGCGGCACGACGCGCAGCAGCGCGGTTCCGTGGGCCGGCAGCAGGAGCGGGCCGCGGAGCGGCGCGCCCGGCCGCTCGGCGTCGTCGCTCTCCGACACCGCGACGCGCCGTCCGCCGCGCCACCGGAGCGCCACCCGCTGCGCGGCGCCCGTCGGGTTCTGCAGCGCGACCATCCAGGAGCGGCCGTCGGCGCCGGGCCGCAGCGCGGTCACGAGCGCGGTGGCCGGCGACACCGTCGCCAGCGGCGCCGCCGGCGCGCGCCCGGCCGCGGGCACCACCAGCAGCGGCCGGCGCGCCTCCGCCCCGAGGCGGGCGGCGTCCTCCGGACGGAAGGCGCCGTGGGGCCGCAGCACGTAGCGGAACGTCACCGGCCCCTCCTGGTCGGCCTTGTAGTTGGTGTGCCAGTAGTTGTTCATGACGTACGAGTAGAACGTCTGCGACCGCGGGACGGTGCGCATCCACGGCAACTCGGCGTTGATGCCCCCGATCTCCACCAGCGGCGCGTCCGGCGTGGCGACGGTCACGCCGAGGCTGTCGTTCGAGACGTCCACCCAGCTCTGCGCCTCGACGAAGTTGCGCGCGGCGCCGGCGAGCTGGTCGGAGTCCGCGCGCACGATCCCCGACGCCACGTCCCAGCGGACCTCGCCGTCCCTCACCCGGAGGGGAAAGGCGAGGTGCACGCCCTCCGGCGTCCGCACGGCTTCCTTGTCCACGGTGACGCGCAGCTCCAGCCGGTCGAGTCCGGCGACCAACCGCACCTCCCGCGTCACCGACCGCGCGCCCGGGGCGTCCGCCGTGGTGACCAGCGACGCCACCAGGGGCCCCGCGTCCTCGACGCGCCAGCGGGCCCGCGTGGGCCCGGCCGCCGCGGCCGAATCGCGCCCCGCGACGTACAGGTAGCCGGCGAGGTCGCGGCGCCGCGACGCATCCACCAGGTCCACGTCGCGAGGGTTCCACAGCACCCCCTGCACGCCGCCGGTCAGGGTATCCACCGCGACCGCGAGCAGGCGGTTCCGGACGGTCACGCCGTCGGCGTGCGCGTCGCCGCCCACGGGCGCGCGGCCGCGGACCACCCGGTAGCGGCGGGCCGAGAAGGACGGCAGGTCGCGCACCAGGACGGCGAGGCCGCCCGCGGCGAGGCGTTGCGAGGGCACCGCGCGGCCGTCCGGCCCCAGCACCCGGTCGCCGGCCCGGCTGAGCACGGGCGGCACCACCACGAGATCCGTGCGCGGCCACGAGGCCGTGTTGACGACGTCGAACGCGCCGGAGACCACCGCGCCGCGGGCGGCGAGCGCCCGCGCCTCCAAGTCGCGCGACAGGCTGTCCGCCCCGAGCGCGAACGCCTGCTTGTAGCGCCACTGCGCGACGACGTCGGGCGCGTCGGGCGTCTCGATGCTCGCCGCCGCGCCCCAGGTGTGCTCGTCCCACATCACCACGTCGCGCCACGCCGCCTCGTCCTCGTCCGCCGGGAACGCGGCGGGCGCCGTCATGGCCCACAGCGCGTCGGCCTGCACCAGGCGGTCCGACGCGGCGCGCGCCGCGGCGGTCTCGCGCGCCGTCGAGGCGGCACCGTCCTCCCAGTAGCCGGTGAAGTCCCCGGCGACGACCGGCAGCCGCGCGGCGTAGGGCTCCAGCGCCTGGAACAGCTGCGCGTGCGTGGCGATCACGAGCCGCGGACTGGCGTAGCGCGCATCCCACTCCCGGACGTAGTCGGGGAGATCGGCGTCGGTGGGACCATTGTCGCCGTCCACCGTGTACGGGAGCTGCACCGGCACGTACGGATAGCCCATCGCGTCGAGACGCCGCATCAGGGCGAAGATCTGCCGTTCGCCGGCCACCCGGATCCGCGCCTCGTGGAAGAGCGAGTAGCTCGCGCCCGCCACCCACGTCACCACGGTGTCCTGCCCCGACGGCGATACCCACCGGAACGGCCGGTCGCCCCAGTCCTGGAGCACGTAGCCGATCCGGTCGCCGTTGTTCGGCGCCATGGCGAAGTCGTGGATGCCGCTCTCGGCCAGCGCCGTCACGATGCCCCACGACTGTCCGGGGATGTCCGAGAGCAGCGCGGTCGTGATCGGCAGGGAGTCGCGGTCGCGGAGCCGCCGCGCCTCGTCGAAGAAGTGCGTCATCTCGGGCGCCGTGGCGAGGCCGCTCAGCACGCCCGCGTAGAAGGCGTTGAGCCCCAGGCTGCCGGCCCGGACGGCGACGACGAAGCGCGCCCGGTCCGCCGCCGAGGCCTGGGCCAGCCAGCTCGCCACCGGCCACAGCACCTCCACGTTCCACTTGAATCGAGCTTCGGGCGGGTAGTCGCGCGTGCGGTCGATGAGGTCGAGCGCGTCCTGGATGTTGCGCCACTGCTTCAACCGCACGCGCTCCTGCAGGTCGGAGTAGCCGATGTCGTTGTGCGAGTAGGGCAGCAGGTAGATGTCGCGCTGGGCGACGGGAGCCAGCGCGACCGCGGTGTCGAGGGCCGGCCGGCCGTCGAGGCGCACCACCACGCGCACGGCGTGGGGCGCCGCGTCGGGCCCCGCCAGTGCGCGGACGACGTTGACTCCGAACTGCAGCGCGGCGCGCACCGGTGCGTGGCCCGCGGCCTCCACTTCGGCCTCGCGGTATCCCGCCAGGTTGTCGAGGATCACGTGGACCTGCGCCTCTGCAGAGTCGCCGACGCGCACCAGCACCGGGTCCTGTGCCACGCGAGGGCGGGCGGCCAGCCGGTGCCTGAAGGTCATGTACCAGTCGTTGCTCTCGGCGTCCGCACCCGTGACGGTGAGCGCCAGGGGCGCGCCCGGCGCCAGCGCGGCGCGCGGCAGCCGCAGGGTCATGTAGCCGAAGACGTCCTGGAACTGGTCCGCCAGCGTGGTGCGGAACGAGAGCCGGGCGCCGCCCTCCCCCGCGACCGACCAGTCGCGGGCCGTCGAGTCCCGGATGCTGGTGAACGTGGCGACGTGGCGGCCGTCCACGGCGAAGGCGAAATCGTGCAGCCCCTTGCTGCCGGCGAGCCCCGCGATCCAGACGAACTGGACGGTGTCGGCGGCGGTGGCGGCCGGTACCGTGTCCGTCAGCCACGTCACCGACTGCACCTCGCGGCGCGCGCGCGCCAGCAGCGCCGTCTCCGCCTCGGGATCGGGCGAGTGGTAGGCGATGTGCGCGCCCGACACGTCGGCCAGATAGCCGCTCAGCACCAGGTCGGGCGCGGGGGTCGGCGCGGCGGAGGCGGGCGGCGGCGCTTCCGGAGCGGGCGGGCGGCGGTCGGCCCGGACCGGCGAGAAGGTGACGAAGCCCCAGTGCTCGGGCTGGTGCATGTCGATCATGCCCTGCGGCGACCAGACCCAGTTGTCCTCCCGGAGCCCGGGCACTTTCTGGTAGGCGCCGTCCACCACCGTGGTGTGCCACTCGACCCGCGAGTAGTTGATGCGCCACTGCTGGCCGGGGCGCGGCGCGGCGGTCGTCCCGCTGGCCCGCTGCAGCGCGCGCCACGGGATCGCGATCGCCACGGTCCAGCCCGAATCCACGTCTCCCGGATGGTTCAGGGTCCCGAGCACGCGCACGCCGGTCTTGAGCCCCACGAGGTCGAAGGCGTCGTCGGCGTGGCCGCCGTCGCGGTACGGCTTGGCGAGGAACAGGTCCCAGACGGTGTTGAGGGCGTTGATCTCCAGCTCGACGTAGTTGAGCGCGTCGCCGTCGGGATCGATGAACATCTCGAAGTCGTTGTCGTGGAAGATCACCGCGTCGCGCTGGGTGAGCGTGCCCCACACGTCCGGCTCCTGGAGCGCGGCGCCCACGTACAGGTAGTGGTCGTCCCACAGCATCTTCATGCGCGTCTCGAAGCGCGGCGCCGGCTTCCGGTCGCCCTCGATGTCCACGAACGCCGGTGACCAGGGCGCGGCGCGCCACGCCGCGTCGTCGAGGGAGCCGTCGAGCCGCGGCGCGCGGGGCGCGCGGTAGCACGTGTAGGACAGCGGCGCCTGCTGCGCGGCGGCAGCGGCGGGTTCGAGCAGGGCGGCGGCGAGGAGGGCCGCCGCGAGCCGGGGCGAGGTGGGCCGATGACGTGGACGCGGGCTTCGCATCGTCGCAGCTCCGGGGAGAACGCCTGTCGCGGGCATGGTGCTGTAAGCTGGCGCCGTCACGGCGGCGCGGCTAGCGTACGTGCCATGTCGAGAGCCTTCCGAGCGCTGCTGGCGCTGCTCGTGGCCGCCTGCGGGACGTCCGGCGCCGCGTGGCAGCCCGCGTGGACCGGGACGTTCCCCGCCGGATGGCGTTTCGCGACGCCGCCGCAGCCCGTGACGGGCCGCTACGCGATGGTGGTCTCCGACCACCCCGCCGCGAGCGCCGTCGGCGCCGAGGTGCTGCGGCGCGGCGGCAACGCGATCGACGCCGGCGTGGCGGTGGCGTTCGCCCTCGCGGTGGTGCATCCGCAGGCCGGCAACATCGGCGGCGGCGGCTTCCTCGTCTATCGCGCCGCCGACGGCCGCGCCTACTCGCTCGACTTCCGCGAGACCGCGCCGGCGGCGGCGACGCGCAACATGTACCTCGACGCCGCCGGCCACCTCACTGACCGGAGCCTCACCGGGGGGCTGGCCGTGGGCGTGCCGGGGTCCGTGGCCGGGCTGTTCGAGATGCACCGCCGCTTCGGCCGCCTCCCGTGGCGCGACCTCGTCGCCCCGGCGATCGCGCTGGCGCAGAGCGGCGTGATCGTGGACTCGCCGCGGGCCGCGGTGTTCCGCGACTCGGTGAACCGCCGGCGGCTGGAGCGCTTCCCCGCGTCGGTCGCGGCGTTCTTCCACGACGGCGGCCCGCCCGCGGAGGGCGACACGCTGCGCCAGCCCGACCTGGCGCGCACCCTCGCGCTGATCGCCGACTCGGGCGCCGACGCCTTCTACCGGGGCGGCATCGCCGACGCCATCGTCGCGGAGATGGGGCGCAGCGGCGGCATCATCACCCGCGCCGACCTGGCCGGCTACCAGGCGAAGTGGCGCGACCCGCTCGAGTCCACCTATCGCGGCTGGCACGTGATCGGGATGCCGCCGCCGTCGAGCGGCGGCGTCACGGTCGCCGAGATCCTGAACATCCTCGAGGCCTCGGGCCCGCTGCCGCCGTTCGGCTCCGGGGCGCTGCTGCACCTGGAGATCGAGGCGATGCGGCGCGCGTTCACCGACCGCAACCGCTGGCTCGGCGACCCCGATTTCGTGCGCATGCCGATCGCCAGGCTCACCAGCAAGCGGTACGCGGCGCAGCTCGCCCGCGGCATCCGGTTCGACACGGCCACGCCCTCCGCCGAGATGCCGGCCATCGTCGAGGGGCGGCACACCACCCACTTCTCGATCGTGGATCCGGAAGGGAACGCGGTCGCGATCACCACGACCCTCAACGACGACTTCGGCTCGGCGGTGACGGTCACGGGCGCGGGATTCCTCCTCAACGACGAGATGGACGACTTCGCCTCGAAGCCCGGCGCCCCCAATCTCTACGGGCTGGTCCAGGGCGAGGCGAACGCGATTCAGCCGGGGAAGCGGATGCTGTCGGCGATGGCGCCCACGATCGTGCTCGACCCGGGGCGCCACCTGGTGCTGGTCACCGGCTCGCCCGGCGGCCCGCGCATCATCACCGCTGTCGAGCAGGTCATCTCCAACATCATCGACCAGCGGATGACGCTCGCGGAGGCCGTGAGCGCCCCGCGCATCCACCACCAGGCCCTCCCCGACTCGGTGATGTGGGAGGCCGGCGGCCTGGCGCCCGGCGAGCGGCGGGTCCTCGCCGCGATGGGGCACGCCTTCCGCGACCGGCCCCTCGTCATCGGGGACGTCAACTCCGTGCTCGTCACGCCGCAGGGCCTCGAGGGCCTCGCGGACCCGCGCCGCGGGGGCGGTGCGGCCGGATGGTGAAGCAGCAGCTCCGCTCGAAACCACCGAGGCCCGCCATGATGCACCGTCACGCCGTCGCCGTCGCCGCCGCCCTGGCCCTCGTTCCCGGCCCCGCCGCCGCGCAGGGGCGCCACGCCATCACCGTGCGCGAATTCCTGAGCCTGGCGCGGCCGGCCGAGCCCGCGATCTCGCCCGACGGGCGCTGGGTCGCCTACGACGTCGCGGTCCCCGACCTCGCCGGCAACCGCCGGCGCACCGACCTGTGGATGGTGCCCGCCGCCGGCGGCGAGGCCCGGCGGATCTCCACCGACTCGCTGGGCGGCCGCAGCCCGCGCTGGTCGCCGGACGGCACCGCGCTCGCCTACGTCACGACCCGCGGCGGGACGCCCCAGGTGTGGATCTACCAGCCGGCCACGGGCGCGCAGCGGCAGCTGACAAGCCTGTCCACCGGGGCCGACGGCCCGCAGTGGGCGCCGGCGGGCGGGCTGATCGCCTTCACCTCCCAGGTCTATCCGGAGTGCGCCGACGACGCGTGCAACCAGCGGCGCGGCGACTCCCTCGCGCACCTGCCCAGCGACGCGCGGCTCTACGACCATCTCCTCTACCGTCACTGGACCACGTGGGACGACGGCACGCGCAGCCACCTGTTCGTGGTGCCCGCCGCCGGCGGCGTCCCGCGCGACCTGCTCGCGGGCAGGGACTGGGACACGCCGGTACCGCCCTTCGGCGGATCGTCCGACTACGCCTGGAGCCCCGACGGCACCACGCTCGCCTTCACCACCAAGTTCGGGCGCGACCAGGCCTGGACCACCAACACCGACATCTACACCGTGGCCGCGGCGGGCGGCGAGCCGGTCTCCGTCACGGCCGCGATGCGCGGCGCGGAGTCGGCGCCCGCGTGGTCGCCGGACGGGCGGTACCTCGCCTTCCTGTCCCAGGCAACGCCGGGCTACGAGTCCGACCGCGTCCGCCTCATGGTGAAGGACCTCGCCGGCGGCGCGGTGCGCGAGGTGCCGCGCGCCTTCGACCGCTGGGTCAACGAGTACGCCTGGGAGCCGAACTCCCAGGGCTTCATCGTGATCGCCGAGGACCACCAGAGCGACCGCTTCTTCCATCTCCCCCTGACCGGGGGCGCGGTGCACGACGTGCATCCGGGCGGGGACGTCTCGCAGCTCGCCATCGCCGGCTCGCAGCCCGACGCGGTCGCGTACGTCGGCGACGCCATGAACGCACCGCCCCAGGTCTTCGTGTGGCGGATCAATCACGCCGACCCCACCCCGCCGCTGCAGCTCACCCATCTCAACGCCGACCTGCTGGCGACGCTCGACATGCCCGCCGGCGCGGAGATCCGCTGGATCGGCGCCGGCGGCGACAGCGTGTACGGCTGGCTCCTCAAGCCGCCGGGCTTCGATCCGGCGCGCCGCTACCCGCTGCTGGTGCTGGTGCACGGCGGGCCGCAGGGCGCGTGGCTCGACCAGTTCCACCCGCGCTGGAACCCGGAGCTGTTCGCCGCGCCTGGCTACGTCGTGTTCATGCCCAACCCGCGCGGCTCGACCGGCTTCGGCCAGCGGTTCATCGACCAGATCGCGCGCGACTGGGGCGGCAGGGTTTACGAGGACATCATGCGGGGCGTGGAGGTCGCGGCCCGGCTCCCCTACGTGGACTCCACGCGCATGGGCGCGGCGGGCGGCTCGTTCGGCGGCCACATGGTCAACTGGATCAACGGCCACACCTCGCGCTTCAAGGCGCTGGTGGCGCACGACGGCGACTTCAACCTCTCGTCCCTCTACGGTTCCACGGAGGAGCTGTGGTTCCCGGAGCACGACCTGGGCGGGCCGCCGTGGGCCGATCGCACCGACTACGAGCGCTGGTCGCCCGACCGCTTCGCGCAGGCCATGCGCACGCCCGAACTGGTGGTCCAGGGCGGCCAGGACTTCCGGATCCCGGAGACGGAGGGAATGCAGGCGTTCACGGCGCTGCAGCGCCAGGGCGTGCCGTCGCAGTTCCTGTACTTCCCCGACGAAGGACACTGGGTCCTCAGGCTGCAGGACCAGCTGGTGTGGTGGACGACGGTCCAGGCGTGGCTCGGCCGGTACCTGCACCCCTGAGCGCGGGGGGCGGCGGACGTGCGTAGCCTGCGCGCCCTGCTGCCCTACTACCGGCCCTATCTGGCGCGCATGGCGGTCGGGCTGCTGACGATCGCCGTCGCCAACGTGTTCACCATGGCCGCGCCCGCGTTCCTGCAGCGCGGCGTGGACGCGCTCGGCAAGCCGGGGGCGGCGCACGTGCTGGCCCTCATGGCCGGCGCCCTGGTGGGGGTCACCGTCCTGGCGGGCGCCGCCCGGTTCGGGATGCGCCAGCTCCTGAACGCGGTGAGCCGCTGGATGGAGTACGACCTCCGCAACGCGCTGTACCGGCACCTCGTGACCCTGCAGCCGTCCTTCTACCACCGCACGCCGACCGGCGACATCATGGCGCGCGCCACCAACGACCTGTCGGCCGTGCGGATGGCGGCGGGCCCCGCGGTGATGTACCTGACCGACACCGTCACCCGCGCGGTGTTCGCGATTCCGCTGATGGTGCGGATCGACTGGCGGCTCACGGTGCTCGGCCTCATCCCGCTGCTGGGGATGCCGACGGTCATGGTCCTGCTCGGTCGCACGATCCACCACCGCTTCGAGGCGGTGCAGGAGCACTTCGGGACCCTCACCACGCAGGCGCACGAGAGCCTGAGCGGCGTGCGCGTGGTGCGCGCCTACCGCCAGGAGGCGAGCGAGACCCGGAAGTTCGCGGCCCTGAACCTCGAGTACCTGCGCCGCAACATGCGCCTCGCCCGCACCTACGGCGCGCTGTTTCCGCTGATCATGTTCTTCGGCGGCGCCGGGGGCGTGCTGACCCTGTGGTTCGGCTCCCTGCTGGTGGTGCGCGGCACCGTCACGCTGGGGGAGTACATCGCGTTCACCACCTACCTGGTCCTCCTGGTGTGGCCGATGATCGCGCTCGGCTGGGTCATCAACCTGTTCGAGCGCGGCGGCGCGTCCATGGACCGCATCCAGCAGCTCCTGAACGAGCGGCCGGCCATCGCCGACCCGCCGGCGCCCGGCGCGCTGCCGCCGGCGTCCGGCGGGCGCGCGGTCGAGTTCCGGGACGTGTGGTTCCGCTACCCGGTGCCGCGGCGCACCGACGGCAAGGGCGGGGACCGCGGCTGGGCGCTGGAGGGCGTGTCGTTCGCCGCCTCCGCCGGCGCGTGGGTCGCGGTGGTCGGCGCCACCGGGTCCGGCAAGACCACGCTGGTCGAGCTGCTCGCCCGGCTCGCCGACCCCGACCGCGGCGAGATCCTGCTCGACGGCGTACCGCTCCGGGCGCTCGCGCTCGCCGATCTCCGGCGCGCGGTGGGCTTCGTGCCCCAGGAGACGTTCCTGTTCTCCCAGACGATCGGGGAGAACATCGCGCTCGGCGTGCTGGACCAGGCCGCCGCGGAAGGGGCGGCGCGGGTGGCGCAGCTCCACGAGACCATCGCCGCGTTCCCCGCGGGCTACGAGACCATGCTGGGGGAGCGCGGCATCAACCTCTCGGGCGGCCAGCGCCAGCGCACGGCGCTGGCCCGCGCCCTGGCCCGCCGCCCCGACGTGGTCGTGCTCGACGACGCGCTCTCGGCCGTGGACACCGACACCGAAGCCCAGATCCTGCGCCAGCTCAAGCGGTCGCTGGTGGGCGTCACCACGCTGGTCGTCTCGCACCGCATCACCGCCGTCCGCGACGCCGACCTCATCGTGGTGCTCGACGGCGGGCGCATCGTGGAGACCGGCAGGCACGACGAGCTGTTCGAGCGGCGGGGACGGTACTGGCAATTGCTGCGACGGCAACAGCTGGAGGAATCTCTCGAGGAAGCGAGTTGACAGTCGGCGAGATTTCAGAACCGTTGCGAGACGCCGAGTTGCGAGAGGTTACGCGATGGGAGTGATCGGAGCGAGCACAGGCCCCGGGCGGCTCCGTAGCTGCCCGAGGCCTGTTCTGTTTCCGACCACTCGCATCTCACAACCACTCGCAACTCGGCGTCTCGCAACGGTTCTGCAATCTCGTTGCCGCGTGCTGCGATCTCAGAGACGCGACTTGAGGAACCCGGGCGTCAGCCGCTGGAACCATCCCGACAGCAGCGTGAAGCTCCCCGTCAGCATCAGCACGCCGGCCACCAGCAGCAGCGCGCCCGCCACCCGCTCCACCCATCCGACGTAGCGCCGGAAGCGCTGGAACCAGCCGAGGAACCCCTCCAGCGCCCAGGCGGCCACCAGGAACGGCAGCGCCAGGCCGAGGGAGTACGCGAGCAGGAGGCCCAGTCCCTGCCCCAGGTCGGCGCGGGTGGAGGTGTAGAGCAGGATGGACCCGAGGATCGGGCCGATGCACGGGGTCCAGCCGGCGCCGAAGGCCATGCCGACCAGCACCGACCCCAGGAAGCCGAGCGGCTTGTCGGACAGCTGGACGCGGGCCTCGCGCGCGAGGAACGGAAGGCGCAGCGCGCCGAGCGCGACCAGGCCGAAGACAATGATCAGCGCCCCGCCCACGCGCTCGAGCCACAGCTGGTACGCGTGCAGGAGCCGGCCCACCTCGGTGGCAGTGGCGCCGAGGGCGATGAAGATGAGCGAGAAGCCGGCGACGAACAGGATGGCGTGCAGCAGTGCCAGGTGGCGCCGCGCGCCGATCTCGGCGACGCCGCTCACCCCGGTGAGAAAGGAGAGATAGCTCGGGACGAGCGGGAGGACGCAGGGCGACAGGAACGACAGCAGCCCCGCGAGGAAGGCGACGAGCAAGGGCTAGGCGGTCACGGCGCCGGACGGGACGGCGGGGGCGCTGGCGTTTCGGTGACGTGGTTGAACTCCACGTACACGCACGCCGCGACCACCGTGGTCCACAGCCCGTCGGGGCCGCACTCCGCCGTCTGGGTCACGTTGCGCGTCTTGACGATGTCGCCGGACATCAGGTACACCGCGCGGCGCTCGTCCCAGGCCTGGTTGGGATCGAACGGCACGCCGAGCGTGGTGGCGAGCATCGAGGCCGCCAGGTCTTCGGCGTAGTCCCCCGCGATCTCCTCCTTCTGCCCGTACGTGTGGTGCTCGGAGATGTACCCGTAGTGGTTGGGGTCGGCGGGAATGGCGAGGCCGATGGAGGCCGCGACCATCCGGCTCGGCTCGTTCGTGGCCATCTCCGCCAGCACCGTGAACACCACCTGGCCGGGGTGCAGCAGCTGCACGCCCTCCTGGCGGGTCACGAGCTTGCCGTGGGGCGGGAAGATCGAGCTGACCCGCACGAGGTTGCACTTCTCGATGCCGGCGTCGCGCAGGGCCATTTCGAAGCTCGTCAGCTTCTCCTTGTGACGGCCCACACCCCGGGTCAGGAACCCCTTGGTCGGCACGAAATGCATGGGATCGAACACCGCACTACCTCTGTTCGGACGGGGGAGAGGTTGGGGGAGCGGGCGCGGCGCCTTCCAGGAGCTGGCACTCGCGGCACACGCCGTAGATCTCCAGCCGGTGGTGGTGGTGCTGGAATCCGTATTCCTCGGCCACCAGCGCCTTGAGACGTTCCAGCTTGTCGTTCGTGAACTCGATGACCTTGCCGCAGCGGACGCAGATGAGGTGTTCGTGGTGCGGGTGCCCGGGGACCCGTTCGTAGCGGCGGAATCCCTCGCCGAAGTCGCGCTCGGTGATCATCCCGCTGCGGGCCAGGATGTCGAGGGTGCGGTACACCGTCGCCTTGCCGATGTGCAGGTCGCGCACGCGCAGCTGCTGCTCGATGTCCTCCACCGAGAGATGGCCGACCGCCGCCAGGACGACTTCCGCCACCTGCTCGCGCTGCGTCGTCACCGGCAGGCTGTGCTCCCGCAGGTAGCGGCGGAACTCCTCCAGCATCGGCGATCGCTCACTCGGGCGTGGGACGCTCACCCTCACCTGCTTTCCACGCGGACAGATCCACGGGCTCCGCGTCGCCCGCCTCGTCGGCCCGGCGCCGCACGCCCTCGAGCACTTCGGGGAGCAGCGCCGCCGGCGCCTCGGCCGTCTCCTCGACGGTCACCGTGATGCGGCCCCGCTCCGGGCCCTTGAGCGCGACGACATACCGGGCCCGGTACACCAGGCGCCGATCGCCGGCCAGCGCGCGGCTCACCACCGCCACGCCGTGCTCGCGGCCCTCGCGGCGCACCGGGGGGAAGGCGTAAACCGCCTCCACCTCCGCGCGCGGCATCCGCTCGGCCAGCAGCTCGAGCAGCCGCGCCAGCGCCTCCGTCACCGCGCCCCGCGCGCCGGGGCGCGCCCGGCCCCAAGAAGAAGCCGGCCGCCGGGGAGTTCCCCATCGGCCGGCACCTGCGCCCGGGAGGCCGGCGTCGCCTTCACCGAGCAGGGCCCGCCACGGCTGCGGTGCGCGGTGCAAGCGGACGGGCCATGTGCGGCGCGAATAATACGAACGCCCGGAGGCGAGTTCAATAGCGTCTTCACAGCAGCGCCGCCGGGTCGCGATCCACGATCAGCCGCACCCCGGCGCTGGCCGGCGCGCGCGCGGCGAGATACCGCGCCACGCGGGTCAGGGCCGCGGCGTCGCGGGCCTTGACCAGCAGGTGCCAGCGCCAGCGGTCGCGCACGCGCTCCAGCGGGCACGGGGCCGGCCCGAGCACCTCGGCGCCGGCGTCGGGGCGCGCCGCGACGAGGGCCCGCAGCCACACCCCGAGCCGCTCGGCCGCCTGGGCCACGCGGCGCTGGTCCGTCCCGCTCAACACCACGTTGGCGAGGGCGACGTGCGGCGGATAGGGCGGATCGCGCCGCTCCCGCAGCTCCTCGGCCGCGAAGCCCCGCACGTCGTGCGCCGCGGCGTGCACGATGGCGTGGTGGCCCGGCGCCCGGGTCTGCACGATGACCCGCCCTCCCAGCGGCCCCCGCCCCGCGCGGCCGGCCACCTGCGTCAGCAGGTCGAAGGTGCGCTCGGCCGCCCGGAAATCCGGCAGGTTCAGCGCCACGTCGGCGTCCACCACGCCGACCACCGTCACCCGCGGGAAATCGAGCCCCTTGGCGATCATCTGCGTCCCGACCAGCACGTCCACCGCGCCGGAGCCCACCCGCTCGAGAATCCGGTGGTGCGACCACCGCTCCGCGGTGCTGTCCAGGTCCATGCGCGCGATGCGCGCAGCCGGAAAGCGCTCGCCGAGGTAGGCCTCCACCTGCTGGGTGCCCGCGCCGCGGTAGCGCTGCACCGGCGCGCCACAGTCGGGACAGGCGTCGGGCGGGGCCTCCGCGTGGCCGCAATGATGGCAGCGCAGCGCCGCGGGGACCCGGTGGTAGATGAGGGTGAGGCTGCAGTTGGGGCACTCCCACACCCGGCCGCAGCCGGGACACTGAACGAACACGCTGAAGCCCCGGCGGTTGAGCAGGATCATGGCCTGCTCGCCGCGCTCCAGCGCCCCGCGCACCGCCGCGTCGAGCGCCTCGCTCCACGGCACCGCCCGCGCGCCCTCGACGCGCGGCGCCGCCCGCAGGTCCACGACCTCGACGGGCGGCAGGGGGCGCGCGCCCACGCGCTCGGGCAGCTCCAGCAGCCGGTAGGCGCCGGCTTCGGCCGCCGCCCAGCTCTCCAGCGCCGGCGTCGCGCTCCCCAGCACCACCGTGGCGCCGGCCAGCGCGGCCCGCCGGATCGCGACGTCCCGCGCGTGGTAGCGCGGCGCCTCGCCCTGCTTGTACGACGCGTCGTGCTCCTCGTCCACCACGATCGCCCCGAGCCGGGGCACCGGCGCGAACACGGCCGACCGCGCGCCGATCGCGACCCGCCGCCGGCCGTCCCGGAGCGCACGCCACGCGTCGTAGCGCTCGCCGTCCGACAACGCACTGTGCAGCACCGCGACGTCGTCGCCGAACACGCCCCGGAACCGCGCCACCGTCTGGGGCGTGAGGGCGATCTCCGGCACGAGCACGATGGCCCCGCGGCCCGACGCCAGCACGCCGCGCAGGTACTCCAGGTACACCAAGGTCTTGCCGCTGCCCGTGACGCCGAACAGCAGCGCGGTCCCGCCGGCGGGCAGCGCCTCGAGCGCCGCGACCGCCGCGCGCTGGGCGGCGGTGGGCTCCGCCGGGGGCGGCGTGGCCGGGAGGAGGGCGAAGGGATCGCGGGGCCGCGGTTCCGCCACGCTCCGCAGCTCTCCCCGCTCCACCAGCGCGGCCACGGCGGCGCGCGAAACGCCGCGCGCGTCCAGCGTCGCCGCGCTGGCCCGCCCACCCAGCGCGGCCAGGGTCTCGTAGGCCAGGCGCTGCTTCGGGGCGCGCGCGAACCGGCGCTCCAGGTCGAGCAGGTGCTCGTAGCGCGTCACCATCTCCAGCACCTTCTCGCGCCGCTCCGGGACGGTGGTGCGCGGCGACGGCGTGACCACCTGCGCGAGCCCCTCGGCCGCGAGCCGCTGCACCAGGCGCAGCCCCGCGCCGCCGCCGGCGCGGCGCACGGCGGCCAGCGACACGGTCCGGCGGCTCCGGAACAGCGCGGCCAGCGCCGCCGCGGCGCCGTGGCGCGAGCGCCGCAGCGCTTCCAGCCCGTCCGCCCCGTCCGCGTCGCCGGCCAGCCGCACCACCGGGCGCCCCACCGAGAACAGCGGCGCCGGCAGCATCGCGCGCAGCACCAGCCCCGGGGGCGCGACGTAGTGGCGCCCGACGTGACGCGCCAGCGCGAGGAGCTGCGCGTCGAGCACCGGCGCAGGATCCGGCGCCGCGACGATCGCGCGGGCAGGGGCGGCGGGCGCGGGCCGGCCCAGGGCGGTGACGATGCCGATCATCTCGCTCTGGTGCACCGGCACCACGGCCCGGCAGCCGGGCGCCAGCGCCGGCGCCAGGTCGGCCGGCACCGCGTAGGTCAGGGGCTGAGGAAGCGGAAGGGGAAGCGCGACGTCGGCGAACGCGTCGCTCATCGCTTCGTGACGCCGAGTCCCGGGCTGGTGGGCAGGGTCACCCGGCCGGCGGCGATGGACGCGCCCACGAACGGGTCGTGCGCCAGCAGCAGCGCCCCGTCCAGATCGAGGTAGTCGAGCAGCGGGGCGAGGTGCGCGGCGGCGGTGATGCCGAGCGAAGTCTCGATCATGCAGCCCGCCATCACCGCGAGGTGGTGCGCCCGCGCGACCGCCACCATGCGCAGCGCTTCGCGCAGCGAGCCGCACTTGGCGAGCTTGATGTTGATGCCGTCCACCACGCCGGCCAGCCGCGGGATGTCGGCCGCCGTGCGGCAACTCTCGTCGGCGATGACCGGCATCCGCGCGGCCCGCCGCACCGTCGCCAGCCCCTCGAGGTCGTCCGGCGCCACCGGCTGCTCGATCAGCTCCACGCCGAGCTCGTCCAGGAGCGGCAACCGGGCCAGCGCCTGCTTGGCCGTCCACCCCGCGTTCGCGTCCACCCTGAGCGGCCGGTCGGTCGTCTCGCGCACGGCGCGCAGGATCGCGGCGTCGTCGGGCGTGCCGACCTTGACCTTGAGGATGGGATAGGCGGCGGCCTCGCGCACCTTCGCCCGGACCTTCTCCGGGGTGTCGAGCCCGATGGTAAACGACGACCGGGGAGCGCGCTCCGGGTCGAGACCCCACCATTTCCACAGCGGCACGCCCAGGCGCTTGCCCGCCAGGTCGTGGAGCGCCGCCGAGACGGCCAGGCGCGCCGCCGCGTTCCCGTGCAGCGCCCGCAGCATGGCCGCGTCGGCTTCCTCGAGGCGGAACGGATCGTCCGGCAGGGCCGCCGCGTACGAGCCGAGCGCCGCGACCACGGAGTCCGCGGTCTCGCCGTAGTACTCGGACGGGTCCGCCTCGCCCCAGCCCTCGAGCCCGTCGCCGTCCTGCACGCGCACCCAGACCACCCGGTACTCCGACCGGGTGCCGCGAGCGATGGAGAACGGATGCGCCGTCCGGAGGGTCAGGACTTCGTGCGTGAGGCGGAGCGCGCTCATCGCGCCCAACATATCTCAGTCACGGACCGTCGCAAGCGCTTCGGCGTGGCGCAGCGCGGCCTCGGCCACGCGCGCCGGGTCGTACCCGCCTTCGAGCACCGAGACGAGGGCCGCGTGGGGCGCCCGAGCGCGGATGGCGAGCGTCAGCGCGCCGAAGTCGTCGGGCTCGAGGGTGAACCCGCCCAGCGGGTCGCCGGCGAGCGCGTCGAAGCCCGCCGAGAAGACCACGAGCGACGGCGCGAAGCGGTCCAGCGCCCGGTCCACCGCGGCGAGGAGATCGGCGACGTACGCCTCGCGCGGCAGTCCGGGGCCGCGCGGCACGTGAAACAGGTTGCC
Source organism: uncultured Gemmatimonadales bacterium (assembly GCA_963806755.1). Classification (GTDB taxonomy): domain Bacteria; phylum Gemmatimonadota; class Gemmatimonadetes; order Gemmatimonadales; family JACORV01; genus Fen-1245. The sequence goes on from CAWDZR010000016.1 coordinate 259,819, forward strand.
GACGCCGACGTCGTCCTCGGCACCCGTCCCGGGATAGTGCGGCCACTGGTGGAGCGAGACGTAGTGCACCCGCGGCTCCGCGCGGAAGGCGTCGGCCGTCCCGTTGCCGTGGTGCACGTCGAAATCCACGATCAGCACCCGCTCCGCGCCCAGCCGCGCCAGCGCCGCCTGCGCGGCGATGGCGGCGTTGTTGAGGAGGCAGAAGCCCATCGCGCGCGTCGGCGTCGCGTGGTGGCCGGGAGGGCGCACGAGGCAGAACCCCGGCCCCTGGCCCGCCAGCGCGCGCTCGGCGCCCAGCACCGCCGCGCCCGCGGCGCGCAGCGCCGCCTCCAGCGAGCCGGGGCCCATGGTCGTGTCGGGATCGAGCAGGCCGCCGCCCGCGCGGTCGAGGTCCTCGAGCCGCCGCAGGTGTGCGCTGGCGTGCACCCGCAGCACGTCCTCGCGCGCGACCAGGGGCGCCTCCACCCAGCGGGCGGCACCGTTCGCCACCAGCGCACCCTCGAGCCGCGCCGTGACGGCCGAGAGCCGCCCCGGCGTCTCCGAGTGCCACGCGGGGTTGCGGTGCGCCAGGCAGGCGGGATGGGTGATCAGGCTCAGCACGGGCCCGCGGTGCGCCATCAGCGCGCGGCGCGGCGCCGCGCCGACAACACGACCAGGGCGCCGCCGTCGGGGACGTGCTCGTCCACCAGTGAGCGCCCCTCGTCGCGCACCAGCGCGCCCCCGAGCTTGACCTGGTAGCGGTCGGCCCGGGTGGGATCGATGTGCGCCACCTCGAGCGCGCGCCGCTTGACCTCGCCCACGCTCTCGTTCTTGCGCGCCTCGAGCGAGCACACTTCCCAGGTGTCGGCGACGGTCACCCGCAGCCGCAGCGTCGTCTTCACCGGCGCGGTCACGACGCCGCCCCGTCCGTGGTGGACACCGGCTCGGGCAGCGTGGAGAAGAACCGCCCCAGCTGTTGGTCGAAGAACAGCGTCGAGCCGCGCACCCCGGTCCGGCCGGGGGCGGCGACGACGGCGATGACCACCTCCTCGCCTCCCTGGCCCCGCAGCACGACGTGCCGCGCCGACTCCCGCTCCAGGAACGCCCCGCGCGCCGGCACGCGGGTGGCGAAGAAGTCCTTGGCCCGCCGGAGCACCTCCTCCGGAGGCAACGCCGTGGCCGTCTCGTAGGTCATGCCCGCTCCAGTCTTCGAGTTCCGTGGCACTCTGCCGCTCTGACCGCCGGCACCGCAGGATTGGCGCGCCCACTCCGCCGCCGTGGCCGATTCCGACCGGCCGGAACCGGCACGGCGCTTGCCTTCGAGCCCCGCGGAGGCCGGCCGTGGGGCCGGCACGACACCAGCATAAGGTAAGCGATGCGAAAGGAGGCTGCACCATGTTCGCCATCACCCGTTCCACCAACCCGGCCTACGCCGACGTGTCCACGCTCCAGGGCCGCCTGAACCGCCTGTTCGACGAGGCGTTCCGCGGCTGGCCGCTGGCCACCCAGGAAGACGGCGGCTCGCTGGTCGGCCAGTGGGTGCCGCCCGTGGACGTTTTCGAGGACAAGGACGCCGTGCAGATCATGGCCGAGCTGCCGGGCGTGAAGCCGGAAGACGTCAGGATCTCGCTCGAGAACAGCGTCCTCACCGTCCGGGGCGAGAAGCGCCAGGTCGCCGAGGAGGACACCGACCGCGTGCACCGCTACGAGCGGTACTACGGCGTGTTCGAGCGCTCCTTCAGCGTCCCGTCCAGCGTGGACGCCGAGCACATCAAGGCGAGCTACGACCTCGGCGTGCTGACGGTCCGGCTGCCCAAGATCGAGCGGGCCAAGCCGCGGCAGATCGAGGTCAAGGTCGAAGCGGCGAGGTAATGGAGGAGGTTGGTGGGTTGTAGGTGGTGGGGGGTGGGGACGACAACCCACAACCCACCACCCGCTAGCCACTCACCGTTGCCCTCAGCTCCACCTGCCCCACCTGCGGCCTGCGGAACAGATCCCGCCATCCGTCTTTCCGCCGCACCACCAGCACCACGTCGCCCACCGGCTCCGGCTCGAGTCCAAGCAGGGTCACGAACAGCACGTCCGGAACGCGCGGCGGCAGGCTCACCCGCCAGGCGTGCCCGTGCCACTCGACCGGCATGGCGCCTCCGCCGGCACGGCGCCAGGCGCCGCGCCGCAGCGGACGGTCCACGAAGACGTCGTCCTCCACCTTGGTCACGTCGGGCGCGAGCCGCTCCCCGTCCCGGAAGAACAGCGGGTCGAAGGGCTCGCCTTCCTGGCGGGCGTAGTTGGCCTCGACCGCGTCGTCGAAGTCCTCGAGCGCGGCGGCGTCGGCGCGCCACTCGAGGTGGTGCCGGATCTCGTGCGTGAGCGTCTCCCACGCCTCCTGCCGCCAGTCGAATCCCGGCGCTGCGGCGGCGAGCGCCGCGAACGACCCGTAGTGCAGGAGCACGGAGGAACGCAGCTCGGCCCCGCCCTCGCCGGGCGCGCCGAAGCTGTGGGGGACGCACTCGCCCAGCGTGTACACGCCGGCCCTGAGCGGGTGCGGTACGGTCTTGGGGGTCACCTCGACGCCGGCGATGCCGGCCTGGAATTCGGCCGGCAGCTCGCGCGTCATCTCGCGGATCATGGCCTCGAAGTCGCGGCGCCGCATCGCCCTTTCGTGCCGGCGGGCCGGCCGTCAGGCCAGCGCCGCCGCCACCCGCTCGACGAGCGGGGCGAAGGCCAGGTCGCGGCCGAGCACCGTCGTCGCCAGGCGGGCGGCGTCGTCGCGCTGGCCGCGCGCGAACAGCTCCCGCAGCCACCCGCCGGAGCGGCGGTCCAGGAACCAGTCCTCGCCGAAGCGGTCGCGCAGGGAGGCGGCGAGCAGCGCCTCGAGCTGCCAGGCCCGCAGGTAGCGCGCGGCGTAGAAGGCGTCGTCGAGGTCCAGCAGCGCGTCTTCGGGCGGGTAGCGGAAGCCCGTCGCCTCGCTGAGGATGGGCGCGTAGCGGCGGGCGCCCTCCTCGAGCGTGGGCGCCGCGTGCAGCTCCACCTCGTAGCGCAGCTTGGCCGCGTACCGGCGCAGGATCGCCAGCAGGGCGAACGCCTGTGATCGCGCGAACGCCCGCTCGCGCGCGCCGGAGAGGCCCACGTACCGCCGCAGCCACGAGGGCTCCGCCACCATGTGCTCGAACAGCATCGCGAAGGCCTCGGTCACCGAGTTGTCGCCCAGCCAGCGATGCTCGAAGGGAAGGCCGGGCGCGGTGTTGGCGAAGTGCTGCGCGTGCCCCAGCTCGTGCCAGAAGGCACGGTAGTCGGCCTGCCCGCCGAACGGCCGGATCACCAGGTACACCTCGTCCGGCACCCGGGCGGGCGAGCAGAACGCGCGGGAGCGCTTGCGCTCGCGGTCGTCGGTGTCGTAGCGGATGCGGCCGTCCGCCTCGGCGTCGAGCCCCATGGCGGAGAGCTGCTTGCGCGCGATGGCCAGGATCTCGCCGCCGGGGAAGAACTCGTCGTAGCCCGCGCCGCGGAACAGATACGCGGCGTCGGCGCGTTCGGCCTCGCCGGGCGCGATCCCGAGCTCGCGTGCCAGCTCCTCCCGGAGCGCACCGTCGTACAGGGCGGCGGTGGCGGCGAGAAAGTCCCCACAGCTCGCGGCCAGCGCCGCGAGGTCCACGCCCGACAGCCGCGAGCGCGCGGCCACCGTGTCGCCGAGCCCGAGGCCGGCGAGCAGGCGGCGCTCGAGGGTCAGCCGCTCCCGGCGCAGGGCCGAGGGCTCCGCCAGCACCGCGCGGCGCGCGGCGTCGATCGCCAGGCGGCGCTGGCGGTCCGGCTCGTTCGCCGTCACGATGGCCGCGCGCTGGTAGGGCAGCGTCTCACCGCCGGGCAGCGTGATCCGGGCCTCCGCCTCCCACGCGTGCAGCCGGTCGTCGAGCGCCGCCGCGGCGCGGCCCACGCGGTTATCCACCACCCACTCGAGCAGCGCGCGGTGGCCGCGCGCCGTCTCGACCGCCCGTCGTCGGCCAGGTCGGGATAGCGGCCGAAGATCTCCGCGAAATGCGACTCGGCCGCGAGGCCGGCGCCGGTGCGGTAGCTCTCGCGCCCCAGCTCCGCGGCACATGCGCCTCCCCGCGCCGGCGCAGCTCCTCGACTGTCATCCCTCGAGGCGCTCGGCGAGGTAGGCGGCCAGGCCGCGCGGCGTCCACCCGCTCCTGCGCCAGCGTGTCGCGGTGCCGCACCGTGACCGTCCCGTCCTGCGTGGTCTGGCCGTCCACGGTGATCGCGAACGGCGTGCCCGCCTCGTCCTGGCGGCGGTAGCGGCGCCCGATCGAGCCGCCGTCGTCGTAGAAGGCCGTGAACCGACCGCGCAGGTCGTCGTAGATCTTCTGGGCGATCTCCGGCATCCCGTCCTTCTTCACCAGCGGCAGCACCGCCGCCTTGATCGGCGCCAGCGCCGGCTTGAGGCGCAGCACCACCCGCGTCTCGCCCTCCACCTGCCTCCTCGTCGTACGCGTCGCACAGCAGCGCCAGCGCCGTGCGGTCCGCGCCCACCGACGTCTCCACGATGTACGGGAGGTAGCGCTCGTTCCGCTCCTGGTCGAAGTACTCGAGCTTCTTGCCCGACGCCTGCTGGTGCCGCGACAGGTCGAAGTCCGTGCGGTTGTGGATCCCCTCGAACTCGTTCCACCCGAACGGGAACTCGTACTCGATGTCGTACGCCGCCTTGGCGTAGTGCGCCAGCTCGTTCGCCTCGTGCTGGTGGAAGCGCAGCCGCTCCGGCTCGCAGCCCGAGCCCCACGTGCCACTGCATCCGCTCGTTCCGCCAGAACTCGAACCACTCCTCGTCCGTGCCCGGCCGCACGAAGAACTGCATCTCCATCTGCTCGAACTCGCGGGTGCGGAAGATGAAGTTCCCCGGCGTGATCTCGTTGCGGAACGCCTTGCCGATCTGCGCGATGCCGAACGGGATCTTCTGCCGCGAGCCCTGCAGCACGTTGAGGTAGTTGACGTAGATCCCCTGCGCCGTCTCCGGCCGCAGGTAGACCACCGCCGCGTCCTCCTCGACCGGGCCCATGAACGTCTTGAACATCAGGTTGAACATCCGCGGCGCGGTGAGCGAGCCGCGCGTCCCGCACGCCGGGCACTGCCCGTCGGGCTGCCCCGGCGTCCCCTTGATCCGCGGGTCGTCGGCCCGGAAGCGCTGCTTGCAGTGCTTGCAGTCCACCAGCGGATCGGTGAAGCCCGCCACGTGGCCCGACGCCTCCCACACCTTCGGCGACATCAGGATGCCCGCGTCGAGCCCCTCGATGTCGTCGCGCGCGTGGACCATCGCGCTTCCACCACCGGTCCTTGATGTTGCGCTTCAGCTCGACGCCCAGCGGGCCGTAGTCCCAGACCGAGCCGAGCCCGCCGTAGATCTCCGAGGACTGAAAGACGAAGCCGCGCCGCTTCGCCAGCGACACCAGCTTCTCCATGCGATCGTTGTCCGCCATGAGCCCTGCTGCATGAGAGCACGAGAATGAACAGCCGGAGGGGGAAGAAACTAGCCCCGGCCCGAGGGGGGAGCAAGCGCGCGCGGAGGTCGCCGCCCGCGCAGGCACCGCCGGGCGCCCGGACCCCGGCCGCCCCACCGGGAGCCATCGTAACCGATTTCAAGCCAGAGACTTGCGCATTTCGCAACAGCTGCCTATCTTCGCGATCCATGGCGATACAGGGCGCTCAGCGCACGCCCACGGCGCGCCCCGATGTAGTCCTCAGGCGAGTGGGATCCGAGTGGGTCCTGTACGACGCCGCCAGGGAACGCGCCCACGTCTTGAACCTCACCGCCGCCGTCATCTGGACTTACTGCGACGGCACGTTCCTGCCGTCGGACATCGCGGACGCGATCGCCCGGGAAGTGCCCGGTCTCGACGTGGCGCGCATCGGCACCGACATCCACGACGTGCTGCGCCGGTTCGCCGACGAGGGGCTGCTGCAATAGCGCTCCGGCGGCGGATCGCCGTCGCGCCCCTGGTCCTGGAGTTCGCGAGCGACGACGGGATCGCCGCCCGGGCGCTGGAGGCCCTGTACCACGCGGCGCCGGCCAGCACCGCTCCACCGACCCTGCGCTACGAGCTCCGGCGCGCCGGGCCGCGGCCGGGGGACGGATACGAGGCGGCGAGTCCCGCGCAGCCGGTGTTCGGGCCCACGACCCTCGCGGAGGCCTGGGCCTTCCTCGAATGGCGCGCGACCGAGGACGTGCTCAACGCCGCGACGCCGGACTGCGTGTTCATGCATGCGGCGGCGGCGGTGCTGGGCGGGCGCATGGTGCTGCTGGTGGGCGACGCCGGGGCGGGCAAGTCCACGCTCCTCGCTCACCTGCTGTTGCGGGGACATGGAGTACTCGGCGACGACGTGGTGCGATTCGCAACGCGCGACGGGTTGTTCTCGGCCGTCGGGCGCTCGGTCAAGCTGGATGATAAGGCGTTGCGCGGCATGCCGTTGATTGCGGCGCTGTGTGCCGCGGGGACCATCGGAACGCTTCTTGCCGCAGGATGCTACTACGTGAGCCCTGCAGCGGTGCGGAGAGACTGGCAAGCCGAGGCGGCGCGGCCTTGGGGGGTCGTGCTGCTCGAGGCCTCGTCGCGTGACGGGGCCAGCGGCGTGCGGCGGGCGAGCGCGGGCGAGGCCGCGGTCCGGTTCGCGCAGCGGCTGCTCGGGGGCGCCGGCCTGCCGGCGCCGGCGCGGGCCGAGGCGACGGTGCGCCTGCTGGAGAGCCTGGCGGACGTGGCGGCGTATCGCGCCGTCGGCCGCGATCCGGCGCGCGTCGCGGAGGCGCTGGAACGGGAGGCGATGACATGAGCCTGCGCACCCTGGGCCTGCTGTCGGGCGGCGTCAGCCGCCGCGAGATGCTCGCGGCGCTGGCGCGCTGGAGCGTCCCGACGGTATTGACCATGACGCTGATCACGCGCGAGGCGCGGGCCGCGGCCTCCTGCCCGCCGTGCACCAAGAAGACCGGCGGCGTGTGCCGCGCGTGCACGATGAACCAGATCCTCAACTGCCAGTGCGAGCCGTGCCTCGGGGCGCCGTACTGTGCCAACGGCGCACGCGCGTCCGTGTCGCGGCCGGGGGCGATGACGGCGCCGTCGAGCGGGCTCGTCCCCGGCGGGACGCCGTCGCCGCTGTCGCCGTCCAACCCGGACCTGCTGAGCCCGTACTTCCGCACGCTGCGCAACCAGCCCGCGTTCTCGGGGCAGAACCCATTCGACCGCAGGCCCGGTGCCTTCGGCGGATCCGGACTCCTCGGGGTGCCAGCCGATACGGGGCTGCGCTCGCGGGGTGGCCTGTACGATCGGCTGCGCCCTGATGCCCGGAGGCCGTTCTGAGCCTGCTCCCGTCCGCCCCTGATGCCCGGCGCGCCACGCTGCCGGGCACGCACCAGCTGCACCTGCGCGACGTGCTGCGCGTCCTGCTGCTCCATTGGAAGATCGTCGGCCTGGTCACGCTCCTGGTCGCGGTGGGGGCCTTCTCCTCGGCCCGGCGGGCCGTCCCGCGCTACCGCTCGGACGCCTCCTTCCAGGTGGGCTCGAAGAAGTACGCCGCGCCGCGCCTCGACGAGCCGCAGGTCAACGAGCTCGACATCAAGACCGATCCGGTCCTGTCCGAAGCCCTGATCCTCAAGACGCAGAACCTGGCGCTGGCGGTGGCGGACTCGCTCGGCCTGCAGCTCCGGCTGCTCGAGGACCGGGTGCCCCGCGGCAGCGTGCTCGACGACGCGCACGTGGCCCTGGCGGCGCCCAACGACACGTTCCTGCTCTACCTCAAGGGCCCGGCCGGGTGGGAAGTGCGGGACGCGCACGGGCGGGTGCTGGACGCGGGGACGTACGACACGCCGGTGCGGGACTCGGCGCGGGGGTTCGCCTTCACGGTCCACCCCTCCGCCGTGCCGCGGGTGCTCCGCTTCGCGATCATCTCGCCGGTGGCGGCCGCCAACGAGGTGCGCGGCGGGCTGGGGTTCGACATCCAGGAGGGGACGACGGTCGTGGGGGCGTACTACGACGGCGCCGACCCCTCCCTCGCCCCCGACATCCTGAACGAGGCGCTCGCCGTCCTGCGGTGGACCGGCGTGGCGCGCCTGCAGGAGATGTCGGTGCAGCGCGAGGCGTTCCTCAAGAGCTCGCTCGACGAGGCGGGGCATCAGTACCGGCAGGCGCTGGCGGCGCTCCAGCAGTACAAGGAGGCGGAGCACACCACCGACCTCACGGCCGAAGAGCAGGCCCTGCTCAACTCGGTGCAGATGTTCGACCGCGAGAAGCAGCAGGAACGGGAGGACCTCGCCCTGCTGCAAAGCATCCTCGACCAGTCGAGCGAGGGGAACATCACGCTCGAGATGCTCAACCGGCTGGCGGCGATGCCGAACATCGACAAGAACACGGCCATCGCCTTCCAGATGCAGAACCTGCTGAAGCTGTACGACGACCGCCGCAGCCTCACCGCGGGCACGCTCGGCCTGCGGGAGGACAACCCGCAGGTCCAGGCGCTCGACCAGCGGATCGTGCAGGCCGGGCGGGCGCTGCGGCAGGCCGCGCAGGCCAGCGTCCAGAGCATGCAGGCGGACATCGCGGCCCTCGACCAGCGCATCGGCACGCTCCGTACCCAGCTCGCGACCTATCCGGGCAAGGAGACGCAGATCGGGCAGCTGGAGCTGGACGCGGCCCTGTACAACGACACCTACCGCTATCTGCTGACCCAGCTCCAGGCCGCGCAGATCAGCTCGGCCACGATCGCGCCCTATGTGGACGTGGTCGAATCGGCGACGGTGGCCGCGCCGATCGGCGTGAGCACGCGCCAGAAGGTGACGATCGGGCTGCTGGTGGGCCTGCTGCTGGGGGTGGTGGCGGCGTTCTTCCTCGAGTACCTCGACCAGACGATCAAGTCGGCGGTGGACGTGGAGCGGGCGCTGGAGACCCCGGTGCTCGGCCTCATCCCGATCGATCCGCGCAGCGAGCGCGACGGGCGGCGCGGCGGCCGCCGCCGGGCGGTCATTCCGCTCATCACCAGCGCCGCCCCCGACGACCCGACGAGCGAGGCGTACCGGGCCCTGCGCACCAACGTCACGTTCGTGAGCGCCGAGGAGCGGGCGCTGCAGCTTGTGTGCATCACGAGCCCGGGGCCCGGCGAGGGGAAGAGCACGACCGCGGCCAACCTGGCCATCACGCTGGCGCAGCAGGGGACGCACACCCTGCTGGTGGACGCGGACCTGCGGCGGCCCATCGTGCACAAGGCCTTCAACCTCGTGCAGGAGCCAGGGCTCACCGACATTCTCGTGGGCACGGCCACCCTGCGCGAGGCCGTGCGGCCCAACGTGATCCCCAACCTCGACGTGCTCCCGGGAGGCGCGCTGCCGCCCAACCCCTCCGAGCTGCTGGGCTCCGAGGCGATGCGCCGCCTGACCGCGGAGCTGCGGACGCAGTACCAGAGCGTCATCTTCGACACGCCGCCGGCGCTGGCCGTGACCGATGCCACGGTGCTCGGGGCGGGCGCGGACGGCGTCATCCTCGTGCTCCGCGCCGGCGAGACCGACGAGCTCGCGGCCCAGCGCGCGGTCGAGGTGTTCCGCCGCGTGCAGGTGCGCATCGCGGGCACGGTCCTGAACGCCGTCGAGAAGCAGCGGGTGCGCTACTACCAGTACTACAACTACAGCCGGGAGTCGCCGCAGGGGCGGCTGGCGGGGTGGCGGCACAAGATCGCGAGCTGGCTGTAGCGGGAGCCGCGACGCCGGCGGCGGCGAAGCACCAAGGGGTCGGCCTCGGCGAGGCTGACCCCTTGTCGCGTTCCGTCCCCATCCGCCGCGGCGCCGCGGGCTAGACCTCGATCAGCTGCTCCCGCTTCGTGCCCACGCCCACGTACCGGATCGGGGCGCCCGACAGCTCCTCGAGCCGGTCGAGGTAGCGTCGCGCCTCGGTCGGCAGGTCCTCCAGCCGCCGCGCGTCGCCGGTGCGCCGGCGCCATCCCGGCAGCCGTTCGTACACCGGCTGCACGCACTCGAGCGCCGCGACGTTGTCCGGCAGGTCGTCGAGCCGCGCCCCGTCCAACCGGTAGTGGGTGCACACCGGGACCGTGTCGAAGGTGTCGAGGACGTCGAGCTTGGTCACCGCCAACCCGGTGAGGCCGTTCACGCGCACGGCGAACCGGACCACCACCGCGTCGAACCAGCCGCAGCGCCGCGGCCGTCCCGTCGTGGCGCCGAATTCGCCGCCCAGGGTGCGGAGCCGCTCGCCCTCCTCGGGGCTCGCCTCGGTGGGCAGCGGGCCGTTGCCGACGCGGGTGGTGTAGGCCTTCACCACGCCGAGCACCGCGTCGATCGCCGTCGGGCCGATGCCGGCGCCGACGGACGCGCCGCCCGCGGTGGTGTGCGACGACGTGACGAACGGGTAGGTGCCGTGATCCACGTCGAGCAGCGCGCCCTGCGCGCCCTCGAGCAGCACGTTCCCGCCGGCGGCCAGCGACTCCCACACCAGCTTCCCCGCGTCCGCCACGAACGGGAGCAGCCGCGGGGCCACCGCGCCGAGCGCCCGCTCCACGTCGCCGGCGGCGCAGCGCTTGGTCGAGCCGGCCAGCTCCAGCATGCGGTTGGCGTGCTCGCAGCCGGACCGTACCAGCTTGGCGAGGTTGGCCGGGTGCCGGAGGTCGCCCACGCGCACGCCGCGCCGGCCGACCTTGTCCTCGTACGCGGGCCCGATGCCCCGGCTCGTGGTGCCGATCGTCTTGCTCCGCGCGCTCTCGGTGTCGAGCAGCTTGTGATAGGCCAGGACGAAATGGGCGCGATCGCTGACGATGAGCCGCCCGTCGATCGCGATCCCGCGCTCGAGCAGGGCGTCGATCTCGTGGAACAGGGTCTCCGGGTCGAGCACGACCCCGTTGCCGATGACGCACCGCGTGCCCGGATGCAGGATGCCCGCCGGGATCTGGTGCAGCACGAATTCCCCGCCGGGCGCGTCCACGGTGTGGCCCGCGTTCGCGCCGCCCTGGTAGCGGACGACCAGGTCGGCCCGCTCGGCGAGGGCATCCACGACCTTCCCCTTCCCTTCGTCGCCCCACTGGGCGCCGACGACGACGAGGCAGTGGACCTCAGGAGAGAACATCGGGGCGGGGGCGAGAGGGTGCAGGGTGCAGGGTGTGAAAACGGCCTAGGCCGCGGCCCGGAGGCCGGCGCTCGCGAGCAGCTCCGCGACGCGCCGCCGCTGGCGCTCGTCGAGCGGCACGAGCGGCGGCCGCACCGGACCGCCGGCGAGGCCGACCGCGTCCATCGCCGCCTTCACGCCGGGCACGCCCAGCTCGCCCACGATCTCGCGCGCCAGGGGATTGAGCTGTTCCTGGAGCGCGCCGGCCGCGCGCCGGTCGTCGGCGCGGAACGCCCGGAACAGCGCAACGCAGCGCTCGGCGGCGAAGCAGGCGACGGCCAGCACTCCGCCGTCGGCCCCGAGCTCGAGGGCCGGATAGAACTGCGTGCCGGCACCCACCAGGGCCTTGAGCCGCGGCGCCGCCGCGCGGTAGTTCGCCATGACCTTCAGGTCGCCCGACGACTCCTTGAAGCCCATCACCCGCTCGTGGTCCGCCAGCGCGCGGATCACACCCTCGTGCAGCATGACGTGCGTGTACTTGGGCATGTTGTAGATCAGCACCGGCACGGGGCTGGCGTCGGCGACCCGCAGGTAGTGGTCGGTCAGCGCCGCGGGCGTCAGCGTCGGACCGAAGTAGGCCGGCGGGCGCACCAGGACCGCGTCCGCGCCCGCCGCGGCCGCGTCCTCGGTGGCGCGCACCGTCGCCCGCGTCGATTCGGCGCCGGTGCCCGAGATCAGCCACCGGTCCTCCGGCACCACCTCCCGTAGCCATTCCACCAGGCGCGCGCGCTCGCCGTCGTCGAGCAGCGGCCCCTCCCCTGTGGTGCCCGACACCACGATCCCCTGCGCCCCCGCCCGGAGGAGGTCCCGCACCACGGCGCGCAGCGCCACCGGCGCGACGTTGCCGGTCTCGCCGTCGAAGGGCGTCGTCACCGGCACCAGCACGCCCTGCAGCGTCTCCGGAGGCTTCATGAGGGCAGCATGCTCGACAGGTCGTCCGTGAATCCCTCGGGCCGCTCGGGCTCCGGCGCCTCCGGCGGCGGCGCGGCGCCCTCGGGGACCTCGGCCGGACCCTTCACCCGCGCCGTCATCCGCGACTTCCGCCGGAAGGTCCTCGCCTGCAGCTCGAAATCCGACGGGTTCGAGGAGTTGGCCAGCGCGGTGTCATACTCGACGATGTCGTTGGTCACCAGCTCCATGAGGTGCTGGTCGAACGTCTGCATCCCGTACTGCTCCCGCCCCTCGGCGATGAACTCGCGGATCTCGGAGGTGCGGTTCTGGTCCAGGATCAGGTCCCGGATCGTCGCCGTGACGATCATGATCTCCAGGGCCGCCACCCGCCCGTGCCCGTCCTTGCGCCGCAGCAGCCGCTGCGACACCACCGCGTGCAGCGCATCGGCCAGCCGCACCCGCACGATGTCCTGCTCCTCGGGCGGGAACATGGCGATGATGCGGCCGATGGTGGTCGTGGCGTCGGGCGTGTGGAGCGTGGACACCAGCAGGTGCCCGGTCTCCGACGCCTTCATCGCCGTGTCGATCGTCTCCGCGTCGCGCATCTCCCCGATCAGGATCACGTCGGGGTCCTGCCGCAGCGCCGCGCGCAGCCCGCTGCGGAACCCCTCGGTGTCGGTGCCGATCTCGCGCTGGGTGAGGGAGCAGTTGATGTCGCGGTGCAGGAACTCGATCGGGTTCTCCAGCGTGATGATGTGCTTCTGCTGCGACCGGTTGATGCAGTCGATCATCGCGGCCATCGTGGAGCTCTTGCCGCTGCCGGTGACCCCGGTGACCAGGATCATCCCGCGCTCGGCGGCCGCCACCGTGGACAGCACCGGCGGCAGGTGCAGCGACTCGAACGTCGGCACCTCGAAGGGAATGACCCGCATCACGATCATGAAGGAGGAGCGCTGCCGGAGGATGTTGACGCGGAACCGCCCGATCCCGGGCGCGCCCCACGAGCAGTCGTAGTCCTGGATCTTGTCGATCCGCGCCTTGTCCTCGACGCCGGGGATGAACTGCAGCGCGATCGCCTTGGTCTGCTCGGGCGTGAGGCGCTGCTTCGTCAGCGGGACCAGCTTGCCGTCGATGCGGGCACGGAAGACGTCGCCCGCCTTGATGTGCAGGTCGGACGCGCCGCGGTCCACCGCCGCCTTGATGATCTTCTCCATTCAGTACCCCGCCGCCAGGTCCACGGTGTTGAGCAGCTCCCGTCCCTCCCGGTACCTCGTCCAGTTCTCCACCACCAGCGCCTCCTGGCGCTCCCAGTACCGCGGCGTGACCGCCGCCGAGTGGGGGTGCACCAGCACCCGCTCGTGCGCCCAGAACGGATGGTCGGGCGGGAGCGGCTCGCGCTCGAACACGTCCAGCGCCGCGCCGCGCACCCGGCCCGACGCCAGCGCCGCCAGGAGCGCGTCGTCGTCCACGATCGCGCCGCGCGACACGTTCACCACGACCGCACCGTCGGCCAGGCACGCGAGCTGCTCCGCGCCGATGGCCTGCCGCGTGCCCGCCGTGAGCGGTGCCGTGACCACGAGGATCGCCGCGCCCTCGAGCGCCCAGTCCGCCTGGCCGGGCCCCACCGCCGAGACGCCAGGCAGCCCGCCGAGCGCCGGGCGACGCCGCACGGCCCGCACGTCGGCGCCGAGCGCCGCCAGCCGCGCCGCCACCGCCCGTCCGATGCCCCCGAGCCCGTACACGGCCGCGCGGCTGCCCGCGATCTCCCGCAGCGGGCACGGCAGGCCGGTCAGGTCGTCCTTCGCCCACCGGCGCTCGCGCTGGGCGCGCGCCGCGACGTCCATTCCGCGGAAGAAGTGCACCACCGCACCCACGACCCACTCGGCGATGGGATCGGCATGCACGCCCGCGGAATTGGTGAGGATCACGCCGCTGGCCCGGAGCAGCGGCGCGACGCTCGCGCTCACCCCCGCTGCGGCCGAGTGCGCCCAGCGCAGGGTTCCTTTCCCCGCCTCCAGCACCGCTTCAGGAATTCCCCATCCAATGTATATCTCGGCCCCGGCGGCAACAGCCACCGCCTCGCGCGAGCCCCCGGATCCGTCCCCGTCGCTGTTGGTCGGCGCCCCGACGACGACCACCCGCCAGGCGCCGCCGCCGGCCGCGACCAGGTCGTCCACGAACGCCGCGGGCGGCCGCCAGACCGGCCGCTGCGAGGCGAGGTCCAGCACGAGGCGCCGCGGCTCGCTCATGCCCTGGGCGCAGGCGCGGGCACGGCGGCCCCGGGCGCGAATCCCATGATGTCGCGCACCCGGGCCATCGTCTCCGACGCGATCCGCCGGCAGTGGGCGGCCCCCTTCGCCAGCGCCTCGTGCACGCGCGCCGGATGCGCCTTCAACTCCTCGGCGCGCTCCCGGATCGGGGCCAGCGCCGCTATCATATTGTCCGCCAGCAGGCGCTTGCACTCCAGGCATCCCCACCCCGCCGTGCGGCACTGGACGGCGACATGCTCGATCTGGTCCGGCGAGGACAACTGCTGATGCAGGGCGTAGATGTTGCAGATCTCCGGCGTGCCCGGATCTTTCCTCGTCTTGCGCGCCGGGTCGGTCATCGCCGGACGCAGCTTCTCCCAGATCACCTCGGGCGGGTCCAGGACGCCGATCGTGTTGCCAATGCTCTTGGACATCTTCGCCTTGCCGTCGAGCCCGACGATGCGCTTGGCCTTGGACAGGATCGGCTGCGGCTCCGGGAAGAGCTCCGAGCCGAAGCGGCTGTTCCAGCGCCGCGCGATCTCGCGCGCCAGCTCCAGGTGCTGCAGCTGGTCTTCGCCCACCGGCACCCGGTCGGCCCGGTAGAGCAGGATGTCGGCCGCCTGGAGAATGGGATAGTTGAGGAGCCCGGCGGCGATGGTCTCCTCGCGCGCGGACTTGTCCTTGAACTGGGTCATGCGCTCGAGCTCGCCCAGCGGCGTCACCGAGCCGAGGGCCCAGGCCAGCTCGGTATGCTCGGGGACGTGCGACTGGACGAACAAGGCGGCGCGTTCCGGGTCGATGCCGGCCGCGAGGAGGCCGACGGCCATCTCGAACGTGCGCTGCGCCAGCTCCCGCGGCTCGTAGGACTGCGTGATCGCGTGGAGGTCCACGATGCTGAAGATGCAGTCGTGATCGGCCTGGAGGGCCACCCAGTTCCTGACGGCCCCGAGGTAGTTCCCGATGTGCAACTCGCCCGAGGGCTGGATGCCGCTGAAGACCCTGTGCATCTGCGCAAGGTAAGGAGCGGCAGGGGGTGTCGCAAGTGAACGTGGACGCGGGTCAACTGCTGGCGGCGGCACAACTTGCGGCCGATCGCGCGGCTGCGTTCCTGCGCCGCGAGGAGGGCCGCCTCGGCCCGGAACACTGGACCGAGAAAGGGCGGGCGGATTTCGTCACCGACGTGGACAGGGAGTCGGAGCGGCTGATCACGGCGACCCTCTCCGAGACCGCGCCCGGCGGCACCGTGCTCGGCGAGGAGCTGACGCCGGAAACCGCCGCGGCCGCCCTGTCGTCGCCCGGCCTCACCTGGGTGGTGGATCCCCTGGACGGCACGACGAATTTCCTGCATCGCTTCCCCTGCTACGCGGTCTCGATCGGCGCGCTGGTGGACGGGGAGCCGGTCGCCGCCGTGGTGCATCACGTGCCGGCCGGCATCCGCTATCACGCCCTGAAGGGCGGCGGCGCGTGGCAGGACGGAGTGCCGGTCGCGGTCTCGCGGGTGAAGGAGCCGCGCCAGGCGCTGATCGGCACGGGCTTCCCCTTCCGGCACGTGGAGGAGCTGCCGCGCTACCAGCGCCAGTTCGCGGCCGTGGCGGCGAACGCCGGCGGGCTGCGGCGGCCGGGTTCGGCGGCCCTGGACCTCTGCGACGTGGCGGCCGGGCGCTTCGACGGCTTCTGGGAGCTGACGCTGGCGCCCTGGGACGTGGCCGCCGGCGTGCTCATCATTCGCGAAGCGGGCGGCGTGGTCACCGGCCTGGACGGAGAGGGCGACGTGATCCGCCACGGCCCGATCGTTGCTGGGAATCCGGTCATCCACGCGTGGCTGCTGAAGCTGTTGACGGCCGCGCCGCCTTCGTAGTCACACAACCTGCAACCCACCACCTACAAACCGGTTTCCTATGCCCCTCATCGAATGCGTTCCCAACTTCAGCGAAGGCCGCAACGCCGCCGTGCTCGAGGCGCTGCGCGCCGCGCTGACGTCCGTGCCCGGCGTGCGGCTCCTGGACGCGCAGGCGGACCCGAGCCACAACCGCTCCGTCTTCACGCTGGTGGCCCCGCCGGAGGCGGCGCTGGAGGCCGCGTTCCGCGGCATCAAGCTGGCCGCCGAGCGGATCGACCTGCGGACGCACCGCGGCGAGCACCCGCGCATGGGCGCCGCGGACGTGGTGCCGTTCATCCCGCTCGAGGGCGCGACGATGGACGACTGCGTGGCGCTGGCGAAGCGGCTCGGCGAGCGTGTCGGCATGGAGCTGGCCATTCCGGTGTTCCTGTACGAGCGGGCGGCCACGCGACCCGAGCGGGCCAACCTGGCGGACGTGAGGAAGGGCGAGTTCGAGGGGCTGCGCGAGCTGATCGGCACGGATCCCGCGCACGCGCCGGACTTCGGGCCGGCGAAGATCCACGCGACGGCCGGCGCGGTCGCGATCGGCGCCCGCCCGTTCCTCGTGGCCTACAACGTCTATCTCAAGACCGGCGACCAGGCGATCGCGAAGGCCATCGCGAAGAAGGTCCGCACCGCGACGGGCGGGCTGCCGGCGGTGAAGGCGCTGGGGCTGCTGGTGGGCGGCGAGGCGCAGGTCTCGATGAACCTCGTGGACATCGACGTCACGCCGCCGCACGTCGCGTTCGAGGCCGTGGCGGCCGCCGCGCGCGAGCTGGGCACCGAGGCGACGTGGAGCGAGATCGTGGGAATGGTGCCCGAGCGATGCGCGCACCAGGCGGCGGCGCGGCACCTGCTGCTCCGGGAGCCGGTGGCGGCGCACGTCCTCGAGGCCAAGGTCCGGGCGACGGCGGGTCCGACGCTCGGCGACTGGATGGACGCAGTGGCTTCGTCGAGTCCCGCGCCGGGCGGCGGCACCGTCTCGGCCATCGCGGGCGCGATGGCGGCCGGCCTGGCTGCGATGGTCGGCCGCCTCACCGTGGGCCGGAAGAAGTACGCGGCGGTGGACGGCGAGTTCCGGGCGCTGGTGGACCGGGCCGAGGAGCTGCGCGTGCGCCTGATGCGTCTGGGGGACGAGGACGCGGCGGCCTTCAACGCGGTGAGTGCGGCGTACGCGCTGCCCAAGGAGCCGGAGGCCCCGCGGAAGGACGCGATCCAGAAGGCGTTGATGGAAGCGGCGAAGGTGCCGCTCGAGACGCTGCGCGCGGCGCGCGACGTGGCGGCGCTGGCGGCGCGGGCGGCGGAGGCCGGGAACAAGAACGCGGTGAGCGACGCGGGCGTGGGCGCGCTGCTCGCGGGCGCCGCGGCGCGCGGCGCCGCCTACAACGTGCGGATCAACGTGGCGGGGATGCCGAACCCGGCCGAGGCGGCGGCGCTGGCAGAGGAAGCCAAGCGCCTGGTCGCGGAGGCGGAGGCCGATGTCACCCGCGCGACGGGGTTCGTCGAGGCGGCCATCGGGGGCTGAGGCGCCGCTAAACGGCCGACGGCTGCGCCGCGGGCGCCGCCGTCGGCACCGTCAGGATGCGCGCCCCATTCTCCGTGATCAGCACCGTGTGCTCGAAGTGCGCCGAGAGCGACCCGTCGGCCGTCACCACGGTCCACTTGTCCGGCAGCGTGCGCACCTGGGCACCGCCCACGTTGACCATCGGCTCGATGGCCACGGTCATCCCCGCCATCAACCGGGCGCCGCGGTGCGGCGTGCCGTAGTTCGGGATCTGCGGCTCCTCGTGGAACTGCGTCCCGATCCCGTGCCCGACCAGCTCCCGCACCACCCCGTAGCCCTCCCCCTCCGCGACCTGCTGCACGGCACTCCCGATGTCGCCGACGTGCCCGCCCGCCCGCGCCGCCGCGATCCCGGCCGCCAGCGCGCGCTCGGTCGTCGCCAGGAGCTTGCGGGCGTCCGCCGACACCTCGCCCACCATCGCGGTCACGGCGCCGTCCCCGTGCAGGCCGCCGACGCACGCCCCCACGTCCACGCTGAGGATGTCCCCCTCGGCCAGCACCCGCTTCTTGGACGGGATGCCGTGCACCACTTCGGCGTTGATCGAGGTGCACAGTGTCGCGGGGAAGCCGTACAGCCCCTTGAAGCTGGGGGTCGCGCCGTCGTGCGAGCGGATGAACTCCTCCGCCAGCTGGTCCAGCTCCCAGGTGGTCTGCCCCGGCGCCACCCGCGAGCGCACCAGCGCCAGCACGTCGGCCACGATGCGGCCGGCGCGCGACATCAGCTCGATTTCCCTCGGCGACTTGATCGTGATCACGCCGCTTTGCCCACCGCCTTCCTCACCCGCGCCTGGATCTCGTCCACCGTCCCCGCGCCGGGGACGCACCGGACGACGCCCTGGCGCTCGTAGTACGCCACCAGCGGCGCCGTCTGGGTCTGATACACCTGAAGCCGCTGTTTGATGGACTCGAGGTTGTCGTCGCTGCGGCCCTCCTTGGCCGCCCGCGCCAGGAGCCGCTTCACCAGCTCGTCCTCGGGAACCTCGAGCACCAGCACCTGGTCCACCCGCTCCTTGCGACCGGCCAGGAACGCGTCCACCGCCTCCGCCTGCGGCACGGTGCGCGGGAACCCGTCCATCAGCATGCCGCGCCGGCCCGCCGGCGAGTCGAGGATCTCGCGGATCAGCGAGAGAATCACCTGGTCCGGCACCAGCAGCCCCTTGTCCATGTACGTCTTGGCCTCGAGGCCGAGGGGCGTCCCCTGTTTCGCCGCGGCCCGCAGCAGCTCGCCGGTCGAGATCTCCGCGATGCCCAGGTGCTGCGCGATGAGCTGGCCCTGCGTGCCCTTGCCGGAGCCGGGGGCTCCGAGGATCATGAGATGCACGGCGATACCTCGAAGATCGGTCCCGTGAGAAGAGAGAGGTGAGAGGTGAGAAGGTCAAGTGAGGGGTGAGCGGACGAAAAACGTGAGAGGTGCGGGTGGACTTCTCACGCTGTCCCACCCCTCACCTCTCACTTGAACGTCTCACCTCTCACTGCTCACCTCTCACCTTGCCGTCACATATACCGCTGCCGGCCCCGGAACCGGACCCGCCCTTCCTTCATGAACCCGTCGTACTGCCGCAGGATCATGTGCTGCTGCATCTGCTGCACCGTATCGAGCGCCACGCCGACCACGATCAGCAGTGCCGTCCCGCCGAACTTGAAGGGCACGTTGAAGGCGTCGAAGATGATGATCGGCAGGACCGCGATGGCCGTGAGGAAAATCGCCCCCGGCAGCGTCACCCGCGACAGCACTTCGTCGATGTACTCCGCGGTGCGCGTGCCCGGCTTCACGCCGGGGATGAACCCGCCCTGCTTCTTGAGGTTCTCGGCCAGGTCCACCGGGTTGAAGATGATCGCGGTGTAGAAGTAGGTGAAGAAGATGATCAGCACCGAGTACAGGACGTAGTAGACCCACGAGCCCGGCTGGAAGTACTCGGCGAAGTCGTGCAGCACCGTGACGTTGGAGAACTGCGCCAGGGTGCCCGGCACGATGATGATGGACTGCGCGAACACGATCGGCATCACGCCCGCGGAGTTGATCCGGAGCGGGATGAAGGACTTCTGGCCTTCGCGGATCCGGCCCCGGCCCATCACCTTGCGCGGGATCTGGATCGGGATGCGCCGCGCCGCCACGGTGATGGCCACGGTGACCCACACCACCACCAGCATGATGATGGCCAGCACGATCAGCCGCGGGACGTCCACCGCGCCGGTGCGGATGTACTCGAGCGTCTTGCCGATGGCGGGCCAGCCGCCCTGCACGATCGAGAAGAAGATCAGCAGGCTCATCCCGTTGCCGAGGCCGCGCTCCGTGATCTGCTCGCCGAGCCACATCACGAAGATGCCGCCGACGGTGAGCACGAAGGTGGTGGTCATCCGGAACCCCCACCCGGGGGTCGCCACGGCACCCTGGAGCTGCTCGATGAAGATGGCGATGCCCCAGGCCTGCCCCGCGGCGAGGCCCACGGTGAGGTAGCGGGTCCACTGGGTGATCCGCTTCCGCCCCTCTTCCTCGCGGTTCAGCTTCTCGACGTACGGGAACACGGCGCCCATCAGCTGCCAGAAGATGCTGGCCGAGATGTAGGGCATGATGCCGAGCGCGAGCACGGTCGCGCGCGACAGCCCGCCCCCGACGAACATGTCGTAGATCCCGAACAGCGTGCCGCTCTGGCGGCTGAAGAACTGGGTGAGGGCGGTGACGTCCACGCCCGGGACGGTGATGTGGGAGCCGACCCGGTACAGCAGCAGGCACAGGAGCGTGAAGAGGATCTTCTCTTTGAGCTCGGGGATCTTGAACAGGTTCGGGATCCGCGGCGCGGTCACCGGCTACTCCTCGACTCTCCCGCCGGCGCCCTCGACCTTGGCGCGCGCGGATGCGGAGACGGCGAGCCCCTTCAGCACCAGGCCCTGCGGGGCCTCGCCTTCGCCGAGCACCTTCACGGCGCGGTCGGCGTGGGCGACGAGCCCGCGCTCGGCCAGGACCGCCGCGGTGACCTCGCCGCCGGCGAACGGCGCCAGCGACCTGAGGTTCACCACCTGCGCCCGCTCCTTGAACGGGTTCGTGAACCCGCGCTTGGGGACGCGCCGGATCAGCGGCATCTGCCCGCCCTCGAAGCCGGGGCGCACGTGCCCGCCGGACCGCGCCTTCTGGCCCTTGTGGCCGTGGCCGGACGTCTTGCCGTGGCCCGAGCCGGGGCCGCGGCCCTTGCGCTTGGGAGCGTGCGTGGAGCCCCGCGGCGGCCGCAGCGACTCCAGCCCGATCCGACCGCTCCCGTGCCCCGTGCCTGTCTCGGCCATCACCCCTCCTCGACCGGCGACACCTCGATGAGGTGCCGCACCAGATTCAGCATGCCGCGCATGGACGGCGTGTCGGTGACGACCACGACGTCCTGATGATGCTTGAGCCCGATGGACCGCAGCGTGGCGCGGTGCGGCGCCGGATGCCCGATGCCGCTCCTGACCTGCTTGACCCGGAGCCGGCCCCCGGCCGTGCCAGCCTTAGGCGCCATGGCCCACCTCGCCCTGCCGCGCCCGGTACCCGAGCGACGCCGCGTCCACGCCCCGCTCCTTCGCCACCCGCTGCACCGTGGTGAGGTGCTGCAGCCCGTCGAGCGTGGCCCGCACCATGTTGTGGGGATTGGTGCTGCCCAGGCTCTTGGTGAGGATGTCCTGGACCCCGGCGCACTCGAGCACCGCGCGCACGGCCCCGCCGGCGATGACCCCGGTGCCCGAGGCCGCCGGCTTGAGGAGCACGCGCCCCGCGCCGTGCCGCCCGATGATTTCGTGCGGGATGGTCGCGCCGGTGCGCGGCACGCCGATCAGCGTGCGGCGCGCCGCCTCGACCGCCTTGCGCACCGCCTCGCTCACCTCGTTCGCCTTGCCGGTCGCGACCCCGACGTGGCCCGCGCCGTCGCCCACCGCCACCAAGGCGTTGAAGCTGAACCGCCGGCCGCCCTTCACCACCTTGGCGACGCGGTTGATGCTGATCACGTTCTCGATCAGCTCGCTCTCGCGATCCCGCTCCCGGTCGCGCCGGTCCCGGCGCGGCGCATCGCGGTGCGGCTGCTGCCCCTGCGGCCCGCGCTGCTGCTGCCCCTGCGGCCCCTGTCCCTGCGGCCCGCGCTGCTGCTGGTCCCTGTCCGCCATCCGCTAGAACTCCAGTCCGCCCTTGCGCGCGCCTTCGGCCACCGCCTTGACGCGCCCGTGATAGGCGTAGCCCGCCCGGTCAAAAACCGCCTTCGTGATCCCGCGCTCCTTCGCCCGCCCGGCCAGCGCCAGGCCCACCGCGAACCCGCGGGCGACCTTGCCGCTCTTGTCCGCCTTCACCTGCTCGGAGTTGTCGGCGACGCCCAGCAGCACCGTGCCGCGGTCGTCGTCCACGAGGTGGGCGTAGATGTGCTTCAGCGAGCGGTAGACGACCAGCCGCGGTCGCTCCGCCGTCCCGCGCACCTTCTGCCGCACCCGCAGGTGCCGCCGGCGGCGGTGCTCGTCCGCGTTCCTGGGCTTCCGTACCGGTCTCATGCTACTTGGTCGCTCCCGCACCCGTCTTGCCGGCCTTGCGCCGGACGTGCTCGCCGGTGTAGCGGATCCCCTTGCCCTTGTAGGGCTCGGGGGGGCGCACCGCGCGGATCTCCGCGGCCACCCGGCCCACCAGCTCCTTGTCGCTGCCCGCCACCTTCACCACCGTCGGCTGGTCGGCCGTGATCTTGATTCCGGCCGGCGCCTTGAACTCCACGTTGTGGGAGTACCCCACGATCAGGTTCACGCCGTACGGCTTCGTTTCGGCGCGGTAGCCGACGCCCACGATGTCCAGCGTCTTCTCGTACCCCTTGGTCACGCCCTCGACCATGTTCGCGACCAAGGTCCGCGACAGGCCGTGGAGCGCCTTGTGCTTGGTCTCGTCGGACGGCCGCGTCACCAGCAGCGTGGCCCCGTCGAGCTGGATCCCCAGGTCGGCGGGGAGCGTGTGGTGCAGCTCGCCCTTGGGCCCCTTGATCGAGACGACCTGCCCGGCCACCGAGGCGGTCACGCCCTTGGGGATCGGGATCGGCCGCTTGCCGATGCGGGACATGCGCGCCTCCCTACCAGACGACGGCGAGCAGCTCGCCGCCGAGGTGCGCCGTCCGGGCGTCGCGGTCGCTCATCAACCCGCGCGGGGTCGAGAGGATCGCCATGCCCAGGCCGTTGCGGACGCGCGGGATCTGCCGCACCCCGACGTAGCGCCGCAGCCCGGGCGCCGACACGCGCTTGAGCTCGCGGATCACCGGCTCGTCGCCGTCGTGGTACTTCAGGTACAGCCGCAGCACGCCGTGCCGGCCGTCGTCCAGGAGGTTGAAGTCCTGGATGTAGTGATTGTCGCGGAGCAGCCGCGCGATCTCCACCTTCAGCTTGGAGACCGGCACGTCCACCCGGCGATGCCTGGCCAGGCACGCGTTGCGGATGCGCGTCAGCATGTCGGCCACGGGATCGGTCATGCTCATAGGTTCGCTCGACTCCTCTTCACCGGTCGGTCCGATCCAGGCTCACCAGCTGCTCTTGCGAACGCCCGGGATCTCGCCCCGCAGGGCCAGGTCCCGGAAGCAGATGCGGCACAGGCCGAACTTGCGCAGGGTCGCCCGCGAGCGCCCGCACCGCTGACAGCGGTGGTAGGCGCGGGTCTTGAACTTCGGCACCCGCTTGACCTTCTCGGTCCAGCACTTCTTCGCCATCGGCTCCCTCGCCTCGGATCAGGCCACGTCCACCGGCTGCTCGCCCTGGAACGGCACGCCCAGCTCCTTCAGGAGCGCCATCGCCACGTCGTCGCGTCCGGCGTCGGTCACGATCGTGATGTCCATCCCGTGGATCCGCTCGACCTTGTCGAAGTCGATCTCCGGGAAGATCATCTGTTCCTTGATGCCGAGGGTGTAGTTCCCCCGGCCGTCGAAGCTCTTGCTCGGCAGCCCGCGGAAGTCGCGGATCCGCGGCACCGCGATGGTGATGAAGCGGTCGAGGAACTCCCACATCCGCGCGCCGCGCAGCGTCACGCTGGCGCCGATGGGCATCCCCGCCCGGAGCCCGAAGTTCGAGATCGCCTTCTTGGCCCGCGTCACCATCGCCTTCTGGCCGGTGATCGCCCCCATCTCCGCCACGATGGCCTCGAGCGCCTTGGGGGCCTTCGGCGCCTCCCCGAGGCCGACGTTGAGGACCACCTTCACCACCCGCGGGATCTGGTGCGGGTTGGTGAAGCCGAAGGCGCGCGCCAAGGCCGGCCGCACGCGCTCGGTGTACACGATCCCCAGCCGCGCCGGCGGCGCCGGCTCGTACACGACGGGCGGGCCCTTCGGCTCGGCCGGGTGCTCCGCGTCCTTGCCCTTGCCGCCCCCCTTGCCGCCCTTCTGCTCCTTCGGGGGCCTGGGAGGCTTCGCGGCCCTGGGCTCCGCCGTCTCCTGCTTGGTCTCGTCCGCCATGGTCCTTACCGGTTCCGCGGGATCGGTTGACCGGAGCGCACGGCCACGCGCTCCACCGTCCCGTCCTGGTCCACCCGCCGCCGCACGCGGGTGGGACGGTCGTCCTTGGGATCGATGAGCATCACTTTGGACGCGGCGATGGGGCCGGGGAACTCCACGATCTGGCTCTCCTCCCCCTCCTGCCGCGCGCGGCGGTGGCGCTTGAGGATGTTGATCCCCTCCACCACCACCCGCCCCTTGGCGGGCAGGGCGCGCAGCACCTTGCCGCGCTTGCCCTTGTCCTCGCCCGAGATCACCACCACCAGGTCGCCCTTGGTGATGTGCATCCGGACCCGCGCCCGCGGCGTGCCCTTGCCCTTGGCGCGCTCCCGCTTCCGATAGACCAGCCGCCGCATGCTACAAGACCTCCGGCGCGAGGCTCACGATCTTCATGAACCGCTTCTCGCGCAGCTCGCGGCCCACCGGCCCGAAGATGCGGGTCGCGCGGGGCTCGCCCTGCTCGTCGATGATGACGGCGGCGTTCTCGTCGAAGCGGATGTAGCTCCCGTCCTTGCGCCGCGTCTCCTTGGCGGTGCGCACCACCACGGCGCGCGCCACCTCCCCCTTCTTGACCGTGCCCGTGGGCAGGGCGTCCTTGATGGCGACGATCACGACGTCGCCCAGCCCCGCGTAGCGGCGCTTCGAGCCGCCGAGCACGCGGATCACCAGCGCCCGCTTCGCGCCCGAGTTGTCAGCGATCCTGACGATCGTTTCCTGCTGAACCACGGCCGCCTCCCCTACTTCGCCCGCTCGACGATCGCGATCACCCGCCAGCGCTTGGTCTTCGACAGCGGCCGCGTCTCGGTGATCCGCACCACGTCCCCGACGTGCGCCTCGTTGCGCTCGTCATGCGCCACCACGCGGCTCGTGCGCGTCGCCTGCTTGCCGTACAGCCCGTGGGTCACCCGGCGCGTCAGCGTCACGACGACCGACTTGTGCATCTTGTCGCTCACCACCGTGCCCGTCCGCGTCTTGCGCTGCCCGCGCTGCACCGGCGCCTGCTGCTGCTCGCTCGTCATGGCTTCACCTTGGCCGCGCGCTCCGCCAGCACCGTCTTCAGCCGGGCCACCGTGCGCCGCGCCGTCCTGAGGTCCATCGGGTTGTTCAGCACTTCGGTCGCCGCCTTGAACCGCAGGCCGAACGATTCCTTCTCGTACTCGGCCAGCTTCGCCTTGAGCTCCGCGTCGGTCAGCTCGCGGATCCGCACGGACGTCAGGTTCTCGAGCGCCACCGGGCTACTCCTCCCGCAGCACGAAGCGGGACTTGATCGGCAGCTTGGCCGAAGCCAGCGCCAGGCTCTGGCGCGCCATGTCCTCCGGCACGCCTTCGATCTCGAACATCATCCGCCCGATCTTCACCGGGCACACCCAGCCTTCGGGGTTCCCCTTGCCCTTCCCCATCCGCGTCTCGGCCGGCTTCTTGGTGATCGGCTTGTCCGGGAACAGCCGGATCCACAGCTTCCCGCCGCGCTTCATGTGGCGCGTCATCGCCACGCGCGCCGCCTCGATCTGCCGGTTGGTGACCCACCCGGCCTCGAGGGCCTGCAGCCCGAAGTGGCCGAACGCCACCGTCTGGCCGCGCGTGGCCACGCCGCGCATGCGGCCTTTCATCTGCTTGCGGAACTTGACCCGCTTGGGCGCCAGCATGCTCAGGCCCCCGTGCTGTAGGTGCGGCCGCGGGCGTCCTCGACGACCTCACCCTTGAAGATCCACGTCTTGACGCCGATGGTGCCGAAGGTGGTCTTGGCCGTCGCGGTGGCGTAGTCCACGTCGGCCCGCAGCGTGTGCAGCGGCACCCGTCCCTCGTGGTAGCCCTCCACCCGCGCGATCTCCGCGCCGCCCAGCCGCCCGCCGCACTTGATCTTGATCCCCTGCGCCCCCATCCGCATCGCGGACTGCACCGCCCGCTTCATCGCCCGCCGGAACGAAATGCGCTGCGCCAGCTGGTGCGCCACGTTGTCGGCCACCAGCTGCGCGTCCAGCTCGGGGCGCTTGATCTCCTCGACGTTGATCCCCACTTCCTTCGAGGTCAGCTGCGCCAGCTCGTCGCGGAGCTTGTCCACCTCCGCGCCGCGCTTGCCGATCACCACGCCCGGCCGGCCCGTGTGCACCGTCACCAGCACCTTGCCCGGCTTGCGCTCGATGTGCACGTCGCTGATCGCGGCGTGCTGCAGCCGCGTCTTCAGGTAGGTGCGGATCAGCTCGTCTTCCTTGAGCAGGGCCGGAAAGTCGCGGTTCGCGAACCACCGCGAGCGCCACGGCTTGACGATGCCGAGCCGGAACCCATGGGGATGTACTTTCTGTCCCACCGCTAACGCTCCTTGGTCGCCACGAGAATGGTGACGTGGCTGGTGCGCTTGTGCAGGGGCGTCGCCCGCCCCATCGCCGCCGGCTGGAACCGCTTCAGGGTCGGCCCCTCGTCCACCGTGGCCGTCTTGACGAACAGCTCGTCCTCGTCGAGCCGCTCCGCGGCCCGCTCCGCCTTGACGCGCGCGTTCGCCACCGCCGACAGCAGCACCTTCCGGACCGGCACCGCCGCGCCCTTCTTGCTGAACTTGAGCAGCGAGAACGCCTCGCCCACCGGCCGCCCGCGGATCATGTCCACCACCAGCCGGACCTTGCGCGCCGACTGCCGCAGCGTCCGCTGCACCGCCCGGGCCTCGGTCACGGCTTGGCCGCCGGGGCCGGCGCCGGCGCGGCGCCGCCTTCCGCCTCCAGCTTGGCCTTCTTGTCGGCCGACATCTTGCCGCTGTGCCCGCGGAACAGCCGGGTCGGCGCGAACTCGCCGAGCTTGTGGCCGACCATGTTCTCGCTCACGTACACCGGCACGAACTTGTTGCCGTTGTGCACGGCCAGCGTGTGCCCCACGAAGTCGGGCGTCACCGTGGACGCGCGCGACCAGGTCTTGAGCACCCGCTTCTCGTTCTTGGTGTTCAGGTCGTGGATCCGCATGAGCAGCCGCGCGTCCACGAACGGGCCCTTCTTGACGCTCCGGGACATTTATCGCGTCGCCTTCCCGCGCTTGTGGCCGCGGATGATGAGTTTGGTGCTCGCCTTCTTCTTGTGCCGCGTCTTCACGCCTTCCGGCTTGCCCCACGGGCTCACCGGCGGCCGGCCGCCGCTCGACTTGCCCTCGCCGCCGCCCAGCGGGTGGTCCACGGGGTTCTTCGCCACGCCGCGCACCTTGGAGCGCCGGCCCAGCCACCGGGACTTCCCCGCCTTGCCGATGCTCTCCAGCTCGTGCTCGACGTTGCCGACCTGGCCGATGGTGGCGAGGCAGGTGCCGCGCACCAGCCGCACCTCGCCGCTCATCATCTTGAGGGTGACCATGTCGCCCTCCTTGGCCACCACCTGGACGCCGGCGCCGGCCGACCGCGCCATCTGGCCGCCGCGGCCCGGCTTCAGCTCGACGTTGTGCACCGTGGTGCCCAGCGGGATCTCCGCCAGCGGCACCGCGTTGCCCAGCCGGATGTCGGCGCCCGGTCCCGAGGTGACCGCGTCGCCCACCGCCAGCCCGCGCGGGTGCAGGATGTAGCGCTTCTCCCCGTCCACGTACTGGATCAGCGCCAGCCGCGCCGAGCGGTTCGGGTCGTACTCGATCGCCGCCACCTTCCCCGCGATCCCGAACTTGTTGCGGCGGAAGTCCACGCGCCGGTACATCTGCTTGTGCCCGCCGCCCTTGTAGCGGGTGGTGACGTGGCCCTGGTTGTTGCGGCCGCCCTGCGAGCGCAGCGGCTCCAGCAGCGATTCCTCCGGCGCCTTCTTCGTGATCTCCGCGAAATCGGAGATGATCCGGAAGCGCGTCCCCGGCGTGACGGGCTTGAACTGGCGGATGCCCATGCCTCAGCCCTCGAAGATCGGAATGGCGTCGCCCTCTTTCAGGACGACGACCGCCTTCTTCCACTTGGCTCGGCGACCCTGCCGGCCCCGGCCCAGCCCGCCCGCCCGCCGCTCCTTGGCGCGCATCTGCATGGTGCGCACGTCCTTCACGGTGACGGCGAACAGGTGCTCGATGGCGTCGCGGATCTCCGGCTTGGTGGCGTGCACGTCCACCCGGAAGGTGTAGATCTTCCGGCTCTCGTACATCGCGGACGACTTCTCCGTCACCAGCGGCTTGAGCACCGCGCGGTACAGTCCCGGCATCGCCTACTCCTTCTTCCCCGGCTTCTTGCCGGACTTGCCCTTCTTCGCCCCCTTGGCCGGCTCCTTCGCCGCGTCCTTCTTCGCGGCCGGCGCGGCGGGCGCACCGTGCGCCCCGGGCTTCTTGGCCGCGGGCTTCTTCGCGGCCTCGTGCCTGGCCGGCGCCTCGTGCTTCGCCGGCTTCGCCGCGGCCTCGTGCCTGGCGGGCGCGGCGCTCCGGGCCGGCGGCGCCTTCTTCTCCGCCGCGGGCTTCTTCGCCGGCGCGGCCTTCTTCGCGGCCTTGGGCGCCGGGGCCTTAACCGGCTCGCGCGGCGGCCTGGGCGCGCGCGGCGCCTTCGCGGCCGGCGGCGGCGGCGCGATGGTGCTCGCCTCGACGCCCGGCTCCAGCGTGCCCAGCGCCGGCTCCTCGATCACCAGCGCGTCGGCGCGCAGGATGTCGTAGGCCGACGCGTCGGCGTAACGCATCACCGACACGTCCTGGAGGTTGCGCGCCGAGAGGAGCAGGTTCTGGTTGACGGCCTCCGTCAGCACCAGCACCCGGCGGTTCTCGATCCCCAGCCGGCCGAGCAGCTCGGCGACCCGGCGGGTCTTGGGCTCCTCGAACGTCAGGGGTGCGATGACGCTGATGGCGCGCTCGCGGGCCCGCGCGTTGAGCGCGGAGCGGCGGGCGAGCCGCCGCACCTTGCGGGGGATGCCGCGGCGGTAGTCGCGCGGCAGCGGCCCGAACATCGTGCCGCCGCCCGGCCACAGCGGCGAGCGGGTCGAGCCCTGCCGGGCGCGGCCGGTGCCCTTCTGCCGCCACGGCTTCTGGTTGCCGCCGGTGACGAAGCTGCGGGTCTTGGTCTGCGCCGTGCCCTGCCGCTGGTTGGCGAGGTAGGTGGTCACCGCCTGATGCAGCACCGCCTCGTGCACGGTCCCGTCGAACGGATCGGCGGGGAGGCGGACCGCCCGCGGCCGCCGCGTGCCGTCGGCCGCGTACGCGAGGACTTCGAGGGCTTCGCTCACGCGCCCGCCTTCGACACGGTCACCAGGCCGCGCATCGGGCCCGGCACCGCGCCCCGCACGTACAGCAGGTTCTTGTCGCCGTCCACCTTGGCCACCAGCAGGTTGATCACCGTGCTCCGCTCGGCCCCCATGTGCCCCGGCATCCGCTTCCCCTTGATGACGCGCGAGGGATCCGTCCCCGGGCCGACCGAGCCGGGCTTGCGGAACCGCGTGTTGCCGTGGCTGGCCGGCCCGCCGCCGAAGTGGTGGCGGTGGACCACGCCCTGGAAGCCGCGCCCCTTGGAGATGCCGGTCACCTTGACCCGCTCGCCGGCGGCGAACGCGGCCACCGTGACGATGGCGCCCCGCTCCGGCGTCTCCCCGCGCGCGGCGAACTCGCGCAGCACCTGCGGCGCCGCCTCGAGTCCGGCCTTGGCGGCGTGGCCGCGCTCGGCCTTGGTCGAGCGCTTCGCCTTCGCGACGCCGAAGCCGAGCTGCACCCGCGCCGGCAACCCCTCGCCCCCCGATCGCACCTGCACGACCGGGCACGGGCCCGCCTCGATCACCGTCACCGGCGTCGCGGTCCCGTCCTCGCCGAACAACTGCGTCATGCCCAGTTTACGCCCGATGATCGCGTCCATCGCTACTCCACCTTGATCTCCACGTCCACGCCGGCCGGCAGATCGAGCTTGGTGAGAGCGTCCACCGTCTGCGGCCGCGAGTCGAGGATGTCTATCAGCCGCTTGTGCGTCTTCAGCTCGAACTGCTCGCGGCTCTTCTTGTCCACGTGCGGGCTCCGGAGCACGGTCCAGCGCTGCGTCTTGGTCGGCAGCGGGATCGGCCCCGAGACCTGGGCGCCCGTCTTTTCGGCGGTGCGCACGATGTCCGCCGAGGCCTGGTCGATCACGGCGTGATCGAAGGCTTTGAGGCGGATGCGGATGCGGCCGGCCTTCGCCATGCCTACTCCAGGACCTTCGTCACGACGCCCGACCCGACGGTGCGGCCGCCCTCGCGGATGGCGAAGCGCAGGCCTTCCTCCATCGCGATCGGCGTGATGAGCTGGATCACCATCTGGATGTTGTCGCCCGGCATCACCATCTCGACGCCGGCCGGCAGCTCGATGGAGCCGGTCACGTCGGTGGTGCGGAAGTAGAACTGCGGCCGGTACCCCTTGAAGAACGGGGTGTGGCGCCCGCCCTCTTCCTTGGTCAGGACGTAGACCTCGCCCTCGAACTTGGTGTGCGGCGTGATCGAGCCGGGCTTGGCGAGCACCATGCCGCGCTCGATCTCGGTCTTCTCCACGCCCCGGAGCAGCAGGCCGATGTTGTCGCCCGCCTGCCCCTCGTCGAGCAGCTTGCGGAACATCTCGACGCCGGTGACGATGGTCTTCTTGGTGGCGCCGAAGCCGACCAGCTCGACTTCCTCCTGCACCTTCACCTTGCCGCGCTCCACCCGGCCCGTGGCCACGGTGCCGCGCCCCGTGATGCTGAAGACGTCCTCGACCGGCATCAGGAACGGCAGGTCGATCTGCCGCTTCGGCTCCGGGATGTGGGCGTCGATCGCGTCCATCAGCTCCAGGATGGACTTGCAGGCGTCGTCCTTGACGTCCTTCGCGGAGAGCGCCTTGAGCGCGCTGCCGCGGATCACCGGGATCTCGTCGCCCGGATAGTCGTACTTGCTCAGCAACTCGCGCACCTCGAGCTCGACCAGGTCGAGCAGCTCGGGGTCGTCCACCATGTCCACCTTGTTCAGGTAGACGACGATGGCCGGGACGTTCACGCGGGTGGCCAGCAGGATGTGCTCCCGCGTCTGGGGCATCGGGCCGTCCACCGCGCTCACCACCAGGATCGCGCCGTCCATCTGCGCCGCGCCCGTGATCATGTTCTTCACGTAGTCGGCGTGGCCCGGGCAGTCCACGTGGGCGTAGTGCCGCTTCGCGGTGCTGTACTCCACGTGGCTGGTGGCGATGGTGAGGATCTTGGTGGCGTCGCGCCGCCCCTGCGACTCGGAGGCCTTGGCCACCTCGTCGTAGGAGATGTACTTCGCCAGCCCCTGCATTTCGGCCACCTTGGTGATGGCGGCAGTGAGGGTGGTCTTCCCGTGGTCCACGTGTCCGATCGTGCCCACGTTCACGTGCGGCTTGGTCC
Source organism: uncultured Gemmatimonadales bacterium (assembly GCA_963806755.1). Classification (GTDB taxonomy): domain Bacteria; phylum Gemmatimonadota; class Gemmatimonadetes; order Gemmatimonadales; family JACORV01; genus Fen-1245. The sequence continues at coordinate 291,258 of CAWDZR010000016.1, forward strand.
GCTCGAACTTCGCCTTGGCCATGGCAGTTAACCCTTCATCTTGGTGATGATTTCGTCCGCCTTCGACTTGGGGACTTCCTCGTAATGCGAGAACTGCATCGAGTACACGGCCCGCCCCTGGCTCATCGAGCGCAGGGTGGTCGAGTAGCCGAACATCTCCGCCAGCGGCACCGAGGCGCCGATGACGTGCGCGTCGGCGCGCTGCGTCATCCCCCCGATCCGGCCGCGGCGGCTGGAGAGGTCGCCCATCACGTCGCCCAGGTACTCCGCGGGCACCACGACCTCGACGTCCATCACCGGCTCGAGGAGCACGGGCTTGGCCTGGCGCGCGGCCTCCTTGAACGCCATCGAGCCCGCGATCTTGAACGCCATTTCGCTCGAGTCCACGTCGTGATAGGAGCCGTCCACCAGCTCCACCTTCACGTCCACCACCGGGTAGCCGGCCAGCACGCCGTTCTCGAGCGCCTCGGCGATGCCCTGCTCCACGGGCCGGATGAACTCCCGCGGGATCACGCCGCCCACGATCTTGTCCTCGAACACGAACCCGGCGCCCTTCTCGGAGGGCTCGAGGTTGATCACCACGTGCCCGTACTGGCCGTGGCCACCCGTCTGCCGCACGAACCGCCCCTCGACGTCCGTGACGCGGTGGCGGATCGTCTCGCGGTAGGCCACCTGTGGCCGGCCGACGTTGGCGTCCACCTTGAACTCCCGCTTCATCCGGTCCACGATGATCTCGAGGTGCAGCTCGCCCATCCCCGAGATGATGGTCTGGGCCGTGTCGTGGTCCACGTGGACCCGGAACGTCGGGTCCTCCTCGGCCAGCTTCTGCAGCGCGGTGCCGAGCTTGTCCTGGTCCGCCTTGGTCTTGGGCTCGATGGCGACGTCGATCACCGGCTCGGGGAAGCGCATCGCCTCGAGGATGATCGGCTCGTCCTCGATGCACAGCGTGTCGCCGGTCTTGGTGTCGCGGAGCCCGATCACCGCGGCGATGTCGCCGGCGCGGACTTCCTCGATCTCCTCGCGCTTGTTGGCGTGCATCTGCAGCAGCCGCCCCACCCGCTCCTTCCGGTCCCGCACCGGGTTGTAGACGTACGACCCGGACTCCAGGACGCCGGAGTAGACGCGGATGAAGGTCAGCTTCCCGACGAACGGGTCGGTCATGATCTTGAACGCCAGCGACGCGAACGGCGCGTCGTCCTTCGCGTCGCGGCAGGCGTGCGTCTCGCTGTGGTGCTGGAGGTGCCCCTGCACCGGCGGGATGTCCACCGGGCTGGGGAGGTAGTCCACCATGCCGTCCAGGAGCGGCTGGACGCCCTTGTTCTTGGCGGCCGCGCCGCAGAAGATCGGCACCAGGCCGTGGCCGATCGTCGCCTTGCGGATCGCCCGGCGCACCTCGGCCTCGGTCAGGTCGTGCTGCCCCAGGTACTTCTCGAGCAGCTCGTCGTCCGACTCGACGGCGGCCTCGATCAGCTCGTGGCGCAGCTGCTCCACCCGCTCCTTCATCGAGGCCGGCACCGGGCCCTCGACGTACTGCTGGCCCAGCGACGCCTCGTCGTACACGATCTCGACGCGCCGCACCACGTCCACGAGGCCCGTGTACAGGTCGCCGGAGCCGAGCGGGATCTGCACCGGGTGGGCCTTGGCCCCGAGCCGCTGGCGGATCTCCGCCACGACGTTGTCGAAGTCGGCGCCGGTGCGGTCCATCTTGTTCACGAAGGCGATGCGCGGCACGCGGTACTTGTCCGCCTGGCGCCACACCGTCTCCGACTGCGGCTCGACGCCGCCCACGGCGCAGAACACCGCGATCGCGCCGTCCAGCACGCGCAGCGACCGCTCCACCTCGACGGTGAAGTCCACGTGGCCCGGCGTGTCGATGATGTTGACCTGGTAGAGCTCGCCGTCGCGCTTCCACTCGGTGGTGGTGGCCGCCGAGGTGATGGTGATGCCCCGCTCCTGCTCCTGCTCCATCCAGTCCATCGTGGCCGTACCTTCGTCCACCTCACCCAGCTTGTAGGTGCGGCCCGTGTAATAGAGGATGCGCTCGGTCGTGGTCGTCTTCCCGGCATCGATGTGCGCCATGATGCCGATGTTCCGCACGCGGTCGAGTGGTGTGTTGCGCGCCATACGCTCCCGATGCTGGTCAAGAAAAACGCGGGGCGACCGTCCGCGCACGCGTGCGCAGGTCTCGCTCCGCCGTCGTCCGAACGTTCCGGACGGAGGCCGCTTGCGGCAGCGGCCCTATCTTGTTCGCGCTAAGGGTTTACCACCGGTAATGGGCGAACGCCTTGTTGGCTTCGGCCATCCGGTGGGTGTCTTCCTTCTTCTTGATCGTGTTGCCTTCGCCCTTCGACGCCGACACCAGCTCGTTGGCGAGCCGGTCGGACATCGTTTTCTCGCCGCGCGCGCGGGTGTAGTCGATCAGCCACCGCATCGCCAGCGCCGTGCGGCGCTCCGGCCGCACCTCCACGGGCACCTGGTACGTCGCGCCGCCCACCCGCCGGCTCTTCACCTCGACCACCGGCTTGGCGTTGCTCAGCGCCTGCTTGAACACGTTGACGCCCGGCTGCCCGGTGCGCTGCTCGATCAGGTCCATGGCGTCGTAGAAGATCGACTCCGCAATGGACTTCTTGCCGCGCCGCATCAGGTTGCAGATGAACTTCGACACCGTCTGGCTGTCGTAGCGCGGGTCCGCCGGGACCGGGCGCCGTACCATCCGCGGCCGGCGACTCACTTGGCCGCCTTGGGCGCCTTCGCCCCGTACTTGGACCGGCTCTTCTTGCGCTCGCCCACGCCCGCCGCGTCCAGCGTCCCGCGGATGATGTGGTAGCGCACGCCCGGCAGGTCCTTCACGCGGCCGCCCCGGATCAGGACGATCGAGTGCTCCTGGAGGTTGTGGCCTTCGCCGGGGATGTAGGCGGTGACTTCGAAGCCGTTGGTGAGGCGGACCCTGGCGACCTTCCGCAGCGCGGAGTTCGGCTTCTTGGGCGTGGTCGTGTAGACCCGCGTGCAGACCCCACGCTTCTGCGGGTTGCCCCTGAGCGCAGGCGCCTTCTCCTTCGCTTCCACCGAACGCCGGCCCGCTCGGACCAGCTGATTGATCGTCGGCATAGCCCCCAGCACACGCACAAGAATAAACGCGCGGCCCACTTCGGCCGCAGACGGGGAAACTTAGCCGCGGCTTGAGAATGGGTCAAGGGAGCCGGTTCGGCCGTTTTTCGCCCCGGGCCGCCATCTCCGGGCTGGGCCTGGTCCCGGGCCGGCGGCGGCACGCCGGGCCCGGAACGCGCGAACCCCCTCCCGGTCGCCCGGGAGGGGGCTCGTGCCAGGTCGGTCCGGCCCGGCGGCTACCGCAGCCGCTTGATCTCGACCCTCATGTTCTGGCGCCGGCCCGCGACCGTCTCGTTGGTGGCGATCGGGTTCGCCGAGCCATAGCCCACGGCCCGCAGGCGGCTCCCCGGCACGCCATGGCGCACCAGGTACAGGCGCACCGCCAGGGCCCGCAGCCGGGACAGCCGCTGGTTCTTCGCGGCGGCTCCCATGCTGCTCGTGTACCCGCCGATTTCCCACCGCGCGGTCGGCATGCTCTGCATCGCCGCGGCAATCGTGTCCAGCACGGGCTGCGCCTCGGCGGGCAGCCGGTAGCTGTTGGGGCGGAAGGTGACGTTGTGGAGCACCACGGTGGCGTTGACCGCCGTGGGCAGCGGTGCCGCCGCCGCTACCGGCGCCGGCGGCGCGCGCCGGGCGGGCAGCGACACCGTCACCGTGGCGGCGCCGGCCTTGCCGCCGGCGGCCGCGCTGATCTGGGCCGTCCCGCTGGCGAGCGCGGTGACCACGCCGGCCGGACTCACCGTCGCCACCGCCGGCGCACCGCTCGTCCAGGTGAAGACCTGGCCGGCGACGGGGCGGCCGCCCGCATCCACGGCCTGCGCCTGGAGCTGCACCGTGGCGCCGCTCGAGCTGAGCGTGGCCGTCGCGGGCGTCACCGCCACGGAGGCGAGCGTCTGGGTCACGGTGATCGACGCGGTGGCCGCGTGCCCGTTCGAGGAGGCGGTGACGGTGGCCGTGCCGCTCTTGAGAGCCGTGACCAGGCCCGAGGCCGTCACCGACGCCGTCGCGGGATCGCTGGAGCTCCACCGGAGGGAGGGGCTCGCGATCGCGTTGCCGTTGGCGTCCTGCGCGGTCACCGCGAGCTGCTGCGTCTGCCCGAGGGCGGTGAGGGCCGCGCTGCCCGGAGCCAGCGCCAGGGTCGTCACCGCCTGCGCGACGGTGACGCTCGCGGAGCCCGTCGCCGCCTCGCTGCTGGCGGTGATCGTCGCCGTGCCCGGCCCCTGCGCGGTCACCAACCCGCCGGCCGATACCGCCGCGACCGACGCATCACTGCTGCTCCACGACACGGCCCGGCCCGCGAGCGGACGCCGGCGGTTGTCCAGCGGCGAGGCCGACAGTTGCCGCGTAGCTCCCAGCGCTTCCAGGGTGGCGCTCGCCGGCGTCACCGCGACGATCGCGACCGGCGTCCGCCGCCCGCCAACGAACCAGGAGAGGCCGACGCTGGCGATGCCGTTGTTGACGAGCTTCTTCGCCGCGGAGTCCGAGTACGACTCGACCTGCACCAGCCCCTCGATCCGGAGCGCGAGCCGATCGGTGAGACTGTGCCGCAGACCGATCCCCACGTGCCCGCCGTACTTGGCCGTCGCCCGATAGCCCTTCCAGCTGACGTTGGTCACGCCCGCACCCAGCGTCACGAAGGGGCTGGTGCGCGCGTCGATGCTGGGCGTCCACGAGACGGCGCCGAACGGCTCCAGGATCAACGCGGAAGAGCCGTACGCGATGCCGGAACCGAGGCCGACGCTGAACTGCCGGTTGAAGTGGTAGGCCGCCTGCACCACGCCGCCGGGGAAGATCTTGCCGACGGTCGTATCGCCCCCGGCGATCACCAGCCCCTTCTGGATGAGCAGTCCGAGCTGGTGATCGAGGTACAGGCCCCCCGCGCCGATGCTGAACTCGAAGCTCCCCTCGCGCTGCGGCGGCGCCGCGGGCGGCCGCTGGGCCAGCGCGAGCGAAGGCAGGCACGTGGCAAGCACCAGCGCACACTTGACGATGCGGTCGCGCATGTGATCTCCCGAACGAGGGCAGGCTCCCCGGATCCAGGCTGCGTGAGAATGCCATAAAGCAATACAGAACCGGGCAGGAATCCGCCAGAGACGGCCGCCGTGCTCCGACCGACTATCTTGTCCGGACCTGTGGATACCACCGTCCTCGTCGTCTTCGCGGCCGTCTACCTCGGCATGCTGCTCGGCGAGATCCCGGGCCTGGCCCTCGACCGCGCCGGCGTCGCGCTGCTCGGCGCCATCGCGCTCGTGGCGGCCGGGCGCCTGAGCGTCGGCGGCGCGTGGAACGCGGTGGACGTTCCGACCCTGGCCCTGCTCCTGGGACTGATGGTGGTCTCGGCGCAGTTCCGTCTCGGCGGCTTCTACGCCCGGGTGAGCGGATGGCTCGCCGGCCAGGAGGGACGCCCGGAGGCGATCCTGGCGCTGCTGGTGGCGACGGCGGGCCTCCTGTCCGCGCTGCTCGCCAACGACATCGTGTGCCTCGCCATGGCCCCGATCCTCGCCGCCGGATGCGCGCGGCGCGGCCTCGACCCGGTCCCGTTCCTGCTCGCCCTCGCGGCCGCGGCCAACGTGGGCTCGGCGGCGACCCTGATCGGCAATCCCCAGAACATGCTGATCGGCCAGACCCTGCATCTCTCCTTCCACGGCTACCTGCTGGACGCGCTCGTGCCGTCGCTGCTCGGCCTCGGCGTCGTGTGGGCGGTGATCGCGTGGGGATTTCGCGGCCGCTGGCAGCGGGCCGTGACGCTGACCCGCACGGAGCAGCGCGACCTCGCCTTCGACCGCTGGCAGACCGCCAAGGGGACCGCCGTGCTGGCGGCGCTGGTCGGCGTCTTCCTCTTCGCCCCCGTGCCGCGCGAGGCCGCCGCGCTCGCCGCGGCCGGCGTGCTGCTGCTCAGCCGGCGGACCGCGTCGCGGGACATCCTCGGCCTGGTGGACTGGAACCTGCTGGTCCTGTTCGTGGGGCTGTTCGTCGTCAACCACGCGTTGCTCGCCTCGGGCATGATGGGCGCCGCGGTCTCCGGCCTGCGCGGGGCCGGGGTGAACCTGGGGCGCGCCCCGTGGCTGTTCGGCGTCACGGCCGGCCTGTCCAACCTGGTGTCGAACGTGCCCGCGGTGATGCTGCTGCTGCCGGCAGCGCAGGGCCATCCGCAGGCCGGGCCGATCCTCGCCCTGGCCAGCACGCTCGCGGGCAACCTGGTGGTCGTGGGGAGCATCGCGAACATCATCGTCATCGAGCAGGCCCGCCGCCTCGGCATCGCGATCGGCTGGCGCGCGCACGCGCGCATCGGGGTGCCCATCACGCTGCTGACCCTGGCCATCGCCGCGCTCTGGCTCTGGCTGCGAGCGGGATGACGATCGGAGGATCCGCCGGGGTCCTCTACGCCCTGGTGGCCTGCATCTGGCTCGTGCCGGACCGGCGCATCGAACGGGCCCTGGCGCGCCGGTGAGCGATCCGGCCCTCGGCGCCTACGCCCCGGAGCGCCGCCTGCGTAGCTTCCCGCTACCATGACGAACTCCACGGCCCCAGCCCCCTTCGACCCGCGACACGACGACATCCAGGCGCTCGGCCGCGCGACCGGCGACTGGATCGCGCGGCACTTCGACGCGCTGCGAGACCTGCCCGTCGTGCCCGACACCACGCCTGCCGCGGTGTTCGCGCACTTCGCCCAGCCGCTGCCCGACGAGCCGACGCCGTGGCCCGCGCTGCTCCAGCGGTTCGAGCGCGAGATCGTGCCCAACAGCTTTCACCTGCCCAGCCCCCGCTATTTCGGGCTGATGAACCCGACGCCGCTGCCGATCGCGGTGTTCGCGGAGGCCCTGGCGGCGGCGCTCAACCAGAACGTCGGCGCGTGGCACCACAGCCCGGCGGCCACGGCCGTCGAGCAGGTGGTGATCCGGTGGCTGTGCGACCTGGCCGGCTACCCGGCGGGCGCGTTCGGCAGCCTGACGCCCGGCGGGTCGCTGGCGAACACCACGGGCCTCAAGATCGCGCTCGCCGCGCGGGTGCCGCGCAGCACCGCGCACGGTGTGTGGGGCCTCGAGCGGCGGCCCGTGCTGTACGCCTCCGCCGAGGCGCACTTCTCGATCCGGAAGAGCGCCAACATCCTCGGCCTCGGCGGCACGGACGGCCTGCGGACGGTGCCGGTGGACGCGCACTCCCGCCTCGACGTCGCGGCGTTGCGCCGCATGGTCGCGCAGGACCGCGCCGCGGGCCTGGACCCGTTCTGCGTCGTGGGCATCGCCGGAGTCACGAGCAACGGCGTGATCGATCCGCTCGACGCGATCGCCGACGCCGCCCGCGACCTCGGCCTGTGGTTCCACGTGGACGCCGCGTACGCCGCCGGCGGCCTGATGAGCGACGCGCTGCGGCCGCGGTTCCGCGGCATCGAGCGCGCCGACTCCATCACGATGGACCCGCACAAGTGGTGGTTCATGCCGTATCCGTGCGGGGCCACCCTGACGCGCGACGGCGACGCCGGCCGCCGGGCGTTCTGGTCGGACGCGGTCTACATCCCGCAGACCGACGACGCGATCGAGTACCGGGACCACGGCCTGGCGGGCTCGCGCCCCTTCAGCGCGCTCAAGCTGTGGATGGCGATGCAGATGGTGGGGCGCCGCGCCTACGGCCGCATGGCCGAGGCGCAGGTCGCGCTGACCGAGCGGTTCGTCGCGGAGCTGACCTCCGACGGCACGTGGGAGTCGGTGACGCCGGTGGACACGGCGATCGCGGCGGTCCGGTTCACGGGGGCGTCGGCGGGCGGCGAGGGGCGCGGCGATGCCCGGACCGACGGACGGCAGGACGAGATCGTCCGTCGCGTGCTCGCGTCACGTCGCCACTGGATATCGCCCACCACGACCGTGGGGAAGCGGGCGATCCGGGTGATGGTGATCAGCTACCTGACCCGCTGGGAGCACCTCGAGGAGCTGATCGCGGAGCTCAGAAAGGCGGCGAAGGACCTATGAAGAAGGTGATCGGCACCGGGCTCGCGCTCCTGCTGGGCGCGGGGTCGGCCGCGCGGGCCCAGGGCCCCCGGATCCCCGACGACGTGACGGCGAACGTCCGCGCCCGGGTGGACGACGGGTGGAGCGTCGGGATCGTAGTGGGCGTCGTGGACGGCACGGGCGCGCGCTTCTTCAGCTACGGCCGGACCGCCAGGACCGGCGGTCAGCCCGTGAACGAGCGCACCGTCTACGAGATCGGCTCGATCACGAAGGTCTTCACGGCGGTCACCCTCGCGGACATGGCCATCCGGCGCGAGGTCGGCCTGGACGACCCGGTGCAGCGCTACCTGCCCGACTCGGTCCGCGTGCCGAGCCGGAACGGGAAGGCGATCACGCTCCGCCTCCTCTCGGCGCAGCGCTCGGGCCTGCCCCGCATGCCGACCAATTTCGCGCCCGCCGACCCCGCCAACCCCTTCGCAGACTACGGCGCCGCGAAGCTGTACGCCTTCCTCGACGGCTACGCGCTCCCCCGGGACCCGGGCGCGAGCTACGAGTACTCGAACCTGGGCGTGGGGCTGCTGGGCTTTGCCCTGGCACGCGGCGCCGGCACGAGCTACGAAGGCATGATCCTCCGGCACGTCATCGATCCGCTCCATCTGGCGGACACCCGCGTCACGTTGACCCCCGATCTCCGCGCCCGGCTCGCCCACGGCTACGCCGGGGGGCAGGAAGTGGGCAATTGGGACCTCGACGCCCTCGCCGCGGCCGGCGCCATCCGCTCGACCGCCGCGGACATGGCGACGTTCCTCTCCGCGGCCATGGGCCTCGTGCACACGCCGCTCGACTCGGCGTTCCGACTGACCGAGGCGATCGAGTTCGACGCAGGGCCCGGGATGCGGATCGGGCTGGGGTGGCACGTCATCGGGCCCGACAGCTCCGCGGTGATCTGGCACAACGGCGGCACCGGCGGCTACCACGCGTTCATCGGCTTCGACCCGCGGCGGAGGGTCGGCGTCGTGGTGCTCTCGAACTCGACGCTGAGCATCGACGACATCGGCTTCCACATCCTGAATCCGGCGTTGCCGCTGCAAACCGTGCGCGCCGCCATCGCCATGCCGGCGGAGTCGCTCGACGCATACGTGGGCACGTACCAGCTCGCGCCGACATTCGCGATCGCCGTCCGCAGGGAGGGCGCCAGCCTCGTGGCGCAGGCCACCGGCCAGGGCGCGAACCCGATCTTCCCGTCCGCCAGGGACGAGTTCTTCTTCAAGGTGGTGGACGCGCAGATCAGCTTCGTGCGGGATTCCACCGGGAAGGTGACGTCGTTGATCCTGCACCAGGCCGGGCGCGACCTGCCCGCCCCCCGCTCCCCGTGAGCCAAGGCTAGACCAGGCCCCTCAGGCGCTCCAGCAGCTTCACCATCGCCCACGTGTCGAGCTTGCAGTACGCCAGCAGGTCGGCACGCAGCGGCGACGGCGCGCGCTCGAACAGGTCCAGCTGGCCCGGCCCCGCGGCCTCGCCTTCTCCCAGCAGCAGGCGCTCCAGATGGATGCTCGCCGTGTCCCCGTCCGCGATCGCGAGGCCCGCGTAGGTCAGCCCGGGCACCAGCGCCGGCAGCACCGACTTCAGGCTGAACGAGCCGTGGAACGCCGGGTGGTACACGTGGTTCCGCACCACGGGCAGCAGGTCCACCAGCTTCGCTTCCAGCTCGAGCAACGGCTCGGCCAGCCCCGGGACCGCCTGGGCGAGGCCGCGGATGCAGTGCCGCTCGAACGACGCGTTGTACGCGACCACCGCGGTCGCGCCGGACGTCGCCGCGACGAGGCGCCCGGCCAGGGCCGGCCGCGGGTCGCCGGGGCCGTCGGCCAGCCACTCGTCGTGCGACGGCGCGCCGTCGCCGCGATCCAGGAAGAAGCTGAACTGCACCGGCACCGCGTCGAACGGCCGGCAGCCGGTCCAGACGGGGATCGCGGGCCCCACGCTCTCGAAGTCCAGGAAGCCGAGCGGACTCCGCGCGAACGGCGCCAGCGCGTCGGCCAACCCCGGCGCCACGATCAGGCGGCCCGACTGCACGGCGCGCCGCTGCCGCTCGGCGATCTCGCCGAGGTCGAGGTCGCCGGGCAGGTCCGCGATCGTCGCGTAGCCCTGCGCCTCCAGCGCCGCCGCCCGCTTGCCCCAGCGATACAGCGTGCCCACGTGGTGCTCGGGAAGCGCGGGCCAGCAACGCTCGAGGAACGGGCACTCGTGGGGTGTCGTGCAGTGATCGCCGACCGGTACCTCGGGCCGCGGCCCGTCCAGCACCGCGACCTGCTCCGCGATCCGGTCCGGGACCTCCGGCAGCAGCCGCTCCACCCGCTCGGTCACGTCGTCCCGGGCGAACAGGTTGGAGAGGTCCGGATAGCGGCACTCCCGGCTGAGGTGCATCAGCTCGACCCGCGGCACGTCCACTCCGGCGTGGCGGAGCACGTAGGCCTGGATCGCCGCGTCGGGGATGTGCTCTTCCTTGACCGAGGTCGTGGACTTGACCTCGACCAGGGTGAAGCCGCGACCTCCCGCCTGCCGCTCCAGGATGTCCACCGCGACGAAGACGTCGTCGGCCACGAACGAGGCCTCGTAGACGGCGGCAGCACCCTTCGCCAGGAGGTCCGCCGTGCGCGACACGCGCTCGTCGGCGGCGCCGTGCGGCAGGCTCACCAGGACGCCGCCGGGCACGTAGCCGCGCGCCGCGGCGCCGACGCGATGGCCGCGGTCGAAGGTGGCCCGCAGCAGGAAGCCGGGCACCAGCTCGGGCGCTCCCGGCTCGTGCACGCGCCACCACAGCTGCTTCAGGCACTGCAGGCCGGCGGTGAAGCGGGACTTGGAGAGGCGGTGCGGCACGGTGGAAAACTCTAAGGGCCCGGGGTTAGGGGCTAGGGGCTAGGGGTTAGGGGCTAGGGAAGGACAAAGGCGCCACGAGGCTCGCGGCGCCCTTGTTCGTCTGACCCCTGATCCCTCTAGACCCTGACCCCTTGCGTCACTCCTCCAGCACGTTCGCCGCCATCTCCGGCGTGGCCGGGACGCCCGCCGGCTCGGCGGGCGGCGGCGGCGGCGGCTCGAAGCCTTCCGGCGGCTCCACGTCGATCTCGTGGTAGCGGTAGATGCCGGTGCCGGCCGGGATGAGGTGACCGATGATGATGTTCTCCTTGAGGCCCAGCAGGTCGTCCCGCGCCCCGCGGATCGCCGCGTCGGTCAGCACGCGGGTCGTCTCCTGGAAGCTGGCCGCCGAGATGAACGACTGGGTCGTCAGGCTCGCCTTGGTGATGCCGAGCAGCAGGGGCTCCGCCGAGGCGGGCTGGCCGCCCTTGCGGGTGACCCGGGTGTTGTCGTCGCGGAACACCACCTTGTCCACGTGCTCGCCCTCGAGGAACTCGGTGTCGCCCGGATCCTGGATGCGCACCTTCTGCAGCATCTGCTTGACGATCACGCCGATGTGCTTGTCGTTGATCTTCACGCCCTGGAGCCGGTACACCTCCTGCACTTCGTTGAGGAGGTACTCCTGCACCGCCCGCGGGCCCTTGATCGCCAGGATGTCGTGCGGATTCACCGGGCCCTCGGTGAGGCGGTCGCCCGCCCGCACCCGGTCGCCCTCGTGGACCCGCAGGTGCTTGCCCGCCGGCACCTCGTACAGCAGGGGCTCGGCCGACTCGTCGCTCACCACCGACCCGTCCTTCATGGTGCGGACGTGGTGGACGAGGATCTCGCGCTTGCCGCGCTTGATGTCGCCGAACCGCACCACGCCGTCGATCTCGGAGATGGTGGCCGGGTCCTTGGGCCGCCGGGCCTCGAACAGCTCGGCCACCCGCGGCAGGCCGCCGGTGATGTCTCGCGTCTTGTACGCCTCGCGGCTGATCTTGGCGAGGGTCAGGCCGGCGGTGACCTCGTCGCCGTCGTCCACCGTCAGCTGCGAGCCCTCGGGCACCACGAAGTCGCGGATCTTCTTCTCCTTCCCGCCCTTCGTCTGCACGATCTCGATGTGCGGGTGCAGCTTCTTCTCGCGGTCCTCGATGATCACCCGCTGCCGGAGGCCGGTCAGCTCGTCGAACTCCTCGCGGATGGTCTCGTCCTCGACGACGTCGCGGAACCGCACCGTGCCCGCCGCGTCGGTGATGATCGGCGTGGTGTACGGGTCCCAGGTGAACAGCAGCGCGTCGCGCTTCACCTCGTCCCCGTCGGAGACCGCCAGCGTGGCGCCGAGCGGCACCTGGAAGCGCGACCGCACGCGGCCGTCGTCGTCGCTCAGGATCAGCTCGCCGTCGTGCTTGGTGACGATGCGCTGCCCCTCGGCCGCCTCCACGTACTGCAGGCGGTCGCCGTACGCCACCCGGCCCTCCAGCTTGCTCTTGCGCGCGGTGACTTCGGCGATGCGCGCCGCCGTGCCGCCGATGTGGAAGGTCCGCAGCGTCAGCTGGGTGCCCGGCTCGCCGATCGACTGCGCGGCCAGGATGCCGACGGCCTCGCCGATGTCCACCATGTCCATCGTCGCCAGGTTGCGGCCGTAGCACATCCGGCACAGCCCGCGCTTGGACTCGCAGGTCAGCACCGAGCGGATGCGAACGTCCTCGATGCCCGCATCGTCGATCGCCTGCGCCGTGGCCTCGTCGATCAGCTGCCCGGCGGCGACCAGCACCCTCGGGTCGCCGTGCTCGTCCAGCTCGTGCGGGTCGAAGATGTCGTCCGCGGCCACGCACCCCACGATGCGCTCCGACAGCGGCTCGACGATGTCCTCGCCCTCCTTCAGCGCCTGGACGTCGAGGCCCAGCACCGTGCCGCAGTCCTCCTCGCTGATCGTGACGTCCTGCGCCACGTCCACGAGGCGCCGCGTGAGGTAGCCGGCGTCGGCCGTCTTGAGGGCGGTGTCCGCCAGGCCCTTCCGCGCGCCGTGCGTCGAGATGAAGTACTCGAGCACCGACAGCCCCTCGCGGAAGTTCGAGCGGATCGGGCTCTCGATGATCTCGCCGATGCCGCCGGTGAGCTTCTTCTGCGGCTTGGCCATCAGGCCGCGCATGCCCGCCAGCTGCCGGATCTGGTCGCGCGAGCCGCGCGAGCCGGAGTCGAACATCATGAACACCGGGTTGAAGCCGCCCTTCGCCCCGCCCATCCCGCGCACCATCTCGTCGGCGATGTCGTTGTTGGCGTGCGTCCAGGCGTCGATCACGCGGTTGTACCGCTCGCCGTTGGTGATCGAGCCGCTCTGGTACGCCTTCTGGAACCGGCCGATGCGCTCCTCGGCCGCCGTCAGCAGCTTCGCCTTGGCCTCGGGGATCTGCAGGTCCTCGATGCCGATCGAGATGCCGCCCAGCGTCGCGAAGCCGAACCCCGCCGACTTGAGCCGGTCGAGGAACTCGACCGTCGGCGCCAGCCCCAGCTCCCGGTACGACTGGAACACCAGGTCGGACAGGTTCTTCTTCCGCATGGTGTCGTTCTTGAACTGCAGCTCCCGCGGCAGGGTGCCGTTGAACAGCACGCGCCCCACCGTCGTGTGCAGCCACCGCCCGCGGCCCGCCACGTCCACCCACCAGTAGCGGATCGGGGTGTGGTAGCGCACCCGCTGGTGCAGCAGCGCCGTCTCCACCTCGGCCGTGTCGCCGTAGGCCGCGACGTCGGGCGACTTGAACGCCTCCGCGAACTCGGCCGGCTCCTTGGTCAGGAAGTAGCAGCCGAGCACCATGTCCTGGCTCGGCTCGGCCACCGGACGCCCGTCCGAGGGCTTGAGGATGTTGTTGCTCGAGATCATCAGCAGCCGGCTCTCCAGCTGCGCCTCGAACGACAGCGGCACGTGCACCGCCATCTGGTCGCCGTCGAAGTCGGCGTTGAACGCCGCGCACACCAGCGGGTGGATGCGGATGGCCTTGCCTTCCACCAGCACCGGCTCGAACGCCTGGATGCCCAGGCGGTGCAGCGTCGGCGCGCGGTTCAGCAGCACCGGGTGGTCCTGGATGATCTCCTCCAGGATCTCGTACACCTCGGGGCTCTCGCGCTCCACGATCTTCTTGGCGCGCTTGACCGTCTCGGCGATGCCCTTCTCCACCAGCTTGTGGATGATGAACGGCTTGAACAACTCGACCGCCATCGTCTTGGGCAGGCCGCACTGGTGCAGCCTGAGCTCCGGGCCCACCACGATCACCGAGCGGCCCGAGTAATCCACGCGCTTGCCGAGCAGGTTCTGCCGGAACCGGCCCTGCTTGCCCTTGAGCATGTCGGACAGCGACTTCAGCGGCCGCTTGCCGCGGCCCCGGATCGCCTTGCTGCGCCGCCCGTTGTCGAACAGCGCGTCCACCGCCTCCTGCAGCATCCGCTTCTCGTTGCGCAGGATCACTTCCGGCGCGCGGTGCTGCATCAGCTTCTGGAGCCGGTTGTTGCGGTTGATCACCCGCCGGTACAGGTCGTTCAGGTCCGAGGTGGCGAACCGCCCGCCGTCGAGCGGCACCAGCGGCCGCAGGTCGGGCGGGATGACCGGCACGACGTCGAGGATCATCCAGGCCGGATTGTTCCGCAGGTCGCCGACCTCGCCGGAGTTGCGGAACGCGTCCACGACCTTGAGCCGCTTCAGGAGCTGCTTCTTGCGGTGCTGGCTCGTCTCCGTGCCCACCTCGCCGCGCAGCCGCTCCGACAGCTTGTCCACGTCGAGCCGCTCGAGCAGGGTGCCGCAGCGCCGGCGCGCCGATGTCGGCCCGGAAGGCGGTGTCCCCCGCCTCGCGCGCCTTCTGGCGCAGCGCCAGGTACTCGTCCTCGTCCAGCAGCTGCTTCTCCTCGACGTCCTGCTGGCCGGGGTCGAGTGACCACGTAGTTGGTGTAGTAGATCACCCGCTCGAGGTTGCGGAGCGTGATGTCGAGCAGGTTCGCCATCGGGCTCGGCAGCGTCTTGAAGAACCAGATGTGCGCCACCGGCACGGCCAGCTCGATGTGCCCCATCCGCTCGCGCCGCACCTTCGACAGCGTCACCTCGACGCCGCAGCGGTCGCAGATCACGCCGCGATAGCGGATCCGCTTGTACTTGCCGCAGTGGCACTCCCAGTCCTTCACCGGGCCGAAGATGCGCTCGCAGAACAGGCCGTCCCGCTCCGGCTTGAAGGAGCGGTAGTTGATCGTCTCGGGCTTGGTGACCTCGCCCCACGACCACCAGGTGCGCTGGCCCTGCATCTCGAGCCGCTCGCGCTCCTTGGGGTCCTTGGGCCCGCGGATCTCCTCGGGGGAGGCGATCCGCACCTGGATGAAGTCGAAGCTGGACCCGGTCCGCTCGCGCGGGCTGCGGAAGTCGATCATCGGCTACTCCTCACCGTCTTCGGTGGTGCCCAGCATCACGCGGATGCCGAGCGCCTGCAATTCCTTCACGAGGACGTTGAACGACTCGGGGATGCCGGGCTCGGGCAGGTTCTGCCCCTTCACGATCGCCTCGTACACCCGGCTGCGGCCGTTCACGTCGTCGGACTTGACCGTCAGGATCTCCTGCAGCGTGTGCGCCGCGCCGTACGCCTCGAGCGCCCACACTTCCATCTCGCCGAACCGCTGGCCGCCGAACTGCGCCTTGCCGGCGAGCGGCTGCTGCGTGACCAGCGAGTACGGGCCGATCGAGCGCGCGTGGATCTTGTCGTCCACCAGGTGCGACAGCTTCATCATGTAGATGGAGCCGACCGTCACCTCGCTCTGGAACGGCTGGCCGCTGCGCCCGTCCCGCAGCCGCGCCTTGCCGCGTCGGCGTGAGGCCGGCCAGCGCGAGCAGCTCGATCACGGCGGCGTCGACGTCGGCCTCCGCCTTCTTGCCGAGCATCGCCGCGAGCGCCGGATGGCCCGCGGCCTCGAGCGCCGCCTCGGCGCGTGCCGTGCTTCGCCAGCTGGCGCCTCGACCGCCTTGAGCCCCTTCTTCAGCTCCGCCTTCTGGGCCTTGGTGATCTCTTCGTCCTCCAGCAGCTTCTCCTGCACCTCGGCCTCGGCCTTCCAGCGGGCGATGTCGCGCTCGCCGATCTCCTTCGCCGCCGCGGCCAGGAAGTCGCGCACGCCGTGGAACAGGTCGCGCGTCTCCTGGGACGCGGCGCGGCCGCCCAGCGCACCGAGCTTCACGCTGGTCAGGTCGGGCCGGTCGCCGTTGGTGCCGGCGACGCGGTGCACGTCGTCCAGGAGCAGCTTGATCCGCTCCGGCGGCAGCTCCGGCGCCTTGGCGTCGAGCCGCAGCGCCTGCGCGGCCCAGTGCAGGCCGGTGAGCCGGAGCAGCAGGCCGATCTCGTTCTCGTTCGCCCCCTGGAAGACCGGCGTCTTGGCCGTGAAGCCCAGGAGCCCGGCGCACCAGCCCAGGTGGGTCTCGAGGATCTGGCCGACGTTCATGCGGCTCGGCACGCCGAGCGGGTTGAGGACGATGTCCACCGGGCGACCGTCGGGGAGGAACGGCATGTCCTCCTCCGGCACGATGCGCGCGATGATGCCCTTGTTCCCGTGGCGGCCCGCCATCTTGTCGCCGACCGAGATCTTGCGCTTCTCGGCGATGTAGACCTTCACCAGCTGGATGACGCCCGGCGGGAGCTCGTCCGGCTGGAGGATGTTGTCGATCTGCCCCTCGGCCTTCTCCTCGAGCTTGGCGCGCTCGTTCCCCGCGGCCTCGATGATCTGCCGCACGCTCTCGTTGGCCGTCTTCGAGCCGACGCGCAGCGTCTTGAGGTCCACGTCGGCGAGGTTGATCCCCTCGAGCACCGGCTTGGTGAGCTTCGTGCCGGCCGGGAGGTACTCCTCGACCGTGCCCGCCTTGAGGCAGAGGGCGACGTCCTGGCCGAGCAGCTCCTGGAGCAGGTCCTCGTGCAGGGCCGCGGTGACGCGCGCCTTCTCCTCGGCCTCGAGCCGGCGCACTTCGCCGATCCGCTCGCCGCGGTCCTTCTCGACGACCTGGTCCTCGACGCGCGAGAAGATCTTGACGTCGATGACCACGCCTTCCATGCCCGGCGGCACCTTGAGCGAGGAGTCCTTCACGTCCTTGGCCTTCTCGCCGAAGATGGCCGTCAGCAGCTTCTCTTCCGGGCTCAGCTCGGTCTCGCCCTTGGGCGTGATCTTGCCGACCAGGATGTCGCCCGGCTTGACGTGCGCGCCGATGCGGACGATGCCGCGCTCGTCGAGGTCCACCAGCGACTCCTCGGCGACGTTCGGGATCTCGCGGGTGATCTCCTCCTGGCCCCGCTTGGTGTCCCGGACGTGCAGCTCCAGCTCCTGGATGTGGATGGACGAGTAGACGTCCTCCTTCACCAGGCGCTCCGAGAGCACGATGGCGTCCTCGAAGTTGTGCCCGTACCACGGCATGAACGCGACCACGACGTTGGCGCCCAGCGCCAGCTCGCCGCCCTCCGTGCCGGCGCCGTCGGCGATCACCTGTCCCGCGGCGACCTTCTGCCCCTGCCGCACCACGGGCCGCTGGTTGATCGCGGTGTCCTGGTTGGTGCGCCAGAACTTCTTGAGGCGGTACCGGTCGTGCTGGGTGAGCCGCGCGAGCGGGTGCTCGATGCGGCGCCCGTCCTCGGAGCCGGTGTCCACGATGATCTCGTCGGCGGTCACGCGCTTGACGACGCCCGCGCGCTTGGCCACCACCACCGCGCCGGAGTCCGCGGCCACCTTCGCCTCGAGCCCGGTGCCGACGACCGGCGCCTGCGGCGAGAGGAGCGGCACCGACTGCCGCTGCATGTTCGAGCCCATCAGGGCGCGGTTGGCGTCGTCGTGCTCCAGGAACGGGATCAGGGCCGCGGCGATGGAGACGAGCTGCTCCGGGCGCCACGTCCATGTAGTCCACCCGCTCCGGCGTGCAGCATCGGGTAGTCGTCCCGCTTGCGGCACAGGACCATCGCGTCGCGGAAGGTGCCGTCGGGGTTCACGGCCGTGTTGGCCTGCGCGACGGCGAAGTCCTCCTCCTCGGAGGCCGAGAGCCAGCGGATCTCGTTCCGTGACCTTGCCGTCCTTCACCACCCGGAGCGGCGTCTCGATGAAGCCGAGGTCGTTGACGCGCGCGAAGGTCGAGAGGCTGGTGATGAGCCCGATGTTCGGGCCTTCCGGCGTCTCGATCGGGCACATCCGGCCGTACTGCGAGTAGTGGACGTCGCGCACCTCGAAGCCGGCGCGCTCGCGGGTCAGGCCGCCCGGGCCCAGCGCGCTGAGCCGGCGCTTGTGCGTCAGCTCGGCGAGCGGGTTGGTCTGGTCCATGAACTGCGACAGCTGCGACGACCCGAAGAACGCCTGGATCACCGCGCTCACCGTCCGCGCGTTGACCAGGTCGTCGAGCGTGATCTTCTCCGGGTCGTTGTTGATGCTCATCCGCTCCTTGATGAGCCGCGCCATGCGCGAGAGGCCCACCGAGAGCTGGTTGGCGATCAGCTCGCCGACCGAGCGCACCCGGCGGTTGCCGAGGTGGTCGATGTCGTCGGTGTGGCCGCGGCCGTCGTGCAGCTCGATGAGGTAGCGGACGATCGCGATGAAGTCGTCCTGCGTCAGGACCGTGTGGCCGGGGGGCAGGTTCACGCCCAGCCGCTGGTTGATCTTGTAGCGGCCCACCCGCCCGAGGTCGTAGCGCTTGGGCGAGAAGAAGAGCCGCTCGCAGGGCGCTGCGCGCCGTCTCGACGTTGGGCGCCTCGCCGGGACGGAGCAGCGAGTAGATCTGCTGCAGCGCCTCGGCCTCGTTGGCGGTCGGGTCCTTGGCCAGCGTGTTCTTGATCAGGGGCGACTCGCCGCGCCCCGGCGGCAGGAAGACGTCCACGCGGAGGACGCCCGCCTTGCGGAGCTTCTTGCGCATCGCGTCCGAGAGCTCCTTGCCGCGCTCGGCCAGCACCTCGCCGGTCGACGGGATCGGCCACGTCGAAGGCGAGGATGTGCTTCTGCTCGCGCTCGCGCAGCGCCTGCGGGATCTCGTCCTCGTCGCGCAGGTTGAGCTGGGTGTAGCCGGCGAACACGCGTGACCGTGCCGACCCCGGCGCGCCGCAGCACGTGCAGCGTCTCGAGCGTCAGCTCGTCGCCTTCCTTCGCCAGCGGCTCGCCCTTGGGCTCCTCGGGGTTCGCGACGTCCGCGGCGAGCAGGGTGCCGAGGATCTCGCGGCGCTGGCTGCGCGCCTGGAGGTTCCCGGTGATGTCCAGCTCCTTCTTGGCGAAGAACAGCCCCAGGATGTCGGAGTTGCTCGAGTAGCCGAACGCCCGGAGCAGCGCGGTGGCCGGGAACTTCTTCTTCTTGTCGATGTGGACGAACACGACGTCGTGGATGTCGATGGTGAACTCGACCCACGAGCCGCGGAACGGGATGATGCGCGCCGAGAAGAGCCGCTGCCCGTTGGGGTGGATGGTCTCCTCGAACACCACGCCCGGCGAGCGGTGCAGCTGCGACACGATCACGCGCTCGGCGCCGTTGATGACGAACGTCCCGAGCGGCGTGAGCAGGGGCAGCTCCCCGAGATAGACTTCCTTCTCGAGGATGTTCTTCGGCCGCCGGACCCCGCTGACCTCTTCCATGATCACGAGGCGCAGCGTGGCCTTGAGCGGGGCGGAGTACGTCATGTCCCGCTCGATGCACTCTTCGACGGTGTACTTCGGCTCGCCGATCGCGTACTTCACGAACTCGAGCGAGTAGTTCTCGTTGACGTCGGTGATCGGGAACAGGTCGCGGAAGACCCGCTCCAGACCGACGTCCTCCTTCTCCCCCTGGTCGTCCTGCGCGAGCAGCGCCTGGAAGGCCTGGGTCTGGATGTCGAGGAGGTGGGGCATCGGCATCCCCTCCTCCAGCTTGGCGAACGAGATCTCGGGCAGCGTCTCAGACATGATCCGTCCTTCGGGCAGCGCAAAAGGCCCCGGTGCGGTGGGGCATCAACCTGCGATAGCGAACGTCGTGCGTAGCCAGACCTACTTCAACTCGACCGTGGCGCCTTGCTCTTCCAGCTTCGCCTTCATGGCCTGGGCTTCGGCCTTCGGCACGCCGTCCTTCACGGTGCTCGGCGCGCCGTCCACCAGGTCCTTGGCTTCCTTGAGGCCGAGGCTGGTGAGCTCGCGGACGACCTTGATGACCTGGATCTTCTTCGCGCCGGCTTCCTTGAGCATGACCGTGAACTCGGTCTGCTCTTCGGCGGCCGGGGCCGCGGCGGCGGCCGGCGGCGGCCGCGACGGGCGCGGCGATCGTCACGTTGAACTTGGTCTTGAACGCCTCGATGAGGTCGGCCAGCTCGACCACCGACATGCGGCCGATCGCCTCGAGGATCTCGTCCTTCGACAGGGTCGTGGTTGCCATCGTGGTGCGTTCCCCTTCAGTGGTTCAGGCAGCGGTATCGCGCTGCGCCTTGAGCGCCTCGACGGCGCCGACGAAAGTGGACAGGAGCCCCGACAGGACTCCGACGAATCCGGACAGCGGCGCGTTGAGCGCGCCGGCCAGCTCGGACAGCAGCACCTCGCGCGGCGGGAGCTGGGCCAGCCGCTTGACCTGGGCGGGCGAGACTTCCTGCCCGTCCACGACCGCGGCCTTGACCGCCGGCTTCTGGAACTCCTTGGCGAACTCGGTCAGCACCTTGGCGGCGGCGGCGGCGTCCGCGGCGGTGAGCGCCACGGCGGTCGGGCCGGCGAAGTGCGCGTCGAGGCCGGCGATCTTGGCGCCGGCCAGCGCCCGGAGGGCCAGGGTGTTCTTCACCACCAGGTACTCGACGCCGGCGCGGCGCAGGCGGCGCCGCAGCTCCGTGACGTTGTGCACGTTGAGCCCGGCGTAGTCGGTCACGTAGATCGAGCTGGCGCCGGACAGCTTGGCGGTCAGCGCGTCGATCTGCGGTCTGCTTCTCGGTGCGGTTCATCGATACATCGCCGGGTCGATACGGACGCCGGGCCCCATCGTGCTCGAGAGGGCGACCGTCTGGATGTACGTGCCCTTGGCCGCCGACGGCTTCGAGCGCACGATGGTGTCCATGAACGCCGTGAAGTTCGCTTCGAGCTGCTCCACGCTGAAACTCACCTTGCCGATCGGCGCGTGGACGTTGCCCGACTTGTCCACGCGGAACTCGATCTTGCCCGCCTTGATGTCGCGCACCGCCTTGGTGACGTCCATCGTGACGGTGCCCGCCTTCGGGTTCGGCATCAGGCCGCGCGGGCCGAGGATCCGGCCGAGCGGGCCGAGCTGGCCCATGACGTCGGGCGTCGCGACGATCGCGTCCACGTCGAGCCAGCCTTCCTTGATCTTGGCGACGTACTCGACGCCGACGAAGTCGGCGCCCGCGGCCTCGGCTTCCTTCGCCTTGTCCCCCTGCGTGATGACCAGCACGCGCACCTTCTTGCCGGTGCCGTGCGGGAGGACGACGGTGCCGCGCACGATCTGGTCGGCGTGGCGCGGGTCCACGCCCAGGCGCAGCGCGATGTCCACCGTCTCGTCGAACTTGGCGTAGGCCGACTGCTTGACGTGCTCGATCGCCTTGCGCGGCTGGAACCGGGCGAGCGGGATCGAACCGCTCGACCGCCGCGCGGTACTTCTTGCCCCGGGTGGCCATCAGTCCGTCACCTCGATCCCCATGGAGCGCGCGGTGCCGGCGATCATCGCCATCGCCTGCTCGACGGTGTTGGCGTTGAGGTCCGGCATCTTGAGCTCGGCGATCTTCTTGACCGCCGCGCGCGACACCTTCCCCACCTTGTCGCGGTTCGGCGCGCCCGAGCCCTTCTCGATGCCCGCCTCCTTGAGCAGCAGCGCCGCCGCCGGCGGGGTCTTGGTGACGAAGGTGAACGACCGGTCGTCGTAGATCGTCACCACGGCCGGGATCACCACGCCCGCCTGGCTCGCGGTGCGCGCGTTGAACTGCTTGACGAACTCCATGATGTTGATGCCGTGCGGCCCCAGCGCCGACCCGACCGGCTGCGCCGGGGTCGCCGCTCCGGCAGGCACCTGGAGCTTGACGACGGCTTGGACCTTCTTGGGTGGCATGCGTCCCTCACCTCTCGCTGCGGCTCATGAGCCGGCCGCCAGCTGCCGCGATCACCCGCGCGGTCGCGGGACTGCTGAGGGGGTAGGGTTTGGGTGATGGGGGTTGGGGCAGGCGCCACGAGGCGCCTCCCCTACCCCCGACACCCGATCCCCTATCCCCGCTTCTAGTGCGCCCTCAGCTGCAGATAGTCCAGCTCCACGCTCGTCGGCCGGCCGAACAGGCTCACCGACACGCGCACCTTCCCCTTGTCCGGCAGGACCTCCTCGACCGTACCGCTGAAGTCGGAGAACGGTCCCTCGATGATCTCGACCACCTGCCCCATCAGGAACGGGATCTCTTCCTTGGGCTCCGACTCGGTCACCGCCTCGGCCACGCCGAGCAGGCGGTTGACCTCTTCCTGGCGGAGCGGCATCGGGTCGCGGCCCGTGCCCACGAACTTGATCACGCCCTGGATGTTGTTGATCACGTGGAGGGTCTCCTGGTTGGCGACCATCTCCACGAGCACGTATCCCGGGTACAGCTTCCGCTCGACGTTGACCTTCTTGCCGTTCTTGATCTCGACCACTTCCTGGGTCGGCACCAGCGCCTGGCGGATCGGCTTCTCCTCGGTCGGGCGCGGGTCCTCCTGGATGCGGCGGTCGATCAGCGAGCGGACCTTGTTCTCGTGGCCCGCGGTCGTCTGGATCGCGTACCAGCGGTGCTCCATGGTCGTCCCCGTCGCCCGTCACCGCAGCCACGCCGGGAGCCACTTCACGAGGATCCCCTGGAGGATCACGTCCATCAGCCCGATGATGATCGCGACGATCACCACGAACAGGATGATGACGCCGGTCGCGCTCCGCAGCTGCTGGCCGGTCGGGCCAGGTGACCTTCCGGATCTCGCCGTTGACCTCGCCGACGAACGTCGCGGTCTGCCGCGCCATGCTCGCGGACCTGCGCGCGCCAGACGAGGACGGCCGCGAACGCCGCGAGCGCCACCACGGCGATGGCGATCGTGGTGAAGCTCACTTCGTCTCCTTGTGCAGCGTGTGCTTGTGGCACCGCGGGCAGTACTTCTTCCACTCGACCCGCTCGGGATGCTTCCGGCGGTTCTTGGTGGTGAAGTAGTTCCGCTCCTTACAGTCGCCGCACGCCAGGATGATCTTGTCGCGCGCCATTATGGATGCCCGTCTCTCACACTCGAATGGGACCGCCCCGCCGCCTTCTCACTTCTCACCCCAACTCTCTCACGTCGCCGTCTCACTTCTCACGCCTCACTGCTCACTGCTTCATCCCGAGAGCTCGCGAGCGGGATTGAACCGCTGACCTCGTCCTTACCAAGGACGCGCTCTACCGACTGAGCTACGCGAGCAAGCGGGCGACGGGGCTCGAACCCGCGACCCTCAGCTTGGAAGGCTGACGCTCTACCAACTGAGCTACGCCCGCAGTGGTGGGGGAAGGATTCGAACCTTCGTAGGCGTACGCCGGCAGATTTACAGTCTGCTCCCTTTAGCCACTCGGGCACCCCACCCCTACCAGTTCTGTTGGCCCTCTGAACAGACCACCCCGCGTGCGGTTGCGCGGGGTGGCGTGTTGTCCGGCCCGGGGCTCCTCTCCTTATCCACTGGAGCTGACGAAGGGACTCGAACCCTTAACCTGCTGATTACAAATCAGCTGCTCTACCATTGAGCTACGTCAGCGCGCCAAACAGTCGAGTTTGCGCGAGCCTCGAAGCATAATGTGTGCCACGGAAGGGGTCAAGCGGGGCGGGGTTTCGCGCCGACGGGCCGGAGCTCGACGGCGCCGTCCTTGGTGTCCCGGACCTCGAAGCCGTGCTCGGCGAGGAGGCGGCGGGCCTCGTCGGCGGCCTGGAAGTCGCGGCGGCCGCGGGCGCGGGCGCGCGCTTCGGCCATGCGGCGGGCCCAGGCGCCGAGGTCCTCGCCGGCTTCGGGCGGCGCGATGCGGACCACGGCGTGCGGGGGCGCCGTCGGCGCCTCGACGCGGCCGACCGCTGCCTCCGCCGGGACCACCTGCAGGACCCCGGTGGTCCGGTCGAAGACGTCGAGGGCGCGCTCCAGCTCCTCGCGACCGACGCCGCCGGCGTCGAGCGCGCGGTTGGCGTCGCGCACGAAGTTCATCAGCGCGGCGACGGCGCGCGGCGCGTCGAGGTCGTCGTCCATCGCCGCCCCGAACTCCGTCTCCAGCGCGTCGGCGAGCGGGCCGAGCGCGCCGCCGCCGCCGCCCGCCGCCCCGCCCCGCCCGCGCGCGGACCAGCCGCTGGCGCAGCTCGCCGAGGCGCGCCGCGCCCGCGGCGGCCGCCTCCAGCGCGTCGCGGGTGAAGTTCAGCTGCTTGCGGTAGTGCGTGCTGCAGAGCAGGTAGCGCAGCGCCGAGGGATCGCGGCCGTCGTCCCTGAGGTCGCGCACCGTGACGAAGTTCCCGTAGCGCTTCGACATCTTGGTGTCGTCCACCAGCAGGAACTCGCCGTGCAGCCAGCAGCGGACGAACGGCCGGCCGGTGGCCGCCTCCGACTGCGCGATCTCGTCCTCGTGGTGCGGGAAGATCAGGTCCACGCCGCCGGCGTGCAGGTCGAGCGTCTCGCCGAGGTAGTGCTGCGACATCGCCGAGCACTCGAGGTGCCACCCCGGCCGCCCGCGCCCGAACGGCGCGTCCCACGCCGCGCCCGCCTGCTCGTCCTCCGGCTTGGCCGCCTTCCAGAGCACGAAGTCGCGGGCGTCCTCCTTGGCGTACTCGTCGCTCGAGACGCGGGCCCCGGCCTTGAGGTCGCGGCGCTCCACGCGGCTCAGCCGGCCGTAGGTCGGGAACCTGTCGATCGCGAAGTACACCGAGCCGTCGTCGCCCCGGTACGCGATGCCCGCGCTCGAGCAGGCGCTCGATCAGCGCCACCATCTGCGGGATGTGCGTGGTCGCGCGCGGGTAGTGCGCGGCCGGCTCGAGCCGCAGGTAGTCGCGGTCCGCGAAGAACGCCTCGACGTACGGCGCGGTGTGCGCGCCAGCGAGACGCCCGCCTTGTTGGCCGCCGCGATGGTGCGGTCGTCCACGTCGGTCAGGTTCATGACGTGGGTCACCTGGTAGCCCGCGTACTCGAGGTAGCGGCGCAGCACGTCCTCGAAGACGAAGGTCCGGAAGTTGCCGATGTGCGCGTAGTTCCAGACCGTCGGGCCGCAGGTGTAGAGCGTGACCCTCGGCGGCGCGAGGGGCGCGAACTCCTCGACCTGGCGCGTCAGGGTGTTGAAGAGCCGGAGCGTCATCGGGGGTGCGCCCCGCGTTCCGGCGGGACAGGTTCGCCACGGGGGAGCGAGCCGTTGGGAACGAAGTGCAGCGTGCCGTCGTCGGCCCGGAGCACCGTGCTGCGGAGGGTGAGCTGCTGCACCGTGCCCTCGACGTCGCCGATCCGCACGCGCTCGCCGACGGCGTACTGGTCCTCGAGCACGATCAGGAAGCCGGTGACGACGTCCTTCATCACCCCCTGGCCGCCGAGCGACACGGCCAGGCCGAGCACGCCGGCGCCGGCCAGGAGCGGGCCGATGTTGATGAAGATGTCGAGGAATCGAGGAGCCCCGCGACGATGACGATGACGATCAGGCCCACGTGGTTCAGCAGCTGGGCGAGCGTGGCGGCGCGCTGCGCCCGCGCTCCCACCGTCGCCGGGTCCCCCGCCTGCGCGCGCAGCGTGATGCGGCGCGCCAGCCGGCGCACCGCCCACCGGGCCAGGTAGGCCACGCACGAGGATGACGACGGCCTTGCCGGCGCCCCGGAGCAGCAGGTCGAGGTCCAGCTCCCAGTTGACGCGGCGCGCCAGCAGCGGCGCCGCGAGCGGGAACGACGCGACGTGCGGGATCACAGCGGGCGAAGCTAGCGGAGCCGCTGGCCGGGTTCAACTGCCCGCCCCGCGCGGGGCCCGGCGATCGGGTCGGGCGGCGAGCGCTACGGCGCGCCCATCACCAGCAGGAGGAGGGTCAGGATAGAGCGCCGCGTAGAGCGCCCACCCGGCGGCGTACGCCGCGGCTGCGGCGACGCACCACCACAGGGTGTGCGCGCCGCGCGCCGACCGGCTCGCGTCGCGATCGAGCCTCGAGAGCCCCCACGCCCACAGCGCCACGACCCAGAGGCCGACGCCGTTCGCCGCTTCCGCCGCGACGCCGAGCCACCCCGGCGCCGCGACCCCGGAGGCGGCCAGCGCGCCGGCGACGCCGACGTTGAAGCGCGCCGGGAGGCCCGCGACGTCGCCCGCGGCCCGAGACCGCCGCCCGGCGTGGCGAGCACGACCGCCAGCTCGCCGGCGCGCTGCACGAGCAGCGGCGCGGCGCCCGAGCGCGAGCACGGCGCCGATGGCTCCGCGCGCGTCACGCCGCGCCCGCCGAGCACCGGCGTCGCCACCAGCGGCGAGCACGGCCCCGCCCGCCAGGAATGGCAGCGGGACGACGAGGCGCTCGAAGAGGAGCAGGCGGCCGAGCCCGACGCGCAGCACGCCCAGGTGGGCGTCGAGCAGCGCCTGGCCGGTCGGCAGCAGCGCCGCGTCGAGCAGCGCCGAGGAGCCGCGGCAGCGCGAGCGCGCCGAGCGCCGCGACGAGGAGGACGAGGCTCGCCGGCGCGACCACGCGATGCGCACCGGCGTCGTCCAGCGCCGCGCCCGGGCGACCAGAGCGCCCTCACGGGCAGCGCGGCCCCGCTGCAACAGAGTCCCTGCTCATCCGGCCTCCTGGTTGAGGAGCGTGGCCACGGCGACCTCCTCCAGGGTGCGCGACACGACGCGCGAAGCGCGGACGCCGATCCGGCGCTCCCGGCAGTAGGCCAGGATCCCTTCCGGAGTCTCGCGCGGCCCGATGGCGACCCGCGCGCCCGCCGGCTCGCACACCACCTGCGGATAGCGTTCGGCCAGGGTCGAGGCCGCCACCCGCGGCGACCCGTCCACGACGAGCACCAGCGCGCGGCCCTGCGCGAGGTCGGACGCCTCCAGCACGCGGATCGTGCGGCCGTGGTGCAGGATCGCGACGCGGTGGGCGAGGCGCTCGACCGCCGCCAGATCGTGAGACGAGAGGACGACGGTGACGCCGCGCTCCACGAGGGAGCGGATGCGCTCGCGCACGTCGCGCTGCGCCAGCGGGTCGATGCCCGACAGCGTCTCGTCGAGCAGGACCAGCTCGCGGCGGCCCAGCGCCGCCTGCGCCAGCGCCAGACGCTGCGCGATGCCGCGCGACAGCGTTCCGGCGCGCCGCTCCGCCCACTCCTCGAGCCCGCCGAGGGCCAGCGCCTCGGTGACGCGGGCGCGCCGCGCGACGGCGTTGCTCGCGTGCGCGGCCGCGAAGTGCGCGAGCACCTCGCGCACCGTCAGCTCGGGGAAGAAGGCGGGCTGTTCCGGCGCGAACCCGACGCTCCGGCGGGCCTCGTGGCTCCGCGCGCGCCGTCCGCACACCCAGACCTCACCACCGTCCACCTCGAGCAGGCCGGCGGCGACCAGCAGCAACGTGGACTTGCCCGCCCCGTTGGGCCCCACCAGGCCGATGCACTCGCCGGCCAGCGCCACCAGGTCCGCGCCGTCGAGGGCGCGGATGCGCGGCTGCCGGCGACCGGCGGCGAAGCTGCGCGTGAGCCCGAGCGCGAGCAGAGTGGCGCGCATCAGTACCGCGCCCCCCTCCCCAGCTCGGCACGCGCGAGCGCCCACGCTCCCGCGGCGAGAGCGAGCGGCGTCTGCGCCAGAAGCGCCAGCGCCAACACCGGGTGCGGGCCCTCGGCGCCCGCGGCCCAGGCCTGGATGCGCTCCAGCGCCCACACCGTGGGCACCAGCGACCATACGACGCGCGTCGCGGGCTCCATCCACGAAGCCAGCATGCCGCCCACGATCTCCGGCGGGACGAGGCCGAGCAGCAGCAGGCCCAGGAGGACCAGCACCTGTGCGGTGCTCCCGGCGCCGCACGACACCGCCACCGCCACCGCGGCGAACGCGCCGACGTGCAGGACAGCGGCAGCGACGCCGATCGCGAACGCGCCCGCCGGCCCGAGGCCGGGCCCCCCGAGCGCCGCGGCCACGGCCGCGCCCACCGTCACGCAGGCGGCGCCGGCGGCGACGGTCAGCCAGCGCCCCAGCACCCAGGCCGATCGAGGCGCGGGATGCGTGGCGCCGAGGACCAGCCGGGCCGCGCTCCGGTCGTCGGCGACGCAGCCGGAGGCCAGCACGAGCGTGGTGAGGGTGCCGAGCCCCTGGGCGGCCGCGAAGGCGGCGCCGAGAGAGCCGACCGGCGAGACGAGGGTGATCCAGGCGAGCAGCGCCGCGTCGAGCGCGAAGACGATCGCGACGAGGCGCCGGCGCGCCAGCCGTCTGGCGAACGTGAGCGCCTCGACCAGGACGAGTCTCACCGGCCCGGCCTCCACGAGGCGGCGATCGCCGCCGCCCCGGCGAGGCCGGGGCCGTCGTGGCCCGTGCGGTCGAGGAGCACGCGGAAGCCGGCGACCGCGACGATGCGGGGAACGAAGCGTGTGACCAGCGCCGAATCCATCAGCGCGCCGTCGCTGTCGGAAAGGACCACGAGGCGCCGGAGGCGCCCCGGCCCCACGGCCGCCCTCAGGCGTGCGGCGCCCTCGCGCGAGACGAGCACCAGCGTAGGGGACCCCGGCGACGCGGCGAGCGCACGCGCCCGCGCCAGGTCCGCGGCGCAGTACCCGCAGTCGGTGCGGAAGAAGTAGAGCACCGCGCGCCCCGCAAGCAGGCTCGCCAGCGGTGCCGTCCTCCCGTAGATGTCGAACCGGGCCACGGCCGCGAGCCGCTCGAGCGCAGGGCGCGTGGCCGGCGGCTGCAGCGGCGGCGCCGCGCAGCTCAGTCCGACGAGCGCCACCAGGGCGGCGGCTTGTGCGCCACCCCGGCGGCTGATGCGGCAGGCGTGCCTGGTGAACATCCCTTCTTCCCGGCTCCCGGTCTCTTCCCTGCGCGTCTCAGGTCGCGATCGGCTTGCTGGCCTTGCAGATCGCGGTGTGGATCATGTAGCAGTAGCCGCGGATCGCGACGAGGTAGTAGTCGGACGGCGGGAACATCCTGTCGCAGTCCGCCACCGCTTCGATCATGCACTTCCCCAGGTCGTCGGCTTTCGCCACCGGCACGGAGCCCAGCAGGGCCAGTGCCGACACCAACGCGAAGATCGTCCGCTTCATGGGTTCGCTCCCGTGTTGAGGTTCGAATGGATGGGCGAACGCCGGCACGCACCGCCTCGCTCGTCGAGGCGGCGCGAACCTAATGCGATGCCGCAGGATGCTGGTACCGGAAGCGCCCGAGGCGGGCGCGAACCTACGCGGGCAGCCGCGGAGCGCGGCCCGGCGGGCGGCCGCAGCCGCTGCGATGGCCCCGACCAGCGGCGCGGCGCCGAAGCGGACGGGGTCGGTCGCCGGCAGGCCCGTCTCGTCCGCGGCGCGCCGGACGGCGTCGCGGGCCGCCGCGTCGGGAAGGTCGTACGTCATCAGGGCGATCCCGATGACGCGCGACGGGTTCACCAGGGCCGCGGCCTGCTCGTGCAGGTGGACGAGCCGGGGGAGCGGCGGGATCGGCAGGAACGCGCTGGCGCCGTGGTACTCGCAGACGAGCGTCCGCGACGCCTGGTGACAGAGGATCATCGCCGCCGGGCATGCGCCGTGGATCAGGCCGAGCGAGACGCCCGAGTAGCCGGGATGGATGAGGCTCCCCTGCCCCTCGACCAGGACGACGTCGGCGCCCGCGGCGGCCTCGACGACCATCTGCTCGGTCGCGCCGGCGATGAAGTCCCCCACCACCGCGTCCACGGCGATGCCCTGGCCTGAGAGCAGGATCCCCGTCTGTCCCGTCGCGACGAACCGACTGCGCACCGAGCGCTCGCGCAGGCCGCGCTCGATCTCGATCAGGGCGGTCATCTTCCCGCTGTTGCAGTCGGAGCCGACGGTGAGGACGACCAGCGCGTCCACCAGCCGCGCGCGGCCGTTGGCCACGGGCAGCACGTCCGGCGGCTTGCGCAGGTCGAAGAGGCGGACGCCGCGCTTCCGCGCGCGCGCCGACAGGTCCGGGTCGTCGCTCAGGTAGGTGTGGAGCCCGCTCCAGATCTCGAGGCCGCGGTCGATCGCGGTCTCGATCCACCCGCGCCACTCGGCGGGCAGGCGCCCACCGCGGGGCGCGATGCCGATCAGCAGCGCCTGCGGGCTCGAGCGCCAGGCCTTCCTCGAGCGTGCGCACGATGGGGATCGCGCCGCCGAAGCCGAGCGCCTCCTGCACCGTGCGCGCCTGTGCGGTCGAATCGAGGACGCCCACCACGCGCTCGCCGAGGTAGCGGATCGCCGAGACGGCCGTCTTCGCAGTGATGACGCCGAAGCTGCCGTCGGCGACGGCCAGGAAGGTCGGAGTGCGCGCCATGGCGGGAGAATGTAGGCCGCGAACGCAGCGGCGGCCACGGGTCCGGCGTCGCGCGCATTATTGTATAGCGGCGCTCCACGGAGGCGGCAGGCGATGGCGCTCGATCCCCAGCTCCTTTCTCCCGGGCAGAAGTACGTGCCCGGCATCCTCGGCGGCCTTGGGCCGCTCTCCCACGTGCAGTTCGAGCGCGAGATCCTCGCGCGCAGCCACGAGCGGGGCGCGCGCGGCGACCGCGACCACCCGGTCTGGCTGCTGGCGAGCGCCGCCTCGACGCCGGGCCGGACCGGCGCGCTGCTCGAAGGAGGCGCGAGTCCCCTCCCCCACCTGATCGCCTACGCGAAGCTCCTCGAGCGGAGCGGCGCCGACGCCCTGTTCGTGGTCTGCAACACCGCGCACGCCTGGCACGGCGACGTCCAGCGGGCGCTCCGGATCCCGTGGGTGCACCTGATGGAGCTGGTGGCCGCCGCCGTCCGCGCGGCGCACCCGGCCGGGACGAAGGTCGGCCTGCTCGCGACCGACGGCACGCTGAGCGCGGGGCTCTATCAGCGCGCGCTCGAGGCGCGGGACCTGGTCGCGGTCGCGCCGGAGATCGGCTCGAAGATCCAGGCGCGCGTGGGCGCGGCGATCGGGGATCCGCGCGACCGGAATCAAGGCCACCGGCGACGATGTCAGCGCGAGGCGCGCGAGCACCTGCTCGCCGCGGCGCGGTGGTGCGTGGAGCAGGGCGCGCAGGTCGTGGTGCCGGCGTGCACGGAGGTGTCGGTGGGACTCACGGCGCGAGGTCGTTCCCGGACGCGCCGCTGGTCGATCCGCTGCGGTGGCCGCCGACGCGCTGCTCGATGTCGCGTATGGCTCGGGAGCCGAAGGACATGTTCAGAGGGTAGGATGGGGGTAGGGGGTGGGGAATGCATGGGGCGCCGCGAACCGGCGCGCTTCTTCTAACCCCACCCCATCCCCGATCCCCGTCCTCACCGCCGGCATCTCGCGCGTCGTCACCAGCACCGCGGGCTCCAGCGCGACCGCGTCGGCGCGGCCCTCGCCGTACGCCCGGTCGATCAGGATGTGGCGCACCAGGACGATGATGGTGGCGAGCGCGGGGACGGCGACCAGCATCCCGAGCAGGCCCGCGACACTCGGCCGCGATCAGCACGCTCAGGATCGTCAGCACCGGCGGGAGCGCGACCTTGCGCTGCATCACGAGCGGGCCGACGAGGTTCGCCTCGACCAGGTGGACGACGACGCCCACGGACGCCACGGCGAGCGCCACCAGGAGCGCCGCGCCCCGGGAGGACCAGCAGCGCCGGGAGGAGGGTCGAGAAGAGCGTCCCGAAGAACGGGATCAGCACCACCACGCCGGCGAAGAGGGCGAAGGCGAGCCAGTAGGGCACGGCCAGCAGCCACAGGCCGATGCCGGTGAGGATCGCCAGCACCACCATCGCGAAGAGCTGGGCGGCGACCCAGGCGCGCAGCGTCTGGGCGAGGTCGAGGACGATCGCCCGCGCGAAGGCGCGGTGCCGCGGCGGCACCAGCGCGAGCAGCCCCTCCTGGTAGAGGGCGGGCCGCACCGCCATGTAGATCGCCATGACCAGCACCGCGATCGCCTCGATCAGCACCAGGCCCGTGGCGGTCGCGGTGGGGATGATCCCGCGCCGCACGAACTCGGCGCCCTCCCGCAGCGACGTCGAGACCATGCCGCTCTCGCCCGCGCCCAGGCCCGCGCTCGCGAGCTGCGGGAAGCGCTGGATCCAGCGGGCGATGACGCGCGTCGAGGTCGGTCAGGTACTGCGGCACCGCGGCGATCAGGTCCGCGGTCTGCTGCGCCACCGGGCGCGGCGACGAGCACCGCGACGCCGGACAGCGCGGCGAGGGTGCGCGACGATGGCGAGCGAGAGGGCGAGCGGGCGCGGCAGCCGTGTCCAGCGCACCACAGCGTCGGTGAGCGCCGAGAGATAGACGGCGATGAGGACGGCGATGAAGACCAGCAGGAGCAGCGCCGCGATCCGCTAGACGAACAGCAGGATCGCGGCCACGAGCAGGACCAGGACCACCGGCGCGGCGCGCCGCACCGGTGGGACGGCGTCAGTCAACGGCACTCAGCCCTTCTTGCGCGGCGGCTCGTCCTCCTCGTCCCCTCCGCCTCGCCGAGCACCTCCGCGTCGTGCACGTCGGTCGCCTTGCCCGCGGCCCCCGCGCACCCGCCCCGAGCTGCTTCGGCTGCTCGCGCCGTGCCCGCGCCGAGGAGCCCCATCTTCTGCTTCAGCGCCAGGAGCTGCGTGTCGGCGTCCGCCTTGTACTCCAGCTGCTCGAACTGCTTGGCGAGCGAGTCGCCCGACAGCTCCTCCGACAGCTCGGCCGCCGCGAGCGCCTTCCGCTCGTTCTGCTCGATGCGGTCGGCCATCCGCTCGAAGGTCTCGAACGCGCTCTTGTCGCTGATCGAGCCCATCGTCTCGTGGATGCGCTTCTGCGCCTCCGCCCGCCGCTGCCGCGCGATCAGGATGTTCTTCTTGCGCTTCGCTTCCTCGATCTTGTCGTTGAGCGCGCGCAGCGAGTTCTTCAGCGCCTCGGTCTCCCCGGCGTGCTTGCGCCAGGTCTCGTCGAGCTGGACGGCGCCTTCCATGTGCTCCGAGTGCCGGAGCAGCGCCTGCTTGGCCAGGTCGTCGCGGCCCTCCTGCACCGCCAGCATCGCGCGCTTCTCCCAGTCGTCGGCCTGCTTCTTCTCCTGCTCGGCCTGCGCCTGGAGCTTCTTCTCGTCCGCGATCGCCGCCGCCACCTGCTGCTTCGCCTTCGCCAGCTGGCTCCGCATGTCGAGGATCAGCTGGTTCAGCATCTTCTCCGGGTTCTCGGCGCTGCTGATCAGGTCGTTCAGGTTCGACCGGAGGAGCGTGGACAGACGGTCAAAGATTCCCATAGCGCCTCACGCTTCCCGGTAAGGGGCCAGCGTCGCCAGGTGCGACGCCAGCGCCAGCGTCATGGATTCGAAGCTCGCCTGGAACTCGTTGAAGTCGAGGTTCTCCAGCTCGAGCGTGTCCGACAGCACGATGTCGCCGCCGTCCACCCCGTACGCGCCGTGCACCAGGTCCTTGGCGTTCAGCTCCAGCAGGTGCCGGTACAGGTCCGGCTTCTTCAGCTTCTTGGGCAGCGTCATCACCTTGACGCGCAGCACGACGACCGGCGGCGCGTAGTGCACCGACCACCTCGGGCCCGTCGCCGTTGGCGTTCAGCACCCAGAGGCCGGACTCGATCTCGCGGGCGTGGACGCCTTCGGCCTCCAGCCTCGAGATGAAGCCCTCCAAGTCCTCCCGACTCACCATGGCCACTCCTTCAGGACGGCGGCAGGCGGAGCCCGCCATCAATGTTTCACCCGGTCGGCGCCGCCGGCGCCAGGGAGCCGCGGTTCCTTCCGGCCCTGGGCCAGCAGCCGCTCGGCGAAGTCCTGCCGCTCGGCCAGCTCCGAGAGCTGCCGCTGCACCGCCTCCATCCGCCCGCTCTGATCCTCCAGCAAGCCCGCGGATGTCCTGCAATTCCCCCGCCGGCAGCGCCTGCTCCCGGTCGGCGCCGAAGATGCGCATGATCACCCGGCCGACCGCCCGGCCCACCGGGCCCAGCACGACGAAGCCGGTGATCGTGATCCCGGTCAGCATCCCGAAGAGCGGGATGAGGATCGGCACCATCTCCTGGGGCGTCGGTCCGCGCCTGCATCAGGACGGCCCCTCCCGCCGGCAGCCCCTTCTCCCTCACCTTGGCCAGCAGCCGCTCGGCGAAGTCCTGCCGCTCGGCCAGCTCCGCCACCTGCCGCTGGACGGCCTCGACCCGGTCGCGCCAGCTCGTCCAGCTGCTCGGTCAGCTCCGGCGGCGTGCCCGCCGCTTCTTGCGCAGGATCCGCGTCCCGATCGCGCGGCCGATGGGGCCGAAGGCGACATGAACGCGACGATGCCGGTCCCGAAGAACCCGACGATCGCGAGGATGCCCGTCCAGTCCACCATCGCGCCTAGCGCTCCTTCGGCGCGTTCAGCAGCCCGCGCTCCCGCGCCTGACCCAGCAGCCGCTCGGTGAAGTCCTGCCGCTCGGCCAGCTCCGCCACCTGCTGCCGCACCACCGTCAGCTCGTCGCGCAGCGCCTCGACCTCGGCGCTGTCCAGCGCGGGCTCCCGATCTCTTGCCGCGCAGCCGCTCCGCGAACGCCCGCCCGATGGGGCCGAGCACGACGACCCCCAGGAGCGCGAAGAACGCGAGGGCGGCGACGACCGGGCCGAGATCGCTGCATCTACCGCTCCTTCGGCGCGCCCAGCTGCCCGCGCTCCCGCGCCTGGGCCAGCAGCCGCTCCGTGAAGTCGAGCCGGTTCTGGATCTCGTCCACCGGGGCGACGCGGTCGTGCAGCTCGTCCACCTCCGCCCGGAGCTGGGCGACCTCGTCGCGCAGCGCCTCGACTTCCTTCGAGCCGACCGCGCCCCCGGCGATGCGCTTGGCGACCGCGCGCGCCAGCGTCAGCACCGGTGCCGCCGACGCCGGTGAACGAAGACGACCGCGACGATGGCTTCGGGCCCGCTCAACTCGGCCCCCGATCCTTCGGCGCGTTCAGCAGACCCGCGCTCCTTCACCTGCCCCAGCAGCCGCTCGGTGAAGTCCAGGCGGTTCTGCGCCTCGTCCAGCTCGCGCCTCAGGCCGGTGACCTCGTCGCGCACCGCGTCCAGCTCGGCCGCCAGCTGCGCGACCGCCTGCTGCTGGCCGGGGTCCGTGTCGCCGACGTGCAGGCCCATCACCATCCCGTTCGCGCCCCGCTCGACCTTCAGCCGCCGCGCGCTCGACCCGGCGATCCGCCGGGCGATGGCGCCGAGGATGGACACCGACCCGATCGCCGCCACGATCGGTGAAGACGTAGGCGGCGAAGTCACCCGGATTGATGATGGCGGCTCCTCCTCGACTGGGCGCACTGCAACGACGGCGTCCACAGGCCCGGAAGTTTCGCTAACGCGCCAATCTAGGCCGACTTGCGGGCGGACGCCAATATCGGCGCGAGGGCCGGCGGAGTGACGAAACGAGCGACGAAGCCGGGGGAAGATCTATCGGCCTTGTGGGGAGAGCTTCGCGATCCGCGCCCTTACATCCTTGACCACGGTCTGGAGGTCGGGATCGGCGTTCTTCCAGAGTTCCACGAACTGGGAGTAGCGCTGGATGGCCTGCTGGCGTGTGGCCGAGCTGCGCGTGCAGCTCGCCCGCGCGCCGGAGCACCCAGGGCCGGGCGTCCGGGTCCCAGTCCATGCGGAAGAAATCGGGCGCCGTCAGGTAGCGCTCGTAGTGCGCGAGCGCAGAGTCGGCCGCAGACTGGGCGTCCCAGGTCCGTGCAATCCACGGCTCGGCGCAGGCGTTGCAGCCGAGGCTGTCGGCCACCGCCTCCATCGTGGCCCGCGCCTCCGCGGGGTGCCCCTCGGCCGATAACACCAAGCCAAGCGCCATGGCGAACGACCGGCCGCGCTGCGGGCCGGGAACCTCGCGCCTCCACCGCTCGAGCAGCGCGCGCGCCTGGGCGGCGCGGCCGGCGACGGCGGCGGCCTCGATGAGCTGGCCCCAGGGCCGGTCCGAGGCCGCTATGCGCTCGAGGGGATAGCGGCGCAGGACCGAGTCGAGCATGCGCCCCGCCTCGTCGGGGCGGCCGCGGAGGTACGCTTCGAGGGTCACCGGGTCAATGGCGTATATCAGCACCTCGCCGCCGTTCCCCGCCTGCTCGGCGATCTTCGCCCGCCGCGCGTCGATCGCGGCCGCCTCGGCAAGCCTGCCCCGCACCGTGAGCACGGAGAGGAGCAGCCCGTCGCCCATCCGCAGCACGAACGGACTCTGCGTCGGATCACCTGAGAGCCGGCGGCCGATGGCCGCCACCGAGTCCCACTCGCCCTCGGCATAATCGAGCAGCCCGTCGAAATCCGCGGCGAACCGTGCGCCCGGGAACTTGCGATGCAGGGCCGCGAGTGCGCGCCGCGCGGCCGCCGTCTGCCCCTGGTCGTACCGTACGCCGGCGAGAAGCACGAAGCCCTGGAACACCGAGCTGTCCGTCACCGCCAGCTCGCGAGCGGCCAGCGACTCCGCCGGCGCCCACTCGCTGAGGCTCTGCAGCTCGCCTGCGAGGTTGGTGAGGGCCACGTCGTGATCCGGATCGACAGCCAGCACCGCGCGATAGGCATCGATGACGCGCTGCGGATTGTCCTCGACGGTGGTGTAGTAATAGGCGACGGCGAGATTGCGCTCGATCGGCGGCAACCGGTCGCTGTGGCGCAAGGCTGCGCTCGCCGCGGCATTCACTGCGCTTGCCGGGGCGCTGATGTCCTCCTGCATCGCCGCGAGCTTGCGGTACGCCATGGCGAACGACGTGTCCACTGTCGTCGCCTGCCGGTAGTCGGCGATCGCCTGCTGCAGGTCGCCCGCCAGCTCCGCCTGATTCCCCGCGGTGTACAGCCGCAGCGCCTCGAGCGAGGCGGTGGTGACGTCCTCGAGCGGCTTGGTGTCACGCAGGGAGCGATACGACTCTCCGATCCGCCCGCGGATGGCGGCCGAGAGGCGCCCGAGCGCGGTGAGGATCGCCGTCTCCGACTCCGCCGTCTCGCGGTCGGCGGCCAGCTCGGAGCCGTCGCCGGTGGCCAGGACCCGTGCCGAGAGCAGGTAGCCCTGCCCCACGGGCGCGATGTCGCCGACGATGATGGCCGGGATCCCTTCCCGCTGAGCGACCTCGCGCGCCACGTCCGGCGTGACGGCCGTGCTCTCCGGGCGCTCCATCCGCCGGAGCACCGCGCCGATCTCGTCGCCGGTCAGCACCCGCACCACCGGCGACTGCGACAGGTCGATGCGGAACGCCTCGGTGAGCGAGCGGCCGAGCGAGGCGTCGGTGCTGCGGTTGGTGAAGTCCGCCACGAGGATCCGCGCGCGGCTGGCCAGCTTGCCCGACGTCAGCAGAGTGCCGAAGGGGCCGACGCCGAGCGCCCGGAGCGTCATGAAGGAGCCCGCGAGAAGCGCGAGGACGGCGAACGCGACGCCGCCTCCCATCAGCGCGCGCCGCCAGGTGAAGAGCGCGCGCATGCCGGTCGGCGTGGCGGCGTGCATGCCCGGTGGCACTGGCGAGCGCCCGCTGCCGCTCGTGCGCACCCGTCAGCAGCATGACGGGCAGACCCGCCAGCAGCAGCGCCGATCGCGCCCCCGAACACCCAGGTCGGGAGGCCGAGCGCGCGCACCAGCGCGTAGGCGATGGCGGCCACCCCGACGCCCGCGAGGACGAACAGCCCTCCGACGCGCAGCGGATGCGCCCGGCGCGCCAGCGCGCCGAAGTCCACCGCCGGGACCGGCTGGGTGCCGGTTGGCGTCATCCCGCCGCTCGGGGTGAGGAGCGAGTCGAAGACCGGCACCAGCTCGTCGGCCTGCTGGAAGCGGTCGGCGGGCTTCTTCGCGAGGCAGCGCATCACCATCTCGCCCAGCGCCGGTGGCACCGTGGCGCGGTGCACGCTCACGTGGTCCGGCGCCTGCGTGACTTGCGCCGAGAGCACCGACTGCGGCGTGGGTCCCGTGAACGGAGGACGGCCGGTCAGCATCTCGTACGCCATCGCGCCCAGGGCGTAGATATCGGCCCGCTGGTCCACGTGGGGATCGGCTGCCGCCTGCTCCGGCGACATGTAGGCGGGGGTCCCGAGGGCCACGCCCAGCGACGTGAGCGACGACTCGCCCGTGGACGACGCAACGGCCTTGGCCACGCCGAAGTCGGTGACGACCGCGTGCCCGTGGGCGAGCAGCACGTTGTCGGGCTTGATGTCGCGGTGCACCACGCCCTGCCGGTGCGCGTAAGCGAGCGCGTCCGCCACGTCGCGGAGGATGCGCACCGCCTGCCCGATCGGCAGCTCCCCTTCGCGCGCCACCCGCGTGCGCAGGGACTCGCCCTCGATGAACGGCATCACGTAATAGAGGATGTCACCGCTGGCGCCCGCCGTGAGCAACGGGACGATGTGCGGATGCTGGAGCTTCGCGGCGAGGAGAATCTCCCGGTGGAACCGGTCCGCGTTGACCCCCGCCGCCATCTCCGGCGGGAGCACTTTGATGACCACCTTCCGCTCGAGCCCCGTCTCTTCCGCGAGAAAA
>CAWDZR010000017.1:0-239168 GCA_963806755.1 uncultured Gemmatimonadales bacterium
CGTCCTCTTCCTCGTCTTCGTCGAGGTCCTCGTCCTCGAGGTCCTCGTCTTCGAACTCCTGGTCCTCGTCGAACTCGTCGAGGTCCTCGAACTCCTTCTCCTCGTCGTCGTCGCCGCGACGCCCGCGCATCACGGTCCGCAGCTCCGACGCCCTACGCGCGTTCATTGCGTCCCCCGGTAGAGGTTCGAGCCTCACTACGGCCTCGAGACGTCATTCCGACACCGCCCGCGCGGCGCGGGCCAGCTTCTTCCGCTCCGACTGGCCGAGGGCGCGCTTGCGGAGCCGCACGGCCCCGGGCGTCACCTCGATCAGCTCGTCGTCCTCGATGTACTCGAGCGCGAGTTCGAGGGTAATGTCCCGGGGCGGTTCCAGCAAGACAGCCTCGTCCGAGCCCGACTGGCGCATGTTGCTCATCCGCTTGCCCTTGGCCGGATTCACGTCCAGATCCCCCGCGCGGCAATGCTCCCCCACCACCATCCCCTCGTACACGGGCTCGGTCGGACGCACGAACAGCACCCCCCGCTCCTGCAGGTTGAACAGCGCGAACGCCACCGCGGTTCCCTGGATCATGCTGACCATCACGCCCCGGTTGCGGCCCTCGAGCGGGCCCGCCCACTGGCCGTACTCCAGGAAGCGGTGGTGCATCACCCCGTTGCCGCGCGTGTCGGTCAGGAACTCGGATCGGTAGCCGAACAGCCCGCGCGCCGGGATCCGGAACGTCATCCGCACCGTGCCGTGGCCCGGGTTCCTCATGTCGGTCAGCTCGGCGCGCCGCGGCCCGAGCTTCTCCATCACGATCCCGACGAACGGCTCCGACACGTCGATCAGCAGCTCCTCGTACGGCTCGAGCATCTGGCCGCCCGGGCCCTCGCGCGTGATCACGCGCGGCCGCGACACCAGGAACTCGTATCCCTCGCGCCGCATCGTCTCCATCAGGATGCCGAGGTGCAGCTCGCCGCGGCCGGCCACGCGGAAGGTGTCGGGGGCGTCGGTCTCCTCGACCCGCAGCGCGACGTTCCGCTCCACCTCCCGGAACAGCCGCTCGCGGAGCTGGCGGCTGGTG
The DNA here is from genome assembly GCA_963806755.1 of uncultured Gemmatimonadales bacterium. Taxonomy (GTDB): domain Bacteria; phylum Gemmatimonadota; class Gemmatimonadetes; order Gemmatimonadales; family JACORV01; genus Fen-1245. The sequence goes on from CAWDZR010000017.1 coordinate 1,065, forward strand.
ACGTAGCGGCCGTCGCGGCCGGCGAACGGGCCGGTGTTGACGGAGAAGTCCACCGTGATCGTCGGCTCCTCGACCGCGATCCCGGCCAGCCGCTCCGGGGCCTCGGGGTCGGTCACCGTCTGGCCGATCTCGATGCCCTCGAGCCCGGAGAGCGCCACGATCTCTCCCGCGGACGCCTCCTCGACCTCGACCCGGGCGAGTCCCTCGAAGCCGTGCAGCTGCGCCACCTTGGCCCGCGGGAACGTGCCCTCCGGCACCAGGCCCGGCTCGCCCCACGGCAGGAGCGCGACCGTCTGCCCCGCCCGCACGGTCCCGCGCCCGATCTTGCCGATCGCGATGCGCCCCACGTACGGCGAATGGTCGATCGTCGAGACCAGCATCTGGAACGGTCCCGCGACCGCCGCCGGCGGCGGCACGTAGTCCACGATGGCCTCGAACAGCGGCTTGAGGTCGCCGGAGAGCCAGTGCGGCGTGTCCGCCGTCAGCCGCCCCGTCTCGGCCGTGATGGGCGCGGCGGCTCCCGGCGCCTCGCTCACGCGCTTCTGCGGCAGCTCCTTGAACGCCACGCCGTAGCGGCTCGAGGCGTACAGGAAGGGCGCGTCGATCTGGTCCGAGGACGCCTCGAGGTCCATGAACAGCTCGAGGCACTCGTCGTGGACCCGCAGCGGCTCCGCGTCCGCGCGGTCGATCTTGTTGATCACGACGATGGGCTTGAGCCCCAGCGCCAGCGCCTTGCGCGTCACGAACCGCGTCTGCGGCATGGGCCCTTCGGCCGCGTCCACGAGGAGCAGGACCCCGTCCACCATCTTGAGGATCCGCTCCACTTCCCCGCCGAAGTCGGCGTGTCCCGGCGTGTCCACGATGTTGATCTTCACGTCGCCCCAGCGCACCGCGGTGTTCTTGGAGAGAATGGTGATCCCGCGCTCGCGCTCGAGCGGATTGGAGTCCAGCACGCGCTCCATCACCTGCTGCCCGGCGCGGAACACGCCCGCCTGGCGCAGCATCATGTCCACGAGCGTCGTCTTCCCGTGGTCCACGTGAGCGATGATGGCGATGTTGCGGATGTGCACAGGATACCGCGCGGGCTGGGAACCTAGATTCCGGGTCTCGTCATGGTGGCGGGCGGCAAGGTAGAGGGGTGCCGGGAATGGCGCAAGTGCCTGGAAAGACAGGGTAAAAGGAGAGCCGTGAGGCGCGAGATGGGCTGGTGAGAGGTGAGGGGGGCGAAGGCGTGAGGGGGCGCGGCGTGGCCTCTCACGCCTTTCGATCTCTCACGTCTCACCTACTCTTCTCAGCTCTCACGAATCACGTCTCGCGTCGTCACTCGTGCCACGCCGTTTCCTGTTCCATCTGGATCGTGACGTGCTGGATCCCGAAGGTCCGCACCCGCCGGCAGATCTCCTCCAGCGCCCCCTGGTGCCGCGCCGGATCGGGCACGGTCGCGTGCGCGCTCATCGCCACGATCCCGTTGCTGACCGTCCAGACGTGCAGGTCGTGGACGTCGGCGACGCCCGCCACCGCCCCGATCGCCCCGTGCAGGTCGGCGAGGGACAGGTGGCGCGGGGCCGCCTCCAGGAGGACGTCCACCGACTCGCCCACCAGCCGCACGGCGCTGACCAGGATGAGCGCGGCGATGACGATGGACAGCAGCGGGTCGGCCAGGTACCACCCGGTGGCCAGGATGACGCCGGCCGCCACGATGGTGCCGAGGGAGCCCAGGGTGTCCCCGAGGATGTGGAGGTACGCGGCGCGCGTGTTGAGGTTCTCCTCGCGCACCCGGTGCAGCATCGCGACGGCCACGACGTTGGCGGCGAAGCCCAGCGTCGCCACGGCCAGCATCAGGCCCGAGCGGACGGCCGGCGGCGTCTCGAGGCGCCGCAGCGCCGCCACCACGATCCCCACGGTCACCAGGATCAGCAGCGCGCCGTTGAACAGCGCCGCGAGGATCTCGAGCCGGTAGTAGCCGAACGACTTCTCGGCCGTGGGCGGCCGGCGCGCGATCCAGAGCACGAACAGCGATAGGCCCAGCGCCCCCGCGTCCGTCACCATGTGCCCGGCGTCCGCGAGCAGGGCCAGCGAGTGGGCGACGAGCCCGCCCACCGCCTCGGCGACCGCGAAGGCGACGGTGAGGGCGAGCGCCCACGTCAGGGCCCGGGCGCTGCCGGGCCGCTGCGGCGGCGGCAGGCACCCGACCTCGCTCACCCGCGGCTCCCGATGCGGCGCCGCCCGATCACGTGTACCTTGCCATCCCGGACATGATCGCCGCCTCCTGGCAGTCCATCGGCGCGCGGCTGGGCGTGGTCGCGCTGCTCGTGCTCGCCAATGCCTTTTTCGTCGCGGCCGAGTACGCGCTCGTCGCCTCGCGCCGGACCCGCATCGAGGCGATGATACGGCGGGGCGATGGAAAAGCCAAGCTGGCGCGCCGCGCCCTGCTCGCCCTCGACCGCTCGATCTCCGGCACCCAGCTCGGCATCACCCTCGCCAGCCTGGGCCTGGGCTGGGTGGGCGAGCCGGCGATCGCCCACACCATCGAAGGGCTGTTCGCGGCGCTCCGGGGCCCGCTGGCGCTGCTGGCCACGCACGGCGTCGCGGTCACGGTCGCCTTCCTCTTCATCACCTTCCTGAACGTCGTCCTCGGCGAGTTGGCCCCGAAGGCCATCGCCCTGCTGTACCCCGAGCGCACCAGCCGGTGGCTGTCGGGCCCCCTGATCGCCTTCACGATCGCCACCAACCCGTTCATCTGGGTCCTGAAGACCAGCGCCAACCTGGTGCTGCGGCTGTTCGGCGAGCGTGCGCCGACGCGGCTCGACCGGCTCCACTCCGCCGAAGACCTGCGCATGCTCGTGGATCAGAGCGCCAAGGCCGGGAGCCTCGACAAGGGCGACGCCCGGCTCCTGGCCGGCGTCTTCGAGTTCTCCGAGAAGACCGCGCGCGACGTCATGACGCCGCGCACCGCGATGGTCGCGCTGCCGGCCGGCGCGTCGCTTCCGGAGGCGGCGGACCGGGTGGCCGCGGCGAAGCGCTCGCGCTATCCCGTGATGGGCGCTTCGCTCGACGACATCGTCGGTATCGTGCACGCCAAGGACGTCCTCGGAGCGCTGCGGGGCCCGCCGCCGGCGCCCGCGCTCCGCGACCTGATGCGCCCGCCCCACTTCGTGCCGGGCTCCCGCGAGGTGGAGGACGTGCTGGCCGACATGAAGCTGCGGCGGGCGCACATGGTGATCGTCCTCGACGAGTACGGCGGCACCGCGGGGCTGGTCACCATGGAGGACCTGCTCGAGGAGATCGTCGGCCAGATCTACGACGAGTACGACCGGCCCGGCGACGTGCGCGCCAGCGGCACCATGCCGGCCCCCGGCGCCGCCCAGCCCGGCAGCCTCGCCCTCGAGGACGTGAACGCCCGGTGCGGGCTGACGCTCGCCAGCGACGACTACACCACCCTCGGCGGGTATTTGTTCGGACGGTTGGGGCGGCTGGCCAAGGTGGGGGATGTCGTGAAGGTGGATGGCGGGGCGTTCGAGATCGTCTCGATGGACGGCCGGCGGATTGGGACGGCCAGATTCGTACGGGGGGACACGGTGAGTGGTGAGGCGTGAGGTGTGAGAAGTGGGAGTGAGAGGTGAGAAGACAACGTGAGGGGGCTCGCGGCCTCTCACGCTCCTCGACCCCTCACTTCTCACCCACACTTCTTACCTCTCACCTCTCACTTCTCACCTTTCAGCCGCATCACAATCTCCCCCGCCACCTTGATCGCTTCCTTCATGGACGACGGATCCGCGATCCCCTGGCCCGCGATATCCATCGCCGTCCCGTGGTCGGGCGAGGTGCGCGGCACCGGCAGCCCGAGCGTGACGTTCACGGCGCGGCCGAACGACGCCACCTTGATCGCGGTCATCCCCACGTCGTGATAGGGGGCCAGCACCGCGTCGAACTCGCCCTTCAGCGCCCGCACGAAGACCGTGTCCGCCGGCAGCGGTCCCGCGATGCCGAGGGTCCGCGCGGCGGGGGCGAGGATCCGCGCTTCCTCCTGGCCGAACAGCCCGCCTTCGCCCGCGTGCGGGTTCACGGCGCACAGCGCCAGCCGCGGCGCCGCGACCCCGAACCACTCCCGGAGGTAGCGCGCCGTGAGGCGCCCCGATTCCACGATGCGCTCCGGCGTGAGGATGGACAGCGCGTCGCGGAGGGCCAGGTGGGTCGTCACGAGCACGACGCGCAGCCGGTCGGAGGCGAGCATCATCGCGACCTGCGGAGCACCGGTCAGGTCGCGCAGCAGCTCGGTGTGGCCGGGCACGTGGTAGCCGGCGGCGTTGAGCGCCCGCTTGTCGCCGGGCGCCGTGACGATCGCGTCCACCCGGCCCTCCCGGAACAGGCCGACCGCCGCCTCCACCGCGAGACCCGTCAGGCGCCCCGCGCGCTCCAGCGCGTCCGCTCCGCCGTGCGCGCCGCTCCCCTCCCAGGCGCCGACGTCCACCTGCCGCGCGCCCCCCAGGCCCGCGATCACGTCGCCCGGCCCGACGACCGTGACGTCCGCGCCGGTGCCCGCGGCGATCGCGGCGGCGGTCACCTCCGGCCCGATGCCGCGAGGATCGCCCACCGTCACGGCCAACCTGGGAGTGTAGATGGCTACCTCGTCTCAGAGCGCGGAGGGGAGATGGCGGATTTCAGAACAGTTGCGAGACGCGGAGTTGCGAGTGGTTTGCACATGGGAGTGATGCGAACGCAGACCAGTGACGAGTCCCGGCGACTGATCGAGTCCCTCGGGACTCATATCTCGTAACCACTCGCAACTCGGCGTCTCGCAACTATCCTGCCCACTGCAGTCCTGCCGTCCTACAGACTCACGGAAACGTAGATCTGTCCGCGCAGCTGGCGCAGCAGCTCCTGGATGGACTTGGTCTGGGCCACCTGCGTCCGTAACCGGTCGCGGATGTCGTCGAACGTGTAGTCGCGCTCGGCCTGGACGTCGGTGAGGATCGCCACCACGAACTTGGTGCGGCTCGGCGTCTCGGTGTTGATCGCGAACGGGGGGATCACCTCGCCGATCTTCGCCGAATCGAACGCCACGGCGTACAGGGCCGGCAGACCGGAGCGGGGGACGGAGTCCACCTCGGTCTTCTCGGCCGTGTCGGCATAGAGGCGGGCGAGCGAGTCGAAATTCGCGCCCCGGTGCAGCGCGGCCGCCACGGTGTCGGCCCGCGCCGCCGCGAGCGCGATGTTGGTCGAGTCGATGGCCGGGGTGAACAGGATGTGGCGCGCATCCACCTCGCCGGGCTGCACCTTCTCGACCTGGATGATGTGGTAGCCGAACGGCGACCGCACGGGGTCCGAGATCTCGCCGGGCCGCAGGTTGAAGGCCGCATCTTCGAACGCCTGCACCATCCCCGAGCCCCGGCGGAACCAGCCCAGCTCGCCGCCCTGGTCCCGGGAGCCCGGGTCGTCGGAGTAGCGCCGCGCCAGCGTCGCGAAGTCGGCGCCGTGCCGCAGGAGGTCGAGCACCGAGTCCGCCTGCGCCAGCGCCGCGGCGCGCGCGGCCTCCGTCGGCCGCGGGGCGACGACGATCTGCTTGAAGAACACCATCGCGGGCCGCTTGGTGCGCGTCCCCTCGGTCTGCTGCCACTCCTGGAACGCCTGGCGGAGGTCCGCCAGCGTGACGTTGGCCGGCCGCAGCTTCCCGTCCTGGCGGAGCTTCTCCAGGTACTTCTGCTGGTATTGGTAGCGGCGCTGCTGCTCGGTCAGCCAGCGGCGCCACTCCTCCTCCGTGCCGAAGCCGATCGTCGCGAGCTCGGCCTTGAACTCCGTTTCCGAGCGGTACTGGTCGCGGATCTGCTTCGCCTGGTCGTCCACCTGCGTGAGCACGTCGGCGTCGGAGACCGCGATCGAGGTGTCGCGCCGCGCCTGCTGGTAGAGCACCTCGTCGTCGATCATGGACTGCAGCAGCGTGCGGCGCAGCGCCATCCGCCCCGCCGAGTCGGGCGGCAGCTGCATCCCGTTCTGCGCCTGCTGGATCAGCAGGCGTTCCTGGATGTCCGACAGGAGGATGGGCTGGGTGCCGACCACCGCCACCACGCGGTCCACCAGCTGCGGCCCGGCGGAGCGCGCCGGCGTCGGCGCGACGGCGGCCGCCGGCGCGGCGGACGCACCCGGCTGCTGCGCGCACAGGGGCGCGGGCGCACCCACCAGGAGGAACGCCCAGACGGCGAGCGACCCGCGCCCCTGCCTCATGCGGCTACTCGATCCGCCGCACCGGAGGCGCCTGGCCGCCCTTCGACGGCGGCGAGATCGGCGGGCCGCTCGGCGCCGGCGTCATCTGGGGCAGGCCGCTGGCCGAGCTCGGGCCGCGCAGGTCGTTGGCCTTCGCGAGGGCGCGGTCCACGCCGGCGGGTGAGATGTCCCACGCCGACCGGCCGCGCAGCACGTCGGACAGGAACGGCGGCACCTCGAAGAACGGATGGGTGGACGGGTCGGTGACGATCTCGGTGAAGTACTTGTCCACCTGGTGCGCCGCCAGCTGCGTCCGGCCGCCCACCGTCGAGCTGTCCGCCCGCAGCGATTCGGCCGTCACGCCCAGCCGGGACTCCATGTTCGCCAGGTCGTCGCGGTAGGCCGCGCGAATGGTGTCGCGGTCCGCCGTGGACAGCGCGATGTGCCGCTCCTGGGCCGCCGCGATCATCATGTCGTTGCGCGCCAGGCTCTGGATGAACTGGTTGACGAGCGAATCGGGCGCCTGCGCCACCGCCCCCCGCGTCTGCGGCGAGAAGGCCTGCAGCCAGCGCGCGAACTCCTTCACCGTGAGCTTGCCGCCCCGGTAGGTCGCCAGCACCCGCCCGTTGGTCTTGGCGTCCCGCATGTTGTTCGCGGCCGCGCGCGCCGCCACGGCCGCCGAACCCTTCACGTTCAGGTTCGTGTGCGCGTTGAGGCTGTCCACGTACAGCGAGTCGTAGTGCATCACGAACAGGTTCCGCAGCGCGATCTTGAACGAATCGCGCACCTGCTCGAGCGTCGGCCGCCAGATGATGTGGTAGCCGAACGGGCTCTCCACGACGCCCGAGATCTCGCCCGGCTTGAGCGCCCACGCCGCGTCCTCGAACGGCTTGACCAGCTGGCCCCGCCCGACCAGGCCCAGCGAGCCGCCGGCCTGCTTGCTGCCGGGATCCTCGGACTTGGCCGAGGCGAGCTTGGCGAACGCGACGCCGTGACGGAGCTGCGCCAGCAACCCATCGGCGACCTGGCGCTTGGTCGTCTTGAACGCCGCGGTCGTGTCCTGGGGCACCCGGATCAGGATGTGGTCCAGCCAGCGCACGTCGCCCGCGTTGTACGCGCTGTCCACCTGGCGGTCGGTGACCGCCGCCCGCGACCCGACGATCGAATCGTGGAAGCGGTCCACGATCCTCTGCATCGCAGCGGGCCAGTTGGCCTCCATCACCGTCGCGCTGTCCAGCAGGCTGTCGCCCTGAGCCGCCGCCTGGCCGAGCAGCTGGTAGTCCACCCACAGGTCGGCCAGCCGGTCCACGACCGCGCGGTTCAGGGGGATCTGCTTGACGGGCGCGATCAGCTGCGCGAGCTGGTTCACCGTCAACTGCTGGCCCGCGGCGCGGGCGACGACGTCCTGGTGCGCAGTGAACGCGTCGCGCAGGCCGGAGCAGCCGGTCAGCGCGACGAGCGTGAGCACCGCGAGGCGGCGAACCATCGGATCTCCTATCGGGTGGAATCGTTGACGGCGCGCGCCAGCGCGCGGACCAGCCCCGCCACGAGCGGCATCCCGCCGAGACGGCGGAGCTTCAGCACGAGCGGCGCCGCCCGGCGGACGTCGGCGGCGAACTGGACTTCGTCCATGGCGGCGGTGAGGTTCGCGAGTCGCGGCACGGCGCCGGCCCGGAACACCAGGCGGGCTTCGTCACCCCGCACCAGCACCGTCTCGAGCCCGAGCCTCGTGCCGACCACCCGTAGGTGGGTGAGGGCGACGAGGGCCTCGGCCTCGGCGGGAGGCCGGCCGAACCGGTCCGCCATCTCCTCCCGCAACTCGTCAATTTCGCCACTTGTCTGGCTGCGCGCCAGCCGCCGATACAGATCCAGCTTGGCCGCGTCGTCGGCGACGTAGCTGTCGGGAAGCAGGGCCGCGCGGTCGAGGAGCACCTCGGGAGGAGCCGACACGGCGCCGCGCGCCTCGCCCTTCAGGCTCCGCACCGTGTCCTCCAGCATCCGCAGGTACACGTCCACGCCCACCGAGATGGCGAAGCCCGACTGCTCCGCCCCCAGGATGTTCCCCGCGCCCCGGAGCTCGAGATCCTTGAGCGCGATCCGGTACCCGGCCCCCAGCTCGGTGTGGTGCACCAGCGTCTGCAGCCGCGCCTCGGCCGCCTGGTCCACGTCGTCGGGCACGAGCAGGTAGCAGTAGGCGCGGCGGTCGCTGCGGCCGACGCGCCCGCGCAGCTGGTAGAGCTGCGCCAGGCCGAACTGCTCGGCGTGGTGGACGAACATCGTGTTGGCGTTGGGGACGTCGAGCCCCGATTCCACGATCATCGTGGAGCAGAGCACGCCGACCTCGCCCGCGACGAACCGCCGCATCACGTCGTCGAGGTCCCGCGCCCGCATCTCGCCGTGCGCCACCGCCACCGCGGCCCGCGGCGCCAGGCGCCGGATCCGCTCCACCACCGTGGTGATCGTCTCGATGCGGTTGTGCACGAAGTACACCTGCCCGCCCCGGTCCAGCTCCCGCGCCATGGCCTCCTCCAGCAGCTCGTCGTCCCACAGCTCGACGAAGGTCAGCACGGGCGAGCGGTCCCGCGGCGGCGTCTCGATCAGGGTGAGGTCCCGCAGGCCGGCGAGCGAGAGCTGCAGCGTGCGCGGAATCGGCGTGGCGGTCAGCGTCAGGACGTCCACGGCCAGCCGCAGCTTCTTGAGCCGTTCCTTGTGCTCGACCCCGAACCGGTGCTCCTCGTCCACCACGATCAGACCCAGGTCGTGGAACTGGACGTCCGGCGAGAGCAGCCGGTGCGTGCCGACCACGACGTCGAGCTTGCCGGCCGCCAGGTCGGCGAGCGCGGCGCGCTGCTCCCTCGCGGTGCGGAACCGCGACAGCGTCACGATCCGCACCGGGTAGTCGGCGAGCCGCTCGCCGAAGGTGCGGCCGTGCTGCTCCGCGAGAATGGTCGTCGGCGCGAGCACCGCGACCTGCTTGCCCGCCGTCACCGCCTTGAAGGCCGCCCGCACCGCGATCTCGGTCTTCCCGTAGCCCACGTCGCCCACCACCAGGCGGTCCATCGGCCGCGCCGCCTCCATGTCGGCCTTCACCTCCACGGTCGCGGTGCGCTGGTCGGGCGTGTCCTCGTAGAGGAACGAGGACTCCAGCTCGCGCTGCCACTTGCCGTCGGGGGGGAAGGCGAAGCCGGGCGCCAGCCGGCGCCGCGCGTACAGGTCGAGCAGCTCGGCGGCCATGCGGTGCACCGATTCCTCGGCCCGCCGGCGCACCCGCGCCCAGCGCTTCCCGCCCAGGTGGTCGAGCTTGGGCGGCGGCGCGGCGCCGGCGTCGGTGTCCACGCCGCGGTAGCGTTCCAGCTGGTCGATGCGGTACAGCGGAACGTGCAGCAGATCGCCGCCTTCGTACTCCACCGCCGCCACCTCGAGGGTGCCGCCCAGGGCGGCGATCGTCTGCAACCCCCGGTAGATGCCGATCCCGTGCTCGAGGTGCACGACGGCGTCGCCCGGCTTGAGCGCCGCCACCGCCCCGATGGGGGAGGCCTGGCGGTAGCGGCGCGGGCGGCGGAGGCGGCGGGCGCGGCGGAAGATCTCATGGTCGGTGAAGACCGTGAGGCCCGGGAGCGAAAACCCGCCGGCCAACGCACCCACGGCGAGCGCGAGGCGCTCGGGGAACCGCCCCCCTTCGCCCAGCAGCTCGTCCAGGCGCTCGAGTTGTCCCTCGTTGTCGCACAGGACCAGCGCCTCGGCGTCCGCGGGAGGGCGCAGGCGCGCCAGGTCGCGGCCGACGTCCGGAGGGGGCGACGCCGGATATCGCTCGCCTTCGGCCTCGGCGAGCGCCAGGCGCGCGAACCCGGCCAGCGCGGCGCTCCAGGCCTCCGGCGCCAGCAGCAGCTCCGCCCGCGGCGGGACCTCCTCGCCGAGGCGGCGCGCGATTTCGGCGTGGTGCTCCGCCTCCACCCAGGCGCGCCGCACCTCCTCGTCGAGCTGCGCCGCGCCGTCGGTCACCACCAGCGCGCCGCCGGGCAGCAGGTCGAGGAGGGTGCGCCGCACCTCTCCCGACACGTCGCCCAGCGCCGAGCGCGGGTCCACCGGCAGCACGGTGACGCGCCCGGCGGAGCCGGTGGACCGCTGGGTGGAGAGGTCGAAGCTGCGCACCGCGACGCACGCGTCGTCCCAGAACTCCGCCCGCGCCGGCTGCACCATCCCGAAGCCGTACACGTCCACGATGCCGCCCCGCACCGAGAACTGCGCGACGTCGGTGACCATCGGCACCCGCGCGTAGCCGAGCTGCTCCAGCCGGCCGGCCACCTGCCGGAACGACGCCCCCTCCGCCAGCTCGAGCCGCGCGGCCTCCAGCGCGGCCGGGACCAGCGTGCGCTCCGCCGTGGCGCGCGCCGTGGTCACGATCGCGCGCACCGCGCCGCGGTTGAGGCGCTCGAGGGTCTCGACGCGCTCGCCCGCGATCTCGTAGTGGGGCTCGTCCTCGCCGAGACTCTCGCGCTGCGGGTACAGCGCGACCTGGTCCTCGCCGAGCAGCATGGTGAGGTCGGCCAGCCACCGCTCCGCGTCGGGCGGCGTCGCCGCGACGACCACGGCGAACAGGTCGCCACGCGCCCGGGCGCACGCCGCGAGCACGACGGCGCCGGCGGACCCGGGCAGCGCCGCCAGCGACACGCGGCCGCGCGGCGCCGCGAGCCGGGCGAGCAGATCGGCCGTTTCGGGCAGCGCGCCGGCCAGCTCGACGAGGCGCGGCAGGGCCACGGCTAGCGGCTCCGCCCGACGCCGCCCGCGGCGACCAGCCCTTCGGCGACCAGCACCAGGAGCGCGGCCGCGAGGAGCCAGCCCGTCAGCTCGCTCCGGCCCGCGCCGCTGAACCGCGCGGCCGCGTACGCCCGGGGACTCGCAACCTCCTCGATCCGCGCGCCCGGGAAGAGCTGCGCGAGGTCGGAGCGGGTCGCGCGCCGGAGATCCGACTCGCGGGGATCGGGCGCGACGACGAGGGCGCCCACGGTATCGCCCGCCGCGACCATGAGGTACACGCCGGGAGCGGTGGGTGCGGTGATCGCGCCGCCGGGAGGTACCGGCAGCGCGGCCGACGCGCTGGGCCCGACGGCGGTGCGCGCCGGCACGAGGGCGGTGACCGCGTCGGGCACGGCCACCGCGGCTCCGGGGGCGGCGTCCACGTTCCCCTCGTCGCCCCGCGCCAGCCGGTTGACGAGCGCGCTGACGAACGGCACGAAACGGCTGCTCAGGGGCAGGGCCGTCTCGGCGGGCACGAACCGGCTTCCGACGATCACGACCCGCCCGGCGCGCACCAGCCACGGGTCGTTCCCCGCGCGGGCCAGCACGCTGCCCGCCGAAGGCTCGACGCCCGGCACGCTCTCCAGCGGGTAGCGCTGCAGGACCCGGATGCCGCTCAGCTCGCGCACGCGCGGCGCGGCGAGCGTGTCCTCCCGGTCCACGCGCGGCCCGAAGCGCCACGGCACGCCGGCGGCGGCGAGGGCGCGGTTGGCGGGCCCGAGTCCGACCGGGTCGGAGGGCGGCAGCACCACCGCGGCCGCGCCGGGCGGGACGGTGCCGAAGCCCACGCGCACCGCGCCGGGGCCCGTGGCCGGGCGCGCCTGCCCCGCCCGCTCGAGCGCGGCGAGGGCCCCGGACAGGAAGTCGCCGAGCTCCGACGCCGGCGCGGCCGCGACCGCCGCCGGCGGCACGACCCGGACCGCGAACGGCCGCGCGTCGTCCGCCCGCAGTTCGTCCGGCTCCAGGCTGGCCTCGCCCCCGACCCAGCCGGGGCCCGGCGCGGCGGCATCCACCAGCGTGACCTCGCCCGGCGCCGCCAGCGTCCGCGCCTCGAAGCGTCCGGCGAAGCCCACCGCGACCGGCACCCTGGCGTCCGCCGCCGGCGACGACGGCGCCCCGCCCACGGCCACCGCCACCGACCCGCGGCCCGACAGCCACGTGGCCGGCGTGGCCCGTACCGAGACCACGGCCCGGTTCGGCGGCGGGTCGGCGACGGGATGGTAGAGCAGGAGCGACGCACCGGCCGCGGCGCTGTCCGGCGCGCCGAACGCGGTGCGCTGGAGATCCGAGAGCACGTGGATTTCCCCGGACGCCAGGCCGGCGCCGCGCACCAGCCGCGCCGCGGCCGCCACCGCGGCCGAGAGGTCGAGCCGCTCGGGCTGCGGCGTCGCGGCGTCCACGGCCGCCAGCAGCGCCGCCGCCGTCCCGCGTCGCGCCACACCGTCCGCCTCGATCAGCCACAGCGCGTCGGCGGACCCCGCCGCCCGCAGCGTCTCCCGGGCGCGCGCCGCCAGATCGTCCAGGGCGCGCACGCCGCCCGACACCGCGCCCGAGGAGAGGGAATTGTCGAGCACCAGCACGGCCGCCGTGGGCTCGTGGCCGGCGCCGAGGCGCGCCGGCACGACCGGCCGCGCCGCGGCCAGCGCCACCAGCGCGACCGCCGCGATCCTGAGCAGCAGGAGCAGCAGGTGCTGCAGCCGGAGCGTGCGCTGCGCCTCCCGCTCCGTGGCGCGCAGGTAGCGCACGGCGGGAAATTCCCGCGCGGGCGGCCGGCGGCGCTGGAAGAAGTGGAGCAGCGGCGGGACGAGGGCGGCGGCGAGCAGGACGAGGGCCAGCGGCTGGAGAAAGATCATCAGCCCAGTCTGGCCCTCTGCTCGGCGGCCTCGCGGAGCGCGTGCCCGAACGGGGTGTCGGTCGTCACCCGGTGGTAGCCGATGCCGCCGGAGCGCAGCGCCCGGCGCCACGCCGCCACCGTGCGCTCGACCGTCGCCCGGTATTCCCGGCGCAGCTCGTGCGCCGACGCGACGACCGACTCCCGCGACTCGGGATCCTCGAACCGCGCCAGGCCCGCGCCGTCCAGCGCCACCTCCAGCGGATCCATCACGTGGAACACGATCACCTGGTGCCCGCGGTGCCGCAGGTACCGCAACGCCAGGAGCACCAGGTCGCGCTCGACGAGCAGGTCCGACACGAACACCACCAGCCCGCGGCGGCGCAGCAGGTCGGTGACCCGCGCCAGCGCGCCTTCCGCCGCGGTCCCGCCCCCCGGCGCGAGGTCGATCAGCGCGCGCGCCACCACGTGCCAATGTCCGGCGCGGGCGCGCGGGGCGATCGCACACCGCACGGCGTCGTCGAACGCGATGAGGCCCGTCGCGTCCCGCTGGCGCAGCAGCACCAGGGCGAGCGCGGCCGCGAGGCGCGTCGCGTAGTCGAACTTGCTGAGCCGGCGCTCCGGATCGCCCGACCACGCCATCGAGCGTGAGGCGTCCAGCACGATCGTGGCCCGCAGGTTGGTCTCTTCCTCGAATTGCTTGACGTACAGCCGGTCGCGCCGCCCCATCACCTTCCAGTCGAGGTAGCGGGGCTCGTCGCCCGGCTGGTAGGGCCGGTGCTCGGCGAACTCGACCGAGAAGCCCCGGTAGGGCGAGCGGTGCAGGCCCGTGAGGAACCCCTCGACCACGCCCGCCGCCACCAGCTCGATGCCGCCAAGTGCGCTCGCATCATGCGGATCGAGCAGGTCGAGCCGTGTCTCCACTAGGCGCGTCGCCGGGGCCACACAATGTCACTGGAACAGGACACGGCCGAAAGGTACGGCGGCCCGCTCAACCATGCCAAGTGCTTGGGGAATGAGCAGTTGGGCGAATGGGACCGGTTGGCATGCTCTATGCCATTTCTTGGTCGTGGACTCCGTGTCCGGAGGCAGGCATGATCGGGCGCACGATGTTCGCCACCACCCTCGCACTGGCGGGGCTCCTGATGACAGGGCGCCCGGCCCGGGCTGAGAACGCGCGGGGCCACGACGCCCCGCCGGGCGTCCGGATCTGGACGGACCACGGCGACGTGTACCGCGACGGCGAGCGGATGCAGGTGTTCTTCCGCACCGAGAACGACGCGTACGTGACGGTACTGCGGGTGGAGACCAGCGGGGCGGTGCGGGTGCTGTTTCCGCGCTCGCCCGACGACCCGAATCTCGCCCATGGCGGCGAGACCTACACCGTGCCGGGGATCGACGATCGCGACGCCTTCGAGGTGGACGACGCGCCCGGCATCGGGTACGTGTTCGCGGTCGCCAGCGCCGACCCGTTCCTCTACGACGCCTTCACCTCCAGCGACCGCTGGAGCTTCGACGCCGTCAACAACCTGAGCGACGGCCGGATCCACGGCGATCCTTACGCGTCCCTGCAGGACCTGGTGCAGCACATCATGCCCCCGGGCTACGCGGACTACGACACGCACCTGCTGCCGTACTACGTGAACCAGCACTACGACTACCCGCGGTTCCTGTGCTACGACTGTCACGCGTACACACCGTACGCCTCGTGGGATCCGTACGACGCGTGGTGCCCGCGGTTCTCGCTGTTCGTGTACTACAACCCCTTCTACTTCTACCCGAGCTACTGGTACCCGACGCGCTACTACCGCGGCACCAACGTGGTGTACGTCCGGCCCGGGTTGACCGGGAGCCAGTACGTGTTCAAGACGCGGTCGGCGCAGGCGGCGCCGTACGTCGTGTATCGTGACCGGCGCGGCGTGGGCGGGGACGCCCCCGCCGGCAGAGGCATGCACGGGGTGGACCTGGGCGGCGTGGGGAGCATCCCCTCGCCGGGCGGCCGCCGCACGGTGGGCGGCGGGGCGCTGGAGCCGGGCGGGCGGAGGGTCGTGGGGGGCGCGACCGCGGCGCCCGACGGCGGGCGCCGGATGGTGGGCGGCGCGGCGCCAGGCGTCGTCACGGGTGAGCACGCCCCGGGCTTCCGCCGCTACATCGCCGGTCCGTCGGAAGCGGCGAGCCCGTCGCCGCGCGTGAACGGTTCGGACGCGGCGGCGCCGCGCGGCGAGATCGCGCCGGACCAGTCGCGCCGCGGGATCTACATCGAACCCGGCATCCGCGCCTCCGGCTCGCCGGCGCCGAGCGGCGGGGATCTGCGCCCGGCGCGGCGCTACATCGCGCCGCAGGAGTCGCCGCGAAGCGGGCCCGCCGAGGCCCCGCGCAGCACGCCCGGCTACGCCCCACGCAGCGCGCCCGGCGAGGCGCCGCGCAGCGCGCCGGGCTACACGCCGCGCAGCGCGCCGGCGACGGCTGCGCCTCCGCCGCGCGCCGAGCCCAGTCGCAGCCCAGGTCGCGCGGCGCCGGCGGCCCGGCCCGCGGCGCCCGCCCTGGTGCGCCGCCGCCGGTAGGGGGTGGCGGCGCCGCCCTGGCGCCAGCTGCCCGGTGTTCGCCGCTGCGCCCGGCCGTTCTCTACGGCCGGGCGCTCCGCTTTATGGGAGTGCCACGGCGGGCCGCCCCCGGCAGCCTGCCAGCGGCCGCTCTCTTCCGCCGGGCGCACGGCGGCCGGATATTGGCGTACCTGCCTCCGGACGGAGGTGTGCATGACGCCGCATCGCATCGCGCGCTCCATGTCCCCGGCCACCGGCGCTCCGGCCGCGCGCCACGCCGCGGCACCCGGGACGCCGCGGTGATCCGCATCGGCCCGGCCGGGTGGTCGTACCCCGACTCTCCGGGACACGTGTATCCCGCCGGCGTCTCCAGCCGGTTCGACGCGCTTGGCTTCCTGGCGACCTACTTCGACACCATCGAGATCAACTCGACCTTCTACCGGCCCCAACCCGCCCGCACGTTCGCGTCGTGGGTCAAGCGCGTCGCGCACAACGCCCCGTTCCGCTTCACGGTGAAGCTGTGGCAGCGCTTCACGCACGAGCGCGCCGGCCCCTGGACGGGCGACGACGTCCGGCTCGTCACCGAGGGGCTCGAGACGCTGCGCGACGCCGGCCGGCTCGGCGCCCTGCTGGCGCAGTTCCCGTGGTCGTTCAAGCCCGGCGACGCGAGCCGCGACCTGCTGGCGCGGCTCGCCGATACGTTCCGCGACTGGCCCCTCGTGGTGGAGGTGCGGCACGGGGAGTGGGGCCGGCCCGAGCCGCTGCGGCTGTTCGCCGACCTCGGCCTCGGGATCGCGAACATCGACCAGCCGCTCATCGGCCAGTCGCTCACGCCGGCGGCGCACGCCTCGGGGAGCGTCGGCTACGTCCGCTTCCACGGACGCAACTACGAGCACTGGTTCGGCGAGCACGAGGACGCCGCCCAGCGCTACGATTACCTGTACTCCGTCAAGGAGCTGGCGCCCTGGGTCGAGCGGATCCGCGCGCTCGGCGCCACGGACGGCGTGGCCGACGTGTACGTGATCAGCAACAACCACTTCGAGGGCAAGGGGCCGGCCAACGCGCTGATGCTCCGCTCGATGATCGAGCGCCGGAAGGTGAACGCGCCGCCGGTGCTCTACGCGACCTACCGCGACGTCCTGGCGCCCTACGCGGAGCCCGCGGAGGCGCCGGCGGGCGATGCGGAGGAGCCGAGCCTGTTCTGAGTCGGCAGTCTCCAGTCTCGTAACCACTCGCAACTCGGCGTCTCGCAACTCGCAACCAGTCTTTCGGGCGTCTCGCAACTATTCTGCCCGCTGAGCGCTATCTTTCTGCCCTCTCATGGACGCCGCCCGCATCCGCAACTTCTGCATCGTGGCCCACATCGACCACGGCAAGTCCACCCTCGCCGACCGGCTCATCGAGGCGACGGGGACGCTGACGCGGCGGGAGATGCGCGACCAGGTGCTCGACACGATGGACCTCGAGCGCGAGCGCGGCATCACCATCAAGCTCAACGCGGTGCGCATGGGGTACACGGCCGCCGACGGCCAGCCCTACGAGCTGAACCTCATCGACACGCCCGGCCACGTGGACTTCACCTACGAGGTGTCGCGCTCCCTGGCCGCGTGCGAGGGCGCAATCCTGGTGGTGGACGCGGCGCAGGGCGTGCAGGCGCAGACCGTCTCGAACCTGTTCCTCGCCCTCGAGGCCGGGCTCGAGATCATCCCCGTCCTCAACAAGATCGACCTGCCCTCCGCGGAGCCGGAGAAGCGCAAGGCCGAGCTGCACGAGCTGATCGGCGCCGACCCCGACGAGATCCTGCTGGTCTCGGCCAAGGAGGGCCGCGGCATCCCGGAGCTCCTGGAGGCCGTGGTGCGGCGCGTCCCGGCACCGAAGGGCGATCGGTCCGCCCCGCTCCGCGCGCTCATTTTCGACTCGTACTACGACCGCTACCGCGGCGCGATCCCTTCCATCCGCGTGGTGGATGGCACCATCCGGAAGGGCATGCACATCGCGATGGGATCGCACGAGGGCACGTACGAGGTCGCGGAGGTGGGGACGCTGCAGCTCGGGCTGCATCCCGCCGACGAGGTGTCGGCCGGCGAGGTCGGCTACCTGGCCGCCAACTTCCGCGACGTGAAGGACACGCGCGTGGGCGACACGGTGTTCGACGCCGACCGCCGCGCGCTCGAGCTGCTGCCCGGCTATCGCGACGTGAAGTCCATGGTGTTCGCCGGCCTCTACCCGACGCAGCCGGAGCAGTACGAGGACCTGCGCGACGCGCTCGCCAAGCTGCAGCTCAACGACGCCTCGCTGCACTACGAGCCGGAGACGTCCATCGCGCTGGGCTTCGGGTTCCGCAGCGGGTTCCTCGGCCTGCTGCACATGGAGATCGTGCAGGAGCGGCTGGAGCGGGAGTTCGGGCTGGACCTCGTCACCACGGTCCCGAACGTGGAGTACGACGTCTATCTCACCAACGGCGACAAGCTGGTGGTGGAGAACCCGAGCAAGATGCCGACCGGCTCGCAGGTGGAACGCATCGAGGAGCCGTACGTGAAGGCCCGCATCATCTCGCCCGCCGAGTACATCGGCGCGCTGATGAAGCTGGGCCAGGAACGCCGCGGCCTCTACCTCGATATGAAATACCTCGACCCGGTCCGGGTGGAGTTCGAGTGGGAGTTCCCGCTGGCCGAGATCATCCTCGACTTCTACGACAAGCTGAAGACGCTCTCGCGAGGCTACGCCTCGCTCGACTACGAGTTCGCCGAGTACCGCGCCGCCGAGCTCGTGAAGCTGGACATGCTGATCAACGGCGACGCGGTGGACGCCTTCAGCGTGATCATCCACCGCGACAAGGCGTACGAGTGGGGCAAGAAGCTCGCCGGCAAGCTGCGCGAGCTGATCCCGCGGCAGCTGTTCGAGGTGGTGATCCAGGCCGCCATCTCGAGCAAGATCATCGCCCGCGAGACGGTGCGGCCGCTCCGGAAGAACGTCCTCGCCAAGTGCTACGGCGGCGACGTCACCCGCAAGCGCAAGCTGCTCGAGAAGCAGAAGGCCGGGAAGAAGCGGATGAAGCAGGTGGGCTCGGTCGAGATTCCGCAGGAAGCGTTTCTCGCCGTGCTCAAGGTCGAGTGACCGCCACCCCACGCGCGTCGGCCGAGGCGCCGCGCCCGAGCGGAGCGCGCGCGCCGGGGCGGGGCCTGGTGATCCAGACGGCGTTCTACGGCGACGTCGTCCTCACCACGGCGCTGATCCGTCGCGCCGCCGAGCGCCACGGCGCGCCGGTGGACGTGATGGTGCTGCCGTCCGCCGTGCCGCTGCTCGCGAACAATCCCTGCATCCGGGACCGGATCGCGTTCGACAAGCGCGGCCGGGACCGTGGGCCGGCGGGCTTCGTGCGGATGGTGCGCCAGCTGCGCCGCCGGCGCTACAGCGTGGTCTACCTGGCGCAGGCGAGCCTCCGCTCGGCGGCCATCGCCTTCACCGCGCGCATTCCCCGGCGCATCGGCTTCCGCGGCGCCGCCGGGGCGCTGCTCTACACCCACACGGTGGCGGCGCGGGGCGAGCCGCACCAGGTCGAGCGCCTGCTCGCCCTGGCCGACGGCGCGCCCGACCGGCGCGAGCCGGAGATCTTCCCCGGCCCCGGCGACCGCGCCGCGGTGGACGCGCTGCTCGCCGAGGCGGGCATCCGCGGCGACTTCGTGGTGCTGGCGCCCGGGTCGCAGTGGGGCTCGAAGCGCTGGCCCTACTTCCCGGAGCTGGCGCGCGTGCTGGCCCAGGAGATGCCGCTCGCCATCGTGGGGGGCGCGGGCGACCGCGCCGACGCGCGCCAGATCCGCACCGCGCTCGGCGCCGGCACGCCGGTCGCCGACGCGACGGGCCGGCTCTCGATCCTCGCCGCCGGCGAGCTGATCCGCCGCGCCTGCGTGCTGGTCTCGAACGACTCCGCGCCCGTGCACCTCGCCTCGGCCGTGGGCACCGCCACGGTCGAGATCTACGGGCCCACCGCGCCCGTGTTCGGCTTCGCGGCCCGCGCCCCGTGGTCACGCATCGTGGAGCCCGAGCCGCTCGAGTGCCGGCCCTGCCACCCGCACGGCCCGCCCGCCTGCCCCCTCGGCCACCACCGCTGCATGCGCGACACCGCGATCAGCCGCGTGCTGGCCGAGGTCCGCGCGCTGCTCCAGATTGTCCCCAAACGCTACGGAGGCTGACGCATGCGCTACGTGGTCGGCGTGGACATCGGCGGCACCAACATCGTCGTGGGGACCGTGGCCGAGGACGGGTCCGCGGTCCACGGCGTCCGCTCCGCACCGACCCTCGCGGAGGAGGGCCCGCAGGCGGTGCTCGGCCGCATCGCCCGGCTCGTCCAGGCCTCGATGGCGGAGGCGGAGAAGATGGCGCGCGTGACCCGCGACAAGATCGTGGGCGTCGGGATCGGCTCGCCCGGGCCGCTCGACCGCGAGCGCGGGCTCGTGCTGCTGACGCCGAACCTCGGCTGGCGCGACCTCCCGTTGCGCGATCTCGTGAGCGAGGCCGTGGGCCTGCCGGCCACGCTCGACAACGACGCCAACTGCGCGGTGTACGGCGAGTGGTGGGTGGGCGCCGCGCGCGGCGCGAAGTACGTGGTCGGGCTCACCATCGGCACCGGGATCGGCGGCGGGATCGTCATCGACGGGCAGATCTACCACGGCACGTCCGACGTCGCCGGCGAGATCGGCCACACGACCATCGACTCCACCGGCCGCCTGTGCAAGTGCGGCAACTACGGCTGCCTCGAGGCGTACGCGTCCGGGCCCGCCATCGCCGCGCGCGCCGTCGAGGGTATCGTCAGCGGCGTGGACACCCGGCTGCCCAAGATGGTGGGGGGCGACCTGACGAAGATCACCGCCCAGACCGTGTACGAGGCGGCCCGGACCAACGACGAGTTCGCCCTCGAGGTCGTGCGCGACACCGCCAAGTTCCTCGGCGCGGGCGTGGGCAACCTGGTCAACATCCTCAATCCCGACATCGTCGTGATCGTCGGCGGCGTGACGCTGGCCGGGGACCAGCTGTTCGTCCCGCTCAAGAGCGAGGTGAAGCGCCGCGCCTTCAAGCCGGCCGTCGAGCGCTGCCGCATCGTCGCCGGCGCCCTGCCGGGCACCGCGGGCGTCGTCGGCGCCGCGGCCACCTTCACGCTCCAGGGCCGGGGGCGCGCCTGAAGCGGCTCGGCGTGCTGGGCACGATGATCTGGGACACGATCATCGGGCGCGACCCCGTCGAGGCGCCGTTCGAGGAGTGGGGCGGGATCAGCTACGCCCTCGCCGCGCTCGACGCCGCGCTCCCCTCCGGCTGGCGGGTGGTTCCGATCGTCAAGGTGGGGAGCGACCTCGCCGCGCAGGCGCACGCCTTCCTGCGCAGCCTGGAGGTGACCCGGGACTCCCGCTTCGTGGAGGTGCCCGCGCCCAACCCCCGCGTCCGCCTCAACTACCAGGACGCGCAACGCCGCTGCGAGGGGCTCAAGGGCGGCGTGCCGCCGTGGACCTGGGCCGAGCTGGGGCCGATGGTGCTCGATCTCGACGCGCTGTACGTCAACTTCATCACCGGCTTCGAGTGCGACCTCGCCACGGCGCAGGCCCTGCGCCAGGCGTTTCGGCAACCGCTCTACGGCGACATCCACAGCCTCGCGCTGGGGATCCGCACCGACGGCATCCGCCACCTGCGGCCCATCGACGAGCCGCTGGCGTGGCTGTCCTGCTTCGACGTCACCCAGGTCAACGAGGACGAGATGCTGCAGCTCGGGGGGGCGCCGCTGGAGCTGGCGGCGCGGGCGGTGGAGCGCGGCGTGCGCGCGGTGTGCGTGACGCTGGGCCCGCGCGGCGCGGTGTACGTCGCCGCGCCCGGCTTCGACGGGCTCGGGGCCGGGTCCGCGGAGCCGCCCGCCGCGGCCGGCCGTGCCGCGACGCAGGTCGTGCGGACCGCACGGCTGGAGGCGGACGGCCCGCCGCTGGCGGGCGATCCCACCGGCTGCGGGGACGTCTTCGGCGCCACGCTGTTCGCCCGCCTGCTCGCGGGCGAGGCGCTCGAGCCGGCCATCCACGAGGCGAACCGGATGGCGCGGCGCAACGTCCTGTACCGCGGCGCCACCGGCCTGCAGCACCACCTGCGCGGTACCCTGGCCCAGGCGCGCTCGTGACCACCGTCGTCGAGGTCCCGCAGGTCTTCGACGATCGCTCGTTCGAGCAGTTCGCGTCCGGCTTCGCGGCCGCCGCGGCCGAGCCGCGGGTGCTCGTGGATGCCCACGCGACCGAGTGGGCGTCGCCCTTCGCGCTGGTGAGCCTGCTGTGCGCCGGCCGGACGCTGCTGGAGCGCCACGGGACCCGGCCCCTGCTCACCGTGCCCGCCGACCGGGACGTCACCCACTACTGGGCGCGGGCAGGGTTCTTCCAGGAAGCCGAGGCGCTGTTCGAGATCCACGGCCCGGTCCCGAAGGTCCGCCAGCCGGCCGAGAGTACCGTGCTGCTCGAGATCACGCCGGTGCGGGTCGCGGGCGACGTCCACAAGGTGGTGGACCGCATCCAGGACCGGGCGGCGACGATCCTGACGGCCGACCTGGGGCTCGAGGCCAAAGTGACCATGGGATTCGGTATGGCGCTTTCGGAGGCGTGTCAAAATATTGTGGAGCACGCCGGCGCCGGCGGCTGGGTGGCCGTGCAGGCGTACACGTGGCGCCGGCGCCTCGGCCGGCGGGTCGCGGTCATCGCGGTCGCGGACGGCGGCGTCGGGTTCCGGCACAGCCTCGAGCCGACGCAGGCGCGGCGCTTCGGCGACCGCTGGGGCGACGGCGCCGCGCTCGAGGCGGCCCTGATCCAGGGCGTGAGCCGGTTCCGCGATCCGGGTCGCGGGCAGGGATTCCGGGGGATCCGGAAGTACCTCGACCACTGGGACGGCAAGATCAGCATCAGGAGCGGGACGGCGCGCATCGCGATGGTCAAACCCTGGGACGAAGACGTACCGCTCAAGGAAGGTCTGGCGCCGTTTCCGGGCGCCCAGCTCATGCTGGTGATCCCGGCGGCGGAGCGGGACGCCCGGTGATCGGCGAGATCGACGTCCGAGCGGTCCTCTCCCGCAGCGTGTGCGAGTTCCACAGCGACCTCGTCACCCGCTCCACGGGCCGGGCCGTCCGCGACGGCATCGAGGCCCACCTGCAGGAGCACCCCGACATCACCATCGTGGTGCTGGACTTCTCGGCGGTCCGGGTGCTCGACTGCTCGTGCGCCGACGAGATCGTCGCCCAGCTGCTGCTGCGGAGCGCGCCGGGCGAGGGCGCGGGCCGGGGGACGTACTTCCTCGTGCGCGGGCTCGACGAGGTGCACGCGGACCAGATCGACGAGGTGCTGCGGCGCCACGGCCTCGCGCTGGCGGCGGAGGAGCGGGACGGCGCCAAGCGGCTCCTGGGGCTGGTGACCGACATCATGCGGGCCGCCTGGGAGCGCGTGGCGAGCCACGGGTCGGCCGCGCCCGAGGAGCTGGCCGAGGCGCTCGCCTGTCCGTTGGACGAGGCGCGCGGCGCCCTCGACGCCCTGGCCGGCCGCCGCGTGGTGATCCGCGCGGACGAGCACTACCTGCCCTTGTCCGCCGCCTAGCCCGGATGCCGCGCCGCCCCACCGGCCGCTCGACCCTCGCGATCCACGGCGATCTCCCGGCGCGCGCCGCGCCGGAGCCGGTATCGCCGCCGATCTACCAGTCCAGCACGTTCGTCAGCCCGGTCGGGGGCTCGGACGAGGTCCTCTACACCCGCTACGGCAACAACCCCAACCAGCTCCGCGTGGCCGAGCGCCTGGCGCGCCTCGAGGGCGCCGAGGCGGCGATCTTCGTGGGCAGCGGCATGGGGGCGACCGCCCTGGCGCACCTCGCGGTCCTGAATCCCGGCGACCACCTCCTCTCCAGCGAGTGGATCTACGGGGGCACGCGGCGGCTGTTCGTCGAGGAGTTCCGCCGCTTCGGCATCGAGGTCTCGTTCGCCAATCCGGACCGCCGGCGGGAGTGGCGCGGCAAACTCCGCAAGAACACGCGCGCGATCTTCGTCGAGACGCCCACCAATCCCCTCATGCGGGTGCTGGACGTGGGGTGGCTCGCGCAGCTCGCCGAGGCGGAGGGCATCGCGCTGCTGGCGGACTCGACCTTCGCCACGCCGATGAACTTCCGCCCGCTCGAGCACGGTGCCGACGTGGTGATCCACAGCGCCACCAAGTACCTCAACGGCCACTCCGACGTCATCGCCGGCGCCGTGGCCGGCGCCACCACCCTGGTCGAGGAAGTGCGCGAGCGCATGAAGCTGTGGGGCCAGGCGCTGGATCCGCACGCCGCCTGGCTCATCGAGCGGGGCCTCAAGACCCTGGGCGCGCGGATGGAACGCCACAACCGCACCGGCCTCGCCGTCGCCGCCTGGCTGGCCGAGCACCCCAAGGTGCGCCGGGTGCACTATCCCGGGCTCGACACCCATCCCGACCACGAGCTGGCGGCGCGGGTGCTGGACGGGTTCGGCGGGATGGTAGGCGTGGAGCTCGCCGGCGGCCCGCGCGCCGCCGACCGCTGCCTGCGCGCGCTGAAGATCATCACCCACGCCCCCAGCCTGGGCGGCGTCGAGAGCCTGGTCTCCGAGCCGCGGTTCACGTCGCACGCGGGCCTCACCCCGGAGGAGCGCGCGTCGGCGGGCATCCCGGACGGATTCCTGCGGCTATCACTGGGGCTCGAGGACCCCGAAGACCTGATGGACGACCTGGCCCGGGGACTCGCCGCGGCCTGACGCCGGCCCTAGATTGCGGCCGTGATCAAGTTCCTCCACGTCACGAAGGAGTATGCCAAGGGCGCCGCGCTCAGCGACGTCTCCTTCCACGTGCCCAGGGGCGAGTTCTGCTTCATCACCGGGCACAGCGGCGCCGGCAAGACGACCGCGATGAAGCTGATCTACATGGCCGAGCGCCCCAGCTCCGGCGAGGTGCGGGTGTCGGGCTTCTCCTCCAACCGCATCGGCGGCCGCGAGGTGCCGCGGCTCCGCCGCCGGCTGGGCATCGTGTTCCAGGACTTCCGCCTGCTGCCCGACCGCACCGCCGAGGAGAACGTGGCCTTCGCGCTCGAGGTCACCGGCGGCCGCCGCTCGACCGTCGGCCCGCGCGTCATGCGCGTGCTGGCCCAGGTGGGGCTCACGGGGAAGGCGCACCAGTACCCGCGCGAGCTGTCGGGCGGCGAGCAGCAGCGCGTCGCCATCGCGCGCGCCCTCGTCAACGAGCCCACGGTGCTGCTCGCCGACGAGCCGACCGGCAACCTCGACGACCGCGCCACCCGCGGGATCTTCCAGCTGCTCCGCGACATCAACGCCGCCGGCACGGCCGTGATCATGGCCACGCACGACCTCGACCTCGTCAAGAGCTTCAACGCCCACCTCGTCGAGCTGCAACACGGGGCGGTGGCGTACGATTCCGCCGAGGAATCGGGGCTCGACGCCGGCGACGACGCGCCGCCGCCCGCCGCGGCGGACCCGGAGCCGGACGCGCCGGAGGCGCCGTGAACCTCGTCCTGCGGGAAACCGCGCTGGCGTTCCGGCGCACCCCCCTGCCCTCGCTGCTCTCGATCACGACGATCGCGTTCTCGCTGTTCGTCTTCGGGCTGTTCGGCCTCGTGGCCGTGAACATCCAGGACGCGATCGGCAACGTCGCCGAGCGGGTGGAGGTCGTCGCCTACGTCGAGCGCGGCACGCCGATCGAGACGACCACGACCGCGATGAGCGACATCCAGGCCTTTCCGGAGGTCCAGAGCGTCGGCTTCGTCACCTCCGCCGAGGCGCTGGCCCGCGCGCGGCGCGAGCTGCCGGAATTCCAGAGCATCTTCCAGGATCTCGAGGCCAACCCCCTCCCCGCCTCGATCGAGGTCCGGCTGAAGCCCCAGTTCCGGGACGCGGCCCATGCCGCCGCGGTGGCCGACCGGCTCCGCGGCTTCCGGTTCGTGAACGACGTGCGCTACGGGAGCGACTGGATCGCCAAGCTCGACCACCTGCGCAACATCGCCGCCGCGGTGGGCGCGGTCGTCGGCGCCGCCTTCGCGCTGGTCGCGATCATGATCATCGGCACGACGATCCGGATGGCCGTGCTGCACCGCAAGGACGAGATCGTCATCATGCGGCTGGTGGGCGCGACCGACGGGTTCATCCGCCGGCCGTTCCTGCTCGAGGGCCTGACCAAGGGCCTGCTCGGCGGCCTGCTCGCCCTCGGCCTCAGCTACGGCGCCTGGGTGCTGGTCAACGACTACCTCCTCAAGGCGGCGTTCTTCACCGGCACCCAGGCCGCGCTCGGGGTCGCGGCGGGCGGATTGCTCGGACTGGCGGGAAGCCTGGTGAGCATCGGCCGCCATCTGCGCAGCGTCTGATGACCGGCTGGGCCCGCCCGCGCGCCGCGCTGCTCGCCTGCGCCGTCGTCGCGCTCGCCGCGGCCCGCCTGCCGGCCCAGGAGCCGCCGCCCGGGCGCGACACCGCCCTCGAGAACAGCCAGCAGCGCCTCATCGAGATCCGGCGGGAGCGCGAGCGCCTCCAGGCCCAGATGGACACGCTCCGCGGCCGCGTGCACTCGCTCTCCAGCGAGGTCGAGAACCTCCAGGAGCAGGTGCAGACCACCAGCCGCATCGTCTCCGAGCTCGACCTCCAGATCTCCGCCATGGGCTCCTCGATCGCGCGCAAGACCGCGGACCTCATCCTCGCCGAGGACGCGCTGGCCGAGAAGCGCTCCATCCTGCAGCACCGCCTGATCGAGATCGCCAAGCGCGGCCCGCTGTACGAGGTGCAGGTGCTGCTCGCCGCCGAGTCGTTCGGCGACCTGCTCTCCCGCTACAAGTACCTGTACCTCGTCAGTCGCCAGGACCGGCAGCTCGTGGCCGACGTCGAAGCGCTGCGCGACAGCGCCGCCACCGGGCGCGACGTGCTGGTCTCGCTGCAGAACACGCTGTCGCGGCGCCGCGACGAGCGGGCCCAGGAGAACCAGCACTTCCGCGATCTGGAGGTGCAGAGCCAGCGCAGCCTGCGCGAGTCGCAGCGCGCGGCCGAGCGCACCAGCCAGCGCCTGGCCCAGCTCGCCCAGGACGAGGCGCGGGTGAACGACATCATCGCCGGCCTCGAGCGCCGCCGCCTCGCGGCCGCCAGCCGCGGCGCCGCCCTCGCACCCGGACGCATCCGCACCAGCGACCTCGGCCAGCTCGATTGGCCGGCGAACGGCGACATCATCTACCGCTTCGGCCGCCAGCAGCTGCCCAACAACACGACCATCCGCCGCGACGGCATCGGCATCGCCGTGCCGACCGGCACGCCCGTGCACGCCATCGCCGACGGCACCGTGCGCAGCACGGCCTCGCTCGGCACCTACGGGCCCTCCATCGTGATCGAGCACGGGGCCGGCTTCTACAGCGTGTACCTGTACCTGAGCGGCATCGTCGTGCACGACGGCGACGTGGTCCGCCGCGGTCAGACCGTCGGCTACTCCGGCGGCGAGACGTCCGACGAGGGCCCCCACATCGAATTCCAGATCCGCGGCGAGACCAGCGGCCTTGAAGGACAGGCCAAGGCCCTCGACCCCATCGCCTGGCTGCGCCGCCGCAAGTGAACGACGGCGGCCGCGTCACCATGCGCTGCGCCACCTGCGGCCGCTTCCGCCTCTACGCGCCGGACGACACGCACTGCGTCGTCTGCGGCTACCAGAGCCTCGAGGCCGCCTGCGGCTGCGGCCGCACGTTCGATTACGCCCTGGGCGAGCCGCCGGAATCGAGCCTCCACTGCCCGCGCTGCGGGCGCGACTTCCGCAAGGACCGGCAGGCGATCGGTCTCGAGTAGCGCCGCCGGGCCGCCCCGTCCTTCCCCGCGCAGGACCGCCGCTGCGCTTCCGCGCGGCTGTTGCCGCCTCCACCACCGCGCCCTATCTTCGCCGCATGTCCGATGAGCCGCTCCTCACGCTGCGTCAGGTCGCTGATTCGCTCGGCCTTCCCGAATCCACCACCCGCTACTATCGCGACGCCTTTCTCGAGCACCTGCCGCTCGTCGGGACCGGGCGGCGGCGGCGCTATCCGCCGCAGGCGGTTGCGGTGTTGCGGTCCATCGCCGAGGGCTACGCCGCGGGCCTGACCCGCGAGGCCATCGCGGCCTCGCTCGACGGCGGCGCGCCCCGGCCGACGCCCCGGCGTCCCGGCGCTTCGGCCCCGCGGCCCGGCGCCGTCTCCAACCTCGAGCTGCTGGCGGCGATCGTGGACGGCGAGCGGGAGCAGCGCGACGCCATGTGGCAAATGGCCCAGGAGATCGTCCGGCTCACCGACGTGCTCGAGGGACAGGAGCGGGTGCTCGGAGAGATCGCGCTCCACGCGGGCGCGCAGCCCGCCCTGGCCTCCGGCGCGGCGGCCTCCGAGCCGAAGGCGATCGGCGCGGGGAGCGGCCCCGCCCAGGGCGCGGGCACGGAGCCGTGGCACGACGCGTTCGGCGGCCCGCGCATGCCGTTCGTCAGCGTGGAGCCGGCGGCTTCGGTGCTGCCGTCGGCGCCGGCGGCGCCGGCGTCCCCCGTTTCCGAGCGGCGGGCGGCGGCGCCGGCGGCGGCCGAGGTCGCGATCTCGGACGCGGAGCGGTTGCGCATCGAGCTGGAGCGCGAGCGCGAGCTGGTCGAGCGGCTGCGGGAGGCCAAGGTCAGGCTCGAGCACCGCGTCACCGACGCCGAGGCGGAGCTCGACGAGCAGCGCCGGCGGCGGCGGGGATCCGTCCTGGGCCGCCTCCTCGGCCCCGAGCCACGGGACCGGGGCGGCGCGTGACCGATCCCGCCGCGGCCCCGCAGATCGGGCTCGACCAGGTCTTCGGCGCCCTGGCGCGCCGGCGCGAGCACCGGCAGGAAGCGGTGGCGGAGCTGCACGGCGCCGTCGCCGCGCTCGCGCGCGCCGTGGAGCGCCACGCCGCGCGGGTCGCCGAGCTGCGGCGGGCGCTCGAGGCGCGGGGCGCCGATCCGGGCGCGCTGAGCTCGTACGACGCGTACCTGGAGCGCCTGCGCGCGGATCTCGACGCGGTCGGGCGCGCGGTGGGCGAGGGACTCGAGGGTGCCGCCGACGGGGCGGCGGGATCGCGCTAGGCGGTCGCCGAAGGCGCGATCGCGATCCGATCGTCGGGCGAAGCCTTGGCGCGGGCCAGGGCGGCGTCCGCCAGGGCGAAGAGGTCCTCCGGGCGCAGCGCTTCAGGATGCGGGAAGGGCACCACGCCGGCCGAGAACGCCGGGTGGTCGCCTCCGAGGTCGGGGAACGCATGCTTGGCCACGACCGAGCTGAGCCGTTGCACGAAATTCCGCGCTCCGCGCGCGTCGGTCTCCGGCAGCACGAGCGCGAACTCGTCCCCGCCGTAGCGGGCCACGAAATCGGGCGAGCGCAGCTCCCGCTGCAGCAGCTGTCCGACGTCCGCGAGGATCCGGTCGCCCGACTGGGCGCCGAGCCGGTCGTTCATCTCCCGGAAATGGTCCACGTCGAGCAGCACGAGGCAGAACCGCAGCCGGTAGCGGCGGGCGCGCTCGTACTCGTCGCGGAGCCGGCGGTCGAGGGCGTCGAGGCCCGCGCACCCGGTCAGGACGTCGAGCGCGCCGGCGTTGAGCTGGCGCCGGAAGATGGCGGCGCGCCGCTCCTCGTTCTCCAGCACCTTCGCCGCCGCCTTGGCGATGGTGTCGGCGAGGGCGATGTCGCGGGTCGTGAGCTCCGGATCGCCCTCGCGCGTGCGCAGGAAGAACACGCCGGCCGGCGTGCCCTGCACGAACACCGGCAGCGCCACCGCCGAGCGGATGTTGACCTCCACCGCGTGGGCGTCCCACTTGTCGCGGATCGTCGCGAACAGGGGATGCTCGCGGACGTCGGCGATGACGACCGGTTGCTCGGTCCGCAGCGCCTCGAGGATTTCCGGATAGCGGGACAGCTCGACCCGCATGTCGCGCACCGACGGGTTCTCGTACACGGCCACGACCCGGCCGTGGTCGGCGCCGGGCGAGGTGATCACGAACGAGCAGTGCGACAGGGAGAGCGCCTGGCCGACGCGGCGCACCAGCGTCTGGAAGATCTCCTCGGCCCGCAGCGACGCCGCGACCTCCTGGAAGATGTCGAACAGCAGGTCGCGGGAGCGGAGCGTGGACCGCAGGTCCCGCACCTCCTGCCGCCGGCCGAGCAGGTGCTCGACGCGGGCCCGGAGCTCGCCGACGTTCACCGGGACGTGCAGCGCGTCGTCCGCGCCGCCGAGAATGAGGTCGCCCAGCGCGTCGTCGCCCTCGGTCGTCAGGGCCACCAGCGGCAGCTCCGACCACTGCTGCACCGTCTCGCGCAGCTGCTGCAGCTTGGCGAGGTCGCCGGGCGCGGCGCGCGTGACGCACAGCACCACGGCGTCGGGCGCGGCGGCTTCCGTCGCCGCCTGGATGTCCTCCCCCGGCGGCGCCTCGCTCACCCTGAACCCCGCCTTCTCGAGCGCGGCCGAGAGGCCGGCAGGCCGGGCCTCGCGGGCGCCCGCGAGCAGCAGATGGTTGCGGAAGATCTCGGGCATGCGTCCTCGACGTCACCAGGGCTTCGGCGCGAACCTACCGTTGGCCACCGCCCGCCGCAAGCAAGCGGCCGCGGTCCGGGACGGTTTCGTGCGCGTTGACGAGGGGCGCGCGGAGCGCCGGCGCATGGTGGCGCTCCAGCTCGCCGGCCGCGGCGTCCGCGACCGGCGCGTCCTGGCGGTGATGGCCGCGGTGCCGCGCCACCGCTTCGTGCCCGCGACGCTCGCCGACGCCGCGTACGACGACGCGCCCCTGCCGGTGGGGTGCGGCCAGACGATCTCCCAGCCGTTCATGGTCGCCGTGATGACCGCCGCCCTGGAGCTGCGCCGCCGCGACCGCGTACTGGAGATCGGCACCGGATCCGGGTACCAGACCGCCATCCTGGCGCGGCTGGCGGCGCGCGTGTTCACCATCGAGCGGATTCCGGCGCTCGCCGACCGCGCCCGCTGCCGGCTCCGCACGCTGGGCCTCGACAACATCGAGTTCCAGGTCGGCGACGGCACCCTCGGCTGGCCCGGCGCCGCGCCGTTCGACGCCA
Source organism: uncultured Gemmatimonadales bacterium (assembly GCA_963806755.1). Taxonomy (GTDB): domain Bacteria; phylum Gemmatimonadota; class Gemmatimonadetes; order Gemmatimonadales; family JACORV01; genus Fen-1245. The sequence goes on from CAWDZR010000017.1 coordinate 31,515, forward strand.
TCCTCGTGACCGCGGCTTCTCCCGCGATTCCGGCCCCGCTCGCCGAGCAGCTCGCGCCCGGCGGCCGGATCGCCGTTCCGGTCGGCGACCTCGCCCTCCAGGAGCTGATCGTCGGCGTCGCCGGGCCTGCGGGCCTGACCACGCACGCGGCGGGCGGCTGCCGCTTCGTGCCCCTGCTCGGCCGCCACGCCTTCCGGGAAGGCTTCTGAACCCTCACGGAGCATGCGCGCCGCCCGTCACTCGGGCGTCACCTGACCTCGACCCCGGCGCGAACCCGGTCCGGGCGGCGGCCCCCGTGCGCCATTGCGCCTGCGATGCGATGGACCCTTCGTACAGGCATGACGCATCCGCGGGAGCGACTCGCGTGAAAGGGGTGGCGCTGATCTTGGGGGCGGCGGCCCTCGTCGCCGTCGCGGCCTGCCACGAAAACGTGGGGCCGTCCGCATGCTACGAGCCCAACGCGAAGTATTACGGGTTCTGGCTGGGCAGCGACACCGGCATGATCTTCCACTGGCCCTCGTCGTACAACCCGGTCCGGGTGTACGCCGAGCCGACCGGCAACCTGCCCACCAACGTGCAGAACGCGATGAAGCTCTGGGCGGGGGCGTTCCGGTGCAGGGAGCTGACCCTGACCACCGCGAGCGATTCCCTGCACGCCGACATCATCGTCCGCAATCCGCCCAACCTGCCGGCGGTGCGGCTCCCGAACATGCGGGCCCTGCACGCCGACTCCTCCGGCGCCTGCACCGGCGTCACGAACTTCACCGTCAACGCCGACAGCACCGCCCTCGTGGGCCCGATGCGGTCCTACGTGTCGCCGTTCCCCGGCGCCGCCGACTCGCTCGTGCAGTCCTGCTATCACTTCGTCACGGCGCACGAGCTCGGCCACGCGCTCGGCATCCTGGCCCACAGCCCCGACACCAACGACCTGATGTACGTAGCCCCGCACCGCGCCTTTCTGACGGCCGACGACAAGTACACGATCCAGCTGCTCTACCACCTGTCATCCAGAATCGGGCCGCCGCCCCGGCCGTGACTCCGGCACCCGGTTCCGTTCCGCCGCGCGCCGTCACCGAGGCGGAGGTGCGCCGGGCCGCCCGCGAGGGCCGGGCGCTCGACATCCCGCCCGGGGCCGTCGTGACCCCGGCCGCGCGGGACCTGGCACGCACGCTCGGGCTCTCCCTCACCGCAACGGCCGCCGAGGCCCCGAAGCGCCCGGTCGTCGCCCTCGGCGCCGATCACGGGGGCTTCCCGCTCAAGGAACATCTCAAGGGCGCCTTGACCGACCTCGGCTACGCGCCAATGGACCTCGGCACTCAGGATACCCAGGCCGTGGACTACCCCGACTTCGCCGTGGCGGTGGCGCGGGCGGTCGCGGAGGGGCGCGCGTGGCGGGGAATCATGGTGGACGGAGCCGGGATTGGCAGCGCCATGGCCGCCAACAAGATACGGGGCGTCCGGGCGGCGCTCTGCTACGACCTCACCACCGCGCAGAACGCCCGGGAGCACAACGACGCCAACGTGCTCACCCTGGGTGGCACCCTGATCGGCACACGCCTTGCGGTTGATATCGTTCGCGCCTTCCTCGCCACCGAGTTCGGCGGCGGGCGTCACGCGAAACGCGTGGACAAGATCAATTCTCTCGACACCGCGCGCGGCTAGCGCTCCGACCGGAGGCGGCTGCGGCGACTGAGGTCGCTATGGCCGTTCGACGACAGGAAGCGCTCGACTACCACTCGAAGGGCCGCCCCGGCAAGATCCAGATCGCCCTCACCAAGCCGTGCAAGACGCAGCTCGACTTGTCGCTGGCCTACACGCCGGGCGTCGCCGAGCCGTGCCTCGACATCGAGAAGAACCCCGACCTCGCCTACAAGTACACGGCCCGCGGCAACCTCGTGGCCGTGGTCTCGAACGGCACCGCGGTGCTGGGGCTCGGCAACATCGGGCCGCTGGCGGGCAAGCCGGTCATGGAGGGCAAGGGCGTCCTGTTCAAGGCGTTCGCGGACATCGACGTGTTCGACCTCGACATCCAGGCGCCGACGCCCGCCGAGATCATCGCCTTCTGCAAGATGCTCGAGCCCACGGTGGGCGGCATCAACCTCGAGGACATCAAGGCGCCCGACTGCTTCGAGGTCGAAGAGCAGCTGATCGAGGCGCTCGACATCCCCGTGTTCCACGACGACCAGCACGGCACGGCGATCATCTCGGGCGCCGCGCTCGTCAACGCGGTGGAGCTGACCGGCAAGAAGATGGCGGACATCAAGGTCGTCTTCAGCGGCGCCGGCGCCTCGGCCATCGCCACGGCGAACCACTACATCCGCCTCGGCGTGAAGCGCGAGCACATCACCATCGTGGACACCAAGGGCGTGGTCCACGCTGGCCGCACCGACCTCAACAAGTACAAGCAGGCCTTCGCGCGGAAGACCGACGCGCGCGTCCTCAAGGACGCGCTGGTCGGCGCCGACGTGCTGGTCGGGCTCTCCGTCGCGGGCGCGGTGACGCCCGACATGCTGAAGGGCATGGCCAAGCAGCCGGTGATCTTCGCGCTGGCCAATCCGACGCCGGAGATCATGCCGGAGGACGCGCGCGCCGCCCGGCCCGACGCCATCATCGCCACCGGCCGCTCCGACTACCCGAACCAGGTCAACAACGTGCTCGGCTTCCCGTTCATCTTCCGCGGCGCGCTCGACGTGCACGCGAAGAAGATCAACGAGGAGATGAAGATGGCGGCCACCCACGCCCTGGCCGACCTCGCCAAGCAGGACGTGCCCGACGCGGTGCGGACCGCGTACGGCGTGGACCGCCTGCACTACGGCGTGGACTACCTGATCCCGAAGCCGCTGGACCCGCGCGTGCTGCTCTGGGAGGCACCGGCCGTGGCCGAGGCCGCGATGAGGACCGGCGTCGCGCGCAAGCAGATCGACCTCGAGGCCTATCGCGGGGAGCTGGAGGCCCGGCTGGGCTACGCGCGGGCCTTGATCCGCGGCCTCACGGCCCGCGCCGCCGCGCGGCCGCAGCGCATCGTCTTCCCCGAGGGCTGGGACCCGCGGATCCTCCGCGCCGCCCGCAACCTGGTGGACGAGAAGATCGCGAAGCCCGTGGTCCTCGGCGACCCGGAGCAGATCCAGCGGGTGGCGAAGGACATCGAGATCGAGCTGACGGGCATCCCGGTCATCGATCCCCGGACCGCCGACGTGCGCGAGCACTACGCCCAGGCGCTGTACGAGAAGCGGCAGCGCAAGGGCATGACCCTCGCCTCCGCCCGGCGCCTGATCGAGCACCCGCACTACTTCTCCTCGATGATGGTGGCGGAGGGCGACGCCGACGCGATGCTCGGCGGGATCGAGCAGTTCTATCCCGACAAGCTGCACGCTCCGCTCCAGGCCATCGGCGTGGACCCGAACGCCAAGGCGCTGGCCGGCGTCTTCATGATGGTGGTGGAGAAGAACGTCTACTTCGTGGCCGACACCACGGTGAACGTGGACCCGGACGCGCAGACCCTGGCGCACATCGCCTCGGAGACGGCGCGTCTCGTCAAGCGGCTCGGCGTCACGCCGCGGGTGGCGTTCCTGTCGTTCTCGAACTTCGGCGGCGCGCGCTTCCCGGCCACGGAGAAGGTGGCCGAGGCGGTGCGCCTGCTCCACGAGGCCGAGCCCGACCTCGAAGCGGACGGCGAGATGATGGCCGAGACCGCGCTGGAGGAGAAGATCCTCAAGGGCACCTACCCGTTCAGCCGCCTCACCGGGCCGGCCAACGTGCTCATCTTCCCCAACCTCAACGCCGGCAACATCGGCTACCAGCTGCTCAAGTCGGTGGCCAAGGCGGAGGCCATCGGGCCCATTCTGGTGGGGATGAACAAGCCGGTGCACATCCTGCAGCGCGACATCCACGCGCACGACGTGATCAACATGGCCGTCATCGCCGCCGTGGACGCGCAGGAGCGGGCGCATTGGGATTGATGAGAAAAGGTGAGAAGTGAGGGGTGAGAAGTGAGGGGTGAGAGGCGAAGTGAGAAGTGAGAAGTGAGAATGCGAAAGGCGTGAGAGGCCGCATCCAACCTCTCACGCCTTTCCACTTCGCACCCCTCACCAACGCGTCTTCCCCCTCACTCCTCACCTAGCTGCTTGTCTATTCCGCCCGCCACGTCGCCGGCTGGCTGGCCACCCGGCCGTCGAGGCGCGCCACCTCCATCGTGAGCGCGACTGGCAGCCGGTCGCCCAGCTTGGGGAACCACCGCCGGACGCCGTCCACCTCCCGCTGTGCGTCGTCCTTGCGGATGTCGGTGATCTTGGCGTAGGACGCCCGGTCGTACTCCAAGCCCGTCCAGGTGAGGTCCCCGTACCGCGGCATGCGCCCGAAGGGGCCGTCCACCGCGCGGGCGCGGCCGCGCACCCGGTCCACGATCCACGTGAGGACCCGCATGTTCTGGCCGTAGCCCGGCCAGGCGAACTTCTTGTTCTCGTCGCGCCGGAACCAGTTCACCCGGTAGATGCGCGGCAGCTTGAGCCCGTCGCGCCGGCCCATGGCGAGCCAGTGGCTCCAGTAGTCGGCCATGTGGTAGCCGATGAAGGGCAGCATCGCGAACGGGTCGCGCCGCACGCCCACGAGGCCCTGCGCCGCGGCGGTCGCCTCCGAGCCCATCGTGGCCGCGAGGAACACGCCGTGGCTCCAGTCGAACGCCTCGCACACCAGGGGGAACGTGGTCGAGAGGCGACCGCCGAACAGGAAGGCGCTGATCGGCACGCCGGCCGGGTCCTCCCACGCGGGGTCGAACGACGGGCACTGCGTGATCGGCGCCGTGAAGCGCGAGTTGGGGTGGGCCGCCGGCTCCTTCGCGTCGGGGGTCCAGTCCCGGCCCTTCCAGTCGATGGCGTGCGCCGGCGCCGGGCCCATGCCCTCCCACCACACGTCGCCGTCGTCGGTCAGCGCGACGTTGGTGAAGATGCAGTTCTCCTTCAGCGTGTCCATCGCGTTGGGATTGGTCTCGCGGTTGGTGCCCGGCGCCACGCCGAAGAAGCCGGCCTCGGGGTTGATGGCCCGCAGCGTGCCGTCGGGCGCCGGCTTGATCCACGCGATGTCGTCGCCGACCGTCGTCGCCTTCCAACCCTCGAAACCCTTGGGCGGCACGATCATCGCGAGGTTGGTCTTGCCGCAGGCGCTGGGGAAGGCGCCCGCGACGTAGGTGCGCTCCCCCTGCGGCGACTCGAGGCCCAGGATGAGCATGTGCTCCGCGAGCCAGCCCTCGTCCCGCGCCATCGCGGAGGCGATCCTGAGCGCCAGGCACTTCTTGCCGAGCAGGGCGTTGCCGCCGTAGCCCGACCCGTACGACCAGATCTCCCGCGCCTCGGGGAAGTGGACGATGTACTTGCGGGCGACGTCGCCCTGGCACGGCCAGGGCACGTCCGCCTGCCCCGGCGCGAGCGGCGCGCCCACCGAGTGCATGCACGGGATGAAGAACCCGTCCCCGAGGGCGTCGAGCACCTGCTGCCCCATCCGCGTCATGATCTTCATGTGGGCCGTGACGTACGCGGAGTCGGTGATCTGCACGCCGATGTGCGCGATGGGCGAGCCGATGGGCCCCATCGAGAACGGGATCACGTACATCGTGCGGCCGCGCATGCACCCGTCGAACAGGCCGCGCAGCGTGGCGCGCATGGTCTCCGGGTCCACCCAGTTGTTGGTCGGGCCGGCGTCGTCCCGGGTCTTCGCGCAGATGAACGTGCGCTCCTCGACCCGCGCCACGTCGCTGGGGTGGGAGCGCGCCAGGAACGAGTTGGGCCGCCGGGCGGGATTCAGGCGCACGAACGTGCCGGACCGGACGAGCCCTTCGCACAGCTGCTGGTACTCTTCCTCGGACCCGTCGCACCAATGGACGGCGTCCGGCTTGCACAGCGCCTCCGCCTCGTCCACCCAGGCGAGCAGCTGCTGGTTCGACGTGTACGACGTCACGCGAGTGGCCACCACGTCCTCCTCGAGACCGGAGCGCACCGGATCGGGGCGCCAACGCTGTATGGAGTCGGAGAATCCCGAGACCGGGACCCCGGTTACCGCAGATTCCGTGCTCACAGCCCGGCATTGCGGCCTGGGAGGCCGTCGCGGCGCATCGCCCGCAGGCCCCGTAGAGTTGCTGCGCGGGCCACCGGGTGTCAACCGTGGCTCAATCTCCGCTTCCGGATGAGACTGGCCAGGCCGGCGGCGCCGGATGCACATTCCGGCGCCGCCCCTCGGCGCGGGCGCCGTGGCATGCGGGGCCGCGGTCGAGGCGCCGGACGGTCGGGACCGGGAGGGCACTATCGTCGAGCGTAACGCAGCCAGGACCCAGGTCGTCCGCGACCTGCTGTGGCGGGACATCCGCCTCGAGCCGGCCGCCGTGAGCGTGGTGGACACGCCCGCCTTTCAGCGTCTGCGCTACGTCCGCCAGCTGGGCCACGCGTTCCTCGTGTACCCGGGTGCGGCGCATTCCCGCTTCGAGCACGCGCTGGGCACCTACCACCTGGCAAGCCGGGCGCTGGCCGGCTTGGGCGAGCGGGGCGGCCTGGAGGGCCTGGGCGAGGGCGACGCGTTGCTGATCCGCCTCGCGGCGCTGGTCCACGACGTCGGGCACTACCCGTTCTCGCACGCGCTCGAGGAGTCCGGCTTCCTGTCGCACGAGTCGCGCGGCGCGGCGTACCTCGCGCGCGGCGCGCTGGCCGAGGCGCTGGCCGCGAGCGGCGTGCCGGGCGGGGCGGCGGCCATCGGCGCGGTGATGACCGGCACCAGCGACCACCCGCTGGCCGGGCTCGTCGCCGGCTCGATCGACCTCGACAAGATCGACTACCTCAAGCGCGACGCGCTGATGTGCGGCGTTCCGTATGGGGAAATCGACGTGGAGCGGCTGCTGGCCTGCCTCGTGGTGGTCGAGCTGGACGGCCGGCGCCGCATCGGCGTGCGGGAGAAGGGCTTGACCGCGCTGGAGTCGCTGCTGTTCGCCAAGTACCAGATGTACCGCAACGTGTACTGGCACCATGCGGTGCGGAGCGCGACGGCGATGTTCAAGCGGCTGGTGAGCGCCGCCGTGCGCGAGGGCGCGGCCCAGCCCGGCAGGCTCGCCGAGGCCACCGACGACGTGCTGATCCACGACCTCGCGGCCCGCGACCGCACCGGCATCGCGGCCGCGCTCCGCGAGCGGCGGCTCTACAAGCGCGCGCTGGAGCTGCTGCCGGGCGAGGTGGGCGACGTGCCGAGCTGGGTGTGGCAGGGCGGCGAGCGGCTGGAGCGCGCCGAGGACGCGCTGGCGAAGCGCGCCGGCTTGGCGCCCGGCGAGCTGCTGATGGACTTCCCGCACAAGACGGCGATGCTCGGCCTCGACCTGCCGGTGCTGCGGGCCGACGGCTCGGTGGAGCGCCTGACCGACGCGGGCTGGCCGGGCCGCATGGATCTGCCGAAGATGGCCGAGGACCTGGTCGAGACGGCGCGGCGGCTCAGGGTGTTCGTGGCGCGGCCGGCGGCGGTCTCCGCCGCCGAGCTGCGCACCGCGCTGGAGCGCTGAGTCCCGCCGGAGCGCTTACGCCGCCGGATGCGTCGCGGCGGCGGCGCCGCCCGCCGGCTCCTCCACCGAGTCCACCCGCACGATGATGACCGTGATGTTGTCGAGCCCGCCGCGGCGGTTGGCTTCGGCCACCAGGCGGTCCACCCACTTCTCCGGCGTGCCGTCGCTCTTGAGGATTCCCTCGAGCACGTCGTCCTCGAGCATCCCCGTCAGCCCGTCGCTCGCCAGCAGGAAGACGTCGCCGACACGCACCACGCCGCTGAACAGGTCGGGCGTCACGTCGCCGTTGGCGCCCACGCAGCGGGTGATCACGTTGGAGTACGGGTGCGTGCGCGCCTGCTCCGGCGTGAGGTAGCCGGCGTCCACCTGCTCCTGCACGTACGAGTGGTCCTTGGTGAGCTGGTGGAAGACGCCGTCCCGGAGCAGGTACCCGCGGCTGTCGCCCACCTGCCCCACGAGGTAGCGGTTGGCGTGCAGCACGAGCACCGTGGTGGTGGTGCCCATGCCCCGCTTGTCGTGCTCGCTCAGGGTCCGCTCGTAGATGGCGGCGTTGGCGTCGCGGATGGACTGGATCATCCGCGTCGTCGCCTCCTCCGGGCTCAGCCCGCGGAACGAGCCGAGGTCCTGGGCGATGATGCGCACCGCCATCTCGCTCGCCACCTCGCCCGCGGCGTGCCCGCCCATACCGTCGGCCACGATGAAGGTCCCCTTCTCGGGGACCATCAGATAGTTGTCTTCGTTCCCGGACCGGATCAGTCCGACGTCGGTCCGCGCGGCGCAGGTGATGTGCAATCGGCACCCGGCGTGGTGGAGGATTACCGGGACGGGCCCGGGGGCTTCTGCAAGTTCTGGAGCTTGACGGCCGAGATCGTCCGCGTGGCCTTGGGCGCGTTCATGTCGGCGTCGTCGTCGGTCGGCTCGAAGACCAGCTGCACGTCGCCGAACCGCACGAAGGCGCCCGGCGCGAGGGGGATGTCGCCCTCGACGCGCTCGCCGTCCACCAGCGTGCCGTTGGTGGAGCCGAGGTCGGTCAGCACCCACACGCCCTCGCGGCGCGTGAGCTTGGCGTGCTGGGACGACACCGAGTCGTCCGGGATGACGATGTCGCAGTACTCGGCCCGGCCGATGTTGACGATCGGCACCTTCACGATCAGCCGCTGGCCCTTGAGCCCGCCCGAGCGCACCACGAACCTGGCGAGCGGCGGCGCCCCCGCGGCGCCCGCGGTGGGCGGCGGCGCAACTCGCGGCGACGGCGGCGCGGGAGGTGGAGCCGCGGGGGGCGGCGCCGCGGCCGGCGGCCCGGCCGGCGACGCGAAGTAGCCCGTGGACTGCAGGTGCGCCGGCGCGGCCGCGCCCTGGGGCGGGGCCGCGGCGGGCGGCACGGCGGAGGCCGGCGGCATGGCCGGCGCGGGCGGAGCCTGCGGGCGCGCGGGCGCCGCGGGCGGCTGGACTGGGGCCGGTCGCGCCACGGCCGGCGCTGCGGAGGCTGCGGGCGCCGGAGCCGGCGGCGCCGGCTGCGGCACGACGTCGGCGTAGAAGCGGAACTCCTCCTCCGCGATCTTGATGACGTCGGCGCGGGCGAGGATGCGCTGGTTCTGCACCCGCTCGCCGTTGACGTAGGTCCCGTTCGTGCTGGTGTCGATCAGCATGTAGCCGCGCGGCGACGCCACGATCTCGGCGTGGCGGCGCGAGACCTGGCCCCCCGGCACGACCACGTCGGCGCCCGCTTCGCGCCCGAAGCGCAGCGCGGACCCGACCTGGTATTCCCGCCCGTCGGTCAGCGAGACGATCCGCCCGCCCGTGGTGCCGACCGCCCGGGCCGGCGCACCGGGCTTGGCCGCCGGCGCCTCGAGGCTCCCCGCCTTGACCGCCGAGATGTACGTCGTGCTGCCGCTCTTGCGCTCGTCGGCGAACAGCAGCTCCAGCCCGCCGATCGTGATCTTGTCGCCGTGCAACAGCGGCTGCGGCAGCACGCCGAGGCGGACGCCGTTCACGTCCACGACGGCGGCCGGATCCGCCAGGCGGATCGTGACGGCCAGCTCGGGCGCGGGACCGGTGGCGAGAACGGCGTGGCGCGGCGCCACGCCGGGGCGCTCCAGGCGCAGATGGCAGCCGGCCCCGGATCCCAGCACCATCTCCCCCGCCGGGACCGGGTACCGCTGACCTCCGACCTCGATGAACGCCATTTCCGCCACCTCTGTGGGGACGAATCGCAACAACGTAGCCGCCGCCATACGGCGGGGCAAGCACGCGCGCGCTACGAAGCCCGTTCGGCGAGATCGGCGCCGAGCTGCAGCTGGTAGAGCCGCCCGTACAGGCCGCCCACCGCGAGCAGCTCCCGGTGCGTCCCCCGCTCGCGGATCACGCCGTGGTGCAGCACGAGGATCTGGTCCGCGTGCTGCACGGTCGAGAGACGGTGCGCGATCACGATGCTCGTCCGCCCGCGCATCAGCTCCGCGATCGCCGCCTGGATCTGCTCCTCCGCCTCGGCGTCCACCGAGCTGGTGGCCTCGTCGAGCACCAGGATCGCCGGGTCCACGGCCAGCGCCCGCGCGAACGCGAGCAGCTGCCGCTCCCCCACCGACAGGTTCTGGCCGCGCTCGCCCACCCGGTGGCCGTAGCGATCCGGCAGCCGCTCGATGAACCGGTGGGCGCCGACCCGGCGCGCCGCCGCCTCCACCGCCGCGTCCGGCACGTCCGCGCCGAGCCGGATGTTGGCCGTCAGGTCGCCGGTGAAGAGGAACACGTCCTGCTGCACGAGGCCGATCAAGCCGCGCAGCTCCGACTGCGCCAGCGCCCGCACGTCCACGCCGTCCACGGTGATGCGCCCGCGCTCCACGTCGTAGAAGCGCAACAGCAGGTTGCTGATCGTGGTTTTCCCCGCCCCCGTGTGCCCCACGATCGCCACCGTCTCGCCCGGCCGCGCGGTGAACGACACGTCGCGCAGCACCCAGCCGTCGTCGCCCGGGTCCCGGCCGTCGGCCCGCGGGTAGCGGAACCACACCCCCTCGAACGCCACCGTCCCCCGCGCCGGCTTGGGGAGTCCGACCGGGTGCGCGGCGTCGCGCACCGTCTCCGGGGTGTCGAGCAGGCGGAACACCCGCTCCGACGACGCCATCGCCGCCTGCACGATGTTGTACTTGTCCGAGAGGTCCTGCAGCGGCTGGAAGAAGCGCCGCGCCAGCTGCAGGAACGCCGCCAGCACCCCGACCGTGAGCGTATGGCCGAGCACGCGGTCGCCGCCGTAGAGCAGGATGCTCGCCAGCGCCACCGACGTGAGCACTTCGATCGTGGGGAAGAACAGGGCGTAGGCGACGATGGATTCGAGGTTGGCCACCAGGTGCGCCCGGTTTACCGCGTCGAACTGCCCGGCCGTCCCGGCCTCGCGCCCGAACAGCTGGACCACCCGCATCCCCGTCAGGTGCTCCTGGAGGAACGCGTTGATGCGGGCCAGCTTCACCCGGATGTCGCGGTAGGCGCGGCGGACGGTGGTCTGGAAGACGCGCGCGGCGGCGAACACGAACGGGATGACGGCGAACGACACCAGCGCGAGCCGGAAGTCCACGACCAGCATCCAGATCATGATCACCAGCAGCGTGAACACGTCGCCGAACAGGGCCACGACCCCGCCGGTGAACAGGTCGTTGAGGGACTCTACGTCGCTGGTGACCCGGGTCATCAGGCGGCCGACCGGATTGCGGTCGTAGTACGGGATCGGCAGGCGCTGCAGCTTGCCGAAGATCTCGAGCCGCATGTCCACCATGACGCGCTGGCCGATGAAGGCGGTGAGCACCGTCTGCCCGTACTCGAGCACGAATTCGACGGCGAGCGCGGCGGCCAGCGCCGCCCCGAGCACGGCGATGAGGTGCAGGTTCCGCGCGGGAATGGCGCGGTCGATCGCCACCTGCGTGAGGTACGGCCCCGCGAGCTGCAGCACCGCGCTGCCGAGCAGCATCAGGATGGCGCCGACCGTCATCCCGGCGTAGGGCCGGAGGTAGCGCAGCAGGCGCCGCATCAGCGCGGCGTCGTAGGGCTTGTCGAGCGCCTCCTCCTCGTGAAACGGGGCGCTCATGCGGCGGCGTCGGCCGGCGCGGCGGCGGTCTCGTCCATCCGGCCGCGCAGCAGCTTGAAGAAGATGTAGGAGCCGACGATCACGGTCGCGTAGCTCACCGTGAACCGCCACAGCAGCGTGTAGATGGGCAGCAGCGCCCGGGGCACGTACACACTCATCAGCGCCGCCGACAGCGCCTCCGCGGCGCCCGACGCGCCGGGCGTCGGGGCGAAGTAGAGCAGGAAGGAGATGGTGGTCTGGAGCAGCAGCACGTCCACGAAGTTGGCCTCGATGCCGAGCGCCCGCAGCACCAGGTAGCCGGCGAGCAGCTTGTTGGCGTGGGCCAGGGCCGAGGTCGCCACCCCGCCGAGCATCGCCGCCAGGCCGGCCGGGCTCAGGAACTTCACGACGCACTCCTGCATCCGGTCGATGGCCTCGCGCAGCGCCGCCATCCGGCCCGCCATCCGCTCGCTGCCGCGCCGCTCCAGCCACCCGATGAGCCCGCGCACCAGGTGCCGCGCCTGGCTCGGAAACAGGAGCACCAGCAGGTGCAGGCCGCCGGTGATGACGAAGCCCCACGCCGAGGCCTTGAACAGGCCGTACAGGCTGACGTGCAGCAGCGGCACGCCGTGCGCCCGGAGCGACCGCCCGGCCCCCAGCACGATCGCCAGCGGGCCCACGATCGCGAAGAAGACCACCGTGCCGACGAAGCTCATGAACGTCGCGATCGTGGCCTCGGGCAGCGGCACGCCGGCGCGGTGCAGCGCCCAGATCATCGTCGGGCCGCCCCCGGACTGGGAAGGCGTGAGGTACGAACCCCAGGTGTTCAGCCCGGCCGCCATCACCATCCCCCGGAAGGGGGCCGGCCGGTAGAGGAACCGGGTCAGCAGCCAGATGCGGACGCCCCCGCCCCACCAGTCGAACGACGCCAGGGCGAGCGCGGCCAGCGCCCAGCCCGGCTTGAGGCGCACGGCGGCCTCGAGCGACGCCCCCCAGTCGTGGCCGTAGATCAGCAGCCCGACGAGGGCGAGGACGGAGGCGAGTGCGAAGAACTGAAGTCCGCGCCGGAGGAAGCGCGGCGAGAGCACGAACACCATGTGCCCGATAAGGTATGCGGCGACGCGCCCGCTGGCCATCCTGGCGGCATTCCAGTAGCCTTCGCCCGGGCCATGAGATCGCTCGTCGTCCGCGGCGCCCGCCAGCACAATCTGCGGGGCTTCACCGTCGCGCTGCCCCACGGGGCGCTCGTCGTCCTGACCGGTCCCTCGGGATCCGGAAAATCCTCGCTCGCCTTTGACACCATCTACGCCGAGGGCCAGCGCCGCTACATCGAGTCGCTCTCCACCTACGCCAAGCAGTTCCTGGAGCGGATGCCGCGCCCCGCCGTGGACGGGATCGAGGGCATCGCCCCCGCCGTCGCCATCGAGCAGCGCAACCCGACCACGTCCAGCCGCTCCACCGTCGGCACCGCGACCGAGATCTACGACTACCTGCGCCTGCTGTGGGCCCGCGCCGGCCGCGCCCGCTGCACCACCTGCGGCGGCGAGGTGCGCGCCGACACGGTGCAGGAGGCCGTGGACCGCTTGGTGGCTCGCGGCGGGAACGTCGTCGTCGCCTTTCCGCTGCCGCCCGTCGCGCGGGCCACCCACCGCCAGGTCGTGGAGAACCTGATCGCGATGGGATTCGTCCGGGTGCTGGTGGACGGGGCGGGCACAGGGGCACCGGGACCCGGGGGCACGGAGTGGTCCGCCTACCGGCTCGAAGAGCTACCGGCGGGCCTGGACCTGACGCGCGCCGGGAAGGTGCTCGTCGTGGTGGACCGCCTCGCCGCCACCGCGGCCCACGCCGAGCGCCTGGCGGACTCGCTCGGCACCGCGTTCGCGGAGGGCGACGGCCTGGCCGTGGTGCGGGATCCTCCGCCCGGGACGGGAGCGGTCACCTTCAGCGCCTCGCCACGGTGCCTCGCCTGCGGGGCCCCGGCGCCGGTGCTCACGCCCGCGCTCTTTTCCTTCAACCATCCGCGCGGCGCCTGCCCCGGGTGCAACGGCTTCGGGGCCGTGCTCGAGTACGACGAGCACCTGATCGTGCCGGACCCCGGCAGGAGCCTCGCCGAGGGCGCGATCGACCCCTGGACCAAGCCGCGCTACGACGGCCGGCGCCGGACGCTGAAGCAGTTCTGCCGCGACAACGACATCCCGTTCGACGTCCCGTGGCGGAAGCTGCCCGCCGCCGCGCGTGAGCGGCTGCTCCACCACCGCAAGGGGCGCTACCTCGGCATCTTCCCGTTCCTCAAGCGCCTCGAGCGCAAGCGCTACAAGCAGTACGTGCGCGTCTTCCTCCGGCAGTACCAGATGGCCAGCGAGTGCCCGGCCTGCGGCGGCCGCCGCCTGCGCCCGGAGGCGCTCGCCGTGGTGATGGGCGGCGGAGACGGCACGACCATCGGCTCAGCCGCGGCCATGACCGCGGCCGACCTCGGCGCCTGGCTCGCCGCGCTCCCGCTCTCCGCGCACGAGCGGGCCGTGGCCGGCCTGGTGCTGGACGAGCTGGAGCAGCGCCTGCAGGTGCTGAACGACGTGGGGCTCGGCTACCTCACCCTCGACCGGCAGACGCGCACGCTGTCGGGCGGCGAGGCGCAGCGCATCTCGCTCGCCAACGCCCTGGGCGGCAAGCTCACCGAGACCCTGTACGTGCTGGACGAGCCCACCATCGGGCTCCATCCGCGCGACACGGACCGGTTGCTCGCGCTGCTGCGGCGGCTCGCCGACCAGGGCAACACCGTGCTCGCCGTGGAGCACGATCCCGCCGCGATGCGCGCCGCCGACTGGCTCGTCGAGTTGGGGCCGGGCGCCGGGGAGCGCGGCGGGGAGCTGGTGTTCGAGGGCACGCTGCCGCAGCTGCTCTCGGCACACACGCTGACCGCCAGCTACCTCACCGGCGAGCGCCGGATCGCGGTGCCCTCCGTGCGGCGGCGCGCCGGCCCGCGCTGGCTCACGATCGACGGCGCCAGCGCCCACAACCTCTCCGACCTGACGGTCGCGATCCCGCTGGGCACCCTCACCGTCGTCACCGGCGTCTCGGGCTCGGGGAAGTCCACGCTGGTCAACGACGTCCTGTTCCGGCAGCTGGAGCGGCACTTCGAGGGGCGCCACAGCGCCAAGGAGCACCTCGGCGAGGTCGTGGGCGGCGTGCGCCGCCTCACCGGCCTCGAGGCCCTCGACGGCGCCGTGCTCGTGGACCAGTCGCCGATCGGGCGCACGCCGCGCTCCAACCCGGTGACGTACATCAAGGCGTTCGACGAGATCCGCGAGCTGTTCGCCGCCGCCCCGCTGGCGCGCTCGCGCCGCTACACGCCGGCGACCTTTTCCTTCAACGTCGCGGGCGGCGGCCGCTGCGAGGTGTGCGAGGGCGCCGGCCACGTGCAGGTCGAAATGGTGTTCCTCGCCGATGTGTACGTCCCCTGCGAGGCGTGCGGTGCCACCCGCTACCAGCCGGCCGTGCTCGACGTGCGCCTGGGCGGGTACTCGATCGCCGACGTGCTCCAGTTCACCGTGGACGAGGCCATGCGCCGCTTCCGGCACCAGGAGCGGCTCGGCCGTGCGCTGTGGCACCTCGCGGAGGTCGGCCTGGGCTACCTGCGGCTCGGGCAGCCCGCCACCACGCTCTCGGGCGGCGAGGCGCAGCGCCTCAAGATCGCGCGGGAGCTGGCCGCCGCCGGCAGGCGCCGCGGGCGCAAGCTCTACCTGCTCGACGAGCCGACCACGGGACTGCACCTCGACGACGTGCGCGTGCTCCTGGGCGTCCTCGACCGCCTCGTGGACGCGGGCAACACCGTGCTCGTGATCGAGCACCACCTCGATGTCATCAAGCGCGCCGACTGGGTGATCGACCTCGGGCCCGGCGCTGGCGCCGACGGCGGCCGGGTCGTCGCCGCGGGGCCGCCGGAGGACGTGGCGCGCGCCCCCGACTCCGTGACGGGCCGCTACCTCCGCCAGGCGCTCGCGCCCGAGGCGAGCGCGTTGACCGGCGCCGTCGGCGACCGTTAGCTTCTCCCGATGCGCCACGCCCTCGCTCTCGCCGCCGCCCTCGCGCTCGCCGCCGCTGCGGCGGCGCGGGCCCAGAATCCCCCGGCCGCGGCTCCGCCCGCCGCCGCCCCCGCCAAGGACACCTCCGCCCCGGCCACCATCCCCGCGCAGGCCCCCAACACGGACACGACCGCGACGCCGCTCGCGATCCGCCCGGGCGACGTGATCCGCATCCAGGTCTGGGGGCACGAGGAGCTGTCGGGCGAATTCCCGGTGGACGAGAACTACAACCTGCTCTTCCCGCTCGTCGGCTCCATCAACGTCCGCAACGTCAGCGTCGGCCAGCTGCGCGAGCGCCTGAACACCGAGCTGAGCCAGCTGTTTCAGCGGCCCTTCTTCACCCTCACCCCGATGTTCCGCGTGGCGGTGCTCGGCGAGGTCATGAAGCCGGGCCTGTACAGCGTGGATCCCACCCTCACCATCGTGGACCTGCTGGCCCTGGCCGGCGGCCCGACGCGCCAGGCCAACGAGAAGAAGATGCAGCTCATCCGCGGCGGCGAAACCGTGCGCGTGCCCATGGATCCCGCGGCCATCGCGCGCTCCACCCTCCGCGAGCTGGGCGTGCGGTCCGGCGACCAGCTGGTGATGCCCCGCGCCTTCCTCACCCGCGACGACCTGGGGCTGATCCTCACGATCGCCAACTTCCTGCTGCTCGCCTACACCGTCTTCCGGAAGTAGCCGGGATGAAGCTCGCGTTCATCGGCTCGCACGGCGTCGGCAAGACGACGCTGTGCTTCGACCTCGCTTCCCGCCTCAAGCGCCTCGACCGCGGCGTGGACATCGTGAAGGAAGTCGCGCGCGAGTGCCCGCTGCCCATCAACGAGAGCACCACCCTCGAAGCGCAGGCCTGGATCCTCCACACCCAGATCGCGCAGGAGCTGGCGTCCGCGGCCAGGAACGAGGACGTCATCTGCGACCGGTCGGTGCTCGACAACTACGCCTACCTCGTCCACCGCGTCGGCCGCCGGCCGGAGTACGACGCCCTCGTCCGCTCGTGGGTCCAGACCTACGACACCCTCATCAAGGTGCCGGTGATCCAGCCGCCGTCCTTCGACGGCACCCGGGCGGTGAGCCCGGCGTTCCAGCTCGAGATCGACGCCGGCATCGACGACTTGATCGCCGCGTTCGGCGTCCACGTCCACCGCCTCGACCCGGGCGACCGCGCCGGCTGGATCGAGGAGACCCTGCGGGCCGCCGGCCTGCCGCTGGTGGCGCCGCAGATCGATCTGTTCTCGCTTCAGGCCTGAACCGGCAGGGGGGCGCGCCGCGGCGCCCGGGTCGTTGACAGCCGAAATAATGGGGACTACTCTGTTCCCCGATGCCCAAACATCGCCGGACCATGCGCGGCCTCTCGGCCGTCCTCGCGATCGCGCTCGGCCTGTGGATCTTCGGCCGACCGATGCCGGGCATGGCCGGTCAGACCAGCGTCGCCATGGCGATGCCGGCCACGGCGGCGGGGCACGCGCACGGTCCGGCGCCCGCGCACGAGCCGCAGCAGGGCGGCAGCTGCGGGCTGTGCATCGGCTGCTGCCCGGGCAGCGCCACGCCGCCGCCCAATCCGCTGGGCCTGCGTTTCGACCAGGCGCCCGCCGCCGTGCCGGCCGGCGCCGCGCCCGCGCCGGCGCTTCCGCCTCGCTCCGTCGTTCTCCACTGGCAACCGCAGCCGATCGGACCTCCCGCTCCGCCCGTCAGCTGATCGCGTCCTGTTCCTGAGCTGACCCGACCGCCGGGACGCCGTCCCGCCGGTCCAACGTGCGGAGTTTCCATGCGCTCATCGTTCCTCGGGCTGGCGCTCGCGGCGCTGCCCGCGATCGCCGTCGCACAGCAGCCTGCGGCCCCCCCCGCCGACACCGGTCGGGCCGCGAACGACACCCTGACCCGCCGACCGGTGATGTTGCAGGCGGTGACGATCACGACCACCGTGCCCCAGCACTACGTGCCGGCGACCACGCTGCGCGTCACGCCGGCCGAGCTGCAGGCGGCGCCGGCCACCGACGCCTACGACCTGTTGCGCCAGACCGCCGGGCTCGAGATCCACGAGCAGGGCCAGGGCCCCGGGTTCGCGTCCGACGCCTCGATCCGCGGCTTCAGCTCCGACCACTCGACCGACATCGCGCTGTGGGTGGACGGCGTGCCGATCAACGAGCCGGTCAACGGCCATGCGGAGGGCTACGACGACTGGAACCTCCTGATGCCGGAGGCGATCAGCGCGGTCAACGTCATCGAGGGCCCGACCAGCGCGCTGTACGGCAACTTCGCGATGGCCGGCGCGGTGAACGTGCAGACCCTGGAGCAGCTCGACGGCACGCGCTTCACGGCGAGCGCGGGCTCGAACGGCCATCTCGAGGGCGCCCTGCTCGGCGGGCTCAACGGGGCGTCCACCGACGCCGTGCTCGGCATCCGCGGCGTGCATGACGACGGCTGGCGGCCGAACAGCGCCTACGACATTGGCCAGATGCACGCCCGCCTCGTGGCGCACCCGAGCGGCAGCTCGACGGTCGATGCGGGCGTAGAGCTGTACGGCACCAGCTGGGCATCGCCCGGCTTCCTGAACGACAGCAACTTCGCGCTGCACCGCTACGACTTGGTGGAGAACCAGACCGACGGCGGGTTCAAGCGCCGGGCGCAGGAGCGGCTGAGCTACCGGCTCATCGCCGGTCCGTCGCTGCTGTGGCGCAGCACCATCTACGCGACCCAGGGGCAGTGGCAGCTGTACCTCACCATTCCGGCGGAGCCGGGCGCCGGCGAGGGCACCGGGAGCCAGACGGAAGAGGAGGACCGGCGGTACGGGTTCGGGGTGACCAGCGCCCTGACGTGGCTGCTGCCCCGCGGTGACGTGACCGCCGGCGTCGAAGGGCGCTGGGACCACTCGAACTACCAGAACTGGTTCACCACGGACCGGAACCGCGACTCCGCGCAGACGCTGGTCGGGGCGCGCCAGGCGTCGGGGGCGCTGTTCGCCGAGGCGTCGCTCGACTTCACCCCGCACCTGCGCGCCACGCTCGGCGCCCGCTACGACCTGCAGAACACACTGGATACGCCGGTGGGCGCCGCGTCGGCGAGCGCCGGCAAGGGCATCTTGGCTCCCAAGTTCGGCCTGCTGTACCACATCGCGGAGTGGGGCGCGATCTACGCCAACGCGTCGCGGGGGTTCCGCCAGACCGACGGCGTGATCACCGACCCCACGCTGCCGTTCATCACCGAGTGGGCCTACGAAACGGGCGTGAAGCTGGACCGGGGACCGGCCACCGGCACCGTGGCGCTGTTCCAGACCGACGTCAGCAACGAGCAGACCTTCGATCCCATCACACTCACGTCCTTCAGCGGCGGGGCGAGCCGGCGTCGCGGCGTCGAGGTCGGGCTCACCCTGCGGGCGACCGACGCCGTGACGCTGAAGACCGACTGGACCTTCCTCGACGCGCGCTACGAGCGCCTCATCACGGCGAGCGGTGACACGCTCAACGGGGCGCCGGTCTACAACACCTCGAAGTACGTGGGCGTGGCCAGCGCCAGCATCGCTCCCCCGGGAGGCCGGTGGCGGGCGGCCGTGAGCCTCAATGCGGCGGGGCCGTACAGCCCGTTCGACGAGCCGGGCGTCGTGCGACCGGCGTATGCGCTGGTGCACGTGAGCGCGGCCGTCAGGGTCGCGCCGGGCGACGAGCTGGAGATCGGCGTGCGCAATCTGTTCAACCGTGCCTACGCCGAACTGGAAGCCGGCGGGTACGTTTCCCCGGGCCAGCCCCGGTCCCTCTACGTCACATTGCGGGCGGCCGACTGAGGGCCACGGGGCGACAGGGTCGGTTGACGGGCCCGCCCTTCCCGTCTACGATTCGCGCCAGCGGTCCCGAGTAGCTCAGTCGGTAGAGCAGCCGGCTGTTAACCGGCGGGTCGGGGGTTCGAGTCCCTCCTCGGGAGTTCTGAGGTGCCACATGGCGCACCGCGTCTGCCCGTGGTGGATCGGCTACTTCCTCGCCAGCCCGCTTCGCAAGCTCCGGCAGGATCCGCACGCCCTCCTCTCCCCGCTCGTCGGGGAGGGGATGGTCGTGCTCGAGCCCGGCCCGGGGATGGGCTTCTTCACGCTCGAGCTGGCGCGGCTGGTGGGCCCGGCTGGACGCGTGATCGCGGTGGACGTCCAGCCGCGGATGCTGGCGTCGCTGAGGCGCCGCGCCGCCAGGCGCGCGCTGGCGGACCGGATCGAGACCCGGCTCGCGGGCGAGGGCGGCCTGGGCGTGGCGGACCTGGCCGGACGCGTGGACTTCGCCCTGGCGTTCGCGGTGGTGCACGAAGTACCAGACGCGGCGCACTTCTTCGCCGAGGTCGCTGCGTCGCTGAAGCCGGGGGCACGGCTGCTGCTCGCCGAACCCTTCCCTCGCGTGAGCGACGCCGCGTTCGGCGACACCCTCGAGGTCGCAGCCCGGACGGGCCTCCGCGTCGAGGGCCGGCCGGCGATCGCCTCCAGCCTCGCCGCCGTCCTCGTCAGGGACTGAGCGCGTGACCGGCCTGGAGGCCTTCGGTGCCCTCGACCTCCGCGTGGGTCGGATCCTCTCCGCCGAGCCGCTGGCGGGGGCGCGCAAGCCGGCCTACAAGCTCACGCTCGACCTGGGGCCGCTCGGCGCCAAGGGCTCGAGCGCCCAGCTCACGCACCTCTATACGCCGGCCGACCTCGTCGGGCGCCTGGTCGTCTGCGCCGTGAACCTCGGCGCGCGCCGCATCGCAGGATTCGAGTCCGAGGTTCTCGTCCTCGGCCTGCCCGACGAGGCCGGGCGCGTCGTGCTGCTGTCGGTCGAGCGGGACGTGCCGCTCGGAGGGCGGGTCTTCTAGCCCCGGCTTCGCCCCCCGTCGCCCGCGCCCGTCACGCGCCCCGAGCCAGCAGCCGGTCGAGCGCCGCGTAGCTCTCGTTCATGCCCTGCACCATCCCGCCCTTCAGCATGCCGTCCCGTTCCTCGGGCGTCATGAACTGCACGTGGGTGGCGACGCGCGTGCGCCCGCCGCCGAGATCCTCGAGGGTGACGGTCGTGACCTCGACGTAGCCGGGCATCCCGTCCCACTCGAACGTCATCACCAGCCGCCCGGGCGGCGTGACTTCGCGGTAGCGCCCCTCGAAGCCGAATACGCCGTCCGGGGCGTGCTCGACGAACCGCCAGTGGCCCCCGCGCTCGACCTCCATCCGCTCGACGACCAGCGTGTGGCCGCGCCCCCACCACTGCGCGATCTGCCGGGGATCGGTGAAGGCCCGCCACACGCGGTCCCGAGACGCGTCGAACACCCGCTCCGTGCGGATCTCGCGGTCGCCGGGGGTCGTGACCTTCGCCGTGACGGCGCCCTTCGCCGACGTGCTCATCGCTCGTCTCCCTTCGTGCGCTCGAGGAACGCGCCGAGCCGGTCGAGGCGCTCCTCCAGCATCCGGTGATACTGCGTGATCCAGGCCGTCTCGTCGCTCAGCCGGCGCGGGCCCAAACGGCAGTGCCGGACCCGGCCGACCTTCTCCGTCGTCACCAGGCCGGCCGCTTCCAGCACCCCGACGTGCTTCTTCACGCCCGTGAGCGTCATCCCGAACTCGGCCGCGAGGTCGCTGATCGAGCGGTCCCGGCGCCCGAGGCGCTCGAGGATGCCGCGACGCGTCCGGTCCGACAGCGCCGCGAACGCGGCATCCAGCCTGGCATACTGAACCATATAGTTCAGTATTACACCGCCGGCGGCCGGGCGCAAGGGGGTGGGGCGGAGGCGGGGCTAGTGGACCCTGGCGGGGAGGATGACGATGGGCTTCCCCGCCCACTGGAGGCGCTTCTGGATCGCGGCGGCGGTCTCGTTGTGCAGCAGGTGCTGGTACCACGCCTCGCGCTGGAAGATGACCTTGCCGGCGAAGAACGTGACGCGCGGAAACTCCCTGGCCACCTGGAGGCAGAGCTTCTCTCCCTCGTCCACGGCGTCGGTGCCGAGCGCGTACCGCGTGGTCGCCGGCACGCCGACCTTGCGGGCGAGGTCGAGGTACTGCTCCAGGGCTTCCTCCGTCTTGTGTTGCAGCTCCCCGATGGCACCTTCGCCCTTGAACCCGGCCGAATCCACGACGCCCACGGAGAGGAAGACCAGGTTCTTGAAGTAGCCGGGGAAGAACCGGAAGATGTTGAGCGTGGTATGGATGCCGAGCCCGCCGAAGCCGGCCACGAGCACCGCCGCCGTCGGGGCCTTGGGGTCGAGCGCGCGGGGCACGGCGGTCGCGTCGGCCGGCAGCGACTTCAGCTCGTCGTAGAGCTGCGCGAGCTTCTCGCGGGTGGTCCGGTAGTGCTTGCGGATGACGAAGCACAGCGCCACCAGCGCGGCGGTCACCGCCAGGGTGATCCACCCGCCCTTGGTGAACCGCTCGAAGACGGCGATGGCGAGGATCGTCACGCACAGCAGGAAGGCGACCGCGAACAGCAGCGAGCGCCGCAGCCACGGCCCGGCGTCGGGCTTGTGCCGGGCGCCCAGCCAGTACCGGGTCATCGCGAACATCGAGAGCGAGAAGGTGATGAACACGTTGATGCTGTACATCAGGACCAGGACGCCCACGTCGCCGCGGGTGTAGAGCAGCGCGGCGAGGGAGGCGGCGCCCATCAGCACCACGCCGTTCTGGGTCGTGAGCCGCTCGGACAGGCCGGCGAAGCGGTGCGGCACCCAGGAATCCACCGCCATGTTCGCCAGCACCCGAGGCCCGTCGGTGAATCCCGCCTGGGCCGCCACGACGAGCAAGGCGCTCTCGGAGAACAGCGTCAGCACCACCAGCGTGCCGGACATCGGGAACCCGGCCGCCACCCGCTCGACGAGGACGGCGTTGGTCGTCTTGCCCGGCACGAAGGTCACGCCCCAGAGCAGGTAGCAGACCAGCAGCCCGGCCGCGACGGCGGAGAGCGACGCCGCCATGTAGAACATGGTCCGCTTGCCGGTGTGCACCTTCGGCTCGCGCATGATGGGCAGGCCGTTCGAGACCGCCTCGATGCCCGTGTAGGTTCCGCCGCCCAGCGAGTACGCGCGCACGAACAGCAGCGCCATGCCGCCCACGCCGAGCGTGGTGAGGCCGGTGTGGAACCCGCCGCCGATCGCCTGCGCCGTCTCCACCACGCGGCCGGAGTGCGCCGCGATGCCGTAGCCGATCAGCCACACGTGCATGACCAGGAACAGGATGAAGATCGGCGTGAGGGTGATCACCGACTCGCGCACGCCCCGGATGTTGAGCGTGCTGAGGCCCAGGATGATGAGCGCCTCCGCCACCAGCTTGACCGGCTGCCAGTGAAGCGGCAGGAAGCTGAACAGCGCATCGCCGGCCGCGGCGATGGAGACCGTGATCGTGAGCACGTAGTCCACGAGCAGGGCGTTGCCCGAGATGACCCCCGCCTTCTCCCCCAGCAGCTTGGTGGCCACTACGTACCCTCCGCCGCCGCTGGGAAACTGCTCGATGATGTGGCTGTAGCCCCACGCGATGATGATGACGGTGAGCGCGGTGGCGGCCGCCAGCGCGACCGCCAGGTACACGTGCTGGCCGAGGGCGAGGAAGGCCTCCTGCGGGCCGTAGGACGAGGACGACAGGCCGTCGGCACCGAGCCCGACCCACGCCAGAAACGGGATCAGTGACAGGCGATGGAAGATCCGGCGGTCCTGGATGTCCCGCGGCCGGCCCACGAGCAGGCGGCGCAGGCGCGCGCTGAGGCGCGGCGGCTCGTCGCCGGGGAGAGGTTCCGATTCCAGGGGGGTTTCGGGCACGCCACAACATAAACGCCCCGCCGCGATTCCTGCCCCCCCTCCCGACCAACCCCGTCGGAATTCGACGCCCGCAACCTATCGGGCGCGCCCGCGCGGGGCATATTTGTTGCGCTTGCCATTGGCGCAACTGTCTGTCGCACCACTTCTTGGAGGCCGGGCGGCATGGACGTCGTGCTCCTCTCGCGCATCCAGTTCGCGCTCACCGTCGGGTTTCACTTCCTCTTCCCGCCCCTCACCATCGGCCTGGCGTGGCTGCTCGTGATCATCGAGTGGCGCGGCTGGAAGCGCGGCGACGAGGCGTGGGTGCGGATGGGGAAGTTCTTCGCGAAACTGCTCGCCCTCACCTTCGCGGTCGGCGTCGCGACCGGGATCGTGATGGAGTTCGAGTTCGGCACCAACTGGGCCGCCTACTCGAAGTACGTCGGCGACATCTTCGGTGCGCCGCTGGCCGCCGAGGCGGTGCTCGCGTTCTTCCTCGAGTCCGGGTTCCTGGGCCTGTACCTGTTCGGCCGCGGGCGGGTCTCGAAGGGCACGCACTGGTTCTCGATCCTCATGGTGGCGGTCGGCTCCACCATCTCGGCCTTCTGGATCCTGGTCGCCAACTCGTGGCAGCAGACTCCCGCCGGGTACGTGGTGCAGCACGGGCGCGCGGAGCTGGTGAGCTTCTGGGCGGCGGTGTTCAATCCGTCCACGCTGCCGCGCTTCTTCCACACGGTGGACGCCGCGCTGATCGCCGGTGCGTTCCTGGTGGCGGGCGTGGCGGCGTTCCTGCTCCGGAAGGACCGGGCCGACGAGTTGGCCCGCCGCGCCCTCAAGCTCGCGGTGGTCTTCGGGCTCGTCGCCTCGCTGGCCGAGTTGTTCCCCTTCGGGCACTTCCACGCGCGGCAGGTGGCGCACACCCAGCCGGAGAAGTTCGCCGCCATCGAGGGCCTGTACACGAGCCAGTCAGCGGCGCCGATGGTGCTGTTCGCCTACCCGGTCACGCCGCCGCCGGAGCTCAAGGCCAAGATCGAGATCCGCGGCCTGCTGAGCTGGATGGCGTTCGGCGACATCAACGCCCCCATCCGCGGCATCACCGACTTCCCCCCCGACGACCGGCCGCCCCTGTGGCTGACCTTCGTCTCCTTCCACAACATGGTCGTGCTCGGGATGTACTTCATCGCCGTCACGGCGTTCGGGGTGTGGCGGCTCTGGCGCGGGCGCCTGTGGGAGAGCCGCCGGTACCTGAAGCTGCTCATCATCTCGATTCCGCTGCCGCTGGCGGCGTGCCAGCTGGGCTGGATGGCCGCGGAGGTCGGGCGCCAGCCGTGGATCGTCTACCACCTGCTGCGGACGAGCGACGGCGTGTCCACCGGCGTCCCGGCGGGCGACGTGGTCATCTCGCTGGTCCTCGGCGGGCTGCTCTACCTGCTGCTGGGCTGGCTGTACGTGTTCCTGCTGGTGCGCGAGATCCGGCACGGGCCCGAGGCCGGCGCCGCGCCGGCCCACGCGTAACCGCTCGCGAAGGGTGACCGGACCATGGACCTGAACACAATCTGGTTCCTGCTCGTGGCCGTGCTCCTCGCCGGCTACGCCGTCCTCGACGGCTTCGACCTGGGCGCGGGGACGCTGCACCTGCTGCTCCGCGACGAGACCGAGCGCCGCACGGTCATGAACGCCGTCGGCCCCGTGTGGGACGGCAACGAAGTGTGGCTGCTGGCCGGCGGCGGCGCGCTGTTCGCCGCCTTCCCGCCCGTGTACGCCACCGTCTTCAGCGGCTTCTACCTCGCGCTGACCCTGCTGCTGGTGGCCCTGATCCTCCGGGCCGTGTCGTTCGAATTCAGGGGCAAGGTGGACACGCCGCGCTGGCGCCGGTCCTGGGACCTCGCCTTCGGGCTCGGGAGCGCCGTGCCCGCCTTGCTGTTCGGCGTGGCGGTCGGCAACGTGCTGCGCGGGGTCGAGGTGGACGCCGCCGGCGTGTCCACCACGCTGCCCGGCCTGCTCAACCCCTACGCGCTGCTGATCGGGGTCCTCGGCCTGGCCATGTTCGTGCTCCACGGCGCGACGTACCTCGGCCTCAAGACCGACGGCGCGCTGCGCGCGCGGATGGCCCGCACCGCCTCGCTCGCCTGGGCGGCGTTCATCGGCCTGTTCGCCGTCGCCACGGTGACGTCGTACTTCGTCTCGCCGTTCCTGTTCGACGGATGGTTCGGCAACCCGCTCACCTGGCTCTTCTTCGTGCTGTTCCTGGCGGCCTGCATCGCCGGCCCCCTCGCCGTCCGCGCCGGCCGCCTCGGCCGCGCGTTCCTCGCTTCCGCGACCGCCACCGTGAGCCTGATCGGCCTCGCGGGCGTCGGCCTGTTCCCCCGGCTGGTGCCGGTCCGGCCCGACCTCGCCGCGAGCCTCACGATCTACAACGCGTCGTCCAGCCCGCACACCCTCATGGCGATGCTGGTGATCGCGCTGATCGGGATGCCGTTCGTGATCGCCTACACGGCGCTCATCTACCGGGCGTTCCGGGGCAAGACCACCCTCACCGCGGACAGTTATTAGCGAGCAGTCGGGAGACGGGAGTCGAGTTGCGAGACGCCGAGTTGCGAGCGCTCGTGAGAGATGAGCCGCGAGCGAACGAGGGGACGTCGGTCCTGGCCACTGATCCGCGCACTGACCCCTCCCATCTCGTAACCGCTCGCAACTCGGCGTCTCGCAACTATCCCGCAGTCTGCCGCCTCTCCCCTTGACACCGGGAGCCAGTTATCGTAATATGACGATAAACTCGCTCGCGAGGCAGGGATGAGCACCGAACCCGATATCCGGTCAGTGGTCCGCACCAAGTACGGCGAGATCGCCAAGGGCACCTCCACGTGCGGCTGCGGGCCGAGCTGCTGCGGCGGGGCCGATGCGGAGAGCGGCCGGAAGATCGGCGCGTACATCGGTTATGGGGCCGCGGACCTGGCCGCCATTCCCGAGGGCGCGAACCTCGGCCTCGGATGCGGCAATCCCCTGGCCCACGCCGCGGTGCACGCGGGCGACGTGGTCCTGGACCTCGGGTCCGGCGCCGGGATGGACGCCTTTCTCGCCGCACGCGAGGTGGGGCCGACCGGCCGGGTGATCGGTGTGGACATGACGCCGGAGATGGTGGAGCGGGCGCGAGAGAACGCGCGCCGGGTGGGTGTCTCGAACGTGGAATTCCGCCTCGGCGAGATCGAGCGGCTGCCGGTGGCGGACGCGGCGGTGGACATCATCATCTCGAACTGCGTGATCAACCTCTCGCCCGACAAGGCGGCGGTGTTCGCGGAGGCGTTCCGGGTGCTCAAGCCCGGCGGGCGCATGGTGGTGAGCGACCTGGTGTTGCTGCGGCCGCTGCCCGAGGACGTGCGGCACTCCGTGGAGGCGTACGTCGGCTGCGTGGCGGGCGCCTCGCTCAAGGACGAGTACCTGTGGCTGATCGGTGCGGCCGGTTTCCGCGACATCGAGGTGGTCGAGGAGCGCAGCTACGGCGACGCGGACGTCTTCGGCGGGTACGAGTGGCTGCGCGAGTCGGCGCGGTCGGTGGAGTCCGCGAAGGTCCGGGCCGTCAAGCCGCGCTGAGGCCCAGGGGCGCGGGACCGGTTTGCGGCCTGCGACCCCGCGACCCCTACAGCACCGCGTTGAAGACGTAGCCCACGATCAGGATCCCGGCGCCCACGATCGCCACGAAGGTCAGGATCAGGGGCGCGCGCAGCACCTTCCGCAGGATGACCGTCTCCGGCAGCGACAGCGCGATCACCGACATCATGAACGCCAGCACCGTGCCGAGCGCGGCGCCTTTTTCCAGCAGCGCCTGGACGATCGGGATGATCCCGGCGGCGTTGGAGTACATCGGGATGCCGATCAGCACGGCGAGCGGCACCGACCACCAGGCGCCCTTCCCCATGATGGAGGCCATGAAATCCTGCGGCACCCATCCGTGGATCGCCGCCCCCACGGCGATGCCGGCGAGCACGTACGGCCACACGCGACCCACGATGTCGCGCACGGCCTCGCGGCCGAAGCGGAAGCGGTCGCTCCACGTGAGCGTGGCCGCAGCGCCCGCCTCGCCCGACTCCGTCGCGGTCTCGTAGACCCAGCGCTCGACCCAGCGCTCCAGCTTGAGCCGGCCGATGACCCACCCGGCCACGATCGCGATCACGAGGCCGGTACCCAGGTACAGCGCCGCGACCTTCCACCCGAACAGGCCGAACAGCAGCACCAGCGCGACCTCGTTCACCATCGGCGCCGAGATCAGGAACGAGAACGTGACGCCCAGCGGCACGCCGGTGGTGACGAACCCGATGAACAGCGGCACGGCCGAGCAGGAGCAGAACGGCGTGACCACGCCGAGCAGCGCCGCGAGCACGTTGCCGACCGACTCGCCGCGGCCGGCGAGCACCGCCCGGGTGCGCTCCGGCGTGAAGAACGAGCGCACGACGCCGACGCCGAAGACCACCAGCAGCAGGAGCATCAGCACCTTCGGCGCCTCGTACACGAAGAACGCCGCGGCCGAGGCCGTCCGGGCCCCGCGGGCCAGCCCCAGCACCCCGTAGACCAGTCCGTCCGCCAACCGCTCGAGGCGCGCATACACCAGCCACCATGCCGCCGCGCCGACCGCCGCGCCCGCCAGCCGCCTCCAGGTCCGCATGCCCCCCGGAAGTCGCACGCGGCGTGCCAGCGGCACACCCTTTGCCAAGTTGCGAGAGGCGAGACCCAAAAGGAGCAGAGATGCTGGTGGAGATCCTGGGCAGCGGCTGCCCCAAGTGCTTCGAGACCGAGCGGCGGGCGCGGCAGGCCGTGAAGCTCGCGGGACTCGATGCCGACGTGCGGCACATCACGGACGTGAAGATCCTGGCGCAGCGCCACGTTCTGTCCACCCCCGCCGTGGCCGTCGACGGCGCCGTCAAGCTGAGCGGCACCCTCCCCTCCGTGCAGGACCTGGTCACGCTCCTGATCAATCACGTCGCGGCCGCCGAGGCGGCGGGCGCCGGCGGGGCGAAATGACCCATCAAGAACAATTGATGGGTGCCCGGTTGACCCATCAACCGATCTTGATATATTAGGTCCGCCATGCCCACCGCCGCCGCGCACGACCTCGACCTGCTGACGAGCCGCTTCCGGGCGCTGTCGGACCCGCTCCGGCTCCGCATCCTCGACCGCCTGCGGGGCGGCGAGCGCTGCGTGTGCGAGCTGACCGATGCTCTCGACGCGGCGCAGTCGCTGCTCTCCTTTCACCTCAAGGTGCTGAAGGACGCCGGCCTCGTGACCGACCGCCGGGATGGCCGCTGGATGCACTACGCGGTGGACGCTGACGCGCTGGCCGAGATCGACGCGTTCCTCGGCGTGCTGCGCCGCCCGACGCCCGAGCGGCGCTGGAAGCCGGTGTGCTGCGCATGAGCGCGGACCGGACGGAGCCGATGCGCGTGCTGGTGCTGTGCACCGGGAATTCGGCGCGCAGCCAGATGGCCGAAGCGCTGTTCAACGCGCTGGGGAGCGGGCGCATCCGGGCGGAGAGCGCCGGGACGTACCCTGCCCCGCGCGTGAATCCCCTCGCCATCCAGGCCATGGCGGAGCACGGAATCCACTGGGCCGGTCATCCGCCCCGCGGGATGGACGGACTTGAACGAGAGCCCTGGGACTTCGTGATCACGGTCTGCGACAAGGCCAGGGAATCGTGCCCGGTCTTTCCCGGCCAGCCGATGCTCGCCCATTGGGGGATGGCGGATCCCGCCGAGGTGGTGGGGGACGAGGCGACCCGGCGCGCGGCGTTTCGCCAGGCGCTGGTGCTGCTCCGCCGGCGGGTGGAGTTGATGCTGGCGCTGCCCCTCGAGAAGCTGGAGCGCATGGCACTCGAGGCGCGGGTGCGGGCCATCGGCTCCGAGCCGGCGCACGGCTAGCCCGGCGTCGGCCCCGAGCGGTTCCCTCGCTCCACGGCCGGCGCCCCGGCTCGGCGGCGCCGCGCGCTACCTGTCGGTGTGGGTCGCGCTCGCGATGCTGGGCGGCGTCGCCATCGGCAAGGCACTGCCGGGCGCCACTGCCGCCCTCCGCCGGATGGAGTTCGGCACCGGCAGCCACGTCAACGTCCCCATCGCCGTCCTCATCTGGCTGATGATCGTCCCGATGATGATGAAGGTGGACTTCGGGGCCATCCGCAGCGTGGGGCGGCGGCCGCGCGGCCTCCTGGTCACGCTGTTCGTCAACTGGCTGGTGAAGCCGTTTTCGATGGCGCTGCTCGCCTGGCTGTTCTTCAGGCACCTGTTCGCGCCGTGGATCGCTCCGGCGCTCGCCGACCAGTACATCGCCGGGGCGATCATCCTCGCCGCCGCGCCGTGCACCGCGATGGTCTTCGTGTGGAGCTACCTCACCGACGGCGACCCCGCGTACACGCTGGTCCAGGTGTCGGTCAACGACCTGATCATGCTGGTGCTGTTCGCGCCGCTCGTGCGGCTGCTGGTGAGCGGCACGTCGTCGCTGAGCGTGCCGTTCGGCGTGCTGCTCTGGTCGGTGGTGCTGTTCATCGCGATCCCGCTGGCGGCCGGCACGGCGCTGCGCCTGGCGCTCGTGGCGTGGCGCGGCCGCGCCTGGTTCGAGGGCACGCTGCTGCCGCGCTTCGCGCCCGTGACGCTCGGCGCCCTGATCGTCACCGTGGTGCTGATCTTCTCCTTCCAGGCCGACAACATCACCGGCCGGCTGCTGCACGTGCTGCTGATCGCCATCCCGCTCACGCTCCAGGTGTACTTCAACTCGTCGCTCACGTACGGCCTCATGCGCTGGCTCAAGGTGCCCTACGCGGTCGCCGCCCCGGGCGCGCTGATCGGCGCCAGCAACTTCTTCGAGCTGGCGGTGGCGACGGCCATCGCCCTGTTCGGACCGGAGTCGGGCGCGGCGCTGGCGACGGTGGTGGGCGTCCTGGTCGAGGTGCCGGTCATGCTGTCGGTGTGCGCGGCCTGCAACCGGACGCGCGGATGGTTCCCTGCGGAGAGTACAGTCGCATAGGGATCAGAGCACGGTGGAGTTGCGAGACGCCGAGTTGCGAGTGGTGGTGAGTGGTCGGCGCTCGGAATGAGACCAGGCCCCGCGGACCAACAGCCTCCCGGGGCCTGTTCTCTGTCCGCCGACTCGCATCTCGTAACGACTCGCAACTCGGCGTCTCGCACTGTTCTCCCACCTTGCCGTTCCGCGTTCCCACCACTGTATTTAGGCGCATGTCCCTGCATCCGATCTACGGCCACGAGGAGCTGCGGGCGCGCCTCGCGACCAGTATGCGGGCCGGCCGCCTGCCCACGGCGCTGCTGCTGGCCGGCGCGCCCGGCGTCGGCAAGCAGCGGCTCGGCCTGTGGATCGCGGCGGGGCTGCTGTGCGAGCAGGGGCCCGGCGAGCCCTGCGGCGCCTGCCACTCCTGCCGCCTCGCGGCCGGCCTCGCGC
Organism: uncultured Gemmatimonadales bacterium; assembly: GCA_963806755.1. Taxonomy (GTDB): domain Bacteria; phylum Gemmatimonadota; class Gemmatimonadetes; order Gemmatimonadales; family JACORV01; genus Fen-1245. Next base: position 62,329 of record CAWDZR010000017.1, read on the forward strand.
ACCCCGACATTCACTGGTTCTTCCCCATCCCGCGGCCCAAGGGCGACGACGACCGGCAGGCGGAGGCGGCGGACGAGCTGCTGGCGCAGGCGGTGCAGGCGCGCCGCGAGCAGCCGCTGTACGCGCGGCCCGACGGCATGGCCGCCATCTTCCTGCCGCTGGTGCGCGCGCTGCACCGGCGGGCGCAGATGCGGCCGGCCATGTCGCACCGCAAGGTGTTCCTGATCGGGGAATCGGAGCGGCTGGTGCCGCAGGCGTCGAGCCCGGAGGCGGCCAACGCGCTCCTGAAGGTGCTCGAGGAGCCGCCGCCCGACACCTACTTCATCCTCACGGCAGCCGAGCCCGCGTCGCTGCTGCCGACCATCCGCTCGCGGCTCGTGCAGGTGCGCGTGCGGCGGCTCGCGGCGGCGGACGTGGCCCGCTTCCTCGCCGAGGTGCCGCAGCCGCCACTCGAAGCGGCCGAGGCCAGGCGCCGGGCCGGCATCGCGGGTGGCTCGATCGGCGCCGCGCTGGCCGAGGGCGCGGAGCACGGCGACGCGGACGCCGACGCGCGCGCGCTCCTCGACGCGGCCACGCGGGGCCGCGGCGCGCGGCTGCGGTTCGCGCTCGGCGTGAAGTCGTACGGCGGGCGCGGCGACTTCACGACCACGCTGAACGCCGCCGCGGACCTGCTCCGCGACCGCCTGGCGGAGACCCTGCGGCACCCGGGCGCCGCCGCGGACGGCCCGCCCGCCACGGGTCTCCTCGAGGCGATCCGCGAGATCGAGCGCGCCAAGAAGCACGCGCGGGGCAACGTCAATCCGCAGCTGATCGTGGCCGACCTCACCCGCCGCCTCGCGGAGCGGCTGGCGTGAAGCGCCGGCTCACGCACGTGGACGCTCGCGGCCGCGCCCGCATGGTGGACGTCGGGGACAAGGCCGTCACCCGGCGGCGGGCGGTGGCGGAAGGCACCATCACGATGAGCCCCGAGGCGTTCCGCCTGGTCCGCGCGAACCGGATTGCCAAGGGCGACGTCCTCGGCGTCGCCGAGCTGGCCGGCGTCGCCGGCGCCAAGCGCACCTCCGACCTGATCCCCCTGGCCCATCCCCTCCCGCTCGCCCAAGCCACGGTGACGGCCGCGCTCGACGCCCGCCTCCCCGGCGTGCGCGTGCGCGCCGAGACGAAGGTCGAGGCGAAGACCGGGGTGGAGATGGAGGCGCTGACGGCGTGCGCCGTCGCACTGCTCGCGATCTACGACATGACGAAGGCCGTGGACCGCGGCATGGTCATCGGAGAGGTGCGGCTGATCGAGAAGTCCGGCGGACGCTCGGGCGCCTGGGTGCGCCCTGGGGGCCACGGTGGCCCGAAGGGAACTAGTCGGGGATCTTGATCCGCTGTCCCGACCTGATGCGGCTCCGCTTCGTCAGGCCGTTGGCCTCGAGCAGCGCATCCAGCGACACGCCGAACGTCTGCGCGATCGACCACGCCGATTCCCCCGCACGCACGATGTGCACGCGGTACGACGTGGCCCCGCGGTCCACGCTGGACCCGCGGGCGGGGGCATGCCCCCGCGCCACGCTCGACAGCAGCACCGGCGGCGTGCGCCGCAGTGACCGGGACGGCCGGCTCGGGCTCGCGCTCGAGCCGCGCAGCCAGCGCGACGGCGCGACGCCCGACGTGGGAATCACGATCACCCGGCCGGGGCGCAGGCTCCGCGCCTTCAGGTCGCGGTTGGCGCTGAGGATCAGGTCCACGGACACGTGGTAGCGCTCGGCGATGCGGCCCAGGGTCTCCCCGCGCGCGATCGTGTGCTCGACGAACGTGACCCGCCGCTCGGCCGGCAGCACCGCCAGGCGGGCCGCGGCCGAATCCGCCGCCCCGACCGGCACCCGCACCCACACCGTGCGGCCGGGCGGGGTGACCCGGCGGATGAACTCCGGGTTGAGCTCGAGCATCGCGTCGGTCGAGGTGTCCGCCAGCCGGGCCAGCACGTCGAGCCCGACCGCGTCACGCACCACGATCGAGTCGTAGCGCAGCGGGGCCCACCGCTCGATATCCGTGAAGCCGTACTTCTGCGGCTCCTTGGCGATCATCGCCGCCGCGATCAGCTTCGGCACGTAGTCCTTGGTCTCGCGCCGCAGGAACCGCTCGTCGGCCAGCGCGAAGAACAGGTCGTTCCCCTGCAGCTCCCCGAAGTCGTAGCGGTTGAGGCCGCGCTGGATCTTGCCCGGCCCGGCGTCGTACGCGGCCGCGGCCAGGTACAGTGAGCCGAAGTGATCGTTCAGCTCCGAGATCATCCGGATCGCGGCGTCGGTGGCGCGCCACGGGTCGCGCCGGTCGTCCTCCCACGAATCCACCGTCAGCCCGTAGCGCCGCCCGGTCGAGGACATGAACTGCCACAGCCCCACCGCCCGGCGCCGGCTCACGGCGTTGGGGTTCATCCCGCTCTCGATCACCGCCAGGTACACGAGGTCCTGCGGCATGCGCGCGGCCCGCAGCTTGGCCCGCACCAGCGATTCCCAGCGACCGAGGCGCTCGAGGTACACCTGGAAGTGATCGCGCGCCCGGGTCTGGAAGTAGTCGAGGTAGTACTGAACCCGCTCGTTGTCCGTGTAGCGGTTGACGTCGATGTCCCACGTCGCGGCCGCGGTCGAGGCCGCCCCGCCCACGGGGCCGGGCACGGCCGCGGCCGTCGCGCCGGGCCGGGCCGGAGCCACGGCGGAGAGCCCCGACGGATCGGCGGGCGCCGCCGCGGCCACGGCCGCCGGCTGGCGGCCGACCACCGAGTCCGCGCTCATCAGCTGCAGCGTATCGAGGAACGCCTCGTCGCTGCTGCTGTCGCCGGCCGCGGAGGGGAGCTTCGTCGGGGGGGGAACCGGGGCCGCCGGCTGGACGGTCACCAGGGCGGCGGGAACGCTGTCGAGGTGCGCGGGCGGCGCGCTGTCGGCGCGGGCCACCGCCACGGTATCCGGTGGCGCGACCGCCTGCTCTGCCGGCGCGGCCACGGGGGCGAGCGGCGCCGGCGCCGGGCCCACCCGCGCGCACGCGGCGAGCCCGACGAGCCCTGGCAAGAAGAGCCTCTTCAGCACGTTACCCCGGCAGCGGCCAACGGTGGTTCCTCGGCAATGGGACCGGACCCGGGTCCGCGAGGGCGCACCCTGCGCCTCGACACGGGACCCGTTCCGTGGTCGGCTGGTCAGGCGGCAATATGCCAGGCGGCCCGCGAAGTGGTCAATGCTCAAAACCGGGGACGGTGACCCCGGTCACGCTCCGGCCCTACCGCTCCCGCATGACGAGGTCGCGGAACCGGGCTGCGAGGTCCTGGGTCACCTTCCCCACGGCGCCGCAGCCGATCTTGCGCCCGTCGAGCTTCACGACCCCGACCACCTCGGCGGCCGTTCCCGAGAGGAACACCTCGTCGGCCGTGTAGAGGTCGTAGCGGTTCAGGGACTCCTCGCGCACGTCGAACCCGGCATCGCGCCCGAGCTCGATCACGGCGTCGCGCGTCACGCCGCGCAGGATGCCCGAGTAGGCCGGCGGAGTGCGCAGCGTGTGATTCGTCACGCAGAACACGTTCTCCCCCACGCCTTCGGCCACCTCGCCCGTGGACTCGAGCATCAGCGCTTCGTCCACACCCGCGTTGATCGCCTCGATCTTGGCCAGGATGTGCGCCAGGTAATTGAGCGACTTGATGCGGGGGCTGAGGCCCTCCCGGTGGTTCACCGGCGTCGGGGCGGTCATCATCGTGAGTCCGCGCTTGGCCACTTCGGCAGGGAACAGCGCGATCTTGTCGGCGATGCAGAACACGGTCGCCTTGGTGCACTTGCGCGGATCGAGGCCGAGGTCCCCGACGCCGCGGGTCACGACCAGCCGCAGGTAGGCGTCCGAGAGCTTGTTGACCCGGATGCACTCCAGGCACAGCTCGGTCATGGCGTCCTGCGCCATCGGGATTTCGAGCCAGATCGCCCGTGCCGAGGCGTACAGCCGGTCGAGGTGCTGCTTGAGGCGGAAGATCCGGCCGTTGTAGGCGCGAATGCCCTCGAAGACGCCGTCCCCGTACAGGAGGCCGTGGTCGAAGACGGAGACCTTCGCCTGGTCCGCGTCGTAGAACTTCCCGTCAATCCAGATCTGCAGTGGCGGCACCGGCGGCCCTCCCGAGCCCGAAGTCGGCGAAAAAGATAGCGTGCGGGGTACCCGGAGCACCATGCGGCGCGGCACGCCGCAGGCGGCCCCGCAACCCGGAAACCGGCGCAAAATCCGGTCCCGGGCGGCTCTTCACAGCTCGACGGGGGTCCCCAGGCCGAGATCCCGCGCCCGCTCATAGGCGAGCCGGGCGCTCACCACGTCCTCCACGGCCATACCCAGCGACTTGAACAGGGTGATCTCCCCCGGCCCGCGCCGGCCGGCCGCGCCGCCCGCCACTTCGCCCAGCTCGGCGACGACGTGCCCGGCCCCGATGCGGCCCTCCGCTTGCGCGAGCAGCAGGTCGCCGGCCTCCACCGCGGCCGCAGCGCGGGAGTCCACGAACACCCGGCAGCGCGCCACGGCCTCCGCGTCCAGCTCGCGCATGTCGGGGGCGGACGAGCCGACGGCGCACACGTGCATCCCCGGCTCCAGCCACGCGCCCTCGAGGACCGGTGCGCGCGCGGCCGTCACGGTCACGACGACGTCGGCGCCGTGCACCGCTTCCCGGGCCGAGGCGGCGGGCTCGATCGGACAGCCCACGACCCCCGCCATCTCCCGCGCGAACCGCGCCGCGTGCGCCGCCGTGCGCGACCAGACGCGCACCGAAGCGAGGCGGCGCACCAGGGCCAGCGCCCGCAGGTGGCTGCGCGCCTGGACGCCGGAGCCGAGGATCGCGAGGTGCCGGGCGTCGGGCCGCGCCAGCAGCTCCACCGACACCGCGGTGACCGCCGCGGTGCGCATCTCGGTGATCAGCCGGCCGTCGAGGAGCGCGAGCAGGGCGCCGGTCGCGGGGTCGAGCAGCAGCACAGTGGCGAGGTGCGTCGGGAGCGCCGCCCCCGCGTTGCCCGGGAAGAACGCCACCGACTTCATGCCCAGCGCGCCGCCGTGCCCGTCCCGCAGGTAGGCCGGCATCGGCGCGTAGTAGCCGCCGGCCGGATCGATGCGGAGCGTGGCGCGCACCGGCTGCACCACCTCTCCCGCCGAGAACCGCCGCAGCGCCTCGCGCATCGCCGCGATCAGCGCCGGCATCTCGAGGGCGCGGGCCACGTCCGCTTCCGCCAGGAGCAGGGGCATCGCCTCAGTCTCCCGCCGCCATCTCGAACCGCAGGCAGGCGTGGGCGCGCCGCAACGCCGTCTCGACGAGCCACGGCGACTCGGCGCGCGCGAAAATGAAGCCGGGGTACTGCGCGCCGCGCGGGGGAGGCACCAGGCGCTGGCCCACGTGCGCGGTGATGACCACGTCTTCGATCCCCGGCACCTCGCGGGCGGCGTCCACCCCGTGCACCGCGTGCACCACGCCGGGCCAGGGCACCGGGATCATCATCACCCCGGCCGGCGTCGCCTCCCGGTCCGTCGTCGGGACCGCGAAGCCGAGCGCGTGGCGCAGCAGCAGCTCCTCGAGCGACATGGCGGCCGACCCCGTCCCGAACCGCAGCGCGCCGCTGCACCGCCCGCCGATGGGCCGGGCGCCCAGCTCGATGAGCCAGGCTCCACGCGGATTGTGGCGCAGCTCGACGTGCACGGGACCCGTCACCAGGCCGACGGCGAGGGCCGCCCGCTCGGCGCACGCCACCAGCGCACTCTGCACGTCGTCCGCGAGGCGGCTGGGGGTGACGTAGATGGTCTCCTCGAAATACGGCCCGTCGAGCGGGTCCGGCTTGTCGAACAGCGCCAGCGGCACCAGCCGCCCGGCCTCGAGCAGCCCTTCCAGCGCGACCTCCGGCCCGGGGACGAACGCTTCCACGAGGTACTCGTCGGCGCCGGCGTCCTCGAGCACCTCCGCGAGCACCGCGTGCGCGGCGACGAACGCCTCCGGCGTGTCGGCGCGGATGACGCCGCGACTCGCGGACAGGCACAGCGGCTTGAGGACGCAGGGGTACGCGCTGGCGGCCGCCACCGACGCCGGCCGCTCCTCGAGGCGGTGCAGCCGGAACGCGGGGACCGGCACGCCGGCCCGCGCCAGCGCGAGCCGCTGGCGGTGCTTGTCCCGCGCGGCGAGCGCCGCCTCGACCGGATTGTGCCGCAGCTCGAGCGCGGCGCCGATCGCGGCGGCGAGGATCGCCGTCTCGTCGTCCACGCCCATCACCGCCGCGACGGGGTGCGCCGCCGCGAAGGTGCGGGCCTGCTCGACCGCCCGCTCGCGCCGCGCGAAGTCCAGCGTCACCAGCCGCTCGGGCTGCGCGCCGGCGAACACGCTGCGGTGATCGGTGGCGACGGTGAGCTCGATCTCGAGGCGGCGGGCTGCCTCGACGAACGCCGCGGCCCGATAGGTGGTGCTGGGAAGGAGCAGGAGGAGGCGCGCCCCGGCGCCCACTATTTCTTCGACGCGGTCACGTACGGGTTCGTGCCGGCGGCGTGATCGGTGACGTCCACGATGCCCGCGACCTCCGGCACCCGCTGCCGCAGCGAGGCCTCGATGCCCTGCCGGAGCGTCACGTCGGCCATGCCGCACCCCTGGCAGCCGCCGCCCATGCGCAGCATCACCACGCCGTCCTGCACGTCGATCAGCTCCACGTAGCCGCCGTGCCGCGCGATGGCCGGATTGATCTCGGCCTCGAAGACGTCCGCGACGCGGCCGTACAGCGCCTCGTCGGAGGCCGCGGCAGCCGGCACCGCCGGCGCGACCAGCACGCCGCCGCCCGCCACCGCGCTCCGGATCGCGGCGCCGATCTTCTTCCCGGTCACCTGCCAGGGTTCCGGCGAGTCCTTGGTGACGGTGACCGTGGCGCCGGTCACGACCACCTCCGTGACGCCGGGAACGCCGAACAAGGCCTCCGCGAGCGCAGAGCCAGCGGCATCCGCCGCCGAGGAGAAGCGCCTCGCCCCTTCCACTAATGGAAGGCTCACGAGGAACCTGCATCGCGCGTCGTCCACCGGCTCCGCGGTGATGCGTATGTCTTGTACCATGAACGAATTATCCGCTCTCCCACAGGAGCGGTCAACCCGCGCAACGGGTTCTCGACTTATCTCCGTAATATTGCGGAGTGCACAATCCGCACACCGTGTTGTATGAGTGTGGGAATATGGGAGTTAAGAAGTCGTCATTATGAGGCTGGCTGCATGATGGCAGATGGCAGTCCGATGCGCGTCGGCCTTTCGCGTGCCGCCGCGATCGTCGCCGCGGTCATCGGGGTTCTTGGACTGCTCGGTCAGGTCCTCGGCCTCGACGTGCTCACCCGGATTCACGGCGGATGGGTCGCGATGCGTCCGGTCACGGGGACCGCGTTGCTGTGTCTCGCCGGCTCCATCCTTCTGCACGACGCCGGCGCGCGTGACCGCTGGCGCCGGCTGGCGACGGGCCTGGCGGCCATCGCCGCCGCGCTCGGCGCCGCCGCCCTTCTCGAGTACGTCCTTCACACCGATCTGCTGATCGACCGCCTGCTGTGGCCCATCGGTCCGGCCGCGGGCACCACACCGCTGGCGGGGCGCATGGCGGTGCCGACGGCCGCCAGCCTGCTGGTGCTCGGCACGGCGCGCCTGACGGTGGAGAGACCCGGCCGGACGGCGAGGGTCGTGACCGAGGTCCTGGCGGCGCTCGTCGGCGTCGCCGCAGTGCTGGTCCTGGTCAGCTACCTGTTCGGCGTCGCGCCCGTCGAGCAGGCGGCCTACGTGCCGATGGCGGTCAGCACGGCCCTGGCGCTCTTCGCGCTGTCGATCGGGGTGGTGACCTGGCGTCCCGATGCGATTCTGCTCGGTGCGTTCACCAGCGAGGCGCCGGGCGGCGACGTGGCGAGGCTGCTCCCGGCGCTCCTCGCCGCGGTGCTCGTCCTGGTCTGGGTGGAGGTCGCGGCGGAGCACGCGGGCGCGTTCAGCGACGCCTTCGGCGACGCGGCGCAGGTCGTGTCCACCATGGTGCTGCTCAGCGTCATCCTCCTGTGGGGGGCGCAGCGGCTGAACGGCGCGGAGCGGGAGCGCCGCGCCGTCGAGCGCTCGCTCCGCGAGAACGAGGAGCGCCTGCGCGCCGTGTTCGAGAACGCCGGCGTCGGCCTCGCCTACGTCGCGCCCGACGGCCACTTCCTGCACGTCAACCGGCGGCTGTGCGAGATCCTAGGCTACGCGCCCGAGGACCTGATGGCGCAGTCGTTCCAGAGCATCACGCACCCGGAGCACCTCGCTGTGGACCTGCAGCAGCTGCGGCGCATCGAGGCGGGGGAACTCGACGCCTACGTGACGGAGAAGCGCTACCTCCGCAAGGACGGAAGCGCGGTGTGGGTCGGCCTCACGTCCTCCGCGGTCCGCGGGCCCGGAGGGGACGTGGCCTACTTCGTGACCGCCGTCAGCGAGATCGGCGACCGGCGCAGCGCGGAGGACCGGCTGCGACAGAGCGAGGCGGAGTACCGTCGCCTGGTCGAGCACGCGCCGGTCGGCATCTACCGCTCGAGCACCTCGGGCCGGTTCCTCACGGTGAACCCTTCGCTGGTCGCGATGCTGGGCTACGACTCCGCCGAGGACGTGGTCCGGCTCGACCTCTGGAAGGACGTGTACGTCGCTCCGGGCGAGCGCGATGCCGCGACGAAGATCGCGGAGGCCGGCGGCGTGGCCATGCGGGAGGTGGAGTGGCGGCGGAAGGACGGGCGCCACATCACCGTGCGCCTGACCATGCGCGCCGTCCGGGGCGCGGGCGAGGGGGTGGAGTTCTTCGAGGGACTGGCCGAGGACGTGACCCAGCAGCACGTGCTCGAGATGCAGTTCCGGCAGGCGCAGCGGCTGGAGGCGGTGGGCCGCCTGGCGGGGGGCGTGGCCCACGACTTCAACAACGTGCTCACCGCCATCTCGGGCTACACCGAGCTGCTGCTCGAGGAGCTGCCGGCGGGCGACCCCAAGCGCACCGACGTCGAGGAGATCCGCGCCGCCGCCGGCCGCGCGGCGGGGCTCACGCGCCAGCTCCTCGCCTTCAGCCGCAAGCAGGTGCTCCAGCCGCGGGTGCTCGACCTCAACGCCCTGGTCGAGACGCTGCACCGCATGTTGCGGCGGCTGATCGGCGAGGACGTGACGCTGGCGACGGCGCTCGCCCCCCAGGTGGGGGCGGTGCGCGCGGACCCCGGCCAGCTGGAGCAGGTCGTCCTGAACCTGGCCGTGAACGCGCGGGACGCGATGCCGAACGGCGGTCGCCTGACCATCGAGACCGCCGACGTCGTCCTCGACGACGACTACGTGCGGGAGCACCCGGCCGTCCGGCCGGGGCGCTACGTCCTGCTCGCCGTCAGCGACACCGGGATCGGGATGGACGCCGAGACGCGGGCCCACCTCTTCGAGCCGTTCTTCACCACCAAGGAGCTGGGGAAAGGAACGGGCCTCGGCCTGGCGACTGTGTACGGCATCGTCCAGCAGAGCGGCGGCCACATCTGGGTGTACAGCGAGCCGGGACGCGGGGCGACGTTCAAGATCTACCTCCCGCGGGTCGAGGCGCCCGTCGAGACGACGATGTCCGAGGGCGCAGCGATCCCGGCCGAGGGCGGCGGCGAGACCGTGCTGCTCGCCGAGGACGACCCGTCGGTCCGCGAGGTCACCGTCGCCATCCTGGCGCACAAGGGCTACCGCGTGCTGCGCGCGCCGGACGGACAGACGGCGCTGGAGCTGGCGCGCTCGCACGGCGGCGAGATCCCGCTGCTCGTCACCGACATCATCATGCCCGGCATGACGGGACGCGAGCTGGCGGAGGCGCTGGCGCGCGAGCGGCCCGGCGTCCGGACCCTGTACATCTCCGGCTACACCGACGACGCCGTGGTCCGCCACGGCGTGCTCGAGTTCGGCACGCCCTACCTGCAGAAGCCGTTCACGCCCGACGACCTGGCCCGCAAGGTCCGCGAGGTGCTCGACCGGGCGTAGCGGCCGCGCGGACCCGGCCGCGGGACCGCGGCGCCACGGCGAGCTGAAATGGACGCCTGCCCGGGATATCCACCGTTCAGCTTCGGCATTCCGGAGCGGTCTCGCTTGACGGTGAGATGACGCCTGCCGCATAGGCTGGATGAAAATCCAACCGCGGAGGCCCACCGTGAAGCGTCTCGCCTATCTCGGCATCGCCGCCCTGCTGACGGCCGCATGCCAGAGCGACCGGCTGGTCAACCCCAACGATGCGAACCCGACGGTCGCGTCCGACGGCCTGGCGGCAAGCCGGGGCTGGAACGGCGGCCCCGGCCTGCCGGCCCCCGACGCCAACGGGCTCCGGGTGATGGCCTACAACGTCTACCTCGGCACCGATCTGGCTCCGCTCCTGAGCGCCACGACCGAGGAGGAGTTCCTCGTCGCCGCGTCACGGGCCTACGCCGAGCTGCAGCAGACCGATTTTCCGGCGCGCGCCGGGAAGATCGCCGACCAGATCGCCCAGGTGCGGCCGGACGTGCTGGGGCTCGAGGAGGTCGCGCTGTGGAGCGTCTCGGAGCCCTACGACCCCACGCAGCCGCCTCTCGTGCCCTTCGCCGTCAAGTACGACTTCCTGCAGATCGTCATCGACGCGCTGCGGGCGCGTGGCCTCCACTACGTCGCCGCCAGCGCGGACACCACCACGGACGTGGCGGCGCCGACGGCCACGGCGTTCGACGCAAACGGCAATCCCACGGCCTTCGCGCTGGTCCGCTTCCAGGACCGTGAGGCCGTCCTGGTGCGCGCCGGGGTGAAATTCAGCGACCCACGCCACGGGGTGTACCAGACCTATCTCCCGCTGGACATGCTGGGCAACCAGACCGGCATCTACAGCGGCTGGTCCTCGGTCAGGGCGCAGGTGCAGGGAAAGACGTTCCGGTTCGTCGCCACGCACCTCGACGCGGAGAACGGCGAGGTGAACGCCGGGCAGGCGCAGGAGCTGGTCGGCATGCTGCAGCACGAAGCCGATCCGGTGGTCCTCGTGGGGGACTTCAATTCGGGCCCGGGCGTAGCGCCCGACTTCGCGGCGGCGTACGCCCTGATCACGGGCTGGGGCTTCACGGACCTGTGGCCGCTCGCGCATCCGCGCGATCCCGGCCTGACCAACGGCCCGAAGGACGGCGTGGGAGCGTTGAACGCGGACGGAGTGCTGGTTCCCTACCCGAAGCTCGTGTTCAACACCCGGGTGGACCTGGTCCTGCTGCGGGACGCGGCCGGCGTGCCGCGCCCGGTACACGCCGCGCTGTTCGGCATCGAGCGGAACGACCGCACGCGCACGGGCCTGTGGCCCTCGGACCACGCGGCCGTCGGCATGGCGTTCGCGCTGCCGGAGCCGTTCCCGCACCGGCGGTAGCGCGGCGCCGACCGTCGAAGGAGGGGGAGCCGGGTCGGCCGACCGGCTCCCCCGGACGGCGCGCGCCGGCGGTCGTTACCTGGGCGGCGGCGGGCTCCCGCTGAGGAGCTTGATCGCCAGGCAGTCGTACACCACTCGACCGCCCTGATACGTGAGCGACCCGCGCTTCATGACGCGCCATCCGCCGTTCTGGAAGGTCCCGTCGGCGTCGAGCTTTTCGACCAATCCCGAGGCGCCGTCGAGGGCCTGGCCCAGCGCCGCGCTTTGCGTGAGGATCACGGGCTTGAGGCCCGGAGCGGCAACCAGGGTCAGCGGCTCGACGATCAAGTTGGAAAGGTCGGCCGCCGTCAGCGTCTGGAACGCCTGCTTCCCCTGGAGCTGGATCATCCGGGCCCGCGCATCGGGGCCGACGGTGTCCTTGGTCGAGCCGATCAGGTCGAGCAGGTAGTTGCGAACCTCGTTGAGGTCCTTGGCCGCGCGGAGCTTGTCCGGTTCCGCGTAGGCACTCAGGGCCTTCGCCAGCAGCGAGATCTCGCGCAGGTAGTGGTTGCGCTGGTTCGACGGCACGAGATACATCGCGATGACCGAGATCGGCATCCCGTCGGACGCCCCGTAGTCGATGCCGGTCGGACTCCACCCCAGGGCACAGACGAGGTCTTCCTCGAACGGCACGCGCGCGTGCGGGCACGCCCAGCCTCTGCCCAGGGCCGTACTGGTCACGCGCTCCCGCTCGAGGACCAGCCCCACCACGTCGGTGCCGGTGGGGACGGACGGAATGGCCTCCAGGATGTGCGCCAGCAGGTGGAGGGCGTCGTCGCGGTTGTTCTCGGGCAGCTCGATGAGCCGCCCTTCCTGCAGGGCGTCCAGCAGGGAATCCATCGCTACTCAGCTCCGAACCGTCCGATGAACCAGGTCTTCACCACGTGGGTCAGCGCCGCGTACGTGAGAAGGAAGGACGCGATCCAAGCCCAATAGACCGGCGGGAGGGCCACCAGACCGAGCGCACCGGCGAACGGCGAGTAGGGCAGCCAGGCGCCGACGCCCATCACGGCCAGGGTGGTCAACGTCATCGCGAGCGACGCGCGGCTCTCGATGAACGGTATCCGCCTGGTCCTGATGATGTGGACGATCAGGGTCTGGGTCAACAGCGATTCCACGAACCAGCCCGTCTGGAACAGGCTCGCCAGGTGGAGGCGCTGCGCGGCACCGCCGCCCGCGTCCACAAAGGCGCTGCAGCGGAAGACGAACCACATCAGGCCGAACGTGGCGTAATCGAAGATGGAGCTGATCGGGCCGATGAAGATCATGAAACGCTTGATGTTGTCGATGTTCCACTTGAGCGGTCGCGCGACCAGCTCCTCGTCCACGCGATCGGAGGGAATGCCGGTCTGCGAAATATCGTAGAGCAGGTTGTTGGTCAGGATCTGGATCGGCTGCATGGGCAGGAACGGCAGCAGGTAGCTCGCGCCGACGACGCTGAACATGTTGCCGAAGTTCGAGCTGGCCCCCATGCGGATGTACTTGGTGATGTTGGCGAAGACCTTGCGCCCCTCGACGATCCCTTCCTCCAGCACCTGAAGGCTCTTTTCCAGCAGGACGATGTCCGCCGCCTCCTTGGCGACGTCCACCGCCGAGTCCACCGAGATGCCCACGTCGGCCGCCTTGAGGGCGGGCGCGTCGTTGATGCCGTCGCCCATGAACCCGACGACGTGCCCGCTCCGCTGCAGGGCCCGGACGATCTGCTCCTTCTGCACCGGCGACAGCTTGACGAAGACGTCCACGTCCTGGGCGACCTGGGTCAGCTCCTCGGGCGTGAGCTTCGCCAGCTCGGCGCCGGTGACGATGCGTTGCACGGGCAGCCCGACGTCGCCGCACACCTTCCGGGTCACCAGTCCGTTGTCGCCGGTCAGCACCTTCATCCTGACCCCGGCCGCCGTCAGCTGCTTGAGCGCCGACTCCGCCGAGTCCTTGGGCGGATCGAAGAAGGCGATGTACCCGAGCAGCACCAGCTGGCTCTCGTCGGCGGTCGTGAAGGTGGTCTGCGCGCGTGGAAACTCGCGGTAGGCGATGCCGAGGACCCGGAAGCCCTGGCTGTTGAGGTCTTCGACCTCCTCGAACAGGTCCGCGCGGATGACGTCGAGCAGCTCGAAGATCTCGTCGCCGACCTGGTAGCGGTTGCAGCAGGAGTAGATCTCCTCCACCGCGCCCTTGCAGATCAGCACGTGGTCGCCCTCGTAATCCACCACCACCGACATCCGGCGGCGCTGGAAATCGAACGGCAGCTCGTCCACCAGGCGGCAGTTGTGCTCCACGTCCAGGTCGGTGCGCTCGAGCACGGCCCGGTCGATGAGGTTCCGGAGGCCCGTCTGGAAGTAGCTGTTCAGGTACGCGTAGTTGAGGACGTCCTGGCTCTCGAGGCCGGTGATCCCGACGTGCCGCTCGAGGACCACCGCGTCCTGGGTCAGCGTGCCCGTCTTGTCCGTGCACAGCGTGTCGATGGCGCCGAAGTTCTGGATCGCGGGGAGCCGTTTGACGATGACCTTCTTGCCGGCCATGGTGAGCGCGCCCTTGGCCAGGTTCACGGTCACGATCATCGGCAGCATCTCGGGCGTGAGGCCGACGGCGATGGAGAGCCCGAACAGCAGCGCCTCCACCCAGCTGCCCTTGGTCATCCCGACGATCATGAACACCGCGAAGACCATCACGACCATGAAGCGGATCATCAGCCAGGTGAACGACCGCACGCCCCGGTCGAAGCTGGTTTCCTCCCGGCGCTCCGTCAGCCGCTCCGCGATGGCCCCGAACAGCGTGCGGGTCCCGGTGTTGACCACGACGCCGCGCGCCGTGCCGCTGGTGACGTTGCTGCCGAGGAAGCAGGCGTTGGCCACGTCCGCCACGACCTGGTCGGTCGCGGGGCGCGCCTCCGCCGACTTCTCGATCGCCATGGACTCGCCCGACAGCGCCGACTGGCTGACGAAGAAGTCCTTGGTCGTGAGCAGCCTGAGATCGGCCGGGATGATCGAGCCGGCCTGGAGAATGACGATGTCGCCGGGGACGACCTCCGAGATCCTGACCTCCGCTTCCTGGCCGTCGCGCAGGACCAGCGTGCGGGACTGCACGCGCTTGCCGAGGGACTCGACCGCCCGGCTCGAGCGGCGGTCCAGGACGTAGGAGAGTCCGACGCTCAGCAGGATCATGGCGCCGACGATGGCGGTCGACTCCAGCTGCCCGATGAGGCCGGAGACGGCGGCGATGATCAGGAGCTGGATGACCAGAGGGCTGCGGCAGCGCTGGAAGATGTCGGCCCAGAACCCGAGGTGCTTGCCGCGGGCCAGCTCGTTGGGGCCGTACACCTCCCGGCGGCGCTCGGCCTCCTCGGAGCTGAGGCCCTTCGCCGTGGTGCCGAGGGCGGCGAGCGCCTCGGCGGCCGGCTTCGAGCACAGGGAGACCAGGTGGCGCTCGTCTTCCGCCTGCGCCGGGAGGGTCCCCGGAAGGGCCTGGGTCATGGACGCTGTCTCATCGGTCCTCGGGCTCCATGGCGACGCGCCGCGAATGCCGGCGTGGTGGCCCGGCCGCGATCACGGTGCGGCCGCGGCTCCAAATCTGCTGGAGAACGAGGCTGAGTTGAACCCCCAATGGAGAAGCATGGCCTGCTGGGCGCGGGGGTTGCCGTGCCCCCGCCGCCGCGAATCAGTTGCTGCGGGTGACCGCCAGGCTGTCGTTGACGAATCCCGACCCGTTCAGCACGCCCCGCATGGAATTGTCGTTCGGCATGGTGGCGACGAACGTCGCGGGCTGGTAGCCCGTCGCGGTCAGGTTGAACGCCACCGCGGGATGGGTGTGCGTGCCGGCCACGGCGAGGCCCAGAGAGTCCACGCCCGGGAAGACGATCCACAGCGTGCCGGTGACGCTGCCCTGCGAGCCCTCGACCAGCGTGAACGCGGCGTCCGCTCCCATCAGCATGCCGGTCCACCTGCCCGTGAGGCTGGGCACGTTGGGCGACGTGCTGTCCTTGGACGAGCATCCCACCGCGGCCAACGCCATCACGGCCGCCAGGGCGATCAGGCTGCGCTTCATGTCGACCTTCTCTCGAGCTGGAGGTGGCGTCCCCGCTCGGCGCGTGCGGAGGACACGCGCGATCGAGGCAGGATGCATACCCGTTCGGGCGTGCGGAATTGGATCGCTCCGGAGAGAGAGTCGCACGCCCGCCACGAAGCTGTGGCGGGGGCGTCAGGCGGGCGTCACTTCGAGCCGGGTGGGCGCGGCGGCTCGGTGCGATTGCCGCACGTCGGGCGGGCGGAGGGTGCGCGCTAGAGTCCCGCTCTCAACGCCGCGCCCTTGGCCAGCGCCGACCAGTCGAGGTCGCCCATGCCGTTCGCCACGGCGGTGCGGAGATGGTCGGCGAGCACGCTCGCGAACGGCATCGGCACGTCGCGCTCGTCGGCGGCCGCGAGCGCGAGTCGCACGTCCTTGAGGCCCAGGCGCAGCTTGAAGCCCGCCGGCTCGTAACGCTGCTCGGCGATCATCCGGCCGTAGTTCTCGTACAACGGCGACTGGAAGAGATTGCCTCCCACGATCTCCAGGAACTGCGACGGCTCGATGCCCGACTTCCGGAGCAGCGCGAACGCTTCGCCCAGGGTCTCCAGCATCGAGACGATGAGGAAGTTGCCGCCGAGCTTGACCGTGACGGCGGCCGCCGGGTCTTCGCCGAGCACATAGAGCTTCCGGCCGATGGCCTCGAGCAGCGGCCGCGTCCGCTCGATGGCGGCGGCGGCGCCCGCCGCGACCACCACCAGCCGCTGCGCGGCCGCTGCGTCGGGGCGCCCGAAGACGGGCGCGGCGACGAAGTCGTGGCCGCGCTCCGCGTGCGCGGCGGCGAGACGGCGCGCCATCGCCGTCCCGATGGTGCTGAGCGAGACGTGCACGCCGCCCCGGCCCAGCGCGGAGACGATCCCGCCCTCCCCGAGCGCGACCGCCTCGGCGGCAGCGTCGTCCGCCAGCATGGTCATCACCACCCCGCCGCGACAGGCGTCGGCCACCGTTCCGGCGACCTGCGCGCCGCGGCCTCGTAGCTCCTCGACCCGGGGGCCGCGCGACCGGTTGTGGACGGTGAGCGCATGGCCCGCTCGGAGCAGGTTTCCGGCGATGGGCGCCCCCATCGCGCCGAGGCCGACGAAACCGACGTTCATGTCCGTCTCCTCTCGCCCGCGGCCGTCCGCGCCGGCGACCCCGGCGGCGCGGCGCGCAGGTACTGCGCCGGCCACGGCGCCGCGCCCTGCAGCTCCGCCGCGGCGTGCAGCGGGAAGTACGGCTCGCGCAGGAGTTGGCGCGCCAGCAGGACCAGGTCCGCCTGGCCCGAGCGCACGATGGCGTCGGCCTGCGCCGCTTCGGTGATCATGCCCACGGCGCCCGTCGCCACGCCCGCCTCGCGGCGCACACGCTCGGCGAACGGGACGTGGTAACCCGGTGCCACCGGGATCTTCGCGTGCGCGACGAGTCCGCCGGAGGAGCAGTCCACCAGGTCCACGCCGACCGCGCGCACCTGCCGCGCCAGCTCCACCGTCTGGTCCAGGTCCCAGCCGCCCTCGACCCAGTCCGTGGCCGACACCCGCATGAACAGCGGGAGCCGCTCCGGCCACACGCGGCGCACCGCCTCGACCACCTCGCGCGCCAGGCGGGTCCGGTTGTCGAACGAGCCGCCGTAGCGGTCCGTGCGGCGGTTGCTGAGCGGCGACAGGAACTGGTGCAGCAGGTAGCCGTGCGCGGCGTGCAGCTCCACGACATGGAAGCCGGCCTCCAGCGCGCGGCGCGCCGCCTCGGCGAACGCGCGCACCACGGAGCGGATCCCGTCGTCGTCCAGCGCGACCGGCTCCGCATACCCCTCGAAGGCGACCGCCGACGGCGCCACGGCCGTCCATCCTCCCGCGGACGCGGGCACGCTCCCCGACACGCCGGCCCACGGCCGGTACGTGCTGGCCTTCCGCCCCGCGTGCGCGAGCTGCATGCCGGCGTGGCTGCCCTGCGCGTGCACGAACCGGACGATGCGCGCCAGGAACTCGACGTGGTCGTCCTTCCAGATGCCCAGGTCCTCCGGGCTGATCCGGCCTTCCGCCAGCACGGCCGTCGCCTCCGTGAAGACCACCGCCGCCCCGCCCACGGCGCGGCTGCCGAGGTGCACGAGGTGCCAGTCGTTCGCGAACCCGTCCTCGCTCGAGTACTGGCACATGGACGACACGCCGATGCGGTTGGCCAGCGTGACGCCGCGGATATCGAACGGATCGAGCAGGCTCGGCACAGTGGATCCTCGTGTGCGGTTGACCCGTGAATGTGGAGCGCGACGCCTTCCCGGACGATACCGGTGCCGTCAATCCCGAAAGATGCAGTCGTGCTTGAGGCGCCGGACCTGGCGCCGCATCTTCGGACGTGACCTCCCGCGCGGCTTGCCTCCTCGCCGTAGGGCTGCTCACCGCCTGTGCGGCGACGCGACTCAACTACACCGATCTCTCCGGCCCGCGCTACGCCG
This sequence comes from uncultured Gemmatimonadales bacterium, assembly GCA_963806755.1. Classification (GTDB taxonomy): domain Bacteria; phylum Gemmatimonadota; class Gemmatimonadetes; order Gemmatimonadales; family JACORV01; genus Fen-1245. The sequence goes on from CAWDZR010000017.1 coordinate 80,232, forward strand.
GCGGCACGGCCACCGCGCCCGGACACGGCGATACGCTCAAGGTCGTCGCGTTCAACGTCGAGAACGCCGTGCACGTGGACCGGGCCATCCGGCTGATCCGCGGCAGCGCCGCGCTGCGCGACCCCGACGTCCTGCTGCTGCAGGAGATGGACGAGCTGGGCGCCCGCACGATCGCCGAGTCGCTCGGCCTCTTCTACGTGTACTACCCCGCGACGGTCAGCCCGACGACCCAGCGGGACTTCGGCGACGCGATTCTGTCGCGGTACCCGATCCGGTCCGATCGCAAGATCATCCTGCCCCATCTCTCCTTCAACCACCATACTCAGCGCGAGGCGGTCGCGGCGACCATCGGCGTCGGGGGCCGGCTGGTGCGCGTGTACAGCCTGCACCTCGCCACGATCCTCGAGAACGGCCCGCGATCGCGCCGCGACCAGCTCGCCGCGGTGCTGGCCGACGCCAGTCACTTCCCGCTGGTGGTGCTGGGCGGCGATTTCAACAGCGCCTCGGTGCCCCGCGAGGCCCTGGCCGGCGGGTTCTCGTGGCCGACCGATCACCTCGGCCGCACGCACGTGTTCTGGGACATGGACCACGTGCTGCTGAAGGGGCTGGCGGTCGCGGGGGAATCGGCGATGGGCATCGAGCGGCACGTCCGCGGTGCGAGCGACCACAAGCCGGTGTGGACGCTGGTCGTCGTGCCGGGAGGCGGCCCCGCGCCGTGAGCGCGGCCCGCCGCTCCCCCCGCGCGGCGATGGTCGCCCTCGCCATCGCCGCTCCGTTCCAGGCGCTCTCCGCCCAGACCTCGACCCTCCGCGCCCCGGCCGGCCTCCACCTCCCGGTGCCCGCCGAGACCCTCCTCACGGCCGGCCCGAAGCGGCACCCCTGGCGGGCCCTGCTCGAGGGGGCGGCCGTGAACGTCTTCATCAACCGCGTGGACGCCTGGGTCTTCAACTCCTGGGCGCCGCTGGACGGCTACTGGGCGCGCGTCGGCCCGAAGTCGTGGAGCGAGAACCTGCGCACCGGCTGGGAGTGGGACACGGACGACTTCATGACGAACGTCTTCCTGCACCCGTACCACGGCGGCACCTACTTCGAGCTCGGCCGCGCCAACGGACTCGGCTTCTGGGAATCCGCGCCGCTGCCGTTCCTGGGCTCGCTGCAGTGGGAGTACTTCGGGGAGACGACGCATCCGTCGCTGAACGATCTCTACAACACGACCTTCGGCGGGGTCGTGATGGGCGAGATGACGCACCGGCTCCTCGGGCTGGTCCGCGACAACCGCGCCCGCGGCCTGGGCCGCGTCGTGCGCGAGCTCGCCGCCCTGCCGCTCGACCCTCCCGGCGCGCTCGTGAGGCTGCTGAGCGGCGACGCCGCGCGGGTTCACGACAACCCCGCCGAGCGCGATCCCGCCCAGCTCGGGTTCCGGCTCCAGGGCGGCGGCCAGGTCGGCGCGGACTCGGGCGGGCCCGGCCGCCGCGCTTTCTCCGGTACGCTGCTCTTCGACGTGTCGTACGGCGACGCGTTCGCGAAGCCGTATGCGCAGCCGTTCGACGTCTTCGAAGCGCGCCTGAGGGCCGGCACGAGCGCGCAGGTGGTGACCGAGATGCGGGTCGAGGGGCGGCTGTACGGCCACGAGCTCACCGATCCGACGGCGGACATGCGCTGGATCTTCACCGTCGCCCAGAAGATGGAGTACGACGCGAACCCGGCGTACCGCTACGGCGCCCAGAGCCTCGCTCTCGGGTTCACCTCCGGATTCGCCCTCGGCAACGGGCTCGGGGTGCGGACCAAGCTGTTCGCCGAGGGGATCGTGCTGGGCGCCGTGGATGCACCGGACGGGGATACGACGCTGCGCGCGCGGACCTACGACTTCGGCCCGGGCCTGGGGTTCGAGCTCGAGGCCACGCTGCAGGTGCGCCGCTACCGGGTGCTCGCGGCGCGCTGGCACTGGGTGTACCTGCACTCGGTCAGCGGCTCGCCGGCGGACCACTACACCCAGTTCCCGAGCCTCGAGGCCACGGTCCCGCTGACGCCGGCGCTCGGGCTCGGCGCATACGCCGGGTGGTACCAGCGGCGGAGCGCCTACGCCCGGTTTCCCGGCGAGACGACCGCCTTCCCGGAATACCGCGCCTACCTGGTGTGGCAGGTGCGCCCGGGGCCCGGGCCGGACGTGCGGCGATGATGCCTGCGGGACGCGGAACGGGCGTCGCGGCGCGCGCCCTCGGCGCGGCGGCGCTGGCCGGTGCGCTCCTCGCGGGGCCGGCGGCCGGCCAGGCACCCTGGCGGGGCGGCCTGTGGATGGACGCCGGCGTCGGCTACGGCCGCCTGCGCCTGACGTGCACGACGTGCGCCGGGATCGCGGCGGCGGGCGGAACCGAGATCACCGTTTCCATCGGCGGTGCGCCGACACGCAACGTCCTGCTGGGCGCGCAAGGGCAGCTCTGGACCAGGTCCGGGGGACCGCCGCGGCAGAGCGTGCGCAGCCTCACGGCGATCGTGCAGTGGTATCCCTGGCAGGCGGCCGGCTTCTTCATCCGTGCGGGCACCGGGCTCGTGCAGGGCCCGGTCACGCCCCAGGCGACCGACACGACGGCCGCCACCGTACAGGGCACCGGGATCACGCTCGATGTCGGCGCGGGCTGGGACCTGGTGCTGACCCGCCACTTCGGCCTGGCCGTGCAGGCCGCGTGGCATGTCGCCGCCCTCGGGGACCTCATGGTGAGCGGCGTAAGCGCCAACGACGTGATCGCCTACGTGACCCGCGTCGGCGTGGCGGTGGTGCTGCGCTAGCTCCTCACGCGGCCCCAGGGACGCGATTCGGCGAAAACGTCGGCGCGATTCTCCATCGTCTCGCCGTCATGACCGGCGACGCCCTCCGATTGTGACATCGGTATCGAGCGTGGCTCCCTGGCCGAGCTACGGCGCAGGGACCGCCCTCGCCGGATACAGGCAGGGGGTCCAGGAGCTGGTCACGCCCCGGACGAGGACGAAGGGACCCATCGTCTGCGCCAGCGCGGCGACGGTGACCGTGAGCGTCAGCTGGTCGCCCGCCACGGCGCCCGAGAACCGCGCCGCGTACTGGACCTGTCCGGGGTAGGCACCCGTCAGCTGTGTGAACGTCCCCGCCACGTCGAAGCTCCCGGTCGCGACCGGCTGACTGAACTGGCCGAAGGAGCCGAAGCAGGACCCCGAGGCCAGGATCTGCAGGGTCGCGCCGGTATCACTGGCGACCAGGCTGGCCTGGGCGGATCCCCACGTTCCAGCAAGCGCGGACGTGGTTCGCGACGCCACGGGGCTCGAGCAGGCGGCGCTCGCCCCGAGCAGCGTGGTCACGAAGAGATGGGTGAGTCGTCGAAGCTGCATCGTGGCCTGCCGGTCGTTCGTGGCCATGAGCGTGAGCCGCGGCTCAGTGCGCAGAGCCAGCTACGCCAACGTGCTACGCTCCGAACCATCGTACCCGCCGGGTGGAGCCGAAGTTCTCCTTGGACGACGCGGCGGCGGACACGGGGCGGGTGCCACGGGAGACGGTCGCGGATATCATCACTCCTGGAGGGGCGCCAGGCGCAGGCCGACGACGACCAGGGAGGCGAACGTGGCCCATGCAGATGCGTTGCTGCGGCGTGCGGCGAAGCACGCGCAGCAGTACCTCGACGCCCTCGACGCGCGGCCCGTCCACGCCGCCGCGTCGGCGGCGCAGCTCCGCCAGCGGCTCGGCGGGGCGCGCGCGGAGGACGGCGAGGACCCGGCGAGCGTGATCGAGCTGCTCGCGGCGGCCGGGCGCGACGGCACCGTGGCGACGCGTGGGCCGCGCTACTTCGGCTTCGTCGTCGGAGGCAGCCTGCCGGTGGCCACGGCGGCCGACTGGCTCGTCTCGGCGTGGGACCAGAACGCCGGGCTCCACGTGCTCTCGCCGATCGCCGCCACCGTCGAGCAGGTCGTGACCGAGTGGATCCTCGACATCCTCGGCCTGCCCGCGTCGTGGAGCGCCGGCTACGTGACCGGGGCGCAGATGGCCAACTTCACCGCATTGGCCGCGGCACGGCATCACGTGCTGCGCGCGGCTGGCTGGGACGTCGAGGCGGACGGCCTGTTCGGCGCGCCTCCCGTCCAGGTGGTGGCCAGCGAAGAGTCGCACTACACGATCACGACGTCGCTCCGCATGCTCGGGCTCGGCGGCCAACGCGTCCGCCGGGTGCCCACCGACGGGCAGGGCCGGATGAGCCCCGACGCGCTGGCCGCGGCGCTGCGCGGGTCGAGCGGGCCATGCATCGTCTGCGCCCAGGCGGGGAACGTGAACACGGGGGCCTTCGATCCGCTCGACGCCATCGCGGCGGAGACGGCGGCGCGCGGGGCCTGGCTCCACGTGGACGGCGCGTTCGGCGCCTGGGCGGCGGCGAGCCCGTCGCTCCGTCACCTGGTCTCCGGCCTCGGTCGCGCGGACTCGGTCGCGACGGACGGGCACAAGTGGCTCAACGTGCCCTACGACTGCGGCGTCGTCCTGTGCGCGCATCCCGAATCGCACCGCGCCGCGATGACGCTGGCGGCGCCCTACATCGTGGAGACCCCGGTCGAGCGGGATCCCCACGTGTACGTGCCGGAGGAGTCCCGGCGGGCGCGGGCAGTGCCGCTCTACGCCGCCCTGCGCACACTGGGCAATGCGGGACTCGGCCGACTCGTCGAGACGTCCTGCGCCCACGCCCGCCGCTTCGCGGAGGGGCTCCGGGCGGCCGGGTACGAGGTACTGAACGACGTCGTGCTCAATCAGGTCCTGGTGTCCTTCGGGGACCCGGAGACCACGCGCCGGGTCATCTCGGCCATCCAGGCCGAGGGGACCTGCTGGTGCGGCGGGACGGAGTGGAAGGGGCGGGTGGCGATGCGGATCAGCGTGTCATCCTGGACGACCGAGCGGGAAGACGTGGATCGCAGCCTGGAGGCGATGCTGCGCGCCGCGGCCGCGGCGACGTGACATTGCGGTTGGTGCCGACGGCGCCGAGTGACGGGGGGGAGTGACCGGGGTGGGCATCGAACCCACGACCTGCGGATTAAAAGGTCGTTCCCACCTCGGTCACACTTGCTTGTACGATGCACTTCTCCGCGCCGCTTGGCCACTCTCCCGCGTCGGGTGGTGCCGAGTTGAACGCGCCTGGACGAGCCATTTCGAGGTGCGGTCCCACGGTTCGTCACACTGGCTGCACATGGAGAGTCAGACACCAAACCGATGTATGCGAGCCCGGCCTCCAAGACCTTCGCGTCATTCTCGACGGTAAGTGTGACACAGCCGACCCTTGAGCTGAACAGAGGCACGACGTGTTCCGGTCGGTGGCCCGACACGTCCGCAAGACCTGTGCACTCGCGCTCGTCCGCGCCTTCACCAACCGCTTCTGACGTGACCCCCGCGATCTGATCCAGTTATTCTTGCCGGTCCTCACGCTTGAGGATCGATGCGGAAGAACCGATTCACCGATGAGCAGATCGCGGCCATCCTGCAGGAGAGCGCGGCGGGGGCCAAGACGGGCGAGCTGATTCGCCGGACCTGGATGGACGAACCCCTGAAGAGTTGCTGACGACGTGACCCGACGCCAGGTTCGCGAAGCGTCGGCTGGAAGTTGTGCTCGCACCAGTTCCATGTTCCCTGAGCGAGCCTCAGTTCGTCCGTTCCGGGTCCTTGAACTATCGGGACAATTTCATCCGCTCCATTATCAGTCCCGCTGCGAGAATGACGAACATCACAAGCCATAGGAAGAACGTCTGTATCGGGTGGCCATGGACAGCCTCTTCGGTCGCAAGGTAGGTAGCCCTCGCGAGTCGATCTCCCACAGCGACGCCAAGCAGCCAGCCCAATCCAGGAGCTATGACACCAGTGGGTTCGTGAATGTGAAGGGCGGCTGAGCCGACCGTCAGAATGACTGCACCGATGGCACCGCTCAACACCATCAGGAAGAACCTTTTAATCATCGCGCACGTCCCTCCCGCCGGTGGCGGCTTCTCGCCGCCGCACCCCCTCTTATGGAATAAAGTACGTCTCTACCGCCTGCTGGTTGTGGGAATCTTTCACCGTCGAGCGCAAAGTCACCTGAGTCTGGTAAGGAAAGTAGATCTGCCATGCCGTCGAAAAGAACTGCCAGCCACCTGCCACTCTATTTGGCCCGACCCCACCGCTCGGGGCTGGAGCATTCCCGCCGCTACAGTTATATGAACACCACTCCCAGTAGCTGCTAACGTAAGGTGGATAACCGCCGTAGGGGCGCGCGGTAAACCAACTCGTTGAGTCGTTGGAAATCGAGGTCGTGAAATCGACGGGATTGAAGTACATGTTGGCAGACGTGGAACTTGACGTGACGGCGAAGGAACATTGCGGCACGATAGTGCTGTTAACGCTGTCCGCCCACTTGGCGGTGCGGAATCCGTTCTTCGTCGACATCGCAATGTCGAAGAAGAACACCCCTGTGACTGGAAACTGTGCACATGAGGTCACATTGTGAATTTCGACGACGCCGCCATGACCTATCCGAAAGTCATATGGGACGCGTGTCGCCGAAAAGACGCTCCTCCCCTTGTGCTTGGAAGTGCTATCTACCGTGGTAATGGTCCAATCACAGAGAATGCCGCTACAATTGCTCGCGCTTACGTATCCCCAGAGCGTGTCGCCCGGGTACACATCCATGTAGGTTGCCGGACCGCAGACGCTGCTAGGACTAGTCAAGTCGCAATACCAGCTTGCGGCCGACCAGTACGTGCGTCCGCCAGCCCCGTTGTAGCCGTACTGCAGAACGGGTTGGAGAAGCACTCCCAGGGAGTCCTCCAGGCCCGGCCACAGAAACATGAGCGAGTTGCCCGTGTACGTACTCTCCGGCTTGTCTGGCACCAACCACATAGCGCTGAAGGTCCGGTACTCATCACCGAGAGGGACCAGATCTCTCGTATACTCTGCCCAGTCAACGTAACCCGGTGCGGTCTCTCTGAGGCTCGGAGATCCGGCGACATTGCGAGTCCCGGAGGAGCGATAGCTTCGATACTGACAGGCAGGCAGGCTGTACGCAGTTCCATCCATTAACGTTACTGCTCTTGTGGTCACGTTGAGCTGCGCCCCCTCCGGAAGCGGATGAACGCACGAGCGATGAAGCCACCCGGCTGGAGTGGCAACATAGTCGGTCTTCGCGCTTGCGACGACACTGCCCGCTCCGGTGATGGCCACTGCGCTCGGAGCTGATGGCTGATCCTTACACGTCACCAACGCCAGCAGGCCCAAGAGGTACCAATAGGATTGGGACCGAGTCATGGCCTTCCCTCGCTCTCTGGTGTCATCGCCTATCAGAGATCAATTGCACGTTGCGGACTCACCGTGCGCCGAACATGAGGAGTCATCTTCCGATGTGCCACGAAAGCCCGATGTGCGCGAGCACATCAGTCTGAAATCCGTCTTCGAAAGCCTGTCCGGAGCTACTTGTCACATGAAGCGAGTACAGAAGAGAGGTCACATCGAGGGCAACGGTCAGCTCCTGCATCAGGCGCACGTCAAGACCAAGACCAAGCGCAACCGCAACGGGAGTCGGAACGCCAAATCCAGCATATGCGTCCCCTCCGTGTCGCACCACGCCACCGCCAGCGCTAAACCAGATTGGCAGCCTCGCGCCTAGGGGGCGCCAGAGGACCTGAGCCTCGACGACTAGGGCTTGCGCGTTCCTCGGCGAGGTGGTAGAGCCGCCCGGCGTAACGACACCCCCTCCGATTTGCCTTGAAGTTTCCGAGCCTTGAAGCTGGAGACCGAAGTGGGATGTGAACCAAATATCCCCTTCCACTCCCCAGGCTAGCCCCTCCAAGTCACTCGGCCTCCTTGGGAGGGCAAGCGCTTGTTGGCCCGACGTGCTGAACCTGCCAAGTGGAGCGTACAGGCCCAACACCGGGCCCACGTCGAGACCCTGTGCCGACACCGGCGAGGGCGATGCGAGATACTGCGCCAGAATCAAGAGCCCGGCCGACCACAACTGCAGGCGCATCGCTTGCCTCCGCATTAGAAGCGTGCCTCACACCACGCGACAGAATAACCCGCTCAATTCGGCGGAGGGTTGCACCCGTTCGGAAGGTCTGGACTGGATGGGCTGTTGTACCCTGAGCAGACGATGTAGTTGAACTGCGTGGTGATTGCCCCAAGGCCGAGTACGTCCTTCGGAGTCGCCCAAAGAGTGATCGTGTAGCTGCCTAACGGCGCCTGAAAGCCCCATGCTCCATTCTGGACCCAGGCGGATGTGTCGGGCGGCAACACGCCGTTGCTGTACGTCACGATCCACTGGTAGGTCACCGGGCCGGATGGAGGTATGGATAGTGTTGCAGAGGGATAGTATGTACCAACGGACTTGATGGGGGACGGAACGCCCGAGACGGCGCTTACGTAGAACCCCGCATTGCCGAGATTCTGGAGGCAGCCGCCGCCTGGCTGGTTCACCCAGTTCTCCTGAATGAGGAAGTCCTTTCCCCCGAGGTTCATATTCGCGGTGCCGGCACCATTGCTGTAGGTTGTGCCCCAATGCATCTGACACAGGTCGGCGTTCTCGTAGTTGTTGGTCTGGTACCTCCACGTGTGGAGCCCGAAATCGGTGGTCGACTCTTCGATCTCGTGCACGAGCCAGGTGACTTCCGCGTCGGCAGCGGGATCTCCATTCGGCGAACTGTAGCCGCTAGTGCAGAGGCTCGGCCCTTGATACTGGTAGTCCCAAGGCATCGCCGCGTAAATCACCCTGTGACCGTTCCAGGTGAACAATCCGTGGTAGGAACAGTACGCGGTACCGAACCCGCCCCCAAGGTTGGTATTTCCGGCGGTGAATACTGCATACACTGTCAAGGAGTCGTATCCCAGAACGCCCGAATTGAGGCCCCGCTTGATCTCGGCTTAAACGGTGTCATCGGGGACACTGACCCCGGTGCTGGGAGGAACGTTCTGGTTGTCAGCCCAGTACGACGTGTAGGTGACTGAGTTCTGCACTGCGTGTCCACCACCTAGTGTCGTAGTACGTGGTATTGATGTTAAAATAGGGCGAGCCGCCCAGGTGGTTGAGAAAGTACCCGACGATTGAGTGATCCTGTGCGCCCGACCCAATAGTACCGGGAGTCGGCTCACCACTGAAGATCGGGGATGTCGCCCAATAAACCGCCTGCACCTTAGTTACCGGAAGAATGTATCCGCCGAGATATACCATTCCGGATGATGGCGAGTTTGGACTTGCCCCCGGCGTCGTGCTGGGAGCCGCCCCAAGCGGACTGACGTGAACCGTACTTCCGTTCAAGGAGGACGCCACCACACGGGAACGACTCCCTTCACTCGTCTGAGTAGGTGCCCTGCTGTCTGCGCAAGCCGAAAGCAGGACGGCGCTGGCGAGTATGAAGAGTTGCGGGGAGTGTCTCACGGCTGCCTCCAATAGGGCAAAGCCCTAAGTACAAGCGCCCGAAGGGTCTGAACGGTAACAGAACCCACTCATTCCCTCACAAACGTCAGACCATAAGCCTGTCCCGTGCTGAACGACTCCGTGCCCGCTATGTGGGCCGCGTCTTGAAGAATGCCAGTGTACGTCGACGCTGTCCCGTTATCGTATCGGAAAGTGAGGACAACGCGAGGCGCCACGTAGGTACCCTGCACCGTAAGCGTGCCCACCCCGGATCCGAGCTCCGCTGTATACGTTCCGGTTCCAGTGATGGCAGTGCCTTGCTGCGTGAGCGTCAGCACATGCCCGGAGCCTGGCACCGGCTGGGACGCAGCATTCCACATCCCATCGAGCGCTTGCTTTGGAGCCACACAGGCGGTAAGCGCCGAAATGGCCGAGATCATGATTGAGACCCGGATTGTCATAGCGATCTCCCTGTTGCCTTTGGGGGAGCTAAGTTGGAACAGGCAGGTAGAAAATCAAGGTTGCGGCGCAGCGACTATAACATCTCCCAATGCAGATTCGGCATGTTGTGTGCCTAAGGCGAAGCCGCGCGCCGCCCAATGAGCGTCGGCGCGTGTGGCCGCTCATCTGGTGGCCCAGGCGGACACCGGTGTCCCCTGATCAGCTCACAGGCGCCCGTATGACCACTTGTATGACCGCCTAGTATGACCGCCCGCTGGTCAGTTCACCGATGCCCGCATGACTGTGCACCATCTGGGCGCACGCGTGGGACCGCTCACCGGTATAACCGTCGGCTCATCATCGTCGATGGACACGTCAGCAGCGACTGACCCGTAGTCAGTAGGTTCCCGAGTGCACAGCCGGCAAGCCACCGGCAGTTAGCAGGCACGCGACGACGAGCGCCCCAGTTGCCAACGGGGCTCATCGGGCTTCGACAGTGGCCAAAGCCGGCAAGAAGCCGGCACTTCAAGCCGTCCGCCCGTCAATCGTTCAACAGAGCACGCGGAAGGGGCCATGATTCGGCAAGTGCCGGTAAGACACCGGCACACAGGGCTCGTTCCATATAGCGCCTCCACCCTGGACCCGCTGCGCCGCAACCAAAGCCAACGACCCGCTGCTCATTGTCAGCACTTACCTTGGCCTCCTTTTGACTTCTCGGCCGAACGTGGTTCGAGCGCGCGGCGGCCCCGTTCGTCTCCAATGTACGGGGGGGGTTGTCAACTCCTACCTTGGCCTCGGCTGACGTATTACCCAAGCCTAGATTGAAGCCGCGAAGTCGCTGAGGGCGGATCACCTGTCAGAGCGCCCGCCCGATGGTGCATCTCTGAAGAGGGCCCTTTCGCCCCTGGCGCCATAACGTACCGCGACGCCTTGACAGTCCACCTAATAGCTTACAATATACCGACTAAGTTTAGTGATTATTTGGAGGCGGCGTGGACGGACACCCTCAGATCGGAAGACCGAAGAAGCTCCGGAAGCCAAAGACTCTCCTTACGCGTCGGGTCCGGCGCCTCATAGACCTCGCTCATGACGGGAACCTCCAAGAGGCGAGTGACGCCACCGGCCTGCCCTATGCGACGCTGCGCGATTTGTATAGCGGCCGCACAACCAACCCTCGTGTTAATACCCTCAAGCGGCTGGCACGCAGCTATGGCTTCTCTGAGCCTTGGTTTCTCCAAGAGGATCAGACAGATGTGGTTCCCTTCGGCGTACGCACCTGCTACCTGCCAGCAGACGCGTGGTCGGCGGGACCACAAGACGAGAAGCTCCTGGCGCTGCGCGGGTTTGTACGCGAGGTCCAGATACCGTACGTTGCGTGGCCTCTCGCCGAGATCTACACCGTCCTCCGCGACTATCTGATGTCCTTCCTGCCGTCGATGGGTCGACCCATCGTCGGCGACGAGTCCAACGACAGTCTCGTGGATTTCGACGTGCGGCTTAGCACGTTCCTTCTGGGCCCGCTGGTGGCCGCCGCTGGTGAGGCACAGGAACGCAGCGCCGCGCAGGCGCTGCCGCTCGGGCCGCCGACGACCCCGGAAGAGCAAGAGCGGCGGCTGAAGCCCCTTCGTGCCCTCGGACGCTTTTGGGAACTTGCCATCCCCGATTTGCTCGCGAGGGCCCGCGAGTACGCGCGAGAGCCGGGCCGACACGCGGCTTCGAGGATGGAGGGCATGGAGGAGACCTGGGTGCCCCCACAGCCAACGCCTCGGGAGGCGTGAGGCGTGCCCGTGGAATCCACCAATGGTGAAGCGCTCCACCCGCCGCGAGCCCCCGCGCGACTCCTCAAGGCTCAAGAGGTGGCTACAGAACTGTTTCATGACGCGGTCAGCGCAGCGTGGGTACGGCGTACCGTGCCCCATAAGATCAGGCTAGGTCACTCAACGGTCGTGTGGTGGGAATACGACGTGTTGGATTTCATCGCCTCGCAACGCGAGGCGTGATACGCAAAGCGGTCATTCAACAAAGGAGGTTACCAATGGCACGACGAACCAAACTCGGAGCCGCGCTCCGTATTGACCGCGTGTTCCCCGGTGTGGGGCGCATTGCGGTCACGAGTGGGACTCGGCTTCGCTCCGAGTTCACCAAGCGAAACGCGCTGCTCACGGCCCTCGCTGAGAGGGGGCGGCTTGACCTGCTCCGCGCGCTTCGGCAAGGCGACGTGACGGTGACGGAGCTGTATGCGGCCCACCGCGAGAACCGCCTCGATGAGATGACGGGCGAGCGGCGCACCATGCGCCTCCCGCTCTGGAAGACGGTGGACGCCTGGGTTGAAACCAGCGCCCGGGCCCCGGCGGCGCGTCGCCGCTACGACGTGTCATTCAAAGCGCTCCGACGAGACGGTGCCACTGGGGTTCTCGGGCCGGATGCGGTAGTGGAAGATCTGGCGGCGGTGGACTGGCGAGGCCTGGAGCCCCGCTGGACGCGAAGCGCGTCAGACTGGAATCACGTCCGCCGCGCCGTATCCAAGTTTCTCTCTGACCAACTCGGCGACTCTCAGCATCCTTTCCGACGGCGTATAATCAAGCGCATCCCGATACGTGCCGAAGCGCCGCGCGTTCCCGACATCACGCCTGAACTGTTCCGAGCTATCATCGAGAAAGCCCCAGACTATGTGCGGCCGGTCTTCGTGACGCTGGCCGCCACCGGGCTTCGGGTCGGCGAGTTCTTGCGCCTCACACCCTTCGACCTGCTCCCGCACACGTTCTCGATCAAGGTGCCGGGCACCAAGTCGGCTGCGTCCGCCGCCGTGATCCGGGTGGACGAGAGCCTCTGGCCTTGGATTCGTGCGGCTGTGCCCTCGCCTCTCCGGTACAAGTGGCTGCGTATAGCCTGGAAACGCGCCCTGCAGGCCGCAGAGGCCGATCCTACGCTTCGGATGCATGACCTGCGGCACTGTACCGGACAGTGGCTTACGGATGCCGGCAGGCCCGAGGCGAGCGTGCAGCGCACCCTCCGCCACGCCACACCAGCCATGACCCGCAGGTACACGATGCAGCGAGACCGGGGCAAGGACGCGGCCACGATTGCGCGGGTGCTGTTCGGCAGGAAGGGCGGCCACCCACGGTTGGTCCCACAGCCAAGGCCGTCTCTCGAAACTGCGTCCGCAGGATGATCTGCAACTGACTAGCTGGCTTCCGCTTAGCGAGTGACCGGGGTGGGCATCGAACCCACGACCTGCGGATTAAAAGTCCGCTGCTCTACCAACTGAGCTACCCGGTCAGGTCAAGCAGGATAAGAACTTAGCGAGTCCGGGGTCAGCCCGGCAGGCGCCTGCTTTGCCCTTTGCTGGGCTGTTCCGCTTGAACACCGACGACACTTGACGGGCGCTTGACGGGGCCTGCGCAGGTTCTCTGTGGCTCTATACTCCGGACGCTACAGGAGGTCGAGATGAGATCCCAGAGAATCACCACGGCCGCTGCGGCAGCGCTCGCGCTCGTGCTCTCGCTCGGCGCCGGGGCGTGCGGCAGCAAGGACGCTACGGGCCCGGCCATCGGTCTCACGTCGGAAGAGGTCTACCAGCTCGCCTCCGAGCTGGGCTCGGTGATGAGCAACTACAACGCCACCGCTTCGCTCAGGGCGGCGATGTCTTCTATGCGTGGCGCGGGGCCGGTCCGCGCAGCGGCAGCCTCAGTGCCGTTCACGGCCAGCGCCGCCTGTCCCGACGGAGGTACGACGACCGTGAACGGCGGCTACGACGAGGGCGCGACCACCGCGACCGCCAGCGCGACGTTCAGCTACTCCGGCTGCAAGACCGCGCACTTCACGACCGACGGCTCGTTCTCGGGGAACGGGGAGCTCGCGGCCACGCAGGCCACGACGACCGCGCACGCGACGTTCGGCGGCACGCTCCAGGTGGGGACGGCGGATGGCCGCTCGGGCGCCTGCCCCATCGACGTCACGGTGGACGTGACGATGACTCAGACCGGGACGACGACCTACTTGATCTCAGGCTCGGCGTGCGGGGCGACGGTCAACCAGACGTACACGCCGCCGCTCTTCAGGAAGCCGGCCGGAGCCATCGCCGTGGGCATCACCGTGGATGACGCGGCCAACAAGGTGTACGGCGACGGCCAACTGGTGTGGAAAGGTTCGATGGTCTACAACAGCACCACCAACATGATCACCCCGGACCCGTCCTGGTCCGGCCCCTGGGCGCCGCTCTATGACGACGGCCCGATGTCCGCGGGCGGCCACGAGCCGTTGGGCTCCGTCGCGGGGGACCACAAGTTCGGCGCTGTGGTGTTCGTCGTGCCTCCCGCCACCGGCGCGACGACCTACGAGTACGGGATGATCGATCAAACCGTCGAGACGGCCTTCGGCAATGGCTGGATCTGGCCGAACCCCAACGGCAGCTTCACGGTGAACGCGGGTGCCACCGCCGACCAGCAGGTCGCGGGCATGACGCTGAAGCCGTTCGGCACCACGGACGTGCAGCTCGTTCTGGACACCAGGAACCTGGACCCCTCCGGCACCTGGGACCTGACCACGGTATCGGTGGAGGGCTCGGCCTGGGCATGGGCGTTGCTGCCGCTCACCGACGACGGGACCGGTAGGTACGTCTTCACGCTGTCGAACGTGGCCGGTGCAGGCAAGCTCCTTCCGCATGTCGGCCTGACCACGAGCGGCGACAGGCCCATGTTCCAGTTCGTGCTGAGCGGCAGGATCTACACGGATTCGAGCGGCGCCGCATCGAACTACGGCGTCAGCGCCGGAACCCGAGCGGCAGGGGCGAGCACGTTCACGCCGGCCACCGTCCTGGTGGACAGCAGCACCCACACTCCCTACATCACCATACCGTAGGTCGTTGCGCGCCCTCTCCGTGGAAATCGTCAGCGCCCGGCCCCGTGCCGGGCGCTGTGCGTTCGGGACGCCGGCCCCAGTCGTTGACCGACACGCGTTCCCAACCAATCGGCGTTGACTGGACGTTCCGTGGACGCGCCATCGACGCCCCGCGCCTACTGTGGGGGAACTTGGTTCTGTTGCCGCTGGCCCCGACGGCTCGCCGCCATGGATGACCTCTCGCGCAGAGCGCCACAGCGACGACACCGCCAGAGCACTAGCCGTTCCGGACTGTTCTCTCTTGGAGGTCGTCTATGCGCATCCCATGGAAGTGGCCGGCATTGGCTGTCCCCGTCTCGCTGCTGGTCGCGTGCAGTGACCAACCCTCGGCGCCCAAACCAACGGATGCCGCCGTGCTGCCGGGGGCCTCTGCGTCGCTGCATGCAGCGCAGACCCTCACGATCGAGGATCTCGGCACGCTGGGCGGAACCTGGTCCGAAGGCCGGGCGATCAACGACGAGGGCTGGGTGGTCGGCCTGAGCCAAGTCAGCGTCGGCGTGTACCACGCCTTCCTCTGGAAGGACGGGCACATGACCGACCTCGGCACGTTGGGCGGAACCTGGTCCAAGGCGCTCGGGATCAACAATGCCGGCGAGGTCGTCGGCGCCAGCGCGATCGCGGGGGACGCTGTCTGGCATGCCTTCCTCTGGAGGCACGGCAGGATGACGGACCTCGGAGGCCTGGGCGGCGGCTACGCCGAGGGATTCGTCATCAACGACGCGGGTGACGTGGCCGGCGGCGGCACGACGCCGGACGGCATCTTCCACGCCGCACTGTGGCGGCATGGCAGGATCAAGGACCTCGGGACACTCGGGGGGAGCGGGTCCTGGTCAAACGGCATCAGCAACTCAGACGTGGTCGTGGGCGGCGCAAACCTCGCCGGGGACGTGGTCCAGGACGCCTTCGTCTGGCGGGACGGCGCGATGCACGACATCGGCACCCTCGGGGGAACTACGGCCGGAGGCTCGTACATCAACGGCTCCGGTACGGTCGTGGGAGGCAGCACGCTGGCGGGCGATGCCGTCACGCGCGCTTTCATCTGGCACGGCGGCCGGATGAGGGACCTCGGGACCCCGGGAGGCATATACACGATCGCGTACGCGTCGTGGATCAACGACAAGGGCCAGGTCGCTGGCGTGACCTGCACGCCGGACTGGGAAACGTCCTGCCACGCCCTCCTCTGGTACAACGGGGCGATGACCGATCTGGGAATCCTCCCCGGCGGGAATGACTACAGCGGGGCTCAGTCCATCAACGACCGGGGTCAGGTCGTCGGCTATGCCTACACCGCGACCTGGGATGAACGCGCGGTGCTATGGACCACGCGGGAGCAAGACCACCGGTAGTCGCCTCGGTAATCTGGACCCCGATGCGGAGCGGCGCCCGGCCTCGTGCCGGGCGCTGTTCGTTCGGGGGCAGACGTGTGCGCGATCACTGCTCGCCCTGGCATGACGAACCCCCGTCCGGTCGTCCGAACGGGGGCTCGCTCTCTTGCGCAGTAGTTAGCTGACTGCAGCCAGGATCAGTGCTCGGCCCTGGCGATATCCTCCCGGTCCGACCGATGGGCCAAGAGCCAGCGCAGGATCGGCCGCCACACCAGCTGCTTCGCGCTCCGGGCGGTGAACAGATCCGCGTGCCCGAAGTCGTATGCCGCCTGGTCGTCCGGCAGCAGCTGCACCGTGAACTTCGTGACGTCCCGGCTCGCAGTGACGGTCGTGTTGTAGTAACCGAGCCAGCCCGAGAACCCTCCCGCCGCGCCAATGTAGAGAATAGGAACCGTGACGTCGTGGAGATGGTAGTCGAACCTGCTGCACTCCAGGGAGTCCAGGTCGACGCCCACCTGAATCGGCGTCGCGTAGGGAGGGACCGCGCGTATCACGTCTACCCAGAGCCGGGGGTCGGTGTAGCGCAAGCCGGTAGGAATCCCCGATTGATCGAAGTACCCTCCCACGAAATGCTGGGCGCCGCTCGCTCCCACGAACAGGGCGAACTGCCAGTTGGTGAGCGGCGGATAGAACGGAGACACGTCACCCGGCGCCGTCCCCGCCAGGTCGCCGACCTGCTTCAGGAAGATGCCGGTCTCGTCCTGGTACACGCCTGACGCGACGACGCTCTGGAGGTCGGTCGTAGCAGGGCAGCTGGCGGCTATCAGACTCTCGTCGTTGGTCAGTAGCCAGTCGTCGACCGGAATGATCCCCTTCACACTCCTCCGATACGCGGGCTGCTGCGTCTCGTCGCCGGCGATGGCGTACGCGAGGTAGACGCCGTAGCTGAACCCGAGCACCTGCAGCCGGTCATCCCCCCGGCCCGATGGTGCGCGAATCGAGCGGGCGACGGCGAGTGCCTTCTCCGCGAACTGGATCTCTCTCTGGAAACCCCAGCCCCGCATGAAGGTGAAATCGGTCGTCCCCGCCGGCACCAGGGCCCACGCGTAGTCCATGCCCCATACGTCAATGTCGTTCTCGGCCAGGAACGCGGCGATCGACTGATCCCACGGAAGCACCGAGGAGATCTGTGGCTCCATGAAGATCTCCACGAAGGTGTTGGGGTCTCCGGGGAGAAGGAACAGGGCTCCATCGGTCTCGGCCGGCTGATTCGGGCGGCGCTCCCGAACCACGCGGTGGAGCCGGATCACGTCGTATTGGCCCGGGCCCACCGCTACGTCGAAGGTGTAGTGGACAATGCCCTCACGGAGCACCGACCGTTGCGACTTGACGATCTTCGCGCCGGCCAAGTCGGGTCCGTGCAGGCTGGCCTGGTCCGGGGTCGCGACGATCGCGGCCTGGGTCGGGGCGACCGGTTCGTCCCGGCAAGCCGCGCTAAGAGCGCCGAGGGCGAGCACTGCCGCGGCGGCGACTACCAATCTGATCCTGTTCATACGCACCTCGTTGGTAGGGTGAAGCCGACCTGTCCCGAACCGCATAAGCAGAGCGGCGGACCGGCGCTGGTGCGGAACAAGGTGGTTCCCGGCCGTCATGGCCCCGCCGAGACGGCGTCAGCTCGGCGTCAGGACCGATTGCGACCGCAGTGCTCGGATTTCATGGTGGGGACTCGCGGAGTGGTCTAACGCCTTGCTGACGTCCGGCATTTATTCTCACCGCCGGACCGAGGGTCGGTGTCGGAGCGGCGGAAGCGGGAGTCCTGCATGTACCAACTCCGCATCCTAGGTGGTTTCAGCCTGCGCCAGCGGTCGGGCTCCGCGATGTCCGTGCTGCCCTTGACTCGCGCTGAAGCCGTGCTCGCGGTGTTGGCCGTGTGTGGCGACCTCGGCTGCACCCGCGAGCGGCTGATGGCATTGCTCTGGCCCGAGAGCGACGAAGCCCATTCCCGCCACAGCTTGCGCGACGCCTTGAATGCCCTGCGCCATGCTCTTGGCGCTGACGCAGTGTTCGCGCAAGGTGAACACCTGCGCCTGAACCACTCCGTCGTGATCTCCGACGTCCTCGAGTTCTCACAAGCGCTGAGCGCCGGCAGGCACGGCGAGGCGGTCGCGGTCTACGGCGGTCCGCTCCTCGAAGGCTTCCACGTGGACGACGCGCCCGAGTTCGAGCGCTGGCTGGACTCGGAGCGCAGCCGGCTGGCGCGCGAGCACGGCGAGGCCCTCGAGCATCTGGCGACAACAGCAGAACAGTCCGGACTCTGGAATGAGGCCGCGAAGTGGTGGGCGCGGGCCGTGGAGCACGACCCGGTGAACTCGCGCGTCGTGCTTCGGTACTTGAACGCGCTCGCCGCAGCGGGCGACCGGGCCAACGCGCTGAAGGCAGCCGACGTGCACCTGCGCCGCCTCCGCGAAGAACTGGACATCGAGCCTGACCGTGAGGTCCTGGCCGGAATCGAGCGCCTGCGACGCGGGAAGACGCTAGCGCCTCCCGAGCGCAGGGAATCACCGACGGCCGAGGATCTCATCACGCCGATGACCAAGGCGACAGCAGCCGAGGGAATCGCCGCCGAACCGCGGCGCGGGCAGGCGCGTCGGCGCTGGCGCGCTGGTCTAGCCGTGGCGGGCACGGTGGTCCTGGCGGCCTTCGGCTGGTGGGCTGTAAAAGCCATCGAGGCGGCCACGGGGCGTGCGCCCATCAAACGACTCGCAGTCTTGCCGCTCGCGAGCTTCACGAACGACACGAGCCAGGACTACTTCGTCCAGGGCGTACACGAGGCTCTGATTTCCAACCTGCAGGAGGCCGGGCTCACGGTCCTCGGCCGAACGTCCGTGCTGCGCTACCGGCGCACAGAGGAGCCGCCGCGCCAGATCGCCCGCGAGCTGGGTGTGGACGCGCTGATCGAAGGATGGGTGATGCGCTCGGGCGACAGCGTGGAGGTCTCAGTGCGGCTCATCGACGGCCGCACGGAGTTGGCACGGTGGGAACACACTTACTCCGGCGAGGTGCGCAGCGTCTTCGCGCTATATCATGGCGTGACCCGCGCCATTGCCGAGCAGATCCACGGCGCGCTCGGTCCCGCGGCGGCGGCCAGGCTGGCGAGCGCCCAGACGGTGGACCCGCAGGCGTACGATGACTACCTGCAGGGCATGTTCCACGCCCAGCGGCTGACCGCGCCCGAGCTCGACGCGGCGCTGGGGTACTTCGAGCGTGCGCTGCGGCGCGACTCGAGCTACGCACTCGCCCACGCCGGCATTGCGTGGGTCTGGGCCTGCCGCTCCCAGATAGGCGTCGCCCCGCACCTGGAGGCCATCCCGAAGGCCATCGCTGCCGCGAACGAGGCGGCGGCGCTGGACAGCACGCTTGCCGAAGTTCAGCGCGTACTGGCGGAGGTGAAGACGTGGAGCGATTGGGACTGGGCAGGCGGAGAGGCCGCCTTCAAGAAGGCGATTGAGATTAACCGCAACGACGCGCAAGCTCACGCCGAGTATTCGCACCTCCTGTACCTCACGGGACGGCCGCAGGAGGGGAGAGCGGAGATGGACCGCGCCGTGGCGCTCGATCCGCTCAGTTCCTTCGTCCAGGGCTTCCGCGGCGTCGTGCTCGAGTTCTATGAGCGACGCTTCGACAGCGCGATCGTTGAGTTCCGCCAGGCCCTCGTAGGCGGCAACCAACTGGGCGGGGACATCGTCGACGCGCTGCACCTGGCGGGAAGGGACTCCGAAGCCGTGACGCAGCTTCGGAAGATGGTGGCGGACGACAAGGACCTGCTGGCCGCGGCGAACCGGGGATGGGCCGAGGGCGGCTGGCGTGGAGTGAATCGCCGCTTCGCCGACTTGCTGGCTGCCCGCCCTTCGTCGGCGACCCAGGGACCGGCGGGCATCGCCTTCATGTATGCGGACGCGGGAGACAAGGCGCGCGAACTCGAGTGGCTGGAGCGCGCCTATCGGGCTCACGACCCCAATCTTCCGTACGTGTGCCATGCCCGGATCCTGAGTCTGCCGGAGGAACCCCGGTTCCGCGATCTGTGCCGTCGCATGGGCCTGCCGATCTGAGCCCAGCGGACGGTTGCCCGCACTGCGCACGCGGGAGGGTGCCGGGCGCTGTTCCCTCGGGGGCCGACGTGGAGAGGGTGACCTGAGCTGGGCAGCGTCATTGCCGCGACAAGAGTGGCACGGGAGGGAAATGCGAGCACGGAGCCGGAGATTGGCCCCCTAACGCCCAAGTGACGGGGCGGGTATAGGGTTCTGCCTGTAGATGTCGGTTGCTTCAGGGACGCGCGCCGATAGTCACAGGCAGGCGTCAGCATGTTCCGACTCCGCGTGTTCGGGGGTTTCGCAGTGGAGGGGCCCGCCGGGGCAGTGACGCCCCAGCTGCCCCAGCGCCGCGCCGCGGCCGTCCTCGCGGTGTTGGCCGCATGCGGCGACCTCGGCTGCACCCGCGAACGCCTGATCGCGCTCCTCTGGTCCGAGAGCGACGAAGCCCACGCCCGCCACAACCTGCGCGACGCCCTCCACGCGATCCGCCAGGTCCTTGGCCCGGACGCCGTGGACTCAGCCGGGGACCGTCTGCAGCTCCATCGCGCCGTCATCGACTCCGATATCCACGACTTCACACAGGCGCTCGCCGCCGACCGGGCAACCGAGGCGGTGCGGGCGTACGGCGGTCCGCTGCTCGACGGCTTCCACGTGGACGACGCGCCCGAGTTCGAGCGCTGGCTCGACGGGGAGCGCAGTCGCCTGGCGCGGGAATGCGTCGAGGCGCTCGTCGCGCTCGCCGAGCGATCCGAAGCGAGCGGGGCGTGGAAGGACGCGGCGGGCTGGTGGGCGCGGGCGGTGGAGCAGGATCCGCTGAACTCCCACTTCGTCCTGCAACAGGTACGGGCGCTCGCCGCACTTGGCGATCGGGCCAATGCCATCAAGCTCGCCGACGCCCACGGACGGCGCCTGCGCTCGGAGCTGGACCTGGAGCCGGACCGGGAGGTGCTGGCCAAGATCGAACGCATCCGCCGCGGCGAGCTGCTCACGCCGGCGGACCGCCGGGCCATGACCGGAGCAGAGGCGGTGGCCGGGACGCCGACGGCGGCGCAGGGCAACGCAGCGGCAGGACCTGACGCGCGGCGGGGCCGCACGCCGGCTCGCGGCATTGGTTGGCTGCGGTGGGCGCCGCTCGCGGCTCTCGTCGCGCTTGCCTGTGCGATCGTCGCGGGCCACTGGCTGCGGCCGACCGCGGTTTCCCGCTATCCACGCACGGCCATCGCCGTCCTGCCCTTCCAGAACCTCAGTGCCGACTCGGCACACGCCTTCTTCGCCGCCGGGCTGCATGACGAGCTACTGACACAGCTGGCCAAGGTGGCGGCTCTGAAGGTGATCGGCCGAACCTCCGTCATCGGATACCAGGGGACGTCGAAGCCGCTGCGGCAGATCGGCGAGGAGCTAGGGGTCGGCAGCATCGTGGAAGGCAGCGTGCAGATCGTCGGCGATCGGCTGCGAGTCACCGTGCAACTCCTCGACCCGGTGACCCAGACGCATCTCTGGGCCGAGAACTACGACCGGACCGTGGCAGACGCTTTCGCGGTCGAGAGCGACATCGCCCAGCGCGTAGTGGCCGAAGTGGGGGCGGTCCTTACCGAGGCCGAGGCGACCGCCATCGCAGCGCCTCCTACACAGAACGCCGAGGCCTACCAGCTCTACCTGCAGGGCCTCGACTACTGGCGCCGGCCCGCCGAGTGCGACAACCGCGAGATCGCCCAGAGGTTCTACGAGCGTGCGTTGAGCTTGGATTCGACCTTCGCGCAGGCTCACGCGGCGCTGTCCGACGTTCACGGTGCGATGTACATCGGCATGTGCGATCATTCGCCGGAAAGGGCGGAACTGCAGCGACGTGAAGCCGAGGCGGCTGTGCGTCTTGCGCCAAGCCTGCCGGAGGCTCTGTACGCTCTGGGTTTGACGGATCTCGGCCGACAGGACTTCGCTGCCGGCCTGGAGGAGTTCAGGAACGCGCTGCGTCGCGCGCCGAACCATGCGGAAGGATGGTACTGGAAAGGGCTGGCGCACCGATCCCTCGGCGAGTGGGACAGCGCGCTTGTTTCGCTCCAGTACTCCGTTCAGCTGGACCCGAGAAACTCGACCCCGGTCTTTGATCTCGGCATGACTCTCGAGATGATGCGACGGTACTCAGACGCCATCGCGGCGTTCCGGCGCGCCATCGCCATTGCACCAGACTTCCTCGACGGCCACGTTGAGATCGGCTGGTCCTACTTCAAGTGGCAGGGGCGGCTGGATACGCTTCGCGCCGTCGTCGGTCATCTGCCGGTTCAGCTCTACCCGGAACATGTCCTCATGTTGGCCGTCATGACGCGGGAATCACCGGACTCGATCCTGGCGCTGGTCCGCAGCGTGGGGCGTGAGGCTCTACGGAGGTGGTCGTTCGTCGAGCCGGAGTTGCAAGCGGCCCGTGCGCACTTCCAGAAGGGAGATACAGCGGCGGCGCACGCGGCCTACTGGTTGGCCCTGGCGCGCCTCGACTCGCTGGAGCGCGCCCGTCCGCAGGATTGGGAAGTTCACGGCAACCGTGGTACGACCCTGGCATATCTGGGACGTCGTGCTGAGGCATTGCAGGAAGCGCGTTGGATCGAGCGTTCACCGGTTTACCGCAACGATCACTACTGGGGGCCGTGGGCAGCCTTCCACCGCGCCCTCATCCTGGCTGAACTCGGCGACCGGGACGGCGCGCTGGCCGAGCTCGATCGGTTTCTGGCCCGCCCCGGCCACACCAGCGTCTATGAGATCCGTATGGCGCCCTGGTTCGACCGCATCCGCCACGACCCGCGCTTTCAGGCGCTGCTCGTCAAGTACGCCAACACCGGGGCGCCGTAAGACCGCCCGCGGGATTCAGCTTTCGAGCCGCTCCTCCCCAGAGGAGTGGCGTCGAGGGGCGCGCTCCAGTATGCGGCGCGGCTGATTCACCGGCAACGCGCCGCTAGTTCCGCCCCTGATCCAGGTGCCGCGTCGCGCGGCCGATCACCGCGGTATCCCCCTTCATCTGCGGCAACGCGCGCAGCACCTCCGGCAGCTGCCCCCGGAAGCGCTGCAGCTCCACCTGGGCCGAGTCTGGATGCAGCGTGATCCGCCGCCCGGTCTGAGCCAGCGTGACGTAGGCATCGGACGGCCAGTCCGCGGGCCAGAGCGTCTCGAGCATGGTCATGCCGCGCTTCAGGCGCATGAGCCGGCCGGGCACACCGTCGAGCAGCACGTCGTCCGAGCCGGCGGGCTCCGTCACGACCAGGTCCTTGCGGGTGGAGACGTCCGCCTCGGGCAGCGACACGAGGGTCGTGAGACGATCTCCATCGTAGCGCCAGCCTGGAGCGGACCCGTCCGCCCGGTACGGGACATCCGCGCCCTGCCAGGTCACGCGCGCGGGCGGCCACGTCCCCCGCAGCCGCACCTGGTACCCGCGCTCGCGCAGCATCCCCGTGAAGGACCCCTCCACCGGCGCGATGGTCAGCGCGATGGCGGTGCCGCTCCGATGCTGCACGACCGGTGTGAAGGTGTACGCGCTGCCCTGGTAGCCTTCGGAATCGCCCGCGTCCTCGTAGATGCGCGCGCTGCCTGAATCGCCGGGGAAGACGTCCAGGACGAGCGGATCTACGGGCCGCGCATCGCTCCGCTCCATCTTCGGCTGCTCCGGCAGGATGGCACCGGCCCGGACGTACACCGGCAGTTCGTCCAGGGCGAACGAGCGATCCAGCACTCGCGGCCCCGAGAGCCGTGCTCCGCTCGACCATTCCACCCACTCGCCCGGCGGCAGCCATAGCTGCTCGCGCGCGAGAGCGCTGGCGCTGTCGAGGGGCGCAACCACCGGACTCACCACGAGGTCCCGGCCGAAGTAGTACTCGTCGGGGAACGCGTACGCCTGGGCGCTGTCGGGCCAGTCGTAGTAGAGCGGGTGCACGATGGACACGCCGCTGTCGTAAGCGCGGCGCGCGGCCGTGTAGATGTACGGGATCATCGCGTAGCGGAGCTGGAACGCGTCCCGCATCGCGTCGGCGTACTCGGGCGGATACGCCCAGATGCGGCGCTCCGCGTCGGCGTTCTTGGTGGTGTGCGTGCGCAGGATCGGGCTGAAGATCCCGAACTGGATCCAGCGCGTGTACAGCTCGGGCGCGACGGGCCCCGGGATGTGCCCGCCGATGTCGTGGCTCCAGTAGCCGAAGCCCACGTTGGCGGCCGTGGCCGTGAAGTAGGTCTCGAAAGCGAGCGCCGGCCAGGTGGAGTGCATGTCGCCGGAGAAGCCGATCTCGTAGCGGTGATTGCCGAGGCCGCCCCAGCGATGGAAGATCAGCGGCCGGTGCAGGCCCTGCCGCTCCATGTCGGTGAAGAAGACGTAGTTCAGCCACCACGTGGGGTTCAGGTCCGGTATCGAGGTATTGCCCCACGCCTGCCAGTCGAGCCACCAGAAGTCCACGCCCTGCGCCTCGAGCGGGTGGATCACGTCGGCGAAGTACGCCTCCGCGAAGTGCTTGTTCTCGATCTGGAACGGCACGTACTGCTTGCTCGCCGGGTCTATCCCCATGGCCCGCGCCATCGCCGGATACTGCGCCTCGTGCGGCTGGATGCCCGAGGCCGGATGCAGGTTCATCGTCGTGTGCAGCCCCTGCTGGTGGACCCAGCCGAGAAATGCGTCGGGATCCGGGAAGTAGGCGCGGTCCCAGGTGTAGCCGGTCCAACCCAGCCGCTGCCCCGCCTGGTCCAGCGGCTGGCCCTGCCAGCGCAGCTCGAAGGTGTTGTGCCAGTCCATGTCCACGACCAGCACGTCGAGCGGCACGTCGTTGCGGTGGAAATCCCCGACCAGCCGCTCCAGCTCCGCGTCGGTGTAGGCCCAGTAGCGCGACCACCACGCGCCGAACGCGAAGCGCGGCGGCATCGGCATCTTCCCGGCCACACGCGTGAAGTCCGCGAGCGCGCGGCGGTAGTCGTGGCCGTAGCCGAAGAAGTACCAGTCCTGCCGGTCCCCCGGGGCGCGCTGCACCACCCAGGGCCACGGGCTGGCGTCGAACAGCGGGCGGTCCGAGTCGTCCACCAGCGCCCAGCCGTCACGCGAGAGCAGCCCCTTCTCGAGCGGCACCGGGCCGCTCGCGCCGTCCAGCGTGCGCGTCGTGCCCATCAGGTTCGCCGAATCGGACACCCCGGGCCGCCACGTCACCGTCGAGTCGGCGTTCCTGAGCGTGATGGTCAGGTTCCCCGGCCCGAATCGGCCGCTGCCCCGGCGGTAGCGGAGCTGCAGGCGATCGGTCGCGAGCACCAGCCAGCCATGCTCGACCCGCTTCGTGAACGCGACGGGCGGCGTGTCGCGGTTGACGAAGACCAGCGAGGGACGATCCTCGAACCGGCCAGTTTCCGCCCACTCGAGGCGCACCAGCTGCGGGGTCAGTACCGTAAGACGCACGCTGCCGTCGGTCACCACGTTGTGCGGGTCCGCGACGGGATGCGCACTGGCCGAGACCTGGGCCTCGAGCGGCGAGAAGGCGAACAGGGTTGCGTACGTGAGCAACAGTCTGCGGATGGTGGTCTTCATACGGCGTCCCTCGGCTGGCGAGACCCGGCGCTCCGGCAGCCCAATCTTATGCCGCGGCGCGATGCGCTACCAGCGCCCGCGACGCGCTCGAGCCCGGCCCTGTCGGAGCGGCGAGCGTACGCCTCCGGGATCGGCCGGACGGCGCAGAGGGTTGCGCCGGGGCCCGAACTGCGGGATGATACCGGCCGCCCTTGCAGGAGCGCCGCCATGGCACGGAACCAGGACGAGATCCGCTGGCTCGACGCACCGGAAGAGCACGACTACGAAGCGGCGCGGTCGTACCTGACCCTGACGTTCGAGAGCGCCGCCGCGCACCGCTACGTCGAGCTGCTGACGCGCGCCGCCGTCACGCACTTCAAGGCCAAGGACATCTTCCGGGCGTCGGGCCTGTCGCTGCTCGGGATCAGCAACTCGCACATCGAGAAGGACCGGCACAAGATTGCGACCGGCAAGAAGCTCTCGCCCCTGCTGCTGGTACGCGACGCCGCCCGCGGCAAGGTCATCGTCGCCGACGGCTACCACCGGATGTGCGCCGTCTATGGGCACGACGAGGACGCCCTGATCCCCTGCAAGATCGTCTAGCGGCCAAGCGGCGGAGGCAGGCTCTGCCCGAGCCGGCGGGGCTCCCGTTCCACCCCTGCTGGCGGAATCGGGACTCTCCCTTTAGGATTGTCCGCCTTCGACCCCATCCCCCAACTCACCCATCAACCCCCGGGCACCGTGCGCCCGGCACCGGAGGTCACATGGCTGGATCGACGCTGGTCCGCTGGACTCCGCTGCTCGCCCTGGCGCTGGGCGCCGCGGCGTGCGCGAAGAAGGAGCCGCCCCCGCCGGCGGTGCAGGCCGGCCCCAACCACGTCATCGTGACGGCGGCGGACTACGCCTTCACGGCGCCCGACACCATCTCGGCCGGGCTGGAGATGTTCCATCTAGCGAACAAGGGACCCTCGGTCCATCACCTGCAGATCATCGCGCTGGACTCGGGGAAGACGGTCGGCGACCTGATGAACGCGATGAAGAACCCGGGCCCGCCGCCCGCGTGGGCGCACTTCGTCGGCGGGCCGAACGCCGTGGCCCCGATCCCGACCGATACCGCCGTCGCCTGGCTGACCCTGCCGGCCGGGAACTACGCGATGCTGTGCCTGATCCCCGACAGCGCCGGCGTGCCCCACTTCGCCAAGGGCATGATGCGCGCGCTCACCGTGACCGCGAGCGCGGCCACGCCGGCCCCGATGCCGACGGCCGACATCGTAATCCACCTCAAGGACTACCAGTTCGACGTCACCGGCACCCTGACGGCCGGGCCGCACACGATCCGCATCGTGAACGACGGGCCGCAGATGCACGAGATGCTCATCGGCCAGATGGCGCACGGCAAGAAGGCGATGGACATGGTGAACTGGGTGGAGCGGCAGCACATGCGCGGCATGCCGCCGGTCCGGCCGCTGGGCGGCGCGACCGCGCTGGCGCCGGGCGCGTCGGAAGTCATCGCCGTCAACCTGACGGCCGGCGACTACGGGCTGTGGTGCTTCCTCCCCGACGCCAAGGACGGGAAGGACCACGTGCTGCATGGCATGGTGAAGGACCTGAAGGTCAGCTGATCCTTACAGGAGCAGCCGCTGCACGACCGGCGTGAACGACCTGCGGTGATGCGGGGTCGGCCCACGCCGGTCGAGCGCGGCGCGGTGGCCCGGCGCGCGGAGGCTATTCGTCCCGCAGCGCGATGTTGGGGGCCACGCGCGACGCGCGCATCGCCGGCACGGCGCTCGCCGCCACCGCCGTCACGCAGATCAGCGCGGCCACGGCCGCGAGGACGAGCGGGTCGCGCGGCGACGTTTCGAAGAGCAGCGGCGCCACGAAGCGCCCGGCCAGCAGCGCCGCGCCCAGGCCGAGCACCAGCGCCACCGCGGACAGGCGCAGTCCCTCCCCGAGCACCATCCGCACGAGGTCCCGCGCTTCCGCGCCGAGCGCCACCCGCACGCCCAGCTCGTGCGTGCGCTGGGCGACGCCGTACGCGGTCACCGAGTAGAGCCCCACCGCGGCGACGACGAGCGCCAGCACCCCGAAGATGGTGAACATCGTCGCGCCCAAGTCCCACTGCCGCGTCCTGGCGCCGACGAGTTCGGCCATCGGCCGCACCGCGACGTAGGCGTCACCGGGCATCCGTCGCTGGAGAGCCAAGCGCACCGCCTCGGCGTAGCGGTCGGAGGGCCCGCGCGTTCGCACGAACACCCCACCCCCTTCCGGGTGCCACTGCGTGGACGGCACGTAGTAGGTGAGTTCGCCGTCGCTCCCGAAGTCGTTGTCCACGATGTTCTCGGCCACGCCCACGACCGAGCGGCAGGGCGCCGTGTCCGTGTCGATCTTCACGCAGCGGCCGATGGGGTCGGCATCCTTCCAGAGCGCGGTGGCCAGGGCCTGGCTCAGCACGACCACCAACGGGCTCGTCGCCTCATCCGCCTCGGTGAAGCCACGGCCGCGCAGCAGCCGCGTGCCCATCGCCCGGAAGTAATCCGGCGACGCGGGCTGGAGCAGCATCATCCCGATGTGGTTCGTGTACGCGGTGTCGAGGCCCGGCACGACCACGTTCCACCACCAGCCGCCTTGCAGCGGAACGCTGCCGGCCCGCGCGCTGGCCTCGACGCCGGGCACGCGCAGCGCCGCGGCGACGAGCCGGTCCCGGAGCTGCGACGCCGGCATCGTATCCAGCTTCACGCTGCGCATCACCGGATGCACCCACAGCAGCCGGTCGGCGTCGTAACCGAGCCTGACGCCGCGCACCTTGTCGAAACTCCTGACGAACAGGCCCGCACCCACCAGCAGCACGACCGACAAGGCGCCCTGCACGACGAGGAGCGCCGTGCGGGTCCGCGAGCGGTGGTACGTCCCCTCGTGCACGCCCGCCTTGAGCGAGGACGCGACGTCGCTGCGGCCCGCGTGCCACGCTGGCGCCAGGCCCGCGAGCAGGCCGGCCGCCAGCGCCGCCGCGGCCCCGAAGCCGAGCACGCGAGGGTCCGCCAGCATGCTGGACCAGTCCACGTCCGGAATCAGCGCGGCCCGCAGCACGCCGCCGCCCCACTGCGCGATCGCGAGGCCCGCCGCGCCCCCGAGCAGGGCCAGCAGCACGCTCTCGGTCAGCAATTGCGCGAACAGCCGGCCGCGACTGATGCCGAGAGCGAGGCGCACGGCGATCTCGCGCCGGCGCCCGAAGGCGCGGGCCAGGAGCAGGTTCCCGACGTTGGCGCACGCGATGATCAGCACGACGGCGGCGACGCCCATGAGCCAGAGCGACACGCTCGCCTCGCCGGACCCGCCCGGCCCGGCGTCTTGCAGCACGCTGGCCGCCACGGCGCGCGGGCGGAACTCCGCCACGGGCAGGCCGCCCGGCATCTCGGTGAGCTGCTGCGCGTAGCTGCGCTGGAAGTCCAGCGTGAGTGCGGCGGTCGCCGCCGAGACGCTCACTCCCTCCCGCCGACGCACGACGATCTCCGGCCACGTCAACCCGTACGAACGCAACGTCTCGGGCCGGCCCATGGCTTCGAACAGGGCCGCGGTGATCGGCAGGATCGCCGCCACGTTGCCCATCGTGGTGCCCATGAAGCCCGCAGGCGCCACGCCGATGATGGTGTAGTCCCGCTGCCCGACACGCAGCGTCTTGCCGACGGCGTCGGCGCGGCCGGCGTAGGCCGAACGCCAGTAGTCGTAGCCCAGCACCGCGACGGGCGTGCCGGTGGGCTCCTGGTTCTCGGGCTCCGTGAAGAAGCGGCCCGTCACGGGGCGCATAGCGAACAGCCGCCAGTAGCTCGCCGTCACGCCGAGGATGTGCATCTCCTGCACATCCGTCCCTCTTCCGACCGCCACCGACGGGTCCACGACCGACGCGACCACGTCGAAGTGCACCGAATCCGACGCGAGATCGAGGTAGCGGCGGTAGGACGTGTGTGGTCCGAACCACGGGCCCTCGGACGTGCTCCGCCCGAACCACACGCGATGCACCCGACCGGCGTCCGCCAGGTACGCCGGCGGCTTCAAGAGCAGCCGGTCCACGATCCCGAACATCGTCGCGTTGGCGCCGATGCCCAGGCCCAGCGTCAGTACCAGTGCGAGCGCAAAGCCCGGCCGCAGCCGGACGCCGCGGGCCGCGTACCGCAGGTCTTGAAGCAACGCAGCCCACCAGTCCGCGCGCCGCTCTCCCGCCGCCCGCTCCCGGTCCAGCGCCACCAGGCGCCGGCGCGTCGCGGCCACGTCGCCGAAGCGACGCTCGGCTTCCCGCCGCGCCTCCTCGGGGGGCAGTCCCCGGCGCACGAGCTCCTGCACCTCCAGCTCGAAGTGGTGGCCCAGCTCGTCCTCCACCTCGCGCTCCACGTCCGCCGCGCGGCCGAGCCGGAACGCGCGCCTCACGCCCGGCCAGGAGAGGAGGGACCTCATGCGGTCTGGAGCACCTTGAACATGGCCGTGGCGTAACGCGAGAACGCCGCCGTCTGCGCCCGCAGCTCCCGCCGGCCCGCCGCGGTCAGCTGGTAGTACTTCGCCCGGCGGTTGTTCTCCGAGAGACCCCACTCCGCGGCGAGCCAGCGCCGCTGTTCCATCCGGTGCAGCGCCGTGTAGAGCGCCCCCTCCTCGATGCGCAGGTCGTCGTGCGTCGTCTCCCGCACCCACCGCGCCACGTCGTAGCCGTGCCGCGGCCCCCACGCCAGCGCCTTCAGGACCAGCAGATCCAGCGTCCCCTGCAGCAGCTCGAGATCGGCGGCCACGTGCTTCCCCTGAATGGTTGATGGGAACGGTACCGCCGGCGAGCGCGGCGCGCCAGCCCCCTCAACGATTGAGGGAGCACCGCACGGGAGGGGGACCGGCCTGAAGGTCAGCTGATGTCTAGAAGAGCTGCCGCTGCACGACCGGTGTGAACGACCTGCGGTGATGCGGGGTCGGCCCACGCCGGTCGAGCGCGGCGCGGTGGTCCGGCGTGCCGTAGCCCGCGTTGTGCTCCCACCCGAAATCCGGATACCGCCCGCCGAGCCGGCACATCAGCCGGTCGCGCACCGTCTTGGCGACGATGCTCGCGCAGGCCACCGCGTAGCAGCGGGCGTCGCCGTCCACCATCGCTTCGTGGGCCGTGCCCAGCTCGGGGACGGCCAGCCCGTCCACCACCACCACGTCCGCGGGCGCCGGCAGCCTCGCCAGCGCCCGGCGCATCGCCAGCGCCGTCGCCCGGCGGATGTTGAAGCGGTCCACCTCGCGCACGCTCGCGGCGCCGACGGCATAGACCAGGGTGGAAACGATCGCCGCCGCGAGGTCTTCGCGGCGGCGTCGGGTCAGCTGCTTGGAATCGTCCACGCCCTCGAGCCAGGGCGATGCGGGCGTGACCAGCACCGCGGCGGCGATCACGGGGCCCGCCCAGGGACCCCGGCCGACCTCGTCCACGCCGGCCACCGAGCGGTGGCCGCGGGCGAAGAAGGTGCGCTCGACCGCGAAGTCGAGCACCGTCAGACCTGTTCCGGCTCCTTCGCGCCCGGGCGGTGCTCCTTGATGCGCCCCGCCTTTCCCGCGAGTCGACGCAGGTAGTAGAGCTTCGCGCGCCGCACCTTACCCTGGCGCACGATCTCGACCGACGCGATCCCCGGCGAGTGCAGCGGGAAGATGCGCTCCACGCCCACACCCGCCGAGATCTTGCGGACCGTGAACGTCTCGCTGACGCCGCCCCCGTGCCGGCCGACGCACACGCCCTCGAAGGCCTGCAGCCGCTCCTTGTCGCCCTCGCGCACCCGGACCATCACCTTGATCGTGTCCCCCGGACGGATCACGGGAAGGTCGGTTCGCCGACCCTCCAACCGCACCGACGCCAGCCGCTCCATGGTCATTCTCCCATCCGTTCGACGTAGCGCGCCCACAGGTCGGGGCGCCGCTCCCGTGTCAGTCGTTCCGCTTCCGCCTGCCGCCACATCGCGATCCTGCCGTGGTCGCCCGTCAGCAGCACGTCGGGCACCGTGTGCCCGCGGTACTCCGCCGGGCGGGTGTACGACGGCGGCGCCAGGAGCCCCTCGTAGAACGAGTCGCCCGCCGCCGACTCGTGATCGCCCAGCGCCCCCGGCAGCAGCCGCACCACGGCGTCCAGCACCGCCAGCGCCGCCGGCTCGCCGCCCGAGAGCACGAAATCGCCGACCGACAGCTCTTCCGTGGCCAGGTGGTCGGCCACCCGCTGGTCCACGTCCTTGTAGTGCCCGCACAGCAGGGTCAGGTGATCGCCCACCGAGAACCGCACCGCGTCGGCGTGGGTGAACGCCTTTCCCCGCGCCGAGAGCAGCACCACCGGCCCCTGCGGCTTCAGCGCCTCGAGCGCCTCGAAGAACGGCTCGGGCCTCAGGACCATCCCGGCGCCGCCGCCGTAAGGCTCGTCGTCCGCCGTCTGGTGGCGGTCGTGCGTGTAATCCCGCAGCGCCACGAGCCGGACCTCGACCAGCCCCTTCGCCGCCGCCCGCCCGAGGATGCTGATCCCGAGCGGCGCCGCGAAGAACTCGGGAAACAGCGTCACCACGGCGGCCCGCAGCATCAGATCTCCAGCAGCCCGGCCGGCGGCGCGATCACCACCACGCCCGCGGCGCGATCCACGCGGCTCACGACGGCGCCGGTGAAGGGGATCAGGTGCCGCCGCCCGTCGCCGGCGACGTCCAGCAGCCACCCCTGCGGCGCCTCGACCACCTCGGCCACGACGCCCACGGCATCCCCGCCCGCCGTCGCCACCTTGAGCCCCACCAGCTCGTGCATGTAGAACTCGTTGGGCTCGAGCGGCCGCGCCTCCTCGACCGGGATGGCGAGCTGGCGTTCCCGCAGCTCGTCGAGCCCCTCCCGGGTCTCGATCCCCTCGAAGTGCAGCAGCCAGGCGCGGTGGTACGCGCGGCTCCTGGCGACGACCAGCTCGCGCCCCGTCGGCCGCCCCTCGCGATCCAGCACCACCACCCGGCGCCCCACGGCGAACACCGTCTCCGGCTCGTCGGTCACGGGGTAGATCAGCGCGTCGCCCTTCACCCCGTGCGGCTTCTTCAGGAGACCGACCGCCAGATGGGTCGGTCCGCTCATCGCGGCCTAGGCCTTGGAGACCGGCGGCGCCGGCAGCTCCGCGCCGAAGCAGCCCGCCTTGCGCAGCAGCGACGCCACCGTGTCCGACGGCGTCGCGCCCTTGGCGAGCCACGCCAGGGCCTTCGCCTTGTCCAGCTCGATCTGCTGGCCCTTGCCGCGCGGGTAGTAGTGCCCGAGCAGCTCCACGAACCGCCCGTCCCGCGGCGATTCCTGGTCCGCCACCACGATGCGGAACGTGGGCTGGTGCTTGCGGCCCACTCTGCGCAGTCGAATCCGTACCGCCATCTCAGTTCACTCCTCGGCCGGGCTGCGGGAAGCCCGCAGCCTTCAGTCCCTTCATCCCCTTCATGAACTTCCCCATCTCCTTGAACTGCGCCAGCAACCGGTTCACTTCCTGCACCGTCCGGCCCGAGCCCCGGGCGATCCGGGCGCGCCTGGGGCCGTTGAGGAGCTCCGGGTGCTGCCGCTCCTCCGGCGTCATCGAGAGCACGATCGCCTCGACGTGCTTCAGCCGCTTGGGGTCCGCGGCCTTGACCGCCGCCATCGCCTTCTTCGCCTCGCGATTCATGCCCGGCAGCATCGCGACCAGCGACTCGAGCGGCCCGAGCTTCTCCATCTCGCGCAGCGCGTCGAGGAAGTCGCCCAGGTCCATGCCCTTCCTGGTCGTCGCCTTGCGCGCGAGCTTCTCCGCCTTCTCGTGGTCGAGCGACGCCTCCGCCCGCTCCACCAGCGTCAGCACGTCGCCCATCGCCAGCATCCGGCCCGCGATGCGCTCGGGGCGGAACGGCTCGATGGCGTCGAGCCCCTCCCCGGTGCCGATGTACTTGATCGGCGCGCCGGTCGTGCCGTAGATCGAGAGCGCCGCGCCGCCGCGCGCGTCGCCGTCCATCTTCGTCAGCACCACCCCGGTCAGGCCGACGGCCTCGTGGAAGCCGCGGGCGATCCGCACCGCGTCCTGGCCCGTCATCCCGTCGGCGACGAGGAGCACCTCGTGCGGCGGCACCGCCGCCTTGAGGCGGGCCAGCTCCGCCATCATCTCCTCGTCGATCGCCAGCCGCCCCGCCGTGTCCACCAGCACCGTCCGGGCCCGCGCGTGGCGCGCCGCCTCGACGCCCCGGCGCACGAGGCGCCACCACGTCCCGCTGGTCCGGCTCGGCGTGCACGCCCACCTTCACGCGCCCCGCCAGCTCGACCAGCTGCTCGACCGCGGCCGGCCGGTACACGTCGGCCGCGACCAGGAACGGCGCCTTCTGCTCGGCCACCAGCCGCTTGGCCAGCTTGGCCGCCGTCGTCGTCTTGCCCGAGCCCTGCAGGCCCACGAGGAAGACGACCGTCGGCGGCACGCTGGCGAACCGGATCGCCGCCGACTGCTCGCCCAGCAGCCGCACCAGCTCCTCGTGCACGATCTTCACGAGCTGCTGGCCCGGAGCGACCGACTTGAGGGCCGGGAGGCCGACGGCCTTGGCCTCGACCCGGTCGGTGAACTGCTGGGCCACCTCGAAGCCGACGTCCGCCTCGAGGAGCGCCCGCCGGACGGTCCCCAGCCCTTCCCTGACCGCCTCTTCCGTGAGAACGCCGCGCCCGCGAAGCTGGCCGAGCACGGCGGAAAGCTTCTCGCTAAGCTCGTCAAACATTAGCCTTTAAACGTACCCGCCCCGCCCACGCCGGGCAACCGGCTGGCACCTCCCGACGCCTGCGGTGACCCGGCTCCGCCTCCCGGGGTCACCTCTGATGTGGCCCCGCCGCCGAGCCCCGCGGGCCGCAGGGAGCCGAGTCCCATGAGACGGTGCGTCGCGATCGCCCTCACCCTCGCCGTGGCCGGCTGCGGGTCGCCGTTCGGGCCGGGGATCCAGGTCGCCGGCAGCCCGACGGACGTGACCCTGCACGTGGGACAGGTGGCCCTGCTGGATGGAGTCTTCCGGGTGGGCGTCCAGGGCGTGCCGTCGGACTCCCGCTGCCCGATGAACGCCGATTGCGTCTGGGTGGGTGATGCCGCCGTCGCGATCGTCACCTCCAGCGGGACGGGCCCGTCCTACGCGGACACCGTTCATACGGCCCTGGACCCCAAGGGTGTGGCGCGCTGGGGCTATTCGATCACCCTGGTCGAGCTGACGCCTTATCCGGTGGCACCCGGAACCATACGGCAGGATCAGTACGCGGTGCGCCTTCACGTGGCGCCGGTCGTGCCCCTCTTCGCGGCTAGCGGGGCATCCTCGACGCGGTGAGGGCCGGCAGCCGGCCGGCGCGCCAGCCGCTCCAGGCCGCGGGCGCATCCACGAGCCGGACCACCGGCACGCCCCGGGCGTCGAGCCGCTCCACGCGCCAGCGGCGGGCGCCGGTCGGCGCGGCGTAGTCGGCCTCCGTGGCGCCGTGGCTTCCGGCCGGGCGGCCGGCGGCGCCGGTACGGCGCGCCCACCAGGCCGCAAGCGCCGCCGCGAACGTGTCCGCCTGCGCCGGCGTGGTCCGGGCCGAGGCCCACAGCAGCGCCGTGCCCGAGCGGCCGCCCAGCACCTCGTAGCGGTCGCCGTCCCAGCCCGCCGCCGCCACGATGGCCGCCGGCTCCGTCGCGCCCCACGTCTCCAGCGCCACGCGCGTCTCGAACTCGCCGAAGTCGTCGTCGTAGATCAGCGTGTCGCCCGCCGGCGCGCGCCCGAACGCGATCCGCTCCGGGAAACGGTGCGCGGCGTACACGCCCGGATGCAGGATCTGCGCGGTGGAGATCGGCATGCGTGGGCCGTACGGCTCCTCGTCGGGATGGCTGCGCCGGGCGTCGAAGTCGTGCATGAACTGCGCCCCGGCGAGGTAGGGAAACAGCAGGCCCTCCTGGATGATCTTCGGCGCGGCGGCGAAGACCGGCATGGACGACTGCTGCTGCCGGATCACGTTGCGCACGGCATCCCAGCTCCCCAGGATCTGGCTCACGTCCGCGCCCGGCGCGAGCGCCTCGATGGAGGCCAGCGTCGCCTGGCCCTCGGCCACGGCCTCGCCCGCCATCTGGCGGTCGTTCTGGCGCTTGAGCTTGAGGATGTCGTTGAGCGGCGTGTACTCGTCCTGCAGCGCGTGCACCAGCTCGTGCGCCATGATCAGCCGCACCACCAGCGGATCCGCGCCGCGCACGACGAACAGCGCGCTCGAATCCGGGTCGTAGTAGCCGGCCACCTGCTCGTTGTAGAGATCGAGCATCAGCTTGCCGAGGTCGGTCGAGTCGGGCACCAGGCCGAACGCTCGGTACGCGCGCTCGATGGCCTCCAGCTCGGCGGGCGGCAGCTCCTCGGAAATCTTGTGCGCCAGGTAGGCGTGCAGCTGCTCGCGCGTGCGGACCTCGATGTCCGGCGGGCGGCGGAACTTGAGGCCGACGGCGCGCTCGACGTCGGGGAGGACTTCCCGCGCGATCGCCTGGGCCGACGCCTCGTTCTGCGCGAGCGCGCGCCGGGCCGTGCCGGCGAGGACCGCGACCGCGAGGGCGGCGCCGCGCAGCCACCTCACGGCGTCCCCGCCCACTCGATGCGCTTGCCCACCGCAACGCCCACCGCCCGCGCCACGTCCTGCCCCCGCACCACGACCCCGAGCGATGCGAGCCCGTGGCGCAGCTCCTGGTCGAGGCGGTCGCGCCGCTCCAGCAGCGACTCGCGAGGCATCCCCGTGCCCCCGTGCCCCGGTGCCCCCGTGCCCTCGGCTTCCGTGCCCCCGTGCCCCAGTGCCCCCGTGCCCGCCGCTCCGAACAGCTTCTCGATCTCCGCGCCGAGCCGCTCCAGGACCGGTGCGACCTCGCGCGCCAGCGCGGCGAACGGGTCGGGCTCCGCGGCCTCGTCGCCGCCGCGGCTCGCCGCCGCGTTCCCCTCCCCCGGCTCGCGCGTCGCCCCCGCGGTCCCGGTCGCGCCGCCGCCCGGGTGGCCGACCGCTTCGCCGTTGGCCAGCCGGCGCCGGATGGCCGCGTCCACCCGCCGCCGCTCGCGCACGATGCGCTCCAGCTCGGCGGGCAGGGTCGCGGTCGCCTGGGCGTGGGCGCACGCCTCGTCCAGCACGTCGATGGCCTTGTCGGGCTGGGCGCGGTCGGTCACGAACCGGTCGGTCAGCACCAGCGCCGCCTGCAGCGCGTCCTCCTCGATCGCCACGGCGTGGTGGTGCTCCAGGCGCGGCCGCCGCGCCCGCAGGATCTCCATCGTCTGGTCCGCCGTCAGCTCACGCACGAGCACCGGCTGGAAGCGCCGCTCCAGCGCCGGGTCGCCCTTGATCCAGCGCTCGTACTCGGCGCCGGTCGTCGCCCCGATCACGCGGATGTCGGCGCGCACCAGCGCGGGCTTGAGCATGTTGGCGGCGTCCATCGCCGCGCCCATCGCCGTGCCCTGGCCGATGAGGTTGTGCATCTCGTCCACGAACAGGATGACGTCGGGGTCCTCGCCCACGGCCCGCACCAGGCGCCGCATCCGCTCCTCGTACTGGCCGCGGTACACGGTCCCGGCGAGCAGCGCCACGTGGTCGAGCGACACGATGCGGACGCCGCGCAGGGCGGCCGGCACGTCGCGGGCGACGATCCGCTGGGCGAGGCCCTCGACGATGGCGGTCTTGCCCACGCCGGCTTCGCCCACGAGCGCAGGGTTGTGCTTGGTCTGGCGCAGCAGGATGTCCACGACGCGGCTGATTTCCTCGTCGCGGCACCGCACCGGCTCCAGGTCGCCGCGCCGCGCGGCCGCGGTGACGTCGTAGCCGAGACGCTCCAGGACTTCTCCGCCCTCGCCGCCGCCGAACAACCCTTCGGTCATCGCGCGCCCCCGCTACCTACCACCTACTACCCGCCAACGTCTTCTGTTTCACGGCGACCCTCGCACCAGCAGCGCGCCGTACCAGCCCACGAGCCAGTTGCCGAACAGCACGGTCGCCACCGCGCCGGCGGCGAGGAACACCCCGAACGGCACCGGCGTCCGGCGTTTGGCCAGCAGCAGCGGCACGAACACCGCCACGCCGCCCAGGGAGCCGAGGAACGCGGTGAGCAGCACGCCCTGCCATCCGACGAAGCTCCCCACCATCGCCATCATCTTGAGGTCGCCGAGCCCCAGCGTGGTGGGCCGCTCCCCCTCCTCGAGCACCTGCTTCAGCTCCTCGCCGCGGATCAGCCCGCGCGCGAGCGCCCAGTCCCCCGCCGCCTTCACCACCCACAACAGCGAGAATCCGGCCGCCGCGCCGATCGCGGCATCGAGGGGCCGCAGCCCCCCCGGCAGGAAGGAGGTGAGGAGCCCGAACGCGAGACCGCCGAGCGAAAACTCGTCGGGGATCACGTAGTGGCGCGCGTCGGTGAGGGCGATGCCGAGGGCCAGGGTCGCGAGCACCGCGGCGCGGAGCCCCGCCAGCGACGCCCCGAACCAGAACACCGCGCCCGCCCAGATCAACGCCGTGGCCAGCTCCACCAGGACGTACTGCGCGCTGATGCGCGCGCCGCAGTGCCGGCACCGGGCCCCGAGCGCGAGCCAGGAGAGCAGCGGCACGTTGTCGTACCACGCGATCGCCGCGCCGCACCCCGGGCAGTGGGACCCCGGGCGGATGACCGACTCGTTTCGCGGCAGGCGGTACACGCACACGTTGAGGAAGGAGCCGAGCATGGCGCCGAAGATGCCGGCGAAGACCACGATCACCGGGTCAGCGGCCGGCACGCGACAGCTCGTAGAGCAGGATCCCGGCGGCCACCGCGGCGTTGAGCGACTCCGCGCCGGCGCGCATCGGGATCGTGACGGTGTGATGCGGGTGCTCGCGCCACGCGGCCCGCACGCCCTGCCCCTCGTTCCCCACCGCCAGCGCGAGGCTCCCCGGCTGCGCGGCAAGCGCGTCCACCGACTCGCCCTCCGCCGCGGCGACCCACGACGCGACTCCCTCGCGGGCCGCATACGCCTGCCACCCCTCGAACGTCGCGGTGGCCACCTGGTGGCGGAACAGCGCCCCCATGGACCCGCGCACCACCTTGGGGCCGCGCACGTCGGCGGTCCCGTCGAGGGCCACGGTGAGCCACGCGCCCAGCGCGAACGCCGACCGGATCATCGTCCCGACGTTCCCGGGATCCTGGACGCCGTCGATCACGAGGGCGCGACGGCGGCCCACGTCGGGTGGACGCACCTGCTCGAGACCCAGCGGCTGCCACTCGATGACCGCGAGCACACCGCTCGGCGTCTCCGTATCGGCGAGGGCGTTGAAGTCCTTCCGCGGCGCGACCTCCGCGTGGATGCCGCGCCGCTCCGCCTCCCCAAGCAGCGGCGCCGCCTGCCCCGCCGCCGCGTCGTCGGCCACCAGCAGCGCCTCCACGCCGGCCCCGGCGGCGAGCGCGTCCTCGACCAGGCGGCGCCCCTCCGCCACCACCAGACCGCGGCGCTCCCGCGCCTTGCGGCGTTGGAGATCGCGCAACAGGGTGTGCAGATTACCGGCCATGCAGATCGCCCTCACGATCGCCGGGTCCGATTCCGGCGGCGGCGCCGGGATCCAGGCCGACCTCAAGACCTTCCACCAGTTCGGCGTCTTCGGCACCAGCGTGATCACCGCCGTCACCGCGCAGAACACGCTCGGCGTCCGCGGGTGGGAGGCGGTCGCCCCAGCCCTGGTGATCCAGCAGCTCGAGGCGGTGGCGGACGACCTGCCGCCGCGCGCCGTCAAGACCGGCATGCTGGCCACCAGCGGCGTGGTGGACGCCGTCGCCGCGGCGCTCCCGCGCCTCGCCCTCGCGAACTACGTGCTCGACCCGGTGATGGTCGCCACGTCGGGCGACCGGCTGCTCGTCCCCGACGCCGAGCTCCGCATCGCGCAGGCGCTCGTGCCGCTCGCCGCCCTCGTCACGCCCAACCTCGACGAGGCCACCCTTCTCGTCCGCGACGACATCCGCACCGTCGCGGCCATGGAACAGGCGGGCCGCACGCTGCTGAAGATGGGGGCCGGCGCAGCGCTGGTGAAGGGCGGACACCTGGCGGGCAACGAGGTCGTGGACGTGCTGGTCACCGCCGAGGGCGTGCGCCGCTTCGCGCGAGCGAGGGTTCCGACTTCCTCGACGCACGGAACCGGCTGCACGCTCTCGGCGGCCGTGACCGCGGGCCTGGCCCTCGGCCGCCCGCTCGAGCGGGCCGTCGCGGACGCCCTCGACTTCGTGCACCGCGCCCTCGCCGCCGCCCCCGGCCTCGGCAAGGGCCACGGTCCCCTCAACCATTTCGTGGACGCCGTACCCGCCGCCCGCTGAGCCGCCCGGCCCGCGCCCGCACGGGGGCCATGCTCCTCCGCCTCCCCCTCGCGCGTCCCGGCATCGCGCCTTGCGTCCGGCCGCGAAGGCTATTAACTTTGCACTACAAAGTACTTGGTACAACCAACGGCCGGGAGGGAACGATGCAGGTGATGCGCGTGGAGGCGGAGCGGTCCGGCGCGCCGCGGCGCTGGTTCGCGTCCTGGGGCTGGATCTACCGCCCCATCTCGGTGGAAGGCGTGCTGGTCGTGCTGATCGCGCTGGCGTTCTGCGTCCAGGTCTTCCTGGCGGTGGACCGGCATTCGCATTCGGTGAGCGACACGCTGTACGGCGTATTTCCGTTCTGGGTGCCGGCGCTGATCGTGCTGAACTGGATTGCGGGGAAGACGGCGGGGCGCGACCGATAATGCGTGAGAGGGGAGAGGTGAGACGTGAGGGGTTCACGTGAGGCGTGAGAGGGGGAACGCCGTGAGAGGCCACCTCTCACCTTCACGTCTCACCTCTCAACTGACCGTCTCACATCTCACTTCTCACGCTTCACAGCTTCCGGACGATCCCCCTCACCAGCCTGCCGAGATCCCCCTTCACCCGCTCCGCCGTCTCCAGCACCTCGGCGTGCGACAGGGTCGGCGCTCCGAGCCCGGCGGCGAGATTGGTGACGATGGAGATGCCGACGCACCGCAGGCCCCGCGCCCGCGCCACGATGACCTCGGCCACGGTGCTCATGCCGACGGCGTCGGCGCCGATCCGCTTGAGCATCTCGATCTCGGCCTTCGACTCGTACGAGGGGCCCAGCAGGCCTGCGTAGGTCCCTTCCTCCAGCGTGATCCGCTCCTCGGCGGCCGTCGTCCGGGCGAGGGCGCGCAGCTCGCCGTCGTACGGGTCGCTCATGTCGGGGAACCGCTCTTCCCCCTCGACGACCGGCCCGGCCAGCGGCTGGCGGCCGGTCAGGTTGATCTGGTCGGCGATGAGCATCAGCGTGCCCGGCCGGAAGGTGCGCCGGATTCCGCCCGCCGCGTTGGTGACGACGAGGGTCCGGACCCCCAGCGTGGCGAACACGCGGACCGGCAGGGCGACCACCTCGGGCGCGTGGCCCTCGTAGAGGTGGAACCGCCCGCTCTGCGCGATCACCGTCTTGCCCTCGAGGGTCCCGGCCACCAGCTCGCCCGCGTGCCCCGGCACCGTCGGCTGCGGGAAGCCGGGGATCTTGGCGTAGGGCAGGCGCACCGCGTCCTCGATCTCGCCGGCGACGAACCCCAGCCCCGAGCCCAGCACCAGCGCGACGCTCGGCTGCCGGGGCGCGATGGCCCGGCGGACCGCCTCGGCCGCTTCCCTGATCACATCCCCCCCTCACCTCTCACCTGGACCTCTCGCCTCTCACTTCTCACCTCTCACCTTCATCACTTCATCACCTTCATCACTTCATCACCTCCCCGTATGCCCTTCAGCTCCTCCCGCACCTGCGCGACCATCCGCTTCCGCTCCTCGAACGGGAGGAACGCGCTCTCGAAGCCGTAGATCAGCATCTGCTCGATCTCCTCGCGGGAGAAGCCCAGCCGGGTGTGGGCGAGCCAGTACTCGTCGGTCACGGTGGTGGCGCTCATCAGCCGGTTGTCGGTGTTGAGGCACACCACGATCCCCAAGTCGTAGTAGCGGCGCACCGGGTGCGCCTCGAGCGAGGGCACGGCGTGCGTCTGCACGTTGCAGGTGACGCACACCTCGAGGGGCACGCGGCGGTCGTTGACGTAGCGCTCGAGGTCGGCGTCCTCGAACAGGCGGGTGCCGTGGCCGATCCGGTCGGCGTGGCAGTAGTGGAGCGCCTGCGCGATGGACTCGGGCCCGTACGCCTCGCCGGCGTGGATGGTGGCGGCGACGTTCGCGTTCACGACGGTGTAGAACGCCTCGCGGTGCTTCTTGGCGGGGTAGTTGTACTCCGCCCCGGCGAGGTCGAAGGCCACGACGCCCTTGCCCTTGAACGCGACGGTGAGGTTGGCGAGGTCCATCGAGGTCGCCGGGCTCATGTTGCGGATGCCGCAGATGATGAGGCCGGTCCGGACCCCGAAGTCCTGCTCGGCGCGGCGCATGCCCCTGAGCGGCGCCTCCACGGCCTCGGTGAGCGGCATCCCCTTCTTGGTGCACAGGATCGGCGAATAGCGGATCTCCATGTAGCGCACGCCATCGGCCGCGCCGTCCTCGACCAGCTCGTAGGTGACGCGCTCCAGCGCCTCGGGAACCTGGAGCACCGAGAGGGTGACCTCGAAGCGCGTCAGGTAGTCCATCAGGTTCCGGGCGTCCGACACGTGGAGGTAGCGGCTCAGGGCCGCCAGGTCGGTGGTCGGCAGCGCGACCTTCTGGTCGGCCGCCAGCTCGAGCAGGGTGGCCGGCCGGAGGCTGCCGTCGAGGTGCACGTGCAGCTCGGGCTTGGGCATGCGGCGGATCATCTCGCGCGTCAGGGTCCCGGCGCGCGGCCGCGGCCGCTTCGCGGCGGTCGTCACGGCGCCCTCCGATCCACGACGCGCGCGTCGTCCGGCGCGCGAACCGGCTGCGGCAGCCCGCGCAGGTACTCGACGACGGCGTCGAGGTCCACCGTGCCGGTGTTCCGGGAGGCGACGTCGCGCAGCATCGCGTAGCCGCTCCCGCCGGCGGCCATGAAGTCCGGCACCGCGATCGTCAGGCGCGCCGTGTCCAGGACCGGCCGGCCGTCCGGCAGCGTCAGGCCCACGACCCGCTGCCCGACGGGATTCGCCGGGTCCACCACGACCCGGACGCCCGACAGGTGGGCCCGCGCGTCGGCGGCGCCGACCGCGTGCTCCAGGATCGCCCTGAGCTGCGCGCCGGTGACGGTGCAGGTCACGACGAAGTTCTGGAACGGCACCACCGCGAACAGCTCGCCCCAGGTGACGGGGCCGGCCGCCAGGTCGGCGCGGATCCCGCCGTTGTTGACGAGGGCGACGTCGCTCCTGGCCGCGGCGCGGTAGGCGTCCGCGATCAGGTTGCCGAGCGGGTACTGGTCGCCCTGGCGCACCAGCGGCGCGGCCAGCGTGGCGACCACGCGCGACGTCAGCGGCGCGATCTGGCGGGCCTCGGCCGCGACGATGCCGGCCACGGCGGTGTCGGCCGGCTCGCGGTCGGCCCACACGGTGGCCACCCGCAGCCGCACCACGCGGACGCCGGCGCTGTCCACGAAGTCCGCGATGCCGAGCGCCGTGGTGTTGGAGCGCGCCTGGATGATCGGGATGCCGTTGACCGTCGTCGCGATCAGGGAGTGCGTGTGGCCGCTGACGATCAGGTCGGGGCGCTCGGTCAGGGCGTGGGCGAGGTCCACGACCTCGCCGCGGCAGTCGGCGGTGCCGCCCTGATCGCAGAAGGCGCCCTCGTGGGCCACGACGATCACGAAGTCCGGGTGGGCGCGCCGGGCGGCGCGAATGGCGGCGTCGAGCCGCGCCGGCCCGCTGTCGAAGCGGAGGCCCGCCACGATGGTCGGGCGCGTGGTGCTCGGGGTCGTCACGGTCGTGTACCCCACGACCGCGACGTGGTAGGGACCCGCGGTCACCATCCGCCACGGCACGACCCACGGCGGCACGCTGTCGGTCGCGCGGTCGCGGATGTTCGACGACAGCCACGCGAACCGGGCCTGGCGAATCCGCGCCTGCAGGGTGTCGAGCCCCCAGTCGAACTCGTGGTTGCCGATCGCGGAGGCGGCGTAGCCCATCGCGTTGAACGCCTCGACGGTGGCGCGGCCGTACGAGAGGTTGGAGACGGGCGTGCCCTGCATCACGTCGCCGGCGTCGAGCCGGATCGTCGTGCAGCGGCACTCGCCCGCCAGGCGCGTCATCATCCCCGCCACGGCGGCGACCCCGCCTACCGGACGATGGTTGCTCCACGGCTGCACGGT
Source organism: uncultured Gemmatimonadales bacterium (assembly GCA_963806755.1). Classification (GTDB taxonomy): domain Bacteria; phylum Gemmatimonadota; class Gemmatimonadetes; order Gemmatimonadales; family JACORV01; genus Fen-1245. The sequence goes on from CAWDZR010000017.1 coordinate 124,083, forward strand.
GGCCTCGAGCGAGCCGTGAACGTCGTTGGTGGTCAGGACGCGAAGCAGGATCGAATCGCCGGGGGCGCGCGCCTGCGCCGCGAGGATCAAGGCGAAGGCAGCGGTGAGCGGAACCATAAGTCCCGCATAATGCACTTGCGCGTGGGGCGGCCGCAATGCTGCCGTGCCCGCCCGGACCGGACCGGCGAGGGGCGAGTTGCCGTCGGCGGGAGCCGGGGCGATACTGTGCGCCATGCCGAGTGTGCGGCACCCCCTGCCACGCCGAAGGGAGACCGGCTCGTGAGCGACGCGCACGTCCTCGTCGTGGACGACGAACGCGACATCACGGCGCTCGTGGCCTACCACCTCGCCCGGGCCGGCTACCGCGTCACCACCGCGGGCACCGGCGTGGCCGCCCTCGAGGCGATCGCGGCGGAGCCTCCGGACCTCGTGGTGCTCGACCTCATGCTCCCCGGCCGCAGCGGCTACGAGGTGCTGGACGAGCTGCGCCGCCGGGACGCGACGCGCGACGTCGGCGTCATCGTGCTGACCGCGCGGCGCGAGGAATCCGACCGCATCCGCGGCCTCGCCGGCGGGGCTGACGACTATCTCACCAAGCCCTTCAGCCCCGAGGAGCTGGTGCTGCGGGTCGGGGCCGTCCTGCGGCGCCTCCGCTCGCCGGCCGCGACCACCGGCCCGGTGCTGCGGGCGGGCGCCCTGGCCGTGGATCGCGCGGCTCACGCGGTGACGGTGGACGGCCAGGGCGTCGCCCTGACGCCGCTCGAGTACCGCCTCCTGCTCCTGCTGCTCGAGCGCCGGGGCCGGGTGCAGTCCCGGCCGGAGCTGCTCGAGACGGTCTGGGAATCGCAGCCCGACATCCAGACGCGCACGGTGGACATGCACGTGCAGCGCCTGCGCTCGAAGCTCGGGGCCGCCGGGTCGCAGATCGAGACGGTGCGCGGCTTCGGCTACCGCTTCCGCGGGTCCTCGCGGAGCCGCTGATGCGCCTGCCGCGCAAGCTGTTCGTCACGTACGTGGTGCTCGTCGCCGCCAGCACGGTCACGCTGATCCTGGCGTCCGACCAGGCGCTCCGCCCCAGGCTGATGCGCGAGGCCACCGGCGAGATCACGCGCGAGACCGCCTATCTCGTCCGCGCGGTCGGCGGGTTGCGCGGCCCGGAGCTCGATTCCCTCGTCCACCAGCTCGGGCGCGCGACCGGGCACCGCCTCACGGTCATCGACCGGTCGGGCAACGTCATCGCCGACTCCGACTTCCCGCACGACGCGCTGGCCACGCTCGAGAACCACGCCACCCGCCCCGAGTTCCGCGCCGCGCTCGCCGGCGCGACGGGCACCGACCTGCGCCACAGCGTCTCGACGGGCCGGTGGGAGATCAAGGTGGCGATGCCGGTCGCCGGTGGGGCCGTCCGCGTGTCCACGCCGCTGCCGCAGGTGGACGCCGTGGTCGGCGACGCCCGGAACGCGGTCCTGCTCGGCGGGCTGTTCGCGCTCGCCGTCGGCGTGCTGCTCGCCATCGGGTTCTCCCGCGCCGTCGCGCACCCCCTGCTCAACCTGCGCGAAGCGGCGCAGGCGATCGCGCGCGGCGACCGCCCGGCCATCGACGTCCGCGGCCGCGACGAGGTGGGCGACCTCGCCCGCACGCTGCGCACGCTCGGCGAGGATCTCTCCCGCCGGATGGACGACCTCGAGCGCGAGCGCTCGGAGATGACGGCGCTCGTGGCCTCGATGGTGGAGGGGGTGATCGCGCTCGACGCGGCGGGGGCCGTCACCACGCTGAACCCCGCGTCCCGCCGCCTCCTCAGGCTCGCACCCGACGCCCCGGCGCCCGCGGCGCTCGAGCTGTTCCGCCAGCGCGCCTCGCACGACGCCGTCGAGCGGGTGCTGCACGGCGGGGAGATCGCCGCGCTCGAAGTCGAGATGGAGGAGCGCACCGTGCTGCTCTCCGGGCATCCGCTCCCGGGCGGCGGCGCGGTCCTCGTGCTGCACGACATCACCGGGCTGAAGCGCCTCGAGGCGGTGCGCCGTGACTTCGTGGCCAACGTCTCGCACGAGCTGAAGACGCCGCTCACGGTGATCCGCGGCTACGCGGAAACGCTCGCCGGCGATGAGGTGCCCGCCGAGGTGCGGCGCGACTTCCTCGCCAAGGTGCTGGCCAACGCCCGCCGCATGCAGCAGCTGGTGGACGACCTGCTCGATCTGTCCCGGATCGAGTCCCGCACCTGGTCCCCGCAGCCGGAGCGGCTGCGGCTCGCGGCCGTCGTCGAGGACGCGTGGAGCGCACTGGCGCCGCGCGCCGCGGCCGCCGGGCTGACCTTCGCGACCCGCGTGGACCCGGCCGCGACGGTCTTCGCCGATCCCCAGGCCGCGCGCCAGATCCTTGGCAACGTGCTCGACAACAGCGTGCGGTACACGCCCGGCGGGGGCACGATCGAGGTGAGCGCCGCCGGCGGGCCCGGCGGCGTGTGGGTCGATATCCGGGACTCCGGTATCGGGATCCCGGGCGATCATCTGCCCCGCATCTTCGAGCGGTTCTACCGCGTGGACCCGGCGCGGTCTCGCGAGCTGGGCGGCACCGGCCTCGGCCTGGCCATCGTCAAGCACCTCGTGGAGGCGCACCGCGGCCGCGTAGAGGCCCGGAGCGCCCTGGGCGCCGGCACCACGATCCGGATCTTCTTCCCCGAGCCGCCCGCCGCCTAGACGCCGTCCCGCCGTTACCGACGCGTGACCGGAGCGTCGGCGCGCCTTGACGCGTCGCGGCCACATTCGCGGCCGTGCGCATCGCGCTCGTCACCGACACCTACACGCCGCAAGTCAACGGCGTCACCACGATCGTCCGGCGCATCGTGGAGGTGCTCGGCCGCGCGCGCCAGCACGCCGCCGTGGTGGCACCGGAGTACCCGGGACACAATCCGGGTCTCGCGGAAGCCGAGCTGCGCGTCCCCTCGCTGGCCCTGCCTCTCTACCCGGCCATACGCCTCTCGCTTCCCCAGTCACGGCGCGTCGCGCACTTCCTCGACGCGTTCCGCCCCGACCTCGTCCACGTCATGACCGAAGGGCCGCTCGGGGTGCAGGCGCGGCGCTACGCGCTGCGGCGCCGGGTGCCCCTCGTCACCTCGTTCCACACCGATTTTCCCCGCTACTGCCGCTCGTACGGCGTGGGGTTCCTCGAGCTCGTGGTCTGGCGCTGGCTGCTCTGGTTCCACGGTCCGGCGCGCTTCGTCCACACCCCGGGGGAGGCGGTGCGGGCGGAGCTGGCGCGGCGGGGGCTGGCCCGCGTGCGAGTGTGGGGCCGCGGCGTGGACACCGAGACTTTCGACTACCGCCGCCGCGACCCCGCGTTCCGCCACCGTCTCGGGGCCGGGCCCGGCTCCGCCATGGTACTGCACGTCGGCCGCCTCGCCCCCGAGAAGAACCTCGACGTGCTCGTCGCCGCGTGGACCCTGGCCCACGAGCAGCTTCGCGGCGCCGCCCGGTTCGTGTTCGCCGGCGAGGGCCCGTCGGCCCGCCGCTGCGCCGACGCGATGCAGTGGGCGCTGCACCTCGGCTTCCTCGACCTGCCGATCCTCACCACGCTGTACGCGAGCGCGGACCTGTGCGTCCTGCCGAGCCGCACGGAGACCTGCGGCCTCGTGGCCCTGGAAGCCATGGCGTCGGGGCTGCCGGTGGTCGCCGCGGCCGCGGGGGGCTTCACCGAGAGCGTGGCCGACGGGGTCACCGGCTACCTCGTGCCCCCGGACGACGCGCGCGGCTTCGCCGCAGCCATCGGACGACTGGTGCTCGACGCCCCCCTGCGCCGTCGCATGTCGGAAGACGCGCGCCTGGCCGCCGTGGCGCGGCACGCGGACGCGGAGAACGAGCAGCTCCTGGACGACTACGCCCTGGCGATCGGCGGACACCCGACGGAGGACCGGCAATGGCGCGCTGCGTGATGTTCCTGGTGGACGGGTTGCGGCCCGACGCGATTCGGGCCGACCTCGCCCCATCGCTGCACGCGCTGGCACAGGACTACAGCCACGCCGCCCACGCAGTCACGGTGCGGCCGAGCGCCACGGTGCCGGCGATGCTCGCGCTCACCACGGGCGTGGGGCCCGCGACCCACCAGCTCGTGGAGCCGGGGCTCGCCACGCTGCGCAAGCTCGGCGGCCTGCGGCTGGTGCCGCGCGAGCTCGCCGCGCGGGGGCTGCCGACGGTGGTGGTGGCCGGCGACATCGCGGCCATCGAGGTACCCGTCGCCCGCGTGCTGGCGTCCGCCGCCGGCGTGGGCCGTTTCGTCACCACGGCCGGCCCCGCGCGGCGCGTGGCGGCCGCGGCGCTGGGCAGGCTGCGGTTCGTGTCCGACGGGCTGGTGATCGTGTACGTCAACGACTGCGATCGCGCCGGCCACGCGGACGGGTGGATGTCGGAGCGCTACCAGCACGCGGTGCGGGAAGTGGACGCGGCGGTCGCCGGGCTCCGCGCGTGCGCCGCCGACTCCCTCCTGGCGATCGTCGCGGACCACGGCGGCGGCGGGGTCGAGCCGCGCGATCACGACACGCCGCACCCGCTCAACGACCGGATCCCGCTCGTGCTGGCCGGCCCGCGGATCCGCCGGCGGCACGTGCTGCGCCGGCCGGTGTCGCTGCTCGACCTTCCGCCCACCCTCCTCTGGTACCTCGGCGTCGAACCGCCCGCCTCGTACGAGGGCGGCGTGCTCTACGACGCCTTCATCGCGGCCGAGGCCGTGGACGCCGTCGCGTGATGCGCTGGATCACCCACCTGGGCGACGCGGCGTGCACGGTCGGCGTGGGGCTGGTGCTGCTCCTGGCCGGCGGGCACCTCGCCGACCTCGGCCGCGCGGCCCTCCTCGCCAACGCGCTCTCGCACGTCGCCGTCCAGATCCTCAAGCGCACGGTGGTACGCGCGCGCCCCTGCGACGCCGCCGGGGTGCCGCTGGCCATGGTCGGCGTTCCCGATCCGTTTTCGTTCCCCTCGGGGCACAGCGCCGCGACCATGGCAGTGGCCGGGACCGTTGCCCGCGCCCATCCGGCGCTGGCGCCGGCCGTGCTCGCCTTGGCGGCCCTCGTGGGCATCTCCCGGGTGAAGCTCAAGGCGCACCATCCCGGCGACGTGGCGGCGGGCATGGCCCTCGGTCTCGCGGGCGCGGCGGCCGCCTGGGGCCTGGTGGCCTGAGCCCGGGGCCGGCACCGCCGGGCCGTTACGCACCCGTTACATCCCCTCCATCGGGTCGTGACGCGCGTCCGTTTTCTTGCGCCCCGATGGTTTCCGGCCTGACCCCCAGCACCAACCGACCACCTTCGCAGAGGACCATGTCCATGGTGATCCTGTCACGTCGAACGCTCGCGGCAGTGGGGCTCGTGGCCGCAGCGGCCGCAGCTCCGCTCGCAGCGCAGACCGCACCGGTGCCGCCCACCCTCTCGTTCAGCGGCGTGGGATTCGCGCAGTGGGGCGCGCAGGTGGACTCCCTGAGCCCCAACAACAGCTTCGACGTCACCCGCGCCTACCTGAACGTGCTTGGCAAGTTCGGCGGCGGCATCAACACCCGCGTCACCACCGACCTGTACTCCGACGCGGACAATGCCCACACCATCCGGCTGAAGTACGCCTGGTTCAGCTGGACGCCCGAGAACAGCCCGCTCACCTACAAGTTCGGGCTCCTGACGACGCCCTACATCGACTATGCGGAAGCGCTCTGGGACTACCGCATGCAGGGCTCGATCGCCGTCGACCGCAACAAGTACATGACCTCCTCCGACTTCGGCGCCAGCATCGAAGGCAACATCCAGCACGACCTGTTCAACTTCCAGGTCGACGCCGTCAACGGGTCGGGCTACGGCGCCAAGCCGGGTGCGACGGACCGGCACCGGGCGTTCCAGGCCCGGGCGTCCTTCCGCCTTCTGGCGACGGACGACGGCAGCCGCGTCGGCGGGCTCCGGGTGACGGGCTACGGGGAGGTGGGCGCGCCCCTCGGGGGCGGGACCCGCGACCGGTACCTGGGTTCGGTGTCGTTCCGGAGCAAGGAAGTGCTCCTGGCCGGCGAGTACCTGGGCGCGACCGATTCCACGGCCGGCGGCGCGAAGGTCAAGAGCACCCTCTTCAGCGTCTACGGGTGGGTGAAGATCCCCCAGTCCCCGGTGGCGGTCATCGCCCGGGTGGACGTCCTGAACCCGAACACCAGCGGCACCAACAACAAGCGGACCGACATCATCGGCGGCCTGTCCTACCAGCTGAGCCCCAACGTCCGCCTGCTCGCGGACATGGACCGCCTCTCGCTGCAGGCGTCGGGCTCGAAGGCCGTGACGCAGGCTCTGTTCCAGACCCAGTTCACCTTCTGATCCGAGAGATCCGATCATGACGAGAACACTGGCAAGGTCCCTGGCCGTCGCCTTCGGCGGCGCGCTGCTCGCGGGAAGCGCCTGGGCCCAGGGCACCGTGCGTCTCAACGGCGCCGGCGCGACGTTCCCCGCCCCCATCTACCAGAAGTGGGTGCTGGAGTATCACACCCTGCATCCCAGCGTCGAGGTCAACTACCAGCCGATCGGCTCGGGCGGCGGGATCCGCCAGTTCACCGACCACACGGTGGACTTCGGCGCCAGCGACGGGCCGATGACCGACGCGCAGATCCAGGCCGTGAACGGTGACGTCTTCCATTTTCCGACGGTGCTCGGCTCCGTTGTGCCGACCTACAACATCCCCGGCGTCACCGCGCAGCTGCGGTTCACGGGTGAGGTGCTCGCCGGCATCTGGCTCGGGCAGATCACGAAGTGGAACGACTCCCGGATCACGGCGCTCAACCCCGGCGTGAGTCTCCCCGACCAGGATATCGTCGTGGCACACCGGTCGGACGGCTCCGGCACGACGTACATCTGGACCGACTATCTTTCCAAGGTGAGCCCCGACTGGAAGCAGCAGGTGGGCATGGGGACCTCGGTCAACTGGCCGGTCGGGCTCGGTGGCCAGGGCAACCCGGGCGTGGCGAACATCGTCAAGCAGACCCCGGGAGCCATCGGCTACGTCGAGCTGATTTACGCGATCCAGAACCACATCGGGTACGGCCTGGTGCGCAACAAGGCCGGTAACTACATCGAGGCTTCGCTCGCGACCACGACCAACGCCGCGGCCGGCGCCGTCGCGCACCTCGACCCGAACACCGACTTCCGCATCTCGATCACCGACCCGGATGGTGCGCAAGCCTACCCCATCGCGTCGTTCACCTGGCTGCTGCTCCCCAAGCAGATGACCGACGCCACCAAGGCGCGCGCGCTGCTGGACTTCGTGTGGTGGGCGCTGCATAGCGGCCAGCAGTACAACGAGGCCCTCGCGTACGCCAGGCTTCCGGAGGCCGTCGTCCGTCTCGAGGAGCTCCAGATCCGGAAGATCACGGTGAACGGCCAGCCGGTGCTGCCGCGCAACTACCGCGGGCGCTAGTCCGTTGACCGACATTCCCGCCACCGCTCTGGAGCCGGAGCTCGCTCCAAAGCCGACGGCCGAAGAGCGGTGGCGGGCCCTGAGGACGGTGAGCCGGGGCGATCTGATCTACCGCTCCGTGCTCACCGTTCTCGCGCTGCTCCTCCCCCTGTTGCTGGTGCTGATCGCGATCGAGCTGGTGTCGAGTGCGATGCCGGCGATGTCCAAGTTCGGTTTCGGGTTCCTGATCCACAGCACCTGGGACCCGGTGCGCGGCCAGTTCGGCGCGCTGCCGCTGATCTTCGGCACGCTGTACTCGTCCTTCGTCGCGATGTTGATCGCCGTGCCCCTCGCCCTCGGGTGTTCCATCTTCCTGACGGAGTTCGCCCCGCGCTGGCTGCGCACGCCGGTCGCGACCCTGATCGAGCTGTTGGCGGCGGTGCCGAGCGTGATCTACGGGTTGTGGGGCATCTTCGTGCTCATCCCGCTGCTACGGGACCATTTCTGGCCGGTCGCGCGCCACGTCCTCGGCAAGCTCCCGGTCTTCAGCGGCGTGTTCTACGGTCCGTCGATGCTGGCGGCCGGCGTCATCCTCGCGATCATGGTGCTGCCCTACGTCACGGCGGTATCGCGCGAGGTGTTGCTGGCGGTCCCGCCGTCGCAACGCGAGGCCGGCCTCGCGCTCGGCGCGACACGCTGGGAGACCGTGACGACGGTGATCCTTCCCTATGGACGGGCAGGCATCATCGGCGCCGTGATCCTCGGCCTCGGCCGAGCCCTGGGCGAGACGATGGCCGTGCAGATGGTCATCGGCAACCGCCACGAGGTGTCGGCGTCCCTGCTCCAGCCCGGCTACACCATTGCGGCGGCGATCGCCAGTGAGTTCTCCGAGGCCGTTTCCGACATGCATCTCGCCGCGCTGTTCATGATCGGCGCCGTCCTGTTCCTCATCACGATCATCGCGAACACCCTGGCCCGCGTGCTGGTGTGGCGCGTGGCTCGTGGGTCCGCGGTGGGCAGCACGGCGATATGAAACGAGGACGCCTGGTGCGCCGGCTCGTCGGGTCGGTGATGACCGGTGCCACGTACGGGGCGGCGGCGCTCGCCGTTCTCCCGCTCGCCGTCATTCTCGCCATGCTCCTGGTGAAGGGCGCCGGTTCCCTGGACTGGAACTTCTTCACCAAGTCGGCGGTGCCGTTCGGCGAGGCCGGGGGCGGATTCGCCCACGCCATCGTGGGTACGCTGATCATGGTGGGCCTGGCGTGCGTTGTCGGCGTGCCGATCGGCGTGGGGATCGGCGTTTTCCTGGCGGAATTCGGCGGCGGCCGGTTAGGTTTTGCCATCCGGTTCATCGCCGACGTCCTGACGGGTGTGCCCTCCATCGTGATCGGCATCTTTGCATGGACCTGGCTCGTGAAGCCGATGGGCCACTTCTCGGCCCTGGCGGGAGGCGCCGCCCTCGGCATGATCCTGGTGCCGATACTGGCGCGGACCACCGAAGAGATGGTGCGCCTCGTGCCCAACTCGCTGCGCGAGGCCGCGCTGGCCCTGGGCTATCAGCGGTGGCGCACGTCCCTGCAGATCGTGGTGCGCACCGCCGCCGCCGGCATCCTGACCGGGTGCCTCGTGGCGGTGGCCCGCGTCGCCGGCGAAACGGCGCCGCTGCTGTTCACCGCGCTGGGCAACCAGTTCTTCTCCACCCGTGTGCAGGGGCCGATGGCGGCGCTGCCGCTCCAGGTCTACGTCTACGCGCTCGGCCCGTACGACGAGTGGCACCGGCAGGCCTGGGCCGGCGCGCTGGTGCTGATCATGCTGGTGCTCGTGCTCAGTCTCGTGGCCAGGACGGTGGTGCGTGCCAAGCGTCAGCACGCCTGAGCGGTCGCGGCGCCATCCGACCGTGACGCCCTCGACCCCGCAGCCTTCAGCCAACCTCGCAGTGGCGGAGCCCGCGGTCGTGCCGCGCCTCGCCACCGATGCTCTCACCGCCTGGTACGGCAGCACGTCTGGTGTGAGGGACGTCACGCTCGCCTGCCGGGAAAACACGGTCACCGCCTTGATCGGGCCCTCGGGCTGCGGGAAGTCCACGCTGCTGCGCTCCCTCAACCGGATGCACGAGCTGGTGCCCGGCACGCGGGTGACCGGCCGGGTCCTGTTGGACGGCTACGACATCTACGAACGGGACATCAACCCGATCCAGGTCCGCCGTCGCATCGGCATGGTGTTCCAGCGGCCCACGCCGTTCCCGACGATGACCATCGCGGAGAACGTGGCCGCCGGACTCGCCATCGGTCCCACCGTCTCGCGCGCCGAGCGGGCGGCCATCATCGAGCGCGCGCTGCAGCGCGCCGCCCTGTGGGACGAGGTGAAGGACCGACTGCACGACTCGCCGCTCAACCTCTCGGGCGGCCAGCAGCAGCGGCTGTGCATCGCGCGCACCGTGGCGCCCGAGCCGGAGGTGATCCTCCTCGACGAGCCCACGGCGTCCCTCGATCCCGCCGGCGCGGCGCACATCGAGGAGCTGGTGCGGGAGTTGAAGCGCGAGTTCACCGTCGTGATCGTCACCCACAACCTGCAGCAGGCCGCGCGCGTCTCCGACGTGACGGCGTTCTTCTACCTGGGCGAGCTCGTCGAGGTCGGCGCCACCACCACCATCTTCACGACGCCGACCAAGCCGCAGACGGAAGCCTACATCACCGGGCGCTTCGGATGACCGCCTCCCTGAGGCCCAGCATGGCTCCTCGGAGCCGGGTCACGCCGGGTGGCACGGTGCGGCTCATCGGCTCCCTGGCCGCCCGGGACTTCAGCTTCTGGTACGGCGCCAAGCAGGCGCTGTTCGACATCAGCGTGGAGGCCAAGCCCAACGCCGTGACGGCTTTCATCGGCCCGTCGGGGTGCGGAAAGTCGACGTTCCTGCGCTCGATCAACCGGCTCCAGGAGCTGCTGCCGGGCACCCGGCACACGGGCGACATCGCCTTCGACGGGGCGTCGGTGTTTGCCGGGTCGGTGGATCCGGTGGAGCTGCGGCGCCGCATCGGCATGGTGTTCCAGCGGCCGAATCCCTTCCCCAAGAGCGTGTTCGACAACGTGGCCTACGGCCCGCGCGTGACGGGCACGTTCTCGGAAGACCGCTTGCCGGAGATCGTCGAGCGCTCGCTGCGGAGCGCGGCGCTGTGGGACGAGGTCAAGGACCGGCTCGACGACCCGGGCACGTCGCTCTCCGGCGGCCAGCAGCAGCGTCTGTGCCTGGCCCGCGCGCTCGCCAACGAGCCCGAAGTGCTGCTGATGGACGAGCCGTGCTCGGCGCTCGACCCCATCGCGACGCAGAAGATCGAGGACCTGATCGTGGAGCTGAAGGGCCAGTACACGATCGTGATCGTGACGCACAACATGCAGCAGGCCGCCCGCGTGTCGGACTACACGGGGTTCTTCTTCCTCGGCCGGTTGGTGGAGTTCGGGACCACGCAGCAGATCTTCACCAGCCCGAAGGACGAGCGGACCGACGCCTACATCACCGGGAGATTCGGATGACCAACCCGCTCGAGCCGCAGCGCCACTTCCACGAGGAGCTGGCCCAACTCAAGCAGCGCCTGATGGCGGCTTCCTCGGAGGCCGAAGAGGCCGTCGGCAACGCCGTGGACGCGCTGCTGGCGCGCGACCGGGCCAAGGCGCAGGAAGTGATCCGCGGCGACCGCGTGATCAACACCCTCGAGAGCAGCATCGAGGAGCAGGCGTTCCAGCTCATCGCGCTGCACCAGCCGATGGCGAAGGACCTGCGCCTCATCTTCGCCGCCATCCGGATCGTCGGCGACGTCGAGCGGGTGGGCGATCACGCGGTCAACATCGCCCAGTCGGCCGACCGGCTGGCGAGCTATCCCCACATCGTGCCCCAGCCCGAGATCGTCGAGATGGCCCGGCTGTCCCGGCAGATGCTCGCCGACGCGCTCTCGGCCTTCGTCCGGGGCGACGCGCCGCTGGCGCGCGAGGTGTGCCGGCGGGACGACGCGGTGGACGCGCTGAACGACTCCGTGTTCCGGATCCTGCTCACGCATATGATGGAGGATCAACGGGTTATCGGCCCCGGCATGGAGCTGATCCTGGTGAGCCGCAACCTCGAGCGGGTGGCCGACCTCGCCACCAACGTCGCCGAGGACGTAGTTTTCCTGGCGGAAGGCAAGACCATCAAGCATCACGCCGAGGACGAGCGGCCTCCCAAGGACGCCGCCTCGTGAAGGAACCATGGGGATCCACGACCCGCACACGTTTCCCGGGCGGCTGATCGTCGTCGAAGGCATCGACGGATCCGGCAAGTCCACCCAGCTCTCGCTGCTCCAGACCTTCCTGGTGTCGGAAGGCTACGACGTGTCGTTCACGGAGTGGAACTCGAGCCCGGTGGTGAAGGACACGACCAAGCGGGGCAAGAAGAAGAACCTCTTCTCCCCCACGACGTTCTCGCTCATCCACGCCACGGATTTCGCCGACCGGCACGAGCGCTCGATCCTCCCGCCGCTGCAGGCCGGCCTGATCGTGCTGGCAGACCGGTACGCGTACACCGCGTTCGCGCGCGACGCGGCGCGGGGATGCGATGCCGCGTGGCTCCGCAACCTGTACGACTTCGCCACCCGCCCCGATCTCGCGCTGTACTTCAAGGTGGACATCGACACCGCGGTGGCGCGCATCACGGGCGGCCGCATCCAGGTCAAGTTCCACGAGGCGGGCATGGACCTCGGGCTTTCGCCCGACCCGATCACCTCGTTCCGGCTCTTCCAGGCCAAGGTGCTCGAGGAGTACGACCGGGTCGCGGACGAGTTCGGGCTGACCGTGCTCGACGGCAGCCGCTCGGTCGTCGAGCAGCAGCGCGAGATGCGCCGGCTCGTCAAGCCGGTCCTGAAGGGGCTGCGCCGCACCCACGCCCCGCGGGCGGCGGCCGCCGGCCCCGGCGCGGCGGCCGGCCTGGCGCTCCCCGCCGCCGGCACCCGGTGACGCCATGATGATGGAAAGCCGCTTCTACGGCGCCGGCCTCGCCAAGCTCGAGACGGGCGGCGAGCTGCCGGGCAACCTGATCGTCATCGAGGGCGCCGACGGCGTCGGCCGCTCGACCCACATCGAGCTGCTGCAGGGGTGGCTGGAGGGCCAGGGCTTCGCCGTCGCGTCCACCGGCCTGGTGCGCTCGGCGCTGACCCGGCGCGGCATCGAGTCGGCCAAGGAAGGGCACTCGTTCGACCGCACGACCATGGCGCTGTTCTACGCCACCGACCTGGCCGACCGCGTGGAGCACGAGATCCTGCCGGCGCTGCGGAGCGGCTTCGTGGTGCTGGCCGACCGGTACATCTACACCACCATCGCGCGCGGGGCCACGCGGGGCCTGGGCCGCGAGTGGCTCGCCAAGCTGTACGGCTTCGGGCTCGTGCCGCGGCGGGTCTTCTTCCTCCGCCTCGATCCCGACGAGCTGATCCGGCGGACGCTGCGCCGCGGCGGCGAGCTGGACTACTGGGAAGCCGGCCGCGACATCGGGCTGGCGCCCGACCTGTACAGCTCGTTCCGCAAGTACCAGAACCTGATGCTCGAGGAGTTCGACCGGATGGCGGAGCAGTACGGCTTCACGATCGTCGACGCATCGCGCACGGTCGAGGAAGTCCAGGCGGACCTGCGCCGCGAGGTCGCCAACCTGCTCGACCCCACGCTGCTGACGCCCGCGGCCGATGTCGCCGACGACTGAGCGGTTCGCCGCCATCGACGTCGGCTCCAACTCGATTCGTTGCCTGATCGCCGAGCGCGGCGAGGACGGCCACCTCCAGATCATCGACGACCTCAAGGACCAGCCGCGCCTGGCGCGCGGGCTGTCCGCGAGCGGCGTGCTGGCGGAGGAGTCGGTAGAGCGCGCCCTCGAGTCGCTGGGCCGCATGGTGCAGGCCGCCGAGCGGCGCGGGGCGTCGCGGCTGGCGCTGGTGGCGACCGCGGCCGTGCGCGACGCGGCCAACGGCGCCGCGTTCGCCGAGCGCGTCAAGCACGAGCTGGGGATCCCGCTCGAGGTCATCGACGGCGAGACCGAGGCCCGCCTCGCCTTCCTCTCGGTCAGCGAGCACTTCCCCATCGGCCGCGGGCGCGCCGTGGTCGCCGACATCGGCGGCGGCAGCCTGGAGCTGGTCCTCGCGGTCGGCGGGCTGGTGGACCGCGTCGTGTCGCTGCCGTTCGGCGCCGTGCGGCTCACGGAGCAATACCTGGCCGGGAACGCCGACGCGGGCGACGGGGTGCGGCGCCTCCGCGGCGCCGTGCGCCAGAAGCTGCGCCGCGCCGTCCCGAGCCGCGAGTGGGCCGCCGCCAAGCTGTTCGGCTCGGGTGGCACGTTCACGAACCTGGCGCGCATCGCCGCCGCGCGGGAGCGCGGCACCGTCCCGCCCGGCGGGATCCACGGGTCCGCCGTCCCCCTCGCCGAGCTGCAGCGCATCCTCGAGTGGCTGGCCGCGCTGAGCGTCGAGGAGCGGCGCAAGGTGAAGGGCCTCAACCCCGAGCGCTCCGACATCATCGTCGCGGGCCTCGCCGTCGCGGCCGAAGTCCTGGAGCTGTTCGACGCCCCCAAGGTCACCGTCTCCGCCTTCGGCCTGCGCGAAGGACTGCTCATCCACCTGGCGCGGCCCGCGGCGGAGCCGCAGCCCGCGACCCGGGCCAAGGCGCTGCGCCGCTTCGCCGAGCGCTGCCGCGCCGATCGCCGCCACGGGGAGCAGACCGCCCGCCTGGGCCGGAAGCTCTACGACGTCCTCGGCAAGCGGCTGGGCTGCACCGACGGGGACTGGGACCTGCTCGAAGCCGCCTCGCTGCTGCACGACGTGGGGATGCTGGTGTCGTACCGCAGCCACCACAAGCACAGCTACCACCTGATCGCCCACGCCGAGGCGCTCCCCTTCACGCCCCGCGAACGGCTGCTGATCGCGCTGATCAGCCGCTATCACCGCAAGCGCGTGCCGAGCAAGAAGCAGGTGGATTTCGCGGCGCTGGAGCCCGAGGACCGCGCGCGGGTGCGCCGCCTCGCGGCGCTGCTCCGCGTGGCGTGCGGCCTCGACCGGGGCCACGTATCGGCCGTGGAGGCGATGCGCCTCAGGTTGATGCCGGACCGGCTGCTGGTGGACGTGGTGCCGCGGCTGGTGACGACCGATCTCAAGCTCGAGCTGTGGGGCGCCCAGCGGAAGGCGAAGCTGCTCGGCAAGCTGCTGGACCGGGAGGTCGTCGTGCGGGCGGCTACGCTCGCGGATGCGAAGAGCGCGAAAGGTGAGGCGTGAGAGGCAAGGAGGGAGACGTGAGACGTTCAGGTGAGACGTGAGGGGTCGAACAGCGTGAGAGGGCGGGGCGCGCCTTCTCACTTTGGATCAGTAGGCCGCCCCTCCGCCGGACGTCGGCACCGCGCACGAGCCGCTCCTGCACGTCGCCCCGTGCGCCTCGGGCTTCGCCAGCAGCTCGGCCAGCGACAGCGGCGCCGGTCCGAGACAGTCCACGAAGGCCACCCCGCTCGACGTGCCGATCCGGCTCGCGCCGGCGCCGATCATCGCCAGCGCCGTCGCGCAGTCCCGGACCCCGCCCGCCGCCTTGACCCCGAGGTCGTCCCCGACCGTGAGCCGCATCAGGCGCACCGCGTCCACGGTCGCGCCGCCCGCCGGGTGGAACCCGGTGGACGTCTTCACGAAATGCGCGCCCGCGAGCCTGGCGACGGCGGACGCCTTCACGATGTCCTCGGGCGCCAGCACCGCGCTCTCGATGATCACCTTGACCAGCGCGCCCTTCGCGGCCGCGACCACCGCGCGGATGTCGTCCTCGACGTAACCCCATTCCCCACCCCGGACGTGGCCGATCGCCGCGACCATGTCCACCTCGGCCGCGCCGCGGGCGACCGCCTCGGCCGCCTCCGCCGCCTTCGTCTCGCTCGTCGTCGCGCCGAGCGGAAAGCCGCACACGCTCGCCACTGCCACGTCCGTCCCGGCCAGCTCCCGCGCGCACACCTCCACCCACACCGGATTGACGCACACGGCGGCGAAGCGATGCTGCCGCGCTTCGGCGCACAGCTTCACGATGTCGGCGCGCGTCGCCTCCGCCTTGAGCAGCGTGTGGTCCACGAAGTCGGCCATGCGGCGCGGTCCCGCCGCGGGGCTCCACGCCGCCAGCTGAACCTGAGGCCCGCGCCAGGAGAGGTCCTCCAAGGGGCGCGCCGACGCGCCGGCCGCAGGCCGCCCGGCGGCCGCCGGCGCCCGGGTCGCGCCCGCCGCCCGCCCGGCGCCCGCGTGGCCGCTGCGCAGCACCCGCCGCACCACGTCCGCCGCCAGCCGGTCCAGCTCGGTTTCGTTCATAGCACCCGCTTCCCGCCGATGTCCACGCGATCCAGCACGCCGACGATCACCGCCTGCACCGGAATCCACGGATCGTCGAAGATCTTCCGCGCCGAGGAGCCCTCCTGCACCACCAGCACCCGGTCGCCGACGCCGGCGTCCACCACGTCGAGGGCGATGACCTCCGCGCCCTCGGGCTCGAGGGCGAGACTCAGCCGCCGCACCAGGAGGAGCTTCTTGCCCTCCAGGCGCTCGTTCTTGTGGGTGCTGACGACGTCACCGACGACGGCTCCCAGGTACAAAGCTGGAATCCTCCGTGAGAGGTGAGGAGCGAGAGGTGAGAAGGATGGGTGAGAGGTGAGAGGTGGGACTGCGTGAGAGGGCGCGACCCACCTTCTCACGCCTTTCAACCCCTCACTCCTCACCTATCCGTCTCACCTCTCACTCCTCACTTCTCACCAGTATCTATCCGATCCACCTTCCCCACCACCGCCGCATCCACCGCGACATCCAGCTTCCACAGGGCGATGGACGCTTCCCTGGCCGTGATGTAGTAGCACAGCTCCCCCGGTCCGAGGCCGAAGGTGTCGGCCGCCACGACCGGCGCCCCGCTGTCCTTCCCCGCCGCGTCCACCGGCTGCAGCCACTGCAGGGGGATCGCCTTGAGGGTGTCCTGCTTCACGGTGGAAACCACCCGCCCGACGATCCGCGCTAGATACAAAGGAACGGGGCCTCGCCTGTTCTGAGTTCTCAGTACTCCAAGCTCGCAACCACTCGCAAACTCGGCGTCTCGCAACTCGCAACCAGTCCTCAGGGCGTCTCGCAACTGGTCCGCACTCTGACCGCTCCACACTGTCACCCGGGAAGAGGTCAGCCCCACCGCACACGCTGCGGCGCCCACGGATTCTGCTTTCGCGACGCGAGGTACGCCGGATCCGCGAACAGCCTGATCGTCGCCGCGCCCACCGCGAAGCCCCCAATATGCGCCCAGAACGCCACGCCGCCATTGCCCTGCACCCCGGCCAGCTGCGGGAGGCCGTTCAGGAACTGCAGCAGGATCCAGTAGCCGAGCATCGCCCAGGCCGGTAGCGCGATGGTGGTGAGGAAGAAGCCGAGCGGCACGAGGGTGTACACGCGAACCCGCGGGTACAGCACCAGGTACGCTCCCATCACCCCGCTGATCGCGCCCGAGGCCCCGACCACCGGCACCGGCGACGCCGGATCCATCGCCACCTGCGCCAGCGCCGCCACGACCCCGCACATCAGGTAGAACCCCGCGAACCGCCACCGCCCCATCGAATCTTCGATGTTGTTCCCGAAGATCCAGAAGAACCACATGTTCATGATGATGTGCATCCAGGAGCCGTGCAGGAACATCGAGCTCAGCACGTGCAGGTAGTGGTGCGACCCTCCCCCCACCTGGCAGTACAGGTCCGGCCCCATCTGGAACGCCGTGCCTGCAGCCAACCGGCCCGTCAGCTCCCCGGGGATCAAGCCCAAGTCGCACACCGACCGGGCGAGCGGGAGACCGGCCCCCGCACCCTGCACCAGGAGCCACGCCGCTACGTTCGCGGCGACAATGGCGTAGGTGACGACGGGGGTCCTGAGGGTGGGGTTCTCGTCCCGATACGGGATCACGCGCGCAACCTAACCTGTCCCCGGGGCGTGTCAACGAACCGCCAAGCGGCACAACGGCTTAGCTTGCTGCCGAATTGGCAGAAAAAGAGGGCTTGAGGCGGGCACGTCCCTTGCTCCTGCGACCCTGAGCGGCTCTCGCACATCTACCCTTGTTGCGTTCGGAGATGGCACCATGGCTGAGAAGATCATCGGCATCGACCTGGGCACGACGAACTCCGTGGTCGCGGTGATGGAAGGCGGCGATCCGGTCGTCATTCCGAACGCGGAGGGCGGGCGCACGACGCCGTCCGTGGTGGCGTTCACCAAGGACGGCGAGCGGCTGGTGGGCCAGGTGGCCAAGCGCCAGGCCGTGACCAACCCGGCGAACACGGTCTTCTCGATCAAGCGGTTCATGGGGCGGCGCACCGGCGAGGTGGTCGAGGAGACCAAGCGCGTGCCGTACAAGGTCGTGGCCGGCCAGGGCGACCTGGCGTCGGTCGAGATCAGCGGCAAGCGCTACACGCCGCCGGAGATCTCGGCGATGATCCTGCAGAAGATGCGGCAGACGGCCGAAGACTATCTCGGCCACAAGGTCGAGAAGGCGGTCGTGACGGTGCCGGCGTACTTCAACGACTCCCAGCGGCAGGCCACCAAGGACGCGGGCAAGATCGCCGGCCTGGACGTGGTGCGGATCATCAACGAGCCGACGGCGTCCGCCCTGGCGTACGGACTCGACAAGAAGAAGGAAGAGAAGGTCGCCGTCTACGACCTCGGCGGCGGCACGTACGACATCTCGATCCTCGAGCTGGCCGAGGGCGTGTTCGAGGTCAAGAGCACCAACGGCGACACGCACCTGGGCGGCGACGACTTCGACCAGCGGGTGATCGACTGGCTGGTGGCGGAGTTCAAGCGCGACCAGGGCATCGACCTGTCGAAGGACGCCATGGCGCTGCAGCGGCTCAAGGAGGCCGCCGAGAAGGCCAAGTGCGAGCTCTCGACCGTGATGCAGACGGAGATCAACCTGCCGTTCATCACGGCGGACCAGTCGGGGCCGAAGCACCTCAACCTCACGCTGTCGCGCGCCAAGCTCGAGCAGCTGGTGGGCGACCTGGTGCAGCGGACGCTGGAGCCGATGAAGAAGGCCCTGGCGGACGCGAACCTGAAGCCGGGCGACGTGAACGAGGTCATCCTGGTGGGCGGCCAGACGCGGATGCCGAAGGTCCAGGAGATCGTGAAGGAGTTCTTCGGCAAGGAGCCGCACAAGGGCGTCAACCCGGACGAGGTCGTGGCGATCGGCGCGGCGATCCAGGGCGGCGTGCTGGGCGGCGAGGTGAAGGACATCCTGCTGCTCGACGTGACGCCGCTGTCGCTGGGCATCGAGACGCTGGGCGGCGTGACCACGGTGCTGATCCCGCGGAACACGACGATCCCGACCAAGCGCTCGGAGGTGTTCTCGACGGCGGACGACAACCAGACGACGGTCGAGATCCACGTGCTGCAGGGCGAGCGGGACATGGCGATCGACAACCGGACGATCGGCAAGTTCCAGCTGACCGGCATTCCGCCGGCACCCCGCGGCATGCCCCAGATCGAGGTGACGTTCGACATCGACGCCAACGGCATCCTGCACGTGACGGCGAAGGACAAGGCGACGGGCAAGGAGCAGAAGATCCGGATCGAGGCCTCCTCCGGCCTGTCGGACAAGGAAATCGACAAGATGACCAAGGCCGCCGAGGAGCACGCGGCGGAGGACAAGCGGCGGCGCGAGGAGATCGAGACCCGCAACCGGCTCGACTCGCTGGTGTACGACGTCGAGAAGAACTCCAAGGAGTGGTCCGACAAGCTCGATCCCGCGATGAAGAAGCGGCTCGAGGAAGCGGTGGACGGGGCCAAGAAGGCGCTCCGGGCCGGCGACGCGGACGGGATCCGCAAGGCGTCCGAGGCGTTGCAGGGCGCGTACAGCGAGGCGGGCCGCTCGTTGTACCAGACCCAGTCGGCCGGCACGACCGGCGCGCCGGAGGAGCCGGCGCCGGGCGGCAGCGGCGGCGGGACGGCCGAGGGCGCGAAGAAGGACGAGCCCGTCGAGGCCGACTATGAGATCGTGGACGACTCCAAGCCGGGGAAGTAGAAACCGGCCGGACAATCCGGGGTATGAGCGACGAAACCAAGCATCCGTGGAGGGCGCGCATGTCGTCGAGGGGTCGGGATTTGCTCAAGATGGCCGCGATCGTCACCCTGGCGTTCGCCGGCGGGCTGGCATTCGCGTCGGCGCTGAACCTGCCCCGCCCGGGCAGCGCGGAAACGCTCCACGGATTGAACTACGTGAACGGCCCGGCCGCCCCGTCCGCCCGCTCGGCGGACGGCGTGCTGCCGAGCTTCGCCGACATCGCCGAGCGGGTCCGCCCGTCGGTGGTGTACGTCCAGACGCGGACCAAGCTGCAGGCCAACCCGCACCAGGACATGCCGTTCCAGTTCTTCTTCGGCCCGAACTACAATCCGCGCCGGCCGCAGGTCGAGCACGGATCGGGCTCGGGGTTCATCGTCTCGCAGGACGGCTACATCCTCACCAACAACCACGTGGTGGCGGACGCGGACCACGTGACGGTCACGCTGCTCGACAACCGGCAGTTCACGGCCCGGGTGGTCGGGCGTGACCCCAATACCGACATCGCGGTGATCAAGATCAGCGCCGACCACCTGACGCCGCTGCCGCTCGGCAACTCCGACGCGGCGCGCATCGGCGACTGGGTGCTCGCGGTCGGCAACCCGCTCAACTTCACCTTCACCGTGACCGCGGGGATCGTAAGCGCCAAGGGCCGCCAGCTGCCGGGCCTCCAGGATCCGAACGACCGCATGCAGCTGCAGGACTTCATCCAGACCGACGCGGCCATCAACCCGGGCAACTCCGGCGGGCCGCTGGTGAACCTGCAGGGCGAGGTGATCGGCATCAACGCCGCCATCGCCTCGCAGACCGGCTATTACGAGGGCTACGGCTTCGCCGTCCCGATCAACCTGGCGCGCAAGGTGATGGACGACCTGATCGCCACCGGCCGCGTGGAGCGCGCGATGCTCGGCATCGGGATCTCGCCGGTGCGTCCCGTGGACGCGCAGGCCGTGGGGATGAGCGAGATCCACGGCGTGCTCATCAGCAGCTTCACGAGCCAGGATTCGCCGGCGAAGGCGGCCGGCCTCCAGCTCGGCGACGTCATCGTGGCCCTGAACGACACCGCGGTGGACCACGTCGGCCAGCTGCAGACGATGGTGGGCTTCCGTCGTCCCGGCGACGTGGTCCACGTGACCGTCGTGCGCTCGCAGGGCAAGCAGCAGACCTTCGACGTCCGGCTCACGGCGGCTCCCGACAGCACCGCGCTGGCCAGCGCCGGCGGGAGCGGGGGCGGCGCGACGGCCGCGGCCGACGACGCCTCGACCAAGCTCGGCATCACCGTGCAGAGCCTCAGCACGGACGACGCCGCGCACATGGCGACGAACCTCCGCGGGCCGGTCGTGACGGACGTGGACGAGGACGGCCCGGCCTACGGCCAGCTGTTCTCGCCCAGCGCGCAGGCGGGCGCCGACATCATCCTGCAGGTCAACGGCACGCGGGTGCGCACCGTGGACGAGTTCCAGCGGGTCGTCCACGACCTGCACAAGGGCGACGTCGCGTCGCTGATCGTGGTGACCATGGGGGACCCGACCCACACGCAGCGGATGGTCCGCCTCCAGGCGCGCTAGCGCCTGCCGCCGCTGCGGCCCGACCTCGAGCGCCCGCCCCGCGGGCGCTCGTCGTCTGGGGCCGCGGCGGTTATCTTGCGGGGCGCGCGAAAGTGGCGGAATGGGTAGACGCGCGGGCCTTAGGAGCCCGTGGGGCAACCCGTGGGGGTTCGAATCCCCCCTTTCGCACTATGGCCGAGACCGGGATCGACATCACGCCCGCCGCGCACGACGCGGCCCGCCGCACCTACACGGTGGCGGTGAGCCCAGAGCGCGTGCGGGATGCGGAGTCCGCCACGACGGCGCGGTACGCGAAGCAGCTCAAGGTGCCGGGCTTCCGGAAGGGCAAGGCCCCGCCGACGGTCGTGCGGCGCCGCTTCGGCGAGGCGATCCGCCAGTCGGTGATCGAGGAGCTGCTGCGCGCCTCCTGGGAGGCCGCGCGGGCGCAGGACGGCCTCAAGCCCATCGCCGATCCCCAGGTGCGCAACGTCAAGTTCGAGGACGGCGCGCCGCTCACCTTCGAGCTGCTGGTGGACGTCAAGCCGGAGATCGCGCTGGAGCGGCTCGGCGGCTTCCGGCTCACCCGCACCGTGCCGGCCGTGACCGACGAGATGGTCGAGGGCCAGCTCACCTCGATGCGCGAGCAGCGCGCCCCCTGGGTGCCCGCGCCCGACCGCGCCAAGCCCGGCGACCTGGTGGAGGCGACCATCGCCAACCTCGACGGCGCGGCCGACGCCGCGCCTGAGCCGGTGCGGTTCGTCCTCGGCCAGGGGCGGGCGCTGCCCGAGCTTGAGACGCAGCTCATGGCGCTGGAGCCGGGCGGCGCCTGGGAGGGCGCGCTGCGCTTCCCCGACGACCACACGGACGAGGCGAAGCGGGGGCAGAGCCGCCGCGTGCGCGTCGTCCTCGGCGAGGTGAAGCGCCAGGCGCTGCCCGACCTCACCGACGAGTTCGCGCGCGAGGTGGGCGAGTTCGAGTCCCTCGCGGCGCTGCGGGCGGCGGTGCGGACCGACCTCGAGGCGGAGGCGCGCCGCGAGGCGGACGCGCGCGTGCGCACCGACCTGGTCGACCAGATCGCGGCGGCGAACAACGTCTCGGTGCCCCCGTCGCTGCTCGACCGCGCCCTGGGCGCCTACGCCGCGGCCTACGGCATCCCCGACGACCAGCGGGCGCGGTTTGCCGGCGAGTTCCGCCCGGTCGCCGAGGCCGGGGTGCGCCGCGACCTGATCCTCGAGACGGTCGCCGAGCAGGCGGGGCTCGCCGCCACGGCGGACGCGCTGGCGGCCCGGATCGCCGAGGTGGCGCAGCGCCGCGGCGAGTCCCCCGCGGCCGTGCGGGCGGCGCTCGAGAAGGCCGGCCGCCTGCGCGAGCTGGAACGCTCGATCACGGAAGAGAACGTGTTCACGCACCTCCTCGGCCAGAACACGGTCGAGAACGGTCCATCCACCCGCTGACCCGGGGCATCCTCGTGGCGAACCGAGACGACATGTCCACGCTGTACCCGCCGTACATCATCGAGCGCTCCAGCCGCGGCGAGCGCACCTACGACATCTTCTCCCGGCTGCTGATGGACCGGATCATCTTCCTCGGCGTGCCGATCAACGACGACGTCTCGAACATCGTCATCGCGCAGCTGCTCTTCCTCCAGGCCGACAGCCCGGAGAAGGACATCTACGTGTACCTCAACTCGCCGGGCGGGCTGGTCTCCAGCGGCATGGCCATCTACGACACCATGCAGCACATCAGCGCGCCGGTGAACACCATCTGCATGGGCATGGCCGCCTCGATGGGGTCGTTCCTGCTCGCCGCGGGCCGCAAGGGCAAGCGCAGCGCGCTGCCGCACTCGCGGATCATGATGCACCAGCCCTCGGGCGGCGCCCAGGGCACCGCGGCGGACATCGAGATCCAGGCGCGGGAGATCCTCTACCTCCGCGGCAAGCTGAACGAGCTGTACGCCAAGCACACCGGCCAGACCGTGGAGCAGATCGAGAAGGACATGGACCGCGACCGCTTCATGTCGGCGGAAGAGGCGAAACAGTACGGGATCATCGACCACGTCCTGGCCCCGGGCACCGTGCTCGAGCTGGGCGCGAAAAGCTAGGCGGCGCTTGACTCCCGGCGCGGCCGCCCGGCATATTCGCTGCAGGATCCCTTAGCCAGGCACCGACCATGTCCAACGACCGACATCTGCGCTGCTCGTTTTGCGGGAAGTCGAAGGACTCGGTCCGGAAGTTCATCTCCGGGCCGTCGGTGTACATCTGCAACGAGTGCATCGCGCTCTGCAACGAGATCCTCGCCGAGGACGAAGAGCGCGAGGTCGCCGATGCGATCACGCAGGTCCCCACGCCGGTCGAGATCAAGGACGTGCTGGACCAGTACGTGATCGGGCAGGAGCAGGCCAAGAAGGCCCTGGCGGTCGCCGTTTACAACCACTACAAGCGCATCAACTCCCAGTCGGTCAAAGAGAACGACGTCGAGCTCGAGAAGTCCAACATCCTGCTGATCGGGCCCACCGGCGTCGGCAAGACGCTGCTGGCCCAGACGCTCGCCCGCCTGCTCGACGTCCCGTTCACGATCGCCGACGCCACCACGCTCACCGAGGCCGGCTACGTCGGCGAGGACGTGGAGAACATCCTGGTGCGGCTCCTGCAGGCCGGGGACTTCAACGTCACCGAGTGCGAGCGTGGCATCGTGTACATCGACGAGATCGACAAGATCGCGCGCAAGAGCGAGAACCCCAGCATCACGCGCGACGTCTCGGGCGAGGGGGTGCAGCAGGCCCTGCTCAAGATCCTCGAGGGCACCGTGGCATCGGTGCCGCCGCAGGGGGGCCGCAAGCACCCGCAGCAGGAATACATCCAGATCAACACCAAGGACATCCTGTTCATCTGCGGCGGCGCGTTCGACGGGCTGGAGAAGATCATCGAGGCCCGGACCGGCCGGCGCCGGATCGGGTTCACCAAGGACGAGGTGGAGCGCGGCGTGCCGGTGCTGCAGCGCCGCAATCCCTACGGCGAGGTGGAGCCGGACGACCTGCTGCGCTACGGGCTGATCCCGGAGCTGATCGGCCGCCTGCCCGTCACCGTGCCGCTGGAGACCCTGGACGAGGCCGCGCTGGTCCGCATCCTCGTCGAGCCCAAGAACGCCCTCACCAAGCAGTACCGGAAGCTGTTCGAGCTCGAGGACGTGCGGCTCACCTTCGAGCAGGAGGCTCTCGCCGCGGCGGCGCAGCTCGCCATCAAGCGCGGCGCCGGCGCGCGCGGGCTCAGGGCCATCCTGGAGAAGGTGATGACCGAGATCATGTTCGACCTCCCCTCGCGCGAGGACGTCTCGGAGGTCGTGGTCACGCGGGAAAGCGTGCTGGAGGGACGCCAGCCCCTGCAGGTCACGGACCGACAGCGCGCCAAGAAAGAGGCGTGAGGTGAACGGGCCGGACGCCCCCTCCCCGAGGGGGCTTTTGGTAAGCGACTTCGTGACCACGCTCGCCCGGTGGAACGCCCCGATTCCCGGCCCCGCCCTGCCCGAGATCGCCTTTGCCGGCCGCAGCAACGTCGGGAAATCGAGCCTGATCAACCTCCTGATGGGACGGCGCGACCTGGCGCACGCCAGCCGGGTGCCGGGCAAGACGCGCATGCTCAACGTGTACCGCTGGGGGCCGGGCTGCTACCTGGTGGACCTGCCGGGCTACGGCTGGGCGCGCGCCGCCGAGATGGAGCGGGCCGTGTGGCAGCGGCTGGTCAACGCGTACCTGGCCCGGCGCGAGACCCTGGCGGGCGTCGTGTGGCTGCTCGACATCCGGCGCGAGCCCTCGCGCGAAGACCGGGACATCGGCGCCCGCCTCCGCGAGCGCGGCGTACCGATCCTGGTGGCCCTCACCAAGGCGGACCAGGTGGCGCGCGGGCGGCGGATCGCGCGGGCGGCCGCCATCGCCATCGAACTGGAGCTGGACGCCGCCGAGTTCGTCCTGACGAGTTCCAAGACCCGTGAAGGCGCGGAGGATCTCCGTGACAGCGTTCTGGCGCACGTGGGCTGAGGCGGCGGCGCTCGCCGGCGCTGCCCTGGCCGCTCCCGCCGTCCTGGCGGCGCAGACGAGCGGCCTTCCCCCGGCGGGGTTCGGATCGCTGCGGCAGGACCAGGTGGCGGTCACCATCACCACCGGCAACCTCGCCGTGCGACTGCTGCCGCTCGACGAGCACGTCATCCGCCTGCTGGCGCCCGACACCTACGCCTCGCTGCACGCCGTGATGCAGAGCAAGACGGCCGCGATCGCCGCCGCGGCGCAGACCGCAGGGCGCGACAGCCTCGAGGCGTTCTTCGTGACCTTCTACGCGCTGCAGCCGCAGGTGGCGTTCGTCCCCGACCAGGTCTCGATCCAGAGCCTGGGAAGCTACTTCCGGCCCCTGGCCATCCTCCCGCTGTCGCCGCTGTGGAACGACGCGCGGCTCGACCAGCGCCAGCAGGCCTCGGCGATCTACCTGTTCGACCCCTCCATCCCCGTCTCGCAGACCTTCACGGTCTATTACGGCGATCAGTACTCGGCCACGTTCGACAACTCGCTGGCGCTGCTGCAGGCCGAGCGGGCGCGGGTCCTGGCGCGCGCGGCCCAGAGGCCCCAGCCGTAGGATGGCGGTCCACTTCGCGCCGCTCGCGCTCGGCGGCGCGGGCGTCGCGGCGGTGGCGGCCGCGGCCGCGCTGATCGGGCGGCGCGGGCGGCGGCGGCGCTACGACCTCATCGTCCGCGGCAAGGAGCAGTGGGAGGCGACGTTCGACGCCATCGCCGAGGGCATCGCCCTCGTGGACGGCGGCGGCGCCATCCGCCGCGCCAACGCCGCCCTGGCGGCCCTCGCCGGCCACCCCGTCACCGCCATCGTGGATCAGGACCTCGGCGTGGCGCTGTTCGGCGACGCAACGGCCCTGGCCGACCCCCTCCGGGCCGCGGGCGCCGGGCGGCACCCCGCCCCCGTCGTGCGCCGCTCGCCTCTCGGCCGGACGCTGCGCGTCGTCGCCGCGCCCGTGGCGCGCGCCGTGGACGGGGCGTCGGTCGTCGTGGTGGTCGAGGACATCACGGAGCAGCAGGCGCTCGAGGCCCAGCTGATCCAGAGCGAGAAGATGGCGGCCGTCGGCATCCTGGTCTCGGGCCTGGCGCACGAGCTCAACAACCCCCTGACCTCCATCGCGGGCCTGTCGGAGCTCCTGCTGGAACGGCCCGCCGCGGCCGGGCCGGAGCGGGAACACCTGCGCGTCATCAACGAGCAGGCCGAGCGCGCCGGCCGCATCGTCCACGACCTGCTGACCTTCGTGCGGAAGGGCCCCGCCGAGCACGCAGCCGTGGATCTCGGCGAGGTCGTCGAGCGGACGGTGCAGCTGATGAGCTACGAGCTGCGGCGGCGCGGCGTGACCGCGGAGGTCGCCGTCGCGCCCGGCCTGCCGCCGGTCTGGGGGGACCGCCACCAGCTCCAGCAGGTGGCCTTGAACCTCGTCGGCAACGCCGCCCAGGCCATGGCCTCGCTGCCCGAGGGGCGGCCGCGCGTCGTGAAGATCGGCGTGGCCGCCGAGGGCGGCCGCGTGGTCCTGCGCGTCGCCGACACCGGCCCCGGCCTGACCAGCGACGTGCAGGCCCAGATGTTCAGCCCCTTCTTCACCACCAAGCCTCCGGGCGAAGGGACCGGCCTGGGCTTGTTCGTCTCGTACGGGATCGCCACCGCGCATGGGGGGACGCTCGCGGCCGACCCTCGGCCGGGCGAGGGCGCCGAGCTGGTGCTGTCCCTGCCCTCCGCTGCCGCGCCCCACGCGGGCGCAGGGCCGGCCGGGGGAGCGGCGCCGCAGCGGCGCATCCTCGTCGTGGACGACGACCCCGTCGTGCGGCAGGTGGTGAGCGCCCTGTTCTCGGGCGAAGGGCACCGCGTGGACGCCGCGGTGAGCGGGACGGACGCCTTGCGCCTGGCGGCGGGCGAGCGCTACGACCTGGTGATCGCCGACCGCCTGGCGTCGGCGGGTCCCCAGCCGATCGCGACCGCGCTGGCACGGCTGCCGGGGGACCTGGGCGCGCGGCTCATTCTCTCCACCAGCGCGCGGCGCGACGGCGACGAGTCACCCGCGACCGGCGTGCGCGTTCTCCGCAAGCCGTTCGACCTGCGGGAGCTCAGGAGGGCGGCGGAAGAGGTGTTCCGGCGGTCGGAGTAGCACCGACCTCGGCAAACCGAACCACTGGTCGCTACAGGACCCGCAGCACGTCCTCCGCCCCGCCCGCGTCACCGGTGCCGAACAGGGCCAGGGCATCGGCCAGCGCGCGCTTCTCCCGCGGCCAGAAGAACCGGCGCGCCGCCTCCTCGGGCTGGAGCCACTCGCTGCGGTCGTGCTCCTCGGACAGGCGTACCGCGGCGGCGGCGGGGACGATCGCGCAGAAGGCGGGGATCAGCGCCACCAGATCGCGGCGGTGGAGATAGAAGGCCTCCACGCGGCTCAGGTTGTACAGGCGCGCCGGCTCGAGGCCGGTCTCCTCCCGCAGCTCCCGCAGCGCCGCGTCCACCGGCCGCTCGTCGGGCAGGATGTGCCCGTGCACGGATTCCCAGGTGCCGGGGCTCCGCAGCCCGGCCGCGCGGCGCAGCACCAGCGCCTCCGGCCCGCCCGTGGGCTTGGGCTTCACGGGACCGAGCATGGCCTTTTCCTCGCCGGGCCCGAACCGCAGCACGTACACGTCCACGATCTCGACCTGCACGGCGCTCATCGAGGCGTTCCCTCGCCGCGCCCGGGCGCCGGCTCGGCCACCCGCGGATCGCGTTCGGCCGCGTGCGCGAGGGCGCGCGCCGCCGCCGCGAACGTGGCGGTCGTCACGGGGCGCCCGTGGTCGCCGCGCAGCCGGTCGAGATGCAGGGTCACGCGCGCCTCGCCGGTGAAGGCCTGCCAGAACTCGGGGGTGAGGGACACGTCGTAGTCGCCGATCAGCTGCCAGGCCGGCGGCGCGGCCCCGTAGGCCAGCAGGCCCGGCCCGCGCAGGTCGCACACCGCGCGCACCAGGGCTCCCGCGACGGGCACGGTGGCCTCGCCGACGCCACGGACGACGTCGCGCGGTCCGACGGCCCGGGCGAAGGCCTCGCCCAGCGCGGCCCCCGCGCCGACCACGACGGCGTGCGCGTTCCGCTCCGGTCCGCCCGACGCTTCGAGGTCGAGATCGAAGTGGCCGTGCGCCGCCATGGCCTCCAGCAGCGCGTCGAAGGCGGTGACGCCGCTGCGCGCGCTGGCGCGCCCCCGCCCGTCCACGGCCAGGCGTACCACCACCGTCGTCGCGAGGGAGCCGCGGCGGACCTCGGCGGTCCGGCTCACCGGTGCGGCACGGTCGCGGCGGCTAGGCGCCGTCGCGGCGTCGCCCGAGCACGGCGTCGAGCCGCGCCGAAAGCGCCCGCGCCCGGAAGGGTTTGGTCAGGAAGTCGTCGGCGCCGAGCTCGAAGACGCGCACCTCGTTGTCCTCGTCCCCCTTGGCCGTGAGCACGACCACGGGGATGCCGGCCGTGGCCGGGCGCGAGCGCAGGTGGGACAGCACGCCGTAGCCGTCGAGGCCCGGCAGGTTCAAATCGAGCACGATCACGTCGGGACCCGTCCGGTCCACTTCGTCGAGGGCCTGCACCCCGTCCCGCGCCTCGGAGACGATGTACCCCTCGCGTTCCAGCAGGTCCTTCATCACCCGGCGCAGCGAATCCTCGTCGTCCACCAGCAGGACCTTGCGCTTGAGCCGCGCGACCTTGGGCGGGCCGACGAGGCTGTCGAGCAGCTCGAACCCGCCCGGCGCGGCGGCCGGCGCGGCCGACGCCGCCCCGCTCCCCGCCGCCGGCGCCCGGGGCGCCGCCGCCGTGGCCGTGCTCCCGGCGCGGGCCGTGGCCGCGCTGAGGGCCGGCTCCGCCTCCTCGTCGAACGGCACGTCCACGACGCGCATCAGCTCGTCGAGGCTGGACTCGCCGCGGAGGATGTGCGCCAGCCCGCTCTCCCACAGCCCCCGCATCCCCGCGCCGTGGGCTGCCTCGGCGATCTTGTCCGCCGTCGCGCCCGAGCCGATCACCCGCTCGACCTCGGGCGTGACCGTGAGCACTTCCACGATGGAGAACCGCCCGCGGTAGCCCGTCATCGCGCATTCCGAGCACCCCACGGCGCGGTACAGCGGCGTGCCGCGCGGCACCCACTTGGCCGCCTTCTCCGGCACCGACTCGACCCACACCTCCTTGCAGGCGGGGCACAGCTTGCGCATCAGCCGCTGCGCCACGACGCCGCGGAGCGACGCCGCGATCTTGTACGGCTCCACCCCGATGTCCACGAGCCGCGTCACGGCGTTGGCCGCGTCGTTGGTGTGCAGCGTCGAGAGCACCAGGTGGCCCGTGAGCGACGCCTGGACGGCGATCGTCGCCGTCTCCTTGTCGCGGATCTCGCCGACGAGCACGACGTCCGGGTCCTGGCGCAGGATCGAGCGCAGGGCGCTGGCGAACGTCAGCCCCGCTTTCTCGTGCACCTGCACCTGCACGATCCCCTGGATCCGGTACTCGACCGGGTCCTCCACCGTCACGATGTTCGTCTTCCCCGTCTGGATGCTGCGCAGCGCGGAGTACAGCGTCGTGGTCTTCCCGGAGCCGGTGGGGCCGGTCACGAGGAGGATGCCCTCGTGGTGCGTGAGCAGGCCCTTGAACGCGGAGAACTCGTCCGGATTGAGGCCCAGCGAATCGAGCGAGAGGACGGTCGCCCGGGAGTCGAGGATGCGGATCACGACCTTCTCGCCCATGGACGCCGGCAGGGTCGAGACCCGCAGGTCCACCGGCACGCCGTTCACCGCGACGCGCGCCCGCCCGTCCTGCGGCCGCAACCGGTCCGCGATGTCGAGGCTCGAGATGATCTTGATGCGCGAGACCAGCGGGAACCCCGCCGCGCGCGGGACCTTCATGACCTGGCGCAGCACCCCGTCGATGCGATAGCGGACGGCGAACCCGCCTTCCTCCGGCTCGATGTGGATGTCGCTCGCCCGCGACAGGATGCCCTCGGACAGGATCAGGTCCACCAGCCGGACGACCGGTCGCTGCGACGCCTCCTCGGCGCTGACCTGGAATTCTTCCGGCGTCTGCTCCTGCTCGAGCTGCTGGATCTCGCCGCTGCCCTCCATGCCTTCCAGCAGCTTCTCCACCACGTTCTCGGGCCGGTAGATCTCGTCGGTGAGCGCCGCGATCCTGGACGGCGAGAGCAGCTGCATCCGCACCTCGCGCCCCGAAGCGAAGGCGAGGCCCTTCTCGGCGTCGATGTCGAACGGGTTGGCGGTCGCGATCTCGAGAACGGAATCCGTGGCCCGCAGCGGGACGATGTGGTAGCGGCGGGCGACCGCCTCCGGGATGATCTCCTTGACCTTGGCCTCGGGCTTGGGGTGCTCGGCGATCGCCACCCGGCAGCGCTTGGACATCGCCGCCAGGATCTGCTCGTCGCTGGCGTACCCCTTGGCGGTGGTCATCTCCCACAGGGTCGAGGTCGGCTCGGCCGCCGCGCGCAGCGCCGCCACCGCCTCGGGCGTGATCAGCGCCGAGATCGTCGGGACGAGCCACTCGTCGGGGAAAACCCGCTCAGCCACTCGGCAGCCTCCGGGCTCCGGCACCAGCCTCCGACGATCAATATGGCCCCGGCCGGGAGGGCTGGCAACGCAATAGCGAGTCGAGAGTTAAGAGTCGAGAGTCGAGAGCCGAGACGTCGTTCTCTCGACTCCGACTCACGACTCTCGACTCACAGAATTCCCCAGAAGTCCCGGCTCACGTCCACGCTCGCGCCCAGCCGGCCCGTCACCAGCCCGTAGCCCACGTCGCACCGCACCAGGTCGTGCAGCCAGCCGAAGCCCAGCCCGGCGACCGGCCGCAGGCCGCGGGAGGGCGCGCCCAGGGCCAGCGCCGCCGGCCGGCCGCCGCCCGTCCAGCCCGCCGCCGCGAAGGGAATGACCGTGAGCGTGCGGCCGGTGCCGGCGAAGGAGCCGAGCGGAATCTCGGGCACCGCGACGGGGAGGCGCCACTCGAGCGATCCCCACCACGACGCCCGGCCCGCGTACGCCCGGAATCCCTCGCCGAGCAGCGTGCCGCGCCCGCCGAGGACGAAGGCCAGGTGGGCCGGCAGGCCCCGCGTCGCGGCGCCGGCGGTCGTGCGCGCCACCAGCCAGGTGCCGCCGGCGGGGACCTGCCACTGCAGCGACCCGTACGCGCGGGCATACGCGCTGGTGCCGGCAGCCCCCTCCACCTCGACGCGGCCGGAGAGTCCCCGCTGCAGCGCGAACGACGGCGCCAGCCGCCGCAAGGTCAGGCGCGCCACGGTCCAGTCTCCGCCCCCGACCGACGGATTGGGCTGCGTGAACGTGCCGCGGGCCCAGGTGGCGTGCGTCGCCAGGGAGCCGATGCGCTCCCACCCGGCCGTGGCCTCGAAGGTCGTGCGGCTGCCCAGGTCCACGGTCGCGCCACCCGAGCCGCCCGTGGAGAGGAAGTAGTCGCCGAAGTCCGCCCCGGTTTCCTGCGCCGAGATCGAGTTGACCACCCGCGAGATCACCGGCTCGTCGCCCAGGTCCCGGATCTCGCGGCCGCCGCCCAGGCTCCACGTCCAGGCGCCGTGCCGCACGGCCAGCTGCGCGGCGGCGGTGAACAGGGTCGTCGCGGTGGCGGCGCTCCCGCGGACGTGCAGCACGGTGGCGTCGTTCGCCGCCCGCAACGTCCCGCCGAGGCCGAGGGCCACACCTTCGACGCGGTCGAAATGCACGAAGTCCGAGACGGAGGCGCCGCCGAGCTGCGCCCGCTTGAGCCCGTCGATGGCGTGCCCCATCGCGACCGCCGCCACCTGCGAGCGCACCGCGGCGAAATCCATGTCGCGCGGCGCGTCGGCCTGGGCCCGGATGTCCGCCCCGATCGAGTCGCGCCACGGGAACGTGTCCCGCACCGCGGGGTCGAGCGGCACGATCTCCGGCCCGCCCATGGCGAAGATGCCGCCCGGGATCGGCTCGTTGATGTGATACTCGCCGATCTCCCAGCGCCCCTGGATGATCCCGCGCACCGGGAAGTCCAGCCACGTGCCGCGGCGCCGGATCGCGACCTCCTGGCGGTACGGGAGCCAGTACCGGCCCTCGTACAACCCGTTCTCGATCGAGATCGTGATGTCCTCGAGCTGCGGATCGAGGTAGGCGGCGCGCGTGAACTCGAACGACATGCGCACCAGGTCCCCCTGATCCACGTCGATGAAGATCGAGCCCACCAGCCGCGGCGCGCGGAAGTCGCGCGGGCGCACCAGCACCTCGTAGACGCGGACCGCCCGGTCGGGAAGCTCGATCGTGAGCGAGTCCTGCAGCGCGTACTCGTACAGCGTCGGGCCGCTCGGGGCGAGGGGATGGGGCACGTCGCGGACCTCGTCGCCCTCGCCGAGCCGGATCCGGTCGGGGAAGTTGTTCATCGCGATGCCGAGGTGGTCGCGGTGGTAGGCGATGTCCGTCGGCAGGTCCATCCGGTTCCGCCATCCGACGATGAGCTGCTTGCTGAAGTTCGGCGCCTTCCAGTACACCTGCAGCTCGAGCTGGTCCGCCTTGATGAGGCGCGGCGGCTCCGTCATGCCCTCGCCGATCTGGCCGAGGAAGAACACGAAGCCGTGGGCGCGGGCGGTGAAGGACCGGAGCCCGGTGTCGGCCAGCGCGGCGTTGCGGCGCGCGATGGCGCGCGCCACGAGCGCGCGGACCGTGGAGTCGTCCCATGCCTGGGCCGCGGCGCGGGCCGGAAGGACGGAGAGCGCGAGGAGCAGCGCCGCGGCCAGCGGGGCGATCGGCGGCGGGAAGCGGCAAGGCATGACGCCGCAATATCGCGGGCGCCGGGGGCCGGGGACAAGCGCCCCGACGGCGGTGAAACCGCTGTCGCGACGGCACTTCGCGCCACCGCGCCACCACACAGAAGAAGCACGCGCGCCGTGCTGGCGCCCCCATTGGCGCGGCCGCATATTTGAAGACCCCAGGAGCGCGATCGCAGATGGCCAACGGGTACAAGCTGGTCAGCACGGCCGGCGACCAATCGATCGACGTCAAGCCCGGCGCCACGCTGGTCGTCGGCCGCGCGGTCAACAGTGACGTGCCGATCTACGATCCCACGATTTCGCGCCAGCACGCGCAGCTGAGTGCCGAGGACGGCGGCCTGCGGGTGAAGGACCTCGGCTCCTCCAACGGCACCTTCCTCAACGGCGGCCGCATCACCGAGGTGGTCGCGGCGCCCAACGACGTCGTGACCTTCGGCAAGGTCGCGTTCTACGTGCGGGAGCACGCCAAGTCGGCGGAGCCCAAGGAAGCGGCGGGCGCTGGCTTCGCGGCGCCCAAGCCGGCCGGCGCCACCATCGTGCGGCAGCTCCCCGTGGGCGGCGAGGGCAGCGGCATCCAGAGCCCGCTCAAGCGCCTGTCGGGCGCGGCGGCCGCGCCGGCCGCGGAGGCCGTCCCCGAGCCCACCGCGGCGCGCAGCGCCAAGAAGCTCGAGCTGCTGCTCGAGATCTCCAAGCAGCTGTCGCGCCAGCTGGAGGTGGACAAGCTGCTCGAGTCGGTGGTGGACTTCACCTTCCAGGTCATGGACGTGGACCGCTGCTCGATCCTGCTGTGCGAGCACGCCAGCGGCGACCTCGTCCCGCGGATCTCGAAGAGCCGGCTGGGCGAGGGGTCCGCCTCCGCGCGCCACGTGCCGCAGTCCATCGCCCGCAAGGCCGTGAGCGAGCGGGTCGCGATCCTCACCGACAACGCCGCCGAGGACCAGCGCTTCAAGGGCAAGTCCATCCTGCTGCAGAGCGTGCGCTCGGCGATGGGCGCGCCGCTGATGGCGTCCGACGGCCGCGTGCTCGGGCTGATCTACGTGGACAACCTCACCGCCACCCACGCGTTCAACGACGAAGACCTCGAGTTCCTGATCGCCTTCTCGGGCGTGGCGTCGGTGGCCATGGAGAACAGCCAGCTGTCCGACCGCATCCGGCACGAGGCGCTCGTGCTGTCCAACTTCCAGCGCTACTTCTCCCCCGACCTGGCGAAGCAGATCGCCGACCACGGGGAGGAGGTGAAGCTCGGCGGCACGAAGCGGGAAGTCGTCATCATGTTCACCGACATCCGGGGCTTCACCTCGATGTCGGAGAAGATGGCGCCCGACGACGTGGCGCAGCTCCTCCGGGAGTACTTCACCGAGATGGTGGAGATCATCTTCCGCAACGGCGGGACGCTGGACAAGTTCATCGGCGACGCCATCATGGCGCTGTGGGGCGCGCCGTTCAACACGCCCGACGACGCCGACAAGGCCATGACCGCGGCGATCGAGATGCAGCGGGCCCTGACCGAGCTGAACCGGCACTGGGAAGAGGGCGGCAAGCCGCCCATCAACATCGGGATCGGGATCAACTTCGGCGAGGTGTTCGCCGGGAACGTGGGCAGCGAGCAGCGGCTCGAGTACACGGTCCTCGGCGACGCCGTGAACACCGCCTCCCGCCTGTGCTCCAAGGCCGCGAAGGGGGAGAT
Source organism: uncultured Gemmatimonadales bacterium (assembly GCA_963806755.1). Lineage (GTDB taxonomy): Bacteria > Gemmatimonadota > Gemmatimonadetes > Gemmatimonadales > JACORV01 > Fen-1245. Next base: position 158,639 of record CAWDZR010000017.1, read on the forward strand.
CATGATCTCCGAGCCCTTCTACAAGCGGCTGCGCACCGCGCCCAAGGTGGAGGCGCGCGAGCCGATCCCGCTCAAGGGCAAGTCCAAGCCGGTCGCCAACTACCTCGCCAAGTACTGATTGGCCGCTCCGGCGCTCCTTCCGGACTTCGAGACGTTGACCTTCCGGGGAGGCGCCGCGGTGGCGCGACGCGACGTCGCCGCCGCCGTGCGGCGCGCCCTCGCGGAAGCCGGCTCCCTGCACCGCTGGGCCGCGGCCCAGCCGGCGCGGCGGATCTTCACCGGCCGCGGCGAGGCGTACGGGGTGACGCTCGGGGACGCCGCCGCCGTGGTGCGCCACGCGCGGCACGGCGGGATGCTGGCCCCGCTGCTCGGCGACGTGTTCGCCGGCCGCCCGCGCTTCTACCGCGAAGCCGAGCTGGCGCGGCGGCTCGCCGAGGGCGGGGTGAACACCCCCGCGCTGCTGGCGGGCGTCCGCTACGGCGCCGGGCCGTTCCACCGCGCCGACGTCGCCACCGAGCGCATCGCGGGCGCCGACCTCGTCGAGGTGTTCTTCGGCGATCACCCGCCCACCGGGGCGGCCCGCGCCGCCGCGCTCGAAGCCGTGGGGCGCCTGATCCGGCGCCTGCACGACCTCGGGTGGGTCCACCCGGACCTCCAGCTCCGCAACGTCCTCGTCGCCGACGCCGCGGCGTCCGGCGGCCCCGCGCCCGCGGCCTGGCTGCTCGACGTGGACACCTGCCGACCGATGCGCGGCGACGCCGACACCGAGCGGGCGCGCAACCTCGCGCGGTTCGAGCGCTCCTGGGCGAAATGGAACCGGCGGCGCGGCCTCCACCTCACCGACGTGGACCGCGGGCGCTTGAGCGCCGCCTACCTGGCGGACGAGCCGTGAGCGCACTGGCGCCCTGGACCGGGGGCCGCGTCGGCATCGTGATGATGAGCGCGCTCGGCGACGCGGTGCACGTGCTGCCGGTCGTCACGGCGCTCAAGCGGCACGCCCCGACGACCCACGTCACCTGGGTCCTCCAGCCCGGGCCGGCGTCGCTGGTGCGCGGCCACCCCGACGTGGACGAGATCCTGGAGTTCGACAAGGCCAGGGGGTGGCGCGCCTACGCCGAGCTGCGGCCGCAGCTGGCGCGGCGGCCGTTCGACCTCGTCCTCGCCCTGCAGGTGTACATCAAGGCCGGGCTGGTGACGGCGATGACCCGCGCGCCCGTCAAGCTCGGCTTCGACCGCGCGCGGGCCCGGGACCTCAACTGGCTGTTCACGACGCACCGCATCCCGCCGCACGCGAACCAGCACGTGCAGGACCAGTACTTCGAGTTCCTCACCGCGCTCGGCGTTCCCTCCGAGCCCGTCACCTGGAACCTGGGACCCTGGGCCCACGAGCGGGCCGCGCAGCGCGCCTTCTTCGCCAGGCTGGAGCGGCCGGTCGCGGCGCTGGTCGTGGGCAGCAGCGACCCGCAGCGCGAGTGGCTGGCCGACCGGTGGGCGGCGCTGGCCGACGCGCTGTGGGAGCGCTACGGCCTCCAGCCGGTGCTGGCCGGCGGCCGCTCGCCGCGCGAGCTGGAAACGGAGCGGGCGATCGCCGCGCGGGCGCGGCACCCGCCCCTCTCCACGCTGGGCATGCCCCTGCGCGAGCTGGTGTGGCTGCTCGACGGCTCCGCCCTCGTGGTCTCCCTCGACACGGCCCCCCAGCACATCGCGGTCGCCCTGGGACCGACCCGTGATCGCGCTGAGCGGCGCCTGGAACCCCAAGCGCACCGGGCCGTACCGCCGCTTCCACGACCTGCTCGTGGACGCGTACGGCGATCCGGGCGAGGACTACCCGATCGGCCCGGCGAAGCGCCGGGACCGCATGCCGCGCATCACCGTGGACGAGGTGCTCGCGAAGGTCGAGATCTGGAGGGAGCGCTACGCCGCGCCCGGGCGCGCTTCGGCCCGGGGCGCCGGGGATCAGGCGTCCGGCCGGCCCGGGGCGACGCGATAGGCGGGATCGTTGTACATCTTGAACTGCCGGTACACCTTCGGGACGAAGCGCCCCGCCGCGACCGCGGCCAGGAGCTCGGTCAGCTCCGCGGAGAGGTCGTCGCGCTGGGCCTCGAGGACCGCGAGCTTCTCGGCGCAGCGGGCCCGGAAGTCCGCCGAGGCGTCGGCACGTCGGGATTGCTCGCGCATGTGGTAGATCTTCAGCTCGACGATGCTGAGCTTGTCCGCCAGCCACCCGACGGTCTCAGCCATGCTTCCGCGCCGCCCCCGCCGCCCCTGCCGCCTCGACGGCCCGCATCACCTCGGCGTCGATGCGCTCGATGAGATCGTTGCGCTGCTGGTTCAGCCGGTCGATCGCGCGCTTCGCGGCCGCCACCTGGTGGTCGTCGTCCGCGCGCGCCTTGTCCTCCTCGTGCCACAACTCGATATTCGTCTGCGCGAGTCGCGCGATCAGGGAGCCCAGCGTTTCGCTCATGCGGATACCCCGGACGAGGTCGGTCACCGGCGCGGCCCCGCCACCGGCTGATGTCGGAATCTAACCGTCGCGGCGCCACGGCCACCACCGGGGCGCGCGCGCTCTTTCCCGCCGGCACGCCGTTCCCGCGCCGCATCTGCGTCGTCATGCTCTCGGCCCTGGGCGACGTCGTCCACGCACTCCCCGTGGTGACGGCCATCAAGCGGCACGCGCCCGGCACCCACCTGACGTGGATCCTCCAGCCCGGGCCCGCCGCCCTGGTACGCGGCCACCCGGCCGTGGACGAGATCGTCGAGTTCGAGCGGCGGCGCGGGTGGCGCGGTTTCGCCGCGCTGCGCCGCCGGCTGCGGGCGATGCCGTTCGACCTCGTCCTCGACCTCCAGCCCTACTTCAAGGCCGGCCTGATCACCTGGATGGCGCGCGCCCCGATCAAGCTCGGGCTCGACTTCGCCCGTGCGCGCGACCTCAACTGGCTGTTCACGACCCATCGCATCCCGCCGCGGCCCGTCGGCCGCATCCAGGACCAGTTCCTGGAGTTCCTCGACGCCATCGGCGTGCCGCGCGGCGAGCCGGCATGGGGACTCGCGCCGACCTCGGGCGAGCGCGCGGCCGCCCGCGGGATCGTGGCAAGCGCCGAGGGGCCGCTGGTGGGGTTCGTGGTGGCGACGAGCAAGCCGGCCAAGAACTGGATGCCGGAGCGCTATGCCGAGGTGGCCACGCGCCTCGCGGCCGAGCGCGGCGCGCGCTGCGTACTGCTCGGCGACACCTCCCCCATCGAGCGACGGGCGGCCGACGCGATTCTCGCCCGCACGACCGCGGCGCCGATCGACGCCCTCGGCGCCGGCCTCCGCACCACCCTCGGCCTGTTCGAGGCCTGCGACGTCGTCGTCTCGCCCGACACCGGCCCCTATCACATCTGCGTCGCGATGAACGTCCCCGCGGTCGGGCTGTTCGGCTACACGAACCCCAGGCGCGTGGGGCCGTACGGGCGCTTCGGCGAGCTGGTGGTGGACGGGTACGGTGATCCGGGCGAGGAGTATTCCGCGGGGGCGGGGTACCGGCCCGGGCGGATGGCGCGGATTTCGGCGGCGCAGGTGTACGACCGGATCGTCACGGCGCTGGCGCGCTACGCGCCGGGCCCTCCGTGGCGGCGCTTCAGGCCGCCGGCGTGACCTCGCCGAAGCGATACCGCAGGCCGACCAGCTCCAGCAGGTCCACCAGCAGCACGAGGCCGAGTCCCATCACCGTGAAGTAGTCGCCCTCGATCCGCTCGACCAAGACCGCACCGTACCCCTGGATGCCGTAGGCACCGGCCTTGTCCATCGGCTCGCCGGTCGCGACGTACTCGGCGATCGTGGCGTCGTCGAGCGCCCGGAAGCGCACGGTCGTACGGACCACGCCCGAGGCCGTGCGGCCGCCGTGCGCCACCGCGACGGCGGTGAACACCTCGTGCTCGCGCCCCGCGAGGCGGCGCAGCGTCGCTCGCGCCTCCGCCGCGTCGGCCGGCTTGCCGAGAATGACGCCGTCGATGACGACGATCGTATCGGCCCCGACGACGGCGGCCTCGGGCCGGTGCAGCGCCGAGACCTTCTCGCGCGCGAGCCGCTCGGCGTGCGCCGCCGGCGCCTCGCCGTTCCGCCACGTCTCGTCGATGTTCGAGGGAACGACTTCCGCGCTCAGGCCGAGCAGCTCGAGCAGCTGCCGCCGCCGGGGCGAGGCGGACGCGAGGACGATGGGGACGCTCACGCCTTCTCGAGCACGAGCGTCACCGGCCCGTCGTTCACCAGCTCGACATCCATCATCGCGCCGAACCGGCCGGTCTCGACCGCGAGCCCGCGCTCCCGCAGCAGCGCCACGAACCGCTCGTACAGCGCCTCGGCCACGGCCGGCGGCGCCGCGTCCACGAACGAGGGCCGCCGGCCCTTCGACGCGTCGCCGTAGAGGGTGAACTGGGAGATCACCAGCACCCCGCCGCCCACCTCGGCCAGGGGGAGGTTCATCTTCCCTGCGGCGTCGGCGAACAGCCTGAGGCCGGCGATCTTGTCGGCCATCCACGCCAGGGCCGCCTCGCCGTCGGCGGGAGCGAAGCCCGCGAGAACGACGAAGCCGCGCCCGATCGCCCCGACGGTCTGCCCGTCCACGCGAACCGCGGCGCGGCTGGCGCGCTGCAGGACGACGCGCACCCTACTCGACCGTCACGCTCTTGGCCAGGTTGCGCGGCTGATCCACGTTGCAGCCGCGGCGCACGGCGATGTGGTACGCGAGCAGCTGCAGCGGCACCGAGGTGAGGATCGGCGTGAGGATGTCGAGGGTCTCCGGAATCGGGATCGCGTGGTCCACGAGCGCGGTGATCTCCTCGTCGCCCTCGGTGACCACCGCGATGACCCGCCCGCCCCGCGCCCGCACCTCCTCGATGTTGGAGACGATCTTGTCGTGGACCGCGTCGCGCGGCGCCACGAACACCACCGGCATCAGCTCGTCGATCAGCGCGATGGGGCCGTGCTTCATCTCCGCGGCCGGGTAGCCCTCGGCGTGGATGTAGGAGATCTCCTTGAGCTTGAGCGCGCCCTCGAGCGCGACGGGGAAGTTCACCCCGCGGCCCAGGTAGAGCACGTTCGAGGCCCGGGTGTAGCGCTCCGCCAGCTCCTCGATGAGCGGCCGCTTGTCGAGCACCGCCTCGAGCTGCCCGGGGAGCTTCTTCAGCGCCTTGACGATCTCCCGCCCCTGCAGGATGGACAGCGACCGCAGCCGCCCCAGGTGGAGCGTGAACAGCGCCAGCGCGGCGATCTGGCTCGTGAACGCCTTGGTGGAGGCGACGCCGATCTCGGGGCCGGCGTGGATGTAGATGCCGCCGTCCACCTCGCGCGCGATGCTGCTGCCGACCACGTTGACGACGCCCAGCGTGCGCGCGCCCTTGCGCTTGGCCTCGCGCAGCGCGGCGAGCGTGTCGGCGGTCTCGCCCGACTGCGAGATCACGATGACCAGGGTGTGCTCGTCCACCAGCGGATTGCGGTAGCGGAACTCGGAGGCGTACTCGACCTCCACGGGCAGCCGCGCCAGCTCCTCCAGCATGTACTCGCCGACCAGCGCGGCGTGCCACGACGTGCCGCAGGCCGTGAGCACGATGCGGTTGACCTTGAGCAGGTCCTCGTCCGTGAGGTTGAGGCCGCCGAGCCGCGCCGTGCCTTCCTCGTCCAGCAGCCGGCCGCGCAGCGTGTTGCGGATGCTCTCCGGCTGCTCGCAGATCTCCTTGAGCATGAAGTGCGGGAACCCGCCGCGCTCGATGGTCGCCAGGTCCCAGTCGATCTGGCTGACCTCCTTGCGGAGCGGCACCGCGTGGCGGTCCTTGACCTGGTAGCCGGACGGGGTGATGACGGCGAGGTTGCCCTCGTCGAGGTAGACCACCGACCGCGTGTAGGCGAGCACCGCGGAGGGGTCGGACGCGACGAAGTTCTCGCCGTTGCCGAGCCCCAGCAGGAGGGGGCTCCCGCTCCGCGCCGCGACGACGGTCTCCGGCTCCCGGACCGACACCACCACGATGCCGTACGTCCCCTCGACCTCCTGCAGCGCCGTCGCGACGGCCTCCTCGAGCGAGCCCTGGTAGAACTGCTCGATGAGGTGCGCGAGCACCTCGGTGTCGGTGTCGGACACGAAGCGGTGGCCCTTGGCGACGAGCATCTGCCGCAGGACCATGTGGTTCTCGATGATGCCGTTGTGGACCACGGCGATCTGGCCCGCGCAGTCGCTGTGGGGATGCGCGTTGCGGCTGGTCGGCGCGCCGTGCGTGGCCCAGCGGGTATGCGCGATGCCCGTCGTGGCCTGCTGGCCGTTGCGGCTGAGCTGCGATTCGAGGGCGGCGATCTTGCCGGCCGCCTTCTCGATCACCAGCCGTCCGTCCACCACGAGCGCGACGCCGGCGGAGTCGTAGCCGCGGTATTCCAGCCGCTTGAGGCCCTCGAGCAGCACCGGCAGCGCCTTCCGCGGTCCCACGTACCCCACGATTCCGCACATCGTGCTACCTCCCGCCTTCCCCGGCGTGCAGGGCCGTACGGCCCCGTTCCACGAGACCCTCGGCGTCCGCGAGTGTGGGCGCCTCGGCGATGATCCGCACCACAGGCTCGGTTCCCGACGGCCGCACGTGCACCCAGCGATCGGGAAGCGCCAGCCGCAGCCCGTCCTGCCGGTCCGCCGCGGCGCCCGGAAGGGCGCGGCCGAGCGCGGCGTACGCCGGGTCGAGACTGCCCGGGGGCCGGGGGACCTTGGCTTTAACAATAGTGTAGCGGGGCGCGGAGTTCACGATGGCCGAGACCGAGGTGCGCCGCGCCGCCAGGAGCGCGAGGGCCAGGGTGGCGGCGACGGGCGCGTCCCGGCCGAGGTGGACCTCGGGGAGAATGACGCCCCCGTTCCCCTCGCCGCCGACGATGGCGCCCCGCGCCGCCATGCGCTCCACCACGTTCGCCTCCCCCACCGGCGCCCGCTCGACCGTGCCGCCGGTCTCCCGCGCCGCGTCGTCCACCACCAGACTGGTCGAGAGATTGGTCACCACGGGACCGGGCCGCCGCGCCAGCACCGCCCGCACCGCGAACGCCAGCGTGTAGTCCTCGCCGATCGGCCGGCCGGCCTCGTCCACGAGCGCCAGGCGGTCCACGTCGGGATCCACCGCGATCCCCAGGTCGCTCCCCGTGGCGAGGACGTGCGCACTCAGCTCGCCCAGGTGCTCCGGCACCGGCTCCGGCTCCCGGGGGAAGCGCCCGTCGGGCTCGAGCTGGATGGCGTGCACTTCGCACCCGAGCGCGTCGAGCAGCGCCGGCATGATGGTCGCCCCGGCGCCGCGCACGCAGTCGAGCGCCACCCGGAAGCGTCGTGCCCGGATCGCCGCGAGGTCCAGCCACGGCAGGCCCAGCACCCGATCGAGATGCAGGCGCACCGCGCCGTCTTCGCGCCGCCGCCGGCCGGCGCCGCCCTGCCCGCCGCCGGCCGGGGCCGCTCCGCCCGCGTCCACCAGCGCGAAGAACGCTTCGGCCTCGGCCTTGGCCAGAAACCGCCCGCCGGGCCCCACGAACTTGAGGGCGTTCCACTCCACCGGATTGTGGCTCGCCGTGACCACGATGCCACCGCCGAGGCCGCCGCCCAGGAACTCGACCGCCAGCTGCGCCGTCGGCGTCGGTACCATGCCGAGATCCACCACGTCCACGCCGGCCGCCGACAGGCCCGCCGCCGCCGCCTCCACGAAGGCGGGGCCGGACTGGCGGGAGTCGCGCGCCAGCGCCACCGCGCGGCCGCCCCGGCCCGCGACGAACGCGCCGAAGGCCGCGGCGTAGCGGGTGACCACTGCCGGCACCAGGTCCTCCCCCACGATACCGCGGAGGCCCGACACAGAGCGCATCAAGGTGGTAGTCAGCGGGAAAGCGCGGCGACTGCCGCTTCGTGCAGGGCCCCGACGGAGATGGGAGTGGAGATCGGGAGCAACCGGAGATCGGAGAACGTCCGCTCGAACACGCGGACCAGCTCTCCGTCGAACTGCACGCCCGCCTCGCGATGCAGCTCCTCCAGCGCCGCGACCGGCGTCATCGCCGGCCGGTACGCACGCCCGGTGGTCATCGCGTCGAATGCGTCCACGACGGTCACGATCCGCGCGGGCAGCGGGATGGCGTCGCCGGCCAGCCCGTCCGGGAGCCCGCCCCCGCCGATCTTCTCGTGGTGCGATCGCACCACCTGGAGGATCCGCGGCCGGTCCTTCAGGAGCGGCGTCAGGATCTTCTCCCCGATCACCGTGTGCTCCATGATGTGGAGGTACTCCTCCTCCGACAACCGCGACGGCTTGTTGAGCACCTCTTCGCGCACGCCGATCTTGCCCACGTCGTGGAGCTCCGCGCCCAGGCGCAGGTCCTCCACCAGCCCGGCGTCCAGCCCGACCGCGCGCGCCACCGCGGTGGCGTAGGTCGCCACCCGCGCCGAGTGGCCGCGCGTGTACGGGTCCTTGGCCTCGAGCGCGTGGGCGAGCGACTGCACGCCCTGGACGAACAGCTCGCCGATGCGCTGGGCCTGCGCCTCCACCTTCCGCTCGAGGTTGTGCTGGTAGTCGCGGTTCTCCAGGATCAGGCGCCGCTTCTCGAGCGCCTGCCGCACCCGGGCCCCCACGTCCTCCACCTGGAACGGCTTGGCCACGTAATCGAGCGCGCCCTGGGTCAGGCAGTTGGTGGCGCTCGCCACGTCGGAGACCGCCGTCACCATCACCACCGCCGTATCCGGCCACCGTGCCCGCAGCTCCGCCAGCAGCTGGATGCCGTCCATCTCGGGCATGCGGATGTCGCTCACCACCAGGTCGGCGGGCGCGCGCCCCAGCTCCTCCAGCGCCGCGCGGCCGCTCCCGGCCTCCCGGCACGCGAAGCCCTCGCTCGTCAGCAGCCGCATCAGGATGCTGCGGAGGTGGGGCTCGTCGTCCACGACGAGGCAAGTCATCGCCCGGCTGTCGGTCACGAGCCTAGCCTATTACCCCGCGACGCCCGGTGTCAACCCGGAACGGGCCGCGCGCGCCGCCCGGCCGCGCGCCGCCGCGCTTGCTGCCGTCCGGGGGCCGGATGTAAGGTTCGCCCAGAGCCACTCCTCCGGGCCGGACATGACACGCATCCGCGACCACGATCTCGATCACGCGCTCGCCACGCGGGCGATCCACGCCGGCCAGGAGCCGGAGCCGCTGGCCGGCGCCGTGACCACGCCGATCTTCCAGACCTCCACGTACGTCCAGGAGGCGCTGGGGCGGCACAAGGGCCACGAGTACGCCCGGGTGAGCAACCCCACGCGGGAGGCGCTGGAGCGCAACGTCGCCGCCCTCGAGGGCGGCAGCCACGGCCACGCCTTCGCCTCCGGCATGGCGGCCATCGACGCCGTGCTGACGCTGCTGGCGGGCGGCGACCACGTCGTGTGCGGCGAGAACGTGTACGGCGGCACCCACCGCGTGATGGAGCAGGTGCGCTCGCGGTTCGGCCTGTCGTTCACCTTCGTGGACACGCGCGACGTGGCCGCGGTGGAGCGGGCGATCCGGCCCCAGACGCGAATGCTGTTCGTCGAGACGCCCACCAACCCGATGCTCCGCCTCGCCGACCTGGCGGCGCTGTCCGCCGTCGCCGCCGCGCGCGGGCTGCTGTTCGTCGTGGACAACACCTTCGCCACGCCGGTCTTCCAGCGCCCCTTCGAGCACGGGGCCGACCTCGTGGTCCACTCCACCACCAAGTACCTCAACGGGCACTCGGACATGGTGGGGGGGATGGTCGTGAGCCGGCGGGACGACCTCGCCGAGCGGCTGTCGTTCCTCCAGAAGTCGGTGGGCGCCGTGCCCGGCCCGTTCGACTGCTGGCTGGTGCTCCGGGGCACCAAGACCCTGGCGCTCCGGATGCGGCAGCACGACTTCAACGGGCGCCGCGTGGCCACCTGGCTGGCGGCCGACGCGCGGGTGCGCGGCGTGTACTACCCCGGGCTGCCGAGCCATCCGCAGCACGAGCTGGCCTGCCGCCAGATGTCGGGCTTCGGCGGGATGCTCTCCTTCGAGACCGGCTCGCTGGAGCGGGCGCGCCGCGTGGTGGAACACACCCGCCTGTTCGCGCTGGCCGAGTCGCTGGGCGGGGTCGAGAGCCTGATCGGCCACCCGGCCACGATGACGCACGCGGCCGTGCCCAGGGCGATGCGCGAGGCGATGGGCCTCACCGACGGGCTGGTCCGGCTGTCGGTGGGCGTGGAGGACCCGGACGACCTGATCGCCGATCTCGACCGCGCGCTGGCCTCCTGAAGACCGCTGAAACGCGGTCCCCCGCGCGCCGTAGGGGAGTCGGGAACCTCCAGGAGACGTCATGACGGACAGCGATCAGACCATGCCCGCGCGCCGGCCGCGCACCGTGCTCACCCAGATTTCCTCTCGCGCCTGGGAGCACGCCGCGGACCGCGCCGCCCTGAGCGCGCTCCGCGCCATCCCGGGCTTCGACGACGTGGTGCGGAAGGTGTACGGCTTCTTCGGAGAGCGCGGCGTGCGCCTGCTGTTTCAGGCCAACGCCGTGCGGGTCGGACCCAAGCAGTTCCCTCGCGTGCACGCCGCCTTCACCGACGCCTGCGCGACGATGGACTGGGAGCCGCGGCCCGACCTGTTCGTGTCGCAGACGCCGATGGTGAACGCCGGCGCCTTCGGCATGGACCATCCCTTCATCGTCCTCAACTCCGGCGCGCTCGCCCTGCTCGACGACGAGGAGCTGCATACCATCCTCGGCCACGAGCTGGGCCATGTCATCAGCGGGCACGCCCTGTACCACACCATCCTGGTGATCGTCCTCGAGTTCGGCTTCCGCAACCTGCCCTTCCTCGCCGGCATCGCGCTGCTGCCCATCCAGATCGCGCTGCTGGAGTGGTTCCGGAAGAGCGAGCTGTCGAGCGACCGCGCCGGCCTGCTCGCCAGCCAGGACCCCGTCGCCTCGATGCGGATGTTCATGAAGCTCGCGGGCGGCGGCAACATCGCGGACATGAACCTCGACGCCTTCATGACCCAGGCGAAGGAGTACGAGGAGGGCGGCGACGCGATGGATACGATCTACAAGGTGCTCAACATCCTCGGCCACACCCATCCGTTCCACACCCTGCGCGCGGCCGAGCTGCAGCGCTGGGTCGCGGGCGGCGAGTACGACCGCATCCTGCGCGGCGAGTACCCGCGCCGCGGCTCGGACGACGACAAGCAGCCGCTCGCCTCCGACCTCGGCGAGGCGGGCCGCTACTACGCCGACCAGGCGAAGGGCGCCGTGGACGCGGTGGCGGGCGTGGCCAAGAAGGCCCGCGACGCCTTTTCCAGCGCCTTCAAGACGCCGGGCACCCGGTGAGGATCCTCGTCGTCGGCGGCGGGGGGCGCGAGCACGCGCTCCTGTGGGCCCTCCGCCGCGACGCACCGCAGTCCACGCTGTTCTGCCTTCCCGGCAACGCCGGCACCGCGACCCTGGCCACCAACCTCCCGGGGCAGGCCACCGACGTCCCGGCCGTGGCGCGCGCGGCGCGCGAGCAGCGCTGCGACCTGGTCGTCGTGGGCCCCGAGGCGCCGCTCGCGGCCGGGCTCGTGGACCGCCTCGCCGAGGCCGGGATCCCCGTCTTCGGGCCGACCGCCGCCGCCGCCCGCATCGAATCCTCCAAGGCGTTCGCCAAGGACCTCATGGCACGCCACGGCATCCCCACCGCCGCGGCGCGCACCTTCACGGAGCTCGATCCCGCCCTCGCCTACATCGCCCGGCACGACGAGCCGCTGGTCGTCAAAGCCTCCGGCCTCGCCGCCGGCAAGGGGGCCGTGGTCTGCCCCACCCGCAAACTCGCCGCCGACACGGCCACCTCCATGCTCAAGGACGGGGCGTTCGGGTCGGCGGGGGCCGAGATCGTGGTCGAGGAGTTCCTCGACGGCGAGGAGCTATCGGTGCTGGCCCTCACCGACGGCGAGCACTTCACCGTGCTCCCGCCCGCCCAGGACCACAAGCGGCTGCGCGACGGTGACGAGGGTCCGAATACCGGAGGCATGGGAGCCTACAGCCCCGTGAGCATAGCCTCCGACAAGCTGCTCACACGGGTGGCCGACGAGGTCTTCACGCCGACCCTCAAGGCGCTCCGCGACATGGGAGCGAGCTACCGCGGGCTCCTGTACGCTGGGCTCATGCTCCGAAGCGATGGGAGCATGGCCGTGATCGAGTTCAACTGCCGTTTCGGTGATCCCGAGGCCCAGGCGATCCTGCCAGTGCTCCCAGGAGGCCTTCTCCCCGTGCTCCGGATGGTGGCAGAGGGCGGATGGATGCCACCGGGGCACCGTTTCGGGGACGCCCGCGGGGTGTCGGTCACCACCGTCCTGGCGGCCGAAGGGTACCCGGAGCGCCCGAAGCTGGGCGCCGCGATCTCCATCCCGCCGGAGCTGGAAGCCGATCCCACGCTGCACGTCTTCCACGCCGGCACGAGTCGCGGGCCGGACGGCGTGCTGCGGGTGGCCGGCGGAAGGGTGCTGGCGGTGACGGCGACCGCGGCCACGGTGGGGGAGGCGGCGGGGAAGAGCCGCGCCGCCGCCGAGGCGATCAGGTTCGAAGGCAAGCAGTTCCGCCGCGACATCGCCTGGCGCGAGACGGCCAGGCACTCGTAGTTCCATGCCGGAGCTTCCCGAAGTCGAGACGATCGCGCGCGACCTCCGTCCCCGCCTCGTCGGTGCGGCGATCGAGCGCGTGCGCGTTTACAAGCCGGACATCCTGCGCGGCGTCGCCCGCGCCGCGCTGGTGCGCGCCCTCGCCGGCCGGCGGATCCTCGCGGTCTCCCGTCGCGCCAAGCACGTGGTCATCGCCCTCGACGACGGACGCCGCCTGGTGATCCAGCCGCGGATGACCGGGTCGCTGCGCGTGCTGGCGGCCGCGGAGGCGCCGGACCGCTACGTGGCCCTCGCCGCGCGGCTCTCGACGGGCGGGCTGCTCGCGTACCGCGACGTGCGGCGGCTCGGCACCGTCCACCTGCTGGCGCCCGCGGCGTGGGCGCGCTACACGGCGCGCCTCGGCCCCGAGCCGCTGGAGCCCGCGTTCACGCCGCCGCGGCTCGCCGCCGCGCTGGCCGGCGGGCGGCTGGCGGTGAAGAAGGCGCTGATGGACCAGCGCCGCCTCGCGGGCGTCGGGAACATCTACGCCAACGAGGCGCTGTGGGACGCGGGCATCGACCCGTCGCGCGCGGCGGGCGACGTGGACGCGGCCGCGGTGCGGCGGCTGCATCGCGCGCTGCGCGAGGTGCTGCGGCGCTCGATCCGCGGCCGCGGCACGACCGTGCGCGACTACCGCACCGGCACCGGCGAGGCCGGCACCTTCCAGTCGCGCCTCAACGTGTACGGCCGCGCGCGCCAGCCGTGCCGCCGCTGCGGCCGCCGCATCGTGCTCACGCACGCCGTGGACGCGCGCGCCACCTACTTCTGCCCCGGATGCCAGCGCTAGCCCTCGCCACCGCCCCGGGCGCCGCTTCGCTCGACGCGCTGCACGAGCGCGTGAAGGCGACGGCCCAGCGCCGGCCCGGCGTGTACCGCTTCCTGGACGCCGAGGGCGGGGTGTTCTACGTCGGCAAGGCCAAGGACGTCCGCGCCCGCCTGCTGAGCTACTTCTCCGCGCCGTGGCCCGACAGCAAGTCGGCGCACCTGATCCGCGCGGCGGCCGACGTGACCTGGCGCTACGTGCCGAGCGAGTTCGCGGCGCTGCTCGAGGAGCTGCGCCTCATCGCGCGGCTCCGGCCGTTCTCCAACGTGCGGGGCAACCGCGCGCAGCGGCGCATGATCTACGTCAAGCTCACCGGCGGCGCGGCGCCCAAGCTCCGGGTCACGGAGCACACGGCCGACCGGACCGCGCGCTACTACGGCCCGTTCCAGAGCGGGTGGCGGACCGCCGACGCGGTGCGGGTGCTCTCCGACCTGCTGAAGCTGCGCGACTGCGCCCAGGACCTGCCGATGCGGTTCGCCGGCCAGCAGGAGTTCTTCGACGCCACCGAGCCGGCGGCGTGCCTGCGCCACGAGCTGGGCACCTGCCTGGGGCCGTGCGCCGCGAAGTGCGGCGCCGACCCGTACCGCCAGGCCGTGGACGCGGCGGTCGAGTTCCTCGAGAGCCGCACCGCGCAGCCCCTCGACCGCGTCCTCGAGGCGATGGCCGAGGCGTCGGAGGCGCGCGACTACGAGCGCGCGGCGCTGTGGCGCGACAAGCTCGAAACGCTGGAGGCCCTGTTCGCCGCTACCGCGCGGCTGCGCGCGGCCACCGAGGCGTTGACGTTCGTGTACGCCGTGCGCGACCGCACGCCGCCCGGCCTCGGCGGCGGCCGCGACGACCGCGTGTATCTCGTGCACCGGGGCCTGGTGCGCGCCGAAGCCGCGTGGCCGAGAACGCCCATCGAGCGCGACGCGTTCGCGGCCACCGTGGACCGCCTGGCCGCCCTGCCCGCCGGCGGCCCCGCGGCGCGGACCGCGCCCGAGATGGACGAGCTGCTGCTGGTGATGAGCTGGTTCCGTCAGCATCCGGAGGAGTTCGACGCGACCACGCCGCTGGCGCGCTGGGCCGGCGGCGCGCCTAGCTGATCGGAACGATCCGCACCCTGGGCGGGATGCCCGGCTCCGTCTCCATGATGGCCACCGACGGCTTCAGGTCGAAGCGCGCCGCCCCCGCCGCGCCGGGATTGACGACCACCGTGAAATCGGGGAGGTCGTGGATCAGGGGCCGGTGGGTGTGGCCGAACACGATCACGTCGGCCTTCGGAAACGCCTCTTTCAACGCCTCGGGCCTCCGGGATGCGAGCTGGTCCCCGTGGGTCACGACGAACACGAACCCGTCGATCTCCACCTCGGCCACGCGCGGCAGCCGCCTCCGCAGCGGCCCGATGTCCACGTTGCCGTAGACCGCCGTCACCGGCGCCAGCATCTCCAGCTCGTCCAGGACTTCCGGGCCCCCCACGTCGCCCGCGTGGAGAATGCGCGCCACACCCTTGAACAGATCGTGAACGCCGGGCCGCACCAGGCCGTGCGTGTCGGCGATGAGCCCGAGGCGCATCAGCGACGCCTGCCCGCCTTGCCGGTCCAGCGCGGCACCAGGGCGAGGTCCACGCCCAGGTGGTCGCCGACCCGCTGCACCACGAAGTCCACCAGGTCCGAGACCGCCTTGGGCCGGTGGTAGAACCCGGGCGCGGCCGGCAGCACCGTCGCGCCCGCCTCCGTCACGGCCGCCATGTTGCGCAGGTGCACGAGCGAGAGCGGCGTCTCGCGCGGCACCAGGACCAGGGGCCGCCGCTCCTTCAGCACCACGTCGGCCGCCCGCTCGATCAGGCTGCGGCTGTTGCCCTGCGCGATGCCCGCGAGCGTCGCCATCGAGCACGGGCACACGACCATCCCGCGCGTCCGCGCCGAGCCCGACGCCGGCATGGCCCCGCGGTCGCTGTCCGGGAACAGCTCGACGCGCTTCCAGCCCGCCCCCACGCGGCGCTTCAGCTCCGCCTCCGACCGGATGCCGCATTCCTCGGCCAGCAGCCGCCACCCATGCCCCGAGATCATGAGCCAGACCGGGACGTTCGCTCCGGCCAGGGCCTCGAGCAGCCGCAGGCCGTACGGGGCACCGGACGCGCCGGTTATCGCCATTACGACGGGCAACCCGCTCATCTGCCTCTCCGATTCGGTGTGGGGCGGCGCACCGGATGTGGCATGGGGCGCCTGGGTGGCGGCGTGCGCGGCGCCTCGCGGGTGCCGCCTGGCTTCCGTGGCACGTTCCGGCGGCCCCCGGCGCACACGGTCTCGCTCACCGGAGCATGACGTCCGCGACGGCGCCCGCCATCACCGCCGCCGATATGATCCCGTTCATGGAGAAGAAGGCCGCATCGAGGCGGCTGTAGTCTCCGACGTGCACCAGCCGGTGCTCCCAGATCAGAAGCGCGATGGCGACGGCCACCCCGCCGAAGTACCAATCTCCAAACCCGGCTGCCGAGCCGAACGCCACCAGCGCCACGGCGGCCATGGCGTGCAGTGCCCGGGCAACAATGATCGCGCCGGCGGGGCCCAGGCGCACAGTCATGGACCGGAGCCCGTGCTCCCTGTCGAATGCCTCGTCCTGGAGCGAGTAGATGACGTCGAAGCCCCCGCCCCAGCAGGTCACGACTAGCGCCAGGAGCACGATCGTCCACCATGGCGTGCTCCACGCCCCCGTAACCGCCAGGTACCCGCCCACCGGGGAGATCGCCATGCCCACGCCGAGCCACAAGTGCGACAGGGACGTGAATCGCTTCGAGTAGGAGTAAACGGACACCCAGGCGAGCGCGACGGGCGAGAGCGCGAGGCAGAGGGGATTGAGCAGGGCGGCGGCGAGCACGAACAGCCCGGCCATCCCGATCACCAGCGCCCAGGCCTCGGCCAGCGACAGGCGGCGGGCCGGCAGCTCCCGCCCGGCGGTGCGTGGGTTCGCGGCGTCGAGCCGCCGGTCCGCGATGCGGTTGAAGCCCATCGCGGCGAATCGCGCCGCGCCGAAGGCCGCGATCACCAGCAGCACCGTTCGCATCGTGACGGGCCGCACGTGCGAGGCCGCGGCGACGCCGACGAACGCGAAGGGAAGGGAGAAGACGGTGTGGGCGACCTTGACGAAGTTGGCGTAGGCCGCGAGGCGCCCTCCGCCGGCCAGCACCTGGCCGTCCACCCCTCCCGCCGCGGCCCCGGTCAGGGGAGCCGGATGCCGAGCTTCGCCCACCGCTCGTCCACCTTCCGCCGGGTGGCCTCGTCCATCACGATCCGCTCCGGCCACTCGCGCGCGAACCCCTCCTCCGGCCATTTGCGCGTCGCGTCGATCCCCATCTTCGAGCCGTAGGTGAAGCCGCGGCTCGAGTGATCGAGCACGTCCACCGGACCCATCGTGAAGCGCACGTCGCGCTCGGGATCAATGTGGTTCAGCGCCACCCACCACGCCTCGTCCGGGTCGCGGACGTCCACGTCGCGGTCGAGGACCACGATCACCTTGGCGAGCGACATGAGCCCCTGGCCCCACAAGCCGTTCATCACCTTCCACGCGTGGCCCGGGTACTGCTTGTGGATCGAGACGAAGACGAGGTTGTGGAAGATGCCGTAGGCCGGCATGTGGTAGTCCACCACCTCCGGCATCGTGAGCTGGATCAGCGGGAGGAAGATCCGCTCCGTGGCGTGGCCGAGGTAGTAGTCCTCCATCGGCGGCCGCCCCACGATCGTGGCCGGATAGATGGGATCGCGGCGCGCCGTGATCGCGGTGACGTGCACCCGCGGATAGCGGTCCGCCAGCGAGTAGAAGCCGGTGTGGTCGCCGAACGGCCCTTCCATCACCAGCTCCTCCGCCGGGTTGATCGTCCCCTCGATGACGATCTCCGCCTCGGCCGGGACCTCGAGGTCGCTCGTCACGGCCTTCACGAGCCGTACCGGCGCCCGCCGCAGGAACCCCGCGAACAGGAACTCGTCCACCGCCGGGGGCAGGGGCGCCGAAGCCGCGTACATCGAGGCCGGGTCGCCGCCGAGCACGATGGCGACCGGCATCTCCTCCCCGCGCTCGGCCATCGCCCGCCAGTGGGCCGCGCCGACCTTGTGCCGCTGCCAGTGCATGGCCAGCTCGCGCGGCCCCTGCACCTGGATCCGATACAGCCCGACGTTCCGGATGCCGGTCGCCGGGTCCCTGGTCACCACCATGGGCAGCGTGAGATAGGAACCGCCATCCTGCGGCCAGCACACCAGGTGCGGCCATGCTCCCACGTCCGCATCAGGGCCTCGGAGCACAACCGACTGGCATGGGGCGGAACCGGAAGCACGCTGGGGCGGGTACTTGGCCAGCTCGACCAGCTTCGGGAGCATGGAGAGCTTTCCAGCCACGCCGTCTGGCACTTCCGTCTGGAGCAGGTCACGAATCCGTGCTCCAATGTCATCCAAGCTCGGCGTCTGGAGGGCCATGGCCATGCGCCGCATCGAACCGAAGAGGTTGATCGCCACCGGGGTGCGGCTTGGCGAGCCGTCCCGGAGCACCGGGCGCTCGAAGAGGAGCGCCGGACCTCCTCCGGGGCTTTTCATGCACCGGTCGGCGATCTCGGTGATCTCGCGGTCCACGGACACGGTCTCCCGCACCCGGACCAGCTCGCCCGCCTCGTCGAGTGCGGCGATGAAGTCGCGGAGGCTGTCGAGGCTCATCGGGTCCCCCAGGTCATCGCGTTCCCCAGTGTATGGCGGCGATGCCGCCGGTGAGGAGGTCGAATCCGCACTGCCGGAAGCCCGCCTGCTCCATCCTGTCCACCAGGGCCGCCGGGGCCGGGAAGGCCTCGACCGAGGCCGGCAGGTAGGCGTAGGCCGCCCGGTGGCCCGAGATCGCACCGCCGAGGAGCGGGAGGATGCGCCGGAAGTAGAGGAGATACAGGGCGCGCAGCGGCGCCCAGGGCGGCGTGGTGAAATCGAGGATGACCAGGCGGCGGCCTTCCTTGAGGACCCGGCGCAGCTCGCGGAGCCCGGCGTCGAGGTCGGCGAGGTTCCGGACCCCGAAGCCCACGGTCGCCCCGTCGAACGTCCCGTCGGCGAACGGCAGGGCCAGAGCGTCGGCTGCGGCGACGGGAACGGCGCCCCGCCGCGCCTTGCCCGCACCCAGGCGCAGCATGGCGGGCACGAAGTCCGTCCCGACCACGCGGCCCTCGAATCCGCGCCGGCCCGCCAACTCCGCGGCCAGGTCGAGCGTTCCCGCGCAGGCGTCGCAGTAGATCCCGCCGGCGCGCTCCTCCCAGCCCACGCGGTTCACGGCGCGGCGCCGCCAGCGGCGGTCCACGTTGAGCGAGAGCAGGTGGTTGAGGAGATCGTAGCGCGGCGCGATCGCGGTGAACATTTCGCGCACGTAGCGACGCTTGTCGAGAGGGGGCGTGAACGACGCCGGCGGAGCCGACCTCATCGGCCGGGAGTCGGGCGGAGCGGCATGAGAAGCGTAGATTACCCCCCGCATGCCGACCGCGAAAGACCTCCAGTCGCTCGCCGACCGCGAGGTGGTCGAGCTGGCCAAGGCCGGCCGGGAGGCGGCGTACCGCGAGCTGCTCAGGCGGTACGAGCGGCCGGTCTTTTCGCTCATCTACCGCATGGTGCGCGACCACGCGCTCGCCGAGG
Source organism: uncultured Gemmatimonadales bacterium (assembly GCA_963806755.1). GTDB lineage: Bacteria > Gemmatimonadota > Gemmatimonadetes > Gemmatimonadales > JACORV01 > Fen-1245. Next base: position 177,742 of record CAWDZR010000017.1, read on the forward strand.
ACCTGGCGCAGGAGACCTTCATCAAGGTCCTCAATGCGCTCGACTCCTACCGGCCCGAGTACAAGTTCTCGTCCTGGATCTTCAAGATCGCCAACAACGCCGCCATCGATCAGCTGCGGCGGCGCGAGCTGGACACCCTCTCGCTCGACGGGGCGCCCCACGCGCGCACGGCCGACGAGGTCGAGGCCACCGCCCTGCAGGCCGCGGACCACGGCGAGTCGCCGCTCGAGGAGCTGGAGTCGCGCGAAACCGGCTCGGCCATCGAGCGGGCGATCGGGCGGCTCCGCCCGGAGTACCGGACGGCCATCCTGCTGCGTCATGTCGAAGGACGTTCCTACGAGGAAATCGCCGACGTCATGGATCTGCCCCTGGGCACCGTGAAGACCTATATCCACCGGGCCAGGCTGGAGTTACGCGAGTACCTGTCCGATCTGAGAACCTGAAACCGCCGCCCGCCGGAAGCCGTAGGGGGTGGCAGCGAAGGAGGTAGTGGCGTGACGCACAAGCACTTGGACGACTCGGAGCTGGACGCGCTGGTCCTGCGCGAGCTGTCCTGCCTGCCGGGCCTGGCGCCGAGCCGCGGCTTCGAGGACCGCGTGATGGCGCGGGTGATCCTGCCGAGGCCTGCGGCCGTCGTGCTGCTGCAGCGGGCGGGGGCGTGGATCAGGCAGCCACGCCGGGCCGTCGCGCTGGCCACCGCCTACGCCGCGTGCGTCGTGGTGAGCGTGGCGCTGGCGGCCCCCTGGGTCGCGGCGCACTCCGGCATGATCGGCGTCGCGGCGGCGTGGGCGGCCGCACGCGCCGGTGCGTGGCTCGACGCGGCGACGCTCGCCGTCGCCACCTGGGCGGTCCGGTCGGGCATCGCGGACGCGGTGCGGTCGGCGGCCGGCACGGGACCGCGGCTGTGGGCGGAGGTGGCCACCCTGTCTCTCGCGTACGCGGGCGCCGGCTTCGGCCTGCACGTCCTGCTCAAGGCGCCACGGAGGAGCGATGCCAGCGTCGCCCGTTCGCTCTAGCCTGCTGGCGCTGGCGCTCACGGTTGCGAGCGCCGGCGCGGCAGCCGCCGCCCCGGTGGAAGCGCACGGCCTCGGGGTCACGGCCCGCCTCACGGAAGGACTCCGCTACCTGGAGCGCGTGCTGCGCCTCCAGAAGGGCGGTGATCCAGTGGTCGGCCACGGCGTGTCCCTCTCCGGCCGCGAGGCCACCCTGCAGCTCGATCTCGCTTCCGGTGCGGAATACACGGTGACGCTGCGCGGCGGGCAGGTCCTGCTCGCCGGTGTCGCCGTCGCGACCTACACGGTGGGCGGCCCGTTGGACCTCGCGTGGCGGCGGTACCTCGCCGGCACCGCGTCGCTCGGCGAGCGCGACCTGCTGGCCGGCGCGCGGCACTGGAGCGTGGCCGGCTTGTCGGCCGGCGAAGCCGCGGCACAGCAGCGGATCGTAGCCGCCCTGGGCGACATGACCGCCGGCCCGCCGGCCGTTCCGGCCACGGCGCCAGCGCCGGTGGCCGCGGCGGCGGCGGAATCGGCCGCGCAGGCTGCCGGCGCGCCACCCGCTCCCGAGATCCCGGCGCCCGACCTCGTGGCGCCCGCCGCACCGGCCGCGGCGCCCGTCGGCCCGTCCGGCGTGCAGGTGCTCTTCGAAGGGGTCAAGAACGTCGTCGCCCTGTTCGTCGCCCTGGCGATGATCGGCTTCGGCGCGGTGTTCTTCGCGCGGCGCTACCTCGAGGTGGTGGCCGACACGGCCTCGCAGTCGTTCGGCCGCTCGCTGGTGGTGGGCCTGCTCGGACAGCTGCTGCTGCTGCCGACGCTGGCGATGCTGGTCGTCGGCCTGATCTTCACCATCGTGGGCATCCTGCTGCTGCCCTTCGCGCTCATCGCGTTCGTCATCGGCGCGTGCGTGGCCGCGCTCGGGGGCTATCTCGCCGTGGCGCACGCCATCGGCGAGAGCGTCAGCCGGCGGCGCATGGCGAACGGCGCCTTCGTGCGCAGCCCGAACGCCTACGGATACCTGTTCACCGGCCTGGTCGGCCTGCTCGGCCTGTGGGCCGCGGCGGCGCTGTTCGGATGGGCGGGCCCGGTGGTGTACGTCTTCCAGGCTGCAGCGTTCGTGGTGACCTGGCTGGCTGCGACCGTCGGCTTCGGCGCCGTGCTGCTCTCTCGCGCCGGTCTGCGCGATACCTTCGCCGGCCGCCACATGGGCGATCAGTCGGGCGAGTACCTGTGGGCGACGCCGCCGGCGACGCCCGCCGCGCCGCGCTCCGGACGGCGCGAGTGAGGCTCGGCGCGGTAGCGGCCCTGGCGGCCGTCGTCGCGGCCTCGGCTCCCGGTCTCCGCGCCCAGGAGCTGCAGACCCTCACGTCGGCGCGCCAGGTTCGCGGCGAAACGGCGTTGACCGTGCACGTGACCTATGCCGCCGGCCACTTCACGCTGGCGCCCGGAACGCGGGGCGAGCTGTACCGGATGGACCTGCGCTACGACGTCGACAAGTTCACGCCGGTGCGCTCGTACGACGCCGCGGCCGGCGTGCTGCGCCTGGGGCTGAAGAGCATCGGGAACGTGTCGTACGCCGGGCACCACGAGGGCAAGGACGTGCCGACGCTGGACCTCACGCTCACGCCCGACGTGCCGCTCACCCTCGACATCGACCTTGGGAGCGGCGGAGTCCGACGTCGAGCTGGGCGGGCTGGCGCTGCGCAGCGCGCACTACGCCACCGGCGCCTCGAAGACGGAGGTGCGGTTCTCCCGGCCCAATCCACTCGCGTGCGATTCGCTGTCGTTCGAGGCCGGCGCGGCGGAGTTCGACGCCGTCGCACTCGGAAACTCCAATTGCCGGATGATGCGGTTCGAGGGCGGCGTCGGCTCGGTGTCGCTCGACTTCAGCGGCGCCTGGCGCGCCGACGCCGAGGCCCGGCTCCACGTCGCGGTCGGCACGCTGAAGCTGCGCCTGCCGCGCGACCTCGGCGTCGCGATCTCGCTCGAACCGTTTCCTGGCGTCGTTCGATCAGAGCGGGTTTACGAAGCGGGGCGACGTCTACTACTCCGACAACTTCGCGACATCGTCCCATCACCTGACCGTCGAGGTCGAGTCGGCGTTCGGCGGGATCCAAGTGGAGTGGGTGCAAACGCCCCGGTAAGCCTCAGCCCCGTTGTCCTTCAGGTCCCCGGTCGCGGTCGGATGATATAGACGTCCACCCGAAACTCATCCATCATGTACACGCGCTTGCCGTCCGGATGCCAAACCACGGCGTCGGTGATGCCGCCCCGTCGATGCGGAAAGGCGTAGCGCAGCCTCAGTCCAGGCACGTCGTAGAGATAGGGCGTCTGCACGGAGTCCACCGCGATCCAGCCTGTCGAATCCGCCGACACGAAGAGCGAGGTCTCGTCCGGAGACAGCGCCAGCTCCTTGAAGCACGGGGCGGCATGGAAGGCATCGCCCAGCTTCACGGTCAACCGCCAGGGGCGAGTGTCGAACTCCTCCAACCCGACGCAAGGCAGTGCGGCGTCAAGCCAGCGGTTTGCGGCGAGCCGTATGGACCGTGCGGCGCCCCAATACGAGCCGCCGAAAGCAGAATCGAGACGAACGCGGCCCAACATCGTGTAGGAGTGCGCGTCAAAGTGGGCAAGACCCGCATCGACGACTGCGCCCCACCCGTCACCATCGGCCGCAATCGCAATGCTAGTCGTGTTCGGGCAGGAACCGGTGGAGGATGTGGCGCCTACCGGGATCCGCCCGAGCAGGGCCGCAGTGCCGGTAGCGTATACGTCGATGGTCCCGCTGGTGCAGGACTCACCCACGAACAGCCTGTCACCGACGACCTTGACGCTGGCCACCATCCCGCCTTGTTCGATGGGTCCCGTCCCAACCACTTGCTCGCTCCGCGTGTCCAGGACCGTGAATCCCTGTCCACCGATTCCGCCGCCGATGTAGGCGAGCCCGGTCGTACTGTCCACCGAGATGTCCACCGCGAAGTCCGTGTTGGGCACGCCGGTGATGAAGTGCACCGGGTGCAGGCCGTCCGCGTCGAATACCGCCACGCAGCGGTGATACGGCACGAAGCCCTTCCGGCCGTCGGGCGAGAGGGCCAGGTTCACGCCCCGATCGTCCTGGCACGAGGGCATCCCCGTGAGCGGGATCGCCTGGTGAAATGCTCCCGGAGGCAGGCGGAACGGCGGGGTCGTGTCGGTGATGCTGTTCCCGTCCCTGTCCGCCACGCTGACTGCGAGGCGGGTCTCCCCCTCGCGGAGCAGACTGGCTACCGTCTCCTCCAGAACAGCCCCTGTGCTGTCCAGCCGCACCAATCGCCAGCCGGGCACCAGATTCGCATCCTTGCTGACGCCCGGGACGCCGCCTTCCACCGCCGTGATTCGCAGCGTAGCGGGGTTGACCGCGCCGCCCGAGTCGGCCCACACCAGCTCCAGATCCATCAGGCCGTCCGAGTCGCGGTCGTAGGCGCCCGTGCCGGGGACGGGGAAAACCAGGCGCACCGTTGGCGGCACGCTGTCGCGAGGCCCGATCGGTAGATCACTCCGGCAGGCGGCCCCGGTTGTCCACAGCAGCAAGCCGACCGCGAGCGCCGCCGCGCCACCCGTCAGGAGCCGCATCGGTCCCCCCGCTCCGTGCAGCGTTCATCCCGGCAGCACCGCGCGGTTCGGCCCTGGCCGGGCCCCCTAGGGTTGCGGACCATACAGCCCCACCGGTGGAAGTGGCCCTTCTGAACGAACATGCTGTCGCTTGCACCGTTCGGAAGGATCGTGTCCAAGGTGATCAACTAAGTTGCGCGATGCAGGCCAGCGACGACGGTGTCCAGCGTAGCGGCGTAAAGCGAATCGCCGATCAATTCCTCCTCGTTCCCTCCGCCCAGGGGCTCAAGTACAGTGCCCAGCCGCGTCAGTCCCGGAGCGCCCGCGGGAGGAAGAGCACGCGTGGGTTCACGGCACGCGGTCGCGCCAAGCATCACCAGTGCGCCCGAAGCTAGGATTCTCAAAATCTTCATCACATGACCCCGATGTTGAAGGCAAGCACACCTTACATCGGGAGCGTCAGTCGAGCGTTAGGCGACGCAAACGTTTTCATTTGACCTGAACTGACTATCGCTCTCACCGTCGCATCCGCAACAACGGTTCAGCCAGGGCGGACACTCGTCACTTCGCCCGTCCGCGCACTTCCTGCCCGCGCTGTGCGCCCAGCACCTGATCCGCCCGCCCGTCGCGGACGGCGATCTCGATCGTGCCGCCGGAGCCGACGAACGCCACGGCCGTGCCCGGCGGCACGTCCGCGAACGTCGCCGCAAGGGCGACCGCGCGACCGCCCACGGAGAGCGCCGCGCCCGGCGCGACGCCGTCACCCGGCAGGTTCGTGACCAGCGTGCCGAACCGGTCCACGTGGATCACCTGGCCGATCATCTCCGCGCCCTCGGTGCGCAGGCGGTGCGGAGGCAGGTGCACCAGGTCGGCGGCCGGCGTCCCGAGGTCGGCCAGCGAGGTGCCCCGCACCATCCGCGCCGCCGCCGGCGCGAACACGTCGCGGCCGTGGAAGGTGCGGCTCGCGCCGGCCGGAATCGGGAGCCGGACGACCTTGGCGTCGGCCGTGGCCAGCACGTCGCTCAGGATGCCGTTGTCCGGCGCCACGAACCCGTGGCCCGCGACCTGGGCGGCCAGTGCCCGCCGCTCGGTGCCCACGCCGGGATCCACGACCGCGAGGTGCACCGTGCCACGCGGGAACGTGCGCCACGCGCGCCCCAGCACGTAGCTCGCGGCCGCGATGTCGCCCGGCGGAATGTCGTGCGTGATGTCCACCAGGACGGCGTCGCCCCCGCTGGACGCCAGCACGCCCTTCATCTCGGCCACGTAGCTGTCCGCCGTGCCGAAGTCGCTCAGCAGCGTGATGATCCGGCTCATGCGCGCGCCGCCTGCCAGCGGCCCCCGCGCCACAGCGCCGCCATGGCGAAGCCGCGCGCCAGCGCGGTGACGCTGATCGCCCACCAGATGCCGGCGACGCCGAGCACGCCCGCCAGCCACGCGGCCAAGGGGATGCGCGCCGCCGTGAGCGAGGCCGACCACGCCATCGGCTCCAGCGTGAAGCCCGCGCCACCGAGCGAGCCCTCGAGCACGATCTCCAGCGCCATCGTGACCTCCGAAATCGCGATGATGCGAAGATAACTCGCGCCGGCCGCGATCACCCCGGGGTCGCTGCTGAACGCGCCGACCAGCAGCTGCGGGACGGCCAGGAAGGCGAGCGCCTGCACCGTTCCCACGGCGCACGCGTAGCGGGCGGAGAGCCACCCGGTGCGCCGCGCCCGGTCGGCGCGCCCCGCGCCGAGGTTCTGGCCCACCAGCGCCGCCGCCGCCAGCCCGAAGCCGATCGAGACCTGGTAGGCGAAGCCCTCGAGCTTGTGGCCCACGCCGAGCGCGGCCAGCGCCGGGGTGCCGAACTGCGTGGTGACGCGCGTGAGCGCTATGTACACCGCGCTGAAGAAGATGCCCGTCGCCGCCGTCGGCGCGCCGATGCGCAGCACCGCGAGGACCGAGCGCCAGTCCCACAGCGCGAACCGCACCAGCCGCCGCCGCACCAGCACCACGAGCCCGAGCGCCAGCACCAGCGCGCGCGTCCCGACGGCGGCCACGGCCGCGCCGGCGATGCCCATGGCCGGCGCCGGCCCCAGGCCGAGGATCAGGACCGGATCCATGACCAGGGTGATCACGACGGAGACGGCCAGCAGCAGCAGCGGCGTGCGCGTATCGCCCGACGCGCGGAAGGCGGCCTCGGCCGCGTAGAAGCCCAGCACCAGCGGCGTCCCCACGAGGTAGGTCGTCAGCCACGCCCGGCCGAGGGCCGTGACCTCGGGCGGCGTGTGCATCACGGCGAACAGGAGCGGCACCAGCAGCCAGCCCGCGACGGCCGCCGCGACGCCGGCCGCGAGGGCGACCGCGAGCGTGGTGCCGGACGCGAGCGCCGCCAGGCCGTGGGCGCCCTCGCCGTGCCGCCGCGACGCGACGGCGGTGAGCCCGACCCCGATCATCTCGCCGAGCGCGAGCAGCATCCACACGGCGAAGCCGGCCGTGGAAATGGCCGCGAGCGCGGAGGCGCCGAGGATCCGGCCGACCCAGAAGATGTCCACGAGGAGAAAGACCAGCTGCAGCAAGGCCGACCCGACGGCGGGGAGCGCCAGCCGGAAGATCGCGCCCGCCAAAGGTCCGGAGGTGAGGTCCTCCGGCGCCGGCGGCGCCGCCTCGATCCCGGCGGCGAAGGACTCCGTCACGGCGCCGTCGCCGGACGATCCAGGAAGCGCTGGAAGACCGGATTGCCGGGGAACCTGACTGCCAGGTCGCTGATGATCTGTCGCGCCTGCTGGCGACGCGGATCGCCGGGCTTGCCCTCTCGAAGGAGGGCGCTGGCGTACAGCCACCGCGCCTCGAGCCGGGCCACGGAGCCGTGCTCGCTCACGAGCCGCATCGCCTCGATCGCGGCCGTCGCGTTGCCGCCGCCCAGGCCCACGAGATGCGCCACCAGACGCGTCAGCACCCCGGCGCGCGCGAGGGCGTAGTCGTAGATGGCCAGTCCCAGGCGGCAGTCCACACACGTCGAGTCGATCGTCAGGGCCGAGTCGAGCGCCGCGCGCATCCGCTTCGCGTCCCCGACCGCCTTCCAGTAGTGCCCGTGCAGATCCGCCTGGCGCGCACGGTAGCCGAATGCCGTGCCGGCCCAGAACAGCGCCGCCACGCGTTCGGAGTCCGTCGTCGCGGCCGCGATCCCGCCCCGCGCCCGCGCCGCGCCCTCGGTGAGCAGCACGTCGATCGAGTCCTGCCGGAAGGCGTCGTCGTCCCGCGCCTCGGCCCACCAGATGAGGGCGGAGGCCGCGAGCACGGGACCGGTGGGATCGTGCGGGTAGCGTTGGGCGAGGTCGCCGAAGTACAGCGCGGCCGCCTCAAACTGGCCACCGTAGATCAGGTCCTGGCCGACCGAGGCGGCCGCGGCGCTGGCCCGAGCCTCGGAGTCGGCGGCGGCTGGAGGCAGGCCCCGCGCGCCGGAATCCGCCCGTGGCGGTCGCACGGTGTCGGACGGCGGCACCTGCGCCTCGAGCGTCACCGCCCCGATCGGCACGGGAACGCCGAGCGACAGGGTGCCGACGAAGGGCACGCCGCCCGCGAGCGCGATGGCGACCGCGACGGCGGCGGTGTTCAGGATGCGACGATGGGCAGGCGGACCGACAGGGCAGCCGCGCGCTCCTCGACTTCGGCCGCGAGCGCCGTCATGACCTTCCCGACCGGAGTGTCCGGCTCGGCGAGCACCACGGGGACCCCGGATTCGCACAGTTCCTGCACCCGCGCCTGGAGGGGAATCGAGCCCAGCAGCGGAATGCCCAGCTCCAGGGCCAGCCGCTGGCCGCCGCCGCTCGAGAAGATGTCCGTCCGCTCGCCGCAATGCGGGCAGTGGAAGTAGGCCATGTTCTCCACGATCCCCAGCACCGGCACGCTCACCTTCTCGAACATCTTCGCGCCCCGGAGCGCGTCGCCGACCGCCACCTCCTGCGGCGTGGTCACGATGAGCGCCCCGCTCACCTGGACCGACTGCACCAGGCTGAGCTGCGCGTCCCCGGTTCCCGGAGGCATGTCCACCAGGAGATAGTCGAGCTGGCCCCATTCCACGTCGCCGAGAAACTGCTGAATGATCTTGGTCACGATGGGACCGCGCCAGATGGCCGCGGTGTCCCGCTCCACGAGGTTGCCGATCGAGATCATCTTGACGCCGTGCGCCACGATGGGCTGAATGCGGCCGCCCACGACCTCCGGCCGCGCCTCGCCGACGCCCAGCATCCGCGGGATGTTCGGGCCGTACACGTCGGCGTCCATCAGCCCCACGCGCCGCCCCGCCTTGGCCAGCGCCGCCGCCAGGTTCACCGTGACGGTGGACTTGCCTACGCCGCCCTTGCCGCTCGAGACCGCGATCACCTTGCCGAGGTTGGGCCGCTCGCGCGCCGTGGGCGGCGGCACGGGCTTGGGCGTGGTCTGCGCCTGCTGCTGCACGCCGCCGCTCGCCACGTCCATCTTCACGCCCGTCACGCCCGGAACCGACTGCGCCGCGAGCCGCGCCTCGCGCACCAGCGAGGCGGGATCGTCCCGCCCCAGCGTGAACGCGATCCGCACCTTCCCGCCGCCCTCGACCGTGACGTCGCCCACCATCCCCGCCGCCACCACGTCCTGGCCGAGCCGCGGGTTCACGACCTTCGCCAGCGCCGCCCGCACCCGCTCCCGGAGTTCGTCCGTCATCTTCAGACCGCCTCGACGCACCGGACCTCGGGCACCGCCATCCGCAGCCGCGCCTCGATCCCGTTCTTGAGCGTGGCCCGCGACATCGGGCAGCCGACGCAGTGCCCCATCAGCCTGAGGCTCACCACGCCTTCGGCTTCGTCGAAGTCCACGAACTCGACGTCGCCTCCATCCATTTGAATCGCGGGACGCACCAATTCCAGCACTTCCTCGATCTTCTCCACCGTGGTCGCCACTGCCGGCTCCGCATTCCCGACCAACATGGTCGCAACTTACGTGGGCGCGTGGAACAGGGTCAAGAATCCGCCCTACGAAGCGAGCAAGCGGCGTGCCGCGGTGAGAACCTGGCGCTGCACCTCGTCGAGAGTGCCGGGAATCGAGGCGCCGGAGGCCTTCACGTGGCCGCCGCCGCCGAAGGGGTGGGCGAACTCGGCGACGTCCACGTCGCCGACGGAGCGGAAGGAGACCTTGATTCTCCCGTTGACGAGGGGACGGAACAGCAGGGCCATGCGCGTGCCCTGTACCGAGCGGGCGAACTCCACGAGGCCGTCGAGGTCGTCGGCGGTGACGCCGTGGCGCTCGAGCGCGCCAGCCGGCACCGTAAGCCAGGTCAGCCCGACGTCCGGCTCGACCACCAGCGATTCGAGGACCTCGGCGGTGAGTCGCAGTCGTCCGGCGGGAGCCGTGGCGTACACCTGCTCGTAGATGCGCTCGGGGTCGAGGCCCACCTCGAGGAGCGACGCGGCCACGCGCAGCGCGCGCGGCGACGTGTTGGAGAACCGGAAGCCGCCCGTGTCGGTCAGCAGGCCGACATAGAGCGCCCGGGCCGCGTCCGGCGTGAGCGGCCAGCCCGCGACCGCCGCGAGGTCGTAAACCAGCTCCGCGGTGGCGGCGGCGGCCGGGTCCACGAGCCGCGGGCCCGCGGGCAGCGTGCCCGGCGAGGCGTGGTGGTCCACGCACGCGGTCACGAGGCCGCGCGACCTGATGGTGTCGGCCAGCTGGCCGAGCCGGCCGAGGTCCGCGATGTCGAGCACCAGGAAGACGTCGGCCTCGCGCAGCGCCGCGACGGCCTTGTCGCTGCGCTCGTGGCGGCGGATGGGCTCGACGAGGAACGCGTAGCGCGGCGGGATCGGTGTGGGATTCGCGATCCGGACGTCCTTGCCGAGCGCGTGGAGCAGATGGACCAGCGCCACCTCGCTCCCCACGCCGTCGCCGTCCGAGTTCACATGGGTGGTCATCACGATGCGCTGGGCCGCGGCGAGCGCGGCCGCGACGGCCTTCGCCCCCTTCGCCCGGGCCGCCGGCACGCGTTCGAGCTTCGTCTTGGATGTCATGCGCGGTGCACGGTACAGGGGCGTGCGGCGCCGGGCAAGTGGAGCGCGGTCCCACACGCACGCGCAGCGGCCGGCCCCGCGAGGAGCCGGCCGCTCAGTCATCCGGACGGGGCCGCGCTACTTCTGCTGCGGCACGCCCGCGGCCAGCTCCCGCTGCAGGTGGCTGTGCCGGCGGCTGTAGCCGAAGTAGATCGTGAAGCCGATCAGCAGCCACACGATCAGGCGAATCCAGGTGTCCTCGGGCAGCGTCAGCATCAGGCCGCCGCAGCAGATGACGCCCATGATCGGGACGAACGGCACCCACGGCGTCCGGAACGGGCGGTCGAGGTCCGGCCGTGTGCGGCGCAGGACCAGCACGCCGATGGACACGAGGACGAAGGCCAGCAGCGTGCCGATGTTGACCAGCTGGCCGAGCAGCTCCAGCGGCAGCATGCCGGTGGCGATCGCGACCGCGATGCCGGTGAAGATCGTCGAGAGGTACGGCGTGCGGAACCGCGGGTGCACGCTGGCCGCCCATTTGCCGAGCAGGCCGTCGCGCGACATCGAGTAGAACACCCGCGACTGGCCGAGGAGCATCACCAGGATCACCGAGCCGAGGCCGAGCACGGCGCCGACGTCCACCAGCACCCGGATGTACTCCGGGGCGCCGATCCGCTGCATGGCCAGCGCCATCGGAGCGGCCACGTTGAGATCCTTGTATGGCACCATCCCGACCAGTACCGCCGACACCATCACGTACAGCAGCGTGCAGAGCGCCAGCGAGCCCAGGATGCCGATGGGCATGTCCCGCTGCGGGTTCTTGGCCTCCTGTGCCGCGGTGGATACGGCGTCGAAGCCGATGTAGGCGAAGAACACCAGGCCGGCGCCGCGCAGCACGCCCGAGATGCCGTACGTCCCCCACTCGCCGGTGTTGGGCGCGATGAACGGCTTGATGTTGGACGAGTGGAAGTGCGCCAGGCCGACGAAGAAGATCAGCAGGACGATCGTGACCTTCAGGATCACGATGAAGTTGTTGACCGTGGCCGATTCCTTGATGCCGATCACCAGGATCGTGGACATCAGGGCCACGATGAAGACGGCGGGAGCGTTGATGATCGCGCCGGTCATGTTGAGGCCGGCGTGCGCGCAGCCGGCCACCGCGTCGTGCACGTTGGCGGAGGTGCACCACATGGTCGGCGAGGAGGTGAGCGACGACGGCAGCGCGAACCCGAAGTCGTTGAGCAGGCTGACGAAGTGCCCCGACCAGCCCACGCCCACGGTGGCCGCGCCCGCCGCGTACTCGAGCACCAGGTCCCAGCCGATGATCCAGGCCACCAGCTCGCCCATCGTCGCGTACGAGTAGGTGTACGCGCTCCCGGCGACCGGGACCGCGCTCGCCATCTCGGCGTAACAGAGCCCCGCGAAGGCACACGCGATGCCGACGATGATCATCGAGATCGGCACGGCGGGGCCCGCGTACAGCGCGGCCGCCTGGCCGGTCAGGACGAAGATGCCCGCGCCGATGATCGCACCGATGCCGAGCGTGATCAGGTTCAGCGGGCCGAGCGCGCGCTTGAGCGAGTGCTCGCCGACCTCGTCGGCTTCCGCCCGCAGCGCGGTGATGGACTTGGTGGCCCACAGGTTCATGGGAGCGACCTTTGGAATGAGAGAGCGGGGCGGGCGCCGGAGGGCGCGGTCCCGGGGTCGGAAGCGCGCTAGACTAGCGGCCGACGGCGGGTGGTGTCAAGCGATCGACCGTCACGGACTGTAGTTCGGGGCCTCCCGCGTGATCGAAACGTCGTGCGGATGCGATTCCCGCAGCCCCGCCGCGGTGATCCGCACCAGCTCCGTCCTGGTCTGCAGGTCCGCGATGGTGGCGACCCCGCAGTAGCCCATGCCGCTCCTGAGCCCGCCCACCAGCTGGAAGATCACGTCCGCGACGGCACCCTTGTAGGGCACCCGTCCCTCGATGCCCTCGGGGACCAGCTTGCTCGCGGACATCTCGCCTTCCTGGAAGTAGCGGTCGGCGGACCCCTCCTGCATCGCGGCGAGGCTCCCCATGCCGCGGATGGTCTTGAAGCGGCGGCCCTCGTAGAGGATGGACTCGCCGGGGCTCTCCTCCGTGCCCGCGAACACCGCGCCCATCATCACGCTGTCGGCCCCCGCGGCCAGCGCCTTCACGGCGTCGCCGGAGTACTTCACGCCGCCGTCGGCGATGACCGGAACGCCGCCGGCGCCCGCGACCGCGTCCTGGATCGCCGTCACCTGCGGCACGCCGACGCCGGTCACCACCCGCGTCGTGCAGATGGAACCCGGGCCCACACCCACCTTCACCGCGTCCACGCCGCGCTCGACCAGCGCGCGCGCCCCGCCTTCGGTCGCCACGTTCCCGCCCACGAGCTGCGCGTCGGGGAATGCCGCGCGCAGGTGCGCCACCGCCTGGAGCACGCCCTCGCTGTGGCCGTGCGCCGAATCCACGACCAGCACGTCGCACCCCGCGTCGAGCAGGGCGTGGGCGCGGGGCTCGGCGTCCTTGCTGGCGCCCACCGCGGCCGCGACCCGCAGCCGGCCGTGCCCGTCCTTGTTGGCCAGCGGGTAGTCGCGGCGCTTGAAGACGTCCTTGACGGTGATGAGGCCCTTCAGCGTCCCGTCGGCGGCCACGACCGGGAGCTTCTCGACCTTGTGCCGCGCCAGGATCCGGACCGCCTCGTCGAGCGACGTGCCCGCGGGCGCGGTCACGAGGTCCTTGCTGGTCATCACCTCGCGGATGGGCCGATCGAGGTTGTCCTCGAACTGCAGGTCGCGGTTGGTGATGATCCCCACCAGGCGGCGCTGCGCGTCCACGATCGGCACGCCGGAGATCTTGAAGCGCGCCATCAAGTTCAGCGCCTCGCGGATCGGGCGGTCCGGCGGCAGCGTGATCGGGTCGAGGATCATCCCGCTCTCGGACCGCTTGACCCGATCCACCTCGGCCGCCTGGCGGTCGATCGGCAGGTTCTTGTGGATGACGCCGATGCCGCCCAGGCGCGCCATCGCGATCGCCATCTCCGCCTCGGTGACGGTGTCCATCGCCGCCGAGACGAACGGCACGTTGAGCCGGATCTGGCGCGTCAGGCGGGTCGAGACATCGACCTGCCGGGGGTGAACCGTGGAATGTCCGGGGACGAGCAGGACGTCGTCGAAGGCGAGACCATCGAGGGAGCGAATACGGCTTTCCATGGCGGAAGATACGGGGCCCGCCGCGGCGAAATCAAGCAGTCTTGGAACCGCCCTCCGGAACGGCGCTGGGCTCCCGCGCGGGCGGGGCGGCAGGCGCCGCGGGACGGCCCGTGACCTCGTCCACCACCGCCTTGCCGGCCGCGGCGATGCCCGACATCACGCGGCCCGCCGCCCCCATCGCGTCCATCGTGCCCTTGATCGCCGTGGCCGAGACGCGGCCGGCGCGCAGCGTGTCTTCGACCGTCTCCGCCAGCCGCTGAAGCGGGGACGGCCCCTCCGGCGTCCGCGCGGCGTACTTCGACTCCAGAAACTCGAGGTAGTCCAGCACCTGGTACACGCGCTCGTCCGGGAGGGCCTCCAGCTTGCGCTCGATGCGCTTCTTGAGGAACTCGTTCACGGGACGATGTCCACCAGCTCGAGGATCGGGTTGGCGAGGTAGGCGCTGCGGCCGTTGACGACGCGCGCCAGCACCGTGACGCTGTCCAGCGGCTGGAGGTGCGAGACCGCCGCCAGCTTGTCCGGCGGGACGAGGATGTACACGAAGGCGTACTCCGGCGCGGGGCCGCGCGCGAGGATGTAGCGCTGGCCCGGCGTGAAGTCGGGCCGCAGCTCGTCCGCGGTCTGCAGGGCGATGAACTGGATCGCCCACCGCAGCACCTTGCCCTTCCACGCGTCGGGATCGTTGCGCAGGTCGGCGGCCGTCACGCTGCTCACCGTGTCGGCGCCGGCGCCGCGGACGTCGCTGGCCTTCACCCATCCGGAGGCGGCCACGCGCACCCACTGGCCGGCGCGCCCGGTGACGCGCACCGGGCTGCCCGCCTCCAGCACGCCGACCGGCGGCGCGTCGGGCCGGCGGTAGAGCGGCACGCGGCCGCGCAGCACGACGATGTCGGCGCCGGCCCCGGTGTCGGCGCTGTCGGCCGGCGCCGGGACCGACGCGGTGGCCGCCGGCACGAGGCCGGCGGTCGCGACCGCGCCGGAACGGCGCACGTGCACCCACGCGCCGCGCCGCTCCACCTGGTCCACGAGTGCGCTGCGGACGAGCCGGGCCACGAGCCGGCCGTTGGGCACCGTCCGCAGGTTCTCGTCCCGGCTCACGATCAGATCGTGCCCGTCCTTCTGGGTGGCCCGGACCGACGTGCCGATGATCCACCCGTCCACGGTGACCGCCGTGAGCGCGCCCCGCGCCGCGCCCGTGGTCACCGGCGCGCCGGCGGCGAGCCGGCCCAGCCGGGTGCCGCCGCTGTCGGCGAGGAACGGCTCGCCGTCGCGGCGCACCGTCGCCACCTGCTGTGCCCGCGCGGGCGTGGCCCACGCCGCTGCGAGAACGCCGATGAGAACGGCGAGGAGCAGGGCCTGCGCGGCTGGTTGGGGGCGCCGGGCCGGGGTAGATTGTGGCCTGCGGTTGGGCACGAAAGTCATTGTAGAACACGGGAGTAGCGATGTCAAACGGCGCAGCGCCGCGACGCGGACCGGTGGTGCTGGTGGTGCTCGACGGGTGGGGGTACCGCCGGGGCACCGAGGGGAACGCGATCGAGCTCGCGCGCACGAAGGTGTGGCACCGGCTGTGGGAATCGGCGCCGCGGACCCTGCTCGAGGCGTCGGGCCGCGAGGTCGGCCTGCCCGAGGGCCAGATGGGCAACTCGGAAGTGGGTCACCTCAACCTCGGTGCCGGGCGCGTCGTACCCCAGGACATCGTGCGCGTCTCCGACGCCATCGCGTCGGGCCGGTTCTTCGAGCACCCCGCCCTCCTCCGGCTGTGCGCCGACGTCCGCCAGCGCGCCGGGACGCTGCACTTCTACGGCCTCATCGGCCCCGGCGGCGTGCACGCGCTCGACGAGCACCTGCTCGGCTGCATCGAGCTGGCGGAGCGGCAGAAGATGCCGCGGGTCGCGATCCACGCCCTGCTCGACGGGCGCGACACGCTGCCGGCCTCGGCGGCGGGGTACATGAAGGAGCTGGTGGCGAAGGCGCGCGGCCGCGCGCAGGTGGCGACGCTGTCGGGCCGCTACTTCGCGATGGACCGGGACCGGCGCTGGGACCGCACCCGGCTGGCGTTCGACGCCATGATGCACGCGCGCGGTCCCACGATCACGGACCCGGTGCGCGGCATCGAGGACGCGTACGCGCGGGGGGAGACCGACGAGTTCGTCAAGCCGCTGGTGGTGGTGGACGGCGCGGGCGCGCCGGTGGCGCCGATCAAGGCCGGCGACGGCATCTTCTGCTTCAACTTCCGCGCCGACCGCATGCGCCAGATGGTGCGCGCCTGGACCCAGCCCGACTTCGACGGCTTCGACCGCGGCGGGGCGCCACTGATGGACGTCGTCACCATGACCACCTACGACGCGACGTTCAAGGTCCCGGTGGTGTTCGGCCCCATGGTCCTCGACGAGATCCTGGCCGACGTCGTGAGCCGGAACGGGCTGGGGATGCTGCGCACCGCGGAAACCGAGAAGTACGCGCACGTGACGTATTTCTTCAACGGCGGGGTCGAGAAGCCCTACCGTGGAGAGGACCGGCTCCTGGTGGACAGCCAGAAGGTGGCGACCTACGACCTGAAGCCCGAGATGAGCGCCGCCGGGATCACGGACATCCTGTGCCGCGGGATCGAGGAGCGCCGCCACGACTTCATCCTCGCCAACTACGCCAACGGCGACATGGTCGGGCACACCGGCAAGATCCCGGCGGTGGTGACGGCCGTCGAGACGGTGGACGCGTGCCTGGAGCGCGTCGTGGCGTCGGCCGGGCGCGCGCACGCGTCGCTGCTGATCACCGCCGACCACGGGAACTGCGAGCTGATGATCGATCCCGAGACCGGCGGCCCCCACACCGCCCACACCACCAATCCCGTGCCGCTGGTGCTGCTGGACGAGGGCTACCGCGGCACCCTGCGCGCGGGAGGGTCCCTGCGCGACGTCGGGCCCACGGTGCTGGGGCTGCTGGGCCTCGCGCAGCCGCGGGCGATGACCGGCACCGATCTCAGGGAGGGCGCGTGAAGGCGAAGGCGCGGAGGCACGGGGGCACGGGGGCACGGGTAAGGGCCGGCGTGGCCAGCACGACCGCGATCTTGAGACGCTGGGCACTCGCCGTGCCCCTGTGCCTCTGTGCCGCCGTGCCCGCCGTCTCCCAGGAAGTGGGCGTGGCGCCGGAGCATTCGCCCTACCGCGACATCCTCGACCCGCAGAGCGTCGTCGTCTTCGCCGGCCACTTCGCGGGGAGCAGCGGGAGGGCGGGCGTCGGCGCGCTCCCGGGCTCGATGCTCGGGGCCCGGCTCGCCATCAAGCTCTCCGGCCCGGTGGATTTCTGGGCCACGCTCGGGCAGGTCTCCAGCAGCCGCCGCGTGCTCAGCGCGCCGAGCAGCGCCGACTCGGTGCGGTTCATCGGCAACGCGAAGCTGACGCTGGTCACGGTTGATCTCTCGCTCGCGCTCAACGTGACGGGCGCCAAGAGCTGGCACCGGTTCGCGCCGTACGCTGCGGTCGGCCTCGGCATCGTGGCGCCGACCCGCTCCGTGACCGACTCCGGCGGCTTCCGCGTCGGCCTCAACTTCCTCATCGTGCCGACCATCGGCACGCGCTGGTTCCTCTCGCGCGACATCGCCGTGCACGTCGAGGCGCGCGACAACTACTTCCGCTACCAGTACCCGCTCGCCTTCTTCGACACGCCGTTCGCGGGCCCGCCCGGGCGCTCGTCGGTGCTGTCGCCCACCACGGCCAGCACGCAGTGGACGCACAACTTCACGCTGTGGGCCGGCGTCGCGTACGGCTTCACGTTCTGAGGCGCGGCGGGTAGGCGAGTGGAGACCGAGGTCCTCGGGATTGCGGCGCTGTCGCTCAAGGTCGCCCTCACCGCCACCGTCGTCGCCTGCCTGATCGGCATCCCGCTCGGCTTCGCGCTGGGGTGGAGCAAGCTGCGCGGGCGCCGCGCGGTGCTGGTCCTGCTGAACACCGCGCTCGCCTTCCCCACGGTCGTCATCGGGCTCACGATCTACTTCCTGCTGGCGCGGCGCGGCCCCCTCGGCGGCCTCGACCTGCTGTTCACCTGGCAGGCGATCGTGCTGGCCGAGGTCATCCTGGCGCTCCCGATCGCGACCGCCCTGAGCGCGGCGGCGGTCCAGGCGGTGGACCCGCGCGTGCGCCGCACGGCCCTCACGCTCGGCGCCGGCACGCTGCGCACCGCGTGGACCGTGGCGCGCGAGGCGCGGTACACGCTCGCGGCCGCCGTGGTGGTGGCGTTCGGGCGCGTGCTGTCGGAGGTCGGCGCCGCGCTGATCGTCGGCGGCAACGTGCGCCACGAGACGCGCACGCTCACCACGGCCATCACCCTGGAGACCTCGCAGGGCCACTTCGCGCTGGCGGTCGCGCTGGGACTGGTGCTGCTGGCCCTGGCGCTCGTCGTCAACGTGCTGATCCAGCTGTTCCAGGGCCGTGGCGACGTTTGAGGTCGCCGGCCTCCGGCAGACGTACGGCGGGCGCTCCGTCCTCGCGCTCGACGCGCTGACCATCGCGGACGGCGCGCGCCTCGCGCTGGTCGGGCCCAACGGCGCGGGCAAGAGTACGCTGCTCCGGCTGCTGGCGTTCCTCGAAGAGCCGAGCGCCGGGACCATCGCGCTGGAGGGGCGGCCGGTGGCGTCGGCCGCGGCGCGCCGGGCCGCGCGCCGGCGCGTCACGCTGGTCGAGCAGCGGCCGTACCTGTTTCGCGGCACGGTGGCGCACAACGTGGCCTTCGGTCTGCGCGCCGCCGGCGTCCCGGGCGCCGACATCCCGGCCCGGGTCCGCGCCGCGCTGGAGCGCCTGCAGCTCGGGCCGTTCGCCGAGCGCGACGCCCGCGCGCTGTCGGAGGGGGAGGTGCAGCGGATCGCGGTGGCGCGCGCGCTCGCGACCGAGCCCCGCGCGCTGCTCCTGGACGAGCCCGCGTCGAGCGCCGACCGGGCGGCCCAGCAGGCCCTGTTCGCCGGCCTCGCCGCCGAGCAGGCCCGGCGGCCGCTGACCGTAGTGTTCGCGTCACACCTCCTCGAGGACGCCTACCGCTTCTCCGACACGCTCCTCGCCCTGCACCAGGGCGTGCCCTCGCCGGTCACGCCGGAGAACCTGTTCCGCGTGGACCTGCCGGGCCGGGGCACGATGCAGCGGGTGGCGGTGGGCCCGATCACGATCGAGGTCGTGAGCGAGCGCAGCGGCCCGGCCACCCTCGCCATTCCGCCCGACGAGATCGTGCTGTCCGCGGCCGCGCTGCACTCGTCGGCTCGCAACGCGCTGACGGGCCGCGTGGTCCGGGTGGCCGAGGCCGGCGCCGCCATCCGCGTGACCGTGGACGTCGGGGTCGAGCTGGTCGCGCTGATCACCCGGCGGAGCTTCGAGGAGATGGGCCTCGCGGTGGGCGGCACCGTGGTCGCGTCGTTCAAGAGCGTGGCCGTGCGGGTGTTCTAGGGGGTATCTTCCCGCCATGCCGGTCGCCTACCTCACCCGGGCCGTCCAATTTTCCGCGGCGCACCGTTACTTCCGGCCGGAATGGACGGAGGCGCAGAACGCCGCCGCGTTCGGCAAGTGCGCCGCGCCGCACGGACACGGCCACACCTACCAGTGCCTCGTGACCGTGCGCGGCACCGTGGACCAGACGACCGGGATGGCGGCGGACCTGGCCACGCTCGACCGGATTCTCGCGGACGAGGTGGTGGGGCGTTACGATCATCGCCATCTCAATCTCGACCTCCCCGAGTTCGCCTACGGCGCCTCCGTGCCGACCGGCGAGGAGCTGTGCCTCGACATCTGGCGCCGCGTGGCGGCGCAACTGCCCTCCGGATGCACCCTCGCCGTCGTGCGGGTCCAGGAGGAGCCGGGCCTGTATGCCGAGTACCGCGGCGAGCCGTAGGTTCGGGTGAGCCGCAAGATCGGCGCAGGGCTGGCCGCGGTGGAGGAGACGCCGGTGTGGCTCGAGGTCAACCGGCGGCCGGCGGTGACGTGGATGTGCACGCCCGACCAGCTCGAGGAGCTGGCGGTGGGCTGGCTGCACGGCGAGGGATACATCGAGACGCTGGCCGACCTGCGCTCGCTCACGCCCTGCGCGACCGACCTCGGCTTCTGGGCGGAGCTGGCGCCCGGGCGCGTGGAGGCCATCGCGGCCGATCCCCGGCGCCGCGTGCTGGCGTCGGGATGCGGCGCGGTGAGCGTCGCGCTGGCCGACCCGGCGTCGCTGCCCGCGTCGCCGCCGCGCGGCGACGCTCCGCCGGCGGCGACGATCCGGACGCTGTTCAAGGAACTCTACCGGCTGGGCGCGCGGTACAACGACACGGGTGGCATCCACGCCGCGGCGCTGACCGACGGCGCCGGGGTGCTCCAGCACGCCGAGGACATCGGCCGGCACAACGCGGTGGACAAGGTCATCGGGGGAGGTCTCATGGCCGGTCGGTCGCCGGTGGGGCTGGGGCTCCTGGTCACGGGGCGCATCTCCGCGGAGCTCGCCTTCAAGGCCGCGCGGGCCGGCATCAGCTACGTGGCCACGCCGTCCATTCCCTCCACGCTGGCGCTGACCATCGCGCGCCGCGCCGGCGTGCAGCTGGTGGGGCGTGCCGTCTCGGGCGAGCCGCAGGTGCATCATGCCGGCGCGTGAGCGGCGCGGCGTCGCCGCCCTGGTCCTCGCCCTGGCCGTCGCCGGCGCGGGCCGCGCGGCCGCGCAGACGCCCGATGAGCCCAACCTGATCTTCTCGATGTCGGCCGGCTACATCACCGGCGGCAGCCTGTGGACGCTACGCCGGCAGCTGGCGCTCGCCGTCGCGACGATCAACGGCAACGTCTGGGACTCGGTGTCGCTGGGCCGGCAGCTCAGCCCCGGCTTCGCCGCGACGCTCTCGGCGACGGTGTTCTTCACGCCGTATCTCGGCTATACGGCCGAGGCCGGATTCTTCGGCATCGGGTCGACATCGGAATGCGCGGGCCTGGGGCCGTTCGCGCCCACGGCCGACAACGCGAACCAGACGGCCTGCGCGCTCCTCAACGGGGAGAACATGCGCAGCGACGCCGTGGGGCTCCTGGGCGGAGTGATGTGGCGGTTCCGCCGGGGCGGGGTCCAGCCCTACGTTCGCGGATCGGGAGGCCTCGCCATCCTCGGCAGCTCCTACGTCGAAGAGGCCGCCACGGTGCTCTCGTCCACCGGGAGCTCGAGCCTCGTCTACTTCCTGTCCGACCAGAACCACAAGGAGCTGACCTGGATGCTGTCGGTCGGCGCGGGAGTGATGCTGCCGCTCGCTCCGGGGTATCAGCTGCGCTTCGAGGCCCGCGACATCATCGTCCCGCTTCCCTACCCGACCGGGCCGGCCACCGACACCGCGTCCATCGCCGGAGACCAGGCGCTGCCGCAGCCTCCGGTCGCGTTCCGCACGATGCACCTCCCCACGTTCACCATCGGCCTCGACGTCGTGCTCGAGCGCAAGCGGGGCCACCGCTACTGACGGTCCGCGGCGCGGTCATCGCGGGAGGCGAGTCCTCCCGCTACGGCGGCACCCCGAAGGGGCTGCTGGAAGTGGGCGGCCGCCGCATCCTCGACCGCGTGGTGGCGAGCCTGGCGCGGGTGACAGGCGGTCCGCCGCTGCTGATCGCCAACGCGCCGGACGCCGCGCTCTGGCGCGACGACCTGACCGTCGTACCGGACGTGCTCCCCGGCCGCGGCTCGCTCGGCGGCATCCTCACCGCGGTGGAGGCCGCCGGCCCGGTGGTGTGCGTGGCGTGGGACATGCCGTTCGTGCCCGCGGCGCTGCTGGCCGAGCTGGCGGCCCGCCTCGCCGACGCCGACGTCGCGATCCCCGAGAGCGATTCCCGCCGCGGCGTCGAGCCGCTGTGCGCCGGCTACGGCCCCGCCTGCGGCCCCGCGATCCGCGCCGCGCTGGCGGAGGGCGACGTCCGCGCCATCGGCTTCCACGGGGCGGTGCGCGTCGCGCGCCTGGCCCGGGAGACCGTGTTGCAGTACGGGGACCCGGCGGTTCTATTCTTCAACGTCAACACGCCGGAAGACCTGACGCGAGCGGAGGCGTTATGCCGCAGCCGCGACTCGTTGCGGTAGTCGGCAAGAAGAACGCGGGCAAGACGACCTTGGTGGTCGCGCTGGTGCGGGAGCTGGTGCGCCGCGGGCACCGCGTCATGACGATCAAGCACGGGATGCACGCCTTCGAGATGGACCAGCCGGGCCGCGACACCTGGCGCCACATCCACGAGGGGGGCGCCGAGCGAGTCCTGATGGAATCGCCCGGCTCCCGGATCCTGATCGCGAACACCGACGCCGAGGAAGGCCCGCGCGAGCTGGCGGCGCGGTATCTCGCCGACGCGCACTTCGTCGTCGTCGAAGGCTTCAAGAAGTCCGACCTCCCCAAGATCGAGGTGTACCGCCGCGCCGTGCATGCCGAGCCGCTGTGGGCGCCCGACGCGCCGGGGGCCGGGCAGTACATCGCCATCGTCACCGACGCGGCCGATTTCCGGGCGACGCCCCCGGTCCTCCGCTTCAACGACACCAACTGGCTCTACCGTCTCGTAGATCTCGTGCTCCAGGGCGCGCGCTGAGGCGCTCGGGTCCGCTCGCGGCGCTGCTGCTGGCGGCCTGCGCCGCGCGCGGCGCCGTGCCGCCGCTCGCCCCGGCGGTCGCGGCCCTCGGCGCCGAGGTGGACAGCGCCCTCGCCGGGCCGGACTTCGAGCGGGCGTCGTGGGGCATCGTGGTCCAGTCGCTCGACAACGCCCAGGTCCTCTACCGGCGCAACGCCGAGCGGCTGTTCCTCCCGGCCTCGAACCTCAAGCTCCTGACGGCGGCGGCGGCGCTGGCCCGCCTGGGCGCCGACTTCCGCTGGACGACCACCGTGCTCGCGCGCGGCCCCCGCCACGGCGACACGCTCGCCGGCGACCTGGTGGTGGTCGGTCGCGGCGATCCGACCTTCTCGACCGACGCGATGGGCGACTCCAGCGACGCGCTCCGCGCGCTGCGGCCGTTCGCCGACTCGCTCCGCGCGCGCGGGATCCACGTCGTGCGCGGCCGCGTCCTGGGCGACGCCTCCCTGTTCACGGACCCGCCGCTCGGGCGCGGCTGGGCGTGGGACGACCTCGACGCCGACTACTCCGCCCCCGTCGGCGCGCTCCAGTTCAACGAGAGCGTCGCGTGGATCCTGGCCACGCCGGGGAGCGTCGCCGGCCAGCCGGTCGCCCTCGCCCTCCAGCCTTCGGCCGCGGGGCTGCGGCTGTTCAGCACCGCGACGACCGCGCCGGCCGACTCGACCGCGAGCCGGCTCGCGTGGAGCCGCGCGCCGTTCTCCGATTCCGTCAGCGTCTCGGGAAGCCTGGCGGCCGGCCACGCGCCGGCCCGGCTTCCCGTCTCCGTACCGGACCCGGCCCGCTACTTCACGGCCGCCCTCACCGAGGCCCTGACCGACAGCGGCATCGCGGTGCGAGGCGACACGGCGGTCGCGGCGCCGGCGGCGCCCGCCGCGCCCGCCGCCGCGGTCGCCCCGGCGGAGACGTTGTTCGTGTGGCATTCGCCGCCCCTGGCGGCGGTGCTGCCGCTGTTCCTGAAGCCGAGCCAGAACCAGATCGGGGAGACGCTGCTGCGCACGCTGGGCGCGGAGGCCGGCGGCGCCGGCACCGTGGACAGCGGCCGGTCGGTGGTCCGCTCCGTGCTCACCGGATTCGGCGTCCCGCCGGACGCGTACGTGCTGGCGGACGGCTCCGGCCTGTCGCGGTACGACTTCATCGCCCCGGCCGCGCTGGCCCAGGTGCTCGCGGCGCTCGACCAGCGGCCGGACTTTCCCACGCTGTACGCCGCGCTTCCCATCGCCGGGGTGGACGGCACCCTGGCGACGCGCCTCAAGGGGACGGCCGCCGCGGGCAACGTGCACGCGAAGACCGGATCGCTGACCGACGTCCGGTCGCTGTCCGGCTACGTCACGGACGCCGACGGCGAGCACCTCCTGTTCGTGCTGCTGGTGAACAACTTCACCGTCCCGCAGCGCGTGGTGGAGGCGGCGCAGGACCAGATCGTCGTGCGGCTGGCCAACTTCAGCCGGCACGGCGCCGGCGGCGCCGGACGATGATCCCGGTGCGCCGGGCGATGGACCTGATCGTCGCCGGCGTCGCGCCGCTGCCGGTCGAGGAGGTCCCGCTCGCTGACGCCCTCGGCCGCGTCCTCGCCGCCGACGTCGTCTCCCCGCTCACCCTGCCCGCGCGCACCAACTCGGCGATGGACGGCTTCGCGGTGCGGGCCGCCGACGTCCGCGGCGCGGCGAAGGACCGCCCCCGCCGCCTGCGCGTCGTCGAGGAGGTGCGCGCCGGCGGCCTCCCGACGCGGGCCATCGGCCCGGGCGAGGCCACGCGCATCTTCACCGGCGCGCCGCTGCCCGAGGGCGCGGACGGGGTCATCCGGCAGGAGGACGCGCAGCTCGAGGGCGCGGACGTGTCCGTGCTCGACGACCGCGACGCCGGCCGTAACGTGCGCTTCGCCGGCGAGGACCTGAAAACGGGCGCCACGGCGCTGCAGGCCGGCACACCGCTCGGCCCCGCGCAGCTGGGGATCCTGGCTTCCATGGCGCGCGGGCGCGTGCCCGTCCGGCGCCGTGCGCGCGTCGGCATCCTGGCTTCCGGCGACGAGATCGCGGACCTGGACGAGGCCGAGGCGATCCTGGCGGGACGCAAGACCGCGTCGTCGAACAGCTATACCCTGGACGCCCTGGTGCGGCTGGCGGGCGCGGTGCCCGTCCCGCTCGGCATCGCCGCCGACACGCCCGGGAGCGTGCGCGAGCACGTCGAGCGCGGCATCGCGTCGAGCGACCTGCTCGTGACCACCGCCGGTGTGAGCGTCGGCGAGTACGACTACGTCCGGTCCGTGCTGGAGGCACTGGGGTGCGAGATGATCGTCAGCAAGGTGCGGATGCGGCCCGGCTCCCCCACGTCCTTCGGGATCGTGCGCGGCGTTCCGTGGATCGGCCTGCCCGGCAATCCCGTCTCCACCATGGTGTGCTTCGAGTTGTTCGTGCGGCCCGCGATCCTGAAGATGCAGGGGCACGCCGCGCTCCACCGCCGCACCGTTCGCGTCGTGACGGACGACGAGGTCAAGACCCCGGGCCGGTTGACGCACTTCCTCCGCGCCGTGGCGCGCGAGACCCCGGATGGCTGGCGCGCCCGCCTCACGGGGCCCCAGGGCTCCGGGATCCTCACCTCCATGGCGCAAGCCAACGCGCTGCTCGTCGTTCCGGAGGAGACCGACGCGGCCCCCGCCGGCGCGACGCTGGACGCCATCCTGCTGGACGATCCCCGTGCCATGAGCGAGAGGCCGCCGCTATGAACATCCTCCTCACGCCGGTCATGCTCGACGCGCTGAAGGCCGCCAAGCACATCCCCCCGGACGTGCAGAAGGAGATCGACGGCGCGACAGCCGAGGGCGGCAGGTACCGCCTGCACCTGTCCGAGGACGAGGGGATGGAGTTGTCCGAGCTGCTGCAGTGGCACGTGCGCACCGATCCCGGCACCGGCAAGGCCACGCCCGAGACGACACCCTACGCGGACGTCATCCGGCTCATCACCGAGGCGCAGCTGTGAGCGCGGCTGAGGCCGCCATACCCCTGGCCCCGCTCCTGGCCTTCGGCGCGGTGCTCGTGATCGTCGGCGCCATATTCTCGCTGTCCCTGGCGTACGAGAAGAAGCGGACGGCGGCCCTGGCGGACGCGTGCCTGCGGATGGGGTTCAACTTCCAGCCCAAGATCCCGGCCGACCAGGCCCCTAGCTTCGGGAAGTTCCACCTCTTCAGCGTCGGCCACGGGCGGAAGGGTTGGAACCTGATGACGGGGAAGGTGGACGACGCGGCGGCATCGGTCTTCGACTACCGCTACACGACGGGGGGCGGGAAGAACTCGCACACCTGGACCCAGACGGTGGCGGTCATCCCCGGCTCGGGCGGGCTTCCGGACTTCGCGCTGCAGCCCGAGCACTGGTGGGACAAGATCGGCGAGATCTTGGGCCACAAGGACATCAACTTCGAGGCCAGCCCCGAGTTCTCGAAGCACTACCTGCTCAAGGGCCCGGACGAGGGCCGGATCCGCGCCGCGTTCGGTGCGCAGGCGCTGGGCTACTTCGCCCAGCATCCGGACTGGTCGGTCGAGGTGAAGGACGACGCCATGGCGATCTACCGCCGCGCCAAGCGCCCCAAGGCCGAGGAGATGCAGGGCTTCGTGGCCGACGTGGCCGCAGTCCGCCGCGCGCTGGTGCACGCGTAGCGCGCACCGCAGCGCCGGGCGCTCAGCCCGCCTTCGCCTTCGCGATCTCCTCGGTCAGCCGGGGCACGATCTCGAACAGGTCGCCCACGATGCCGTAGTCGGCCACCTGGAAGATGGGCGCGTCCTTGTCCTTGTTGATCGCCACGATGACCTTGGCCGTGCGCATGCCCGCCAGGTGCTGGATCGCGCCGGAGATCCCGACCGCCACGTAGAGCTGCGGGCTCACCGTCTTGCCCGTCTGCCCCACCTGCTCGGCGTGGGGCCGCCATCCGGCGTCCACCACGGCGCGCGACGCACCCACGGCGGCGCCGCCGAACGCCTTGGCCAGGTTCTCGATGAGGGCGAAGTGCTCCGGGCCCTTGAGCCCGCGGCCGCCCGACACCACGACCGATGCCTCCGCCACGTCGAGCTTGCCCTGCCCGGCCGCCTTCACTTCGCGCACCACCACGCGCGCCGCGGTGACGGCCGCGACCGTCGCGACCGTGCCCGCCTTGCCCGCCTTGCCCGGCGCGAACGTGTTGGGGCGCACCGACACCACGGCCAGCGGCGCGTCGAATCGCACCTGCTGGAGCACCCTCCCGGCGTACACCGGCCGCGTCGCGGTCACCTTGCCGCCCTCGAATCCCACCGCCGTCACGTCCGTGGCCAGCGGCGCGTCGAGGCGCGCGGCGATCCTCGGCGCCAGGTCCCGGCCCGCGGCCGTCGCCGCGACCAGGACGGCGCCGTAGCCGCCCGCCTTCACCACCGCGGCCGCCGTGCCCGCGTAGCCGCACGGCGCGTACTTTCCGAACGACGCGTCCTCGGCCACGAGCACGCGGTCCGCGCCCACGTCGCCGAGCTTCGCGCCCGCGGCGTCCACCCCCGCCGCGCCGAGCACCAGCGCGTCCACGGTGCCGCCCATCGCGTCGGCCAGGGCCCGTGCCGCCCACACCACTTCGTGGCTCGTCCTGCGCAGCGTGCCGTCCCGCTGCTCGGTGACCACCAGTACGTTGGCCATCAGAGCACCTTCGCTTCCGTGCGCAGCAGGCGCACCAGCTCGGGCACTGCGTCCACGCCCTCGCCCACGATCCGTCCCGCCTTCCGCTCCGGCGGCAGGCCGAGCGACGTGACGGTCAGCCGGGCCTCGCCGAGCGCGACCGGCTTGATCTCGATCGGCTTCTTCTTGGCCGCCATGATCCCCTTCAAAGCCGGATAGCGCGGCGTGTTGAGCCCCTTCTCCGCCGTCAGCACCGCCGGAAGCGCGAACTCGACCACCTCGACGCCACCCTCGATCTCCCGCTCGGCCACGCCCTTCCCGCCCTCGAGCTCGAGCTTCGCGATCGCCGTCACGCACGGCAGGCCGAGCAGCTCGGCCACCATCGGCCCGACGCCGTGGTTGTAGTCGTCCACGGCCATCTTCCCGAACAGCACCAGGTCGTAGCCGCCGTCCTTGAGCTCCGCCGCCAGCGCCTTCGCCACCGCGAGCGCGTCGGCCGGGATCCGCTCCGCCTTGAGCAGCACGCCGCGGTCGGCGCCCATCGCGAGCGCGCCGCGGATCGTCTCCTGCGCCGCGTCGGGCCCCAGCGCGACGACCACCACTTCGCCGCCGCCCCCCCCCGGCTTGTCCCGGCGCTGCAGCGCCTCCTCGATCGCGAACTCGTCGTACGGGTTCACGATGAACTTGACGCCCGCCTCGTCGATCGAGGCGCCGTCGCCCCCGATCCGGATGCGGGTCTCCGTGTCCGGCACCCGCTTGATGCAAACGGCGATTCTCACGCTGTCGCTCCCTGAGCTGCAGTTGAAGGTCGAAGGTCGAAAGTCGAAGGTGAAAGGCTGGCCCCGAGCACTACCTTCAACCTTCAACTCTCGACCTTCAACGTCCCTGTCATCCCTCGAACGCGCTGAGCCCGGTGATGGCCTCGCCGAGGATCAGCGTGTGCATGTCGTGCGTGCCCTCGTACGTGTACACGCTCTCCAGGTTGGCCAGGTGCCGCATCGCCGTGTACTCGACGAGAATGCCGTTGGCTCCCAGCAAACGGCGTGCCTCGCGGGCGATGTCGCAGGCCATGTCCACGTTGTTGCGCTTGGCCAGCGACACGCGCTGCGGCGTGGCCTGGCCCTGGTCCTTCAGGCGCCCGAGCTGGAGCACGAGCAGCTGCGCCTTGGTGATCTCGCTCAGCATCTCCGCCAGCCGCTGCTGCTGGAGCTGGAAGGCGGCGATGGGCTTCTTGAACATCACCCGTTGCTTGGCGTAGCGCAGCGCCTCGTCGTAGCAGCCCATCGCCGCGCCCAGCGCGCCCCAGGCGATGCCGTAGCGCGCCTGGGTCAGGCAGCTGAGCGGGCTCTTGAGGCCTCTGGAGCCCGGCAGCAGCGCGTCCTTGCCCACCTTCACGTCCTGCAGCACCAGCTCCGAGGTGTCGGACGCGCGCAGCGACAGCTTGCCCTTCTGGTCCCTGGCGCTGAAGCCGGCGCTATCCGTGGGCACGATGAAGCCGCGGATGCTCGCGGCGTCGTCCAGCGCGCCGGTCTTGGCCCAGACGATCGCGACCTTGGCCGTCGAACCGTTGGTGATCCACATCTTGGCGCCGTTGAGGACCCAGCCGTCCTTCGTCTCCCGCGCCGTGGTGATCATCCCGCCGGGGTTGGAGCCGTAGTCCGGCTCCGTGAGCCCGAAGCAGCCGATCACCTCGCCCGACGCCATCGCGGGCAGCCACTTCTTCCTCTGGTCCTCGGAGCCGAAGGCGTGGATGGGGTACATCACCAGCGCGCCCTGCACCGACGCGAAGGACCGCACGCCGGAATCGCCGCGCTCCAGCTCCTGCATGATCAGCCCGTAGGCGACGTTGTTGAGCCCGGCGCAGCCGTACTCCTCCGGCAGATTGGCGCCGAAGAAGCCCAGCTCCGCCATCTCCGGCACCAGCTCGAGCGGGAACTTCCCGGCCAGGTAGTGCTCGTTGATGACGGGTGCCAGCCGGTCGTCCACCCAGGCCCGCACGGTGCTCTGGATCGCCCGCTCCTCTTCGCTGAGGAGGGAGGCGACGTCGTAGAAGTCCACGCCTTCAAATCGCGGAGCCATGGGTATCCCGGCGAAGATGGTTCAATCGAGCCGCGCCGCCCGGCGCTCCTGCTGCCGCGCGCGCACCGCGCGCCGCGCCGCCGCCGCGACGCCGACGGCGGCCGCCTTGCGGCGAAAGGCGCGGCCGTGGTCCACGGCGTGCCCGTTCTGGTGCTGCCACAGGTGCACCATCTCGTGGAGCAGGGTGTGGGCGGCTTCTTCCCACCCGTGCCGGTCCACGTGACGGCGGCTCAGCGTGATCTCGTACGGCTCGCCGCTCCCGTGCCGCAGGCACAGCTGGCCGAGGCGGGTGCGCATCCGGCCCGACATCCGGATGGGAAGGACGGGGAGCGCACCGGCGAAGTGGCGGGCGTTGTAGTCGCGGAACAGGGCCTCGAGGCGCGCGATCTTCTCGACGTCCCCCGGACGTGGACGGTCGGGTGCGCGCGGGCGCCGTGGCGAACCCGCCGCGTGATCCTCCGGCCGGAAGGCGAGAATCTCCCGCTCGGCCGCCCGCCGCAGGACGCGCGGCGTGCGGCGCCCCACGAAGCGCACCACGGCCCGGAGCACGCGGTCCGGCGCCTGCGCATAGCCCCGGTGGATGCTGAGCACGCCCTTGGGCGAGAGACTCACCATCACGCTCCGGTTGTCGGTGAGCCGCAGGCCGGCCACCGGCTGGAGGCCGAGCTTGTTCAGGCGGCCCGCCAGCAGCCGGGCTTCCGGCATGGTGAGCCGCAGGGCCGGCGGCGGCGCGCTTTCGCGCCGCGGCCCGGCCGGCGACAGCCACGCGGGCAGCCACCTACCTCGCAAAGTCCCGCCCCTCCGTCATGCGAAACGCCGCCGCCGCGCGATCGAACCGGTGGATCTCGACGCGGATCGCCGCGTCGGTGCTGGTGATCAGGTTGAAGCTCGGCGGCGCCTGCCCGCGACCGCGCGTGGAGAGCGTCCCGGCCGTGGACACGACCACCCGGCGCCCTCCCGCCTCGATGGTGCCGATCCCCTCCTCGTGATCGTGCCCGCAGCACACGAGGTCGGCGCCGGTCGCCGCGATGCCGTGGAGCGCCGCGCGGGGCCGCGCCAGGCCCCAGCGCCGGGAGAGGCGGCCCTTGAGCACGTTGTGGTGCACCACCAGCACCCGCAGGACGCCGGGACGGCTCGCGCCGAACGCGCGCGCCGCCCGCTCCAGCGCGCCCCTGGTGACGTGCCCCTTCACCGTCAGGTCGCGCGGGTTCCACGTCACGGAGCCCAGCGCGAGGCCGTGCGCCGACAGCGCGGCGCACACCACCGCGCCGTCCACCGTCAGCAGCGGCGCGAGGTCGCTCGCGATCCAGCGCCGGTACTTGTCGAAGCGGGCGCGCCCCAGCAGTGGGATGCCGAACGGCTCCCGCCACCACTGCACGTCGTGGTTGCCGGCGATGGCGTGCACCGGCGCCGTCGCGGCGAGCGCGCGCAGGAACGCCCGCCCGCGCTGGAACTCGCCCGCCCGGGCCCGCTGCGCGAAGTCTCCGGAGATCACGATCGCCGTGGGCCGCAGCGACGGCAGCAGCGCCTCGACCGCTTCGACGGCGGCGACGTCCGCCTTGCCCCCGAAGTGGAGATCGGACAGGTGCACGAGCGTCGTCACCAGCGCGCGCGCACCCGGTACTCGAGTGTCGCCTCGCCGCGCGCCGGCACCCGCACCTGGAAGCGCACCGACGCGGAGCTGAGGCGCTCCGGCGGCACGGTGCTCGACAGCACGTCGAACTGGCCCGGGAACTGGTCCACCACCTGGACCGTGACCGTGTCGCCCTTGGCGTTCTGGATCGTGACGCGGTACGCCGACACCGACGCCCGCCGCCCCTCCATTGTGAACTCGGTCTGGGTCCGCTGCGCCGTGACGTCGAAGGCCGTGCCGGTGACGAGGTGCAGCTCCCGTCCCGCCGGCGTGTGCTGGATCGGCGCCTCGCCCAGCAGCTGGAGGCGGCCCCCCGAATCGGGCGACAGCACCCGCACGACGCCCGCCGGCAACGGCGTGTCGCCGAACGGCGTGCCCTTCGGGCGCCGGACCAAATAGCCCACCTCGGCGTGGAGGTCCGTCTCCGGCTGGTCCTGGGGCGCCTGGTAGACGTACGACGCGTGGCGCAGCACGTATTCCGGCTCGACCGCCACGCTCGCCGCGGGGAACAGCGCGACGCTTCTCGACTCGCCGGGCACGATGTCCACCGTGCCGGCGAGCGTGTACAGGTGCGTCTCGCCGACCGACTCCTCGGCCGGGGCCGCCGCTTCGTCAAGCGCGGCCCCGCCCGCCATGGCGCGCGCCAGCATCGGCTGCGGCGCCATCGCCGGCACCACCCGCCGCACGTCGCCCGCCAGCAGCTGGATCTCCGCGCCCTGGAAGGACAGCGCGCCCGGATCGTCGATCGTCGCCAGTCCCGTCATCGCGCCGGGCGCGCGCGGGTTCCGCGGAATGACGAGCGCGTACGACGCGCGCCACCGCAGCCCGTCCGCCTGGTAGGCCAGGCGCAGCGACGGCTTCGCCCGCGCCGCGCTCACGGTCAGCGCCAGGCTCGGCGCCAGCGCCACCAGCGAATCCGGAAAGGCGGGCGTGCCGGGAAAGCCGTAGATCACGCGCCCGGCGACGCGCACCGTCTGCGGGTCGAGGGAGAGCAGCGTGGCGCGCAGGAAGCGGGGCCCCGAGTCGCGGACCTGCACCATGAAGTCGATGTCCCGGCCGACCGCCCGCCGCAGCGCCGCCTCCAGACCGGTGCCCGCCACGCTGGTCACGCTCCGGATCTCGACCCCCGAGTCCAGGGCCACGAGCGTCCCCGGGTCCACGTTCGGCGCCCCCAGGTCCACCGCCAGCGTGCTGGCCCCCCGCGGCACCGCGACCGGGAGCGCCCGGCGCACCACGACCCGCCCCGCCTCGTACACCGTGAGGCTGGTCTCCTGCGCCCGACCGGTGCCGGCCAGGACCAGGAGCAGCGCGGCGCACGTTCCGGCCGGTCGAACGGTCCGAGCACCGATGACTCGGAACCACTTCGCAACTCGCCGTCTCGCCACTGCTCTGAATTCCGCGCTCACTGCCGCCTCCGTCCTGGCTAGCCGCGTACGAGATGGGCTACGTGTTCCGCGAACTCCGACGTCGTCGCCGTCCCGCCCAGGTCCCGCGTCTTCACCTCGTCGTCGCGAATGGACCGGATCACCGCGTCCTCGACGCGCGCGGCCGCGGCCCGCTCGCCGAGGTGATGCAGCATCATGCCGGCGCTCAACATCAGCGCTGCCGGGTTGGCCAGCCCCCGGCCCGCGATGTCCGGCGCGGTCCCGTGCACCGCCTCGAACAACGCGACCCGCGGGCCGATGTTGGCGCCCGGGGCGAGCCCCAGCCCTCCGACCAGCCCCGCCATCTCGTCGGAGAGGATGTCGCCGAACATGTTCGTCGTCACCAGCACGTCGAACTGGTGCGGGTGCAGCACCAGCTGCATCGCCGCGTTGTCCACGATCCGGTCGTTGAACGCGACCCGCCCGTCGTACGCCTTCGCCACCGTGCGGCCGGATTCGAGGAACAAGCCGCTCGCCATCTTCAGGATGTTCGCCTTGTGCACCGCCGTCACCAGCTTGCGGCCATGGCTCAGGGCGTACTCGAACGCGAAGCGGATGATCCGCTCGCATCCCAGGCGCGTCACGATCGCCGTGGACTCCGCCACCGCGCGCGGATCGTCCCCGACCGCGACGAAGTGCTCCACCCCGACGTACAGCCCCTCCGTGTTCTCGCGCACCATCACGAGATCGACGTCCTCGTAGCAGCGCGTGGGGATGACCGTCCGCACCGGTCGCACGTTGGCGAACAGGTCGAACGCCTTGCGCAGGGCGACGTTCACGGAGCGGTGCCCCGTGCCCACCGGCGTCGCGAGCGGGCCCTTCAAGGCCACGCCCGTCGCCTCGATGGACGCCAGCACGGGATCGGGCAGGGGATCGCCGCGGTCCTCGATCGCCGCCGCGCCCGCCGTCTGCGGGTCCCACTCGAGCGCGATCCCGGTGGCCTCGAGCACGTGCAGCGTGGCCGCCGTGATCTCCGGGCCGATGCCGTCGCCAGGGATCAGCGTCACCCGATAGCTCATCGCCGCGCCCTCAGGGCCCGGTCTGCGGGACCGCCGCAGCCGCCGCGGCCGCGAGCGCCGCCTCCGGCGTGGCGGCCGGCGGGCCCGGCATCCGGCCCCGCCCCAGCACCTGGCCCTCGCGGCAGTCCACCAGCACCAGCACGTACTCGGCGGAGTACGTCGCGCCGCGCCGGTCGAGGCGCACCGCGGCCGGCGCCAGCGCCATCCGCGCGTTCGTCATGCCCGCCAGCGTCCTCAGCTGCGCCCAGAGTGGATCCACCAGCGCTTCGGTCTTCGGGCTCGTCAGGTAACCCGTCTCCAGCCGCTCCGGCTCGATGCCCAGCGCCGGGGCCATGCGCAGGGCCCGGCGCTGCTCGGCCAGCCCCAGCCAGGTGACGCTCCGCGCCCGCTGCCGCAGGGCGCTGTCGAGCGTCGCGCCCGCCACCGTCCTGAGGGCATACTGCCGCGCGACCAGGTCGGGGCTGCGTGTGGCCGAGTCGGTCAGCAGCAGCGCGCCAACGGGCAGCAGAAGCACGCTGCCGCCCGCCAGAGCCCCGGCCGGGAGGGGAGCGATACCGATGGCCTGAAACGGATCTTCGGGCGTTGTAGGGCGAGGCGACCTGGCACAACCGGCGAGCGCCGATGCAGCCAATATCGCAGCAGTTATGCGACAGTAACGCGACATTGTAATCACCGATGGGAGGTATTTGGAGGCCGACACTGGAAGCTAACCCAGGGTCTGGCCCCCGTCCACGCGGATGGTCTCGCCCGTGATGTGGCGAGCGGCGTCACTGCACAGGAAGACGATCACCTGGGCCACGTCGTCGGGCTCGGCGACGCGCCCGAGGGGGGTGGTGCCGCGCGCCTTGGCGACCAGCTCCTCGGAGAGGTGCTGCGTCAGCTCGGTCTTCACGAATCCGGGGGCGACGGCGTTGACGTTGACGTTGGCCGGGCCGAGCTCGACGGCGGCGGCGTGGGTCAGGCCGATGAGGCCGGCCTTCGAGGCCGCGTAGTTGGCGACGCCGAAGCCGGCGATCATAGCCTGCACCGCCGCGACGTTGACGATCTTGCCGTAATGCTGCGCGCGGAAGATGGGCGCGACGGAGCGGATCATGTGGAAGGCGCCGGTCAGGTTGGTCTCGACGACGTCCTGCCACGCGGAGTCGTCCATGCGCCACAGCGCGGCGTCGCGCGAGATGCCGGCGTTGTTGACGAGGTTGTGGACGCCGCCCAGGGCGTTCTTCGCGGCCTGCACGAACCGGTCCACCTCGTCCTTGTTGCGGACGTCGCAGCGATCGCAGAAGACGGGGACGTTGAGGCTCTTGAGGACGGCCTCGGTCATAGCCGCCTGCACGGCGACGTCGCGGCCGGGCAGCTCGACGTAGTTGAACGCGACGCCGCAGCCCCGGCGCGCGAACTCGAGCGCGGTGGCGCGCCCGATGCCGGTGGCGGCGCCGGTGACGATCGCGCCCTTGCCCTTGAGGTCGGCCTTCCCCCCCGCGGGCTGCGGCTGCTCCTGGTGCGTCACCTCTTCGAGGAGCGCGGTGACGGCGTCGGCTTGTGGCTTCGGCACGGCGCGAACATACCCGCGGCCCAAGGGAGTGGCAAGTTCGGCGCATTGACGGTCGGGCGACGCCAAGGCTATGCTAGCGCTCAACATGCGCCACTACCTCTCGACGGCCCTCTGGGTCGGCATCGGCGCCCTCGGCGCCACCGCGCTCGCGGTCCTCGCCCTGTCGCGGGGCGAGAGCATCAGCGCGGCCTGGATTCTGGTTGCGGGGGTCGCGAGCTACGTCGTCGCGTACCGCTTCTACTCGCGCTACCTCGCCGTGCGGGTCTTCGCTCTCGACGACCGCCGCGCGACGCCTGCCGAGCGGCTCAACAACGGCCGCGACTTCGTGCCGACCAACAAGTGGGTGCTGTACGGGCACCACTTCGCCGCGATCGCCGGCGCCGGCCCCCTGATCGGGCCGATGCTGGCGGCCCAGTTTGGCTACCTCCCGGGCACGTTGTGGCTGATCGCCGGGGTCGTCGTGGGCGGCGCCGTCCAGGATTTCGTCATCCTGTTCGCCTCGATGCGGCGCGACGGCAAATCGCTGGGCCAGATGGCGAAGGAGGAGGTCAACTCGGTCGCGGGCATGGCCGCGATGGTGGCCATCCTCGCGATCATGATCATTCTGCTCGCGGTGCTGGCGCTGGTCGTGGTCAACGCGCTGAGGGCCAGTCCGTGGGGGCTGTTCATCATCGCCAGCACCATTCCCATCGCCATGCTGATGGGCCTGTGGATGCGCAATTTCCGGCCGGGGCACGTGCTGGAGGCCTCGGCGATCGGCATCATCCTCCTGCTCGCGGCCCTGGTGGGCGGCCGATGGGTCGCGCACGACCCGACGTGGGCCCGCTGGTTCACGTGGTCGGGCACCGGACTGTCGTGGGCGATCATTGCCTACGGCTTCTTCGCGGCGGCGCTTCCGGTCTGGCTGCTGCTGTCGCCGAGGGGCTACCTGTCCACGTTCCTGAAGATCGGAACGATTTTCGCGTTGGCCGTGGCGATCCTCGTCGTCCTGCCCCACACCAAGCTCCCGGCGCTGACGCAGTTCGTGGACGGCACCGGACCGGTGTTCTCGGGGAAGGTTTTTCCCTTCGCCTTCATCACCATCGCCTGCGGTGCGATCTCGGGGTTTCACGCGCTGGTGGCCAGCGGGACGACGCCGAAGATGGTCACGCATGAGAGCGAGGCGCGGCTGATCGGCTACGGCGGGATGCTGATGGAATCGTTCGTGGGCCTGATGGCCATCATCGCGGCCGCCACGCTGGAGCCGGCCGTCTATTTCGCCATGAATGTGCCGGCCGGGACGCTCGGCCCGACGGCGGAGACCGCGGCGCGGGCGATCGCGCACTGGGGCTTCACGCTGCAGCCGGGCCAGATGGAGGCGCTGGCCCGCCAGATGGGTGAGGCGACGCTGCTCTCCCGCACCGGCGGTGCGCCCAGCCTCGCCGTGGGGATGGCCTCCATTCTCGCCGGTGTCGTGCGCGGCTCGGGACTCGCGTTGTGGTACCACTTCGCGATCATGTTCGAGGCCCTGTTCATCCTCACGACGGTTGACGCGGGAACGCGGGTGGGACGTTTCATGCTCCAGGAGCTGGTCGGCCACGTGTGGGCGCCGTTCGGCCGCACGTCGTGGTACCCGAGCGTGCTGATATCCAGCGCGCTGATCGTCGCGTTATGGGGCTACTTCCTCTACCAGGGCGTAGTCGATCCGCTCGGTGGGATCAACTCACTGTGGCCCCTGTTCGGCATCGCCAACCAGCTGCTGGCCGCCGTGGCGCTCTGCGTGGGGACGACCATCCTGATCAAGATGGGCAAGTGGCGGTCCGCATGGGTGACGACCGTGCCGCTAGTATGGCTCGCGGCGGTGACGCTGACGGCAGGGTGCGAGAAGGTCTTCGCGGCGGATCCGCGACTCGGCTTCCTCTCCCACGCGCGAGGGATCGCGCCGGGAAGCCCCAACGCGGCGCGCCTCGTCCTCAACGACCGGCTCGACGCGGCCCTGGCCCTCGCCTTCATGGGGGTCGTCCTGGTCGTGATCCTGTCCTCGGCGCGGGAGTGGTGGCTGGTCCTTTCGAAGCGGAAGGCGCCGGTGGTGCACGAGGCGCCGTTCGTGGAGTCGGCCTATGCCACGGGTGACTGAGTTGCGAGCCGGCGGCGTGGCGGGATGGCCGCGGGTGCGCGGCCTGCTCCGCGCGGTGCGGCAGATCGTCGGGGCGCCGGACTACCAGCGGTATCTCGAGCAGCACGCAACCCATCACTCCGGCTCCGCGCCGCTCTCGCCGCGGGAGTTCTACGCGGAGTTCCTCACGCGGCAGTTCGGGAGCGGCGGCCCCACGCGCTGCTGCTGAGCGGCAGGGCCGCGACCGCCGCCAGGGTCACGGCCGCGCTCACGGAGAACGCGAGGCCGGCGCCGCGGCTCTGGTACATCCAGCCGAACAGGACGGCGCCGGGCAGGGCCACCGCGCTCAGCGCCCCGTGATACCAGCCGAAGCCGCGTCCGCGCCGCCCGCCGGGCGAGAGGTCGGCCACGAGCTTGCGCTCCGGGCTCTCGCTGAGCCCCACGAAGAGGCCGAAAGCGAGGAAGATCGCCCAGCCCGCCGCCTCCGTTCGCACGGCGGCGAACCCCAGCGCGAGCGCCGCGTACACCAGCCAGCCGACCGCCAGCGTGCGCCTCGGCCCCCAGCGATCGGCGAGCGCGCCCCCGGGGTAGGAGGACGCGGAGCGCACCACGTGCAGCGCGGCCCAGAGGATCGGCACCAGGAGAACGGGGACGCCGAGATCCTGCGCGCGCAGGATGAGGAGGGTCTCGGGGGCCCGCAGGGCGGCGGCGAGGACGAGGACCAGGATCGTCGCGCCGAAACGGCGGTTGGTAGGTTGTGGCTTGTGGGTGGCGGGGGGTTCTTCTTCACCACCACCTACCACCTGCAACCCACGACCCGCCTCTCGCACCGCCAGCGCCGCGACCGCCACGGCCGCCAGTCCCGGCACCACGGCGATCCAGAACACGTGACGCAGGGACATCCCGAGGGCGAGAAGGCCCGCGGCCGTGAGCGGACCGATGATGGCGCCCACGTGGTCCGCCGCCCGGTGCAGGCCGAAGGCCCGGCCCCGCATGCCGCCGGGCGTGACGTCGGCGATCATCGTGTCCCGCGGCGCCGTCCGGATTCCCTTCCCGACCCGATCCGCGGCGCGCAGGCCGATCACCTGCCACGCCGCGGCGGCCACGGCGATCACCGGCCGGACGACCGCGGCGATCGCGTATCCGCCCACCACGAGGGGGCCGCGGAGCCCGGGACGCTCGGCGAGGTACCCCGACACGAGCTTGAATCCGGCCGCCACCGTATCGGCCATCCCGTCCAGGACCCCGAGCGCGACGGCTCCGCCCCCCAGCAGGCCCGTCACGAAGGCGGGGAGCAGGGGATAGATCATCTCGGAGGCGAAGTCGTTGGCGAGGGAAGTTGCGCCGAAGTAGTAGACGGCCTTGGGAAGCTTGGCCTTCGTGGTCATGGCCATCGTGGGATACGTGAGAGGTGAGTGAGGTGAGGGGTGAGAGGTTCCAGTGAGGGGTGA
Source organism: uncultured Gemmatimonadales bacterium (assembly GCA_963806755.1). GTDB lineage: Bacteria > Gemmatimonadota > Gemmatimonadetes > Gemmatimonadales > JACORV01 > Fen-1245. Next base: position 216,010 of record CAWDZR010000017.1, read on the forward strand.
GGCGTGGAAGTGAGAGGCAACTCAATCCCTCTCACGCCGTCCCACCCTTCGCCTCTCACCTGAACCTCTCGTTCTCACCTCTCACCCCTCACCGTCGTTCAATCCCATTCCCCACCTCATGAGAGAGATCGGCAGGCCTCCGTACGACAGCACCTCGTCGTGGAAGCGGCGCAGCGAGAACCCCGCGCCGGCCCGCGCGCGGTAGTCGTCCCGCAGGCGGAGCAGCTCGCGGCGGCCTACGGCGTAGCACAGCGCGTTCGCCGGGTTGCCGCAGAAGCGGCGCACTTCGGCTTCGGCGCTTTCGCGGGCGAGCGCCAGCGTGTCCATCATGTACCGGACCGCTTCCTCGAACGCCATGCCCGCGGTGTGCAGCCGGACGTCGAGGACGACCCGCACCGCGCGCCACAGCAGGTGCAGGCTCTGGAACAGCGCCTCCTCGGGCCGGGTGAGGAAGCCTTCCTCGGCCATCATGCCCTCGCAATACAACGCCCAGCCCTCGACCGAGAGCGGCGTCCACACCACGCGGCGCACGGGCGACGGTTGCGCCTGCGCCACGAGGTGCTGGAGGTGGTGGCCGGGGAATCCCTCGTGCAGGGCCGTCATGGCCAGCTCGTGCACGCTGTGCTCGCGCAGCTGCGCCTCCTCGGGCACGGAGACGTAGAACCATCCGACGCGCGCCTCGCCGAACGCTCCCGGGGGATCGTAGGCCGCGAACGGAATCAGCGGCTGCATGTAGGACGGGGTCGCGACGACCTGCAGCGGTCCCTCCGGAATGCTCGCCAGGCCGCGTTCGGCCACGAAGCGGCGGGCCCGCTCCATCGCCGTGCCGTACGCGGCGACCAGGTCGCCCCGGGCCGGATGGGCGGCCCTCAGGCGCTCGATCAGCGCGCGCCACGGCACCCCGGGCGCCAGCGCCGCGGCCCGCGCCTCGAGATCGCCCTGCACCTCGCGCACCAGCGCTTCGCCGTAGCGCAGCAGCGCGGGCGCGGAATCGGGGAGAACGTGCTCGAAGCTCAGCCGGAAATCGAACTGCGTGCGGCCGATGGCGAAGTCCCCGTCCGCGCGGTCGGCCAACTCGCCGCCCACGAACGCCGTGAACTCGGCCAGCGCCTCCCGGGCCGGGGCGAGCGCCTCGAGCGTCGCCTGGCGGCCAACCGGCGAAAGCGTGGCGGCGAAGGCCGGGATCGCCTCTTCGAACAGCGCCCGCCCTCCTTCCGCCACGGCCAGGGCCGTCTCGCAAAACACCTCGGGCGGCCGGCCGAGGGTCGCCTTCGCATCGCCGAGAAACCGCGGCGTGGCGGCGAGACGGCCGGCCAGCGCGCGACCCCGCGCCTCGGCCGACCGGTCGGTGCGGCTGAGCAGGACGAACAGACCGTCGAACAGGTGCGTCAGGTGGACTTCGGGATTCCGCTCGTAGGGCTTCTCCTTCTCCAGCCGCGCGACCTGGGTGCGGAGATCGTTCAACACCGCCGTCTGGTCCACTTCCTCGGCGATGGACGATGTCTCCGCGTACTCGAACGCCGCCGCCATCGCCTTGAGAGCCGCGACGGCCGACTTCACCTGCGGCTTGGAGAAGTCGCCGAGCCGGGCGTCGTGTCCTTCGACCCCCGCCTGGGTTGCCGCGACCGGGTCCAGCTGCCAGCGGAGGTCCAGGTACGAGCGCACCAGCTCACGGTAACCGGGCGGCGTCACGCGACGCTCCCGCCTTCACCCGACGACTCGATGATCTCCTCCTTCGCGATGCGACGAATGCCGGGCCGGCGCCGGCGATGCGGCTCGATGGCGGCCGCCGCCGTTCGCGCCGTGCGGTCGAGGGGACGCGACGCCCGGCTCGGCCACGGCCTGCAGGAGCTGCGGCTGCTGATCGGTCGAGGGGTTCCCGGACGGCGGTGCAGACGCCGGTACAGTTTGCGCACCACCGCGAGAGGCGTCAAGCGCGCTTGCAACCGTTCCTCACGCGGGTTAGCCTCCGCGCGTGACCAGTCCCGTCGCGGCCGTCGCCGCCCGTCCCGAGCTCCGCCGGGCGCTCGCCTGGCTGGAGCGCTTCGACGGCGACACGCTCCAGTGGCAGCGCGCTCTCGCCACGGTGCCGGCGCCGACGGGCGACGAGGGCCGCCGCGCCGACGCGGTCGCGCGGCGCTTCGCGGAGCTGGGCGTCGCGGATCTCGCGCGCGACCCGGCGGGCAACGTGATCGCGCGGTGGCCGGGCGGCGCCATGGGCGACGGCGGTGCCGGCGTGGTCCTGGCCGCCCACCTCGATACGGTCTTTCCCGCCGACACCGACCTCACGGTGCGGAACCACGGCGCGCGACTCATCGCGCCCGGGATCAGCGACAACGCCCGTGGACTCGCCGGCATGCTGGCGCTCGCCGGCGCCTGCCGCCACGCCGCAATCCACCCACCGGCACGCATCACCTTCGTCGCCACGACCGGCGAGGAAGGCGCCGGCGACCTCGCCGGCGCGAAGCAGCTGTTCGCCGATCCCGGCTTCCGCCCGACCGCGTTCGTCGCGCTCGACGGCGCCGGGATCGAGCGCGTGGTCCACCGCGCGCTGGGGTCGCGACGCCTGCGTGCCGTGTTCCGCGGCCCCGGCGGCCACTCCTGGGCCGCGTTCGGCGTCGCCAACCCCATCCACGCGGTGGCGCTGGCCTCCGCCGCCATCGGCGAGCTGCCGCTGCCGGCCTCCCCGCGGACGACCGCGAGCGTGGTGCGGGTCGGCGGCGGCTCGGGGCTCAACACGATTCCGCAGGAGGCGTGGCTCGAGCTCGACCTCCGTTCCGAGGGCGAGGCGACGCTCGACGCGGTGTACGGCGGCGCCACCGAGGCGCTGGCGCGCGCCCTCGACGCCGCCAATCGCCGCCGCGCCGCCGGCACGGCGCCGCTGACGCTCCAGATCGTGCCGCTGGGCTACCGGCCGAGCGGGGCCACCGAAGCGGATCACGCGCTGGTCCAGGGCGCCGTGTCGGCCACGCGCCTGGTGGGGCACACGCCCGACCTCGCGGCCGCCTCCACGGACGCCAACGTGGCCATCAGTCGCGGTGTGCCCGGCATCGCGATCGGTGCCGGCGGGCGGGGCGGCAGCACGCACCTGGTGAGCGAATGGTACGAGAACGTGGACGGCCCGGCGGGGTTGTTCCGCGCGCTCCTGGTGATCGCCACGGCCGCGGGCCTGGCCGCGTCCTGACCGCTCCACCGCGACGCTCTCCGTGACCGAGGTGCCGGCCCGGTTCCGGGCCGAGCGGGAGTGACCGCGCCGTATTGTACTGCGCCGCTCCGACTGTTACCGTAGGGCACCTTCACAAGCGCGCCGTGCCGCCATTCGAGAAGACACCAGCCGACGTCCAGGAAATCCTCGCCAAGCCCATCAAGGAGCTGGGCCTGAAGCTCGAGGGCTCGCCGCTCGAGAAGTACGTGCGCCGGCTCTACGTCGAGATCGAGCGCAAGGGACTGAGGCTCTTCCGGCCCGCCTGCTACCTCACCGACGAATGGGGCTGCCCCTCGGGCGAGCCCGTCATCGGCATCCCGTTCTACCTCGCCGACCCCAAGCTCGCGGCGCTCGAGCGGCACATGAACGACCTCGAGGACGGGCGCGAGATCATGATGTACCTCAGGCACGAGGCGGGGCACGCCTTCAACTACGCCTACGAGCTGTACAAGGGCGACGAGTGGCGCGCCCTGTTCGGGCCGTTCCGCCGGGCCTACAAGGACCACTACCGGCCGGTGCCGTTCAGCCGCCGTCACGTGCGGCACATCGCCGGGTGGTACGCGCAGAAACACCCCGACGAGGATTTCGCCGAGACCTTCGCCGTGTGGCTCACCCCGCGCTCCGGGTGGCGGACCAAGTACCGCGGCTGGCCGGCGCTGGCGAAGCTCCGCTACGTGGACCGAGCGGCCCGGCGCGTGGCCGGGCTGGCGCCGCTCCGGGCGATGGGCGCGACCGACGTGACCGTCGAGGAGATGGACGTCACGGTCGAGCAGTTCTACCAGGAACACACGCCCGACGAGGCGCAGGCCATCGCCGAGCTGGCGCTGGACGCGGACCTCACGGACATCCTGGTCAAGCCGGCCCCCCGCCGGCGCAAGGGCATCCGGCCCGCGGCGCCGTGGCTCGCGGAGCACCGCAAGCCGATCGTGGACAAGGTGACCTACTGGACGGGCGTGCGGCGGCCGCTGGTGCGCGCCCTGATCGAGTCCATCGAGCAGCGCGTGGCGGCGCTCGGCCTCGCGGTCGAGACCGCCCGCGAGCCCGGACAGCTGGTGGAGATGACGGCCTACGCGACGACGCTCGCGATGAACTACCTGACCCGCGGGCGCTTCGTCCAACCGTGAGCGACCCATGAGCCCGACCGGCCTCAAGATCGCGATCCTCTACGACACCTGGGACGACGGGGCCGAGGAGCCGACCGCGCTGGTGGAGGAGCCGCCGCGCCCCCGGCGCACCGGCCGCAAGAGCCGCAAGCGGACGCGGCGGCCCAAGCTCGACCGCGAGGAGATCTTCGACGCCCTGGCCAAGCTGGGGCACGAGCCCTCGTACCTGGTGCTCGACGGGCACGACCAGAGCCTGCTGGGGGTCGCGCGCTGCAACGCCGACCTCATCTTCAACCTCACCGAGTCGTACGCCGGCGACGACACCAAGGACATGAACCTCGCCGCCTACCTCGAGCTCCTGGACAAGCCGTACACCGGCGCGGACCCGCATGCGCTCTACCTGGCGCAGGACAAGTCGCTCGCCAAGAAGGTGTTCCAGTTCCACAAGATCCGGACGCCGTACTTCGCCGTCTCGTACAAGGGCCGCACCGACCACGCCCACGACATCGAGTTCCCGCTGATCGTGAAGCCCGCCTCCGAGGACGGCTCGATCGGCATCGACGCGTCGTCGGTGGTGGAGAGCGTCAAGGAGCTGATGGAGAAGATCCACGACATCCACGAGCAGTTCGACTCGCCCGCGCTGATCGAGGAGTACATCGAGGGCCGCGAGATCTACGCCGCCATCCTCGGCGAGGAGAAGCCGGAGGCGCTCCCGCTGGTCGAGCTGGACCTGTCGAAGCTCCCCGAGGGCACGCCCCACATCGCCGGCAGCGACGTGAAGTGGGAGAAGGACTCGGAAGCCTACAAGAAGACGCGCACCCGGGTGGTGGAGGACCTGGACGAGAAGACGACCGAGCGGCTGCAGGAGAAGGCGGTTGCCGCGTACCAGGCGCTGAAGGTCCGCGACTACGGGCGCGTGGACATGCGCCTCACGCCCAAGGGCGAGATCTACGTCATCGAGGTCAATCCGAACCCGTGGCTCTCTTCGGCGGCGGAGTTCGCCATGGCGGCGCGCAAGTCCGGCCGGACCTACACCGACCTGATGCGCGACATCGTGGACCTCGCCATGGCGCGCTACGCCTGACTACGCTCGCACCTCGGAGTTCGAACCGAGCGACGCCGAGCCCCGGAGACCCTCCACGACGACCGCGTCGCCGAGCATGGCGCCGTCGAGCTTGACCCGTTCGAGGCGGCAGTCCCGACCCACGATCGCGTTGGTCAGCGTGCTGTCGCGGATGACGGTGCCCGCTTCGATGGACGCGTACGGCCCCACCGTGGACCGCTCGATCACGACCCCGTCCTCGATGTAGCACGGCTCGACCACGCCTGCCCGTGCCCTCGTGCCCCCCTGCCCCCGTGCCCCGTGCTTCTCGAGCAGGATCCGGTTGGTCTCCAGCGTCGTCTCCACGGTGCCGCAGTCGTACCACCCCGCCACTTCGGCCGTCTTGATCCGCGCCCCGCGCTCGATCATCCACTGGAAGGCGTCGGTGAGGAACCACTCGCCCTTGTTCTGCGGCGCGGCCAGCACGTGGTCGATCCCCTTCCACATCTGGTCCACCGTCCGCACGTAGTAGAGGCCGATGTTGGCCAGCTTCGAGATGGGCTCCCGGGGCTTCTCGACGATCCTGGTCATGTAACCGCGGGCATCCTGCACCACCACGCCGAAGCGCTGGTAGTCCTCCACCTCCTTGGCCCAGATGATCCCGTCGTCGCCGCTGCCCTTCACGATCGAGAGATCGGCGTCGAACACCGTGTCCACGAAGATGATCATGACCGGCCCGTGCACGTGCGGCTCGGCCAGGTGGATGGCGCCCGCGGTGCCGTCCTGCACCTTCTGCTCGATGAACCGCGACGCGATGGGATAGCGCTTCCGGGCGTACGCCTCGACCTGCTCCTTGAGGTGACCCGTGATGAAGATCAGCTCCTCGACGTCGAGCCCCTCCAGCCGGTCCATCACCCAGTCCATCACCGGCCGGCCCGCGACCTTGATCAGCGGCTTGGGCACCGTGTGCGTGTGGGGGCGGACCCGGGTCCCCTTGCCCGCCAGCGGAATGATGACCTGCACGCTTACGCCCTCCCGTAGCGGTCCTTGAGGCGGACCACGTCGTCGAGGTGAGGAGTGGAGGCCTCGAGCACGTCGCTGTGCTCCAGGGCTTCGAACTGGTGCACGAGTCCCGTCGGCACGTGCTGGGCCTCGCCGGCGATCATCTCGCGGTCCACCAGCTCGCCGGCGTCGTTCCGGTAGCGGAAGATCATCCGCCCGCGCAGCACGTAGATGGATTCGTCCTTCCGCTCGTGGTACTGGAGGCTCAGGAGATGACCCGCCTCGATGTGCAGCAGCTTGCCGACGTACTGGTCGGTCACGGCCCAGTGGATCTCGTAGCCCCAGGGCTTGGCGACGTGCTTCGGCTCGAAGCGGTGCGGGTGCTCGCTCACACGCCCTCCGGCAGGGTGAGGGTGAACGACGACGGCGTGGTGACGCAGGCGCGCACGCAGATGCCGCAGCCGACGCACGCGCCGCCGATCACGGGCCGGCCCGCGTCGTCGAGGTCGAGCGCGGCGGCGCCCACGGGGCAGACCCGCGCGCAGACGCCGCACTCGGTGCCCTGGAACGCGATGCAGCGGCCCGTGTCGAGCGCCAGCCGCCCCAGTTTCTCGCTCGCCCACCCGTCCGGCGGCGGCACCAACGCGCCGGTGGGGCAGACGGTGGCGCAGAACATCCCCTCGCAGGCGATGCACGGCTGCACCAGCGGCTCGAGGATGGGCGTCGCGGCGGCGAGGCCCGCGCCGGCCGGTGCGCTGATGATGGCGTCCACCGGGCACGCCTCGATGCAGTAGCCGCAACGCGTGCACGCGGCCAGGAACGCCGGCTCGGCGATCGCGCCGGGCGGCCGGAAGTGCCGTCGCGGGGCGTAGCGGTCGGCCAGGAAGCCTCCCGCCTGTTTCGCGACCAGCTTCAGGGCCTCCGAGAGGAATCCCCGGCGATTGAGCGCCTCGTCGCCGCCAATCACGGGCGCGACGGGCACGAGGAAGGACGGACGCGGAGGAGGGCGGACACCCCTCTAGCTTACCTTAGCGCGCTCTCCGCCGCCCAGCCACGCGTGCAGCATCCGCTGCCGGAGGATCGTGAGCCGGCGCCTGAGCGAACCGTCGAACACCCGGTCGCCGGACCGCACCACGATCCCGCCGACGAGGGCCGGCTCCGTGCGGAAGTGGGCGCGCACCGTCTTGCCGAACACCTGGCCGAGCCGCTTGGCGATGGCGGCCTGGAGCGCCACATCGGCCGGCCGGGCGGTGGAGACGACGGCGTGCACCCGGTCGAAGTGCACGTCCACCAGCTGCTCGTACTCCTCGGCGATCTCGCCGACGATGCCCTGCCGCCCGCGCTGCACGATCGCCTGCAGGAACCGCACGAACGGGGCCGGCCCCACGCCCTCCAGCGCCCGCGCGATCAGCCGCTGCTTCACGGCCTTGGCGATGCGCGGGGACATGAACACACCCCTGAGCTGCGGATCGGAGGCGAATACGCCTGCGACCGCGTCCAGCAGGTCGCCGCACCGCTCCACGGTCCCGTCGCGCTGCGCGACCTCGAGCAGCGCCTCCGCGTAGTTGCGGGCGACGGTGGTGGCTCTCACGACCGCGTGTCGTGCAGGCTGTCGAGGTAGTCGCGCACCAGCCGGCGATCCGCCTCGCTGTCCAGGTTGCGCTCCAGCACCTTGCTCGCCGCGGCGAGCGACAGCTCCACCGCCTCGCCCCGCAGCTCCGCCACGGCCTTCTCCCGCTCGGCCACGATCTCGCGCCGCGCCCGGGCGATCAGCTCCTCGTGCTCGGCACGCGCCTTCGCGACGATCTCCTCCCGCACCTTCTCCGCGGCCTGCCGCCCGGCGGCGAGCAGCTCCTGCGCCTCGTTCCGCGCGCCGGCCAGCTGGTGCTGGTATTCCGCCAGCACCCGCTGCGCTTCCTGGTTCGCCTTCTCGGCCTGGTCGAGCTGGGCCTGGATCTTCTTCTCCCGCTCCTCCACCGCCTTCAGGATGGCCGGCCACGCCCACTTGGCGAGCGCCGCCAGGAGCAGCAGGAAGACCACCAGCGTCCAGATCGAGACGCCGGGGTTGATCGCGAACGGGCCCTTGGGGGCCTCTTCCGCGGCCTGCAGGAAAGCGAGCACCGGCGTCACAAGACCTTGAAGAGCAGTGCGAACACCACCGCCGCCAGCGCCACCCCTTCGACCAGCGCTGCGGTCAGGATCATCGCGCCGCGGATGTCGGCCGACGCCTCCGGTTGCCGCGCGATCGCCTCGACCGCCTGGCCGCCGATCCGGCCGATGCCCAGGCCGGCCCCGATCACCGCGAGCCCCAGCCCCAGGCCGGCGCCCAGCAGCGCATTGTTGTTCTTCGCGACCGCCGCCGCGTCCGCCACGGCTTGCATCATGGACATCTGACTACCTCCGGTCCTCGGTGTGAGAGCCCCTAGTGCTCGTGCTGCAGCAGGCCGATGAACGTGGCCGTCAGCAGCGCGAAGATGTACGCCTGGATGAACGCCACCAGCAACTCGATCGACATCATGAACAGCACGAACGCCACCGACCCGCCGGCGATCGCCCAGCGGAAGTAGTGGATGTTGCCGAACAGGAAGATCAGCGACAGCAGGGACAGGATCACGAAGTGCCCCGCCACCATGTTGGCGAACAGTCGGAGCATGAGGGCGAACGGCTTGACGATCTTCCCGATGATCTCGATGGGGATCATGATCATCGTCAGCAGCACGGCCGTGATCCCCGTCGTCCCCGGCGGCGTGAAGACGATGGTCTGGAGGTACCCCTTCGGGCCCAGGGTCACGAATCCCGAGATCTCGATCGTGACCAGGGCCGTCAGCGCCAGCGCGCCGGTGACCCAGAAGCTGCTGGTCGGCTTCTCGCCGTAGGGAATCAGCCCCAACAGGTTGCAGTAGAGGATGAACCAGAACAGGGTCAGGATGTAGGGGGCGAACTTCGCGCCGTTCTTGTGTCCAATGCTGGCGATCGCCACGTCGTCGCGCACGAACAGCACCATCGCTTCGACCATGTTGGCGAGGCCGTGCGGCGCGCCGCCGCCCTGCTCACGCTGCCGCGTCAGCGCCCGGCCCGTGAGCCACAGGGTGAGGAACACCAGCGCGGCCGCGATGACCAGGAACACCGACAGCCGCGTCGGCGCGAGGTCCACCGTCAGCCGGCCGACGTGCACCGGCCAGTTGGGCAGCCTGATCTCGCCGCCGAGCGGCAGCTCGAGGACGTGCGAGTCCCCCGTCCGCTCGAGGATCATCCGGCCGATGTCGGGCGCCTGCATCATTCGAGAAACCGCGTCTCCGCATAGAGGAGCGTCAGCAGCACCGCGAGAAATCCCAGCGTCGTCCAGAGGGGCGGTAGCACGGCCCGCGTCGCCAGCACGACCGCCACGAGCACCAGCGCGCTCGCGCCACGGATGGCGACCCCCGACACCCAGCGCCGCACGAACGCGGGCGTACCGGCGCCCATCGCGGGCCTGAGGAGCGCGACGGCCGTCACCTGCGCCGACGTCGCGATCCCGCCTCCGACCAGGGCGCCCGCCAGTCCCATGAGCCCGGCCAGCGCGAACGCCGTGCCCGCCACCACCACTTCGGCCGCGCTCCCGAACAGGGCCATGCGCCCGATCCAGCTCACCGCCCGCCCCCCGCCGCGCCGCCCCGCGACCCGGGCCGCTTCGGCGATTCCGCGATCACCCGGACGATGAAGGCGTACATCCCTGCCCCCAGGCCCACGACGACGCCGACCAACGTGAAGATCGGCTTCGTGTGGAGCCATCCATCCACGAGCATGCCGGCACCGAGGAACAGGAGAACGGCGAAGGCCAGTTGGAACCCGGCCGCCACGATGGCGTAGCCCGCACCGAATCCGCGGCTCTCAGCGTTGTCGTCCGGTTTCGGGGCCATTTCGGGCGGCGAAATATACCCCTTGTGAAATCCGCCGCAAAGCGACCGGTCCCCGAGCGGGACCGCCGTTTTTCGCCCCGGGGGCGCGGCGCCCCGCGCCGCCACGCGGACCCTACCGCAGCCACCAGCCGAGCGCGCTGCCTACGACGGCGATCAGCACCAGGGCGACGATGACCACCGCCATCCGCCGGCGCACGCGCCGCAGCGCCAGCCAACCCGGAAGATCGACGTAGAAGCGTCCGGGCGCCGCCTCCCGCAGCACCGCACGCGCCTTGAGCCGCCGTGCCGCGACATGGTTCGGGATGCCCAGCTCCTCGAGCGTCACGGCCCGCTCCGGCGACGTGGCGCCCGCGCGCTCGAACGCTTCGACGATGTGACGCTCCTTGATCACGACGACCGCAACGGCGGACGCGCCCACGTTTCCTCCTCCTGGCTGGTTCCCGATGGCGTGCTTGGAGGCGCCTAAGGTAGGCGCTCCGGAGCGTCCAAGCCAGCGGCGCGGGCGCCCGGCGACCCAACGCGCCGACGAGGTGTATGCACTGCTTCCAGCACCGCGTTCGGGGGACGGATGGCCAGGCGACTGCAGACCTACGAGACGGACCAGATCGTCGTCACCTTCGACCCGGAGGTGTGCCGGCACTCCGCCGTGTGCCTGCAGGGTCTCCCGGCGGTGTTCGACGTGCGTCGCCGGCAGTGGATCAAGCCCGACCTGGCCACCCCGGAGGCGGTCGCGGCCCAGGTGGCCCGGTGCCCCTCGGGCGCGCTGCAATCCCGGCGGAAGGACGTGCGGGAGCCGAATTGACCCGGGAGCCGTCGCCGGAGTAACCTAGGGACCAATGAGCACCATTCCTTTCCCGACCCAGGGCGACCGCGACGTCGAGCTGCTGGAGCGCCTGGCGGCCGCGCGCGCCCGGCTCCTGGACCAGGTCGGACAGCGCATCGTGGGCCAGCGCGAAGTGCTGGACGGCATGCTCACCGCCCTGCTGTCGGGGGGGCACGCGCTGCTGGTCGGCGTGCCCGGGCTGGCGAAGACGCTGATGGTCGCGTCGGTGGCGGAGGCGCTGAGCCTCAAGTTCACGCGCATCCAGTTCACGCCCGACCTGATGCCGAGCGACATCACCGGCACCGAGGTGATCGAGGAGGATCGGGCGACCGGCGGGCGAGCGTTCCGGTTCGTGCGCGGCCCGCTGTTCGCGAACATCGTGCTCGCCGACGAGATCAACCGCACGCCGCCGAAGACCCAGGCGGCGCTGCTGCAGGCGATGCAGGAGCACGCGGTGACGGTCGCCAATCAGACCTACCGCCTGACCGAGCCGTTCTTCGTCCTGGCCACCCAGAACCCGATCGAGCAGGAGGGGACGTATCCGCTGCCCGAGGCCCAGCTCGACCGGTTCATGTTCGAGCTGCACGTGGACTACCCGTCGCAGGCCGAGGAGGAGCAGATCGTCGAGTGGACGACGGGGGAGTCGGTCACGGCGCTGCACCCGGTGCTCTCCGGTGACGACCTGCTGGAGCTGATGGCGCTGGTGCGGCGGGTTCCCGCGCCGCGGGTCGTGGTGCAGGCGGCGGTGCGGCTGGCGCGGATGACGCGGCCGGCCGACGCCCTGGCGCCGGAGAGCGTGAAGGAATACGTGGCGTGGGGCGCGGGGCCGCGGGCCTCGCAGTACCTGGTGCTCGGGGCGAAGGCGCGGGCGGCGATGGACGGCCGGCCGATGGCCGACCTCGAGGACCTCGATGCCGTCGCCCTGGCCGTGCTCCGTCATCGCATCGTGGTGAACTTCCACGCCGAGGCGGCGGGGAAGAAGGCGGACGACATCGTCCGCGAAGTGACGGGAGGGGCGCACCGGCCCTGATCCGTGGCCGTGACGGCGCGCCCCCGCCTGCCTACGGAGTCGCCGCCCCCTCGCTCATCGTGCCCAGGTAGGAACGCAAGGCGTCCGCGGCGAGGTGCGTCTTCGCCGTCACCAGGATGTTGCCGAAGCTCACCGTGCCGGTGGACCACGGATAGGCCTCCGACGCCGGCATGACGCGAATGGACGTGACGACGGCGGGTCCTGCGCCGCCACGCACGTCCGCTCCGGCCCGCGTCTCCGTCAGCACGATCCGCTCACCCGACGGCGTCAGCTGCGCCACCCGCACGCGCGGCCGGCTGCCGGCCGCCGACTGCGCGATGCTCTCGATGGAAAGGCCCGGGATGAGGCCGAGCGTGCCGCCGAGGGCGGACATCGCGTCGGCACGGGCGACACGGAGCCAGCCGCCAGCCGCGAGCTCGCTGTCCGGCGCCGCGGCGGCGGCAGGTCGGGCGAGCGTCAGCGTCGCCGCCACCGTCGCGCCCGCGGCGGCCTGCACCTGCACGCTGCCGGCGACGAATCCGTCGGCGCTCGCCTGCACGGTGGCCGTTCCGGCCGGCACGTCCTGGATCTCGAAGGCTCCCGAACCATCCGCCGTCGCCGACAGCGACGTGCCGCGCACGATCACCCTGGCGCCGGACACGGCGCGCCCGCCCGCGTCGTGGACGATCCCCCGGATGATCCCGACGGTCGGCGCCGGCGGCGGCGCCTGGACCGGCGGGGCTGCCGCTGCGACCGGCTCGGGACTCGGCTCGCGGGCCGGCGGCGCGGCCGGCGCGGCCTCGGCTGCCCGGGGCCGGTCGCCCTGGCGCACCACACCGCGCGCGGCCACGGGCTCACCGACCCGTGGAGCCGCGAGCAGGGGCGCGGCGCGGGACCTCGTACGAACATCGCCGCCGCGCGCCTCGCTCGGCGGCTTCGATTGGGCACCGGTCCGGCTCGCCGACGAGGTGGCCGCCGTTTCCGGGACCGCCTCCCCGGGGCGGCCGGCACGCCCACCGCCGACCTGGCCGGCCAGGTAGCCAACCAGCGCGATGACGGCGATGGCGGCCGAGGTGACGAGCCCGCGCAGCGGGAGCCCCCAGTGCTGAGGGCCGGGCGCCGCGGACGGGGCGCCGTCACTGGGCGTCTGGCCTCCGAGCTGCGTGGCGTGCCGGAGCCCGATGGGATGCTCGGGCGCCGCCAACGGGGCCGCGGGCAGGGGGCCTCCGGCCGGCGGATGATGCCGCGGCTCGCGCGCGAGGGTGGCGGCGCCGGGCACCGGTGCGGGGCCGGCCGACGCGGCGCGGGGCGAGGCCGCGCGGAGCTGAGCCTGCGTCGCCCGGATCATCTCGAGCGACTCGCGCGGGCTCACGAGCCACGCGAGCTCGCCCTTCGCGGCCGGCGCCGGGTTCGCCGCGGCGTCCGGCTCCTCGACCGTCGGTTCCTGCGCGCGCTCCGGCAGCGGCGCCGCCGAGGCGATGGGCTTGATCGCCTCGTCCACCAGGTCGGGCAGATTCACGTCGGGCCCCTGCTCCAGCTCCACCGCCGTGCCCGCCGGGGCCTCCGCCACCTCGTTCAGCAGCCGCTCGTCCTCCTCAGTCTCGAACGGCGCGAGCAGCCGCGGCTCCGTACGGCGGTGCATGGACGCGGCGGCCGCGGGCACCGCCGCGGCCGGTCGCTGGATGAACCCTTCGCCGCGCCGGTCCCGCCCATGCGCCCGACGGTCCTCCTCCCGCCGCGAAGCGCCACGGTGCCCCGCGCCGTACGGCGCGCGGGCGCCGGCCACCGCCCGGCGATCGCGGCCGCTGCGCCGGTCGAACTGGCGGCGGTCGCGACCCTCCCGACGCTCTCTCGCCCTCCGCTCCTCCGCGGCGGACAACACCGCGAGCTCATGCTTCGGGGCGGGCGGCGGGGGCGGCGGGGGCAGCGGCTGCGGCGTGACCGCCGCGACCGGATGCGGCGGCGCCGGCGTGGCCCTCCGCTGCGGCTCCGCGACCAGCACGATGTCGGGCATCGGGACGTTCTGCGCCGTGCGGCGGACATGAATCGTACGCAGCCGCTCGGCGCAGGTCGTGCAATCCACGATGTGCCGCGCCGCGTCCTTGCGCCGCTGCGGATCGGCGAACTCCGCCTCCTTGACCGAGTACGCCAGCAGCTCCCGGTAGTCGAGGTGGCGGACGTGCTGGCGCCGGTCGACGAGCTGGATCAACCCGGCCGTGAGCAGCCCGTAGAGCGCCTTGCCGGTCTCGAACTCGCCGAGCCCCGTGTCGTCCACCAGCCCGGTGACGTTGCACTCGCCGTCCACGAGCGGGAGGATCCGCTTCTGCTCCTCGGTGAGATCGTCGGCGGTCGCGCCGAGCTTTTCCCGTGTGCGCCGGTACACGAGATCGAAGGACGGGATCTTCTTCTCGATGAGGCTCCACTCGTCCACGCGCCGGGCACCCTCGAGAAGCAGGGCCTCCGCGTCCAGCGAGACGAGCAGGGGTTGGTGAGGGGGCAGCCGGTCCGACGTGAAGGTGAACACGCCCTGCTTCCAGGTGAAGAGGAAATACACCGCCTCCTCGACCTGCAGGCGGATGAAGCGCTCGAGCTCGGCGCGGTCGATGCGGCCCGAATCCACGAGGATCCGGCCCAGCTGCCGGTTGCTGGTGCGCCCCTGTTCGGCGACGGCGGTGTCGAGCTGCTGCTGCGTGATCCGGCCGTTCTTGACCAGCATGTCGCCGAGGCGGTCGAGCCGGTTGGCCACCGTGGCGTAGCTGATGCGGCCGACATCGAGGTAGATGTGGCCGGCCAGCGCGCCGTCCACGAGCGAGAGGCACCCGGTCTTCCGCCCCAGTGCCAGCAGCTGCAGGACATCGGGCAGTCCCGCTTCCTCGATGCTCCCCTGGATCGGCACTACGCTCGCCCCTCGAGTCCGGTCGGCCTACTCGTGTCGCCACGGCGGGCGCACGCTGCGCGTACCAATGGATTAACGCCGCGGCGCGGCGGCGGCAACACCCGCGCGCCTCCCGCCGGACCGCCTCCGCGGACCGCGCTCACGGGCGCGGCTCCAGGCGGAGCTCCAGGTCCTCGAACCGCTTCTCCCCCTGGCCCGGCGGCACGAAGATCGAGAGCGGCGGCGCGAACGCCTTCAACTGGTCGAGCACGTCGTTGGGCAGCGTGACCTCGTAATCGCCCGGCGGCACGGCCTGGCGGTAGAACGCTCCGTCGGCGAACGTGTGCACGGTGATCTCGCGGCCGGTGTTGAGGTCGCGCAGGATCACCGGCACGCCGGCGAGCGCCTGCTCGCCCATCACCACGAAGCCGGAGATCTCGGCGCCGACGGCGACGGGAATCTGGACGTCGCCGAACGCGTTCGGCGCGGGCCGGACGCGGATCACCGGGGCCGGCAGGAGCAGGTGCGGATCGGGCAGCGCCAGGGTGTCCACGTCTATCCGCACCGGCTCCGAGGGCAGCAGGCCCCACGCCGAGAACCGGCCGTTCGAGTCGGTCTGGGTCGCGTAGCCGCCCACGCTGACCGGGATCCCCGCCAGGCCGGGTTCACCGGGGTCCCGGACCCCGTTGCCGTTGTCGTCGCGGAACACCACGCCGGAAATGCCAGCGCGGTCGAGATCGGCCCCGTCGCCCAGCTTGAGCAGCCTCGACCGCGGGTCCCACGCCACCGAGCCGGACGAGTACGTGAGGGCCTGCGAGCCCGTCTCCGAGAACCGGCTCCGGGTGCCCGCCTGCGGGCCGCGCGTGGCCGTGGTCAGGCCCAGCTCGAGGCTGACGCCGCCCACCCGGTACCAGCCGAGCGCTGCGTCCACGCGCAGCAGCGGCGTGATCCGGCGGCCCAGGCTCGCTCGCAGGGCCGCGAGCCCGCGCGCGGGGTCGAAGGCCACCTGGCCCTGCACGTTGGACGTCTGCAGCCACTTCCACCCGCCGCGCACGATGGCATCGGCGCTCGCGTCAACCGCGAACCCGGAGCTGTCTCCCGCCGTGCCGCTGGACAACGTGCTGTACAGCAGGCCGAGCGAGTAGCGGATCGTGCCCACCTGGGCGGTCGCGGAAACGCGCTCCACGATCTGCCGCAGGCCGGGCACCACGGACACGAGGCCCGTGCCGTTGAGGTACAGGGCGCCCTTCATCCACCCCGGACGCCAGAACAGCGAGCCGTCCGACTCCGAGGTCTCCGCGCCCGCCCCGCTGTAGGCGGCCCCGGACGGCGCGAAGCGCGTGACCGTCGCGGCCGCGTGCAGGTCCTCGCTGGGCGCGTAGTCCGCCGACGCCCGCAGGTGCCCGTTGACGACGGCCTCGCCGGTGAGCCCGAGCGCCGGGGCCGGCGCCGCCGAGACCACCGCATAGGGCTGCCACAGCGCACCCGCCGCCTTCTGCAGATACCCGTTCGACCCGCCCTGCACCGTCACCCAGGGCGAGAGGCCGTAGCGAAAGTCGGCGCTCACCAGGCCGTCGCACGGGTCGTACTGGCACTGCCCGGCGGCGAGCGCGTACTCGAACTGGCCGCCGGGCAGCCGGCTCGTCGGCACCCGGATCGTGCGCTTCTGCTGGATCGTTTCGCCGGCCGGTCCGTACAGCACCAGGTTGAACGGGTTTTCACCGTAGCGCAGCTGCAGCGGGACCTCGAACGCCCCGAGCGTGTTGGCGTCCGCGTAGCCCAGGAGCCGTCCGCCGTCGTACAGCTCGGCCTCCCATCCGGCCGGCACGTTGCCGACGATCGGCTCGATGTCGAATTCCGAGGAGCGGATGAACGGCGCGTTGGTGAGCACGGCGCCGCGGATCAGCATGGACCGCAGCCCGCTGGTCTGGACGTCGCCGAGCCGCGCCTGGCGAACCCAGTACGAGCCGGACCAGGCGCGGGTCCACGACGCCTGCAGCTGCGCGTTGGAGAAGCCCTGGTCGCTCCACAGCTGCGGCCGCAGCTCGGCGCTGCCGCCGAGCAGGCTCGCCCCGAACCCCAGGTCGGCCGCCACCTGGTCGGTCGGCCCGCTCGTGGCCGCGGTCACCGACCAGCTGAATACGGCGCCGTCCACGAGCCGCTGGCGCAGCGGGATCTCGAGCGCCTGCACCGCCGGCGACGGCTGGTAGAGCAGCTGGTGCCGGCGATCGCGGCGGGCGCGCTGCACCACGGGGAGAGCGCCGGTCCGCCCGACGATGACCGACAGGTTCTCCCAATCCACCTCGGTATTGAGGCCCAGCAGCCGGTCGAGCAGGCCGGTGGCCACGAACAGATCGCCGTCCGACCACGCCACGTCCGCCGTGTCGTAGGGCACGGACGTCGCGCCCTTGGCGATCAATCCGGCGCGCGGGACGAATCGCAACCGGACGTCGCCCGGCTCGAGGACCGCGACCGCCGAATCGCCCAGCGCGAAGGTGTCCACGCGGATGCCGGCCATGTCGAAGAAGCGGTGCAGCGGCAGCAGCAGGGAGGAGTTGTACTCCAGCGCGGGCACCACCGCGCTGGGACCGTTGTCGATGTTGAGCTGGACCACGGCCTCGACGAACGCGGTGTCGCGGCCCGCGCTGTCGTGTTCGATCGTCGGCGCGTTACGGAGCGCGAGCTGGGCCGCCGACGGCGCGGCCATCCCGACCGACAGGGCGCCGGCCAGGAGCAGCGGCGCGGCGCGGCGGGGCCGCCGAGCTCCGGGCATGGGGGACGTCGCGGCGGCGCTCATCGTATTCGTCAACCAACGCGGATGGCGACCGAGTCGACCACGGTGGCGGCCGGCAGGACCCGGTCCGCCGGCAGATCCGGCCGCTCGGCGCGAAGCCGGAGCCGGACGCGATAGTCGCCCGGCGCAACCGAGTCGAGCGGGAAGGCGAAGCGACGTCGCATCGGGACGTAGACGGCCAGCGCGCTCGACCAGCGCCGGACGACGGAATCCCCGCTCACCAGCTCGATGTCGGCGGTGCCGAGGTACGCCGCATTGCCCTGCCGGTCCAGGTGCGCCCACACGGTGAGCGAGTCGCCGTCCGCCTCGGCGCCGAGGCCCCGCACCGTCACGCCGGTCTGCACCCGGCCCTTGCGGTACGTGACCGACGCGACGAGCCGGATCACGAGGCTCACGCCGGCCCGCAGCCCGCTGTCCGCGCCCTGGATCGGGATCGAGGCGCCACGCCCCGTGACGATCAGGCGGGTCCAGTACTCGCCGTCCGGGAGGTTCGCCGGCGGCCGGGCCAGCAGCCGGACCACCTGCTGGCTCCTGGGCTCGAGGCGCACGCGCTGGGGATAGGCGCGGATCCAGTCGGCGGCGGAGGGATACTCCGGCCCCGGATCGTCCACCATCCGCACGAACGGGGTGCCCGCCGAGTCGGCGTCGGGGAAGCCGAACTTCAGCTCGACCGTCGCCTCTTCCGGCGTGTCGCCCGAGTTGCCGATGGTCACCTGGGCCGCGTCCGAGTGGTCGTCCATGAACACGGCGGTCGGCGCGACGAAGACCGCCTCGATGACGGCCGGCAGCAGCGCGATCAGCAGCGCGGCGCTCGCGGCGGCCCGCAGCAGGAACGTGCGGCGGCGCACGTCAGCTGCCCAGGTTGTAGACGGTGAGGGAAATCGTCGCGCTGTAGGCGCCGCCCGCCTGGCTGGACGACGGCGTCACCGTCCCGCCGAGCCGCAGCAGGAACATCCCGTTGGGCCCGAGCGTGCCGATCAGCGGCATGTGCGGATCGAACGACGCGCTGCGCGGCGGCGTGTCGTGGCTGAAATCGGCCAGGCCGTCGCCGGGACCGAACGAGATCGGAAGCAGCGCCCCCTGGCCGGATACGAGGGCCGCGGGAAGGACGAACTCCACCCGGACGCTCGCGTCGGCCGGCCCGCGAACCTCGAACTGACCCGAGTGGCGCGGATCACTGGTGGACACGGACACCGGGATGCCCAGCAGCACGGTGCCGAACGACAGGTCGTTGAGGGCGAGCGCGGTCAGGGGAGGAACGACGAGCACCGGCACCGGCCGCCGCTGCGCCTGGAGCGGCGCGACGCATACCGGTGCCACCACTACGGCCGTCAGCGCGGCGAACGCAAGTCGGCTGTTCATGTCTGACCAGCCACCGTACCGGCCCGAGCGACGTCATCGGAAGGCCTCTGCTCGCTGACCGCACTCGGGTCGGCACGGTGATCGCGCGATCGGCGCGCTGCCGGCTTGCCGCTAGTACGACACCGTGAGCGTCACGGTACCCTGGTAGAGCCCCGTCGTCGTCAGGGTCGGCGGCGACACGGTGCCGGTGATGCCGATCAGCAGGCTCCCGGAGCCGCTGATGCTCGACACGTACGGTGCCGCCGGGCTGAAGGTGGTGGACACGGTGGGGAACGACGGGCTGAACACGATGCCGTCGCTCGAGCCGAACGTGATCGGGATCGTGGAACTACCGGAGCCCGTCAAGACCGTCGGCAACGTGAAGGTCACGGTCACCGGCTGGCTGGGCTGGCCCGCGATCGAGAAGCGGCCCTGCTTCGTCGGGTCGGTCTGCCGGAAGGGCGTGCCGGCCGACACCGTGCCGAAGTCGAGGTCGTTCACGCCGGCGGCGGTGAGCGGCGCGATTCCGGAGACCTGCGCCTTCGCGTTGATCGTCGCGGTCGCCGACGTCTGTGCCGCCGCGTTCCGAGTCAGGCTGCTCAGACCGAGCAAGCCGACCACTGCAGCGGCTACGAACCATCTGGTACGGGACATCAATTCCTCCTCTGCGGGAGAGCGTGACGGTGGTGGAGGGGGGCCGCAGCAACTCGCACAGGATGTCCGCAAGAGGCAAGCCATGGGCCGGGCATCATCGGCCGCGGCTAAGTCCTTGTCAACGAGCCGGTTGAGCGCACTCTAACCCCCCTTCGAAGGCCCCTCATCCGCAGGAGGGGTGCCGCACCTGTTGCGCTGGTGCGATAGCGCATGACACGCGGCGAGCGTGAGCGAGGTGCATATCCCCCGCTCGCGGGGCCTGTGGCGTGCGCCGCCGGCTCTGGACGCGGGATGTGATCTCCCGCGTGAACCGGGCACAAATGCACCTTGGACGCTCCCGCATTCACTTGCGTTCGCGGCTCATCTGGTGACACGTAGGTGATCATCCCCGATAGCCATTCCCTCCCAGCACAGGCATGGCGGGGCAGCGCATGAGTCCGTCGGGCGACGTCCGGCTCCAGCAGGTCCAGTACCGATGCCTCGGCCCGGTTTCGCTCCAGGGCGCGGCGGGCCAGCGGCTGGCGTTCCGCACTCGCAAGCAGCTGGCGCTGTTCACGCTGTTCGTGCGGCGACCGGGCCAGTCGCAGTCGCGCGATGCGTTGATCGAGCTGCTGTGGTCGGAGGACGACGGGGTTCGGGCGCGGCATTCCTTCTCGCAGTCGGTATCACTGATCAACAAGACGCTGGGCTGCGAGGCCGTCGCCTCGACGGCCAAGGACGAGCTGGTCCTGCGCGAGGGGATCGTGTGGGCGGACGTGGCGGAGTTCGAGCGGTGCGCGGCGCAGCGGCGGCACCGGGACGCCCGGTCGCTGTGGCGGGGGAACCTGCTCGAGGGAATCTGGATCCGGCACGCACCCACCTTCGAGCGGTGGCTCGAGGTGGAGCGTCGACGCCTGGCCGAGACGATGCGGCGTGCCCTCCACGCGTTGCTCACGACCGCGCGGTCGGAGGGCGACTGGGAGGGTCTCCGCTCGGTCGGCGACGCGTTGCTGGACCTGGACGCCCTCGACGAGACCGCGATGCTGGCGCATCTCGTGGCGCTGACGCTGCTCGGCGACCGGACGCTGGCGCTGCGCCGCTACGTCGAGTTCGAGGCCCGACTGCGGGACGAGCTGGGGGCGGAGCCGGGCCCGGAGATGCGGGACTGGGCGCGGCGGCAGCGCACGGGCGGCCCCGCCGGGCCGCCGGGAGGCGGAGTGGGCGCACCGCGGGTGAGCGAGACGGTCATGCGGCCGACGCTGGCCCCGCTGTATGGACGCACCGCGGAGTTCGCGGCGCTGTGGCGGGCGTGGGACACGGCGCGCGGCGCGCGCGGTGGCTGCGTCGTGCTGCTCGGGCCGCCGGGGATCGGCAAGACGGCCCTCGCCAACAAGCTGGTGGACCAGGTCCGGGCCGCCGGCGGCGCCGCCTGCGTCGCGCGCTGCTTCCGCACCGAGAAGTGCGTGCCGTTCGCGCCCGTCTCCGCTCTCGTCCGGCAGATGGCTGCGCTCCCCGGTTTCGTGAGCCTGGGGGAGGTCTGGATCAGCGAGCTGGCGCGCCTGGTGCCGGAGCTGCGCGAGCGCTTTCCCCACGCGCCGCTGGCGCTGGCCGCCGACGACTCCGCCCGCCATCGCTTGTGCGAGGCCACGTTCCGGGCTGGGGAATCGGTGTCGTTCGAGCAGCCGCTGCTCCTGGTGGTGGACAACGTCCACGACGCCGACGAGACCACCGTGGCGTTGCTCCACTACTACGGACGGCAGGCCAGCGCGCAGCGGACGCTGCTGATCTGCGTCGCGCGGACGGACGACGAGGGGGGAGGCGGGGCCGGGGCGTTCGCGGACCAGGCGCGCGAGCAGGGGTTCGCGCACATCCAGCGCCTGGGTCCGCTCGAACAGGTCAACCTGGAGCGGGTGGCGGCCGATGTGCTGGCCCAGCGCGGCCTGGAGGCGGCGACGCCGATCGTGCAGTCGGTGGGCCGGCTGGCGCACGGCAATCCCCTCCACGCGATGGAGCTGGCGCTCGCCATCCCCGCGCACGACGGCCGGCCCTCGGCGGACTGGCTGCTGGGCATCGCGGATCAGGCGCAGACCGCGGAGGAGTCGTTCGAGGCCTCGGCCGCGACGCGCCTCGCCGCGTTGTCGCGCGGGGCGCAGGGTGTCTCCGCGGCCCTGGCGGTCGCGGCGCGGCCGCTCGCCGAGCACGAGATCCTCGCGGTGGCGCGGCTGGCGCCGGCGGAGTTCGCCTCCGCGGTCTTCGAGCTGGAGGGCGGGCGGTTCCTGCGCCGGGAAGGCGGTCGGTTCGGCTTCGCGCACGACAGCTACGCGGCCGTGGCCTGCACGACGCTGGGAGCGAACGAGCGCGCGGAGATTCACGCCCGGCTCGCCTCGGTGCTCGCGGAATCGGCGGCGCGGAACCCCGCCGCCCGGATCGAGGTGGCCCTGCACCTGGAGCGGGCCGGTATTCCGGGCGACGCGCGTGCGCACGCCCTGGCCGCGGCCGCGTTCGCGGGGTCGCTGGGGGCCGTGAGCGAGCGGGCCGAGGCCCTGGAGCTGGTGCGACGCGTATCGCGCGACTACGACGGCGAGACAGCGGCGGCCCTGGCGGAGTGCTACCTGGGCCTGCGCGAATTCGAGCGGCTCGACGCGCTGTGTCGTGAAGCTCGCGGTCATCCGGAGCTTCCCGGCTGTGCCTGCGGCGAGTTCCGGTATCTCGAGATCGCGGCCGACCATCATTCCGGGCGCGCGCAGCTGTCGCGGGTGTGTTCGGCGCTGGAGACGCTGCTCGGTCCGGCGGGGCCCGGCGCCTTCGTGCATCGCAGTGACGCCATGACGCTGCTCATGCGGACGGCGGACAAGACCGGCGCGTTCTGCCTGGTCCGCGCCACGGCTCGCGCCCAGCGGCGGGCGGCCTCGGTGGAATCGGCGGATGGGCGGTCGGCGCACGCGCTGTTCGCGAGCGCGTACGTGTTCGCCAAGTATTACTGGCCTCAGCGCGCCCTGCCGTTGCTGGAGCGTGCGCGCCGCCAGGCCGAGATCGAGCAGAACTGGGAACTGGAGCACGCCTGCCGGGATGGGATCGGCGTGGTTCTGAAGCAGCTGGGTCGCTACATCGAATCGACCGAGCAGATTCGGTATAGCCTCGCGCTTAGCAAGACGGACCTTGAACCCTCAGGCCCAGGCGACTAGCCTCGTCAACTTGGCGGTTTCCGAAATGGCGTTGGGCGAGTTCGACGCGGCGGAAACCCACCTCCAGGAATCTGCGCAAATCGACAGACTCTACCCAAGGTGGGCTCATCGAGTCTACAGACACTACAATCAGGCCGAACTAGCGTATGAAAGGGGGAGATTCGACGAGGCCGCTGCCAAGTACGACAAGGCCTATCGCTATGCAATTGAAATGGACCTCTGGCATGTGGCCGTCATCTGCTGCGGCG
>CAWDZR010000018.1:0-165090 GCA_963806755.1 uncultured Gemmatimonadales bacterium
TCGAATTGCGCGTAAAATTCTTAGGATCATCCTCGAAAGTTTTCTCCGGTTCTAATGGAGTGCGGATTATTTTATTTTTTAAATCTTTTTCACCGTCGAACAGGTCGATAATCTTTCCGAAATCTTTTTTATTGACAGAAGCTGCAATTGTGTTTATCGTAAAATCTCTTCGGGCTAAATCAGCATCTACTGTGCTCTTTTTAACTTTTGGTTTGCGTGAAGTTGGCTCATAGCTCTCTTCGCGGGCAGACACAAATCGTATTTTCTGTCAGCGAGAGGAAGCATTGCAGTTCCAAATTTTTCGAAAATTATAAGATTTATATTGCCGAATTCCTTAGCGACAAGAGCTGCAAATTCATCGTCTGACGGCGTCCCGCCTCGCCTGGTACGGCTACAGCAACGCCGACTACGTCGTCGTCGGCCGCATGCTTTCGGCGAACGCGCTGGGCGCCTACACCTTCGGCTGGCAGATGGCGAGCATCCCAGTGGACAAGGTGAGCGGGGTCCTTGGCCAGGTCCTGCTCCCGGTGTTCTCGACGGTCCAGAACGACCTGTCCGCTCTCAGGCGGTACGTGAGGTCGGTGAGCGAGGGGCTGGCGATCGTGACCTTCCCGCTCGCTTTCGGACTCGCGCTCGTCGCCGATCACTTCGTGCTCGTGGCGCTCGGCACCAAGTGGCAGGCGGCGATCGTCCCGCTCCGGCTGCTCGCCTTGTACGCAGGCATCCGCTCGCTCGTCACCATGTTTCCCCCGCTGCTGGTTTCGATCGGTCAGGCCCGTTGGTCGATGTGGGCGAGCGTGGTGCTCCTGCTGGTGATGCCCGTTTCCTTCTACGTGGGAGTCCATTGGGGCGTATCGGGCGTGGCGCTGGCATGGATCATCGTTTACCCGCTCGTCGCGGTGCCGATGCTCGTGATCCACACCGTGCACGCCATCGGCCTCCCCTTGCGCGAGTACCTGCGCGCCCTGCGGCCCGCGATCAGCGGTTCCGTGGCCATGGCGGCGGCCGTGCTTGTCATGCGCAGGCTGCTCCCGGCCGGATGGCCTGAGGTCGCCACGCTGATCGCGCTCGTGGTGGCGGGGGCCGTCGTGTACAGCTGCGACGCTATGGCTGCTTTACGCGTCACGCATCCGCACCCTGGCGGCGTTCCTCCGTTCTACGCGGCGCGAAGCGCCTCAGGCGCCCGCGGCCTCCCTCACCCCACCGAGTTGAGGAGCCGCGACAACGTGACGACGGAGCGAGAGCTTGTAGCCGCCGTGGGCGGCTTGTACGGGATGATGCTGGAGGAGGTGGCCACAGCCGGGTACTCGGCCGCGGAGGCCTCCATGATGCGCGATCCGGTCTTCTACTACGGCCGGTTCCTGGATGCGCGCACGCGACGTTACGCCGTGCACACCCTGACCCGCAATCTCGTCCGCGCCGTGCAGTACCTCGGATTGCCCGCGCCCGGACCCTACAAGCTCCTGGACGTCGGCTGCGGGCTCGGCATGCAGTCGCTCCTGTTCGGGATGCTGGGAGCGCAGGTCGTGGGGCTGGATCTTCGCCCTGACTGCATCGAGCTGTGCAGGAAGCGCCAGGCATACTACGAGAAGGCGCTAGGCCGCCGCCTCGACGTCACCTTCGAAGCGGCGGACTTCCTCGGATCGCGCGACCAGCCGGCCGGCGCGTACGATGGCGTGTTCAGCATGTCGGCGTTCATCCACATCCAGCCTACCGAGTCGACGGTCGCGACCATCGCGAGGCTGATCCGCTCGCGCGGCCGCGTCTTCATCTGGGACATGAACGCCCGGAGTCTCGGCCGGATTCGCGACGAATACACGCGGAAGCTCCCGGGCCCTCGCGAGGTCCGCCACAGCTTCCGGCGGCACGGATTCGACGTGCAGCTCCTGGCGGGGGGCGCCGCGGTGCCGCGCCAGTTCTGGCGCTGGCGCCCGACGGACCCGCTCTGCCGGCTGCTGGACGGCCTGGCGACGAAGGTGGTTGGCCTGTCGTTCAACTTCGTGCTCGGCGCGGTGAAGGCCGGATGACCTCGAGGCCGCGAGGGTGCGACGCGGTGGTGCTGGGCCTGGACGCCAACGGCTACGGGATCGTGCGCAGCCTGGCTGCGCATGGACTGCGCGTGGCCGGGTTATGGAGCGAGCGGGATCACCATGCACGGTTCTCGCGCCTGGTCCGGGCGGTTCGCGTCCGCGCCGACGACGACGCCGAGCTCGTCGCCGTCATCCGGGACATGGCGGGTGGCGGATCACGACCCGTCCTGTTCGCCACCAGCGACCGATTGGCACATTTCCTCGCGCGCAATCAGGAGGCCTTGGCATCCGTCACCCGGTATCACTGGGTCGCGCCCGACCTCCTCGACACTGTGATGGACAAGAATCGGATCCGACAGGCGTGCGCTGCGGCCGGGCTCGAGGTGCCCCGGACCCAGGTCCCGACGCTGGAGGGCCTCTCGCACGAGGCCGCAGCGTTCGCTTATCCCTGCATCGTCAAGCCCCTGGACAGCCTGGGCGGTGCCTTGCCGGGCGGCGCAAAGACGCTGATCTGTCGCTCGCCTGACGACTTGACAGCGCTCTACAGGGCAGAGCCGTCGCTTGTCCGGCATACCCTCTGGCAGGAGATCATCGAAGGCGACGACGACGACGTATACCAGGGTACCGTGCTGGCGGCCGAGCCGGGACGCGTCTTCGCCGCAGCCTGCGTCCGCAAGCTGCGCCAGTATCCTCCCGGCTACGGCATCATGAGCTTCGGGCGCACGGAATGGCATGACGACGTCGTGGAGCTGGCGACGCGGCTCGTGGCGGCGCTGGGGTGGACGGGGCTGGCGTCGGTCGAGTTCAAGCGGCGCCGCGGCGACGGCCGGCTCTACTTCATCGAGATGAATCCCCGGCTGCCGTGGTACAACATGCTCCTGACCGATGCCGGAGTGAATCTCCCGTATCTGACCTGGCGCGCGCTGGCCGGCGACGTACCCGCCGCTCCGCGGCAGCGCGACGAGGTGACGTGGCTCAGTCTCGAGCTGGAGATCGGGGGCTACTGGCGCAGGCGCCGGCAGCGCACGCTGGGGCTGGGCAAGTGGCTGGCTTCGATCAGCACCGCGCGGTCGTACGCATGGTTCGCCCCGACCGACCCCGGCCCCGTGCTCGCGGCTACGCTCGACCTGGCCCGGATCGGCATAGTCCGCCTGCGCGCCGCGCTGCGGCGAACCTGGCGGGCGCTATGGGGCGGCGAGGAGTCTGTGCTCGGAGGCCCGGTTTCGCACCCGCCGCCGCCTGTTGCTGGCGATTCGGTCCGCGGCGGCGATCGGACGCCATCGCTATGGAAAACGGAACGCTTTGGAGGCGTTGGCGGCGTGGAGTTTCGGACGCCACGACGGGAACTCTGGACGAGACCATAGCGACTGTCCGACATCACCGGGGCTGGCTTGCGCTTCTTACGCGGCGGCGCTCAGTCGCGCACGTTCAGACGATTCTTGTGGAGATACCGAAACCCGGCAACGCCCCCGACGAGATAGAGCGCCCCGAAGCCAACACCGAGCATGACCGTCTTGATGATGGCTTTCTTGACTGCGAGGTTGGCCGCCCCGTGCGCGGCGTGCAGTGCCAGCGGCACGTTCGTGACAAAGAGGACGCAGCCCGCGAGAACAGCAACGCCCAGGATGAGGAGAGCAACTGAAAGCACTACAATCAGCCACCGCTTACCGGACGCCAGCGCCGACGAGGTCAGGCTCGCGAGGCCGATACTGGCGAGGGGGAGGCCCGCGAAGGTCGCACCAATCGTACCGAATTCCCACTGAGGGTTGCCGAATGCGGGCGGGATCCACGCCAGGGCGATGTCGCTGATTCCCATTACCGCCAGCGCGAGCCCGAACCAGCCCAGCCATGGCCAGCCGAGCGCCGGGCTAAGGGGAATTCGGGGCTTCTCGCGCCCTCGGTTCTCGTCGATGAGGATGGGCAGAGAGGTAGCGGTCGGACTCTTAGTCGGTTCAGACGTTGTCGGGCAGTACGCCGGCGGCGCCGCACTGCGCCGATGCCGAACAGTCCGGTCGCGAGCAGGACCATGGTTACCGGCTCCGGTGTCACCTGGACGCACGACGATGAAGCGCCGCTACGCCCGACGGTACACTCCACAGTGCCGTTATCGCTCACGCCGAGCCAAGTCATGTAGGAGGCGTCGTCGACGAACCACGTGTCGGGGAGAGTGAACGCGATGCCAACCCACCCCTCACCACAGGTCTGAAAGAACGCCTGCACCAGGCGCGAACCCGGAGGACGGCACGTCGCAGCCGATTGTCACGCCTTGCTCTTCAGCACCAGATCCGGCGATCTCCATCCAGAGGTTGCCCGGAAGGGTCTGGGAGGTCTTCGGAACGGCGGCCCCATAGTAGTACCACCACGTGTTCCCCCAACCAGGACCCGGGCATTGGAGTCCATAGGTGTCGCAGTCACCAGGATGACGAACATAGAACCCTGCAGTCCCTGACAAAGCGGCCGGCTCAGTAGAGACCGAGCCCCAGCCTTGGTAGTCACCGCCGAGGTGGAATCCAACCCCCTCCAAGAAGAACGGCGTCGACCCCACAGTGCCTTCGAGGTTTCGGATGCGGACTGCTACATCGGTTGAAGGAGAATCCCAGAGTGGCATCAGAGATGGCGTTAGCGTCAGCTCGACGCTGGCGCACATCTGCAGGCTACCGACCGTGCAGTAGTAGTCCCAATTGAACTGCTGCTGCGCCATCCCCGGGGTTGGACCGATCGTGGCGACGACGAGCGCCGCCAGTGCGCCCATGCGAAGCGAATGCCATTTCATGACTGTCTCCCTAGATCGACTTGACTTCGCCCGAGATGCCGCATTTCCTCGGCCAAGCTAGTGCAGAAGCGTTAGCTGACCGTTAGGGCGCTTGAAGCGGCCACGGGACTCGTCAATCGCCGTGCGAGGAAGTCCGACTGAGATCATCGGAAAAACGGGGTCCTGTGGCGCGGCCGACACAGGAGTGCGGTCACGCCGCTACTTTGCCCGAAGTCCGGCGCTTCGAGACCCGAGGGCGGACGCCAGGCTGACCAGGCGGGAGCGCGAGGTCATCGAGCTGATCGCCGCCGGCCTGAGCAACAAGGAAATCGCCGACCGCCTCCACCTGACCTCCCACACCGTGAAGAGCCACGTGCACACGGTGCTCGAGAAGCTGGGGCTACGCACCCGCCTCGAGGTGGCCGCGTACGCCCACGCGCAGGGGGCGGACACGGTTCGCCGCTGAAGCACGCTCGGGTCGCGGCCACGCTCGATCTGGCGCGCATCGGCCTGACCGGCCTCCGCGACCGCTTGCGAGGGTAGCCAGCGCTGCTACGACTCGGCTAGCGCGAGGTTGGTGCAGGTAGCGATACGGTCCTCAGCGAACCATGGCGAGCGGTCCACTCGGAACCCGTGCGACGCCATGCGCCGCTCCAGCTCGGCGATCGGCAGCTCTTTCTGATGCAGCTCGATGATGATGCACTTCACGCGGCCGATCCACTCGCCACAGTTCTCCAGCAGCGCCCCCTCGGCTCCCTCGATGTCCATCTTGAGGAGATCAACGCGGTCCATGCCGGTGCGAGACAGCAAGGTGGGCATCGAGACCGCGGCCACGCGTAGGGTACCCTCCCCGGGCCCGTTCGCCACGCGATGACTGTCCGCCTGCTGGGCGAGCTGGAGATACTGCTCGCCGTCGTGCGGCGCTATGCAGCCCTGCACGACCGAGGCAGAGGGAAGCCCTTTCAGGTTCCGTTCCAGCACGGCAACGTTCGACGGTTCCGGCTCCACGGCGACGAGGTGGCTCCCCGGGAACTCGCTCAGCAGCCACCGGGCCGTGAGTCCGATGTTGGCCCCGAGATCGACGATGGTCCGCGCCGTCGATGGCAATCCCGCGGAGTACAGGCGATCGACCCAGATCTGGTGGAGCGTGAAGAGCGATACCGGAGTGAGGGGAATCCAGAGCCTCCCGCCCCCGAACTTCGGCTTGATCCGCAGCGCTACCAGCCTCGGCGGGTCCGCGAAGCGAAACACCGATGACAACTCGCCCAGCCGATGGCGGAGCTTCCACCACGCGTACCGCGCCGCACTGAGAGGCGCAAGCGTCCTCCCGGCCCACACGATCTGCTGGCGCAGCCGAGTCGAAGCGCGGGCGTTCAACGAAGCAGTCACGATGTCCCCAAGATCATGCCGGTCCGCGGAATCGGCCAGCCTGTGCACGATAGATTCGCGCGTACGCCTCCACAGTGGAGTCGAGGGTATAGCCTTCCAGCACCCGCTCGCGCGCCGCGCGGGCATCGGCCAGGCGCTTCGTCTGGTCCCGGAGAGCCTCCACCCAGGCCCTGGCGAGCGCCGCTGGATCGGCGGCCGGTACGAGGCGGTGCTCCAGCCCAGGCCCGAGGACCTCGGCATTGCCTCCCACCTTGGTTACCACGGGGCACAATCCGGCACTCATGGCCTCCAGAAGGCTGACGGACGTTCCCTCGCTGTGAGACGACATGGTGAAGATCGTGAAAGCGCTGAGGAGGCGGCCGATATCGTCCCGGAAGCCGAGGAACCGCACGCCACCTGGGGCACCGATCTTCGAGGCCAGATCCTCGAGGCTGCCGCGCTCCGGCCCGTCGCCGGCCAGCACCAGGATCGGCTGCGTGCCGCCGCGCCATTCCGATTGCAGCAGGGCATAGGCGTTGATCGCCACGTCGTAGCCCTTGACCGCCATGAAGCGACCGATGCTGCCGATGATCGGCGTGTCGCCGGCGACGCCGAGCTCCGCACGGAGCTGCCCGTCGTCACCGCGGGGGGCGAACTCGCCCACATCCACGCCGTTTCGGATTACTACGACGCGGTCGGGGTAGCGGACCACGCGCTCGGTCAGCAGGCGCGAAACCGCTTCCGAAACGGCAATGACCACATCGGTCTGGCCGGACGCCCACCAATCCATCTTGCGAACGATCCACGGGTCGGGCACGGAGCGTCCGTGCTCCGTGTGCACGACGACGGGGACGCTGGCGATCCGGGCAGCCAGGGCAGCCTTGTGCCAGACGCCTGAGTGGGTGTGCACGACGTCGGGCTGGATCCTGCGGATCTCGCGCGCCAGCGCCGCCGGCCGGAGGTTGGACGCCTTCGACATCGGCGGCGCCTGGTGCAACGTGGCAAACGCATCCAGACCGTCGCCGAAGTGACCCGGTGGGATCAGGGTCAACACGTGGTTGTCGAAGGCCCCCCGGTCGGCGCGCCGCAGCATCTCGGATACCAGTCGCTCGAGGCCGCCATAGTGGAGACGTCGCACGACGTGCAGGACCCGGATCTTCGAGGCGGCATCCGTGTGCGGAGCGGTCATCTCGTGGTGCGACCGGGCGTTGCTCCCATCACATACGCCGCGACGCCCGTGGCCGCTGCGGAGCGCGCTTCGGTTCGCGCCGGCCGGCCGACGGCGCGGCTGGCGCGGCGCGCAGCCTGCGACCCACCTCGATGTTGAATCCGCAGACGAGCGCCGCCAGGACGTAGACTTCGTCCGTGTATGAATGCGACAGGAAGAAGCCGCTCGTGGCGAACCCCATCATGGCGATCGGGATGGCGGTCGCGGCGAGATAGAGAAAGCGCTCGTCGGGCGTGCCACGAAGCCATCGCTCGGGCATGCGCCTGCGGAGCCGGAAGCAGCCGACGATACTTCCGAGCACCAGCCCGCTCCAGAGCAGCAGGCCCGGGATGCCCATTTCGGCCCCGACCAGCACGTAGGAATTGTGGGCAGTGCGCCAGGCGACACCTTCGCCGTACGCAGCGTTCTTGGCGATGTCCGAGATCGTGCCCTCGGCCATCGGGAAGTTCCCGACGCCGACGCCGAACACCGGATAGGAGAGCATGTACCCGATGCCGCGCTTGATCTCCTCCCTGCGACCGTATCGCGCATCCCAGTTGTAGTCCTGCGTGGGGTGCAGGATGGTGTCAATGAAGGTCCAGTAGTTGCTGCGCGCACCCAGGGCCAGGGCGGCCGCCACGACGACGACGGCGAGGACCCGCTTCGCGACCGATACGCCTTTCAGCGCAACCAGCAGCGCCGCTGCCACGACCAGCAACCCCAGGAACCCGCCGCGCGAAGACGACTTCGCGATCGTCACGACGATGCCGACGAGCGTCAGCGCGCTCACCAGCTTGCCCACCGTCTTGGAGGTCTGAAAGGTCAGAATGCTGAGCGGCAGCCCGACCAGGACGACCAGCGCGACGTCGTTGGCGTCGTATCCGAGGCTGCCTTTGGCCTTGGAGATGTCGTACACCGCCAGCGACATGAACGAGATGATCGCGGCCGAGATGACGTAGGCCCAGACGAGACGACTCACGTCCTGCCAGTCGCGGAACGCGAGCATGAGCATGCCGCAGAAGATGAGCGTCTTGCTGTAGTCCTGGATGATGAAGAGGGCGCTGTGGCCGAGCGAGATGCCGAAGAGCGCGGAGAGGTTGGCCAGGATGGCGAGTGCGATCAATACCCTGCCCGGCCACTGCCGAGTGAGGTTGCTGAGGTGGAGCATCCGCGGCCTGACCACGGCGAAGAACACCGCGAGCACGAAAAGGACGAGGATTGGTCGCAGGCGCGCGAGAATGGGATAGTACGCGTGGATCCGGCTGACCGTGAAGACGGTGTAGGTCAGCAGCGTGATCCAGAGCGCGGTGAGGGGCTTCGCGCGCTCGGCAATCCGCAGGCGAAGCGCACTTGCCCGATTGACCAAGCCAGCGGCTGGGGCAGCCGTCATGGAGCGAGCACCTCACATCGCTGGAGCCGGCCCGCGCCAACCGCGCGGTCTCCTTGTAAGCTAATCCGCTCGAAGCCAACTGGAGAGTCGCCGCAGTTCCAATGCAGGCCAGGCGGCACGGCCAACCCACTCTCCTGCCGTATGATAGGGATGTTGCGCCGACGCAACGCGGCGACGCATGCGCGCGTCAATTCCGGCGCCCGTCATCCGTTGCGGTCCCGGGCTTTGGAGGCCACATTATCAAGCCGGATCGGATACATCCCTCTATCAACGGCTGCCCACGGGCTCCCTGAGCCCTGCGCGTCGGAGAGCCCATCGTGAAGCGCACGCTGCTCCGGAATACCAGGGTCCTTGTGCCCGTGGCGTTGCTCGGCGTCCTCGCGAGCTGCGGAACCGACAACCTGCCGGCCGGTCTCAACACCGGGCCGGGCCATCTGGATCTGTCCATCACGAAGACGGTGGACAAGGACTCGGCGGTCGTTGGCAGTCAGGTCACCTTCACGATCACCGCAACGAACCTCGGCCCGATATCGGCCGACAGCGTTTTCGGGCTCGACACACTCCCGACCGGCCTCACGCACTCGAGCCACACGGCCAGCGGCGGGACCTCGTACGATCCGGCGACGGGCATCTGGAACATCGGAACGCTGGCGGTCAGCGGCACCGCCACGCTGAGTGTGGTAGCGACGGTGAATGCCGGCACCGCGGGCACGGCGCTCGTGAACCGAGCCGCGGTCGTGGCGTATCAGACGGACACCAATCTCCAGAACAACCTCGCCACTGTGTCCGTCCGCTCACTCGCTCCACCGGGAGCGAGCCAGCTGGTATTCACGACGCCGCCGACCAACACCAGCGCCGGTGCCGCCTTCGGGGTTGTCGTGGCTGCGCACGACTCGCTGGGCAATGTCGTCTCTGGCTTTACGGGCAACGTCTCGATCGCAATCAGCAGCGGCACCGGCACTGCTGGCGCCCATCTCTCCGGAACGACGACAGTGGCCGCCGTTGCCGGCGTCGCTACGTTCAGCGGGTTGAGCGTTGACAGCGCGGGGACCGGGTACCGTCTGACGGCCACCACCACGGGTGGCGTGACGGGTGTGACCAGCGTCACCTTCAACGTCGCGGCGGGCGCGGCGAAGAGTCTGACCTTCACTGACGCAGCCGCAGAACAGCGCTGCGGGAGCGACGTTCGGGGTCTCAGTGGCGGCGCACGATTCGCTGGGCAACCTGGCCACCAGCTATGCCGGCAATGTCTCGATCGCGATCACCGGCGGTACCGGGACCGCGGGAGCGCATCTCGGCGGTACGCTGACGGTGACCACCGTCAGCGGCGTGGCGATCTTCAGCGGCCTGAGCATTGACATCGCCGGCACGGGCTACAAGCTGACGGCGACGGCGACCGGGCTGGCGAGCGCGACAAGCACGGCGTTCAACGTCACCGCCACCGCCGGCCCGGCCAAGGTCCTAGCGTTCACGACGCAGCCTCCCAACACGACACCCGGCTCGCCGTTCGCGGTGGCCGTGACTGCACGCGACTCGCTGGGGAACACGGCGACGAGCTTCACGGGCAGCCGTGACGGTGGCGATCGGAACCAACCCCGCCTCCGGGACGCTTGAGCGGCACCGACCAGCGTGGCGGCGGTGACCGGCGTGGCGACCTTCACCGGACTTGAGCATCAACAACATCGGCGTCGGTTACACGCTGACGGCGAGCGCGACGGGCCTGACGGGCGCGACCAGTGCGTCTTTCAACGTCGCAGCCACCGACGAGCCCGCCGATCCCGGTTCCGGCTATCTCTACAGCGACAACTTCGACAGTTACGCCAGCATCGCGGCGATGATCACCGCGAGGCGTGCTCGACGGCTCGACCGCGCTGAGTCTCGTCACGGGACACGGCGGCTCCGGGCAGGCCCTGCGCGTGAGCCTTCCGACGTTCACCAGCGAGTACGATCCGAACAGCTATGTCGCACTGGAGCCGGGCTTCGCTCATGGTCCTTGGGCTGATTTCTCGGGTGCCGTCGTCATTCAGTGGTGGTTCCGCATTTCGACGACTGCATTGGACGTGGCAAACTCGTACAAGTGGATGTACCTGAGGGACGCGGGCGGCAACCGGATCAACGAGAACAACTTGACGACAGACTACGCGATCAAGCCTCCCACCGCCGCCTTCGAGGGCGGCCGCTGGCAGTTCTACGTCGAGGGCACGGGCACGGCGAATTACCCCCTGGGCTACCAGCCCGTCGGGCCGTACTTCGCGCACAACCGCAGTGGCCAGCCTGCTTCGTTGAACGACTACACCTGGCACCGGGAGACCCTGCTGCTGCGCCCACAGTCATCCAAGGGCGCGCGCGACGGTCGTCTGGCCGCCTGGATGGACGGCATCAAGATCATCGACGTGTCGGCGGCGACGCTGGACGTGACCCCGACTGGCGGCGACTTGAAGTGGTGCTACTCCAGCAATCCGTTCTACGGTAGCGGCGCGAACGATCTGGACAACGTGCCGGTGGATCACGTCCGGATGTTCACGTTCCCCGGCAACTACCAGCCGTCGAACACGCCAGCCGTTCACCGAGGATTTTGACGACATCAAGGTCTGGAGCGTTCCTTGAGCGTCGCCCGGGCACACGCCCGGGAGTGAATCGCGAGCGGACTGCAGAGGGGGCATCGCGTTGTCGGTGCCCCCTTTCGCTCACCCCAAGCCTGGAAGCGAGTCTTGTCTGATGTGTGGAATCTGCGGGATCGCCTTCGCGGACCCTGCCCGCGAAGTGCCGGCCGAAGCTCTTCGGCGCATGCGCGAAGCCATCTCGCACCGGGGCCCTGACGGTCACGGCGAACGGCAGTCGGCTGGGGTCGGTCTCGGGCACACGCGCCTGAGCATCATTGATGTCGCCGGCGGCGCCCAGCCGCTGAGCAACGAAGACGGCTCCGTGTGGATCACGTACAACGGCGAGATCTACAACTACGTCGCGCTGATGGGGCGTTTGCGCGACGGCTGGGCACCAGTTCCGGACGCGCAGCGACACCGAAGTGCTCGTGCATCTGTACGAAGACCGTGGTCCTGAACTGGTTCACGAGCTCAACGGCATGTTCGCCTTCGCCCTCCACGACGCGCGACACCAGCGGGTGGTGCTGGCCCGCGACCACTTCGGTATCAAGCCTCTCTACTACGCGGTGCGCGATGGCGCTCTCTACTTCGGCTCCGAGATCAAGGCGATCCTCGCCGGCCTCGGGCAGCCGGCGCGTACGAGCAGCGGCGCGGTTCAGGAGTACCTGATGTTCCGCTGCTGCACGGGCGAGCGGAGCTTCTTCGATGGCATCCACCGGCTCCCTCCTGGGAGCGTCGCCGTATGGGAAGGCGGCCGCCTCACGGTTCGCTCCTACTGGATGCCGCCGGCACCGCGGGCCTCGACGATCCGCTCCCTGGACGAGGCAGCCACCGAGCTGGAAGCACACCTCGAGGCGTCGGTGCGCTCTCAGCTCATGAGCGAGGTGCCGCTCGGGACCTTCTGCAGCGGCGGCGTGGACTCCGGCCTTACGTCGACGTATGCGGCCCGCGCGTCGAGCCACACAGCTGCAGACGTTTTCCGTGGGCTTCAGCGATCCCGCCTGGGACGAGTCCGCGCTGGCGCGCGACACCGCACGGCGCGTCGGCTCAGAGCACCACGTCCTGCGTCGCCGACGCCCAGGCCTTTCACGATGCCCTGCCCCGGCTCATTTGGAACCACGACGAGCCGCTTGCGCATCCCAACTCGGTCTTCATCGCCCTGCTGAGCGCCTTCGCGCGCAAGACCGTAACGGTCGCGCTGACGGGCGAAGGGTCCGACGAGTTGTTCGGGGGCTACCCCAGGCACCACATCGTCCGTGCCAACGCACTGGCGGGGCGCTGGCCGGGCTGGATGCGACGCGCGAGCGCCACTCTGCTGAGGAACCTCGGCGGGCGCCGCGGACGACTGCTGGGTGAGCACCTGCCACTGCCCTTCCCCACGGCAGTGGTGCTCAATACGGCCTTCGTCTCACCGGTCCAGGTGGAGCGCCTGACCGGCTCCGAGCCGCACGAAGCGATCCGGGCGCGGATCGCCGAGGCGGAGTTCCTTGCCGTACCTGGGGACCCCGTGGCCTCCATCAGCCGCTACGACCAGCGCACCTATCTGCCCTGCTTGCTCGACCGGATGGACCGTATGACTATGGCAAGCGGCCTCGAGGCCCGGGTGCCCTTCCTGGACATCGTTCTGGCCGATTGGGTCAGCGGCGTTCCAGCCCGGTATCGGGTTGGGCTGCTCGGGAGCAAGCGCGTGGTGAAACGCCTTGCCGAGCGCTACTTGAGCCGAGGGGTCACGCACGGCCCCAAGTCAGGCTTCGGGGTGCCGGTCGGAGACTGGCTGCGAACCCCCGAGTGGTCGGACTACGTAGACCGATTGCGCGACCATCGTCATGCGGCGACGGGAGTGGTGGATGGGGCCGAAGTCCGCAGGATCGTGGACGCCCATCTCGCCGGCCAGCCAGGATTGTCCGACGTCCTGTGGCTGCTCCTGAACGTCTATCTGTGGCATGAGGTGACGTTCTCGAACTGAGCAAAACCACCAGCGCGGGCCGACCCTACGTAGCGACATCGGAAGAAGAGGCGTCTTCGACAATCGGCACTTCCCGCACCACCATGCGCAGCTTCCCACTCGGTGCCCTGGGCAGAGACGGCACGCGCCGCACGTCCGCCCGCATGGAAGGGCCAAGCCGCCGCCGCAGTTCATCGAGCAACGCCGCCTCATCCGCATCCGAGTAGCCAGCGGCCGGGACGACCTCGATGCGGACATGATCAAATGCGTCCTGCACGAGCCTCGATTCCACGATCGAGTTCGTGCCCTTGAATATCGGGTCCAGCCTGCCGATTCTGCGCCCGTCCGGCGTGATGACGACGTCGTCCATGCGCCCTTCGATCCGCGCGACCACAGGGAACGCGCGTCCGCACGAGCACGACCCGCCGGCTGGCACCGCCACGTCCCCGGTCGCGTATCGGATGAGCGGCATCACGGGGTTGACGAAGCCGGTGGCCACGATCTCTCCGGACTCGCCCGCGGCCGCTGGGCGACCGTCCCGGATGATCTCCACGATTCCGAACTCCGGATTCACATGATACGACCCGGCCTCGCACTGTGAGATGAACGCCGCCATCTCAGCCCCGCCGTAGTGATCGAAGACAGCGCAGCCGAAGGCGCGCTGGATCAGGTCACGCACGGGTGGGCTCAGCGTCTCGGAGGAGGTGACGATGGCTCGCGGCCTGATGTCGGGCGCCCCGGTCCTCAGGAGCCGTCGCGCCACGAACTCGATGCTGGACGGGTACGCATCGATCAGGTCAGGCTTGAATGCGATGAGGCGCTCGATGTAGGCGTCCACCGTCTGCGGCGACAGGAAGTAGGACGACATGAGCAGCGTGTTCGCGGCATAGTTCGACCTCCAGTACGGAGGCCCCGTCTGATCAGGGGGCACGAACGTTCTGCCCGCGAAGGTCGCCACCCTGGCTCCGCGAGGCACCCGAGCCCAGAGGAGAAGCCGCGAAAAGAACGCATAATTGCGCTGCAGGGCAGCCCGGTCGCAGTAGATCGCCAGTGGAGTACCGGTCGTCCCGCCGGTATGGATCTCCAGCGGCCTACGCGAACGACCCGGAGCGCAAAGCGCGCGGCCAGCACGCCGTACGTCCTCTTTGGTCAGGAGCGGCAGCCCGCGCAGGTCCTCCAGCTGCCGCACGCTCGTCGGGAGACCCCGCTCGCGATAGTAGGGAACATTCACCGAGGCATGGCTAAGCATGTGGTTGAGCTTGGAGACTTGACCGTCCCGAATCCGATCGCCCGAAAACCATTGGCTGACCACCAACCCTGCCAAGGCTTGCCTGTGATGGCGGCCATACCGGAGGTAACGCAGGCGAAGTCCATATCCAGACAGCATCAGACTCTGCACCCACGCCGGCATGGCGTAGTAGCTCCGCAACGGCAAGTCGCTCATCCCCAGATCTCGTCCCGACGGCCGCCTAGCAGGCGTTGAAGCTTGCCACGCAGCGTGGTGCCGACCAGTTGAGCCAGCACCGCCGGCCGGAACCGCCACGCGTTGCGAAGGGTGTACAGATAGAGCGCACGCCGCTCCGCCGCGACGGTGGACCTGGCCGAGGTGATGTAGTCGGTCCGACGCAACCCGTGAAGAGTTC
This sequence comes from uncultured Gemmatimonadales bacterium, assembly GCA_963806755.1. Taxonomy (GTDB): domain Bacteria; phylum Gemmatimonadota; class Gemmatimonadetes; order Gemmatimonadales; family JACORV01; genus Fen-1245. Next base: position 14,939 of record CAWDZR010000018.1, read on the forward strand.
CCGGACCAGCGACCTCGACCAGGTCGACTGGCGCCGCCGCGGGGAGATAGGACGCCTCGATCCGGGTCCGGATGACGCGGAGCGAACTGACGCCCTGCGGCGTCACGTCGCACGCGAGGGCGAGCCCCTGCCGGAGCGGTGGGTACCAGACCATGTCCGCAGCGAAGTTGCCCAGGCTGTAGGCGATGACGGCGTCCCGATAGCGCTCGACCGGTCGCGCGACATGCGGGTGGTGCCCCAGAACGACCGTACCGCCAGCCTCCACGATCGCGTGTGCCAGCTGCACCTCACCGTCCGACGGCATGGGAGCGAATTCCTCCCCCCAATGCAGCGACACTACGACGCAATCGGCATCAGGCCGAAGCCGTTGCGACGTCGGCGAGTATCTCCGCCTCGGAGGGTTCAGCGTGCGGGTGCTCCCCGATCGCCTCCGGTCCAGGGCGCAGGCTGTAGCCCAGAAACCCGACCCGGAGTCCCTTTGCCACCTGCGTAACGGGCTGGGAGGCCCACCCATCCGTCCCGCGCAACCCGCATATCGCGATGCCGAGTCCCTTGAGGCGGGACGTCGAGTCCAGAAAGGCCTCGGTGCCGTGCTCCAGCGCATGGTTGTTCGCGACGTTCAACACCGTGAATCCGCCGTCGCGCAGAGCCGCGGCGTAACTGGGCGCTCCTCGCAGCTGACGCGAGCGCCGGTTGTGGCGGTCGAGGCCCACGTCCGAGAGCGGCGTCTCCAGGTTGCCGAACGTCAGGTCCGATGGGCCGACAATGGCGGCGAACCGCCTCAGCGCACCAAGGAGGTGATCGTCGGTGACTTTGGCGCGGAATCCGAACCCGACGCAGGTTGCGGAATCACCCAGTTGCAGATCCCCGACCGCCACGAGTCGAACCGCCCGTGCGTCACCCGTCATGCGGGACGCCTCGCGGGGCCGGCACGAGGTCCACGCTCTCGTCGCAGCAGTCCCTCGGCCACGACCATCGTGCGAACCGCGTAGACAATCAGGTACAGCGCCAGCAACTGGAAGAAGTACCTGTAGTTCCGGCAGGTGACGACCTTGTACGCCGCGGTCGCTCCCGGAGCAACCAGGATCAACGGCAGAACGACAAGCGCCGCGCCCCGCCCCGCAAGCGCCGCAAGCACGCCTCCGGCGGCCAGCAGGCACGTGACGATGAAGACGAACGTGAGCACCATCGGGCGATCGGGCTTGAGAGGATCCATCGTCGCGACGATGCTGGTGGCGTGCCACTTCTCCTTCGCGGCAAACTGGCGCAGCGTCTTGGAGCCTCCGAGATGCACCACGCGCACGGACGGAGCCTCGACCAGGGCGGCGCCCGCTGCGACCAGCCGCCGACTGATATCATAGTCCTCGTCGGTGACGAGACGCTCGTCGAAGCCTCCGACCGACGCGAAAGCCTCTCTCCGGACGACGAAGTTGCCGCTGAGGAGGCAGGACGCACGCTGCTCCCGCTGCGGTCGAGAACGACCACCAGGCGCGCTCGACCCAGGTCGCACCCTCGGGGAGGTCGTGGCCAGCTGCCCGTGGCCGCGACGGCAGGATCGGCGAGCACCCGCTCGACCGACGCCCGCCACCCGGGGCAGACGAGGCAATCGGCGTCAATGAACGCCAGGACATCGTTGGCGGCGAGCGCTGCGCCTCGATTCCGGAGGGCCGCGATCGTGACCCCCGGAACGGCTCGATGACCGTGGTCCCGGGAGTGTTGCGGACGATCTCCAGGGTCCGATCGGTGGACCCGTTGTCTACGACGATGATCTGATCGCCCTGGAGGCCCTCGCGTCGCAGGTGCTCCAGGCAGAGCCCGATGATCCGCTCGCCGTTCAGGACGGGAATCACGAAGCTGATTGCGAGTGGCAACCGTTTCTCTTGGCCGAAGGGGCTACCTAAGCTACAATTCCGACCTTCCGGGCGCGACGGTGCCAGCCTCACACCAGGTTCACGATTCAGGCGGGCGGCTACCCCGTGATACCAGACCTCGGATTGCGGATACTGGAACGCGCGGTTGGGCGTAGCGGCATCGTTACCTATCACGGCGTGGCACAAGAACCCGTCCTACCCGACGTCCACATATCGGTACCCTCTCTCGCCGAGCAACTCTCCTTCCTCGCGGCCAACTACCGCGTCATTCCGCTTGGCGAGTTCGTGGAGCGAAAGCGTCGGGGACACTCCCTGAGAGGCTGTGTCGCCGTGACATTCGACGACGCATACCTGGGCGTGCAGAATCTGGCTCTTCCCCTGCTCGTGCGTCACCAGCTTCCGGCAACGGTATTCGTGACCTCCGGCATCGCCGCAGACGGCGGCTGCTACTGGTGGGATCAGCTCGGCTGGATTGGCGCGCACGGCAGCCCAGAAGTGAAGTCTGCCGTGTGCCGGGCACTGGACAGCCCAGATGTTTGGGATTTCGAGCGGCTTCGATCAGCAATGCTCCAGCGTGGCGGCAGGAATGATAGCGACCTGGACCGGTGGTACTCCGAAACGCGGCGGGCCTTTGGCGAACCGCCTGAGCGGCCGATGACGGCGACGGAGCTCGCCGAGCTCGCCCGTTGCGAACTCGTTGATTTTGGATGCCACAGCGTCAGCCATCCCGTCCTGCCACTGCTGCCCGAAGCGGAGCAGGTTCGCGAGATCGCCGCGTGCTACACCTGGTTGGCCTATCGACTCCCGCGGGTGCACCCGTACCTGGCCTACCCCTACGGCCTTTACACGCGCACTACGATCCGAGCGGCCCGGCGAGCCGGCATGAGCGCGGGGTTTTCGATGGACGGCTGGGCGGCGGGGCCGAGCTTCAACCCGTATTGGTGTCCACGCATTGGAATGGGTGAGGGCTACCCCGTGCGCGGCTTGCGCCTGCGCCTGGCCTGGTTCACCATACCGATGGTGATACTGCGCAACGGCTCCTTGCATCCCGGCTTGCCGAGCCCGCTCTGACCACTAGCAGCTGACTGGCGCCAGCAGCAGATTCGTTCTGCCAGCAGGACCGTGGCGGTCGCGCTGGGACTGCCGGGTGCTCCACTTCTTCATGCCCGAGGACCGGAGCGCGCGCCACAGCATCAACAGTGCATACTGCACAGTCGCTGCGCCCGCGGACACGACCACAGCGCGGGACGGAGCCCCTCCAGGACGGACTCAGAACCCCGCGTAGATGAACCGCTGCCCGGCCGGAGATCGGAAGACAATGATCATTAGCACGAGTGTCAGGTATAGCGGCCATCGAACGAACACCGGGTATGTCCCTATCAGCTCACGTACACTACCGCGCTTCTGCAGCCGCTCGACGCAAAGGAGGAGGAGCACAAGTGACACAGCGATCATAGCACTGAAGGCGCCCTGATCCAGCACGAAAGGTTCCGCGAGGCCGATTCCCTGCACATGGTGTGCCGCGAGGCCATCGAGCATCCGTGCCAGATAAGACACGACACCACCAGGCACCGACCTCAAGATATGAAACGCGTCGCCCAGCGAGTTAGCCCGGAAGAACACCCACGAGATGTTGACGAGAAGAAACGTGGTCGCCACCCTCATGGCATCATGCAGCCCACGCCGCTTCCGCCCATACAACACTCTGACGATGCTCGCGCGGAACTTCCTTGTCAGTACCGAGAGCACCATGCACCCCGCCAGGACCACCCCCCAGCCGACGTAGTGCGGGGCTGCGCCGTGCCATAGGCCGGCCAGCACCATTGTAGTCACGGCGGCGACGGCATATGCCAGTTCGTCCCCCGATATGACGGGGACCGAGAGCCTATCGAGGGCCCGACCCACTTTGTAGACCAGTGGGAGGAAGACGTAGTCTCGCAGCCACGACGAGAAGGTGATGTGCCATCGGGTCCAAAACTCAGTGATCGACCTTGAGTGATACGGTCGGTCGAAGTTCTTGGCGAACTTGAGGCCGAACGTCTCGCCTAAACCGATTGCCATGTTGGAATACCCGGAGAAATCGCAGTAGATCTGGAATGAAAAGAACAGTGTGGCGACCAAGTATGCCGCTCCGTCAGCAGCGCCGCGTGAGTCGTAAGCGGCGCTCACGAACGGCCGCAATCGATCCGCGATCACCAGCTTCTCGAACAGCCCCCATGCGAACAGCTTCACTCCCGATGTGAATTGCCTATAACCGAAGGCGGGGGGCAACTCGAGTTGCGTTAGGAGCGCTTGAGCCCGGTCAATAGGGCCCGCCGGCAACTCGGGAAATACCGCGACGTACAGCGACAACGGACCGACGTGACGCTCGGCATTGGTGCGACCGTTGGATACATCAACCAGGTAGCCAACCAGGCGGAGCGAGAAGAACGACAGTCCCAGTGGAATGGCGAACAGAGCGCCGCAGGGCAAGAGCGGTACGATTAGGCGGAAGCTCAGGAGCGTGATCAGGATCGGCGTAAGGCCTGCCCAGAGAATGCGCCGACGGAGTTCCAGGGTCGTCGCGGAAGCCATCTTCAGCGCGACCCAGTACGAGAACAGGGTCAGGCCGATCAGTATCCCGATGTGGGGCATATCCGTGGCGGCGCAGAACAAGTAGCTCGCAATCAGAAGCGGCACCCATCGGTAGGCCCTTGACGTCAGGTAGTACGACACGAGCGCTGGGAGTAGAAACAGGACGAATGTGAGAGATGTGAACTCCACCGCGCCTCCGCCCTTGGACCGTGCAGACGCTGGGCTTCTGAGTCAGTTCTGCCGCAGAGGCGTCGGTAGGCCGATGCCTGGGCGGCCAGGTTTGGGCGCCAAGTTCTGACCTCTCAGCCAGTCGCTGAGGGCACGCGCAATCGCGTCATCACCGCCGCTGTTCGTGTGCAGGACATCGGCGAATGCTGACGATTCCGCAGCCGAGAAGAGGTCGATGTAACTGTACCCGCTGGCCAGCAGTGCCCGTACCAAGTACTCGTGAGAGTCTGTCAGAACTCGCTCGGTCGGGACGTTCGCGTTCGAGTACCGGTGGATGAGGGCTGTGTTCAGGGGCGTCAAGACGAACACCGGTCGGATGCCGCGCTCAGTGAGCGCTCGCTGTAGTGAACGGATCCAGCTGAACGGGACGACTCGACCGCCGCCCCCTGCGGCCACAGCAACCTCGAGCCTGCGAAACGCATTCAACGCGGAATCGCCGTCGATGCTCCAGGTCCGATTTCGGTAGACAGCGTCGTGGAAAGGCCGAGGCTGCCGGCTGAGGCGCCTTTCGAGATATCGGAGCACAAACTCCTGATTCCGGATCAGAAACGACTTCCTCGCCGCCTCGAAGACGAGGTCGCCCTCGATCCGTTGCAGCCAGGCTTCATCGTCATAGTGATGGCCGAATAGCAGCTTGAACTGCGCGCTGTAGTGGCTAGCGCCCGGGAGATTCGGAACAGAGGCCGCCTGAGGGAGGAATATCCGCGTCGGGATGATGCCGACGAACGCGATCGTCCCGCGCGGACACAGCGCGGCCACACGCCTGGCAACCAGCAACATGTCTAGGGGGGTAGCTCCAGTCAGCCCTGCAGGAAAGACCTGCAAGCCAGACCTGTACCAAAGTCGCGCCCACAGTGTCTCTTGAGGCCAGTCGACGTAGCCGGAGATGAACTCCGAGTCGCCAATCAGGACCACTGACGATCCGTCGCAGTGGGAATCCCAGAGTATTCTCGTCCTGGGGTTCTGAGAGGAGCGCCAATGTGAATCGCCCTGAATCAGCATCCCCAAGAGCCGGTCGCAGGCTACTAGGGCAAGACACAGCCCAAGGGATGTGACGCCGAGCCTCAGCGACGCCGCTGGCCAGTGACGCTGATGTGAGCTCATGCTGGCCCCCAGCCTGGCCCCACAGAGGACGACCTGCCCCTTCAAGTGCGCCACGCAAGCTACCGCATGGGCGTTAGTTCAGCGTTAGGACGCTGCGTGCCGCGTCAGCGCTCCTTGTCGAGGTAGATTTCCGATTAGAACTGTAGTAGTAGAAAGGGGGGCACGTAGCAGGGGGGCCTGCACCATCTTGGCGAGGTTGCTCTCGTATAGCCCTGACGTGGCGGGCAGGCCCGGGACCCTGTTGGGCCCACTCCCGGTGACGGCAATCGGTCCATTGCATTGCGGACGACAAGGTGGGCAATCCACCCGACGGGGTCGCGCGTGAGTAGGCCACCAGATCGTCACCAAGGATCGACTGCTCTAGACTGCGGCGCCACTCGCCAGCTTCCGCACAGCGCGAGCCATACGCGCCCACGACGCGCGACCGTTAGCTGCGCTCCGCCCTCTCGTCCGCTCCACAAGGGTGAAGCAGGACGAGCCGTCCAAATGGGTAACCCAGGGGCCATTGCGCCACGGCACTCTTCGTCCTTTCAGGAGCTCCTATTGCCCCTGGCATCCCTCCGTTTCATCAGTAGCTCCCGGGGAAGCGGCGCCGCCCGCGGCGCCAATCCTCCGAAACGGCACGCTTTATCCGCGCCTGCCAGGCCCCAACGGCACCTACAGGCGTGAGATGTAGCCGTTTGAGCCAGCCGCTGAGCGCCGCCTGCTCCCCATGAGGGCGGCCGAGGCGCTTCCGAGGTTCGTGCGTGAATGTGATCAGGCAGACACGAACTCCGCACACTCGGTTGGCACTGCGAGCACAGCGCCGTCCTGCGGTCCAGGCCCGGCGCCGCGGCCACCGCCGACACCGACTCCCCCGGGCGAGACGCCCCAGCACCTCCTGTACGTGCTGCTCCCTGAGCGCCGCCGCCCCCGAACCTGTCGTCAGAGGCGACGCTGCCTCTCTCTCCCGCCGCTGGCGCACACCGTCGTCCCGCGGTGACGGCGGGGAATTGCAAGTGACGAATCCCTGCGAATTATCGGATATCACGTGTCACCGGGATTGGCGGGCGGCGTGCTTTCATGGGCCGGACACCGCCCTCAGCCGGCACCCGGACTCGGTGACTGGCGCGTACGCCTCGTGCCTCACCCAGTGTGCCTAGACAAGCAGTACGCTCAGAACCGCTGGTCTAACAACCCCTGGCAGGATGTCCTTCCCGGGCTGACCTGGGCTGAACTGGGTCGAGCGGCGGCGCTCAGGCCCCCCGGCGATACCGGAAGCAGCCCTGCGGAATCGAGAGCGTACGCCATCTCGCGCCCCATGCATGCGGCACCCGCGTCGTCGAAATGGATAGGATCATCGGGAGAGTAGAATCGACGGCCCCAGATCCGGAAGTTCTCCGCGCGAATCAGCGGGAGATGGAGTCGGAACGCGACTCGCTGAAATACCTGCCTGTAGTCGTCGAACCCGCGCAGCACCAGCGATGGCGGGGCAAACGGCACCGCGCCACGCCACTCGTGCGCGGTGATCGCATCAGCGGGAACGGTGTCGGCGGGCGGCGACACCGTGGTGGGGCTCGCCAGCACGACCGGCATCCCGTACGACCTTGCCACGGCCAGGAAGGCGTTAAGGGCAGCCTCGAACTGCGCCGCGCCATCGTCCGCCGGGCCGCTGGAACCGCCCGCCGCTGACGCTTCGGCTCTCCCTCCGCCCTTTCCGGATAACGTCGCAAATTGCCATGCGCGGAGCTTGTCCACCAGCTTGCAGTACAGCAGCGAATGCCGCTCCAGCCAGTGCACCCACGGGGTCTTGGTAACGACCTCGTCCGGGGTCCTCGAATGGTCGTGGCTCCAGTTGGTCAGCGCCGAGCGAAGGTTGCCGAACAGGTCGTTGTGACCGTCGTAGAGGATGACCATGTCGGCCTGAAAGCGACTCTGCCCAATCAACAGGCTGATCGTCTGGTCAACGACCCGGTAGCCGGGCACACCTGCGTTGATCACCTCGACCCGTCGGTCGGGGACCAGCTTCTGAACCCACCGCTGCAACTGGGCGGGCCACGTCATCGAATCCGCCGTCACAAAGGTGTCGAAGACAGTGGAGCCGCCAAGTAAGAGAATGCGGAATGTTCCCGGAGCTTCCATTCGATTGATGTCCGCGCCCCGAAACCCCTCCGAATTGACGTGAACCCAACCAAAGTAGTCGTTGTCGTGCACCAGCGCGTGGTCCAGGCGCGCGTGCCGGTAGAACAGCAGCGCCATAGATCCAGGAACGCTGCTCCGGTGGCGCTCGCGATAGCGCACCGCCACCTCGCCGACGATGCCGACAATGCCGAGCGTGACCGCTATGGAGGCCAGCGCCAGGAGAATGGACCCCAGACGTTCACGGGTATCAGCCACGGTTCCCTCCTCACCGCCAGCGGCGATTCACTCTCCGCCGAGATAGCTCAACTCAGCCTTGAAGTACGGCCTGCGCCTCCCGCGTCGCCTGAGCGCGTGAAGGTACCACAGCCACTCGAGGCGGCGCCGCTCTCCTGCGGGTATGCGCCGCACGAGACCGCACGTTCTCAGACAGTCGAGGATCTCCGCCACCGGGGCGAACCAGCCGGGCCGACCCGCGATTTGCGTCAGCAGCCGGCGCACGCGCGGCTCGACCTTGCCGTCACTGACGAAGCCCTTGCCGAGATGGGTGCTGACGATCAGCACCCCTCCTTCTCGCTCGAGCCTGTCCTGGTTGCGCTCGTCCAAGAGGCGGACGAACTCCTCGACGTTATCGGCATCAGCCGAAACGAACCAGCTGCGCACCCAGGATGTCCGCTCGTCCTCATAGCACACGTGCGGAGTGAGGCTCCACAAGTTCGAAGTGTCGAACGTAAACCCGCGCACATAGTGCAGGTGCTTCAGGCTGAGGTCGCCCCAAAAGTAAGGGCTGCCTTCGATGTGGCCCTGGAACCAGTTCCGAGACTCCCCGGCGAGCACGGGATACGCACGTCTCAGGAGGGGGGACGAGAACCGCGCCGGTCCCCAGTACAGGTTGTCGCGGTTCCTCGCGTGAGAGGCGTAGCTCCTCGGATAGTGCCCCAGAGTCGCATAGAACAGATCGAGCCCCCGGATCGTCTCCTCGCGGACGCTCGACTCCATCGTCGCGCCGTGGAAGGCGATCTCCACGCCCTGTCCAGCCAGGTCCCTTATGAACGACGCGTACCCCCGGTTCTCTAGCGTGTGCGAGCCCGCGTAGTCGCTCGGCCCTTCGTGTGCGAGCGACCAGACGGTCTTGGTGGTGCGGATCCCGAGGGACAGCAACAGGTCGTAGAGCGGCCGGACGGACCGCTCCGTGGCTACATCCGTGTCGTCGAAAACCGAGAAGGCGAAGGTCTTGCCGCCCGGGAAGCGGAAATTCGGCGACGGACGATAGACGCGCGGCATGTCAGCGCCGTTTCCTCAGCACTCCCGACATGCAGGGACGGCGTGCCGCGAGCGACGGACGCATCAGCAGACTTGTCCACGCGCGCTGCGGCGCCGCTAGGGGCGACGCGAGCGGGTCCTGCCGTGCGTCCTGGCGTCTCCCGCGTAGGCGCACAATCCGTCTGGGTCCGCGCACCAGTGCTGCCGGCATCGCTGATCGATCAGAAGATCGTGTAGATGAATGGCGCCAGCGCGGAGCCCTGGGCAAAGATCAGGAGGGCCCCCACCAGCAGCAGAACCACGATGATGGGCAACAACCACCACTTCTTGCGAACCTTCATGAAGGCCCACAGCTCCCTGACAATCCCGCCCTTGGCCATGGTCGCGTCCTAGAACTGGCGTTCCATGTCGCTGCGGCCGCCCGACGCGGGCGCCCGCCAGAAGCTACCGGCTTCCTCCTCGTGCACGAGCGCACGGCGGCCCATCAGGCGCATCAGCAGCCCGATCGGCGTCACCACCACGTAGAAGACCACGCTCATGAAGACCGGCGTGGTGACCTTCGAGATCAACCTGGCCAGCCCCATCCAGGCGCGCTCCAGCGGCCGCAGGCGCGTGGGCGCCAGCAGGCCCCCGAGCGCCAGCAGCGCTCCCAGCGCGCCCGCGACCACTCCTGCCGTCTCGCGGTGCCGCCAGAACAGCAGCAGCGCCGCCAGGACCAAGAACGCGATGCCGACGGTGAGGCCGAACTTCCGCCCCTGGGCCGCCGTCAGTCGAGCTGAAACTCTTGCTTCCAATTCTGCGTCTCCTTCCACGCGGCCTGTTCGCTCTTGTGCAGCAGGAACGGCCCCAGGACCAACGCGTCAATGTGGGTGCGCATGAAGCAGGTGTGCGCGTCCTTCGGCGTGCAGACGATCGGCTCGCCCCGCACGTTGAAGGAGGTGTTCACGACCACCGGGCACCCCGTCAGCGTCTCGAACTGCGCGATCAGGTCGTAGTAGTCCGGGTTCACGTCCCGGCTCACCGTCTGCACGCGGGCCGAGTAGTCAATGTGCGTGACGGCCGGGATGTCGGAGCGCGGCACGTTGAGCAGTTCCAAGCCCCACAGCTTGCGCTGGTCCCCGGTCATGGCGATCTGCCGTTCCTTCTTGACCGGTGCCACGAGCAGCATGTACGGCGAGTCGCAGTCCATCTCGAACCAGTCGCACACCCGCTCCCGCAGCACGCTCGGCGCGAACGGACGGAACCCCTCCCGGAACTTGATCTTCAGGTTCATCTGCGCCTGCATCTCTCGGGCTCCGCGGGTCGCCCAGGATGCTGCGCGAGCCCAAGGCCCGCGGACCGAACTCCATCCGCCCGTTGAACCAGCCGACGATCTTCTCGTCCGCCAGGAGCTTCGCGGTCATCTCCAGCAGGCGGCTGCCGCTCCAGCCGGTGGTACACGGCCCCCGCCGATTTCAGGAACGCCTCGATCTCGGCGTCGGCGAAGGACGGCCCCAGGTAGCGCCCCGCGCATCGTGTCCCTGCCGGGCGTCACCCTGCGCGGCTGCTTCAGGTGGTGGTGCCAGATGAGCTGCGCCACTCCCAGCGCGCCGCCGGCGTCGCCGGCCGCCGGCTGGATCCACAGTCGCTTGAACGGCCCCTCGCGGAGGATCTTCCCGTTGCCGACGCAGTTGAGCGCCACGCCGCCGGCCAGGCACAGGTTCTCCTGGCCGGTCGCCTTGTGGACGGTGCGCGCCATCCGCATCATGACGTCCTCGCACACGTCCTGCACCGAGCGCGCGAGGTCCATGTCGCGCTGCGACAGCTTGGTCTCGGGCTCCCGCGGCGGACCGCCGAACAGCTCGTGGAACCGGCCGTTGGTCATCGTCAGGCCGCCCAGGTAGTCGAAGTACTCCTGGTTCAGTCGGAACGAGCCGTCGTCGCGCAGGTCGATGAGGTGATCGTAGATCAGCTGGACGAACTTGGGCTCGCCGTAGGGCGCGAGCCCCATCACCTTGTACTCGCCCGAGTTGACCTTGAAGCCGGTGTAGTACGTGAATGCCGAGTACAGCAGGCCCAGCGAGTCGGGCCAGAACAACTCCTTCAGCAACTCGATGTCGTTCCCCTTCCCCACGCCGAACGACGCGGTGGCCCACTCGCCCACGCCGTCCATCGTGAGCACGGCCGCCTCCTCGAAGGGGCGACGGGAAGAACGCGCTCGCGGCGTGCGACTCGTGGTGCTCGGCGAACAGCATGTCGCCGTCGAAGCCCAGCTCGCTCCTGAGCTGCCGCTCGGTGAACAGCTTCTCCTTGATCCACAGCGGCCCGGCCATCAGGAACTGCTTGAGGCCCCCCGGCGCGGTCGCCGAGATACGTGTCGAGGATCCGCTCGAACTTCAGGATCGGCTTGTCGTAGAACCCGACGTAGGTCGAGGTCCGCGGCCGTGATGCCGCCGGCCGTGAGGCAGTACTCCACGGCGTGCGAGGGGTAGCCGGCGTCACCCTTCTTGCGCGTGAACCGCTCTTCCTGGGCGGCGGCCACGATCTCGCCGTCCCGCATCAAGCAGGCGGCGCTGTCGTGGTAGAACGCGGAGATGCCTAGTATGTGCCTGTGCTTCCCAGTCACCGAGCCTCAGTGGCATTGAAGTCTTGCTCACCAATATGGCAAGAAGCGCGCACGAGACGAATCACAAGCAAGAACAAACGTAAGTGGTTCTGGGCTAATGTGCTACGCCGATGTTGGCAATCCCCAACGTGCCCACTTGGTCAGCGAACTGTTGCGCTTGCGCAACAGCGCGCTTGGCACCCGAACTCCCAGCTACGAGAGAGATCGCGACCGCCGGCCCTCCCCAAACCGCTCGGGGAGGGGGACCTCGTGCGCTCTGAACTGCACACCTTCACTGAAGGACGTTTCAGACCGGCACGACTGGACTCCACGATGCGAATGTCGCCAACCTTACTGAGTCGGGGAGGCAGAGGAGTCCCGGGCCACTTCCAGAGAGTGGCGATCGACAGGAAGGACCAGGTCGCAAGCTTGTTGGCATAGCCAGGACCGGAGTGTCGAGAATGCGTTTTGATTCGCTCTCGTTTGGCCTCTTCTTCACGCTGTTGTTCCTACTGTATTGGGGACTGCAGCCGTGGGGCCGTCGCGCGCAAAATGTACTCCTCCTGCTCGCTGGCTGTGTGTTCTACGGATGGTTGGACTATCGATTTCTGCTGATGCTGCTTTGCGGGGCGATCTGTGACTATGTGGTCGGGAGGCGGCTAATGGCCGCCGTTCGGCCCGGGGTTCGGCGGTTCTTGCTTGGCATCAGCATCACCGCCGGTCTCGGTTCGCTAGCGGTGTTCAAGTACATGAACTTCTTCTTGGAGTCGGTGGGGACACTGCTGGGCGCATTGGGTGTCCACACAGAGATCGGCACTCTAAGTCTCCTCCTGCCGCTTGGAATCAGCTTCTTTACGCTTCAGCGCCTGACGTATACGCTGGACATCTATCGAGGGCGGCTGGCGGCGACGCGGGATCTGCTTTCGTTCGCTGTGTTTTGCACTTTCTTTCCGCTCCTCCTCTCGGGTCCGATCGAAAGGGCGGCGAGACTCCTGCCGCAATTCGAGCGGGATCGTGCCTTCGACATCGAAGAGTCGAAAGATGCCCTGCGGCAGATCCTCTGGGGCCTCTTCAAGAAGATCGTCATCGCGGACAATTTGGCGGGTCGGGTGGCCTTTGTCTTCGCTCATTTCGACCGGCTACCCAGCATCGATATCGCCGCCGGCGCCTTTCTATTCGCCGTCCAACTCTATGCCGACTTCTCCGGGTACTCAGACATTGCCATCGGCGTCAGCCGACTCCTTGGCATCAAGGTCATTAGGAACTTCGCCTATCCTTACTTCTCAAGGAACATGGGAGAGTTCTGGCGGCGCTGGCATATCTCGATGTCAACGTGGTTCCGCGATTACCTGTACACGCCGCTCTCAATGAATCTGAGCCTGAACGCCCGCGTGCGCCGCATGGGATGCATCCTCTTGACCTTCGCCGCGACGGGCCTCTGGCATGGCGCCGCCTGGACCTTCGTAGTTTGGGGCATCCTTAATGGCATCGGCCTCGCCCCGCTTGTGCTTTGGAACCTCGCGCCGGAGGGAACCAAACAGGCGGCGCAGGGCCGCCGCTTCCCCAAGTGGCGCGAGGGTCTCAAGATCGGTGCGACGTTTTGCTATGTCGTGCTGACGTGGGTCTTCTTCCGCGCGGATTCGTTAGCACACGCCGCAGAATTCCTCGTCCAGATGTTGACGCACAGCTGGTTGGCCGTCCCGCGGTCAAAGTGGCTGCTGCTGCTCGCCGGGACGTTCCTTCTTTTCGAGTGGATCCGCCGTACTAGGCAACATCCGCTCGACGTTCGCGATCTGCCGACGAAGGCGCGTTGGGCCGTGTATGCAGGTCTGTGCTTCTCGATCGTGCTCTTTGGCAACCTAGGCAAGGTCGATTTTATCTACATGCGCTTTTGAAAGGCTACGGCATGATCGCACTGATCTTCCGGCTGCTCCGGTTCTTTGGCTACACCGCGCTCGTCTACCTAGCTCTGCTGTTTGCTGTTGCGAACGCAGGTGAGGGGGTCCAGACCCTGGTTCGAGAACTCACCAACATTCCGGCGGGGATTGCACCTCGAACCGACACCGTCCGACGGCTTCAGGAGCTATCCGAGGCCCGCGACGTTGACGTCCTATTCGTGGGATCCTCGCACTGCTACCGCGCCTTTGACCCGCGGATCTTCGCAGCTCAGGGACTGCGTAGCTTCAACTTGGGATCGACAAGCCAGAGTCCGGTGAACTCGTTCTATCTGCTCCGGAACAGCCTCAAACGGCTGCGGCCCCGCCTTATCGTGTTCGAGGCATACTGGGCGATGTTCGGCATAGATGGGGCAGAGTCATTTCTGGATCTAAGCGGCGCGCTCGCGTTAAGTCGCAAGCTGGTCCCGATGGCATGGGCAACCGGAAGCCTCCTCGCTTGGAACGGACTTCTCCTCAAGGCCATGGACATCAGCCCGCACGCTCCAGTGGCAGCCCCTGACACTGTTCAGGACGGAGACCTCTACATCCCTGGCGGGTTTGTCGAGCGCATCGGCGCGCCCCTTGAATCGATCGCGCCACAGGACAGCTACGATGTGCCGATCAAGTCAGCACAGCTGCACTTTTTCCGAGAGATACTGAAGATGGCCAAGGCGTCGGGGGCCAAAGTCATGGTCGTGGTTCAACCGATGCGGGCAGCGACGGTTCGACACTTCCTCAACGGCGCACTGATCAGTGAGCAGCTGAGCGCGATCGCTCACTCCGAAGGTGCCGCCTTCCTGGATTTCAACCAGCTCATGGATCTCGAAGGGCCAACCTATTTCTATGATGCTGACCACCTGACACAGACTGGAGTCGAGGTATTCGACAGACAGCTATTGCGGGAGCTCGGAGCCCGGGGGCTTCTCCCGCAGGGAACCAGTCGGGGGCTCATCGATCCGTCGCTCGACGCCAAGACGGGATTCCCCATGCGGCCGGTGGCAGGCCCTACTCCGGATGGATCCATCAACTAGTTGCAGGTGGCGTTGCATTGCTGGAGCTCGGCAGATTGCGCTCCCTTCGACGGAACTTGCGGCTGCCTCACGGTAGGGAGAGCACCACTCGTCGGCCTGTCGGCACCTCACGACATCGGTCGGATGTAACGGAATGGCTTGTGATCAAAGGTGTTACCGAGTCTGCTAACGTCGGCCTAACGCCTCCGACGTAGCTATTGTCCGGTGCCCTGGGGGCGAAGTCGCCGTCGGGGCTGCGGGAGCCACGCTCCGACCCCTTGTAGCGGCTGTCATCTGCTTCCTTACTTGATGGTAGCCCAAATTGCCCCTTATCGGACAACCGCCGACCGCGGAGTTGGAACACTATGGGCCTGGCCAAGGCAGTCCGTCGAGCATGTCGCGTTGCCGCGAGCGCCCGAGTCTGGAGGCCGGCGCACGCGGAAGCGCTCTACGACCAGGTAGTGCACCGCAGCCGGAACCGGGACGCAGGATACACCGACGCGGACCACCTGAGCGGCGGCCGCGTCCTGGCTCAAGCGCGCTCAGGATGCCACGATGGACGGTGGCGTCTGCGGCCGGTACGGCCTGGATAGGGGATGGACCAGCTCCTACCCGGAGACCACCGGCTACCTCGTACCCACGTTTCTCGCCCTGGCCGCCGAGCCCGGCGAGGAAGGCTTCGTCGAACGCGCGCAGCGAGCGGTGGAGTTTCTGCTTCGGTGCCAGGCACCGGATGGCTGGTTCCCGGGAGGCGAGGTGCACGAGGCACGGAACCAGCCCGCCGTCTTCAACACCGCGCAGGTCCTCAACGGTCTGACGCAGTGGTACTTCCGCACCGGAGACGACACGGTGCTCTCCGCGGCCCGACGTGCGGCGGATTGGCTGTTGAGCGTTCAGGACGACGACGGTGCGTGGCGCCGATTCGTGTATCACGGCGTCCCAACGACCTACTCGGCACACGCGTCCTGCTGGCTCGCGGACTTCGGGCAGTGCCTGGCGGATTCACGCTATCTCTCCGCCGCCAGGCGGCATCTCGAGTGGGTGCTCGAGCGGCAGGATCCGATGACGGGCTGGTTCGACCTGTGCGGCTTCAACGCCGAAGAGCACGCGCAGCGATTCGCCTTCACGCACACGATCGGATACACTCTCTGGGGCACGCTCCACGCTGCGGAAGTCCTCGGCCTCCCGGCCGGGGTGGACGCCGCCCTGCGCGCCGCCACGGCGGTCGCGCGCCGGCTCGAGGACTCGAAACGGCTTCCCGCCGTCCTGGACAGCAACTGGCAACCTCGCGCCGCCTACGTCTGTCTCACCGGGAACGTGCAAATGGCGCTCGTCTGGCACCGGTTGTTCCAGCTCACCGGAGAGGACAGCTTCCTCCATGCGGCGCTCCTGGCGACCGACGGCGTGAAGGCGGCGCAGCTGATGCGCAACCGCGCGCCCGGTTTGCGCGGCGGCGTCCCGGGCTCCGATCCCATCTGGGGGGAGTATCTCCACCTCGCCTGCCCCAACTGGGCAGCGAAGTTCCTGGTGGACGCGCTGCTTGCCAGGCGAGTCTCGACGCGCCGTCCCTGACGAGCCGGCTACCCGGGCGGGGGTCGCCTAGTGCCCGCCGGCGCGAGCCCCGACAGCCGGTTGCTCGCTCGCATCGAGCGCGCCGGCCTCCCGCCAGCCGTGGTCGCCGGTACGGACGTCACCGGCCTGGCGATCGCCAGGGCACTCAAGCGCCATGGCGTCCTGGTCATCGGCTTGGACGACCGCTACCATCGCTTCACGAGCTACTCCGGGGCCTGGCACTACCTGTCGTGCCCCGAAACCGACGGGCCGGGCTTCGTCTCGTATCTCCAGCAACTCGCCGACCGTCTGCCACGGCGTGCCGCACTGTTCCTCTCCATGGACCAGCACGTCGCGTCCGTGGCTCGCAGCGGCGATCACGGCCTGCGGGAGCGCTATTTCTTCGAGTTCCCGGAGGCCGGCGCAGTCGATATCCTGCTGGACAAGGACCGCTTCGCCGACGTCGCGCGCCAGCGCGGCTGGCCGATCCCACGGACCGTGGTCTGCAACACCCTACAGGACGTCGAGGCGGCGGCACGCACTCTCACGTTCCCTGTAATCCTGAAGCCGGCCGCAAAGCACGCGGCCTTCCGAAGACACTCACCCAGCAAGGCATTCCGCTGCGAGACGGCGGAAGAACTCTCTGCCAACTACCGGTGTTGAGCCAGTGGGAGGCCGCCGGCGTCATCCAGGAGTGGATCCCGGGAGGCGACGACGAAGTCTATTTCTCGCTGCACTACTTCGACGCGGGCCTTGGAGAGGTGGCCTCGTTCGAGGGTCGCAAGATCCGGCAGTTCGTACCCGAATGCGGCTCGACGGCCAGCGCGGTAGGAGTGAAGAAGCCGCGAGTCACCGACTTGAGCCGACGGATCCTGCAGGAGACGAAGTGCGCGGGATTCGGGGCGGTCGAGTACAAACGTGATCCGCGCTCCGACCGGTTCTACATCATCGAGCCCACGGTGGGGCGCGTGGACCTCCAGGTCGGCGTGGCCACGGCCAACGACGTTGACCTCATCGGGCGCGCCTACTTCCATCTCGTGGGCCAGCCCTACCCGCGCACCGAGCGGCCGACCTACGAGCGGAAGTGGATCCACGCAGGCGCGGACTTGCGGGCCGCGCGCTACTACGTGCGGCAGGGACGCCTTACGTGGACCGGTTACCTGCGGTCGCTGCGAGGGCCCAAGGCGTTCGCTGTCTGGCGGCTGTCGGACCTTCCGATGCTGCGGGCGCTTGCCGGCGCGCTCGTGACGTGGCCCTGGCGCGTGCTTGCACGCAGGCTGCGGCCGCAGGAGACCACTCACTTCTCGTATGACCCTTCTGATGTGGTCGGACAGCTGCGACGTGAGGTTTCTGTAGTTGAACTGACGGCTGATAGCCGCCTGTCGTTCGGCCGACCGTGGCTGCATCCGCAGCGCTTCGTACAGCCTCTCGGCGATCTCCGGCACATTCCCCGGGTCGGCCCACACTCCGCCTCCCGCGGACTCCATCATTTCGCTCAAGGCGCCCTTGCACACCAGGGCGAGAATCGGCTTCCCGGTCTGAAGGTACTCATAGAACTTGGCGGGTACCGCCAGGGAGTGATTGCCCTGGACGACGAGCAGGACGCTCGCCGCCCGCGCCGCCTTCTGCGCCTCCAGCCACGGAACCGCGGGTCGGAACTCGATGCAGCCGGTGTTGAACAGCTCCGGCGTCGCCGCTCGCGCCGACGCCTCGAGGCTCGGGTCCTGGTTCCCGAGGAACTGCACCCTCAGGTCGCGCGCGGCCACGCGCTTGGAGGTCGATCAGCTGCGCGACAGCACGGCAGAAGGTTTCCACGCTGCGCCCGCCGTAGAGATTCCCCGTGTGCAGGACCAGGCGCGGCCCTGGAGCGGCGCTGGCCGGCTCCACGGCTGGGCCGGGCTCATCGAAGCCGTTGGTCAGGGTCACGAATTTCGCCGCCGGGACCTTCGGATGCTCGGCGGCGATCAGCCGGGAGCTCGCATCCGTATTGCACAACACCAGGCTGGCACGGCGGACCCACGACGCCAGAAGGGCCTTCTCCAGGCCGAGTCTCCATCCGGGCGTATTCGCGCGGGTCTTGTACACATCGAGCCACAGGTCGCGAAAATCCGCGACCCACGGGATCCGGAATCGCCGCGCCAGGCGCGCCGCGACGAGGTGAGTGGTGAACGGAGGGGCGCTGGAGACGATGGCCTGAACGCGCTCACGGCGCACCAGCCTCGCCCCGGCCCGCATGGTCGGCCAGTACCACCCCCAGTACGGATCGGGAAAATCGAGCAGCGCCAGGAGATGGCGGCGCAGAAAGCTGTCGCGGTCGTCGCCTGGATCTCCGTTACGACTTTCGGGCTGGCTCCCTGTCGGGGCGTGACCGAGACGGCCTCTGAGCCGGCGCTTCCACGTCGCATACCAGTCGGTCGGTGTTCGGTGCAATGGGGTCCGCTCGACGTGGAGCCCAACTGGGATGGCGTAGCTCGGATCCACCCTCCGATAGAACTGCTCTTTCGCGGTGAGAACGAACGGCTGGATCTGGAACGAGGGGAGGTAGTGGCAGAATCGTGCCGCGCGCTTCCCTCCGACGGCCGCGTCCGGAGGGAAGTGGTATGTGACGTAGAGAATGCGGACATCTGCCGGGCTCACTAGATCGACCTCACACGTTGTTCATGCTTCACCAGGTGACTCACCGTTGGGAAGCCAACAGGGTCAGACGCAGAACTCGTCGGGGCGTTAACGTGCTCCGCAGCAAAGATCGAATACCTGCGGCACCAGTCAAGTCCGGGTACGAGGATCAGACTGGACGACGGGCGAGGCTTGGGCAGCGGATACCCTCCGCGGCCGGCCGCCCTATATTAGTGTCCTGCCAAATTGAGCCAGCGTGCCACAGCCGCGAGGTGAGGGAAGCATGTCCCACGAGGGGCGTGAGGTCCGCGCATGATTGGAGCCGCCAAGAGAGTGGCTCTGAAAGTTCTGACGCTCGAGAGGGTCGCGTCGCTGTTCGAGCCGCTGACGCGCGACCGCGCAGTGATATTCTTCATGCATCGGTTCGCCGATCCGGCGACCGGCTCACGTGGCCACGACGTCGCGCAGCTGCGAGCCATGCTGGGCTATCTCCGCCGGCGGCGGTTCTCGATCCTTCCGCTGGCGGAACTGCTGGCGCGTCTGGCTGGCGGGACGCCGCTCTACAAGACCGTCGCGTTCACCGTGGACGACGGCTACGACGACTTTCACCGCATCGCGGTGCCTGCGTTCGCCGAATTCGACAGCCCGGTCACCCTGTTCGTCGTGACCGGCTTCCTCGACGGGCACCTGTGGATGTGGTGGGATCGGGTGGACTACGTCTTTCGACAGTCCAGCCGTAGCTCCGTCGCACTGGACCTGGGCACCACCAGTTTTCGTTGCACTTGGGATACGCCCCAGGGCGCCGCGACCTGCCGCAGCAATCTCGTTGCCTGCCTCAAGCTGCTGCCGGAGAACGACAAGCTCTCCGCGATCGGCCGGTTCGCGGAGTCCATGGAGGTCTCGCTGCCTCCCGATCCTCCTCCGGCATACCGGCCGCTCACCTGGAATGAGGTGCGGGAGGACGCACGGCGCGGTGTGACGTTCGGCCCGCACACCGTCACGCACCCCATCCTGTCCCGTGCGACCGCGGAACAGTCGAGGTGGGAGATCGAAGAGTCCTGGCGACGGCTGCGATCGCAGACCGAGGCGAGCATACCGGTGTTCTGCTATCCGAACGGCGATCCTGCGTCCTTCTCTCAGCGCGAGGTGGATACCGTCGGCTCGGCCGGACTGGAGGCAGCCGTGGTCACGTACGGGGGGTACGCTCGCGCGCGTTTCTTCCACGGGGGGGGCCCACGCGACCGTTACGCGATTCCGCGGTTCCCATACCTCGACGACCCTCGGAACTTCGTGCAGGTGGTGGCGGGGATCGAACGACTCAGCAACGCCGTCAGCGGGCTTCGCTCGGCCGGCGCCCGACCCGGTGACCACACGTGAGCCGCGCCGCAGGAGCGACTGCCGTTCGCCGTCGTTCTCGGCCAGAACCCGAATGCGTTGGGTACCATCCGGTCGCTGACGGCGGTCGGCGTCCCGGTCATCTGTCTCGGTCCCAGACCTCAGGGCGTGGATGACACACACCGGTGGATGAGCTGCCGCACCCGCTCCTGCAGCAGGAAGGTGGTCTTGCCGCCGGCGGCGACCCTGGAACAGTGGCGCGACGGGCTTCTCGAGCTCGGCCGCACCCTCGAGCAGCCAGCCGTGCTGATTCCGTCGAGCGATCGTCAAGTGCACTGCATGGCTCTCTACAAGGAGTCCTTGCTCCAGTACTACCGCTTTTCCCTGCCGAGCGCTTCGCTGCTGGAACTCCTTGGAGACAAGCTCAAGTTCTGCGCGTTCGCCAAGGAGGCGGGCTACGACATACCCAGGACGTTCGTCCGCCCGGCACCCGAGGAGGTCGCCGACATCGCGGCACAGCTGCACTATCCCTGCCTGATCAAGCCCCACGAGAGAGACGCCGAATGGGACCGACTCTTTGCGAATAGAAAGGTCGTCCTGGCCGAAACTCCGCAGGAGCTGATCTCGGCGTATCGAGTCGCTGCCGCCGCTCGCGACGACCTGCTGATCCAGGAGATGGTTCCCGGGCCCGATACGGAGTTGATCTTCTCGAACGCGTACCTCGATTCCCGTTCCAGGGTCGTCGCGCTGTGGACGGGCCGAAAGCTCAGGCAGCTCCCCATCCACTTCGGCACCTCGACGCTAGCCGAGAGCATCTGGGACCCGACGGCCGCCGCCATCACCCAGTCGCTGCTCACGAAGCTCCGGTTTACCGGGTACGCCAACATCGAATTCAAGAGGGACGCGCGGGACGGAAAGTACAAGATCATGGAAATCACGCCGGCCAGGACCTGGTACCCTCACCTGCTCGGTACGGCGGCCGGCGTGAACATCCCGTACATCTGGTACTGTGATCTGCTCGGGCTGCCCAAGCCCAGGAAGTCGCGATTCCGTCAGGGCGTCGTCTGGGTGGACGAATATCGCGACCTGTTCGCCGTCCTCGACTACCGGAAGGAGGGCACCCTGTCACTCCGACGCTGGATCGGCTCCTACCGCGGCACGAGGGCCTTCGCTCTCGCGTCGTGGCGCGATCCCCTGCCGATCCTGTTCGTGGCGCTGCGGCTCGCCATCGGGGTATACCACGAAGCCAAGAAGTTGGTGCTCAGCCTGGCGCGCTCGCACGGGCGGCCCAGGTTGGCCCCCAGCGCAGAGACGTGACCCTTCGCGGCGCCGTCTGACGCTCCTTGCTGGTCAGTCGGGTACGACCCGCCGGTTCTTGTGGAGATGCCGAAGCCCAACGACCGCCCCGACGAGGTAGAGCGCCCCGAAGCCAAGACCAAGCATGACCGTCTTGATGATGGCTTTCTTGACCGCGAGTTTGGCCGCCCCCTGGGTGGCGTGCAGTGCCAGCGGCGCGTCCGTGACAAAGAGAACGCAGCCCGCGAGAACAGCAACACCTAGGATGAGGAGAGCAACGGAAAGCACGACAATAAGACGCCGCTTGCCGGACGCCAGCGCCGACGAGGTGAGGCCCGCAAGGCCGATACTGGCGAGGGGGAGGCCCGCGAAGGTCCCACCGATCGTCCCGAATTCCCACTGAGGGTTGCCGAAGGCCGGCGGGATCCAAGCCAGGGCGATGTCGCCGAGTCCCATCACCGCCAGCGCGAGCCCAAACCAGCCCAGCCATAGCCAGCCAGCAGCCGGGCTGGCCGGAATTCGGGGCTTCGTCGCGCCCCTCGGGTTTCGTCGATGAGGATTGGCAGAAGTCGGCCGGTCGGACTTTCTCGGCACCTTCAGACGTCGTCGTGCAGACGTCGGCGGCGGCGCACGGCGCCGATGCCGAACAGTCCGGTCGCGAGCAGAACCATGGTTACCGGCTCGGGCGTCACCTGCGTACAGCCCGATGAACCTCCACTAACAGTGGGGAGCACGTCGGGTTCGCTATTGGGACTCAGGCCGTCCACTGTACGGACGACGCAGCATCAAGCGACCACGTGCCAGGAAGGCTAAACGCCATACCTACCCACCCGTCACCGCAGGTCTGGAAGTACTCGTCACTGCTCCCGGACGAAGTCCCGGAGGGCATATCGCATCCAATCATATTGCCAATGACCGACCCGCCGGGGCCGCGCGCTTTCCTCTAAGTAGAGCCATCCCGGAAGAGACCCCGGAGGTAAGCCACTGCCGTCGTCTTGGCCCCCAAAATTCCAATCCGTTGCTCCCGAATCCGCCGTGGGGCAGCGGCTGCGAACACCAACTCCCACAGAAGATCCCTGCGGTGCCTGACAAAGTCAGCGAGTAGGAGCGGCGCCAGCGGACCAGCCACCAGGATAGATTTCTGGGCCTTGCGAGTGAGCGGGGCCTTCGCCGAAGAACCCGAGCCGCTGGAACAGATATGGCGTCGAGCCAACGGTGCCTTCGAGGTTCCGCATGCGGACTGTCCACTGAGGGTCTCGTGCCATCACTGTTAGGAGTCAGAGCCAGATCGACACTGGCACAGTACTGCAAGCTGCCGACCGTGCAGTAGTCGTCCCAGTTGAACTGCTGCTGCGCCAAGGTCGGGGTTGCGCCGAATACGGCAGCGAGAACGGCGATTATTGCGCCTACGCGAGGCGAATGCGAGGCCATAGCGAGCTCCTGATGTCGGCCCAATCCATCAGAACTGGCGCAACTTCACGTCCACCGGAGCCAGGCAGCGTCACTCGTGCGTTAGGGCTCGGTAAGTGGCCAACCGACCTACACGTTCGTCTTGTGCGTTATTCCGACTGAGAGTGTCGACAAATGGACATTCCGTTGCGGGTCCGACACACCTGTGTTCTGAAACCGCAACTCCGCACGGTCCGCACCTGTGAGATGCCATAGTCTTCCGTCTGGCCAAGAAGCCCAGTATCCCTGGCTGCGACGGAGGCTCCAACGCGCTACGCGGACGCCGGCGTCGTCCGCCTGCTCGACTGGGCTCGAGTCCGACCGCCGTGGCACAGGGTCCTAGCCGGCCGACGAAACGCCGTCGCGCCGCGTGCGAGTTTCGGGGCGTTCAGTCCGCGGAGGGCGGCGACGGCACGCTCTCTTCCGGACCCGACTGATCCCTCGAGGGGCGTCGCGTAGCGCCTTCGCCCCGCCGATCGGCATAGGCACGCCTCAGAGCCAGCACGGTCGGCAGATGCCGTCGCACCTGCGGCTTCAGCTGCTGGTCCACGATCCAGTTCACGCCGCATCGCGATGCGAATCTCGAGAAGACGCACACATTGAGGTGCTCGCGCATCTCCGTGGCCATCTCGTTCTTCCAGCGGTACTCCGTGCCCATGAAGTCGAAGACCTCGTACTTCTGGGCACACGCGTCCTCGACGCCGCGCAGGACCAGCACCGCGCCGGGAGAGTAAGAGCCGAGGGATTCGTCGAACGAGGAGTTGAGCGCGTAGTAACGGCGCCTGAACACCAGGCCGAACAGGTGGGCGACCGGCTTGCCCTTGAAATGCATGATGTAGATCCTGGCCCATCCCTCGCCGGCCGTCTTCACGAACAAGGAACGGTAGAACGCCTCCGCGAACGGCGCCTCGAGAAACGACGTCTCGGCCTCGCCCTTCCATGACCTGGCTTCGACGGCTCTCACGTCGGCGAAGGCGGCGTCCAGGTCCTCCGGCCGATCCACGATGCGCACCGTGACCCCGCCGGCCTTCGCCAGCCTCTTCTGCTTCCGCTTCAGCTCGTGACGGACGTGCTTCGAACGCGACTGGAGGTATTCGTCCAGCGAGGCCGGCACCGAGATGATCGGCGTCCGATGGTCCTCGCGCCAGATGCCCCACAGCCCCTTTCTCTTCACCACCGCCCGCAGGGCGCGCGCCGTGGTCGAGTCATTCGCGACGCGGGAGAGGTTCACCCGCAACGGGGCCCGGGCGCTCACGTGCGCGAGCATCGCCTCGACCACCGCGCCGTCGTCCTCGGCGTGGAGGATCTCGGCGCGCCACGAAACGGGATCAACGGGAAGCGCGAGCGCCCCTGCGCAGCAGAACCTCCCACCGTCGTCGCGCAGGAAGGGAGCGACGCCGACCAGGCGGCCCCCTTCGCGAGCGAAGAGGAAGCGAATCGGCCGGTCGCGCCAGAACGCCCCCAGCCAGGAGGTGATCCATTCCGGCGTGCTGAACACCTCGGCCGTGGGCACGTCGGCCACGAGCTGGCGCCACTCCGGCTCGAGCGCCTCGAGTGCTCCGCGGTCGGTGACTTCTGCTATCTCGATCGCCACGCCGGCCCTCCGCCATCGCGTCCGCCAGCGAGCCCACGCACCACCTGGAGCGCGCAAATATACGCCTACGTCCTCAACCCGCACCTGTGACTTCCCCTAGTCCCCCGCCTCGTCGAGCCAGCCCTCGAGCGCCGCCAGGTCCGCATCGTTCAGCAGGCTGTGCACGGGCAACGTGACCAGGGATGCCGCCGCCGCGCGCGCCCCCTCGAACCTCTCTCCGGTCTGAAGAACCCGCGCTGCGAATCCGGGCAGGTCGCACAGCGCCAGCGGGTACCCCGGCATGATTCCCAGCGCCCGAGCCCGCGGCGCCTCCGCGCGCGCACGCACCTTCGGCGCCGCCGCGATGGGCAGTCGGAGATAGCCCGGTTCCGCGCCGGGACCGATGGCCACGGCTCTTCCCGCGCGTCCGACGCGCGCCAGCAGCCTCCGGCCACGGGCCCGGCGCACCGCCGCCTCGGGAGCCGCGAGCGACCGAGTCACCGACAGTGCGGAGGCCCCGACCGCACTCAGCCCGCGCGGTCGAGCAGGGGCGTGATACACGGTATCCCCAAGCCGGAGAAACGGGACGGACGCGGGGATCGCATACAGCCACGGCCTGCCCAGCAGCCACTGGGCGAGGAGCTGCACCGCCTCCTTGGCGCCGCGGGCCGCCGGCAGGACGAGGCCCCGCGCTCGAGTCAGCAGCTCCCGGCCTGGCTCTCCGCGGCCAAGCAGCGCGCCGCCGCGCCCCGCCGTCATCCCCTTGCCTCGGCCGAAACTGAGCACGGCCAGGTCGCCGAACGAGCCGAGAGGCCGGCCCCGCAGGCTCGCGCCCGCGCCCTGCGCCGCGTCCTCGATGAGCAGCACGCGCGTGCCCGCGGCGGCACGGACCGGCTCCGGGTCAACCGGAATGCCGTACAGATGCACGAGCACGATGGCCCGGGCGCCCTGCTCCACCGCCCGCCGCAACGAGGCGAGATCGGGCGCCAGCGTCGTGGGATCCACGTCGTAGAGCACCACTGGCGCCCCGGCCCCGTCGGCGGCGGTCGCCAGGTCGTAGCAGGCGTACGCAGGCATGGCCACGGCGGCGCCCGGACTGCCCTCCAGGCACACCCGAATCGCCAGCTGCAGGGCGGACGTGCCGCTGTCGGTGAGCAGCGCCGCGGACGCGCCGAAGTCGTGCGTCAATGCCGCTTCGAGAGAACGCCGGGCGGTCTCGCCCTTCGACCACAGGCCGCGCAGGCCCGCGACGACCGCCCGGAACGGCAGCGGTGAGTAGGCGGGCAGCTGGCGGCGCCAGCTCAAGGGATCCCGCGCACGATGCGTGGCCCCAGCGCGGTCGCCAGCCCCACGGGCAGGCGACGCCAGAGCCGCGGACCCCAGCTGTAGGCGCCGTCGTCGGGCGACGGCGTGTGGGCGGCCGCGCCGCCCGGCGACCACTCGTACCAGTGCAGCGGCACGTCGCGGCCTCCCCACTGCTGCTTGAAGCGATGCGTGCGGCCCCCCGGTGTGCAGCGGCCGAAGTTGAAGCAGGTGCAGCCCTCCGCGGCGGCCCGCTCCATGAACGCCCAGTACAGGCCCATGTTCGCGGACACGCTCTTGTACTCGACGAGGGCGGACGCCCATGTCATCTCGAACTCCCCGCCCCAGCGGAACCCGCACCCGCAGGCGATCGGCCGGTCCCTCAGCCAGGCGCACCCGAACCAGGCGTCCGCTCCGAACTCCTCGGCGATCGCCTTGAAGAAGGCCAGCGGTTGCGTCGGGGTGCCGAGGTCCCTCATGTGCCGGGAGAACACCGCGAAGAACGGCTCGACCTGGTCGGCACCGAAGCGCACCGTGACGCCTTCCTTCTGCGGGCGGCGCACCTGGCTGCGGAGCTTGGCCGGGAAGCTGGCGAATAATGCCTCCGGGCCCCCGCCCGGGATGTCGAGCAGCACCGTGATCTTCCGGTGCGAGGCGGGCAGGTCCACGGGCTGCGGAGAGCGGCAGCGCAGCTCCAGGAGCTTCGCACCCTGCTCCTTCGCCATCGCCGTGGCCTCGCCGACGAGCGCCCGCACGGCGTCGGGGCCGCCGAGGGGCCCACCGTAGTTCAGGAACGGCATCGAGACCAGATAGCGGCCGAACAGCAGGCTCGAGACCCTCACGAGCGGAAGGACGCCGACGAGCGTTCCCGCCTCCGTCGCGGGCGGCCAGATAGGGACATGCCTGTCGGTGGACGCGCTCGATGATCCGGCGCCACCCCCAGAGGTGGAACGGGGTCCAGTCGGCGCTGCCGCGGACGAAGGCATCCCACTGGTCCGGCGTTCCGTCGAACGGGGCGATCCGGAGACCGGTCACGGGCTGGCCAGCGCGCGGAAATTCACGAGCAAAACGTAAGGCGGTGGAGCCGAATGAGCCACCGCGGATCGCCGCGGTGAGGGGGGCCAGGACGCACGGGGTGGAGCCCCTTGTCAAGACAGGCCGCGGCGGCGTTAGTTCTTCCCGGCCAGTTCACGCACGATCCAGACTGGAGCCGTCCATCGTGAACGTCACACTGATTACCTGCTGGTTCGAGAACTCCTACGGCCTGTACTCCCATTCGCTCCGGAGCGCCCTCGAGCGCCGACTGGGGACGGAGGTCGCCGTCGTCGCGTCCAACTGCGGTTGCACGGACCCGGCCGAGATCAGGCGCAAGTTCCAGGACCAGCGGTACGACTTCTTCATGCTTCCGAACCTGCACTACTGGAAGTCGGAGAACCCCGTCAAGTACGGAATCCGGCGCGCGATCCGGCAGGTGCTCTACCGGGCCCGCGCCAAGCGGTACCTGTCGCATGCGCGCGGCGCCGACCTGATGCACTTCCAGCAGACGCTCAACGCGACCGGCTGCGTGACCCTGTTCAACTGGCTCCAGCTTCCCTCCGATGCGGCCCGCGTGGTGACGGTGCACGAGCTGGATCCGCACCAGACGGACCTGCCCGAGACCAACCAGGCGTACAACCTGGCGGACCGGGTCATCGTCCACACGGACGAGATGAAGGCGGACCTCGTGAAGCTCGGCGTTCACGGGGACCTGATCGACATCATCCCACAGGGCGTGGACATCGGGCCGATGCCGGAGGGGCCCCGCAACGGCATCCTCTATTACGGCGGGCACCGCCTCACGGGGAACAAGGGATTCGAAACGCTCCTCCAGGCCATGGCGATCGTCAAGAAGCGCCTGGGAGCGCGGACCCCGCGGCTCACCATCTACGGCTACTACGGCCTGACGGCGCCGGACTTCGCGGTGAAGATGGTGGCCGAGCACGGCCTGACTGACAACGTGCGCTGGCGGGACTGGCTGAACCTCCCGGAGGCGGTGAAGGAGTTCGCCCAGGCCGAGCTCCTCGTGGTGCCTTTCACAGGGAGCTTCGCGGGCCTCCCGGCCGGCCTCGCGCTGGCGAACGGCGTGCCGGTCATCGGGACCAGGACGGCCGGGCTGCCCGAACATCTGGGACCGCTCGGCGACTGGATGGAGAACAACGACGCCGAAGGCCTGGCGGGACACATCGTGCGGCTCCTCGGCGATCCGGCGGAGCGGCAGCGCCTCGCGCGCGCAGGCCGCGAGCGGGCGGAGAAGGTCCTGAGCATGGATGTGGTGGTCGGTCAGACCCTTGAGTCGTACCGGAAGGCGCTGGACCACCGGCGTACGAAGCCCGCGGTGGCGGCCGCCAGCTAGGAGCCGATCGGCAGCCCGGCGCCGGCCTGGATCGAGGTGAAGGCGAACTCCCCCAGGAGTCGCTCGAGCCTGGCCCAGCTGCGCTCCAGGCCGCCGTAGTGACGCAACCGCGTGAACGCGCTCACGCGGAACCGCGGCTGTTCGGCGTCGTACTCCCACGGATGCACGTAGAAGGTGCCGGGAACGCCGCGCCGCTCCGCATCGTGCAGCGCCGCCTGGACCAGTCCGTATGGAAGCAGCCGGAAGTAGGCGCCGCCCGCCGCAGGCAGGTTCAGGCCGAAGCGCCGCAGCGTCGCGGGCGGCACCTCCAGCAACCGCCCCGCCGGCCGGTCCAGCCAGTGCGGATCCCGCCCGCCGCCGGCATACCCGTACCCCGGGCGGCGCACGGGAAACAGCGACGAGTCGTACCGGTACCCCTCCTCCAACAGCACGTCCAGCGCCCATTCCGTTCCCGTCACGATGGAATACGACGGCGCCCGGAACCCGAGACACGGCGTGCCGGCGAGGTCCTCGAGCAACGCCTTGGTTCGCCGGACTGACTCCCTGAACTGCTCCGGGGTCTGCTCCGTCACCCTTCGATGGTCGTAGCCGTGCGAGGCCACCTCGTGCCCGGCTGCAGCGATCGCCCTCACCATCTGCGGCTGACGTTCCGCGACCCAGCCGAGGGTGAAGAAGGTCGCCCTCGCATCGTGGCGCTCCAGCAGGTCCAGCAGGCGCCGGACGTTGCCATCCACCCGGCTCTCGAGCGTGTCCCAGCGCTCGCGCGCCACGTACGGCGCCAGGGCGAGCACCTGGAAGTGCTCCTCGACGTCCACGGTGAAGTAGTGGCGGATCACGGCCACAGTCTAGGCGCGGCCAGCGCCGTGCGCCACTGACGGGTCGGGCGCCGGAACGAGCATTCCCGCGGCGACGCTCACGACCAGTACGGACGCATCCGCCAAGGAGAGCGGGAGGAGCCCGACGAGCGGCGGTACCAGGGCCGCGCCCAGGAGGAGCACGCCGACGGCGATCCAGCCGGCCGTTCGCCTGGGCGCAAGCAGCCCGACGGGCAATCCCAGCAGGGCCACGAACACCCAGCCGAACAGCTTGTCCATGCCGGAGAACCGGCTCGGGAGCGAGGCGATCAGCGTCCAGAGCCGGTCGGTCGCGTACGCGACGCCGCATCGCAGCCAGCCGTTCAGGCGGAGACAGTAGTTCTTCCCCGCCCTCCAGGCGGCGACGACAAGTGTGTCCCCCGGGGCGATCCCGGCCAGCGCGTGGGGCCAGTAGAGCTCGGGTTCCTGCAGGAGGAGGGCTGGGGCGCCCGTGATCACCTTGAACACGAAATCGTCGCGGCGCACGCCGAACAGCACGATGTTGCGGTGATGGTCACCCCCGATGCCGAAGAGCTGGGTCAGCGGCCGCGGGGCGGGGCCCGCGATGGCTCGGACCAGCAACGTATCGCCGTTCCGCAGGTGCGCACGCGCCAGCTTCGGGTCGGGGAGCGTCCGCCACGGGATCGGCATGCCGCCGATGTCGGCGCTCAGCACTCGGCCGTCGTAGTGCTCGTAGGAGCTCGGGTAGTCGTCCCACTCGCCGTAGAAGGCCTCGGCCGGGAAGTGCGGGCGCAGTACCGCGCCGCCAAACGCGATGGCCGCCAGCAGCGCTGCGGCAGCCGCGATCGCGCCGGGCGCAGAACGCCGGCGCCGCGGCCACCAGTAGGCGAGTCCCACGCCCACCAATGCTCCCAGCGTGTTGGACAGGATATCGGCGAGCGTTGACTCGCGCCCCGGAATCCAGAGTTGCAGCAGTTCCGTTGTCAGCGGACAGCAGGAACAGGCCGCCGATCACCTTGCCGGGCCCGGAGTCCCGAGAACTCGGAGGGCCACGGCGGCCGGGACAAAGAGAATGACGTTCGCGATGAAGTCGGCCAGCCCGAATTCGCCGCACAGCAGGCACCACTGGAAGGTCCCTGTATCGGGGTCCGACGTCGGCACGAGGGTGACGCGGAAGATGAACGCGAGGCTCGCGACCGCCAGGGACACCCACAGCCATTGTCTGAGATTGACCTTCAAGGCGCCGTCCCGGTGTCCGGGCACTCAATACCCGCCCGACGCACGCGAAGCCGGCGAACCCATCGCCACCTTCTAGTGCTTCAGGAGGTCTGCGGACGATGCGAGGCTTCAGTATCCACGACCCCGTGCCCGTCGGCACGAGAATACCAACGATGTTAAACACGTTGCCGGGCACGTACGTCCCCGGCACCGTGAAGCCTGCCGTATGATCCAGCAACACCTCGAGAGCCCCGCTCCCGTCCGTGACGTGCAGCCGGAAGTCCCCCAGCACCGTCGCGGTGTCGCTAATCGTGACGCTGTCCACGACGACCAGCTGCGCGTCCCGCGCGCCGGCCGCGGCCGTGGCGGCCACGGCGGACGTGAGCTTCGGAGCCGGCGGGTAGAAGCCCTGGCCGAGCGCCGTGGAAGTGCCGCCGTCCAGGGTCGGCTCGCCGCTGCGCGTGGACGTCGTCGCCCGAATGCGCACCGAGTCGCCGGCCGTGAGGTTCGCCCGCAGCCGGGTCAGGCGGATGGCGCCGGAGGTGTCGGCCAGGAAGACCGTCGTGTCGGAGAAGGTGCCCGAACCGTTGAGCGCCACGCCGACCACGACGGCGGTCTGGCCCGCAGCCAGCAGGCGCGCCGCCCGGATGCTGATGACCGGCAACGGGATGTTCGTGAGGTCCGCCGCCGAGCGTGGGCGCAGGCGCCACGTGCCCGTACCGGTCGGCACCAGTATGCCGATCAGGTCGAACTTGTTCCCCGGTACGTACACGCCCGGCAGGTTCGCCGTCTGGAAAGCCGGGTCGGCCGTGAAATCGAGCTCCACGGTCAGGGTGCCGCTGCCATCGCTGGCGGTTAGCAGGTAGCTGTTAGGCGCGCGCGACGTGTCGCTGACCACGGCGCCGTTGACGATCACGAGCTGCGCGTCGCGCGCTCCGCCCGCTGCCGTCGCCGCCACGGCCGTCGTGAGCGTGGCAGCCGTCGGCACGAACCCGGTTCCGAGCGCCGTGGACGTGCCGCCGTCCAGCGTCGGCTCGCCGCCGCGGCTGGAGGTCGTGGCCCGCACCTTGATCGAGTCGCCGGCCGCCACGGTGGTCCGCAGTCGCGTGAGGCGGATCGCGCCCGACGTATCGGCGATGAACACGCTGGTATCCGCGAAGGTGCCGGTACCGTTGAGCGCCACCCCGATCACGTTGACGATCTGGCCCGCGGACTCGGCCCGCGCCGCCCTGATGCTGATCACCGGCAGCGGGATGTTCGTGAGGTCCCCGGCCGAGCGCGGCCGCAGCCGCCACGATCCCGCGCCCGTGGGAGTCAGCACGCCGACGATGTCGAACTTGCTGCCGGGCACGTACGGACCCGGAAGGCTCGCCGCCTGGAACGCCGGGTCCGCCGTGAAATCGAGCTCCACCGTCACGGGGCCGCTGCTATCGTTGGCGGTCAGCAGGTAGCTGTTGGCCGTGCGCGAAGTGTCGGTCACGATCGCCCCGTGCACGCTCACCAGCTGCGCGTCGCGGACCCCGCCGGCGCCGCCGGTCGCCGCGGCGGCGGTCGTGAGCGCCGTCGCGTTGGGAACGCGCCCCGAGCCGACGGCGAACACCGACGGATCGTCGAGGCTCGGCTCGCCAGCCCGGGTGCCGATGGTGCCCAGGAGCCGGATGCTGTCTCCCGCCGCGAACGCGGACCTGGCACGCGCCACCCGGATCGAGCCCGACGTGTCGGCGATGCTGGTCGTCGAATCGGCGAAGGCGGAGGACGCGCTGAGCGCGACGCCGGTCACGAACACGCGCCGGCCGAGCGCGGCCACGCGCGCCTGGCGCACCGTGAGGAGCGGCAGGCCGACGAGGGCGTTGACGCGCACCGAGTCGCCCGCCCCCACCGTGAAGCTCGCGCTGTCCACCTTCACGATCTGGAGCGTGTCGGCGAAGCCGGTCGTATCCACCTTCAGGGAGTATGCCCCGACCGGGACGCCGGTGAAGCGGAAGAAGCCCGTGGGCTGCGTGGTCTGCAGCAGCCCCGTGTCGGCCCTGCCGCTCAGCACCAGGCGGACCTGGCGGCCCGGGAAGGAATCGTCCCCGGCGTCGAGCACGCGCGACCCGTTGGCATCCACCAGCAGGAACCCGTCCACCATGCCGGCGCCCGACAGGCCGGTGACGCGGTTCTCCCCGGCGTTGGTGCAGCCGATGACGGCGAGTGCCACGGCCGCCAGCGCGCGCAGGATCGGTGCGCGGCGCATCAGAAGCCGAACCTCAACCCGGCCCGGACCCCGGCCGAGGGCGAGAACGTGTAGAGCAGCTTGCCGAAGTGCGGATTCGCGACCAGCGGCACCGTGACGACCGTGCCGCCCGCGTTGGTCGTCAGGGTCCTGGCCGGGTTCACCAGGTACAGCGCGTTGTCCACCACGCCGTCGTTGGTGGTGACGAGGTTGACGCCGTCCACGATCATCTCGACGGGCGTGCTGCCGAGCGTGAACAGCTTGACGGCGAGCCGCGCGTCGAGACTCGTGACCGCCGGGCCGCGGCAGGAATTCCGGGCCGCGAACTGGCCGATCTGCTGCTTGAGGCAGGTCCACTGGCCGATGACGGCCGCGGCGCCCGCCACGGTGTCGGAGACGAAGGCCGGGTCGTTGCCGGCGGCCCCGTCGCCGTTGGCGTCCACGCCGGGCCGGAAGCCGGGCGTGAACGGCAGCCCCGAGCGATACGTCACCAGCGCGGCCACTTTTACCATGCCCACCGCGACCTCGGCACCGAACACCGCGCGATGCGGCACGTCGAGGTCGGACCGCCCGTCCCGCCAGTCGCTGGAGCCGGTGCGGGCCGGGAACGGCGAGAGCTGGGCATCGGGCAGCGAGCCCGCGACGCCCGGAGTGTTGTCGTCGGTGCGCGAGTAGGTGTAGCTCGCCCACACGCTGAGCCCCTGCTCGCGGATCCGCTCGAACGATACGGTCAGCCCGTAGTAGTCGGAGAAGCCCGACGGATCCAGCGCGTACACCCGGTCGAAGCCGGCGAAGCGCCGGTTGCTCCCCGGAGTCGCGACGAGCAGGCTCCCGAACTGCTGGAGGGTGCCGTAGATCGGCCGTCCGAACTGGTCGGTGCTCTGGGGCGCGGTCGCGAGGTTGAGGTCGCTGCGGCGCGCCAGGAAGTCCGTGTGCCGGAACTGGCCCGCCACCTGGAGCGAAGTGCCGGAGCCCAGCTCCCGGGCCAGGCTGAGGCCCGCCCGGCTGGTGCGGGGGGCCTGGAACGCCGAGTTGAGGAGGGTCAGCACGGGCCCCGTGACCGGCGCCGCCGTGGAGTCCGGCACGCCGGGCCACGTGCCGAGCATGCCGACGCCGCGCCGGAACGCCGCGGTTCCGTCGTGCGAGAGCACCTCCGCGAGGATCGAAGGATCCACGCCCTCGGCGAACAGGCCGGCGTCACCCCGCAGCAGCCACTCCCGCTGCGGGCCCGCCGACCAGGTGAAGGCCAGGCGCGGGCTGACCTGCGTCTTCAGGCGGGGCACGGTCGAGTTCGTCACGCCCGTGAGGCTCACCCACTGCGCGTCGGACGCTACGCCGCCGGTGGGCCACGCCTCCTGCTCGATGCGCAGCCCGAAGAGGACGTTGAGGCCGGTGATGGGCGTCCACGAGTCCTGGGCGAACCCGGCAGCGGAGGTGACGGTGAAGCTCGCCGCCGGAACGCCGCCCACCGACTGGACGAAGGCGCCCTGGCCCAGCGCGAGATCGGTGGCGCTTCCGAAGTAGAAGACGCCGTCACGGTACGGGTCGTAGGTGATGTCGTGGCTGATCCACGACGCGATGAAGCCACCCTTCAGCTCGTGATTGCCCAGCCGGTAGAGGAGCGCGGCGGATCCGCGCGTCTCGTCACGCTCGAATTGCCCGGGCAAGGCTGCGTCGGCCCCGGCCGTGAGAGCGTCGGAGACGATCACCGATCCGGGAAGCGACGGGTCGCCGTAACCGCGGGTACTCCGGTCCACCGAGAAGGAGAGCTGCGCGCTGAGGCTCGACGCGAGCCGCGAGTCGAACCTGACCGCGGCCGTGATGTCCCGAGCGTTGAGCGACGCTCCCAGCGTCACGGGGCGTTCGCTGCCGAGCGCGAAGTCGTTCGACGAACGGTTGGTGACCGCCGCGCGCAGGGCCACCGACTGACCGTCGGCGACCTGCCAGTCGAAGCGCCCGAACGCCGTAACCAAGTCCGTCCGCTCGGTCAGGCGCTTGAGGTAGCTCGACAGGTCCGTGTTGAGCGAGTTCTTGGCCAGCGTGACGGCGAGATTGGCCGTCGAATCGTCCGGCCACGGCGAGGCGACGCGGGTCTCGAGCCGTCGCGCATCCACGCCGATCATCCCCCATGCCGTGTCGCGTACGACCGGGCCGCCCAGCACCAGGCCGCCCCTGAGGGTCCCGCTCTCCACGTCAGCGTACGTGCGCACCTGGCCGTCGCGGGGTGCGCGGGCGCTGAAGGCGCTGACGAGCCCGCCGCCGAACCCGGCCCACTCCACGTCGGTGCCCGAGGTGACCTCGGCGTGGTCGAGGCTCTCGTACGGCAGCCCCATGGTGGAGAGGTTCGGGCTGTTGGCGCCCGGGTGTGTCGCTACGGCGTATGGGATGCCGTCCACGCCGATGACGCCCATCCGGTCGGGCAATCCCTGCATGACCAGGCCGCCGGAGGACAGCGACGCCAGCGAGGGCAGCGATCCCACCCTGCCCTGCGGATCCGCGAGGTCCGCGAGGTCGCCGCCGGGATCCCAGGAGCCGCGGGCGAGCGAGGCGTGGACTGCGCCCTCGAAGTAGGCCACCGTATCCACCTGTGTGACCGGCGGCTCCGCGGGCGTGAGGCGAAGATCGAGGGTGACCGCGGCGGCGGGGCTGACGCTTACATCCAGGACGACCAGCGGCCGGTAGCCGAGCTGCTCGACCCTGACGTCGTAGCGGCCGGGCGGGAGGGCCGGGCTGCGGTATCTCCCCAGCGCGTTGGTCACGACCGTCCGCACCCAGCCGGTGGCATGGTGGGTCAGCGTCACCGTCGCGCCGTGGATGGCAGCGCCCACCGTGTCGCGGGTAACGCCGCCGATGGCCCCGGAAGTGACGGTCTGTGCGCTAGCGGCCCGCGCAGACGCGAGGCTCGTCACAATGGCGAGGGCGGCAGCCAGACTCGTCCAGGTCGGGGTACGCCGAGGGGAACCCATTGGTCGGTGCAAACTTAGGGCACCCGCGCCGAACGGGCAATGCACCGCCGGTCAAACCAGCGCGCACGCCCAGGACCACGCACCTCTGACGCCTAGGGGATGAACATGCCTCCGCCCAGACCCGCGGCCAAGCCGCCGACCTGCAAGACCGGCGTCGCTCCCAGGCCCACCAGGATCGGCACCATCACCGCCCCAGCGACGATTGCAGCTGCGGCGAGGTAGCCGGCCGGCCGGCGCTGAATGAACAGGCCGGCGCACAGACCCAAGCCGATCATGAACAGCACGTCGAGCGCAGTGCGGTCTGCGCCGGACAGGCCATCGGGAAACTGGATCATCCCCCAGGCCTCCCCGAGCGTGTAGGCCATGCCGCACCGCTCGCGCCCGTTCAGGGCGACGCAGACGCCTGGCCGGTAGCGGCGGAACGCCAGCGAGATCGTATCCCCCGGCTTCACACCCGCGAGGGCTTCACGCCAGCGGAGGTCCGGCTGGCGGAGCAACAGGTCGGTGGCCCTGAGCCTTACGTGAGTCACCAGGTCGCCGCGGTCGGCTCCGAGCAGCAGGATCTCGTTGTGGTCGATGTCGTAGATGTTGAAGATCGGAGCGACGGCCGAGGGCTCGGGGCCGGCGACCGCCTTCACCCGCACGGTGTCGCCGGCGAGCAGGAGGCTCCTCACCGTCTTCGAATTGCCCAGGCGCCACGAGTGCATCGGCAGCCCGCCGATCTCCGCGCTCAGCACCTCGCCCCGGTACGTCTCGTACTGTCCCAGATCCGGCGTCCACTGGCCGTAATAGATTGTCCGAGGGAAGCTGGGCGCGAAGGTGAAGCCGATCGCGGCCATGGCGCCGATCGCACATGCCGCGGCCACGAGCGAGCTGCGCGTGGTGCGTCGGCGCTTCGGGAGCCAGTACGCGAGCCCGACGGCAAGAGCCGCGCCGAGCGTGTTGGACAGCACGTCGCCGAGCGCCGAGTCGCGCCCGGGGATCCACAGCTGCGCCAGCTCGATCGAGGCGGAGAGCGCGAACAACAGCGCGATGGTCGTCCTGGCGCGGACGCCCGCCAGATACAGCCCGGCGGCCGCCGGCATGAAGAGTGCGATGTTGCCGAGGAAGTCGGAGAGGCCCAGCTCGCCGCACAGCACGCAGGTTTCGAAGGTGCCGGTGTCCTGGCCCGTTGAAGGCACGAGGGTGAGGCGCAGGACGGCGGCGAGGCCGGCTGCGGCCAGGACGACCCACGGCCAGCGCTTCGTCGCGATCGGCATGCACCCTGCCAGGAGTTCGAGCGCGTGAAAGGTCAGTCCGCGGTGGCGTTTCGTAAAGGCGACGCGCGGCGGGGCGGCCGGTGACCGCGGCCGCCGCCGTACTCGCCTCCGCCGTGGTCGCGCTCGGCGGCGTCGCGCAGGGCTCCATCGGCTTCGGCATCGGGATGCTCAGCGCGCCGTTCCTGCTCCTGATCGACCCGCGGCTCGTGCCCGGCCCCCTGCTCTGCGCCGCCGGCGTCCTCATCACGCTGCTCACCGCGCGCGAGTGGCACGACATCCGCTTCGGCGACCTGGTCTGGTCGGTACCGGGCCGGTTCGTGGGGACCGCGGTGGCGGTGGCCTTCCTCGGGACCATTCCCTCCGACCGCCTGGCCCTGGCGATCGGCATCATGGTGCTGCTCGCGGTGGGCGTCAGCGTGCTCGGCATCGAGGTGCCGCTCAATCGGCGCACCTCGCTCGGTGCCGGCGCGCTCTCGGGGTTCTTCGGCACCGTCACCGCCGCCGGCGGCCCGCCCATCGCC
The DNA here is from genome assembly GCA_963806755.1 of uncultured Gemmatimonadales bacterium. Classification (GTDB taxonomy): domain Bacteria; phylum Gemmatimonadota; class Gemmatimonadetes; order Gemmatimonadales; family JACORV01; genus Fen-1245. The sequence goes on from CAWDZR010000018.1 coordinate 52,136, forward strand.
CTGCTCTACCAGCGCGAGCGCGGGCCAGTGGTGCGCGGCACGCTGTCGGCGTTCTTCGTCATCGGGGTGGTGATCTCCCTGGCGGGATTGGCGCTGGCCGGCAGGTTCGGGGGGACGGAGGTCCGGCTGTCGCTGGTGCTGATGCCCGGCGCGCTGGTGGGCTACCTCGTCTCGGGACGCGTGAGGCGCTACCTCGACCGCGGGTGGATGCGGCCCGCCATCCTCGCCGTCAGCTTCGCGGCGGGGGCGGTGGTGGTTGTCAGAGACCTGCTGCGATAGATGGGCGAGTGGGTGGAGGCGCGGGGCCGGCTGCCGACAACGGGGCGAGCGGGTGTGGCGCGTAGGGTGTGGCGGTGCGGGCGCCGCCATCCGGGCCTCGCGCCGGCACCGTCTACAGCGCCTCGCCGTGGATGCGGGCGAACAGTGGTGGCAGCGCGATGATGAGCGCCGCGGCGCCCGGCGTGGGCCGCCACTCGATCGTCTCGCCGAGCACCTCCGGCCGCTCGTCGCCGGGGCGCCACCGCTCGATCACTCGCGCGTCGAGGTCCAGAATCCAGTACTCCGGGACCCCCGCCCGCTGGAATCGGCGCCGCTTGACGGTACGGTCGGCGCGGGCAGTCGAGGGCGAGAGCACCTCCACGGCCAGCAGCAGCGGCGCCCCGGCATTCCACGCGCGCGTGGGGCGGCCCTCGACAAACCCTGCGACGAACACGTCGGGCTGAACCATCCCGTGCGGATCCAGCTCGATGTCCGCCGGTGAGGTCAGCGCCTCGCCGATGCCGAGCGCCCGCGCGTAACGGTCCAGTACGGCATACACCAGCCCGACGGCGCGTTGGTGCGGCATGCTGGGCGCGGGCGCCACGAGGAGCTCCCCGTCGACGACCTCGTAGCGATTGCCGTCGTCGGGGAGGGCCCGGACCATCTCCGCAGTCCAGCGTGTGGCCTGCTGTGGCATGCCCATAAGCTCGGCTCGGCGCGGGGGGATTGGCAAGGACGGCGCACGGCCGAGAATAGGCCCCGCCGCGGGGCGGGTTGGTACCGCAAGCCGGCGGTGCGGCACCGAATCTACGCGGCGGGCCCACCGCCAACGCCTTACGTCTCCGTCACCTTCCAGTACACCCCGTACCGCTCGTCAATCAGCGACGAGAACGGCACCAGCGTCACATCCAGCGCCTGGCCGGAAGTGCGGAACGTGAGCGGCTGTGCCGTGCCCGGCCCGACGCCGCCATCCGGGCCGGCCGCGAGGTTCACCTTCTCGATCCACGTCGCGGGATCATCAGAGCGCGCCTGGAACGTCGGCGGCGCGGCCGGCTGGTAACCGTTCTCCGGCACCTGTCCCGGCTTGGTCGGCTCCGCACGCCGGTTCGCGTCCGTGATGCCGTCGGTGCCCAGCTTCCCGACCAGCACCAGCGGCCCGTACATCACCGCCTGCGACGTCGGATCGTCCGGCATCGGCCACATGTGGAGCCGCATGGGAAGCGATACCTCCAGCCGGTCGCCCTCCTTCCACACGCGGTCCAGCACGTAGTAGCCGCCCGGCGCGGCGAAGCCCTCGAGCGCGTGGCCGTTGAGCTTCGCTCCGCCGCCGTCCGTCCATCCCGGCACCCGCACGCGCAACGCGAATCGCGTCGGCCGCGCCGCATGGATGAGCAGGGTCGTGCCGGCCTCGGCCGGGAAGGCGGTCCGCTGGTCCACCCTCACACCTTTCTCCACCCACTCGACCTGCGAGGCGATGAAGAGATTGACCCAGACACCCTCTTCATCGTGCCAGTAGATACTGTCGCCGAACTTCGACGCCGACTCGCACCCCGTTCCCGTGCAGCACCAGAAGTCGTGGAGCGGCGTGCCGAACAGCTTCCAGTAGCCGCTCGCCAGCGGGACGTAATACAGCTTCTGCCCGTCGGCCGGGTGCTGGGTGCCGAGCACACCGTTGAACAGCAGCCGCTCGTAGTAGTCGGCGACGATGGGATCGGCGGTCCAGCCGAACACGTGCCGCGTGAGCTTGAGCATGTTGTAGCTGGTGCAGCACTCCTGCGTGTCGCTGCTCAATTCGGCCGCGAGCACGCCGGGCTCGGTGTTCCAGCCCTCGCCGTTGCTCGTGCCGCCGGTCGCGTAGTCGCGCCGCGTCGAGACCTCGTGCCAGAAGTAGCTGGCCACGTCGTGGTAGCGCGGCTCGCCGGTCAGCTCGTAGCGCCGCGCGGCGCCGATGATCTTGGGGATCGTGGTGTTGACGTGCAGCCCCTTCAGCTCGTCGCGGCCGCCGGCGAGCGGGCCGAAGACGCGTTCGTGGTCGAAGCGGTGGGCGAGATCGGCGTACCAGGCGGTGCCCGTCGCGGCCGAGAGGTTGTAGAGCAGCTCGTTCATGCCGCCATACTCGCGCTCGAGGACGCGCGCCATCGCGTCGTCGCCCAGCGGCTGGCACCACCCGGCCGTCCAGCGCACCATGCCCTTCAGCACGTCGAGGGCCTGCGCGTTGCCGGCGAGGGTGTGCATGTCGAGCAGCCCGGCCATGATCTTGTGCAGCGTGTAGAACGGCGCCCACACGGGGCGTCCCGCGCGCAGGCGGTCGAAGAGCTCCTCAGGGAAGGCGCTCAGGTAGCCGTTGCCCAGCGCCTGCTGACAGCGCGCCAGCTCGCCGACCATCAGGTCGCCGCGCGCCTTCACCTCCGCGTCGCCGAGGCTCGCCGACATCAGCGCGCACGCCGAGAGGTAGTGGCCGGTGTAGTGCCCCCGCAGCTCGTTGTTCGGCGCCTCCCACCCGCCCAGCGGCTCGGCGGTGCTCGGCAGGCCGGCCGTGACCCGGTACATGTGCAGCAGCCGGTCGGGATCGAGGCCCATCAGGTAGCGGCGGTTGACCTGCATCGCGTCGAGGAAGGGGCCGGGAGCGAGGCGCACGCGGGTCATGTCGAACGGCTGCGCGGCGGGCGTCGGTGCGGCCGGAGCCACACGGCCGCCGAGGGCCGAGACGCGCGAATGCGCACTCGAACGCAGCCGGACGAAGGGCGCCAGTGCCGCAGCGGCCAGGAGATCCCTGCGCCTCATGTCGCGCTCCGCGGGAGGGGTCCGTCCACCCTAGGCGCGACCGGCCGTCAGGTCAAGTCTCGCCGTCCGCTCCGATGCTTCGAGACCAGACTCCCTCGGAGCTGCCGGGCTCGACGGACTGCCGGTCCTGAAGCTGGCGCAGGGCCAGCTCCAATGTGATCAGAAGCCAGCGGGTTTCGTGGTCGCGGCTCCCAAGCAGGTCACCGGCCTGCGCTCCCTGGAGCAGGCGCGACAGGTGCCCGTCGTCTCCGTCGAACAGGCGGCTGCACCAGGCGGACGCGGGACCCATGACCCAATGACGATCGGGCGTGGCGAAGCCCATCTTCGGCCACCGGGCCACCTCCGCCGGCAGGTATCGCGAGCAGATGTCCCGGAGAATCGGCTTCCCCTCACCCGACCGGCCCTTGAACTGCGTGGGCAGGTGACGCGCGATCTCCAGCACATCGTGGCTCAGGTACGGGAGCGACACGGAGAGCCCCAACGGCGAGGACAGTCGGTCCAGCCGGACCAGCGAGCACTGCAGGAACGTGTACGCCTGGTAGGTTTGCAGCTCCTCGTGCGTCGGGGGACGGTCGTCCGGCAAGAGCCCACTCAGCTCGGGGCACGGAGCGTGCCCGCGGCACAGTCCGTCCAGGAGCGCTCGCGCGCCTCGAGCGTATTGGATCTCGTCCAGCCGCCGCGCGAAGTCCGGAACCGATTGGTCGAGCAGGCGCATCACTCGAACGCCGATATTGCCCGGCATCCATCCAAGCCCGCGACCTAGCTGCCGCCAGTCGCGGCGGCCGAAGACCCGGGCCGCCGTCGTGCGCTTCCGGGCGAACCTCCGTACGCTGTGGTGAAACTGCAGTCCGAACGTCGTCTCGGCTCCGTCGCCGTGAACCACCATCCGGCCGCGCTCCCGGGTCGCGGCGAGAAGCCGGTGCAGCGCAAGGTTGTTCACGTGACGCGGCGGCTGCTCCAGTCTCCAGACCAGCTTCGGAAGCCGCTCGCCCGCATCGCCGGGCGGGACGACGACCTCGGTGACCGGGATGCCGAGCCAGCCTGCCACCCTGCGGGCCCGCTGGTACTCGGGGTTCGCCGCGCCTTCGTATCGGACGATATACGCCCGCACCGCCAAACCCTCATCCCTGGCAAGCGCCGCGAGCACGGACGAGTCAACTCCGCCGCTCAGGAGCACCGCCAGCTCTCCTCCGTCGGCAGAGGCGTGCTGGAGGCTCGCCCGCAGCGCCTCCTCTACCTGCGCGCGATACCAGTCAAGCGGCTTATCGGCCGGTGGGTGGGGCTCGAAGGTCAGGATGCGCGGGGACAGGCATTGTGCCGGGGCACCGGGCTTCAGGTGCACCTCGGCGCCCGGCAGCACCTGCCGGATTGGATCGAGCAGGAAGTCCTCTCCCAGCACCCAGCGGTAGTTGACGGCATCCGAAAGCGCGATGGCGTTCACCGAGAACGCCGAGAGGAAGGGCGTCAGCGCCTTGGCTTCCGAGGCGATCACCCAGCCACCGTCCAGAGGCATGTAGAAGAGGGGCTTGGTGCCGAGGCGATCGCGCCGGAGGATCGCGTGGCCGGTCGCGAGTTGAACGCTGACGACGGTAAAGTCCCCTCCGGTCGGACTCGTCCCGTCGGCTCCGGTCGCGCCGTGCGGCCCTCCGCCACGCGGACCTTCGACCATGAACGGGGCCGTATCCGCGACCGCCAGTCGCTCGAGCGTCAGGGAGAACTCGGCGTCGCTCGCAATCGCAGCCCAGCGAACCACCCCGAGCGACCCGACTCGTGCCTCTCCGTCGCTGCGCGAGCGCAAGCGGGCGGCGGCAAGGTCGAACGCGCGGGCTCTGGCGCCGGCGTCCGTCGAGGCGTGGTCGAGCGCTATCAGGATCGCGGACATTGGGCTCGGCTCGCGACGACTTCAGCTCGAAGAGATCCGGACGTTCTGCGGAGGACCTTGCCTCGTACGCGTCCCAAGCCGATGCCACCACGCTCGGGACCGATCTGGATCACGAATCCCACCGGGCGATAGCCACTGCTCCGCAGCGAGCGGATAGCCGGGAAGTTCGTGTATTCCACCGTGCAGAGGAATCCGCGCGTGGTCGGGCCTCCGTACGCGCGCATCGAAGCGGCGGTGAGGGCCGGGTTCAGACCCAGCCCTCGCCACGCCGGGGCCACCCAATGGGCATGCGTGAACAGGTAGCCGGGAGCCGGCTGCCACGACGCGCCGAACTGCCGTGTTGGGCCATCGCTGTACCATTGAAAGCCGGCGACGCCATCGGTAGCCGACACAGCCATACACCTGTCGCCGCGAGCGAGGCAGGCATCCACGAACTCTTCGGTGCCCCACCATTCGCGGGGCCAGGCGATCCGGCGGGCCTCGGCCGGGGGCAGGTCCCGAGGTCCGGTCAGCCCGGCGGGCAGTGGCCGGCAAGCCGAATCAACGCCACTTGAGGCCGCTAGCATGACGTAGCCGCCCCGCATGAGCCGCACGCGCCACAGACCGTCGGCGATCGCGAACAACGCCGTGCGCGCCACTCCCTCGCGACGCAGCATCGCGCGGGCCCTGCGGAGCTTCCGGATGGCAGCGGCGATCACCGTCATCGTGCCCGTGGTGTCAGCATGCGCCGTCAATCGTAGGCGATGGGAACAGAGCGTGCTAGTATCAAATCGCGTTCCGTGCGATGGGAGAGCTACGGTAACTTGAGGGAGATGGGACGGGAGCACCTGTGAGCACGCACGAGAGCGACGTCCGGCCGGGCACGGCATCGCGCCTGAGGCAGGTGATCGCGGGGATTCGAGGCGCCGCCGCGCAGTACGACGCCGGCCGCGTGCAGGTGCTCCTGCACCTGGTGCGCCTGTGGCGGCGCTACGGCTTTCGTCCCGGCGAGGCGCACCAGGTCGGCCTCTCGAACCCGCAGCTCACGCGCGAGCAGCTGGCGGCGGCGATCTCGGAAGCCGAGCTGCTGCGCGTCCAGGTGCGCCTGAACCCTCGCCGGCCTCGTGGGCCTGGCCGAGGACAAGGCGACGTTCGGCGCCTACTGCCGCGGCGTGGGCCTGCCGGTTCCGGCCACCTTCGCGGTGGTGGACAAACCGTGGGGCTGGACCGGCGACGGCGTCATCCTGAGGGACGTCGGAGAGTGGCAGTCGTTCCTCGAGCGACTGCAGGCCGACATCTTCGTCAAGCCGGCCGGGACCGGATTCGGGCTCGGCGTTCGCGCCTACGAGCGTACCGCCGATGGCTTCAGGGACGTAGCGTCCGGCGCGGTCGAGGCACCGGCGTCGCTCGCGCGGTCGTTGACGACCGATCCCTACGGCCGCCTCGTGATACAGGAGCGCCTCCGCAACCATCCGGAGATCGTGCGCCTCACGGGAGCCGAGACGGTCCAGAGCGTGCGCATCAACAGCCTGGTGACTCGAGGAGGCGAGACCGTTCTGGGGGGCTGCCTGTTCAAGCTCGTGCGCGGCGGGCATGTGGCCGACAACATTCGCGGGGGGCTCACCGGGAACTTCCTGGCCGGGGTGCGCCTTGCGGATGGCGTGCTCCTGCCGCCGATGCAGTACCGGACCTCCGGCATCGGACTCGAGCCCGTGGGCCCTCACCCCAAGACGGGTTTGCCGATACAGGGGTTCCGCCTGCCGTGGTGGAAGGAGACTCTAGCCCTCGTGCTGCGGGCCTCGGCTCTCTTCTTTCCGCTTCGGACCTTCGGTTGGGATGTCGCGCTCACTCCCACCGGCCCGGTGCTGCTCGAGGCGAACCTCCGCTGGGGCGCAAAGAACGTGTTGGTGACCTCGACGACCGACGACACCCAGGTCCCCGAGCTCGTCAGGCTGGTGGCACTGCTGAGGGCAGAAGCTGATGGCCGCAGCGATCACACCCCAGGCCCGTGCCCAAGTCGTGGCCAGCACCTTTGGTCCGGGCGACTCGTACAACGTCGGAGTCGGCTGGGTCGTCAACTCGACCTACAACATCGCCGAGGGCTTCGGATACAGCGGGGGCGCAGGCTTCTTCCTGACGCAGATCCGGATGGCGCTGTTCCCGGCTACCGATCCCTACACGATCTCGTTCCGGCACGGATCCGACTTGAACATCCGCCTCCACTCGAACGGGATGGAGACGCCTCCGGGTTACGGCATCTACACCCTGACGTCGCCGCTCATGCCGGCGCTCACACCGGGGGACATCTACTGGGTGGTCGCTCAGAACAGCGGCCCCGACGGCGCCTGGTTTCAGGCCAACGCCAATTTTACGGGGCTCACTAGCTCTGGTGACGGAGGCCTCACCTGGGGCGACTGTTCCACCTGCACGAGCGCCGCTTTCGACGTGACGGTCGGATCCGCTACCGTGACGCCGGAGCCGGCGACCCTGCTTCTTCTTGGCACCGGATTGCTCGGCCTGGGCCTCTTGGCCGTTGTGCGTCGCGCGGCCTGAGCGACCCCACCAGTTTGATCAGCGCCCCATCCAGCCCGGGTGGGGCGCTGTTCTTTGCCAGCCGCCCGACGCGGTGGTTCCGCACCCACCCGCTCCTCCATGCGACTCTCCCGCTGGTTTGACAAAGCCGAGTACGGGATACACAATTGGCTGGTAATCTCGACATCCTCAAATCGAGGCCGCTGCCCGGATTCCAGGCTGGGCTTCGATCCGCATCGCTTCGCCATCAGGCGAAGGAGGACCGACCATGTCATTGCCGCTTCGTTCCGGCACCCTGGCCGCGATCGCGCTGGCTGCGCTCGCCGCGGCGCCTGTGGCCCGCGCCCAGGAGTCCGTCGCCTGGACGCTCTGCACGCCCGGCGTCTTCAACGCATGCTCGATCGTCCAGTTCAGCACGACCGGTGTCTTCTCGGGCGCCATCCGAACGGGGACGGACATCACCATCGCCATGCACAACCTGAACGGCCAGATCGCGAGCGACAACACGTCCTGGTCGGCGCTGGCGGTTCTGTTCTTCGACTCCAACCTCCCGCTGAATTTCACGTCGGGGCCGGGTCCCCTGATTCTGGCCGGCGGCGCCACGGGGAGCGCCAACTGGGAGACCGGCAACAGCACCAGCACGCTCACCTACGCCGCTGCCGAGGGGGTATTCACGGGGACCGCCGATTTCATCGGGGGATGCACGGGTGGCTCCAACACGGTCGCCGGGCTCACGTTCACGGACGGGGTGCTGACGTGCGGCCCCAATGCGACGGCGAGCTACTTGTTCAGCACGAGCCAGGTCTTCGACGCCAGCCACATCGACGGCATTGACCTGACCTATGCGGCCGCCCTCTCGTCGGGCGACCTGGGCTTCACGGCGTGCCAGACCGGCAGCATTGCTATCGGCGATCCGGCGTGCAGCGTCCTCAGCGAGTCGGTGTCGGTGACGCCCGAGCCCGCCACGCTGCTGCTCATGGCGACCGGGCTGACCGGCATCGCCGTCCTGGGATTGCGGCGACGGAAGAAGCGGCCGCTCGGCTGAAGCTTCACGGCGAGTGTCGCGCGAAGCGAGCGGCGGCCCACGAGGCCGCCGTTCGCATTTCTGCGACCCGACTCACCCCCCGATCCCCGCCCATCCCTTCGCCTGAGCGATCACCGCCTCCATCTGGTCGCGGTGCGCGCCGAACGTGTCGTCCACCACGGTGAGCGTGGGGATCAGGCCGTCGCGGCGCGCCAGGCCCAGCGACGCGGGATCGAACTGCCCGAAGCCCGATTCGTGCACGCCGCTGCTGCCCCGCCCCGGCGCCGGATGGCTCAGGTGGGAGAACGCGCGAACGAACGGCGCCATCCGCGGCCAGTACACCTGGTGGAGCGGCAGGAACGCCGCCAGCGCGTCGTAGAGGAACTCGCCGCAGGCGAGCACCTGCGGGTGCTGCGCACGCAGGTCGGCCACCAGCTGCCGCATTCCCTCGTGCATGTCCGCCTTCGGGTTGTTGACCCAGCCGCCGGAGATGTCGAGGAAGTAGGCGTCCACGCCGTAGCGCTCGATGGTCTCCGCGATGCGCCCGGTCAGCCAGCGGCGCCACGACTCGACGCCGAGGTTCATGTACGACAGCCACCCTTCCTCGTGGCGATCGTTGTCCCAGTCCACCCAGTTCAGGTCGAACCGGTCGCCGTCGATCTTGCTCGTGGCCGCGTCGGCCACGCCGGTGTACACGTCCTGCTGCCGGTTGGCCGCATTGGCGCCGAACATGGGCATGAATCGGAAGCCGAGGCGCTGCCCCTCGCGCACCAGCCGCACGAAGCCGGCCTCGCCACCGAGCCGCGCGGCGGGCCGGTACACGGGATAGTCCCAGTAGTAGCGCCCGTCCCACGCCGGCAGGAAGACCAGCACGCGCTCGGCGGGGATCTTGGTGGCGGTCCACTGCAGGATCTCGAGCATCCGTGCGAAGTCGTTGAAGACGTAGCCGGTCTCGTGCATCCCGTGCAGCGCGATCACCAGTGCGGTGTCGTGGAGCCAGGGCGGCGCGTCGTCGCGAGCCGCGAAGCGCGGAATGCGGTACACCTTCTCCAGGTGGTTGAAGTGCGGCTGCAGCGCTGCGTCCAAGGTCGCGGCCCGGCCCGCGCGCCAGGCCGGCACCTCGACGCGCTTCAGGTCGAGCCACCCCTCGACCTCGTGCACGCACTCCACCCGGTAGCCCGCCTCTCCGGGCTGGAAGTAGAAGCGCTTGGCGCGCACCCGGTCGTCGAGCGAGGCGAGGAAGAAGAAGTCCGCGTCCCCCGCCTTGATGACGGCGAGCGGGGTGCCCGCCCCCCACGCGGTGTTGCCGCCGAAGAGATCGCCGGCCCCGAACGGGTACCCGATCAGGACCTCGTCGTCGTGTGGGTCCGACGGTGCGCCGCCACCGACCGAGATCTGCCCCCGCGGCACGCCCCGCACCACCGTCGTCACGGCCTTGATGGGCTGGTCCATCTCGGCGACGACGTCCCACTCGATCCAGGCTCCCGTTCTTCCGCAGCCGCGCCGTGAGCCTCCCCGGCGCGCGCTCCTGGCCGCCGGCCCAGACGAACTCGGGACACGTCACCACCAGCGCGTCGCCGTCGGCCTCGGCCGTCATGCGCCCGCCGTTCATGCCGTACGCGTTCTCGCGGGTGAAGACGAGGAAGCCGAACCTGAGCCCCTCGTACGCGACCGACGGCTCCGGGAAGTCGAAGGAGAACTTCTGGAAGGCGTTGCCCCGCGGCGGGACGAACACCTCGCTGGTCGAGACCAGCGGCAGAATGGGAATCGGCGGCGTCGGGCTCACGGCGCCGCCCCGCGGGCCGACCAGTGGAATGGCCGCGACCGCGCCGGCGGCCTTGATGAGATCCCGTCTGGATATGGATTCGCTCATGGGTCCCTCGTACCTTAGTGCGGGCCACGCATGGGCATCTATCTCGGTTTCGACCTCGGCACGCAAGGCCTGACGGCGATCGCGATCGAAGTGGATGGATCGCGGCGCGAGGTCCTCTTCGAGCATTCCCTCGATTTCGACGTCGCCTTCCCCCACTACGGCACCACGCACGGCGTGCTGCCGAGCGACGATCCGCTCGTCGCTGAGTCGTCGCCACTGCTGTGGGCCGAAGCGCTCGACCGGATGATGGAGATCATCGCCGGGAGCGGGATCGACCTCTCACGCGTGCGCGCCTTGTCGGGCTCGGCCCAGCAGCACGGGAGCGTCTATCTCCGGGCGGGCGCCGCGCCGGCGCTGGCCGCGCTCGATTCCGGCCGCCCGCTGGTCAAGCAGCTCGGCGGCATCTTCACCCGCAAGGCCGCGCCCATCTGGATGGACTCGTCCACGGCGAAGCAGTGCGCCGAGATCACCCAGGCCCTCGGCGGCTCGACGGCGGTGGCGCGCCTCACGGGCTCGCGCGCCTTCGAGCGCTTCACCGGGCCGCAGATCCGCAAGTTCGAGCAGTACGACCCGGCCAGCTACAAGCGCACCGCCCGCATCCATCTCGTCAGCTCGTATCTCGCCTCCCTGCTGGCAGGCAAGTCGGCACCCATCGAGCCGGGCGATGGCGCCGGCATGACGCTGATGGACCTGGCACGGAAAGAATGGGCGCCCGCCGCGCTCGAGGCCACCGCCCCCGACCTTGCTTCCAAGCTCCCGCCCCTGCGCGAATCCTGGACCGTGGTGGGCCCGCTCGCGCCCTACTGGGTGAAGCGCCACCACTTCCCACCCGCGTCGGTCGTGGTCTGGTCCGGCGACAACCCCTGCAGCCTGGTCGGCACCGGAATGATCGCGGAGGGAGTGATCGCCGTCTCGCTGGGCACCAGCGACACGCTGTTCGGTCCGATGAACCTGCCGCGCGCCGACGCTTCGGGCTCCGGCAGCGTCTTCGGCTCGCCGACGGGCGAGTACATGGCGCTGATCTGCTTCAAGAACGGGTCGCTGGCGCGCGACCGCGTGCGCAAGGACTACGGTCTCGACTGGCCGGGCTTCTCCCAGGCGCTGCGCGAGACGCAGGCGGGCAACCGGGGCGGCGTGCTGGTGCCGTGGTTCGTGCCGGAGATCACGCCGACGGTTCTCGCGCCGAAGATCCACCCGTTCGGATTGAACCCGTCGCACGGCCCGTCCAACGTGCGCGCCGTGGTGGAAGCGCAGATGATGGCGCTGGCGAACCACTCCGCGTGGATGGGCGTCCGGCCGCGGGAGATCCGCGCCACCGGCGGCGCGGCGGCGAACCGCGAGATCCTCCAGGTGATGGCGGACGTGTTCGACGCGGAGGTCGTGGTCGTGGGCGGCCACAACTCCGCCGCGCTCGGCGCGGCGCTGCGGGCCTACCACGCCGACGAGCTGGCGCGCGGAAACGAGCTGAAGTGGCGCGAGGTCGTTTCCGGTCTCGCGGAGCCCTGGCCCGCGAGCGGCGTGCGACCGATCCCCGCCCACGTAGCCGTCTATGCCGAGCTGCGGCCGATCTACGCCGCCTGCGAGGCGTACGCGCTGGGGGCGGGGCCGGATCCCTCGTCTCGCCTCGCGCAGTTCCGCGAGCGCTTCGGCAGCTGAACTAGCCTGTTGCTCGGGGCCGACCCCGAGCCACCAACGTCTTCTCTTTGGCGGCGGGCCTGTGTTGTTGCCACTCCCACAACGGGAGTGGTATTGTTGCAACTTCCGTCCCTATCAACTTAAGACGCGGCGCCATCTCGGTGCCTGTTCGCGACGGGCAGTCGTCAAGCGGAGAGCACTGCACTCACACCGAGGGGTCGTGATGGAAGAGGTCACCAAGGTCATCCTCGACTACGTGAAGCGGGAGTACATCGAAGAGGGAGGGGATCGCGAGGTGGGGGTGGACACGCCCCTCATCAGCAGTGGGATCGTGGACTCGTTCTCGATGATCTCGCTGAAGCGGTTCGTGGAGAAGAAGTACAACATTCACATTCCCGACGCGGATGCCACGCCCATGGCCTTCGACAGTGTGAAGAGCATCGCGGCGCTGGTCGAAGCGGCTTTCAGAGACAACGACGTGATGAGTGCCGTGTAGGTGAGAGGTGAGAGGTCAAAGTGAGAGGTAGGGCGGCCGGCCGACCTGCCGGAGGGGACGCATGGCATACGGGACGAAGGCACGCGAGCTACTACCAGTCCGAGATCGCCGGGCATCAAGAGCGCGGGGCTGCTCAAGGAGGAGCGCTACATCCGGAGCCCCCAGGACGCCGAGATCGACGTCGAGTATCCGGCCGGCGCGAAGCCCAAGCACGTCATCAATCTCTGCGCCAACAACTACCTCGGGCTCTCCAGCCACCCGGACGTGGTCGAAGCGGCCCGCCAGGGGCTCGATGCCCGCGGCTACGGGATGTCGTCGGTCCGCTTCATCTGCGGCACCCAGGACATCCACCGCGAGCTCGAGCGGCGGCTGACGGCGTTCCTCGGGCACCGAGGACACGCTGCTCTTTCCCTCCTGCATGGACGCCAATGCGGGCGTGTTCGAGGCGATCCTCGGCGAGCAGGACGTCACGATCGCCGACCGGCTGATCCACGCCTCGCTGGTGGACGGGATCCGGCTGTGCAAGGCGGCGCAGGACTCCTACAAGCACTCCGACATGGCGCACCTGGAGGCGAAGCTGCAGGAGCACCAGGACAAGCGCTTCCGGATGATCGTGACGGACGGCGTGTTCTCGATGGACGGCGACCTGGCCAAGCTGGACGAGATCGTGGCGCTGGCGGAGCAGTACGACGCGATGGTGTGCGTGGACGAGTCGCACGCGACGGGCTTCATCGGGAAGACGGGCCGCGGGACGCACGAGCACTGCGGGGTGGTGGGGAAGATCGACATCATCACCACCACGCTGGGCAAGGCGATGGGGGGCGCGTCGGGCGGGTGCGTGAGCGGGCGGACGGAGCTGGTGGAGATGTGCCGCCAGCGGGCGCGGCCCTACCTGTTCAGCAACACGGTGGCGCCGGTGATCGTGGCGGGCGCGATCAAGGTGCTGGAGCTGCTGAGCGGGTCCACGGCCCGGCGGGACAAGCTGGAGTGGAACGCCGCGTACTGGCGGACGCTCCTGGTGGACGCCGGGTTCGACGTGAAGAAGGGCGACAGCCCGATCGTGCCGGTGATGCTGTACAACGCGAAGCTGGCGCAGGACGTGGCGCGGGACCTGTTCGCGGAGGGGATCTACGTGGTGGGGTTCTTCTTCCCGGTGGTGCCGAAGGGGCAGGCGCGGATCCGCACGCAGCTGTCGGCGGCGCACGAGCAGGCGCACCTCGACCGCGCGATCGCGGCGTTCGTGAAGGTGGGCACGAAGTACGACATCCTGCACAAGGACAAGAACGCCATCATCCAGCAGTACGGCCTGTGAGGCGCCCATGACGACGAAGACGGCGGCGAAGTGGGAGCTGGTGAAGGAGCGGCTGATCCGTGAGGGCTGGAAGGTGTCGTGCAGCCGCGTGTACCTCGCGGAGGCGCGGCGCGAGGGCCACATCGAGCAGGCGACGGGCGAGACCGAAGACGAGGCGTTCGGCCAGCTGTGCCAGATGACGCTGCAGGACAGCGTGGACGGGTGCCCGTAGACCCGGGCAGCGAGCGGCGTATCGAAAGGGCCGGGGTGATCCCCCGGCCCTTCGATTGAGCGGGTCTGTAACAGCCTGCGCGCGGCTCTCGCACGGAACGTTCAACAATCGGGCAACGACCTCGATCGCAGGTTCCGGGAAACACGTTGAGCGGCTTCGACTTGCGCGGAAGGCCGCGCGAGGCACACTTGTTGTCTCAATCCCCGACGCCGCACGGTATCTCATCCGCCGGCCACCGCCCACGGCGGTGCACTCGTCACGGCATCCGGGAAGGAATCGCCATGTCTCGTCCCCGTTTCGTGCCGATCATCGTCGGCGCCTTCGCGCTTCACGCGGCTGCAGGCGCCGCGCAGCAGGCGCCCGCCCTTCGGGCGCTCGCCTCGTTTCAGGGCGACAGCATCGAGGACCTGCGTACGGCTCCGAGCGGGCGGTTCGTGCTGGTGGGTACGCGGACCGGTCTGTGGATGTACGAGGTGGCCAGCGGGCGGTCGTGGAAGCTCGCCGACGGCAGTGCGTGGGAGATGGACTGGTCGGACCGGGGCGACCGGATCGTGTACGTGCGGACGGGCGATGGAGGCACCGGCGAGTACGTGTGGACGATGCCGGTAGACGCGGAGACCGGCAGGTCACGCGGCCCCGCTCAGCGGGTCGCGACGGGGCAGGGCGACGCGCCGGCCATCTCCCCCGACGGGCGGTTTCTGGCATTCGCAGCAGACGACTCCGGGCAGGCGCAACGTCTGACTGTCCTTCCTGTGACCGGCGGTCCGGAGCGCCTCCTGGGGCGGTTTCCGCGCGGGCTTGACGCGATCTCCTGGAGCTTGGACGGCAGGGCGCTCTACCTTGGCGCGGACGCTCCAGGAACCACGACAGCGAGCGTCCTCAAAGTGCGGATAAGCGGGGGCGCCCCATCTGTGATCCGGTCACGGAACGAGTGGATTGCGGGCGTGACCGCGGATCGACGCCACATCGTGCTGGTCCCCGTCAAGGCCCGAGTGGCTCCGGGCGATCAGGCCACCATCATCGACACCACGGGACGCGAGGTAGGGCACGTCCCGTTGCCGGTTGGGGATATCGTCGAGTACGGCGGGGTTCTGGGCGACAGCGCCCTTGTCTGGAATGCGGTCCGTGAACCCAAGGTGCTCGAAGTGCAATCCCTCGACGGCGGGAGCGCGAGACGCCTTCCAGTGGTCGGCGAGTCCGATGACGATCCGCTCTGGTCTCCCGACGGACGGCAGATCGCCTTCGTCGTGCCCGAGGGAGGCCGTCAGACACTCGCGGTGATGGATTCCGATGGAGCCAATGCTCGTGTGTTTCGCGAGACCGATGTGAACCCGTTTCGACTTTTGATGGGCTGGTCGCCGGACTCCAGGTCTCTGGTGTTCGAGAGTCCCGACCGTCACCGACTGTCCCTGCTCGACGTCGCTTCCGGCACGATCCACACGCTCGCGCAGGACCGGGCGAAGTTCTTCGGGATCCTGCATTGGCGTGCGGACGGCAGCGCCGTGGTCGTTTCGCTGAGCCCGGACGACGGCGGGCACGGCCTCCATGCGAGTATCGCCGAGGTGACGGTCAACGGCCAGCGCCGCATCCTGGGACGAGTCGGGGTCAAGGTGACCGGCGTCGCGTTCGTGGGAGGCGCGAGCCAGTTCATCCGCGCGGACTCGACCGCCTATCTCAGAAGCCTGGACTCCCAGACGACCCGGCGGCTCGCCGACGTGCCGCCGGGCACGATGGTGGACCATGACGTCGAGTCGGCCGACCACCAATGGGTCATGGGTATTATGAACGACAGCCGGTGGATCGAGGTCTTCTCCGTTGCGACAGGGGCGCGGACCGTCGTGGAGGTGCCATTCACCCCTGTCAACGGCGTCATCGGCTTCTCCCCCCTGCACGACGCGCCGTCGTTCCTGGTGTTCGGGCGCCCCGCCGGGGAGAACGTCACGAAGCTGTACCGCGTGCCGCTCAACGGCGACGCACCGCAGGCCATCGCCGACGTGGACGGCGCCACGTACGCCCTGTCGGTTTCGCCCGACGGTCGATCCGTCGCGTACCCGGTGCAAGCCGAGCCGTCCACGCAGACCCTGGAGCTGATCGACCTGCGCGGCGCCGTCCCAGGCTCCGCCTCGCGCGGATCGCGCCCATGATGCATCGTTGCGCATGACCAAGCGCGTGCTGGTCGTGGACGACGATGCCACGATCCGCGTGGCACTGCGCGACGCGCTGACCTCGGCGGGGTTCGACGTGAGCCTCGCCGAGACCGCGCAGGAGGCGCTCGCGCTCATCGCCCGGTCGGAGCCGGACGTGGTCGTGAGCGACGTGCGGATGCCCGATGTGAGCGGGCTGGCGCTCTTGCAGCTTCTTCGCGAACGGGCCCCCAGCCTCGCGATCGTTCTGATGACCGCCTTTGACGACATGGCGACGGTCGTCGAAGCGATGAAACGGGGCGCGGTGGAATTCCTGGTCAAGCCGCTGGACCTGGACGATCTGCAGCAGACCCTGAGCCGGGTGCTCGACGACCGCGATGTCACCCGCCGGCTGCGGAACGTGGCCGTCGCGGAGGCCGACAGCGCGCTGATCGGGCGCGATCCCCGCATGATCGCGATCTACAAGCTCGTCGGGCAGGCGGCCGCTACCCACGCCACGGTCCTGATCCGGGGCGAGAGCGGGACCGGCAAGGAGCTGGTGGCGCGCGCGATCCACGCCCACTCGGCGGCGGCCGCCGAGCCGTTCGTGCCGGTGAACTGCGCCGCGCTGCCGGCCACGCTGCTCGAGTCGGAACTGTTCGGCCACGTCCGCGGCTCGTTCACCGGCGCGGTCGCCAGCCGCCGCGGCCGCTTCGCGCTCGCCGGCAAGGGGACGATCTTCCTCGACGAGATCGGCGACACGTCGCTCGAGTTCCAGACCAAGCTCCTCCGCGTCCTCCAGGATCGGACCTTCCAGCCCGTCGGGTCGGAGGAGGCCGAGCGGACCGATGCCCGGGTCATCGCGGCGACGCACCAGGATCTGGAAGGCATGATCGCGGAGCGTCGGTTCCGCGAAGACCTCTACTATCGCCTGCGCGTGGTGGAGATCACGATCCCTCCGCTGGGCGAGCGCCGGGCCGACATCCCGCTGCTCGCCGAGCACATGCTGAAGCGTGCCAGCGCCGCGCTCGAGCGGCCCACCGTCGTGCTCGCTCCTGAGGCACTCGAGCGGCTGTGCGAGCATCCGTGGCCGGGGAACGTCCGCGAGTTGGAGAACTGCCTGATGCGCGCCGTCGTCGTCGCCGCGGGCGGGGTCGTGCGGCCGGAGCACCTCTCGATGTCATCTCCTGGGCAGCCGAAGGATGTCCCCATTCTCTCCCTCGTGGAGCTGGAGAAGGTCCATGTCGCCCGTGTCTTGGAGATCGCCGGCGGTCACAAGGGGCGCGCTGCCGACCTCCTCGGGGTCTCCCGGCCGAGGCTCAACCGCCTGATCGAGAAGTACGGACTCGAGTGAACGCAACGTCGCTGAAGACGAAGTTCCTCCTGATCGTGCTGCTGGGGGCGGTGCTGCCACTCGCCGTCGTGGGCTGGTGGCTCTCCGGATCGGCGGTCCGGTCGGGACGTGACGTGTTGCGCGGCCAGCTGGATGCGGCGGTGAGCGGGATCGCCTCCGACGTGCGCGCGAAGTGGGAGCTGCGCGAGGGCGAACTGCAGCTCCTGGTCAACAACGAGGTCGTGCGAAGCGCCCTGGGGGCTCCAGCCGCACGGCTCTCCGCGGCCGATTCGGAGTATCTCCGGCACCTGTTCGCGTCGGTCCGCGCGGGGATTCCGGTCGTCCGCTACGTGGACGGCCGCGGGCACGAGCGGTGGTCGTATTCCGACGCCGCAGCGACGCGCCCTGAAGATTCGGCCCGCGGCCCCGGCCGCATCCCGGCCCTCCAGTCGCGCACGTTCCCTGTAGAGATGCCGGTGCGGTCCGAGGCCGGGGTGGTGCTGGGCAGGCTCGAGGCGCGGATCCGCCTGTCGGGAGTGCTCGCGAGTGATTCCGGCCAGCGTCGCGTGCCAGGCTCAGTGTTCGCGGTCTTGGACCCGCGCGGCGTCGTCTACAGCACCGGGCCAGATTCGCTGCACCTCGCCTCTCCCGGCAACAACCCGGGGTGGGAGGTCGCGACGCGGTCGCTGGAATCCCCGCCGCTGCAGCTCGTGCTCGCGGCGGCCTCCGCCCCGTTCGTGCGGCCGTTCCAGCATGCCGCTCGGCTCGGCCTCGGCCTGCTCATGGTCGTGGCGTTGATCGCCCTTCTGGTCAGTGCGCTCTTGACAGGCCGGGTCACGGGATCGCTCGAGCGCATGGCCGTCGCCGCCGAGGCGGTCGCCGCGGGAGATCTCCGACGACAGGTGGAAGTGGGTCGGCGCGACGAGATCGGTCGTCTGGCGGAGGCGTTCAACACCATGACGGAGAGCCTGCGTGCGACGCTCGCCGAGCTCTCACAGCAGCGGGCGCTGGCTGCGATCGGCGAGTTCGCGGCCTCGCTGTCACATGAGGTGCGGAACGCGCTCACGGCGATACGGATCGATCTCCAGCACGCGGTGCGGCAAATTCGTGGGGAAGACGCCGCGGCACCCCTCGTGACGCGCGCGCTGGAGTCCGTGCGCCGTCTCGACTCGGCGGTCACGGGGGCGCTGCGGGTCGCGCGGACCGGGCAAAAGCCGATGGCCCGGGTCGAGCTGACGCTCCTGCTGCGGCGCGCGATGGAGAGTGCCGAGCCGTCGTTCGGCGCGAGCGCGGCGGTGCTCGAGCCTCTGGCGGCGGAGGCGGCACCCGAGGTGGTGGAAGGCGACGCGACTGCGCTGGAACAGCTCTTTCTCAATCTGCTGCTCAACGCCGCCCAGGCGCTCGAGGCGGGTGGCCACGCGCGCGTCAAGGTGGACGGTGGGGACGACCGCGTCGTCGTCCGCATCAGCGATGACGGCCCAGGTATCGCCGCGGATCGGCTGGCAGCGGCGGGGACGGTTCTGCAGAGCAGCAAGCCCGACGGGACGGGTCTGGGGCTCCCCATCGCGCGTCGAATCGCAGCGGCCCACGGCGGGGATTTGAGGATCGAGACCGCCGTGGGCATGGGCACCACCGTCATCGTCACGCTGCCGATGCGGCAGTCGACCAGGACCGGAGGTGTCTGAGCGACGCGGTTCGGGGCCTCGTGAAGCCCGACGCGCTCATCAGCTCCGTTTCGTCGCCCGCTCCCAGTTGACGAACAGCACGCCGCCGGGGGCGTCGAACCTGGGCTGCCCGGGCGCCGGCGTGACCTGGAGCTGCAGCTCGCGAATCGGGTTCCTCGAGCAGTCCCAGCACGTCAGCGCGAAGTCGCCGTCCCGTCGTGTGGCCGAGAGCAGCATCGCGTGCACCATCGCGCGGTCGGTCACGAGCGCCCCGTTGCGGTAGAGGTGCGCCCAGGCCCACAGCGCCACCGCGCTGCGGATGGTGGGCACCAGGGGCGTGTGCACGCCCGTCGCCCCGTGGTAGTACAGGCCCATGATGACGCCGCCGAAGCGCGGGTTGTCCACGACGTCCTTCGTCTGCACGCTGTCGAGCACGAGCCGCCAGCGCGCGCCGTCCTGCGTGGTGATCTCCGCCGTGCCCTCCACCGAGTCGCGTGTCGGGCCGTAGTCCCACGCCCTGAGCCGGATGGTTCCGGCGATGCGGGCCACGCTGTCCGAGTACGGGCCGAGGTGCGACTTCGCGGTCAGGTCCTCGCGCTGGTCCTCGGGGCGCGACTGGATCACGGCCGCCGCGCTGTCGGCGAAGGGGAAGGGCCCCGGCAGGATCTGGATCACGGGGCTGCCGCCCGCGACGGCGATGGACTTCGGCACGGAGGCGTGCGCGCCGTCGGGGTCGGCGCCGGCCATGGCGTGCGGGGCGTACGCGCCACCGGCCGAGGCGCCGCCCGCGGCCGCGACCACGAGGTGCGTCACCATCCCCAGGTTCTTGTGCGAGTCCCCGCCCACCGGGCAGTACACCTCGTAGCGACCCTGCCGAAGCGTCACCGTGAGCGAGGCGGACTGGCCCGGCTGGAGCAGCGGCAGCTCCTTCTCGACGCCGCGGCCCTCGATCTCGAACGCGTGGGGAATCGTGCCGGCGTTGGTCACGTCGAAGGTCACGGCGCCGGCGGGCACGGTGGCGGTGGTCAGCTCGACCTTCCACTCCGAGAGCTTCACGGCCGTCGTGACCTGCGCCCGCGCCGCGACGGGCACGGCGGCGAACAGGGCGAGTGCGATGGGCAGCTTCATGCAACAGCCTCCACGGTTGGCAGGGACGGCGCCGGAGCTGGCCCGGGGCCGATGCCCGGTCCCGGCGCCGCGGAGGAGACCGCCGTTGGACCGCGGATATTCCCGCGCGCTATCTTGGGGCGCTCCCGGGAATAAACCCGCCGCGCCAGGAGTCTGGACCTCCGGGCGTGTGCCGATGCGCGAGGCGACGGTTGGGGCCCACTGAGCTGGCGCGGTTCGAAGCGGTCGTGCTGCCGCACCTGGACGACGCGTACACCCTGGCGCGCTACCTCGTGCGCGACGAGCACGACGCCCAGGACGTGGTGCAGGAGGCCTGCCTGCGCGCGTTGCGGCACTTCGAGACGCTGCGGGGCGACGGCCGCGCCTGGCTGCTGGCCATCGTGCGGAACTGCGCGCGCACCTGGCACCGCGGCCGGCGGTTGGCCCCACCCACGACCGAGTTCGACGAGGAGCTGCACAGCGGCGAGGCGGCCGGCACCCCGGCCGACGCCCGGCTCGCGCGAGGCGAGGCGCGCGAGACGCTGCGGCAGGCCCTGGAACTCCTGGCGCCGGAGTTCCGCGAAGTGATCGTGCTGCGGGAGCTGAGCGGCCTTTCGTATCAGGAGATCGCGGAGGCGACGGGCAGCCCCATCGGGACGGTGATGTCGCGCCTCGCCCGTGCCCGGCAGAAGCTGCTGGAGGCGCTGGGGCCCGGCGTCGAGGAGGCGGGATGACGGACGGCGAGCACGTGAGCGCACGGCTCGAGGCCTGGCTCGACGGCGAGCTGGGCGCCTCGGAGGCCGCCGCGGTCGAGGCGCACGTGAAGGCGTGCGGCGCCTGCGGCGCGCTGGCGGCGCGGCAGCGCGCGCTGCGCTCGGCCATCCGGAAGGAGCTGCCGCCGCTGGCGGCGCCCGACGTGCTGCGGGCACGCATCCGCGACGCCGTCCGCGAGGCCGCGCCCCGGGCCGGTCCGGTCCGGCTGGTACCGTGGCGCGGCATCGGCCTGGTGGCCGCGGCCGTCGTCGCCATCGTCGGGGCCTGGTGGACGGGGGCATGGTGGCAGGGCCGGCGCGAGATCGTCACGCAAGTGCTCGCCGCGCACGTGCGTTCGCTGATGCCGGGCCACCTCACCGACGTGGCCTCGACCGATCAGCACACGGTGAAGCCGTGGTTCGACGGACGGCTCGACTACTCCCCGCCCGTGACGGACGAAGCGGCACGCGGCTTTCCGCTGCTCGGCGGGCGGCTCGACTACATCGGCGGCCACGCCGTCGCGGCCCTCGTCTACGGGCGGCGTCTGCACCGCATCAACCTGTTCGTGTGGCCGGAACGGAACGGGACCTTGGGCCGCGCGCAGGCCGAGCGCGACGGATACCACGTCATACACTGGACCCGGGGAGACATGACCTACTGGGCGGTGTCCGACCTCAACGCGGAAGAGCTGGAGGCGTTCGTCCGCCTGCTGCAGCAGCCGGACAGCGCAACCGGCGCGCGCCCGGCCGGCGCGGCGCCGTGAGCGCGGCTGTCCCTTAGGGCTTCACCCCGATCATCAGGTCCGCTGGGCCCCCTCAGCCGGAAGCCCCGCCGCTCCCAACCACTCGGCGTACTGCTCGGCCGTGTAGGCGCTTCCCGCCCGCGGCGTTCGAGGCGAAGCACCTTCCACACGGCCTCAAGCCCCCCCCGGACCCGACGATACTTAGGTCTTGACCTTAGTATTGTCCGGCGATATACTGGCTCAGCAGGTAGGGTGACCCCACTAACGGCTGGTGTCGCCATGGTCCAATCCGCGGTCGCTGACGGTGTGTTTGATGCCTTGTCCAATGCGACTCGGCGGAAGGTCCTGGAGCAACTGTCCGTCGGACCAGCCACCGTCAGCGAGCTGGCAGCGCCGTTCGAGATGAAACTCCCGTCGTTCGTGCAGCACCTGGCCGTGCTCGAACGGAGCCGACTGGTGACGTCGAAGAAGCGCGGACGGGTACGGACGTACGAGATCGCCCCCGAACGGTTCGCGGTCGTGGAGGATTGGCTGACCGCGCGTCGCCGGTTGTGGGACGCTCGACTGGACCGGTTCGACCGATACGTCAAACACCTCAAGGACAAGGAATCAGCATCATGAGCAAGCGATTCACGATCAACCCGAAACTGGATCTCGTTTTCGAACGGTTCATCGAGGCTCCCACGCGGCTCGTCTGGGAAGCGTTGACGAAGCCGGAGCACGTCAGGGAGTGGTACATGCCCAGGGAATGGGGGCGTGTCGTGCGGGCCGAAATGGACCTGCAGCCGGGAGGCATCTTCAGCATCGACATCGCCTTGGCAGGCGGTCAGGAGGTTCCCAACCTCGGCTGTTTCCTGGACGTCGTCCCGATGCAGCGACTGGTCTGGACCTCCATGCTGTTCCCCGGGTATCGTCCGGCCGTCTTCGACGACGTGCCGATCACCGCCATCATGACCCTGAAAAGCGAGGGAACCGGCACCCGCTACGTCTTCACCGCGCTGCACCGGGATGAAGCGGATTTCGCGAAGAACAAGGAGTCGGGTTGGCAGCAGGGGACCGAGATCGCCCTCGATCAGTTCGTCGCGCATGTGAAGTCGATGAAATAGCTCAGGGCGATATGGGGCGCGGGGTAGGGCACGTCCATGGATCCCAGGACCACTCACACAGTGCACGACGGCGGCGCGACCACATGGGGAAGCTCGTGTACGGCATGATGCAGTCGCTCGACGGCTATGTTGCCGGTGCTGATGGCGACCTGCAATTGCTGCGGCCCGGCGATCAGCTCAGTCGCCATTTCAACGATTATGTCCGTGCGTCGGCCGGCATGATCTACGGCCGGCGCATGTACGAGGTGATGCGATACTGGGATGACGACCAGCCGGACTGGGACGCGGGCGATCTCGAGTTCGCGGCAGTGTGGCGGGCAAAGCCGAAGTGGGTCGTGTCGCGCACACTGGAATCCGTCGGGCCGAATGCCACGCTCGTCCGCGACGACGCCGGAGCGTTTGTGCGTGCGCTCAAGGCGAAGCTCGACGGTGAGATCGACGTTGCCGGACCCGAGCTGGCGGGCAGTCTCACCGCCCTGGGCTTGATCGACGAGTATCGCCTGTACTTCCGACCGTTCGTCCTCGGGGGTGGCAAGCCGTACTTCTCCGGTCCTCGGCCGCCCCTGCGCCTCGTCGGCGCGGAATCCGTCGGTGAGGACGCGGTGAGGCTGACGTACGCCGCCGGGAGCGCTAGCTGACGCTGGCCAGTAACTCGGCGTTCGTCTTCGAACGCCGCATCAGCGCCAGCACCATCTCGACGGCCTGGGCGGGGGGCAGTTCCGCGAGCCGCCGCCTGAGCGCCAGGCGGCCCGCCACCTCGGCGGGCTCGCCGAGCAGCTCCTCGCGCCGGGTCCCGCTCGCCGAGATGTCAATCGCCGGATAGAGCCGCCGGTCCGCCAGCTCGCGGGAGAGCCGGAGCTCGGCGTTGCCGGTCCCCTTGAATTCCTCGAAGATCACGTCGTCCATCCGGCTCCCGGTCTGGTCGAGCGCCGTGGCGATCACGGTGAGCGATCCGCCGCCGGGGATAGCGCGCGCCGCCCCGAACAGGGCCTTGGGCTTGGCGAGGGCGGCGGCGTCGAGCCCGCCGGTCATGGTGCGGCCGACCGAGCGTCCCGCGGCGTTGTGGGAGCGCGCCAGGCGCGTCAGGGAGTCGAGCACGATCACGACGTCGCGCCCGATCTCCACCTGGCGCCGCGCGTGCTCGAACACCATCTCGGCCACCGCGACGTGCCGCTCGTGCGGCAGGTCGAAGCTCGAGGCGATGACCTCGCCGCGGCCCCAGTCCACCAGCTCGCTCACCTCCTCGGGCCGCTCGTCGATCAGGAGCAGCAGCAGCTCCGCGTCCGGATGCCCAAGCGCCACGCCCTCCGCCACGGCCTGCAGCATGACCGTCTTGCCCGCCTTGGGTGGCGACACGATGAGGGCCCGCTGCCCGAACCCGAAGGGACAGATCAGGTCCACCGCGCGCTGGATGTCGGCGGTGCGCGTACTGGAGGCGCGCGCCGTCTCGAGCCTCAAGAAGCGGGCCGGATGTACCGCTCCGAGGCTGGTGAACTCGGGGCGCGCGGCGAGATTCTCGGCCGGGAGGCCATTGACCGACCGCACGCGCCCGTCTTCCAGCACGACGAGGTCTCCGCGGCGCAGTCCGGGGAGGCGCAGTCCGCGGTCGCTCGTGCCCGGCAGGTAGCTGTGCGCCGCCATGCGCAGCGCGCCGCCTCGTGGGGTAGGGTCGTACCAGCCAGTGATGGAAGGCATGCAGGCTTGCCGCAGGAAAGATAGGCCGAGATCCGCCCACCACCAGCGGGGGCCTCTCACCGCCAGTGGAATGGAGATCACCACATCTCGACCAGCTGGCCGGCGCCCCTAAGGCCGTACCCCGATCATCAGGTCCGCCGGGCCCGGGAGCCGGACGCGCCGTATCGCGCCGAGGCCGGCAGCGCCCAGCCACTCCGCGTACTGCTCCGCCGTGTAGGTACTGCCCGCCTCGGTGCCGACCAGCATGTTGATCGCGAACAGCACCGCCTGGCGCGGTGCCGTGCGATCGCGCTCGAGGATGAAGTCCTGGATCACGACCTGCCCGTCCCTTGCGAGCGAGCGCGCGGCCCGCCGCAGCAGGTCCCGGTTGCCCTCGGGGCCGAGCATGTGGCAGATGCTCGAGAGGAAGACGAGGTCGTAGCCGGAGCCGAAGTCGTCCTTCTGCAGGTCGCCGGCCCGGGTGGTGACGCGCGCGGCGAGGCCGGCCTCGCGGATGTGCCCGTCGGTGATCGGCAGCACCGTCGGCAGGTCCAGGACCTCCGCCCTGAGCTTCGGGTTGGCCTGCGCGAACGCGATGGCGTACGCGCCCGACCCGCCGCCGACGTCGAGCATCCGCGTCACCCGCTCCGCCCCGACCGCCTCGATCACCCGGGGCGCGCGCGCCGCGGCGCCGCGGTGCATCGCCGCGATGAAGGGCACCGTCCAGTCATCGTCCCGCTCCCGCATCTCGGCGTGGAGCGCGACGTGCCCCCGCCGCACGGCCTCCGTCAGCGACGACCACGTGGCCCACAGGCTCAGGTTGTGCCGCAGCGCGTTGCGGGCGTCGTCGGGGGCGCCGGCCACGAGGAAGCGGGTCGCGGCCGGGGTGTTCGCGTACTGGCCGCCGGCGAACCGCAGCACGTCCAGGGCGACCAGCGCGTTGAGGAGCAGCTCCGTCGCGCGGTGGTCGGTGCCGCAGCGCTTGGCCACGGCGGGCGCGGTCGCGCTCTCGGCCACGGCGGTGAAGACGTCCAGCTCGATGGCCGTGAGCAGGATCCGGCTCTCCTGGAAGCCGCGGAGCATGCCCATCAGCTCGTCGGGCACGGCGCCGGCGGCGTCCCGCGCCTTCAGCGAGGCCAGGTACTTGGCGCGGTTGCCCTGGATCTCGGCCTTCACCGCCGCTTCGTCGCGGTTGGCGAGGCGCGCCACGGGCCGCCCGCCCTGGAAGTGCTCGCGCACGATCTCGGGCACGTCGGCCGGCGTCACCCCGGAGTACCAGGTGCCGTCGGGATACACCACCATGTTCGGCCCGCGGTCGCACAGGCCCATCGAGCTGGTGGTCGTGAGCTGCACGGTGTCGGTGAGGCCGGCCGCGGCGACCTCGCGCCGCAGCGCGTCGAGCACGGCGGCCGAGCCGCGCGCCGAGCAGCAGGGCGCGCCGTCGGGCTTCTTCTGGTCGCAGGTGAAGACGTGGTACGTGAACGGTCGCATGGTCGTCAGTCCGCGGCCTGCGCCGCGGCGCGCCCGCCCCCGGAGATGTACCGGCCGATCATGATCTTGCTGATCTCCTCGCGCTGGATCTGGTTGGTGCCCTCGTAGATCTGCGTGATCTTGGCGTCCCGCATGTACTTCTCGATGGGATAGTCGCGCATGTAGCCGTAGCCGCCGAACACCTGCACCGCGTCCACGGTGACCTGCACGGCGACGTCGGCCGCGAAGCACTTGGACATGGCCGAGTACATGGTCGGCCGCTCCTTGGGCTGCGTGTCGA
This sequence comes from uncultured Gemmatimonadales bacterium, assembly GCA_963806755.1. Taxonomy (GTDB): domain Bacteria; phylum Gemmatimonadota; class Gemmatimonadetes; order Gemmatimonadales; family JACORV01; genus Fen-1245. Next base: position 78,395 of record CAWDZR010000018.1, read on the forward strand.
TGTACTTCGCGGTCGCGTAGATGAGCGCGCGCGCCGCCTCGACCTTCGTCGCCATGTCGGCCAGGCTGAAGCGCAGGCCCTGGAACGCCGAGACGGGCGAGCCGAACTGGCGCCGCGTGCAGGCGTAGGCCACCGCGAGGTCGAGCGCGCCCTGCGCGATCCCGAGCGCCTGCGCGCCCACCCCGGGCCGCGACGCGTCGAAGGTCCGCATGGCCGTGATGAACCCCGTGCCCTCGCGCCCGATCAGGTTCGCGGCCGGCACGCGGCAGTCCTGGAAGATGAGCTCCCGCGTCGCGGAGGCGCGGATGCCCATCTTGTCCTCCTTCTTCCCGAAGCCGAAGCCGGGCGTGCCCTTCTCGACCACGATGGCGCTGGCGCCCCGCGGCCCCTTGGCCGGGTTCGTGAGCGCGATGACGGTGTAAACCTCGGCCTCGCCGCCGTTCGTGATCCACTGCTTGGTGCCGTTCAGCACGTAGTGGTCGCCGTCCTTGATAGCGGTCGTCCGGATGCCTCCGGCGTCGGAGCCCGCGTCGGGCTCGGTCAGCGCGAAGGCCGCGAGCCGCTTGCCCGCCGCGATGTCGGGGAGGAAGCGCCGCTTCAGCTCCTCGCTCCCCGAGAGCAGGATCGGCATCGTGCCCAGCGCCGTGCCGGCGAGGGCCAGTGCGATGCCGCCGCACGCCTTCGACAGCTCCTCGGTCACGAGCACCAGGTTCGTGGTCGGCGTGCCGCCCGCGATGCCCTCGTACTCCTCGGGGATGAACGTCCGGAACAGGTCCGCGCCAGCCAGCGTCCTGACCACCGGCCAGGGGAACTCGCCCGTGCGGTCGTACTCCGCCGCCACCGGCCGGATCTCCCGCTCGGCGATCTCGCGCGCCAGGTCCTGGATGGCCCGCTGCTCCTCGGTGAAGCCGTAGTCCATCATCGCACGCCCCCTCAGGCGCCGGCGGCGGCGGAGGCGCGGTCGCCCGCGTCCTGCCACAGCACCGGCCGCTGCACCCAGGTCTTGCCGTCGTCGAACACGAACCGCAGCTGCTGCTCGGGCTGGGTCGCCGCGAACGAGCCAACCTCGATGTGGCCCGTCAGCGTGCCGGGCCTGGCCAGCTGCTCCAGGCGCCGCACCAGGAGCAGGGCGTCGAGATTGAGGTCGCGCACCTGTACCGTCACCCGGCCGCCGGCGCGCTCCGCGCTCACCGCCAGGTCGCCCTCGGGGTAGAGCCCCTCGTAGGTGTCCGCCAGCGTCTCCAGCTCCCGCTTCGCCCGTTCCGGATCGGCCGCCGCGAACGCGGCCTCGCCGTCGAGGCGCTGCACCCGCGGCTCCACCATCTCCACGTGCCCGCCCGTCCACAACTGCCGCCGCGACCGCGCGTAGTCGGGATGCGCCCACTCGATCCGCACCGCGCCTCCCGCCTCGACCTTGAGCCGCACCAGCTGCGCGCCGATCTCGGTGTGCACGAACAGATCGCCGCCGGGGATCGCGGCCTGGGCTGCCTCGGGGACCTCGCTCAGCATCCGCACCAGCTCGCCCGCGATCGTCGGCAGGCACGGCCCGGCCGTCGGCTGGATGTGCCGCACCACGATCGCCCCCACCAGCGCGTCAAACTCCAGCCACTCGCCCGGCAACGCGCCCAGCCGCCGCTGCGCCGCCTCGGGCAGGAGGCCGAGCTGAACCTGGCCGTAGCACCCCGCGTCGTAGAACATCTTTAAATCCCCCTGTTACAGTCGGGATTCGGGCCCTAAAGAAGCACCCGTCGCGATCCGGTCTCGAATTCGGGCGACGGGCAAACTGGCCCTGGCTGCCGGGCGCCTGAGGTCGCAAATTCTGGGCCGCTCTCGTCCCGGAAGGCATGAAATGGCCCGGCTCGATCCCCATTCGTACTACGACACCGACCAACCACGCACGACGCATCTCGATCTCGACCTGACGGTGGATTTCGCCCGCAAGCGCGTGACGTCGCAGGTGATGCTGAGCCTGGCGCCCTCGGCCGGCGGTCCGTTGGACCTGGATACCAAGGGGCTCGCGATCGTGGCGGTCCGGACGGAAACCGGGCAGCCCATCCGCCACGAGCTGGGCCCCGAGGAGCCGATCCTCGGCCGCCGGCTGCGCCTGATCCTGCCGTCCGGGGCGGAGCGCGTGGTGCTCGAGTGCGAGACGGGCGGGGACGCGATCGGGCTGCAGTGGCTCGAGCCGGCGCAGACGGCCGGCCGGAAGCACCCGTTCATGTTCACGCAGTTCCAGCCGATCCACGCGCGCTCGGTGTTCCCGTGCCAGGACTCGCCGATGGTGCGCGCGACGTACCACGCCGCAGTCACGATGCCGGAGGGGCTGGTGGCGGTGATGTCGGCGGGGCCGCAGGGGGTGAAGGGCGAGGGGCCGGGGCCGCGGGCGGGGCAGCACACGATGGTGTTCCACATGCCGCAGGCGATCCCGTCGTACCTGATCGCGTTGGCGGTGGGCGATCTCGCGGCGCGCGACCTGAGCCCGCGGGCTCGGGTCTGGGCCGAGCCCGCGACGGTGGAGGCGGCGGGGTGGGAGTTCGCCGGGGTCGAGGAGATGATCGTCCGGGCCGAGCGGTTGTTCGGCCGCTACGAGTGGGACCGCTACGACATGCTGGTCCTGCCGCCGTCGTTCCCGTACGGCGGGATGGAGAACCCGCGGATGACGTTCCTCACGCCGACGCTGCTGGCGGGCGACCGCTCACTGGTGGACGTGGTGGCGCACGAGCTGGCGCACTCGTGGACCGGGAACCTGGTCACCAACGCCACGATGGACCACTTCTGGCTGAACGAGGGGTTCACGGTGTGGGCGGAGCGGCGCATCCTGGAGGCGATGCACGGGGAGGGCGCCGCGGCGGTCAGCTGGGCGATCGGGGGCGTGGCGCTGCGGGAGTCCATCGCGCGCTTCGGCGCCGATTCGCCGTTCACGGTGCTGCGCACGCACCTGGAAGGCGTGGACCCCGACGACGTGTACTCGTCCGTGCCGTACGAAAAGGGCTCGCTGTTCGTCGCGCTGCTGGAACGGACCGTCGGGCGCGAGCGCTTCGACCGCTTCATCCGCCGCTACATCGAGCGGTTCCGCTTCACCTCGATCACGACCGAGGAGCTGATGGCGTTCCTCGAGGCGGAGCTGCCGGGGGTCGCGGCGCAGGTGGGGGCGGAGGAGTGGCTGCACCGGCCGGGGCTGCCCGCGAACGCGCCCGTGTTCCGGTCGGAGGCGCTCGAGGGCCTGACCCGTCTCGCCGAGGGCTGGCCGGGCGGCGCGCGGCCGACGGCGGCGCAGCTCAAGGCGTGGAGCCCGAGCGAGCTGCTGGTCTACCTCCAGCACCTGCCGCGCCGGATGGACGAGGCATCCTGCCGCTGGCTGGACGGCACGCTGAACCTCACCGCGCGCGGCAACTACGAGATCCTGGTCGAGTGGCTCACCGTCGCGGCCGGCTCCGACTATCAGCCGGTGTTCGGCCGCGTCCGGGAGGTGCTGACGAAGGTCGGCCGGATGAAGTACCTGCGCCCGCTGTTCGGCGCGCTCGGCCAGCATCCCCGGACCCGCGTGCTGGCGCGCGAGATCTACGCCGCCGCCGCGCCTTCCTATCACACCCTCTCCCGCCGCGTGGTCGAGTCGGTGATGGAGAAATACGATGGCTGACGAAGAACGGCTCCCCGACAACGCCTTCACCGAGTTGAAGCCCGGCGAGCGCTACCAGCCGGTGGTGGCGCCCGGCTCCCTGGTCCCGGAGATCACCGCGCGGTCCATCGCGCAGGGCTTCTTCTGGTCCATCATCTTCTCGGCCGCCGCGACGTACATCGCGCTGAAGCTGGGGCAGGGCATCGAGTCGGCGATCCCGATCTCGATCCTGGCGGTGGGCTTCTCCGTGTTCGCCGTGCGCTTCCTCCAGTCGCGCGCCTCCAGCCTGCTCGAGAACGTGAACGTGCTGGCGATCGGCGCGACGTCCGGGATCATCGCCGGCGGTTCCGTGTTCACGATGCCGGCCATCTACATCCTCGGCCTGGAGCACCGCTCGTCGTTCTGGCAGATCTTCCTGGTGCCGCTGCTGGGCGCGATGCTCGGCGTGTTCATCCTCTCGCCGTTCCGGCGCTACTTCGTCCGCGACCTGCACGGGCAGCTCCCGTTCCCGGAGGCGCGGGCGACCACCGAGATCCTGGTGGCGGGCAAGCGCGGCGGCCGCAGCGCGGTGGTGCTGTCCTACTCCGCCGTGGTGGCGGCGATCTTCGATTTCGTCGGCCCCTCGATGAAGGGCTGGGCCGAGAGCTTCTCCACGGCCTCGATCGGCGCGCTGTCCGGCTTCACGGACAAGGTGAAGGCCGTGTTCACCATGAACACCTCGGCCGCGGTCATGGGCCTCGGGTACATCATGGGGATCCGGTACGCCTCGATCATCATGGCCGGGTCGATGGTGTCCTTCTTCGTCCTGGTGCCGGTGTTCGCCTATCTCGGCCATTTCATCCCCGGCGCCATCACCGCGGGCGCTCCGCCGCTCAGCGGGATGCCGGCCACCCAGATCTTCGCGATGTACGTGCGGCCCATCGGGATCGGCGGCATCTTCGCGGCGGGCATCCTCTCGATCCTCAAGATGTCGCCGGTGATCGTGCAGGCGACGCGGCAGGCGTTCGGCGAGCTGCGGCGCCTGGTGCAGGGGCAGGGCGGCGCCGCGGCCGACGTCCGCACGGACCGCTCCCTGCCGATGTGGGCGGTGCTGCTGGGCATCACGGCCGTCGGGCTGGCGGTGCTCCTCTACTTCCGCTTCTCGGTCATGGCCGGGAACCCGCGCGCGACGTCCATCGCGCTGGTCGCGACGGTCCTCACGCTGGTGATCGCGTTCCTGTTCGCCTCGGTCTCCGCGTGGGCGATCGCGATGATCTCCATCACGCCGGTGTCCGGCATGACGCTGACGACCCTGATCGTCACGGCCGTGGTGCTGGCGAGCATGGGCCTGACCGGGGAGGACGGCATGCTGCAGGTGCTGCTGATCGGCGGCGTGGTCTGCACCGCGCTCTCGATGAGCGGCTCGCTGGTGACGCAGTACAAGATCGCGTACTGGCTCGGCGCCACGCCGCGGCGCATCGAGATCGGGAACCTCGTCGGCGCGGTGGCGGCGTCCGCGGCCACGACCGCGGTCATCATCCTGATGGCCCACGTCTATGGCTTCTCGCCCGGCCCGCTGCACGCCCACCCGCTCCCGGCGCCCCAGCCCAACGCGATGGCGGCGGTGCTCCGCGGCGTGATGGGCACCGCGGGCGCGCCGTGGCTGCTCTACGGCCTCGGCGCGGTGTTCGCCGTGGCCTCGCAGATGTGCGGCGTCTCCGGCCTCGCGTTCGCGCTGGGGATGTACCTGCCCATGGAGCTGAACTCGCCGCTGGTGCTCGGGGCCTCGGTGGCCTGGCTGCTCCAGCACTCGTCCAAGGACGCGGCGCTGGCCAAGGCGCGGCACGACAAGGGCACGCTGATCGCCTCGGGCTTCATCGCCGGCGGCGCGCTGGTGGGCGTGCTCGGCGCCCTGCTCAAGTTCGCCGAGGACTCCTGGCACGTGACCATCGTGCCGGATCTGTCGACGGTGTCCGCGTTCGGCCTGGGCCCGTGGATCTCGGCCTGGGGCAACTGGATCGGGCTGCTGGTCTTCGTGGTGCTCGCGGCGGCGGTGTATCTGGACGCCAGGAGGGAGAAGGTGGAGGTCTGACGGGAAGGTGATGAGGTGATGAAGGGAGATGACGTGAGGATGTGACGAGGGGGGTCGGCAGACCGTCAGTCTGCAAACCCCCCTCATCACTTTATCACCCTATCACCTCATCACCCCATCACTTCATCGCTTCATCACTTCATCACATCCCCGTCAGTGCCCGCAGGTCTGCTTGAACTTGTCGATCGCCGCGCGAAACTGCGTGACCTGGTTGGCGAGGAGGTAATTCGCCGTGGCGCTGTCCGCGGCGATTCCCGCGGTGATCGAGGCGCTCACCGATGTGAGCATGGTGTCCACCGTGATGGCGCGGCTGCAGTCCGAGTGGCTGGCCGCGTCGTTGTAGAGCGTGCCCAGCGCGCGCAGTCGCGCGACTCCGATGTAGAGGTCGAACCGCGGCAGGTACTGCACCGGCGCCATCGGCCGCCCTCTCTTCAGCAGCACTTCGGCGCTGTCGGATCTCCGCTGCTGAATCAGCTGCACGCCGGCCCGCAACAGGACGGACGAAGCCAGGGCCCGATTCGCGGTGTCGGCAGCTCCGGCCACGGCCAGGGCCGCGGCGGAGTCCTCCTTGCCTTCCACCAGAAGGTATTCGGCGTAGAGCATCGCGCCGTTGGGGTCGTCGGGGTGGAGGGCCCGGTAACGCCGGATGACCGGCAGCCCGGTCGCCGTATCGGGCACGCCCGCGGAGTCGCGGTGCATGTAGGCGTAGCTGGCCAGGCGCAGATACGGCATCGGCTCGTCGGGGAAGCGCGCGACGGCCATCTTGGCCCAGTCCTCGGACTGCTGCCGCATACCGGCGTTCTGGAAGGCGTCGCCGGCCGGGCCGATGAGCGGCTTGATGATCACGGCGCTGTCGGTCGCCACCGCGAGCGCGAAGCTGGCGGAGGCCTGTGCCCAGTGCTGTTCGGCGACCTGCGTGGCGCCGAGCCCGACGGCGTACCAGGCGTTCCCGCCCTGGAGGCGGAAGGCCACGCGGTACTCGGCTTCGGCCGAATCGAAGTGGCCGGCGGCGGCGAGTCCGAAGGCCAGATCGCCATGGTAGCGGGCGATGGCGGAGTCGGCCCGGACGGCGGCGTGCCACGACGCGACCGCGGAGTCGACCTGGTCATGGCTCGCGAAGACCAGGCCGGCGTTGTACGCCGCCGCGCCGGGAGCCGGGCGCGCACCGCGGCGGGACGGGCCTTCGAGGGCCAGCGCCTTCTGCCGCCCGAGGACGGCCGCCACCTCGAACAACCCGGCGTGCGGCTGCTCGGCCTGCGCCGCCGGCGCCGCCGGCGCGCCGGCGCTGCCGGCGCCGCCTGCGCGTACAGGGCCGGGGCGATCGCACCCGCGGCGGCGAGCGCCGCGCCCCACAGCCACGCGTGATTTCGCTGCGTCACCATGTCCACCCTTCTCCGTTCTCCGTGCCACTCGGGCCGCGGACCCTCGATGCGCGCGACCTGCACGGCGCCGCGCGTGCGCCCCGCCTGAATGGCAAGAAGAGTGCCATCGGCCGGCGCGAAATGCCAGCCGATGGCACGGTCCGGAAGCGGGCGGAAGCGGCGCGCCCGCTCAGGCGCCGCTCAGCGCCAGCGGCCGGGAACCCAGTACCAGCCGCCGCGCGCGCGGCGCCAGCGGCCTTCCTCCCACCGGGCGCGCGGATGCGGGCGCGCTTCCCAGCGTCCCGGCACCCAGCGGTACGCGGCTCCGCCCCACTCCCAGTAGCCGCGGACGAACACGTAGCCCGGGCCGGGCGCGACGCCGATGGCCTCGGCCTGGTAATACGCCGGCGGTCCGACGGCCACGAACATGGCGCCGGGGGGCGGCAGCGGCGCGCACGCCGCCAGCCCGACGAGGGCGGCCGAGAGTGCGACGCGAGTGATGGTCCGCATGTGACCTCCGGTTCGAGAGGGAACGCCGCAAAGCCGGCGTGCCGTGTAATAGTGAGTCGAACCGGGAGGAGTTCCGTTAACAGGGTGTGATCTGCGTCACCAGGCGACAGGTCGGAGAAGACGGCAAGCAGAGCAGTTGCGAGACGGCGAGTTGCGAGCGGTTACGAGATGGGAGTCACGAGAGGCAGAACAGGCCTCGGGCGGCATTGGTCCGCGCGGGGCCTGTTCTCGTTCCGGTCACCGGTGGCTCACAACCACTCGCAACTCGGCGTCTCGCAACTGTTCTGACGTCCGAACGACTGCCCTTCTGTCTACTTCGTCATGAGGGCGTATCGCTCCTGGAGCTCGACGCCGCCCGTGAGGTGCTCCCGCTCGGCGATCGCGTGCAGCCGCTCGATGCGCTCGTCCGGCTTCGGGTGCGTCGCGTAGAAATCCGCGAGCGGGCCCTCGCCGGCGTGCTGGCTGAGCCGTCCGATGAAAGCCGCCAGCCCTCCGGGGTCGTATCCGGCCGCGCTGGCGTACTCGAGCCCCAGGCTGTCGGCCTGCAGCTCGTCCTCGCGCGACAGGCCCGTGAACAGCATGTTGGTGCCGCTGCCGACCAGCTGATCGAGCACCCCGCCCTGGATGTCGAGCTGGCTCTTGACCTCGCGCATGGTGTCCGACTTGCGGATCTGGTTGATCACGTGCTTGGCGTTGACGTGGCCCACCTCGTGGGCGAGCACCCCCGCCAGCTCGGCCTCGCTGTGGATCAGGCGCAGGGCGCCGGAGGTGATGAAGACGTAGCCCCCCGGCGCGGCGAACGCGTTGACGTCGGGCGTCTCCAGGACGGCGAAGTGGTAGTTGATGTCGGGCCGCGGCGCGACGCCCGCCACGGTGAGCCCCACCAGGTTGACGTAGCGGGTGAGCGCTTCGTCGTGCGACACGGGATAGCGGCCGGCGATCGTGGCCGCGATGCCGCGCCCGATCTCGACTTCCTTCTCGGTGCTGATCGGCAGCAGCGTGCGCACCACGTTGGCCGCCTGGCGCAGCCGGTCGAGCAGGTTCTGCGCGCGGGCCGGCGCGGCCCAGGCGCTGGCCGCCAGCGCGGCGCCGAGGACGACGGCGGGGCGGAGCGGGCGGATCATGGGTGCCTCCCCGCGGAATCGGCGGGCGCGGCGTACGGCCCGAGCCCGCCCGCGCGCAGGAATTCCTCCAGCGCGACGGTCCCCACCGAGAAGCGGTCCATCCTCGTGACGGCGGCCGTGTCCGGCGTCACCGGCACCTGCCCCTTGGGCGTCTTGATGTTGTCCACGCCGCGCGCGCCCGCCGTCGCGACCACGCTGGCGCTGCGCTGGTCGCCGACCCGGGCGATCCCGCTCGCCAGCAGCGTGGCGCCGGCCGAGCGGCCGCCGGGCTCGAGGAGCGCCGGGTCGAAGGTGGGATTGCGATCCGGGCGCCGGTACACGATCCGTCCCACGCTGCCGCTCGGCAGCCGCTCCACGATCCGCCCGGCGATGGGCCCGCGGCGCTGGCCCGCGGCGTCGAAGATCACCGCGGCCCGGACCAGCGCGTCGCGCCCGAGGGCGTGCTGCTCCAGCGGCGTCGTGCCCACGGGCGTGACCACGAGGGCCTGCGGGCCCTGGCCGATCAGCACCTGGGGCGTCCCCATCGTCTGGCCGTCCGCGGTACGGCGGATCTCCGCGCGCCACTTCGGCGGCGCGGAGAAGTAGTCCACCCGCATCACCAGGGCCAGGGAGTCGGTGCGCTGGCCCGCGGCCGGCTGGACCAGCCGGCCCGCAGCCCAGTACCCCGGCACGTACACCACGTCGGTCCACTGCGCCTGCTGCGCGACGGCCGCCGCGGCGCCGCCGGCCGTCAGGCCGGCCAGCAGGGCGGCCGCCCGCGCGACCCGGGCGAGCCTCATGACGCCGCCGCACCCGCGCCGGCTCCCGCCGGCACGGCCGCGGCCCTCCGCCCCAGCAGCTCGTAGATCGTCACGGGGCGCTCCTTTCCCTTGACCTTGACGTCGCCCAGCGGCCGCACGTCGAAGCGGTCGCCCAGCTTCGCCAGCGTGAACTCGCTGATGATGATCCCGGTGTGAAACTCCTTGTTCGCGCTCTCGAGCCGCGAGGCGAGGTTCACGCCGTCCCCGATCACCGTGTAGTCCAGCTTGTGCTCGACCGAGCCGATGTTGCCGACCACGACTTCGGCCGTGTTGATGCCGACCCCGATGTGGATGTCCGGCTTCCCCTCCGCCACCCAGCGCGTCGCCAGCTGCGCCGTCGTCGCCTGCATCGCCAGGGCGCAGTCGGCGGCCCGGTCCGCGTGATCCGGATGGTGCACCGGCTCGCCCCAGAACGCCATGACCGCGTCGCCGATGAACTTGTCGAGCGTCCCGCCCTTCTCCTTCACGATGGCCGCCATCAGGGACAGGTACTCGTTGAGGAACTCGATCACCTCGTGCGGCGCCAGCTTCTCGGAGATCGAGGTGAAGCCGCGGATGTCGCTGAACAGGATGGTCAGCTCGGCGCGGCGGCCGCCCAGCGCGATCTTCGACGGGTCCTCGGCGAGCTGTGCCACGTATTCCGGCGCGACATACTTGGAGAACATCTCGCGGATCTGCCGCTTGTGCCGCCCCTCGGTGAAATAGTTCACCACCATCCCGCCGGTGAACGTGAGCAGGATCGCCAGCGTGGGCGCGGCCGCGTCGAGCCAGATCCGCCCGCCCCCACCGCCGCCGAACAGCGCCAGCGTGAGGCCCAGGTAGGCCGCCGCGAGCGCCACCCCGGCCGCCACGCTCCACCACACCGAGGCGATGAACGACGCCGCCACCCCGGCCAGGAGCGCCGCGAGCACGATTGCCGCGACGTTCGCCGCCGGCGCGGCGCGGCGCAGGAAGTCGCCGGTGAGGAGGTTGTCCGCCACCGTGGCGTGGATCAGGACGCCCGGATCCGCCGGCCCGAACGGGTTCGCCCGCGCCTCGAACAACCCTGAGCCCGAGGCGCCGACGAACACGACCTTGCCCCGGAACGCGTCCACCGGCACCTCCGGCGTTCCGCCGGCGCCGAGCGAGTCGTAGCTGTGCACGATCTGCGCGAACGGGATGATGCGGTACGTCTCCGGGCGCTCCGCCCGCCGCGGGTCGCGGTAGGGGCCCTTCCAGTCGAGCAGCATCTCGCCGTGGTCGAGCGGGACGGTCAGGCGCGCGAACCGCAGCGCGTCCGGCCCCCAGCCGACCGGGCCGCCGGCGAAGCGCGCGCTGTCCGCCGCCATGGCGACCGCCAGGCCGAAGGCGGGATAGGCCCACCCGCGATAGCGGTAGAGCAGGGGGGAGCGGCGCGCCGTCCCGTCCACCGGATCGGGGGTGAAGTTGATCGAGCCCACCGCGTGCGCGCCGTCGAGCAGCGCGCGGTACGGTGTCTCCACGAACTGGTAGTCTCCGGCCGGCAGGCCGGGCACGACGGAGCCGAAGTCCCGGAGGCGAAGGATCGAGGCGCTGTCCTCGCGGTACGCGGCCTGCTGGCGCGCCCGGGCCGTGTCGAGGTCGGACTGGAAGGTGAGCGCCTGGACGACGCGCGCCGCCCGCTCGGCGACCGCGAAGGTGTCGTCGGCGGCGGGGTGCGCGAGGTCGGGATCGGGGAACGTGAAGTCGAACGCGATCGCCCTCGCCCCGCCGACCCGCAGGTACTCGATCACCTTGTACCAGGCGCTGCGCGGCCAGGGCCAGCGCCCGTACGCCGGTCGCAGGAGATCGAGGCTCAGGTTGTCCACGTCCACGATGACCACGTCGGTGTCGGCGCGCGCGGGATCGGCCAGCGTGCGGAACCGCCAGTCGAGCGTCTTCAGCTCGAGGGATTGCGCGGGGTAACTCCCGCGCAGCCCGATCAGGATCAGCGCGACGAGCGCGCCGACCGCGAGGCCGAGGAGGCTGCGCCGGGCGCGGGGTCGCATGCGGGTATGCTATCGTCGCGGCGGACGCCTCGCCACCCGACGACGCGCCGCCTCGGGGTCGCGCGTGCCCCGCGGCCGGGCGTGCGCTGCCCGCGCGCGCTCCCATTTCGTCCAGCGCCGGTTCCGTGAAACCCGAGTAGAAAGAGGCCCGTTTGCGCGCTCGCGCGTTGGGACGCGACGGGCGACGCGAAAGCGCGAATAAGGGACAATTGTCGGCGCCGCGCACGCGCCGCGGGCGCGCCGCGGGGGCGCGGGAATTGCGGCTGTGTTGGTCTTCAAGAGCCCACGCGGGAGGATGTTGCCGCTATGCTCCACGTCGAAAGCGCCACCGTAGATGAGACCCTCGCGCAGTTCGACGACCGACGCGCGAACCTCATCCCGATCCTCCAGGAAGTCCAAGCCACCTACTCGTATCTCCCCGAAGACGTCCTGCGCCGCGTGTCGCGGAAGCTCAAGGTTCCGCTGCCGCAGGTGTACCAGGTCGCGACGTTCTATCGCTGCTTCAGCCTGAAGCCGCGCGGCAAGCACGTCGTGCAGGTGTGCCTCGGCACCGCGTGCCACGTGCGGGGCGGAACGCGGATCCTGGAACGGGTCGAAACGGAGACCGGGCTCACCGACGTGGGCACCACGGCCGACCTCGAGTTCGTGGTCGAGACGGTGCGCTGCCTCGGGTGCTGCGGCCTCGCGCCCGTGATGCGGGTGGACCGCGACGTGTTCGCGAGCCTCGAGCAGTCCAAGGTGAAGGGCGTGCTCAACCGCTACCGCGCCGGCGGCCTCAAGCGTCCGGCCCGAAAGGGCGGGTCCCGTGGCTGACCACCTCATTCCCCACATCACCGATCTCGAGGCGCTGGAGCGCTACGCCATCCACGGCCGGGCGTCGCTGTATCCCGAGCGCCCGAAGATCATGGTGGGCATGGCCACGTGCGGCCGCGCCGCCGGCGCCGAAGAGGTGCTGGAGGCCGTGCGGGAGGAGGTCGAGGAGCGGCACCTCGACATCGCCGTGGCCGAAACCGGGTGCATCGGCTGGTGCTCGCAGGAGCCGCTGCTCGACGTCTGGGTGCCGGGTCGCCCGCGGGTCACCTACGGCCGGGTGAAGCCCAAGCAGGTGCGGGACATCCTCTCGGCGCTGCCCATCCCGCGGACCGATCTCGCGCTGGCCGTGATGACCGGCGACGACAACCCGGTCACGGGCCGGTTCCACAGCTACTGCAACGGCGACGACGGGCACGTGGACGGCGTGCCCAGCTACGCCGAGCTGCCCCTGTTCCGTCGCCAGCTGCGCATCGTGATGCGCAACTGCGGCATCGTGGACCCGGCGAGCCTCGAGGAGTTCGCGGCGCGCGGCGGGTACCGCTCGCTGTGGCGCGCGCTGTTCTCGCTGACGCCTCTCGAGGTGATGACGGAGGTGCTGACCAGCGGCCTCCGGGGTCGCGGCGGCGCCGGCTTCCCGACCGGCCGCAAGTGGCAGGCGGTGCGCGACGCGCCGGGCGGGCCCAAGTACCTCATCTGCAACGCCGACGAAGGCGACCCCGGCGCCTACATGGATCGCGGGGTCCTCGAGGGAGATCCCCACAGCGTGATCGAGGGGATGATCATCGGCGGGTACGCGATGGGCGCGCACGAGGGCGTGGTTTACGTACGCGAGGAATACCCGCTGGCCGTGGCGCGGATGAGCGAGGCGATCCTGCAGGCGGAGCACGCGGACCTCCTGGGCAAGGACATCCTCGACTCCGGCTTCTCGTTCCACCTCAGCATCGCCAAGGGGGCGGGCGCGTTCGTGTGCGGCGAGGAAACCGCGCTGATCGCGTCCATCGAGGGGCGGGTCGGGGAGCCGCGGCCGCGGCCGCCGTATCCGGCGGAGAAGGGGTTGTGGGGCAAGCCCACCTGCATCAACAACGTCGAAACGTGGGCCACCGTGCCCGTGATCGTGTCGCGCGGCGGCGGGTGGTTCTCGCACATCGGTGTCGGGAAGAGCAAGGGCACGAAGGTCTTCAGCCTCGTCGGCAACGTCGCCAACACGGCCCTGATCGAGGTGCCGATGGGGACGTCGCTGGCCGACATCGTCAACGAGATCGGCGGCGGGATCCCGGCCGGGCGCCTGTGCAAGGCCGTGCAGACCGGCGGCCCGTCGGGCGGGTGCATCCCGGCGGAGCACCTCGACATCCCGGTGGACTACGAGAGTCTGGCGCAGGCGGGCTCGATCATGGGCTCGGGCGGCATGATCGTGATGGACGACCGCACCTGCATGGTGGACATCGCGAAGTACTTCCTCGGCTTCCTCGAGGACGAGTCGTGCGGGAAGTGCTTCTCGTGCCGCGTCGGCACCCAGCGGATGAAGGAGATCGTGACCCGGATCGCCGCGGGCAAGGGCCGGGAGGAGGACCTCGGCCTGCTCGAAGACCTGGCGTGGCTGGTGCAGCAGACGTCGCTGTGCGGCCTGGGCCAGAGCGCGCCCAACCCGGTGCTCTCCACCCTGCGCTACTTCCGCGACGAGTACCTCGCGCACATCCGGGACCACACGTGCCCGGCCAAGGTGTGCAAGGAGCTGATCACCTACAGCATCGACCCCGTGATCTGCAACGGCTGCGGCGCCTGCGTGAGCCTGTGCAGCGGCAAGGCGATCCTGGGCGAGAAGAAGAAGGTGTACCGCATCGAGCAGGCGCAGTGCACCAAGTGCGGCGCCTGCCTCGAGTCGTGCAAGTTCGACGCGGTCCTGGTCAACTAGGAGCCGACATGGTCCGACTCACGATCAACGGATCGCAGGTGGAGGTGGAGAACGGCTCCACCCTCCTGGAGGCCGCGCGGCTCTACGGCATCCCCGTTCCGACGCTGTGCCACGACGACGGCCTCACCGCCTACGGCGCCTGCCGGCTGTGCGTGGTGGAGGTGGGCGTCGGCAAGCTGGTGGCCTCGTGCAGCACCGTGGCGACCGAGGGGATGGTGGTGCGCACCGACTCCCAGCGGGTGGACCGCGCGCGCCGGCTGCTGCTCGAGCTGTACGTGGCGACCAGCCCCCAGTCCAAGCGCATCCAGGACCTCGCGTCCGCGATGGGCGTGCGCGAGTGCCGCTACGAAGCCCAGCACGAGGACTGCATCCAGTGCGGGCTGTGCGTGCGGATCTGCAACGAGCAGATGATGGCGGGGGCGATCGGGTTCGCGGGCCGGGGCAAGTCCCGCCACGTCTCGCGGCCCTTCGAGCAGACGTCCGAGCTGTGCCGGCAGTGCGGCGCGTGCCTGTACGTCTGCCCCGTGTCCGAGCTGCGCTGCCAGGCCGGCACCGCCGACACCGCGCTGTGCAGCGGGTGCCTGAACTTCGCGCCCGCATGCTTCACGACGTACGACGACGCCATGTGCTTCCTCGAGCCGTGCCACGCCTGCGAGCTGGCCGGACCGTTCCGTGCCGACGCGCGCACCAGCCCCCGCGCGGCATCCACCGCGCGCTAGCAGGAGAACCTCATGAGCCTCACGCGCATCAATTCGTCTGCGGCCACGCTGACCAAGAACCGCACCGAAGACTCGGTCAGCCCGTTCAGCGGGATGTGCACCACGTGCATCGACGGGTGCATCGGGATGTGCGAGATCGGGAAGTCGGCGTACCGCGGCGCGGAGATGATCTACCCCCAGCCGTTCGGGATCATCACCACCGCGTCGCAGAAGAACTACCCGATCGACCTGTCGCACTTCACGATCCTGGGCCGGGCGACCGGCGCCTGGGGGATCGAGGCCGACAGCGAAAAGGCGCTGTTCCCGAACGTGGATCTCGAAGTGACGATCGGGAAGAAGGGCGGGATCAAGAGCCGGCTGCCCTTTACGCTCGCGGCCATGGGCTCGACCAACGTGGCCAAGAACAACTGGCCCGGTATCGCGGCCGGCGCGGCCATCACCGGGACGATGATCGCCATCGGCGAGAACGTCGTCGGGATGGACATGGACGCGAAGTTCACGGGCGGCAAGGTCATCTCCGCCGCGGATCTCGAGTGGCGCATCAAGTGCTTCCGCGACTGGCAGGAGGACGGCTATGGCGACATCGCCGTCCAGGCCAACGTCGAGGACACCAAGCTGGGGGTGCAGGAGTACGCGATCACCAAGCTCGGGGTGAAGACCGTCGAGCTGAAGTGGGGCCAGGGCGCCAAGGACATCGGCGGCGAGGTGAAGATCCGCGACCTCGCCAAGGCGCAGGAGCTGAGGCGCCGCGGCTACGTCGTCCTCCCCGACCCGATGGACCCGATGGTGGTCGAGTCGTTCAAGAAGGGGAGCTTCCACGAGTTCGAGCGGCACTCGCGCGTGGGGATGGTGGACAAGGACAGCTTCCTCCAGCGCGTGGAGCAGCTGCGCAAGCTCGGCGCCCAGCACGTCTTCCTCAAGACCGGCGCCTACCGCCCCGCGGACCTGGCCCGCGCGGTGAAGTTCGCGTCGCTGGCGGAGCTCGACCTGCTGACGGTGGACGCGGCGGGCGGCGGCACGGGAATGAGCCCGTGGCGGATGATGAACGAGTGGGGCATCCCGGGCATCGAGCTGCACTCGCTGCTCCGGGACTACCTGCAGCGCCTCGCGACCAAGGGGTCGTACATCCCGTCCATCGCGCTGGCGGGCGGCTTCACCTTCGAGGACCAGATCTTCAAGGGCTTCGCGCTCGGCGCGCCGTTCGTGCAGCTGATCGCGATGGCCCGCGCGCCGCTGGCGGCGGCGATGGTGGCCAAGACCATCGGCAACGCCATCGAGCAGCAGAGCCTGCCGATCTACATCGAGCGCTTCGGCACATCGGTGGACGAGGTGTTCGTGACCGCCGCCGAGCTGCGGCACCGCTTCGGCGACCGGTTCGCGAAGCTGCCGGTGGGCGCGATCGGTTACTACACCTATTACATGCGGCTCGCGCAGGGGTTGCGGCAGCTGATGGCCGGCGCCCGCAAGTTCGCCGTGCGCTACCTGGACCGTGACGACATCGCGGCGTTGACGCGGGAAGCCGCGGAAGTCAGTGGGATCACGTACGTTACCGAGGTGGATCGCGAGGAGGCCGGCAAGATCCTCGCCCAGTAGCCCAGGGAACGGGCTCCGGCCCGATAATTGCAACTCCCCGGCGGTGACGGCCGCGGCGACTGGGCCGCGGCCTTTACCGTTTGTGGGGAGGATCGGCGTGTGAGGGACGTACAGAACGGATTCGTGCCGCTGGAAGCGGTGGACTACAACGCCGTCGGCATGTCGCTCACCGAGGCGAAAGAAAACCCGTTTATGATCGCGCAGCGTCAGCTCGACGCGGCCGCGCGCATCCTCAAGCTCGATGAAGCCACGCATCAGATGCTGAACTGGCCGCTGCGCGAGATGCACGCGCGGCTCCCGGTGCGGATGGACAACGGCCGGGTCGAGGTCTTCCACGCGTTCCGCGTCCAGTACAACGACGCGCGCGGGCCCTGCAAAGGCGGTATTCGGTTCCATCCCAACGAGACCATCGATACGGTCCGCGCCCTCGCGGCCTGGATGACGTGGAAGGTGGCGGTGGTGGACGTGCCGCTGGGCGGCGGCAAGGGCGGGATCGTGGTGGATCCCAAGCGGCTGTCCATGGGCGAGCTGGAGCGGCTGAGCCGCGCCTACGTCCGGCAGATGGCCCGCATCCTGGGGCTGGAGAAGGACGTGGCGGCGCCCGACGTCTACACCACGCCGCAGATCATGGCGTGGATGATGGACGAGTACGCGTTCATCAAGGGCAGCAACGAATTCGGGATGATCACCGGCAAGCCGCTGGCGCTGGGCGGCTCCGAGGGCCGGGGCGACGCGACCGCGCGCGGCGGCGTGTACGTGATGCGCGAGGCGGCCAAGGTGGCGGGCCTCGACCTGACCCGGGCGACCTACGCGATTCAGGGCCTCGGCAACGCCGGCTCGTACGCCTGCAAGATCATCGCCGACGAGGTGGGCGGCTCGGTGATCGCCGTCGGGGAAATCGACGGGACGATCTTCAACGCCAAGGGCCTCGACGTGCACGCGCTGCACAAGCACTTCCTCAAGACCAAGGGCGTCAAGGGCTTCCCGGGCGGCGACTTCATGCCCAACCCGAAGGCGTGCCTGGAGCTGAAGTGCGACGTGCTGGTGCCGGCGGCGCTGGAGAACCAGATCACCGCCGAGAACGTGGACCGGGTGAAGGCGAAGATCGTGATGGAGCTGGCCAACGGCCCGACCACGCCCGAAGCCGACGCGGTCCTGGCCGACAAGAAGATCGTGGTGCTGCCGGACTTCCTGGCCAACGCGGGCGGGGTCACGGTGTCGTACTTCGAGATGGTCCAGAACTCCTACAGCTACTACTGGGATCTCGACGTCGTGCAGGACCGCCTGAGCCGCAAGATGTCGCATGCGTTCCAGGCGGTGCACGAGGCCGCGAAGAAGCACAAGGTGCACAACCGCCTGGCGGCGTACCTGGTGGCGGTCAGCCGGGTCGCCGAGGCGATGAAACTCCGGGGATGGGTCTGACGGCTCGGCGGCAGGCGGTGTAAGGTCCGGAGCAGCGCCGGCGCTCGCGCGCCAGTGCTGGAAGGAGCGGCGAAGGCCGCGGCCCGAAAGGCGCCGCGGCCTTCGCCGCCTACGGCAGCTTCAGCGGATCACGGGCGGCACGAGGATCGTGCCGTCGCCGGTGATCACGATGTGCCGGACGGTGTCGTCCCGGTCGAAGTACAGCTGCACGTCGCCGCCGCCCGACGGGACCGTGAAGGACTCGTCGGTCCTGATGGCGGCGCCCGTGCTGTCGGCGGACGGGATGGTCACCGGATAGCCCACGCCCGCCTTCAGCGTGTCGCCCTGCGGCGTCACGAAGGTCGAGTCGAAGAAGATCATCGGGTTCGTCACGAACAGCCGGACGTGCCGGTACCGGCCCGCCGGGAGCGACCCGCTCGCGACCGTCAGCCCGGCCGCAGCGGAGTCGGGCAGGTGCACCAGGTCCAGCACGCCGCTGCCGACGATGCTCAGCGAGACCCAGCCCCGCTCGGTCTCTTCCCAGTCGTCCCCGTCGTCGTCGCGGTGATGCGCCAGGCTGTCCACGCGCGCCGAGTCCGCCGCCGAATCGGCCGCGTTCTCGGAGTCCGGAATCGAGGCCAGGACCTCGACGTTGGTCACCGTGACGACGAGCGAGTCAACGTCGGACGGACGCACGCGGCCCGGCCATCCCCGCCAGTGGTGGCCGTCGCCGTCGCCGTAGTCCCCGTAACCGCCCATGCCTCCCATGTCGAAAGTGCCGGTCAGCGACCCGGTCCACGATCCGGACGTGGTGCCGAGACCGGCGCCCGTGGACGACGAGGCCGCGAGGCTGAAGGCCACCGGCACGACCGGGGTCGAGCCGGTCGTCCGGCCCGCGACGTCCGAGCTGCAGGCGGCCGCGGCCCCCAGCAAGGCGGCGGCTGCCAGAAAGTTGACCAGATGGGACGCTGTTCTCATGTGCCTGCCCCCGTTGAGATTACGCCAAGTCGCTGTACCGGAAGGCGATCCGGTCGAGTCGCAGTCCCCGGAGGGGACGCATACGCGGGTAAGACCTTCAGCCCCGGTCAGGGGTAACGGGACTGGAGCCAAGCCGTTACTATGAGGCTCGAAATCTCATCAATAGGTAGGATGCGTGACGTCTAGCGACGGGGCGGTGGTCCGCCGCGTGCTCGCGGGGGATACCGAGGCGTACCGGGTCCTGGTCGAGCGCTATCGCGTGGAGTTCGCGCGGTACGCGCAGGCCGCGGTCGGCGATCGGGATGGCGCCCAGGACGCCATGCAGGAGGCGTTCATCCGGGCGTACGACGCGCTGGCGACCTGTCGCGAGCCGGACCGGTTCGGGGCCTGGTTCTTCCGGATCCTGACGAACCAGTGCCGGAACGCGGTGGCGCGCCGGCGGTCGCGCGTGCCGCTGGACGACGTGGATCCGGCGGGCAACGATCGGGCGGACGCGTCGGTGGAGCGGGGCGAGCTGGCGGCGGCGCTCGAGGGGGCGCTGGCCAGGCTGACCCCCGAGCAGCGGGAGGCCTTCGTTATGAAACACGTCGATGGCCGGTCGTATGAGGAGATGGCCGAGCTGCTCGGCGTGGGCGTGGATGCCCTGAAGATGCGAGTGCACCGGGCGCGCGACGCCATGCGCACGATGATGGGAGCGATGCGATGATGGACGGGGACGGGTTCACCAGGGACGCCCAGCGCTACCTCGACGGCGCGCCGGCGGCGGAGCTGGAGCCGGGCGAGCAGGCGCTGGCGGACCGGCTCCTGGCGCAGGCGCGGGCCTACCGTGGGAGCCTGGGTCCGCTGCCGTCCGCGCTCGACGACGCCGTCATGGACGCGGTGCGCCGCCGGGCGCCGGCGCGCAGTTCCGGGCCGTTCCACTGGCTGGTCGAGCCTCGGACCGTGCGGGTGCGTCCCGTCTGGGCGGTGCCGGTGCTGGCAGCCGCGGCCGCGCTGGTCGTGTGGCTGGCGCCGCGCGGTCCCCTGCCGGTGCCGAGTGTCACGCCGGTCGCGGCCGCGTCGGACACGGTGTTCGTGCATTTCGAGCTGTCGGCGCCGCAGGCCCGCTCGGTGGCGGTCGCCGGATCGTTCAATGGGTGGAGCACCCGCGCCCTCGCGATGACGCGAGGTGCCGGAGGCGTGTGGTCGGTCACGGCCCCGCTGGCGGTGGGCGAGCACCATTACGAGTTCGTGGTGGACGGGTCGCGCTGGGTGCCCGATCCGACCGCGCACGTGCAGGTGGATGACGGATTCGGGGGTCGCAACAGCGTCATCGTGGTCGGCCCCAAGGGACTGGTGCGCTCATGAACCGGATGCGTCTGCTGCTTGGGGCTGTCTCGCTGCTGGCCGTGCCTGCGTCCCTCGTGGCGCAGCGTGCGGACATCCGCACGCGGATGGAGGCGCGGGGACTGCCCTCCGATTTGGCGGCTCAGGTGGTCGCGATCGCGGCCGGCGCCTCGGCCCAGGGCGTGCCCGAGGGCCCGCTCGCCGACAAGGCGATCGAGGGGTGGGCCAAGCACGTGCCCTCCGAGCGCATCCTCGCGGCGGTCCGCTCCTTCGCCGGTCGCATGGGCGTCGCCGTCCAGGCGGTGCGCGGCGGCGGGCTCCAGTCGCCGCCGGGCCAGGTCGTAGCGGCCGCTGCCGAGGCGATGGGCGGCGGCCTCGGCGCCGAGGAGGTGCGCGCCATCGTGCGCGCCGCTCCGAGCCCGACCGCGGCCGCGCCCGGGCTCAGCGTCGTGGCGGCCCTGACCGCCCAGGGCCTCGCGAGCAACCAGGCGGTGGCGATCGTGGTCGGCGCCATGCACAATCGCCGCTCGGTCGCCGATCTGCTCGACCTGCCGTCCGTGGCACGAGCGATGCACGATCAGGGCATGAGCGCCAGCGAGATCGGTGAGCACATCCTCGGCGGCGACGGCGACGGCCACCAAGGATCCCACGGCGGCTACGGAGACCATTCCGGCGGGGGCACCCCGGATGGCGGCGGCACAGGACACGACCATCATCCGGGCTTCAGGCTCTAACCGAGACCTTGGCCGGTAAGCTCGCCGCCGTGGGCGCCGCGATGGCGCTCGTCACGGCCGCATCCCTCCTCTCCGCCCAGCAGGTGAGGGTGCGGATCGGCGGCGTTCACGCCCAGTACGCCGATACCGTGACCGGAGCCGCCGGCACCCTGACTTCCGAATTCAATTGGGCCGGGCCGAAGGTGCAGGGAACCTTCGACGCCAGCTTCACGCAATTCACGTCCGGGCCGTGGGCGGTGCAGGGTGCCGGCGGCGTGTTCGGCATCCGGTTTCTCAAGTCGAACTTCGGCGTAGGCCTCAGGGCCGAGGGCGACGGCGGATACCTGAGCGACCGCATCTGGAGCGGCTCCGGCCTCGCGGGGCCGGTCGTCGCGTTCGTGCCGGGAAACTGGGTGCTGTCGGGCGGCCTGTCGGCGGGCGCGGTCCGGCGCATCGACCGCGCGTCGCTCCTGGCGCTCGAGGGGAACGCCACGGTTCGCCGGGACCTCGGTCCGTGGGGCCTCGAGGCGGGCGCTTCGGTGACGCGCGCGGGGCCGGTGCACTTCGCGGACGCCTCGATCGGGGCGGAAGTCCGGGTGTCCACGGTCACCATCGGCGGCCTCGCCGGCGCGCGCGCCGGCGACCTCGGCAGCCGGCCGTGGTACCAGGGCCGGGCCTCCGTCGATCTGACGCCCTCGGCTTCGCTCGAGATCTCCGCCGGCACCTATCCCCGCGACCTCAGTGGTTTCATCGCGGGTTCGTACCTGAGCATCGGCGTATGGCTGGGCGTGGGCCGGCAGCCGCGCGCCATCTCGCCCTCCGAGGTGATCCGGCGCCTGGCCTCCGGCCGGTCCAACATCACGGTGGAGAGCCCGGAGCCGGGGCACCAACAGGTGACCTTCCATGTGCCCGGCGCCCGCAGCGTGGCCATCGCAGGCGAGTGGAACGACTGGACGCCGGTCGCGCTCCAGAGGCTGAATGATGGACGGTGGCGTGCGAACCTCGCACTGACCCAGGGCGCGCACCGCTTTTCCCTCGTCGTGGATGGGCAAAAATGGATGGTGCCGCCGGGCGTCGCGACCCTGCCGGACGACATGGGGGGGCGCGTCGGGCTGCTCATCGTTGACCAGTAAGTCGTTGCCGCTTGGTGCGTTCCGAAGTCTTCTTCCTGTCCTGATGTCCAACGCAGTAGCCCCGCCGATGAGAATGGAACACATTTTGCTCTCGGAGCCAGGTCAATAGAAACTCACGGCACCTACTCTTCGAGGCGATATGCGGACCCGATACGGGAACACATGGGCGATAGCGGCTGCGGCTGTGGTTCTGCTGGCGGTGAGCGCCGGCCCGGCGAGCGCCATCCCGAGCTTCGCGCGCCAGACCAAGCTGCCCTGCAGCGCCTGCCACACGCAGTTTCCCGAGCTGAATGCGTTCGGCCGGGCCTTCAAGCTGAACGGGTACACGCTGCGGATGATCGAGACCATCGAGGTCTCGGACACGAGCGGGCACCAGGACCTCGCGATCAGTCTGATGCCTTTGCCGTCGGTGATGGTGCAGGCGGCGGAGACCTTCACGGCCAGGCCGCAGCCCGGGACGACGAACGGGACGGTCACGCTCCCGGAGCAACTGAGCGTGTTCCTGGCGGGCGCGATCACGCCCAAGGTGGGGGCCTTCATCCAAGTCACCTACGAGCCGCAGTCCGGAACGATCGCGTTGGACAACACGAGCATCCGTTACGCCACGCCGTTCACGCTCGCCAAGCAGCAGGCGATCTTCGGGCTCAGCCTGAACAACAACCCCACGGTGCAGGACGTGTGGAACAGCACGCCGGCCTGGGGGTTCCCGTTCGTGAGCTCGGCGGAAGCGGCGCCGACGCCCGGAGCGGGAACCATGGTTGACGGACAGCTTGCACAACAGGTGGCGGGCTTGAGCGCCTACCTGTTCTGGAACGACGCCATCTACGCGGAGCTCGGCGGGTACCGGTGGTCCCCGCAGGGTGCGCCCCAGCTGCCCGACGCCACGGTGGCCGGCGTCGTGGAGGGAGTGGCGCCGTACTGGCGCGCGGCGCTGACGCATTCGTTCGGCGACAACTACCTGGAGGTCGGCACGTACGGGATGTACGCGCAGCGGCAGCCGGGGAGCTTCAAGACCGGCAACGCGACGGACAAGTACACGGACATCGCCTTCGACGCCGAGCTGCAGCGTCCGCTCGGCAACAATGACCTGACGATCGCCGGCACCTGGATCCACGAGTCGCGCTCCCTCGGCGCGAGCGTGGACAGCGGCTTCGCCTCGGTCGCGTCGCAGACGCTCAGCACGATCCGGGGGCGCGCGACGCTGCACGTGAACCAGAGCTACGCCTTCACGATCGCCCCGTTCGTCACGACGGGCACGACGGACCCCGTGCTGTACGCGCCGGCGTCGGTGAGCGGCAGCGCGTCGGGCAGCCCCAACAGCAGCGGCGTGATCGGCGAGGTGGACTGGAACCCGTGGATGAACACGCGGTTCGCGCTCCAGTACACCGCGTACACGAAATTCAACGGCGGGACGACCAACTACGACGGGTCCGGGCGAAACGCGTCGGACAACAACACGCTGTATCTCAACGTCTGGTTGATGTTCTAGCCGGCCGTCGAGGTCGCGCAGGCCGCGGAGCCGGCGGTGGGCGCTTGCCCGCCGCCGGCTCTCTCGTTACCCGTTAACGGCCTTGGTGCCCGGGCCTCGGGGCCTTGTGCCCCTGTGCCCCCGTGCCCCCGTGCCCTCAACCCATGGTGTCCCCGTGCCCCTGCGCCTCCGTGCCTCCGTACCCGTCACCGTGCTTGGCCTTCTCGCCGCGGCTGCGCTGGCGGCTCCCCGGCCGTCGTCGGCCCAGCAGGCTCCCGACTCGGCGCTGGTCGCCCAGTACCGCGACGTGGCCGGCCGCCTCATCGCGGCGGCGACGGCCGACACGTCGGCGTGGCTCCGCGTCGCCGAGCTGACCGACCGGTTCGGGCCGCGGATCAGCGGGTCTCAGAACCTGGAGCGCGCGCTCGACTGGGTGCTGGAGGAGATGCGGCGCGACGGGCTCGAGAACGTGCACGGCGAGCGGGCGATGATCCCGCACTGGGTGCGGGGCGAGGAATCGCTGGAGCTGGTGGAGCCGCGGCGCACCCCGCTGCCCGTGCTGGGCCTGGGGCGGAGCATCGGCACGCCGCCCCAGGGCATCACGGCACCGGTGCTGGTCGTGAGCGACAGCAACGAGCTGGCGTCGCGCGCCGCGGAAGCGCGCGGGAAGATCGTCCTGTTCGACGCTCCGTACGTGAGCTACGGCCAGACGGTGGTGTACCGGGTGCGGGGCGCGGTGCTGGCCTCGCGGCTGGGCGCCGTGGCGGCGCTGCTGCGCTCCGTGTCGCCGTTCGAGATGCGGCAGCCGCACACCGGCGTGACGGCCTACGACTCGACGGCCCGGCCGATCCCGTTCGCGGCCATCTCCATCGAGGACGCGATGATGTTGCACCGCATGCAGCTGCGCGGGCAGCCCATCGTCGTGACGCTGAAGATGCAGGCGCACATGGAACCGGACGTCGCTTCGCGCAACGTCGTGGCCGAGCTGCGCGGCTCCGAGAAGCCCGACGAGGTGGTGATCATCAGCGGCCACCTCGACTCGTGGGACGTCGGGACCGGGGCGATGGACGACGCGGGCGGGTTCGTGGCGGCGTGGAAGGCGCTGCTCGTGATGAAGCAGCTGGGCCTGCGGCCGCGGCGCACGGTGCGCCTGGTCGGATGGGTCAACGAGGAATACGGCACGCGGGGCGGCCTCGCGTACCGCGACGCCCACGCGTCCGAGCTCGGCCAGCATGACGTCGCCATCGAGTCGGACGGGGGCGTCTTCCGCCCGAGCGGGTTCGGGTTCACGGGATCCGATTCCGGCTTCGCCATCGTGCGCGCGATCGGCCGGCTGCTGGCACCCATCGGCGCCGACACGGTCACGGCGGGCGGCGGCGGCACCGACATCGAGCCCATCATGGATCGGGGGGTGCCGGGCATGTCGCTCAACGACGACGGGCGCCGCTACTTCTGGTACCACCACAGCGAGGCGGATACGGTGGACAAGCTCGACCCGCGCGAGATGGCCAAGTGCGTGGCGGCGATGGCGGTCATGAGCTACGTGATTGCGGATATTCCCCAGCAGCTGCCGAGGTGAGAGGTGAGAAGTGAGAGGTGAGAAGTGTAGGTGAGGCGTGAGAGGTTGAACGGCGTGAGAGGGTGCGGCGCCGACCCCCCACGCATTTCCTCCCCTCACCTCTCACTCACCCGCCTCACCTTTCACCCCTCACGCCTCACCGGGGCGCCGGTTCGGCTGCGAGGCGAACCAGGGTCTCCGAGTCCAGCTGGTGCCCCCCCGCGAACCTGACGACCCGGTACCGCACCGTGGCCTCCTCCAACGCGGCCTCGGTGATCGCCAGGTTCCCGGCGACCCACTCGTCTCGCTCGCCCGCTACGAAGGTGAGATCCAGCGCGTTCAGGCGTTCCACCCCGGTGCGCCACTCGTCGTCGGGCGGCAGCAGCCCCGCCCACAGTACCAGCCGGTCCGGCCTGGCCTTGCCCCGCAGTGCCCAGCGCGCCGCCGTCGCCGTGCCCTGTGAGAATCCGAGCAGGTGGAGCCGCACCGCCTCCCTGCGCCGGCGCGCGAACAGCTCGTCGTATACCGCGTCGAGGTAGCGGAGGTAGTCGGCGATCTCGACGAGCCGGTCCGCGCGCGTCATCCAGGAGGCGCCCACCCTGCTGTCGGGGCCTCCCTTGCCCTCGACGTAGAATCGCGACAGGGCTTCGGGCGCGACGAAGAGGCGCGTTCCGTCGTCCGCCGGCGCGAACCTGGAGAGGAACCGCTCGGCCAGCTGCCCGTAGCCGTGCAGCACGATCCAGATCTCGGCCGGATCGTTGGCGTTGCCCGAGGTGAAATACCGGGCGGTACGGGGGATTTCGAGGTGGTGCTCGGTTGGCATCAGTGTAATATCCGTCGGCGGAGACCAAAGACAAAACGCACGGGGAGATTTCCATGAGTTCCATCGCCGACGCGATTCTCGGTATCGATACCCTGTGGGGCGGCGACGTCATGAACCCCTCGGGCACCGGCCGCTTCATCGCCGACTCCTGGTACTCGGACGAGCCGCTGCCGGCGGCCTACACGCATCCCACCGCCGCCCGGGTGCGCGAGACCGGCGGCGTCACGGCCAAGGCGCCGGATCTCGCCGTCATCGACGCCTATCTGGCCGCGGTGGACGTGCGGGGCGCCATCGCCGCGATGGCCGAGGAGGCGAAGGCCGGCGGCCGCGTCCGCCGGGCCTACCTCAAGGGTCTGGCGCAGTGCTTCGAGGTGATGTGGGACCTGGGGATGGAGATGATCGGCCGCGGCCCCAAGGTGCCGTACGAGCGCTGCGTGGTGGCGTCCACCGGCGCGAAGCCCACGCCCTCGGATCCCGCGGCCCGGCGCCGGCGCATCGCCGAGCTGCTGGCGCGCGCGGGCTACGACACCGGGTCGGACGCGGCCCTGCTCGCGGCCGTGGACGCGTGGCGCCGCGACCGCGGCGTGCCGAAGCCGTCCATCCCCGCGCTCGGCGCGGCGTTCATCGCGAAGTACGACGCGCTGGCGGCGCGCCACCTCGTGCCCTACCTGCCCGCCGCGCTGCGCCCCGTGCCGCGGGCCAACATCACGTTCCTGCCGATCAAGGACGCCTGGTTCTCGGGCTCGATGAACTACCTGGGCCGCGCGCGGAACCCCGACGGGACGCCGCAGTACGAGGCCACGTACGAGATCAACGCGTCGCTCGAGATCTCGGTGCCCGAGTTCGAGCAGCTGGTGAGCCACGAGGTGGTGCCCGGGCACGTCACCACCACGGCCTTCTGCCAGAACATGTACGTGCGCGGGAAGATGGGCATCGAGTCCACGATGCTGACGATGAACACGCGGCACGCGGCCCTGTCGGAAGGCATCGCCAACAACGCGATCCTGATCGCCTACGGCGTGAAGGAGGTGGAGGAGCTGCCCGACGAGGACCTGCAGGCCGGTGTGCTGCTCGCCCTGCTGCAGGACGACGCCAAGAACCAGTCGTCGTACCTCACCTGGCACGAGGGGCGGCCGCAGCCGGAGGTCGCCGCCGTGCTGCGCCGCGACTTCCTGTGCTCTCCCGAGCGCGCCGACAAGCTGTCGGGCGCGTGGGGCCGGCACCCGCTGCTGGGCCGCATGTACCTGCCGGCGTACCGGGCCGGCACGGAGCGCGTCGCCGAGCTGCGGCGCCGCTTCCCGCCGGAGAAGGTGCTGCCGGCCCTGTACGGCGTGCGGGGGCTGGTGGACGTCGTCACGATCGGCCGCGTTCTGGGAGAAGGCAGGGGCGAGTAGCCAGTCCTCAGGACAGTTGCGAGACGGTGCGTTGCGAGTGGTGTCGAGCGGTGGGTTGTGAGTGCGCAGACCAGTGGTGAGGACAGGCGATCGCATCCCGACCCTCTCCCCTCGTGTCTCGTAACCCCTCGCAACTCCGCGTCTCGCAACTCCCCTCCAGACTCCGAACGGTCCTCTGTTATCTTACGAGCGTGTCCATCTTCCATACGATGAACGCCGGCTACGCGCAGGCGCTGTACGAGCAGTTCCTGCGCGACCCGGACTCCGTGGACGAGGCTTGGCGCGCCCTGTTCACCGACGGCGTGCAGGGACTCGAGCCCCTGAGCGCGATCGAGATCGCCACCGCCGGCGCCGGAGTGCCGGATGCGGAGGAGGCGGCGATCGCCGCCGCGACGTCGCCCGTCGCCGCCCGGCCCGGCCCCGGGCCGGCCGCCGCCCCCGCCGCCGAGGACCTGCACGCGGTCGCGCTGGCGATGTCGGTGGTCAAGGCGTTCCGCACCCATGGCCGGCTGGGCGCCCGCCTCGATCCACTCGGCAGCGAGCCCGTGGGGGACCCGGCGTACGATCCCACCTCGGTGGGCCTCACCGAAGCGATGATGCGGCGGGTGCCGTCGTCGGTGCTGCGAATCGCCGTGCCGGGCGCGACGTTCGCCGAGGCGCTGCCGCACCTCCGGGCCACCTACTGCGGCACGCTGGCCTACGAGAAAGAGCACATCGGCAGTCACGAGGAGCGGGTGTGGCTGCGCCAGGCCATCGAGTCCGGCGCGCACCAGCAGCCACTCGCGCGCGCGGAGCGCCTGCGCCTGCTCGAGCGGCTCACCCAGGTGGAGGCGCTCGAGCGCTTCCTGGGGCGGGCGTACCTCGGCCAGAAGCGCTTCTCGATCGAGGGCGTGGACATGCTCGTCCCGATGCTCGATCTCGTGACCGAGCTGGCCGCCGAGGCCGGAGCGCGGGAGGTCGTCATGGGCATGGCGCACCGCGGCCGGCTCAACGTCCTCGCCCATATCGTGGGCATGCCCTACGAGTCCATCATCGCCGAATTCGAGGGCGGCCAGTTCGGCGAGACCGACGGCGCGACGGGCGACGTGAAGTACCACCTGGGCGCGCAGGGCACCTACACCACGCGCGCCGGGCGGGCGGTCGCGGTCGAGCTGTCGCCCAATCCGAGCCACCTGGAGTCGGTGAATCCCGTCGTCGAGGGGCGGGCCCGCGCGCTGCAGACCGACCGCGGCGCGGCGGAGCCGCGGCACGACCCGTCGGTGGCCCTGCCGGTCCTGATCCACGGCGACGCGGCCTTCGCGGGCGAGGGGGTGGTGGCCGAGACGCTCAACCTCGCGCGCCTCGCGGGCTACACGACCGGCGGCACGATTCACGTCATCACCAACAACCAGCTGGGCTTCACCACCGACCCCCGGGAGGCGCGGTCCACCGACTTCGCCTCGGACCTGGCCAAGGGATTCGACCACCCGATCATCCACGTCAACGCCGACGATCCCGAGGCGTGTCTCTCGGCCGTGCGGCTGGCGATGGCGTACCGGGAGCGCTTCCGCGGCGACGTGATCATCGACCTCGTCGGCTACCGGCGGCACGGGCACAACGAAGCCGACGAGCCCGCGTACACGCAGCCGCTGATGTACGAGCGCATCGCGGCCCTGCCGAGCGTGCGCGAGCAGTGGGCGGCGAAGCTCGTGGCGGAAGGCGCGATCACGCGCGAGGCGTCCGACGAGCAGGCGCGGGGGGCGCAGGAGCGGCTCGCGAAGGTGCAGGAGGGCGTGAAGGCGAGCATCGCGCGTCGCGCCAAGGTCGAGACCATCGGCACCAGCGCCCGCACCAGCGCCGCGGCCGAGCTCGCGGCGGCGTCGGGCGAGGAATGCGAGCCGGGCACCGGCGTGAGCGAGGAGCTGCTCGAGCGGCTCGACGCGCAGCTCCTGACGTGGCCCGAGGGCTTCACCGTCCACCCCAAGCTGCTGCGCCAGTTCGAGCGCCGCCGCCAGGCGCTGGCGGCGGGCGCGGGCCTGGACTGGGCGCACGCCGAGGCCCTGGCCTTCGGATCGCTGCTGGCGCAGGGCGTCCCCATCCGCCTCACCGGGCAGGACACCGAACGCGGCACCTTCAGCCAGCGGCACCTCGTCCTGCACGACGCGCAGACCGGGCGGCGCTGGGCGCCGGTGCAGCACCTCGCGGAGGCGCGCGCGCCCTTCGAGCTGCACAATAGCCCGCTGTCGGAGCTGGCGGCGCTCGGTTTCGAGTACGGCTACAGCGCCGAGGCGCCGGAGGCGCTGGTGCTGTGGGAGGCGCAGTTCGGCGACTTCGCCAACGGGGCGCAGGTCATCATCGACCAGTTCATCGTCTCGGGGCGCATGAAGTGGTCGGACCGCTCCCGGCTCGTGCTGCTCCTCCCGCACGGCTACGAGGGGCAGGGGCCCGAGCACTCGAGCGCGCGGCTGGAGCGGTTCCTGCAGCTCGCGGGCGAGCAGAACATCCGGGTGGCCAATCCGACGACGCCGGCGCAGTACTTCCACCTGCTGCGGCGCCAGGGCACGATCGAGGACGAGCGCCCGCTGGTGGTGATGACGCCCAAGAGCTTCCTGCGCAGCCCGCTGGCGCTTTCGCCCGGCGAAGCACTGGTGGACGGCTGCTTCCGCCAGGTGCTGGACGACGACGCCGCAGCGGACCGGCGCGAGGGGATCGAGCGGCTGCTCCTCTGCTCCGGCAAGGTGTACTACGACCTGATCGGCAGCGAGCCGCGCGCCGCGGCGCAGCGCACCGCCCTCGCCCGGGTGGAGCTGCTGTATCCCTTCCCCAAGGACGACCTCGAGAAGGTGGTGGCGTCGTACCCGGGCCTGCGGGAGCTGGTGTGGGTGCAGGAGGAGCCGCGGAACAAGGGACCGTGGCGCTACCTGGCGCATCATCTGCGCGACCTGGCACCGCGGCGGCCGTCGGGCGGGGTGGGGTTGACCTACGTGGGCCGGCCCGAGCGCGCCAGCGCGGCGGAGGGGTATCCCGCGGCGCACCTCGCGGAGCAGGGGAGGATCGTGCGGGAGGCGCTGAACGAAGGGTGAGGCGCGAGGGGTGAGAGGTGAGAAGGATAGGTGAGACGTGAGGGGTTGAAAGGCGTGAGAGGGTGCATCCACCTCCTCACGCCTTTGAACTCCTCACCCCTCACCTACACGTCTCACTGTTCACTGCTCACTTCTCACCTCTCACCCTCCCCGCGTATGCATCTCCCGATGCGGATCCTGCCGCAGGCTCTCGACCGCGTACAGCGCCCCGCGCGTCGCGACGGCCAGCCGCACCTCGGCCCCGCGATCGGCGCGGCTCTTCCATGCCGAGGCGATCAGCTCCGCCATCTCCTGGTCCGACGCCCCCGCGCGCAGCGGGTCCCGCAGGCTGATGCCGCGCTCGGCATACAGGCACAGGTACCACGTGCCGTCCGCGGTCAGGCGGCTGCGGTCGCAGGCGCGGCAGAACGGCGCGGTGGTCGAGGCGATAATGCCGAACAGGAGCCCGTCGGGCAGGCGATAGCGCTCGGCCGGCGCGGCGGGGTGGCGGGCATCCTCCACGGGCTCGGGCGCCCCGTAGCGCTGGGCGAGCGCCTCGAGCATCTGGCCGCGGGACACCACCTGCTCGGGCGACCAGCGCGTCGCCCCCCCCACGTCCATGTACTCGATGAAGCGGACCTCCGCGTCGTTCGCGCGGCCGAACTCGATCAGGTCCGTCAGCTCGTCGTCATTGTACCCGCGCACGACCACCGTGTTGATCTTCAGCGACGGGAACCCCACCCCGCGCGCGGCCGCGATACCCG
The DNA here is from genome assembly GCA_963806755.1 of uncultured Gemmatimonadales bacterium. GTDB lineage: Bacteria > Gemmatimonadota > Gemmatimonadetes > Gemmatimonadales > JACORV01 > Fen-1245. Next base: position 109,522 of record CAWDZR010000018.1, read on the forward strand.
CCAGCACGTCGCCGTGGCGCTTGCTGCGGGTGTACCCCTCGAACCGGTCGGCTCGCAGCGTGTCCAGGCTCACGGTCAGCCGGTGCAGGCCGGCGCTCCGGAGCGCGCCCGCCTGGCCGGCCAGCACCACCCCGTTGGTCGTGAGCGCCAGGTCGGCGATGGCCGCGTTCTGCGCCAGCTGTCCCACCAGCGTCGGGACGTCGTGCCGCAGCAACGGCTCGCCCCCCGTGAGGCGCACCTTCGAGACGCCCAGCGACGTGAAGATCCGGGCCAGGCGCGCGATCTCCTCGAACGAGAGGATCGAGGCCCGGGGAAGCCACACGTACTCCTCCTCCGGCATGCAGTAGCGGCAGCGGAGGTTGCAGCGGTCGGTCAGCGAGACCCGGAGGCTACCGAGCGGGCGGTCGAATCGGTCCTGGATCACCACCCGGAAAGGAAAGCAAATCGGTCAGCTATCGGCAAGGCTCCCGGCCAGCTCCTGCTCCTGCCGGCGCAGCTCGACGCGCAGGATCTTGAGGATGCCGCTCTTGGGCAGGCTGTCCCGGAACTCGATGAGGCGTGGGACCTTGTAGGCCGCGAGGTTGCTCCGGCAGTAGGCGACGATCTGCTCCGCGGTGGCGTGCTCGCCCGGCTTGAGGACGAGGAACGACTTGATGCTCTCGCCGCGCTTGGGGTCGGGCACGCCGATGGTCGCGGCCTCGAGCACCGCCGGGTGCCGGAGCAGCACGCCGTCCACCTCGTCCGGGTACACGTTGTAGCCTGACGCGATGATCATGTCCTTCTTCCGTCCGACGATACGGTGATACCCGTCCTCGTCGATCGTCGCGATGTCGCCGGTGTGCAGCCAGCCGCCCTGCAGCGCCGCCGCCGTCTCACCCGGCATGTTCCAGTAGCCCGCCATCACCTGCGGGCCCTTGATCAGCAGCTCGCCGGGCTCGCCGGTCGGCATCTCCCGGGTGCCGGTTTCGAGATCCACCACCTTGCTGTCCGTGTCGGGGAAGGGGATGCCGATGCTGCCCGGCTTGCGCAGCCCGTCCGTCGGGTGGACGTGCGTGACGGGCGAGGTCTCCGTGAGTCCGAACCCCTCGACGATGTGGCTCCCGGTGAGCTGCTCGAAGCGCTCCAGCACCGGGAGCGGCAGCGGCGCCGAGCCACAGAAGCAGACCTTCACGCAACGGATGTCCTGATGCTCGATCCCCGGAAACTGGTTGATCGCGTGGAACATCGCCGGTACGCCCATGAAGAGGGTGACGCGATGCTTCACGACCGCCTTCACCACCTCGGGGATGTCGCGCGGATTGGGGAGCAGCACCATCGCCGCGGCCGCGCCGATCGGGAAGTTCATGCACACCGTCATCCCGAACACGTGAAACAGCGGCAGCGCCGAGAGCACGACCTCCGAGCCGTGGGCGCAGTGCAGCCAGGTCATGGACTGCTGCACGTTGACGGAGAGGTTGCGGTGCGTGAGCATCGCACCCTTCGTCACGCCGGTCGTGCCGCCGGTGTACTGGAGCGCGGCGACGTCGTCGAGCCCGACCTCCACCGCTGGCGGATCGGGCTCGGTGGCGTCCACCAGCGGGCGGAAGTGCGACACGCCTGGTCCGACCGGCACGCGTGCGATGGCCGGCGGCTTCATGCGCCGCAGCTTGAAGGGTGCCAGCTGCCGGAGCGGGAAGGGCAGGTACTCGGGGATCGAGGCGACGATGTAGTGCTTCACCGGCAGCCGGCTGCGGATGTGGCGCAACCGTGACTGGAACAGGAAGTCCGCCGTGACCGCGACCTGGCAGTCCGCGTCGTTCCACTGGTGCTCCAGCTCCCGCTCCACGTAGAGCGGGTTGGTCATCACGACCTCCCCGCCGAGGGCGAGCGTGGCATAGTAGGCGATCACCGTCTGGGGCAGATTCGGCAGGTGGATGGCCACCCGCATCCCCTTGGTGACCCCGAGCGCGGCGAGGGCGGTCGCCAGTCGGTCCACCTGGTCCTTCAGCTGGCGGTATGTCAGCCGGGAGCCGAGGAAGAGGATCGCGGTCGCATCCGGGTACGCTTCGGCCGAGCGCGCCAGCCGCTCAGGCAGCACGAGCGCCTCGTAGTTCAGGCTCGGGGCGACACTCTTGTCGTAGAACTTATGCCAGACTCTCGCTTCCACCTCGGCTCCCGTGGACCGGAAGGCCCCAACTTCGCGCCGGGCAGGGGCTTGCGCAACGCCGGGCACGGATGCCCCTTTCTTGGCATTCCTAGCGTTACTATCGGGGTTCATCGACTGTCCCACGCCACCGGGGAGGGTATCCATGCATGGGCTGATGCTGCCTGTCGTAGCGGTCGGGATGAACGAGGTGACCGTACCGATGCTGTGGCTGCCGATCGTGCTGTCGGCGGTGATCGTGCTGATCGGGAGCGCCACCGTGTGGATGGCGCTCAAGTACGAGAACGCCCAGTGGAAGCCCATCGAGGGCGAGGACCAGCTCCGCGACGTGGTGCGGAAGCTGAACCTCCCGGCGCCGGGGCAGTACATCTTCCCGCACGGGATGGGCCGGGAGGGGATGGCGGCGGCGATGAAGAAGATGGAGCAGGGGCCGAACGGCATTCTGCTGCTGACCAGGCCGCGCACGTTCAGCATGACGGCGCAGCTCGTGCAGTCGTTCATCTACTACCTGGTCGTGTCGTTCTTCGTCGCGTACGTGTCGAGCCACGCGCTGCCCGCGGGCGTGGACTACCTCAAGGTCTTCCAGATCGCCGGGGTCACGGGGTTCATGGCGTACGGGTTCGCGCTGGTGCCCGAGGCCATCTGGTTCGGGCGCACCTGGAAGAGCGTGTGCTTGTCGATCTTCAGCGGGCTGATTTACGGGTGCCTGACGGCAGGCACCTTCGGCTGGCTGTGGCCCAAGTAGGCCGGACGCACGGACGCACGGGGGCGCGCCGGACGGCGCGCCCTTCGCGTTTCGGGGCCGTCCCGCGGCCGGGGCGGCCGCCTGCAACTCTCCGGGGCGGCCCCTCGTAGGGGTGTCCGGCGGGGCGCTACGCTCCGCGGAGAGGACACGACCATGTTGCGCGCCGTGGGGATGCTGGCGGGGACCGCGATTCTGGGCGTCCTGGCCCTCAAGCTGCTGGGCCTGCTGTTCCTGCCGCTGTTCGGTCTGCTGTTCGGGTTCGTGATGTTCGTGCTCAAGATCGCGCTGATCGCGGGGCTGGCGTACCTGGCCTACCGGCTGTTCCGGCGGTGGGGCGAGGAGCGCGGATCGGAAGCCAGCTAGCCCGTCGGGGCCGTCGTCCGCCCGGGGGAGACATTTCGGCCGGGGCCGCGTAGCTTGTGCGGACCATGAAAGACAAGACGATCGCGTACCTGTTGTGGTGCGGCTGCTTCGTCGGCGTCTGCGGCCTGCACCGCATCTACAACGGGAAGTACGGGACCGGCTTCCTGTGGCTGTTCACGCTCGGCCTGTTCGGGATCGGGCAGTTCATCGACCTGTTCGCGATCCCCGGGATGGTCGAGGACGCGAACAACCGGCTGCTCGTGGAGGCCATGGGCGTCGGCGCCCTGTCGGCGGGCGCCGGCGGGCAGGCGGTGAAGCGCCTGCCTCGCACGACGGAGGAGTTCCAGGTGGCGCTGGTGCAGGCCGCCGCGGCGCACAAGGGCCGGCTCACGGTCGCGGAGGCCGTGGCGGCCACCGGCCGCGGCTTCAAGGAAGTCGAGAAGCAGCTCGTCGAGATGGCCCGGTCCGGGTACATCGAGGCGGACAGCGACGATGCGGGGCAGGAGTTCTATGTATTTCCCGGCTTGGGGAGCTGACGCCATTGGGTGTAGGGTGTAGGGGGTAGGGTGTTACTCGGCTGCACCGCCACGTCGTGCCACACCCCACACCCCATACCCTACACCCATTCATCACACTCCGTCCCTCAGCACCTCCATCGCCGTCCTGCGGAATACCTCCCGGCTCGCCGTGACGCCCACGACGGCGACGAGCAGGGCCGTCGCCGCGAGGATCGCGGCCAGCGGCACGGCCGGGAGATGGAAGCCCAGGTCGAAGACGAAGTGCGTCATCGCCCACGCCCCGCCCGCCGCCAGGGTGACGCCGACCACTCCAGCCAGCAGGCCCATCGCCACGTATTCGGCCAGCAGGATGTGCGACAGCTGGCGGCGGGTGGCGCCGATCGTCTTGAGCAGCGCGCCCTCGCGGATCCGCTCCAGCCGGCCCGACGCCACGGCGCCGAGCAGGACCAGGGCCCCGGTGGCGAGGCTGAACGCGGCCATGAAGCGGATGGCGAGCGCGACGCGCCGCAGCACCCGCTCCACGGTGGCCTGGACGAGGGCGACGTCGAAGCTGGTGACGTTGGCGTAGTGCTCGGACACGGCGCGCTGCAGCCGCGCCCGAGCGGCCGCGTCCTCCACGCGGGTGAGCATCACGGTCGAGCGGGGCGCGTGCTCCAGCGCCGCGGAGCTGAAGACGGCGAAGAAATTGGGTTCGAAGCGGGCCCACTGGACGTCGCGGAGCGCCACGACCGCGGTCGGGACGGTGACTCCCTGCACGGACCAGTCCATGCGGTCGCTCACGTGCACACCGAGATCGTGCGCGGCGTCGGTCGAGAGGGCGAGTGGATACGGGGGGCCGTCGCCGCGGCCGCGCCACCAGGCGCCCTGGACGACGCGCTCGCTCGGCGTGGCGGAATCGCGGAAGGTGGCGCGGTACTCGTGGCGCAGCGACCACGGAGCGGGCGGGCGCCCGTGGGGTTCGGCCAGGATCTCGCTCGGTGTGCGGCCGTTGATGGATGCGATGCGCATCGGCACGATCGGCACCTGCTGCAGCACCGGTGCGCCGCTCCCGCGGATCAGCGCCGCGACTCCCGCCTCCTGGTCGGGCTGGATGTCCACGAAGACCAGGTTGGGATGTCCGGCGGTGGCGAGCATCGTGAACTGCACCTGGCCGAGCAGGTTGGCTTCGACCAGGTAGAGGGTGGAGAGCAGCGCCACGCCGAAGCCGAGCGCGACCACCACCGAGCGCGTCTGGTTGCGCGGGCGGTACAGGTTGGCCACGCCCTGCCGCACCACGTACGGCCACCGGGCCCGGACGGCGGCCGCTCGGCTGACCTTCCGGGCCGCGGCGATCGCCGCGCGGGCGGCGAGCGTCAGGACGCCGATGGCCAGGCCGATGGCGGCCGCGAAGCCGAGCCCGACCTGCGGCTGCTCCGCCTGCCGCATCGCCAGCGCGAACACGCCGACGACCAGTGCGCCAAAGGCCGCGAGGCGCCACGGGTCGCGCGGGCCGGCCGCGGCGTCGTCGAAGGGGCGCCGCAGCGCCTGGAGGGGCGAGACCAGCCGCACCTCGAGGAGGGGGCGCAGGGCGAACAGCACCGCGACCCCGACCCCGATGCCGAGGCCGGCGAGAATGGCCGGCCAGCTGAGCGCGACAGTCACGTCGAGGGGCAGGATCCCCGCCAGCAGCGAGGGGAGCAGCAGCTGCACGCCGACGCCGAGCGCGGCGCCGGCGGTGGCCGCCACCAGCCCCAGCGCGGCGGCCTGCAGCAGGTAGATCGAGAAGACCAGCGGCCGGCTCGCGCCCAGGCAGCGGAGCACGGCGATGGTGTCCAGCTTGCCCGCGACGAACGCGCCGATGCCGCTCGCCACCCCGATGCCCCCCAGCAGCAGTGCGATCAATCCCACGAACTGCAGGAACCTCGAGAGCTGGCGGAGGGAGTCGGTCAGGTTGGCCTCGGCGTCGCCGGCGGTGCGGCTGCGCACCTGCTCGCGCTCGAACAGCGGCTTGTGCCCCGCGTCCAGCCGGCGCGCCGCGGCGTCGCCGGGAAGCTCGAGCAGCGCCTGGTACGATACGCGGCTGCCGAACGCCACCAGGCCGGTGCCCGCGACGTCGCGGACGGGGATGTACACCTGCGGCACGAACCCGGCCAGCCCGCCCGCGAACTGGCCCGGGACCTCGGCCGCGACAGCGACGATGGGGAAGCGGCGGGCGCCCAGCTCGAGCGTGTCGCCCACGCGCGCGCCGAGCTGCACCAGGAGGCTGGTATCCACGATCGCGACGTCGGCGCCGTCCAGCGCGCGCCAGCGGCCGGCGGGCGAGGTGACCACCGTGCCGTAGAAGGGGAAGCCGCCGCCCACGCCGTGGACCTGCACGAGCCGCGTCCCCTCCCGCCTGGCGACGTAGGCCATCGAGTTCAGCTCGGTGCGCCACGCCACCGGAACGCCGCCGCGCGAGAGCGAGTCCAGCAGTGCCCGCACGGGGGCGGTGAACGGCCGGTTGCTCGTCAGCATGAGGTCGGCGCCCAGCAGCGTGCGCACCTGGCCGTGGACCGCCTCTTCCACGTTGGCGGTGAAGGAGCGGATGGCGACGAGGGTCGCGACGCCGATGGAGATCGCCGAGCCGAACAGCAGCAGCCGGCGCCGGGACGAGCGGCTCTCGCGCCAGGCCATCCGCGCGGCGGTGAGGAGCCGGTTCACGACCGGGCGGGTGCCGCGACCGCGGCGCCGTCCCTGAGGTGCAACGTGGTCTTCGCCCGCGCGGCGAGGCCGGCGTCGTGGGTGGCGAGCACCAGCGTCGTTCTCAGCTCGCGGTTGAGCTGGTCGAGCAGCTCGATGACGTGAGCACCCGTGTCCGCGTCCAGGTTCCCCGTCGGCTCGTCGGCGAACAGGATGCTCGGCCGGTTGACGAAGGCACGGGCGATGGCCACGCGCTGCTGCTCGCCGCCCGAGAGCTGGGCCGGATAGTGGTGCTCGCGCCCCTCGAGCCCCACGCGCACCAACAGCTCCCGTGCGCGTGCCGCGATCTCCCGGTATCCGCCCCGGCTCTCCGTGCCAGGGTGCCCCCGTGCCCCCGTGCCCGCCAGCTCCAGCGGAACCTGCACGTTCTCCTGCGCGGTCAGCGTCGGAATGAGCTGGAAGGTCTGGAACACGAACCCGACCCTGTCGCCGCGCAAGCGGGCGCGGCCGTCCTCGGAGAGCGCCGCGAGGTCCTGGCCGTCGAGCAGCACCGCGCCGCCGCTCGGCAGGTCGAGCCCCGCCAGGAGGCCCAGCAGGGTGGTCTTGCCGCAGCCCGAGGGGCCGAGGACGGCGAGGAATCCACCGTCCGCCACTTCGAGGCTAACTTCCTTGAGAACGGTGAGCGGGCGGCCCCCGCTCACGTAGGTCTTCGTGAGGTTGTGGGCGATGAGCATGGGGCGAATGATAGCGGCGGCGACATCGGTTGTCCTGCTCGGCGCGTGCGCGCGGGGCAGGGTGCCGGCGCGCTCCGAGGACAGCTCCGGCAGCAGCCCGGAGGCGTCGGCCGCGCGGTCCGCGTCACCAGAGTCCGGCTCCGCCGTCGCTGCCAACCACCAACCGTTAACCGCCACCGGTCTCATCGTCTTTCTCGGCACCTCCCTCACCGCCGGCCTCGGCCTCGATCCCGGCCAGGCCTATCCCGCGGTGATTCAACGCCGGCTCGACAGCCTTCACCTGCCCTGGCATGCCGTCAACGCCGGCGTGAGCGGAGAGACGAGCGCCGGGGCGCTCGCGCGCCTCGACTGGGTGCTGGCCTCGCGGCCCGCCATCCTGGTGGTCGAGACGGGCGCGAACGACGGCCTGCGGGGCGTGGACCCCGACTCGACGTACGCCAACATCGAAGCCATCGTCCGCCGGGCGCGCTCGGCGGCGCCGGGCCTCCGCGTCGTGCTCGCCGGCATGGCGGTGCCCACCAACCTCGGCGCGCGGTACGAGGCGAGGTTCCGCGCGATCTTCGCGGACGTGGCGGCGCGCGAGCACGTCGCGCTGATCCCGTTCCTGCTCCAAGGAGTGGGCGGCGTGGATTCCCTGAACCAGGCCGACGGCATCCATCCGACCGCGGCGGGGCAGCGGATCGTGGCAGAGAACGTGTGGCGGGTGCTGAGGCCGATGGTGACGGCGGTGCCGGGGGCGCAGGCGCGCGGGGGCACGGCGGGAGACACGGCGCGGCAGGGACACGAGGGCGCGAGGGGGCGGCCATGAAGGCGATGCCGGTGCCACATCTCATCCGGCGCCTCGACGACGGCGGGGCAGTGGAGATCGAGTGGGACGACGCGGGCCACACGGGCATCTTCGGCGCACGCGAGCTGCGCCTCGCGTGCCAGTGCGCCGTCTGCCGCGACGAGATGACCGGCCGGCCGCTGCTGGACGGGGCGTCGGTTCCCGCCGACATTCGGGCCGTGACCCTGCGCCTGGTCGGCGCCTACGCGGTGCAGTTCGACTGGAGCGACGGCCACAACAGCGGCATCTACCCCTGGGAAATGCTGCTGCGCAGTTGCCCCTGCCCGAGCTGCGCGGGCGGGCGGCGAGGAGGGGAACCATGACGCGACTCGAGCTGACGAGCCAGGAAGCGGCGCAGCTGGCTCAGGCGCTGGAGACGTACTTGTCCGATCTTCGCATGGAGATCGCCGACACCGATCGCCACGAGTTCCGCGAGGAGCTGAAGCGCCAGGAAGAAACGCTGCGATCCCTGATGGAGCGGCTCCGGGGCGGAGTGGAGCCGCAGCGGTGATGCTGGTCCTCGAGCTGCCCGCGGTCGGCGCGCAGCTCAGGCCATGGCGGATGGACGACGCCGCCTCGCTGGTGCGGCACGCGAGCAACCGCAAGGTGTGGATCAACCTGCGGGACACGTTTCCTCACCCGTACACGCCTGCCGACGCCCGCCAGTGGCTCGACCGCGTCACGGCGATGCGGCCGATCACCCATTTCGCGATCGCGGTCGAAGGCGAAGCCGTGGGTGGGATCGGCTACGAGCGGCAAACCGACGTACTGCGCCGCTCGGCCGAGGTCGGATTCTGGCTGGGAGAGCCCTTCTGGGGGCGGGGCATCGCCACCGCCGCGCTCGCGGCGCTGAGCGCCCATGCCCTCGCTGCCGCCGACCTCATCCGCCTCTACGCCTACGTGTACGAGTGGAACCCGGCGTCGGCGCGCGTCCTGGAGAAGGTCGGCTACGTGCGCGAGGCCGTGCTGCGGCGCGCCGTGGTCAAGGACGGGAAGACGATCGACCAGTTTCTCTACGCGCTGATCCGAGAGTAACGCCGGCGGGGCCCGGCCGGGACCCACGCCCTCCCTGCGCTACGAGGCCCGCCGCTCGACGGAGCGACGGGCCTCTCGCGCGCTGCCGGGGCAGGCGCGGCTAGGGCAGCTGCGTGCCGTTCCACACCACGACCATCGGGCCGTTGGCGTTGAAGCGGGTATACAGGCCCGTCATCGCGCTCGCCGCGGGTGATGCGCCCGTTACGGTCATCGAGTTGCCGCCCACGGCCGACATCAGGGCATCGAAGTAGTGTCCGGTCGTCGGCGGCGTCTGGAAGTTGAGCCCCGAAACCGTGATCCCCGTCCCGGTCGGCACGTTCAGCGTCCACTGCGTCACCGTGGTCGCCATGTTCCGGAACGTGAGACCGCTGAAGAAGACGTTCGTCGTGTTCGTCACCAGCTGCGCGTTGTTCATGACGAACTGCGAGCCCAGGCTCACCCCGCCAGCGTTGACCGTGAAGCCGTTGCCCAGTACGGAGTCCGTCGCGGCGGTGCTGCTGTCCTCGAGGTTGCCGCTGAGGAAGATGTTGCTCCCGAGCGTGATCCCGGTCGGCTGGGACGCACCACCGGACGCGTTGCCGACGAACACGTTGGCGAACGAGGACTGGCTGATCCCCGGCGACGCGAATGTCACGGTCTGCGTCCCCGTGCCGTCGAAGACGGTCGTGAACGAACCGAACCCTACGAAGCTCGTCGGCCCGCCGCGCTGCACGAAGCCCCCACCGACGGCTAGCGCGCCGCCGTTCCCGAGCAAGCCCGCTTCGCTGCCGCCCGAGAAGACCGCGCTGTCACGCACGACGAGGGTCTCGGTCCCGTCCGTGGACGCGAGCCGCAGCTGCCCCGAGCCCTCCGTCCGCATGAAGCCGTACACCGAGTCCGTGCCCTGCAGCGCCGACATCATGTAGAGACCGTTGGTGATGAGCAGGTTGCCGTTGTACACCGTGCTGAGGCCAAGGAAACCGCCCAGCGAGACCAGCGTGTCACCCGACGCCCGGACGTTCCGCCATGCGCACGCGCCGCAGAAGATCGACGCGTTGACGGAATTGATGGTGTCGTTGGTGCCCACGAAGACCGTCGTGTCGGGCGAAATCCGGCCGCTGCCGATGGTGCCGCTGTCGGCCGAGCTCTCGCCCCACAAGCCGATCTCGGCCCGGAACGGACGGAGCACGCCGCCGGAGTGGACGCGCACCGCGCCCGTGGGCGGTGTCTTGAGGGCCTCGAAAGTCGTGCTGGCGAGCACCGACGATCCCGAGACGATCGCCGAGTCCTGCACCAGCACGTTCGAGAGCAGTCGCACCGTGTCCACGCTCGGCCGGTTCAAGACGAGGTCATGGAAGAAGCTGTTCACCGAGTCGGCCATCTGGATCGTCTGGACGCCGGCCGCCGCCTTCTGGAACGTCACGCGCGTGCCCGTCGGCGCGAATTGGCCGGTGGTGCCGCGCTCGACGAAGTTGCCGTAGAGGTTGATGACGCCGCCGGTCAGAGTGGTCGACGGCCCCCCCGCGAATACCGCGCTGTCGCGCACCGCCACGGTGGGAGACGCGACGATCGACACCATCTTCAGGGCGCCGGTCCCTTCGGTGCGCAGGAAGCCGCCCACCGAGTCAATGCCCGATCCGGTCGTGTACGTGCCGGACGACACGATCAGGTCGCCGTTGAACGTCACGTTGCCGGACGGTGCGGCGAACGCGCCGGTGGTGTTGACTCGCACGTTGTTGTAGCTGAGTCCCGTCCCCACGGGCAGCGAGGCGATGGCGCCCAGGAACACGGTGGTGTCGGGGCTGAAGGCCCCGGCCAGCGGCGCGATGTTCGGGGTCACGCTCAACTCCACCACCGGCGGTGTGAGACGCGGGGTAGCGGTGCTGAACTGGAGGGTGAGCAGGCCGCCCACCGTGAGCCGCTGACTCGTGCCCGCGCCGGTCATCGTCGCGGCGCCCCCGCCGGCGAACATGGTCATCGAGTCCGTCACCTGGACGTTGGTCTGGATGACCACGCTGCGCGTGGTGCCGGACACCTCCAGCCGCCGGAAGAAGCTCGCCGTGGGGTTGGCGAACGAGATGTTCTGGGTGCCCGCACCGTTCAGCACGGTTCGGAACGTCCCCGACGCGGGGAACGCGGTGCCATTGCCGTTCTGCACGAAGTCACCACCGACCTGCAGCACACCGGCCGTGAGTGCGCTGGCACTGCCGGAGAACATCGCCGAGCCGCCGATCTGCATCGAGTCCGTGGCCAGCGTCAGCTGCAGCGAGCCGGTTCCGGACGTGGCGAAGCTGCCGGCGATCCCCACCGGCTTGCCGTTCGGCACGAACTGGGCGCCGCTGAGGAGCAGGTTCCCGCCCAGGCTCAGCGGGCTCGCGAGCGTGTAGGGGCCACCACCCGCCAGCTCCAGGGTGGCCCCGTTGACCACTCCAAGCGTGCCGGGGAACGGGCTGGTGAATCCGCCCGAGAGGCGCAACGTATCGGACGCGACCTGCAGCGAGCCGGTGTTGCTGACCGGCGCGCTGATGGTGAACGCGCCGGGACTGCCGCTCGACGCGGCGCTGATCGTCGTGCCCTGGTTGTCAAACAGCGACGCCGCGCCGCCCTGGTTGTACAGGAAGCCGCCGCCTGCCCCCGAGAAGGACATGTTGGCGCCCGCCAGGACGCGGACCACCGCGCCGCTGCCGGAGTTCAACGGCACGGTCCCCGTCCAGCCACCGCCCGAGCCGCTCGCCATCAGGATCGTCGCGTTCACGAGGCTGGGGGAGCCCGTGGTGAAGCTCATCGTGAGCCCGGCGCTCCCCGGGATGAAGAGCGTGCCGCCGCTCACCGTGGCCGGACCGGCCCAGATCGTCTCGAACGGCGTCTTGATCGTGCCGCCCGACAAGCTCACCGCCCCGCCGGTCAGCGTGAGGTTGTCGAAGAACGCCGTGTCGGTGGGCGTCAGGCCGCCCAGCGTGCCGCCGGTGAGCTGGGTGAGCGCGGACGAGCCCGTGACCCTGAAGTTGTTGGCCAGCGAGACCGAGCCGTTGCTGAACAGCAGCACGGTGCCGGGGGACTCGTTGACCGGGCCGGCCATGGTGCCGCCGTCGGCGATGTTGACGATGCCGCTCTGGATGTTGAGCGTGCCGGCCTGGTTGAACGGCACGGCGATCGTGACCGGGTTCAGGCTCGTGCTGCGCGTGATCGTCCCCTGGTTGTCCAGCAGCGGAGCCGCGCCGCCGAGCGCGGTGTTGATGGTCGGGTCGGCGGTGATCGCCAGGGTGGCGCCCGCGTCCACCCGCACCACCGCGCCGCTGCCCGTCTGCAAAGTCTGCGTGGCGCTCCAGGTGCCCGTGCCCGCCAGCTCCAGCGTGTAGCCCTGCAGGCCCACGGTGGCGGCGGGCGCGAGGCTCAAGGTCGCGGCGGGGAGCACACGCGCCGTACCGCCGGCGCCGCTCGCGGCGCCGAGGCCACCGCCGGTCCAGTTCATCGCCGACGTGATCGCGAGGGTGCCCGTGCCGCTCAACGTGCCGCTGGCGACGGTGGCCGTGCCCGTCGTGTCGTTGGCGCCGTTGAGCGTCAGGGTGCCGCCGGTCACGAGGGTGGTGCCGGCGACGTTGTAGCCGCCCGCCGTCGTCACGCTGCCGCCCGTGAAGCTCACGGCACCGGCGCCCGTGATGCGCGTCGTCGCGCCCAGGGTGTGCGTGCCGCCGTTGAACTCCAGCGTGTCGCCGGCGGCCGCGTTGAAGGAGCCGGTGCTGGTGCCGCCGTTGCCGAGTTGCAGCGTGCCGGCGGTGACGCTTACGACCCCCGAGTCGTTGAGCACCACGCCGAGCACGGCGGGGCCCGGGTTGGTGCTCCGCGTCAGCGTGCCGAGCACGTTGATCGCCGTGAAGGCGCCGCCGAGCCCGTTGTTGGCCGTTGGCGTGCCCTGGATGTCGAGCGTGGCGCCGTTCGCCACCCGCAACACGGCGCCGCTCCCCGTGCTCAGCGTCTGGGTACCGGTCCACGTGCCGGAGCCGTCCAGCTCCAGCGTGTAGCCCTGGAAATTCACGGTGGCCGTCGGGGCCAGGCTCAGCGTGCCGCTCGAGAGCACGCGCGTGGTGCCGCCCGCGCCGGCGCTCGCGCCGAAGCCTCCCGACGTGACGCTCATCGGACCGCTGACGGTCAGCACCCCGGTGCCGCTCAGAATGCCGCCGCTCACGGCGAGATTCGTCGCGGAGCCGGCCGCCGTGTTGAAGTTCGCCGTGCCGGCGGTGACGAGCGTCGGGCCCGTGACGTTGTACGTACCGGCGAGCGTGACCGTACCGCCGCCGAAGTTCACGCTGCCGGCGCCCGTGATCGCCGAAGTACCGTCGAACGTCAGGGCCCCGGCGCCGGTGAAGAGGTTCAGCGTGGCGCCCGACGTGACGGCGACCGGGCCGCTCACGGTCCCGCCGTACTGCAGGTTGATGGAACCACTCTGCACGTTCCACGCGCCCGTGCCGCTCACCGGCACGTTCACGATGAACGAGTTGGCGCTCGTCGTGCGGTTGATGGTGCCGAGGTTGTCCAGCACCGACAGCGCGCCGCCGAGGTTGTTGCTGTAGGTCGGATCGCCCGAGACGTTGAGGACGGCGCCGGCGCCGACGCGCAGGATGGCGCCGCTGCCGCTGTTGATGAATGCCGTGCCGGTCCAGGTCCCGGTGCCGTCCACCTCGAGCGTGTAGTTCTGCAACTGGACCGTGCTCGCCGGCGAGATGCTCAGCGTGCCGCCCGAGAGGACCTTGATGCCGCCGCCTGCCGTCGCGGCGCCGAGGCTGCCGCCCGTCCAGTTGACGGTGCCGGCGTCGGTGACCGTGCCCGCGCCCGTGATGGTCCCGGTGCCGCTCAGGTCGAGGATCGTGTTCGTCGCGAGCGCGCCGTTGCCCGCGCCGAGGGTGAGCGTGTTGGTTGCCACGGACAGGGTCTGCGTGCCGGACGGGGCCCCCGCCACGAGCTTCGCGACCGTCGCGCTCACATCCAGGTTGACGGTGTACGTGCCCGACTGCGTGATGGTCACCGTGTCGGTCGCGACCGGCACCGCGCCCTTGCTCCAGTTGGCCGCCGTGCTCCACGCGCCGCCCGCCGGGTTGATCCATGCGTTCACACCGGCCGGGGCGGCGACGTTGAACGCCGTGCTCGTCGCCGACGTCAGGCCCGCGGAGGTGGCGACCAGCGTGTAGCCGTTGCCGACGTTGTCGATCGAGAGGCCGGCGAACGTGGCGACGCCCGACGACGCGGTGACCGCCAGCGTCCCCGAGAGCGTCCCGCCGGCGGGATTGGTGCCGATGGCCACGGTGACCGACCCGGTGAACGTGGTCACGGTGTTCCCGCCGCCGTCCTTGGCCGTCGCCACCGCGCCGAAGCCCACCTGCGACGTGACGCTGGCCGGCGGTTCGGTGCTGAAGACGAGCTGGGTGGCCGCCCCGGCCGTGATGTTGATCGTCCCCGAGGTCGCCCCGGTCAGGCCCGCCGCCGCGAACGACAGGGTCCGCGTGCCGACCAGGCCGGTGATGGCCAGGTTGGTGAACGTGGCCGTGCCGCCGGCGCCCGTCGTCGCCGTCGGGGCGCCGCCCAGCGTCCCGCCGCCGGTCGCGATGGCCGCCGTCACCACCACGCCGCTCTGGCTCACCGCGTTGCCCGCCGCGTCCTGCAGCTGGATGACCGGCTGCTGGGCGAAGGCCGCGCCGCTCGCGGCCGTCGCCGAGGGTTGCGTCACGATCGCCAGCTGGGTCGCCGCGCCCGCCGACAGCGTGACCGTGCCCGACGTGACGCTGGTCAGGCCGCTGGCCGTGAAGGTCAGGGTCCGCGCGCCGACGGTGCCCGTAATGGCCAGGTTCGTAAACGTCGCCGCGCCGCCCGCGCTTGTCGTCGCCGTGAGCGAGCCGCCCAGGGTGCCACCGCCGGTCGCGATCGCCGCCGTCACCACCACGCCGCTCTGGCTCACGCTATTGCCCGACGCGTCCTGCAGTTGGACGACCGGCTGCTGGGCGAGGGCGACGCCGCTCTGGGCGGCCGCGGAGGGCTGGGTGGTGATCGCCAGTTGGCTCGCCGCGCCCGCCGACAGGGTGACCGTCCCCGACGTGGCGCTGGTCAGGCCGCTCGCCGTGAACGTCAGCGTCCGCGCCCCCACCGCGCCCGCGATGGCCAGGTTCGTGAACGTCGCCGCGCCGCCGGCGCTCGTCGTCGCCGTGAGCGTGCCGCCGAGCGCGCCGCCGCCCGTGGCGATGGCCGCCGTCACCACGACGCCGCTCTGGCTCACCGCGTTGCCCGACGCGTCCTGCAGCTGGACGACCGGCTGCTGGACGAACGCCACGCCGCTCTGCGCGGCCGCCGAAGGCTGCGTCGTGATCGCCAGCTGGGCGGGCGCGCCGGCCCCGACGACGACCGTTCCGGACGTCACGGACGTCAGGCTTGGCGCCGTGAAGGTGATCGTCCTCGGGCCCGCCGCGCCCGTGATGGCCAGGCTGGTGAACGTGGCCGTGCCGCCGGCGCTCGTCGTCGCCGTGACGGTGCCGCCCAGCGTGCCGCCGCCGGTCGCGATCGCCGCCGTCACCACCACGCCGCTCTGGCTCACCGCGTTGCCCGCCGCGTCCTGGATCTGGATCACCGGCTGCGGCGCGAAGGCCACGCCGCTCTGCGCCGCCGCGGAGGGCTGCGTCGTGATCGCCAGCTGGCTCGCGGCGCCCGCCGACAGGGTGACCGTCCCCGACGTGGCGCTGGTCAGGCCGCTCGCCGTGAACGTCAGCGTCCGCGCCCCCACCGTGCCCGCGATGGCCAGGTTCGTGAATGTCGCCGCCCCGCCGGCGCTCGTCGTCGCCGTGAGCGTGCCGCCCAGCGTGCCGCCGCCGGTCGCGATCGCGGCCGTCACCACGACGCCGCTCTGGCTCACCGCGTTGCCCGACGCGTCCTGCAGCTGGATGACCGGCTGCTGGGCGAAGGCCACGCCGCTCTGCGCCGCCGCGGAGGGCTGCGTGGTGATCGCCAGCTGGGTCGCGGCGCCCGCCGACAGCGTGACCGCGCCCGACGTGGCGCTGGTGAGGCCGCTGGCCGTGAACGTGAGGGTCCGCGCGCCGAGCGTGCCCGTGATGGACAGGTTCGTGAAGGTCGCCGCGCCGCTGGCGTTCGTCGTCGCCGTGGTCGTGCCACCCAGCGCGCCGCCGCCCGTGGCGATGGCCGCCGTCACCACGACACCGCTCTGGCTCACCGCGTTCCCCAGGGCGTCCTGGACCTGGATGACCGGCTGCTGGGTGAAGGCCACGCCGCTCTGCGCCGCCGCGGAGGGCGGCGTCGTGATCGCCAGCTGGCTAGCGGCTCCCGCCGTGACGTTGAACGTGGAGCTCGTCGCGCCCGTCAGGCCGCCGGCGCTCGCCGCCAGCGTGTATCCGGCGCCTGACTTGTCGATGCTGAGGTTCGCGAACGTCGCGACGCCGGCCACCGCGTTCACCGTCGTGGTGCCGCTCAGCGTGCCGCCCGCCGGATTGGTGCCGATGCCCACGGTCACCGCGTTGGTCGCCGTCGGCACCAGGTTGCCGTTCACATCACGCACCTGGACCGTGACCGTGGGGCTGATGGCCGCGCCGCCCACGGCGTTCGAGGGCTGCTGGACGAAGGCCAACTGGCTGGGCACGCCGCCCGAGACGTTGAACGTCGCGCTGGTCGCGCCCGCGAGCCCGGACGAGCTCGCCACCAGCGTGTAGCCCGTGCCGGTCAGATTCAGGGTCAGCGTGCCGAAGGTGGCGACGCCGCTCACGGCGGCCACGGTCACGGTGCCGCCCAGCGTCGAGCCGCCGGGGTTCGATCCGATCGCCAGCGTCACGTTCCCCGTGAAGCCCGTTACCGTGTTGCCGAAGCTGTCCTGCGCCACCACCTGCACCGCGGGGACCATCGCCACGCCCGCCGCCACGTTCGACGGCTGCACCACGAAGGCGAGCTTCTTCGGCGCGCCCGCGACCGCGGTCGCGCTCAACGTCGCCGTGAGGCTCGGCGTCGCCACCACCGTCGCGGTCACCGACTGCGCGCCCAGCGCGGTGCCGAGCGTCCACGCCGTCGTGGCGCTGCCCGCGGCGTCGGTGGTATCGATGGTCCGCGACAGCGAGCCGCCGCCGCTCGCCACGCTGAACGCCAGCACCACGCCCTGCACGCCGGCGCTGTCGGCCGCCTTCACCTTCACGACCAGCGCCTGGGCGAGCGCCGTCCCCACCGGGCCCGTCTGCGCGTTCCCCGAGACGATGCTCAGCACCGCCGGCACCGGCTGCACCGTCACCAGCGCCGTGTCGGCTTGGCCGGTGGGGAGCGAAGCCTCGATGCGGGCCACGCCCCGCGTGGTCCCCGCGACGATCCGTCCCAGCGTATCCACGCGGACCTTGGCGAGCGCCGTGTCCAGGGACCGCCAGCCGATGGGCGTGCCGGGAATCGGCTGGCCCGCGCTGTCGAGGGCGGTGCCGGTGAGCGTGAGCGAATCGCGGAAGAACAGCGAGGCCGCGAGCGCGCTCAGCCGCAAGCTCTTCGCGTTCGCCCCCACGCCCGAGTAGCGCACCGGCACGCTCACGCCGCTGGCGCCCCCGCCGATGGCGGACAGGGTCACGGGCAGCGGTCCGCCCCGGAAGACGGTATCGCCGGCCGCGTTGATCATCTCGAGCGTCAGGGTCAGCGTCTCCGACGAGCCGCTGATCGGAGTGGTGAGCACGAGATGCAGGCTGTCGGAATCGGAGGGGAAGGCGACGATGGTGTCGAACGCGACGCCGCTGGTCCGCAGCAGCGTGAGCCGCACGCGATCGAAGACCACGACGCCGGCCGCGCGCGTCGAGAACTGAGGCGCAAACGAGAACGCCGCCGGCCGCATGGGGTGAGGGCCGGCGGTATCACCGAGGCACCCGGCGGCCGCCAGCGCCATGGAGAGCGCAATGAGGCGGACAGCGCGGGGGGTCCTCGACGCTGGTATGGGCGGCTCGGCTGGGGTCACGATTCGGGACAAATGTGCTCGTGTTCAGCCGGCAGCGCAAATGACCTGGGTCACATGTAGAGGACTGGACAGATCCGGGCGCTGACAAGTCGGGATTGTGGGTCCGCCGGAAACGACAACGCCATCAAGCGTAAGTGGTTAGCGGGTTGTGGGTGGTAGTTGGCCGGAGGTCGCCCCTCCAACCACCACCACCCACCAACCGACAGCGCCTCGGCTACCGCCTCCCTCTCGGCCACACGTTGTTGCTCCGGTCGAGGTCGGGCAGGACGTGGCGCGGGTCGAGCTCGGCGCGCAGCACGCGCCTCTCGCCGCTCTTCACGGCGTAGGCAAACCGGTCGCCGAGGTTCCAGATCTCCACCGGCAGCTCGAAGGTGTCGGTCGAGCCGTCGGCGTAGGTCACCTTCAGCTCGGCAGGCATGACCATCTCGCGCCGGTTGCTGAGATACACCTTCGTGATGCCCGGCGGCTCCGAGCCGGCGGCCTCGGGCGCGCGCCCGAAGCTCTGGTTGCCGGCGGTCGCGTTTCCCGTGCCCCCGTGCCCCCGCGCCCCCGTGCCCGCAGTCGGCGGGCCTACCACCGAATCCACCGCCTGGTCGAGTCGCGCGGTCGTGAACACCCACTCGCGCCAGAACCAGTCGAGGTTGCGGCCGCTGACGTTCTCGATGGTGCGGAAGAAGTCCGCGGGCTGGGGGTGCTTGAACGCCCAGCGACGGATGTACTCGCGGAACGCGGGATCGAACGCGTCGCGCCCGAGCACGTACTCGCGCAGCAGGCGCAGCATCAACGCCGGCTTCTGGTACGCCGTCCAGTAGAGGTCGCCCACCTCCACCGGCGCGTCGATGAGGGGCTTCTCGCCGGGGATGGCGTGCGCGGCCCAGGCGTGCAGCGGGATGTCCGCCACGCTGTCGCCGTACGCCGAGCCCTTGAAGTAGTCCTCGGCGTTGTAGAGGTCGATGAAGGTGTTGAATCCCTCGTCCATCCACGGGTAGCGGCGCTCGTCGCTGCCGACCATCATCGGGAACCACTCGTGCCCGAACTCGTGCATGAGCACCCAGTACAGCCCTTCGCGCGTCTTCTCGGCCGGCACGAAGGTGATCTGCGGGTACTCCATCCCGTCGATCGGGCCTTCGACCGTGGTCGCCTGCGCATACGGGTACATCGCCCATAGACCGGAGTTGTACGCGATCGCGCGCCTGGCCATCACGATCCCCTCGGCCGCCCACAGGACCGCCGAAGGACGGTAGAACGTCTGGATCAGGATCCCGTTCCAGCTGACGGCATCCCAGCGGTAGTTGGGTGCCGCCGCCCACGCTACGTCGCGGACGTGGGTGGCTCGGAAGTGCCAGGTGAGCGTGCCGGGCGCCGCCGCCGTCGGCCCCGACGGCCGCGTCAGCGCCGCGTTCCCCACTTCGCCGGCCGTGATGATCTGCACGGGCTCCGTGTCGGCCCGCGCGCGGGCGAGCCGGTCGCGCTGGGCCGCCGTCAGCACCTCGTCCGGGTTCTCGAGCTCGCCCGTCGCGGCGACGATGAAGCCGCTCGGCACCGTCAGCCGGACGTCGAAGTCGCCGTACTCGAGGTAGAACTCGCCGGCGCCGATATACGGCAGCGTGTTCCAGCCGTGCACGTCGTCGTACACCGCCATGCGCGGGTACCACTGCGCGATCTCGTACAGCGAGCCGTCGCGCCCCATGCGGGCCGCGCCGTTGACGGGGATCGGGAAGCTCCACGCCATGTCGAGGGTGATCGCCTGGCCGGGCTCGAGCGGCTCCGGCAGATCCACCCGCATCATCGTGTCCCAGATGTCGTGCGGCAGCGGCTTGCCGTCGGCGTCGAGCCGCGTCAGCACGAGGCCCCCCACGAAGTTGCGGTTCGCCATGTCGAACGGCGTCCCGGCGAACACCAGCGGCGGCGGCGACGTGTACGCGTTGATGCTGTTCGTGGCGAAGATGTTCTGGTCGAGCTGCAGCCACAGGAATCTCAGAGCGTCGGGCGAGTTGTTCTGGTACGTGAGGCGCCCAGTGCCCCGAATCTCCTGGCGTGCCGTGTCCAATACCGCCTCAATCGCGTAGTCCGCGCGGTTCTGCCAATACGCGTGACCGGGCGCGCCGCTCGCGGAGCGGTACTCGTTGGGCGTCGGAAGCGGGAGCTGCCTAAAGGCTGATGTATCAGATACTTGTGCGCTCAAAGGCGCGACGGCCGCAGCCAGCACCAACGGGCAGAGTTTCATCCATCGAATCATCGTTGCCCTCGCAGTTCCGTAGTTCTACTGGTAATCCGATCAGAGTATTCCCGATGGCATATACGATGCGTACTCCTGAGATTCGAATTGCGATGCAACGACTCGGCTTGCTCGGCCTATCCTACCGCACGGCGGACCAGGGCGCGATCGCCCGGGCGGCGTCGTGCACTCCCTCGGCCGAGGCGATCCGCAAGCTGCACGACGAGTGCGGCCTCGCAGAATCTGTATACCTCTCTACCTGCAACCGTGTCGAGTGGCTGGTCGTGGCGCCCGAAGACGTCGAGCCGGGTGCGTGCCTCCACCTACTCGAGCGCCGGCTGCACCTCGACCCGGCCCAGAGCTTCAAGCTGACGGGCGACGCGGCCGCGCGCCACGTGTTCGATGTCACGGCGTCGGTCGATTCGATGAATCCGGGCGAGACGCAGATCGTGGGTCAGGTGCGGGAGGCGTACCGTCGCGCCTCGGAGCTGGGGCTGGTGGGGCCGCGCCTGCACCTGCTGATGGAGGCCGCGCTGCGCGGGGCCAAGCGGGTGCGGCGCGAGACGGCTCTGACGGCACGCCCGGTGTCGATGATGTCGCTGGCGCTCGACGCGGCCGGCGACCTGGCGGCGGGAAGCACGGTCGTCGTGGTGGGGGCGGGGGAGATGGCGCAGGACGCCGCGGAGCGCCTGGCGAAGCGTCCTGGGCTCGACCTGGTATTCGTCAACCGCACGCTCGCCAGGGCGGAGGCGCTCGCCGCGAAGTCCGGCGGCCGGGCGATGCCGTTGGACGAGTTCCTCGCGGCCCCGCCCGCGGCCGCGGCCGTGATCGCCGCGGTGTCGGTGCACACGCCCATCCTGGGCCGGCCGCAGCTGGAGCGCCTGGCCGCAGCGGCCCGTGCCCGGCCGATCCTGCTCGACCTCGGCGTTCCCGCCAACGTGGATGCCGCCGGCGCGCGGGCGCTCGGGCTCACGCTGTACGGGATGGACGACCTGCAGGTGCGGGGCGAGGAGAACCGGCGCAAGCTGGAGTTCGAGCTCGCCGCCGCCGGCAAGGTGCTGGACGAGGAGCTGGAGGAGTTCAAGAGCGCGATGCTGGAGCGGACGTTCGCCCCGGTGCTCGAGGCGTGGCGGCGCCGCGCACGCCGCACGCTCGACGAGGGCCTGCAGCGGCTGTTCTCCTCCGAGGAAGGGCGCTGGAACGAGGACGAGCGCGAGCGCATCGAGCGGTGGGCCGCGTCGCTGGTGGACCGGCTCGCGCACCTGCCGGTGATGGGCATGCGGAAGATGGCGGCGGAGCACGGGGTGGCGCCGGCGCAGACCTTCCTCGCGGCGGTGGGCGCGACGCTCGACGAGGCGCCGCCGGCCGAGTCGCGGCTCTCCGCACCCCGGGAGGCGGCCCTGCCGTGACCGCCGCCGCTTGGCGGGGAACGGTCCCCCCCGGGTGACGGTCGCCCCCCGGGTGACGCCGGAGCAGGTCGCCCACTACGACAGGCCGGGTCCCCGCTACACCTCGTATCCCACCGCGGTCGAGTTCAACGACGGGTTCACGGCCGGCGCGTACGCCGAGCGGCTGGCGCTGGCCGACGCCCGCGGCGACGAGCCGCTGTCGGTGTACACGCACATCCCCTTCTGCGCCGAGCGCTGCCTGTTCTGCGCCTGCCACGTGATCGCCTCGCCGCTCGGGACCAAGGTCACGGAGCCCTATCTCGCGCACCTGTTTCGCGAGATCGAGCTGGTGGCGGCCGCGCTCCCGCACCGCAGGAAGGTGGCGCAGTACCACTGGGGCGGTGGCACGCCGACGTACCTCAGCGTGGCCGAGATCCACGCGCTGCTCGACCACTTCGAGCGGTTCTTCACCTTCGAGCCGGGCGCGGAGATCGCCATCGAGGTGGACCCGCGCGTGACGACGGCGGAGCAGCTGCGCGCGCTCCGCGAACGCGGCTTCAACCGTCTCTCGCTCGGGGTGCAGGACCTCGACGCGGAGGTGCAGGCGGCCATCGGGCGGGTGCAGCCGGTGCCGGTCACGACCGCCACGGTGGAGGAGGCGCGGCGGCTCGGTTTCCGCGGCATCAACATCGACCTCATCTACGGCCTGCCGCACCAGACGCTGGCGTCGTTCGCGGCGACGCTGGATTCGGTGATCGCGCTGGAGCCCGACCGGCTGGCGATCTACTCGTTCGCCTTCGTGCCGTGGCTCAAGGGCCATCAGAAGAAGCTCGAGGCGGACATCCTCCCCGGCCGCGACACGAAGATCGGCCTCATCCTCCAGGCACGGGAGCGGCTGCTGGCGGCCGGCTACCGGGCGATCGGGATGGACCACTTCGCCAAGCCCGACGACGAGCTGTCGGCGGCGCTGGATTCAGGGCGGCTGCGCCGGAACTTCATGGGCTACATGGTGCAGGACGCGCCCGACATGATCGGCCTCGGCGTGTCCGCGATCGGGCTGGTGCAGGGCGCCTACGTGCAGAACCACAAGAAGCTCTCGAGCTACTACGCCGAGCTGGAGGCGGGCCGGCTCCCGGTGGAGCGCGGCTACGCGATGAGCGCCGACGACCGCCTGCGGGCCGACGTGATCCAGGCGCTGATGTGCGGCTTCGCGGTGGACCGGACGGACATCGAGCGGCGCCACCGGGTGGACTTCGCGACGTATTTCGCGCCCGAGCTGGAGCGGGTGGGCGAGCTCGCCGCGGAGGGTCTGGCCGAGGTCGGCCCGGGCGGGATCCGCGTCACGCCACTGGGCGAGCTGTTCGTGCGCAACCTGGCCATGTGCTTCGACCGCTACCTCGCCGCCACGCAACAGTCCTCCAGGCCGCGCTTCAGCCGCACGATATGAAAGCCGCCCGCGCGCCAGGTTGCGGGTGGGCCGCATGAGCGGTTCCACCGCGCTGGTCCTCCTCAACCTCGGGGGGCCGGCGGACCTCGACGCCATCAAGCCGTTCCTGGACGCGCTGTTCGCCGACCGCGAGATCATCCGCCTGCCGGGCGGCCCCCTGGGCCAGAAGCTCATCGCGCGGATGATCGTGCGCGCGCGGCTGCCCAAGGTGCGGGCCAACTACGCGGCCATCGGCGGGGGCTCGCCGATCCTCCGCTACACGACCGGGCAGGGCGAAGGCGCCGCGCAGCGGCTGGCCGTGCGCCGGCCCGATCTGGCGCCGTTCAAGCCGTACGTCGCCTTCCGCTACGCGCCGCCCACGGCGGACGATGCGCTGAGGGCGATGCACGCCGACGGCATCCGCCGCGCGGTGGTGCTGACGCTGTACCCGCAGTACTCCGAGGCGACCACGGGCTCGAGTCTCCGGGATCTCGACCGCGCCCTGGATCGCACCGGATTGCGGGGCGCCTTCGACCTGACGGTGATCGACCGGTGGGCGGACCACGCGCGCTACCTGGACGTGTTGGCCGCGCACGTGGAGGAGGGGCTGCGCCATTGGCCGGAAGAGCGGCGCGAGCACGTCTCGGTGCTGATGAGCGCCCACAGCCTGCCGATGAGCTTCGTGCGGGAAGGCGACCCCTATCCCGGCGAGATCGAGCGGACGTACGCCGGCGTCGTCGCGCGCCTGCGCGCTCCCCGGCCGCGCTGCCGGCTCGCCTACCAGAGCCAGACCGGCCCGGTGCAATGGCTGGGGCCGCAGACGGAGGACGTGATCCGCGAGCTGGGACGCGAGGGCCGGCGCGAGGTGCTGATCGCGCCGATCGCGTTCGTGTCCGACCACATCGAGACGCTGAGCGAGATCGACATCGAGTTCGCGGCAGTGGCGTTCGCCTCGGGCATCGCGGAGTTCCGGCGCGTCGAGTCGCTGAACCTCGACCCGCGCTTCCTCGACGCGCTCGCCGACCTGGTGGCCGAGCGGGAAGGGAACGGGAACGGCAACGGGATGCGGGGGGCGGTGCGGTGAGGCGCGTGATCGTGGTGGGAGGCGGTCCTTCGGGGCTGGTGCTGGGCCGGGAGTTGATGGACGCGGCATCGCCTGCGCGCCCGGACGTGACGGTGTGCGAGGCGCGCCCGCGTGCCGGCGGCAAGGCGTGGACCGAGCGGTCCGGCGGCTACACCATCGAGCACGGACCCGAGGGCTTTCTCGACAGCGCGCCCGCAACCCTGGCCCTGGCGCGGCGTCTCGGCCTGGGCGAGCGGCTGCTGCCCGCCGCGCCGCGCGCCGCCAGGCGCTACCTGTACGCGCGGGGCGCGCTGCGGCCGGTGCCGACCCATCCGGCGTCGTTCCTGGCGAGCGGCATCCTCTCGCTGCGCGGCCGGCTGGCGGTGCTCGGCGAGCCGTTCCGCGCGCCCGCGCCGGACGGGGACGAGTCGGTGGCGGCCTTCGCGCGCCGCCGCCTGGGTTCCGAGGCCGCGACGACCCTGGTGGGCGCGATGGTGCGGGGCGTGTACGCCGGAGACGCCGAAGCGCTCAGCATGCCCTCGTCGTTCCCGCGCCTCGCCGCGCTGGAGCGCGAGCACGGCAGCCTGGTGCGCGCGCTCGTCGCCCGGCGGCGTCATTACCAGAGCGGCGGTGGATCGGCCGACGGCGGCGCCGCCGGCGGCGGGAAGCGCGGGGGCCCGGCCGGGCCGGGCGGGCGGCTGACCTCGTTCGTGGGAGGCATGGGCGAGCTGGGCGAGGCGCTGGCGCGCGCGCTCGGCTCCCGCTTCGAGTCCGGGCGGCCCGCCGCGGCCGTGCGCCGCGCCGGCGCCGGGTGGCGCGTCGAGTTCGCCGACGGCGCGAGCGAGTTCTGCGACGCCGTGGCGCTCGCGGTGGAGCCGTGGAGCGCCGCCGCGCTCGTGGCCGAGACGAGTCCGGCCCTCGCGGCGGCGCTGGCGGAGATCCCGTCCGCGCCGGCGGTGGTGGTCGCGCTGGGCTTTGCCACCGGCGACTTGGGGCGCCCGCTCGACGGGTTCGGATTCCTCGTGCCGCCCAACGAGCCCCTGCGCATGCTCGGCTGCCTGTGGTCCTCGGCCGCGTTCGCGCATCGCGCGCCGCACGGCCACGCGCTGCTGCGCGTGCTGCTCGGCGGCCGGGACCGCGCAGTGCTGGATCTCCCGGACGACCGGCTCACGTCGCTGGTGCTCGGGGAGCTGGAGCGGACGATGGGCGTTCGCGGGGCTCCGGCGATGGTGCGCATCATCCGCTGGCCGAGGGCGATCCCGCAGTACACGGTCGGACACGGCGACCGGCTGGCGCGCATCGCCGCCGAGCTGGCGTGCCTCCCCGGACTCCATCTCGTCGGCAACGGGTATCGCGGCATCGCGCTGAACGATTGCGTGACCGGCGCGCAGGCCGCGGCGCGGGCGGTGCTCGCCGCGTGCGGAGCGCCCGCGGGCGCCGCGCCGGCGGAAATGGCGACCTCGCCGCACGGGTAGTGGTGCGGCGGCGCCTTGACCAGCAACTCACGGAGTGCGATATCGCGCACCATGAGAACTTCATCGCAGTTGCTGTGCGTGATGGCGCTGAGCACCGTCGCGCTGGCCGGCTGCCACCCGATGCCGCGCACGAGCGCAGGCCCCGCGCCGAGCGGCGGGCGCGAGATCGTGATCACCGAGCAGGACATCCAGCGGCTGGGCGTGCAGACGGCGTGGGACGCCGTGCGGCTGCGGGTGCCGAGGCTCGTCGTGGTCATGGACGCGCAGGGCCGCGCGACGAGCATGAGGACCCAGGAGACCCGGACGATCAAGGGCGACCAGGCACCCCTGCTCGTGGTGGACGGCGCGCAGCTGAGCGACCCCATGTACCTGCAGGACATCCCGGCGAGCGACGTGCATCTCATCCGGGTCTTGGAGGAAACGGACGCGGAGCGGCTCTACGGCCTCCGCGGGTTCAACGGCGCGATCATCGTCGAGACGAAGCGGGGCCGCTAGGCCCGGGCGGGCCTAGCGTGCCACCAGGCGCGCGGCGCCGGCCCGCAGCGCGTCGTCCGCGAGGCCGCGGCCGAGCGCTTCCGCATCCGCCGCAGGTGCGCTGCGCGTGAACCGCAGCACTCGGCTGCCGTCCGGCGCCGCGACCAGGCCGTGCAACACCAGCGCGCCGCCGTCGAGGCGCGCGTAGGCCCCGACCGGCGCCGAGCACCCACCCTCCAGCCCCGCGAGAAACGCCCGCTCGGCGGTGACGGCCGCCCACGTGGCCGCGTGGCTCACGGCGGCCACCATCGCGCGCTCCGGTCCCTCGGCACGACACTGCAGCGCGATGGCGCCCTGTCCGGGCGCCGGCAGCAGCCGCTCCGGCGGGAACCGCTCGGTCACGGCGGCCTCGAGCCCCAGACGCGCGAGCCCGGCGGCCGCGAGCACGATGGCGTCGTACGGCCCGTCCGGTGCGAGGGCCTTCTTCACCCGCGTCGGCACGTTGCCCCGGAGCTCCAGCAGGCGGGCATCGGGGCGCAGCGTCAGCAGCTGGGCCGCGCGCCGGGTGCTGCTCGTGCCGATGGCGGGCGCGGGGCCGAGGTCCGCGAGGGGACGCCGTGTCCGCGACACCAGCACGTCGCCGGGGTCGGCGCGCTCCAGCACGGCCGCGACCACCAGGCCGGGCGTCGGCGCCGTGGGCAGGTCCTTGAGGCTGTGCACCGCGAGCGCGATACGGGCCGACCGGAGCGCGGCCTCCAGCTCTTCCGTGAAGACGCCCTTGCCGCCGATCTGCGGCAGCGGATGTTCGAGGTCGCGGTCGCCGCGGGTGCTGAACGTCACGATCGAGCACGCCAGGCCGGGATGCGTCTGGCGCAGCGCCGCGACGGCCATTTCCGCCTGGCGCAGCGCGAGCGCGCTGGCGCGGCTCCCCACCGCCAGGAAGTGGGCCGGGCCGCTCACCCGGCCACCTTCCGCAGGGCCGCGGCGGCGGCCCGCTGGAGCCGTCCCGTCTCTCCGGCGCCGTGCATCGCCGAGGTGAACGCGGCCTCGAACTGGGAGGGCGGGAGATAGATCCCCGCCTCCAGCATAAAGTGGAAGAAAGCGGCGTAGCGGTCGCGATCGCTCGCGCGCGCCGTGGCGAAGTCGGTGACCGGGGCACCCGTGAAGAACGGCGTGAACATCGTCCCCACGCGCTGCACGGTGAGCGGGACGCCGGCGTCGCGCGCGGCGTCGGCCAGCGCCGCGGCAGCTGCGGCCGCCGCGCGCTCGGCGCGGGCCCACGCATTGCCCTTCAGGAGGTCGAGCGTCGCGATCCCCGCGGCCATCGCGAGCGGGTTCCCCGAGAGCGTGCCCGCCTGGTACACCGGGCCGGCGGGCGCGACCATCTGCATCACGTCGTGGCGGCCGCCGTAGGCGCCGACCGGGAGACCTCCCCCGATCACCTTGCCGAGGCACGTGAGGTCGGGCGCCACGCCGTAGAGTCCCTGTGCCCCGCGCGGGTGGGCGCGCCAGCCGCTCATCACCTCGTCGAAGATCAGCAGCGTCCCGTGCGTGGCCGTCGTCTCGCGCAGCCCCTGCAGGAACCCGTCCGCCGGCGGCACGACGCCCATGTTGCCGGCCACGGGCTCGACGATGACCGCCGCCACCTCCCCCGGGTGCGCGGCGAGGAGCCGCTCCACCTCGGCGAGATCGTTGTACGGCGCCACGAGCGTGTCCCGCGCCGCGCCCGGCGGCACGCCGGGGGAATCGGGGAGCCCGAGCGTCGCCACGCCGCTCCCGGCCTTGACGAGCAGGGCGTCGGCGTGGCCGTGATAGCACCCGTCGAACTTCACGATCCGGTCGCGGCCGGTGAACGCGCGCGCCAGCCGCAGCGCGCTCATCGTGGCCTCGGTGCCCGAGTTCACGAACCGCACCATCTCGATGGAGGGGAAGGCGGCCACGACGCGCCGGGCCAGCTCGGTTTCCAGCTCCGTGGGGGCGCCGAACGCGGTGCCGCGGCGCAGGACGTCCTCCAGCGCCCGGACCACCTCGGGGTGGGCGTGGCCCAGGATCAGCGGGCCCCACGCCAGCACGTAGTCCACGAGGCGATTGCCGTCCACGTCCACCAGCCACGGCCCTTCGCCCCGCGCGATGAACCGGGGCGAGCCGCCCACGCTCCGGAAGGCGCGCACCGGGCTGTCCACCCCGCCGGGCAGCAGCTGCTCGGCGGCGCGGAACAGCGCTTCCGATCGTGCGACGGGGGGCGGGGAGGCCGGGCTCAAGCGCTCGCGCCGTGGATCAGGTCCACGACCAGCTTCACGTTCTCCACGGGCGTGCCCGGCATGATGCCGTGCCCGAGGTTGAAGATGTGGCCCGCGCGGCCCGCGGCGCGGCGCAGGATTTCGCGCACCTGCCGCTCGATCTCGGCCTTCGGCGCCATGAGCACCGCCGGATCGAGGTTGCCCTGGATCGCGCGGTCGCCGATGCGCGCCCACGCCTCGTCCAGGGGAATGCGCCAGTCCACCCCGATCACGTCGCCCCCCGCCTCGGCCATCGGCCCCAGGAGCGTGGAGGTGCCGGTGCCGAAGTGGATGACCGGCACGCCGGCGGTGGACGCCAGCTGCAGGGCGTGCCGCGCGTGGGGAAGGACGTACTCCCGGTAGTCGCCGACCGACAGGCAGCCTACCCACGAGTCGAACAGCTGCAGCGCATCGGCGCCCGCGCGGGCCTGCAGCACGAGGAAGCGGCCCACGTGCTCCGCCAATTTCTCCAGCAGCGCGTGCCACGCCTTGGGGTGCTCGTACATGAACTGCTTGGTCGTGGTGAACGACTTCGACGTGCCACCCTCGATCGCGTAGCTGGCCAGCGTGAAGGGCGCCCCGGCGAAGCCGATGAGGGGCGTGCCCTTGAACCGGGCCTGGAGCGCGGTCTTCGTGTGCCGCACGCCGTCGAGGAGGTACGCCAGGTCGCGCGCGGGGTCGCCCATCTCGAGCCGGTCCACGTCCGCCGGCCGCCGCAGGGGGCGCCAGATCCTGGGCCCGCCCTCCGCGGCGTACGACAGCCCGACGCCGAGGGGCTCGAACGGCAGCAGGATGTCGGCGAACACGATCGCGGCGTCCACCCCGAGGCGCTCGACCGGCTGGAGCGTGATCTGGGCGACGAGTGGCGGCCGGTGGCAGATCTCGAGGATGGACTGCTCGGCGCGCGCGGCGCGGTACTCGGGCATGTAGCGCCCCGCCTGCCGCATGAACCACACCGGCGTCCGCTCGGCGGCCTGCCGATGGCAGGCGGCGAGGAAGGCCGGCTCAGGCATCGGCCGGCGTCTCCCGCAGCCACCCCGCCGCGTCCTTGGCGTGGTAGGTGAGGATCAGGTCGGCGCCGGCGCGGCGGAAGCCGTGCAGCAGCTCGAGCACCGCCTTGCGCTCGTCGAGCCAGCCGTTCCTGGCCGCGGCCTTCACCATCGCGTACTCGCCGCTCACGTTGTAGGAGGCGAGCGGCAGGTCGAACGCGTCGCGCACCGCGCGGAGGACGTCGAGGTACGGGAGCCCCGGCTTCACCATCAGGGCGTCGGCACCCTCCGCCACGTCCAGCGCGCACTCGCGCAGCGCCTCCCGCACGTTGCCCGGGTCCATCTGGTGGCTCTTGCGGTCGCCGAAGCTGGGCGGGCTCTGCGCGGCGTCGCGGAACGGGCCGTAGAAGGCGCTAGCGTACTTCACCGCGTAGCTCAGGATCGCCGTATCGGCGAGCCCCGCGCCGTCGAGCGCACGCCGGATCGCGCCCACCATGCCGTCCATCATCCCGCTCGGGGCCACGACGTCCGCGCCCGCCGCGGCCTGGCTCACGGCGACGCGGCCGAGCACCTCGAGGGTCGCGTCGTTGTCCACGACGCCGCTCTTGAGCAGCCCGCAGTGGCCGTGATCGGTGTACTCGCACAGGCACAAGTCGGTCATGACCACCAGGTCGGGCGCGGCCTGCTTGATGAGCGCGACGGCCCGCTGCACCGGGGCCCCGGCCGCGTAGCTCTGCGTAGCGGCGGCGTCCTTCGAGGCGGGGATGCCGAACAGCAGCACCGAGCGGATGCCCAGGGCGACGACCTCCGCGATCTCGCGCTCGAGGACCCCGTCCACCGACAGCTGGGCGACGCCCGGCATGCTGGAGATCTCGGTGCGCGTGTTCTTCTGCGCGGTGACGAACAGCGGGTAGATGAAGTCGGAGGCCGCCAGCGTCGTCTCGCGGACCAGCGCCCGCAGGGCGGGGGTCCGGCGCAGGCGGCGCAGGCGGGTGGTCGGGAACTCGTTCACGCGCGGAACGCTCCTTCGAGGGCCTCGACGAGGCCGTCCTCGGTGTATTCGGTGGCGACGGCGCTCACCTCGAGCCCCAGCTCGCGCGCGGTCGCCGCGGTCACGGGCCCGATGCAGATCACCTTGGCCTGCGGCATGCGCGCTCCCGACGCCACGAAATGACGCACCGTGGACGAGCTGGTGAACGTCACCGCGTCGGCCGTGGCCAGGTCGGGCGGCGGCCCGTCCGCGCCCACCGTGCGGTAGGCGGTCACCTCGGTCACCAGCGCGCCGCGTTCCCGCAGGCCGTCGGCCAGCGCCTCGCGGGCGATGTCGGCGCGCGGCAGCAGGAACCGCAGCCCGCGCACGTCGCCCAGGGCGGCGACGATCGCCTCGGCGACGTACTCGTCCGGCACCAGCACGGGCTCGACGCCGCGCTCGCGCAGCGCCCGCGCCGTCACCGGTCCGATGGCCGCCACCTTGCGCTGCGACACGTCGCGCTCGTGCCTGCCCGCGTCGGCGAGGCGCGCGAAGAACGCCTCCACGCCGTTGGCGCTGGTGAAGACCACCCAATCGAAGCCGTCGAGCGCGCGCGCGGCCGCCACCAGCGGTCCCGGGTCCGCCGCCTCGATGCGGATCGTGGGAAAGACGACGGGGATCGCACCGAGCGACGCCAGCCTCTCGGCCAGTCGCCCGGCGCGGTCCGCGGGCCGCGTAATGACGATCCGGCGGCCCGCGAGGGGGCCGCCGAGGCCGGTTCGTGTCATACACGATATAAACTATCGCCCATCCATCCCGTTTGCTCTCCGTAGTTCTTCCGACGCCTCGGCGCCTCCGCCGCCGCAACGGAGCATCGGCGCGGGCCGTAAGTCCGGTGGTCGATTCACGGCCGCCGTCACGTCCGTCCTTCATCCTGGGAGAGCTCATGGCCGCTTCGATTCGCACCGGTGGCGTCGCCGCGCTGGCGCTCGCCGCCGCGCTGCCGCTGATGGCTCAGCAGCCCGCGCCTTCCTCCTCCTCGCCCGCGCCGGCGGTGGTCGCCGAGCACCTGGACCTCACCGTTCTCCAGCGCATCCGGGACGAGGGCCTGAACCGCTCGCACGTGGATTCGCTGGCCGAGTACCTGACCGACGTGGTCGGGCCGCGGCTCACGGGCTCGACCGGAATGCGGGCGGCCGACGCGTGGGTGACGCAGATGTTCCGGCAGTGGGGGCTGGCGAACGTGGCCCTGGATCCGTGGGACTCGACGTTCGGCCGCGGCTGGGACCGCGTGAGCTACGCGGGCCGGATCCTGGAGCCGTTCGTCGAGCCGTTGAGCGCGCAGCCGCTGGCGTGGAGCGGCAGCACGCGCGGCACGGTCACCTGCCCGGTCGTGCTGCTCGACGTGCAGGATACCACGCAGCTCGCCCAGTATGCCGGCAAGCTCAAGGGCGCGTGCGTGCTGCGCGGCGCGCCCCGGGACATCCCGCCGGAGTTCGAGCCGATCGTCCGCCGCTACAGCGCCGACTCGCTGCTCGCCCCCCCGGCGCCGCCCCGGGCCCCGCAGGGTCCGCTCGCCAACCTGACGCCGGAGCAGCGGCGTGAGCGCTTCCAGCAGATGCGGGCCGTCGCGGCGCGCGTCAACGCGTGGCTCCGGTCGCAGCAGCCGGCGGTGATCCTGCAGCCGTCCAACTGGACGTACGGGATACTGCTGGTGCAGGGCGGTCCCGAAGCCGGGCCGGCGCGTGACAGCGCGAGCTACGAGCCGCTGCCCGCGCTGCTGGTGCAGCACGAGGAGTACGGCACGATGTACCGCGACGTGAAGGCCGGGCGCCCGGTGCGGCTCGAGGTGAGCGTGCAGAACCGGTTCCTCGGCGACGACCTGAACGCCTACGACGCGATCGCCGAGATACCCGGCACCGACAAGGCGAACGAGGTGGTGATGATCGGCGGGCACCTCGACAGCTGGCATGGCGGCACCGGCGCGACGGACAACGGCGCCGGCTCGGTGGTGATGATGGAGGCGATGCGGATCCTGAAGACGTTGAACCTCCCGCTGCGGCGCACGGTGCGGATCGGCCTGTGGAGCGGGGAAGAGGAGGGACTGCTGGGCTCGCGGGCCTACGTCCGCAAGCACGCGGCGGAGCTGGGCCGCATCTCGGCCTACCTCAACGTGGACAACGGGACGGGCCGGCTGCGCGGCATCTGGGACCAGATGGACAGCGCCGCGATCCCGGTCTTCCAGCAGATCTTCGCGCCGCTCCAGGACCTGGGCGTGGTGGCCGTGCGGCACGGCAACACCGGCGGCACCGACCACCTGTCGTTCGTCGGTGCGGGCGTGCCGGGCTTCAACTACATCCAGGACCCGATCGAGTACGGGTTCCGGACGCACCACTCCAACGTGGACACGTACGAGCGGCTGCAGATCGACGACCTGAAGCAGGCCGCCGTGGTGGTGGCGTGGACGGTGTACGAGCTGGCGAACCGGGAGGAGATGATGCCCAAGGGGCCTCCGACCGCGGCCAGAGGGTTCTGATCGGGCGTGAGGGGTGCAAATCGAAAGTGAGAGGTGAGGGGTGAGAGGTGTTGAGGATAGGTGAGATGTGAGACGTTGAAAGGCGTGAGAGGATGCGGCTCACCCCCTCACGCCTTTCGACTTCTCACCTCTCACGTACCCGTCTCACCGTTCACCTCTCACTCCTCACCTTGGGTCTGCACGCGGGACCTCGCCGCACGCCGCCGGCACGGAAGTCGCATTATCTTACAGGCGGAGTCCGAACGGGGGTTTCATGATCGACCGCAAGCAGCTCGAGGCGCTCGCCCGCAAGAACGCCGCCAAGCAGGTGACGCAGAAGGCCATCAAGCGGCACAAGTACGACGACACGCTGCCGGCGGAGCCGGAGTCCGCGGAGGACCCGAAGCGGTTCTTCGACGAGATGAAGAAGCGCGAGTTCTGACGTGTCCGTCGGGCTGATCCGCGACCTGCTGGCGACATCCGCGCCGGCGCTGCTGTTCACGGTCGTCGGGCTCGGCTACTTCTTCGGCAACATCCGCATCCGCGGCTTCACGCTCGGCGTGGCGGCCGTCCTGTTCGTCGGTCTCGTCTTCGGTGCCCTCGATCCGCGTTTCGTCATTCCCGAGGTGATCTACGTCCTCGGGCTGATCCTGTTCGTCTATACGGTCGGGCTGCAGTCCGGGGCGGTGTTCTTCAACCTGTTCCGGCGGCAGTGGCTCAAGCTGACGGTGCTGGCGGCGGTCGCCTCGGCGGGGAGCGCGGTGGTCACGATCGTGGCCGCGCGGCTGTTCGGGATCAGCGCGCCGGTGGCGTCGGGGCTGTTCTGCGGCGGGCTCACCAACACGCCCGCGCTCGCCGCGGCGGTCGAGGCGCTGCGGGGAAGCCTGGCCGGCTCGCCGCTGGCGCCGGACAAGCTGCGCGCCCTGGTGGACGGGCCCACGGTGGGCTACAGCATCGCGTACCCGTTCGGCGTGGTGGGGCTCATCGTCGCGATGCAGGTCGCCACGAAGCTGGGCCGGGTGGATTTCGCGGCGGAGGAGCGGCGCGCGCGGAAGAGCACCGGCCTCACGACCGAGGAGCCCGGGCTGCGCGAGATCCGGGTCACCAATCGCCAGCTCATCGGCAGGACGTTCGGCGCGGCGATGCTCACGGACCTGACCGGCATGGTGTTCACGCGGATCAAGCGCGGCGACGCGGTGGAGCTGGTGACGCCGGACGCGGTGCTGGCCGAGGGCGACGTGCTGGTGGGCGTGGGCTCGGAGACGGCGCTGCGTAAGGCGGA
Source organism: uncultured Gemmatimonadales bacterium (assembly GCA_963806755.1). Taxonomy (GTDB): domain Bacteria; phylum Gemmatimonadota; class Gemmatimonadetes; order Gemmatimonadales; family JACORV01; genus Fen-1245. Next base: position 143,570 of record CAWDZR010000018.1, read on the forward strand.
GCTGCTGGTCGGGCCCACGGTCGGAGACGCCCTGGACCGCTTCTCGCCGGAGCTCGGCCATCGCGACCTGCTGGTGATCAACCGCCAGGTGGCGGGGGAGACCGTCGCCGCGCTCGGCGCACGGCTCGGCCAGCCGATGGTGGTCAGCCGGATCCGGCGCGGTGGCGGCGTCCAGATCACGCCGCTGCCGGATACGACGCTCGAGGTGGGCGACCAGATCCGCGTGGTGGCGCACCGCGCCGACCTCGACGCGGTGACGAAGCTGGTGGGCGACCCGCTCAAGGACATCTCGGAGGCCGATTTCCTCTCCTTCAGCCTCGGGCTGGTGCTCGGCGTGCTCGTGGGGATGATCCCGATCCCGCTGGGCGGCGGCCACGTGGTGCGGCTCGGCTTCGCCGGCGGCCCCCTGGTGGTGGGGCTGATCCTCGGCCGCATCGGCCGCAGCGGCCCGATCGTGTGGACGATGCCGGTCAACGCGAGCATGACGCTGCGGCAGCTGGGGCTGCTGTTCTTCCTGGCGGGGGTGGGGACGCTGGCGGGCGGGAGCTTCGTGCACACCGTGGCCACCCAGGGGCTCACGCTGTTCTTCGTGGGCGCGACGATCACCTCGGTGTCGCTGGCGCTGACGCTGCTGATCGCCCGCCGGGTGTTCCATTACGACGCGATCTCGGCCTACGGGATCGTGGCGGGGGTCCACACGCAGCCCGCGGCGCTGGCCTTCGCCAACAGCCACACGGGCTCGGAGAGCCCCAACATCAGCTACGCAGCGGTGTACCCCGTGGCGCTGATCGCCAAGATCGTGCTGGCGCAGCTGCTGGTGGTCATCTGAAGACGAAAAGTGAGAGGTGAGCCGTGAGGCGTGAGAGGGCAACGTGAGGGGTGAGAAGACGAAGTGAGAGGACCGGGCGGCGCCCCTCACGCCTTTCCCCCTCTCACCCCTCACTTCGACCTCTCACCCCTCACTTCTCACCTCTCACGTTCACACCATGCCTTGCTCCAGCCACGTGTGTTTCCCCTCCAGCACCTTCCTGGCCAGGGCGTACGTCCTGGCATCATCGTTGTCGAACACGGTGCGGAAGCTGGCGCGAATCCGGCGCCGCGCGTAGCGGCAGAACAGGTCCGCCAGCTCCACCGCCTCGGCCTGACCCTTCTTCCGCAGCATCTCCGCGCGGGAGCACGTCGCCGCCATCGCGAACAGCTCGGCGCCCACGTCCACCAGGCGGAACAGCACCGACTGCCGCTTCTCGAGCCGGGGACCGAAGCGTACCATGGCGTGGAAGGTGGTCCGCGCGAGCTTGCGGCTCATCCGCTCGGCGAACCGCACGTGGCCGGCGAGCCGGCCGAACTCGGCATAGCGCGGCCAGCGGCCCCAACCGAAGTAGCGGCTCGGGTACCAGGTCGCGTAGAACGCCGCGGTCCGGACCAGAGCGGCCGCCTTGGCGCCGGCGCCGGCGTGCGGGTCGAGCAGCGGGCCGGCCACCTTGAGGTGCCGGTCCACCGCCTCGCGGGCGATGAACAGGTGCATGATCTCCGATGAGCCCTCGAAGATCAGGTTGATGCGGAAGTCGCGCATGATGCGCTCGACGGGCCACGGAGTCTCGCCCCGCGCCCTGAGCGACGCCGCCGTCTCGTAGCCGCGCCCGCCGCGGATCTGCACCGTGTCGTCCACGATCCGCCAGGCGTGCTCCGAGTTGTAGAGCTTGGCGATCGCGGCCTCGAGGCGGATGTCGTAGCCGCCCTCGTCGGCCAGCGTCGAGCACAGCTCGGAGACCGCTTCGAGCCCGAAGGTGTCCGCCGCCATGCGGCCGACCTTCTGCGCGATCGCGTCGTGCTTCCCGACGGCCTGCCCCCACTGCACCCGCTGGTTGGCCCACTGCCGCGAGATCTCGAGGCAGCGCTTGGCCGCGGCGACGCTCGACGCCGGCAGCGTGAGCCGGCCGGTGTTGAGGGTGATCAGGGCCAGCTTGAGCCCCTTGCCCTCGCCCCACAGCACGTTCTCCTTCGGCACCCGCACGTCGGTGAAGCGCAGCACCGCGTTCTCGATGCCCTTGAGGCCCATGAAGTCGCAGCGGCGCACCACTGCGACGCCGGGCCAGTCGGCCTCGACGATGAACGCGGTGATCTGCCGGCGCTCCTTGCCGTGCACCACGACCGAGGGCGTGCGCGCCATCACCACCATCAGCTCGGCGATGGTGCCGTTGGTGATCCAGAGCTTCTCGCCGTTGAGGATGTACGCCTGGCCGTCCGGCGTCGGCGTCGCGGTCGTCTCTATCGCGGCCGGATCGGATCCGACGCCCGGCTCGGTCAGGGCGAACGCGGAGATCGCGCCCTTCGCGAGGCGGGGCAGGTACTGCTGCTTCTGCTCCGGCGTGCCGAACAGCTTGAGCGGACCCGGCACGCCGATGGACTGGTGCGCGGACAGCAGCGCCACGGTCGAGCCGCACACGCTCGAGACCATCGCGATGGCGCGGGTGTAGTGCAGCTGCGAGAGGCCGAGCCCGCCGTACTCCCGCGGGATCTTGATCCCGAACGCGCCGATGTCCTTCAGGCCCTGCACGACCTCGGGGGGCACCTTGGCGTTCCGGTCGATGGCGTCGCCGTCCACCTTCTCGCGCAGGAACGTCTCGAGCTTGGCGAGGAACGGCCTGGCCCGCGCTTCGTCCTCGGCGTTCGGCTCCGGGTGCGGGTGGATCAGATCCATCCGCAGCCGGCCGCCGAACAGCTCGGCGAGGAAGCTGGGCGCGCGCCACTCGGTTTCGCGGGCGGCTTCGGCGACGTCGCGCGCCTCGCGCTCCGTCACCTGCGGGGCGATCGTCGGGGGGGTCATGGCACCGGTAAGATAGCGCGGCGCCGGCGGGTTGGCGCGAGCGCCCGACGCCGCTCGGCGGCTCGCCGCCGGCCCCGGCGCCTTGTACCTTAGCCGGCGATGGTTCCGATCCTCCTCGTCCTGCTGCTGCAGGCGCACTGGCTGGTGCCCCCCGGCGGCAGCATCGCGCTCGCGGGGCCGTGGCGCTATCACGCCGGCGACGCCGCGGCGTACGCGAGCCCCGCCCTCGACGACGCCGGGTGGACGCTCGCGCAGCTGCCGACGGTCCCGGGTGGCGTCGGGGTGACGCGGCCGACGGGCCCGTTCTGGTACCGTGGCCGCTTCACGCTGGAGGCGACGCCCGCGGCCCAGCTCGGCCTGGCCGTGCGGGCGCAGGGCGTGGCCTTCGAGGTGTTCGTGGACGGCGTGCGACTCGGAGGCATCGGCAGCCTGCCGCCGGACGTGCACGTGCGCTCGTCCATCCCGGTCGCCTTCCCGATCCCGATTCCCAACCTCGGGCCCGGCTCGCACCTCGTGGCGATCCGCGCGTATGCGGCGACGGGAGCGCCCGCCGGGTTCGAGGCCCTGACCATCGGCCCGCTGGCGCACCTCACCGCCGACACGCTGCGCGACGACTTCTTCATGCTGGGCGCGGCCGTCCTGTTCCTGGGCCTCGCGGTGTATCAGCTGCTGTTCTGGGCGCGGCGGCACGAGGCGCGGGAGCACCTGTTCGTCTTTCTCTTCTGCACCGGCCTGGCGCTCTCGTTCGTGCTGTGGATGCCGTCCGTGCGGCTGGCACTGTCGCCCGCCCTGGACTGGTTCCGCGTGTACCTGTCCCTGAGCGCGGCCTCCGGCGTGGCGCTGGCCATGGGGGTGCGCGGCATCTTCGAGGTCGAGCCCGAAAGCCCGGCGGCCCGTGCGGCCCGGTGGCTGGGGATGTACTTCGGGGTGCTGGCGCTGCTGGCGCTCGTCGCCCCGCAGTGGAGCGAGGTGAGCTGGCTGGAGCAGTTCCCGTACGACGCGGCGGTGGGGGCCGGCTCGCTGTTCCTCGTGGTGCTCGCCGTCCGCGTGCGGGCGCGGGGGCTGCGGCACGCGGAGGCGCTGTTCTGGGGCAGCGTCGTGCTGGCCGTTGCCGCGCTCCACGACGTGACGCTGTCCTGGGGCGTGCTCCCCGCGTGGGGGGGCTCGTCCATCGTGCTGGAATACGGCGCGGTCGGCTTCGTCCTCAGTGTCGCGCTCACCACCGCCGGCCGGTTCGCCGATACCCAGACGACGGCGCTGTACGACCGTCTCACGGGCCTGTACCGCCGCGAGGTGGTGATGGACGCCCTGGCGCGCGAGATCCGCCGCGCGGCGCGCGCCCACCAGCCCATCGCCGTCGTGATGATGGACATCGACCACTTCAAGGCGGTGAACGACTCACTGGGCCACCAGGCCGGGGATCGCGTCCTGGCCGAGGTCGGGCGCCGCCTCGCCGAGGCCGGCCGCGTCGTGGACTGGCTGGGCCGCTACGGCGGGGAGGAGTTCATCGCCGTCCTCGGCGCCACCGGCGGCCCCGGCGGGCTGCAGGCGGCGGAGCGGTTCCGCGCGGCGGTGTCGGCCCTGCCGGTCGGCGTCGGCCGCATCACCCGCAGCATCACCCTCTCGGCCGGGGTCGCCCGCTACGACGGCGGCGAGGAGTGGCCGACGTCGGAGCAGCTCGTGGGCGCGGCCGACGCCGCGCTGTACCGCGCCAAGAGCGGCGGCCGCAACCGCAGCAGCGAGTGAGCGTGCGCACCCTGATCCGTCACGGTACCGTGGTCACCGCCGCCGGCGCGTACGTGGCCGACGTGCTGGTGGACGGCGAGACGATCGCGCAGGTCGGGCCCGGACTCGACGCGGCGGCCGACGCCGTCCACGACGCCCGCGGCAAGTACGTGCTCCCCGGCGGCGTCGACGTGCACACCCATCTCGACATGCCGCTCGGCGACACCGTCACGGCCGACGACTTCGCGTCGGGCACCGTGGCCGCGGCGTTCGGCGGCACGACCACGATCGTGGACTTCGCCGTCCAGGATCGGGGCCGGCCGATGCGGGAGGCGTGGGAGACGTGGATGCGGAAGGCCGAGGGCCAGGCCGTCATCGACTACGGCTTCCACATGATCGTCACGGACCTGCCGCCCGCCGCCCTGGAGGAGATGGACGCGCTCGTGGCCGAAGGGGTGACGACGTTCAAGCTCTTCATGGCCTACCCGGGCCGCCTGATGGTGGACGACGAGACCATCTTCCGCGCCCTGCGTCGCACGGCCGACAACGGCGGGCTGGTGCTGACGCACGCGGAGAACGGCGGCGTCATCGAAGCGCTGGTGCGCCGCGCCCTGGCCGAGGGCCGCACCGCGCCCCGCTACCACGCGCTCACGCGGCCCGCGCGGGCGGAGGCGGAGGCGGTGCACCGGGCCGTGGCGCTGGCGGAGATGGCCGAGGCCCCGGTGTACGTCGTCCACGTGTCGTGCGCCGAGGCGGTCGAGGAGCTGGCGGCGGCGCGCGCGCGCGGCGCCCGCGCGCTCGGCGAGACCTGTCCGCAGTACCTGTTCCTTTCCGACGAGTGCTACGACGGGCCCGGCTTCGAGGGTGCGAAGTACGTGATGAGCCCGCCCCTGAGGCCGCGCGCGGGGCAGGAGCGGCTGTGGCGGGCGCTGGCCGCCGACGACCTGCAGGTGGTGGCCACCGACCACTGCTCCTTCCGCATGAAGGACCAGAAGACGCTCGGCAGGGACGACTTCTCGAAGATCCCGGGAGGCGCGCCCGGGATCGAGACGCGCCTGAGCCTGCTGTACGACGGCGGCGTGCGCGCGGGGCGCCTGTCGCTGAGCCGGTTCGTGGAGCTGACGGCGACGAACCCGGCGAAGATCTTCGGCCTCTACCCCCGCAAGGGCGTCGTCGCCGCCGGCTCGGACGCGGACCTCGTGGTGTGGGACCCGGAGCGCGAGCACACGTGGAGCGCGGCGACGCACCACATGCGCGTGGACTACAACCCCTACGAGGGCCGCGTGGTGAAGGGGGTGCCGGAGCTGGTCCTGTCGCGGGGCCGTGCCGTCGTGGCCAACGGGGCGTTCGTCGGACGCGCCGGCGCGGGCCGCTTCCTCCGCCGCTCGCCGGGCACGGCATGACCTCGCGCCGCGAGGACGGGATGCCGTCGCGCCGCGAGTTCCTGGAGCGCGGCGCCATGGCCGCCGTCGGGCTCTCGCTCCCGGCGGGCGCGGCGCCCGGCGGCCGCCCTGCCGGCGCCGATCCCGGCCCGGACGCGCCGTCGCCCGCGTTTCTCGATCTGCGCCGCCAGCCGGACGGCGTCACGGTCCAGACCGCGACCGCCTACGTGCCGCTGCGGCCCGCGCCCGGGGGCCGATGGGAAGGGGCGGGCGTGGTGGCGAGCCTGGAGGAAACGGCGGACGCGCTGCGCGTCGGGCTCGCCGCGCCGTCCGACGCCGTGCAACGGCTCCATCTCCGCTGGCGCGGCCGGCTGGACGGCGTGCGCCTCCTCCTCGGCGATGCGTGGGAGCGGAGCTACGGCGACCTCGCGTGGCGCTCCTTCACGCCCGACCGTGCCATGCCCTGGTACGTCGCCGCGTGGGACGGCCGGCGCACCGACGGCTACGGCGTGCGCACCGGCGCGGGCGCGCTCTGCTTCTGGCAGGTGGACCCGGAGGGCATCAGCCTGTGGGCGGACGTCCGCAGCGGCGGCGCCGGTGTCCGGCTCGGCGCGCGGGCCCTCGCCGTGTGCGACGTGGTGTGCCGCCCCGGGCGAGAGGGCGAGCGTCCGTTCGCCGCGCTCCACGCCTTCTGCCGGCAGATGTGCCCGGCGCCGAGGCTCCCGGCCGCCCCGGTGTACGGAGAGAACGACTGGTACTGGGCCTACGGAAAGAACAGCGCCGCCACCGTGCGCGACGACGCGTCGCGCATCGTGGACCTGGCGCCGCCCGACGCGAACCGGCCGTTTGCCGTGATCGACGACGGCTGGCAGCCCGAGCGCGGCGAGCGGGCCCAGCCGCCGGGCGTCTGGGACCGGGGCAACGAGAAGTTCCCCGACTTGCCGGGGCTCGCCGCCGACGTGCGGCGGATCGGCGCGCGCCCCGGCATCTGGATCCGGCCGCTGCTGGCGCCGTCCGACGCGCCGGACGGGTGGCGGCTCGCCCGCGAGCGGACCGTGCTCGACCCCACCGTGCCCGCCGTGCTCGACAAGGTCGCGGCGGACGTCGCCCGGCTGCGCGGGTGGGGCTTCGAGCTGATCAAGCACGACTACTCGACGTTCGACCTGCTGGGCCGGTGGGGCTTTCAGATGGGCGCCTCGCTCACCGACGCCGGCTGGACCTTCGCCGAAGGCCCGGGGCGCACGACCGCCGAGGTCGTGGGCGCGCTGTACGACGCGATCCGCGCCGCGGCCGGCGACGTTCTGGTGCTCGGCTGCAACACGGTCAGCCACCTGTCCGCCGGGCGGTTCGAGCTGTGCCGCATCGGCGACGACACCAGCGGCACCGACTGGAACCGGGTGTGCCGGATGGGCGTCAACACGCTGGCCTTCCGCGCTGTCCAGCACGGCGCGTTCTACGCCGCCGACCCCGACTGCGTCGGCGTGACAAACCAGATCCCGTGGGCGGCCAACGGGCAGTGGCTGGACCTGCTGGCGCGGAGCGGGACCGTGCTGTTCGCCTCGCTCGCGCCCGACGCGCTCGGCGACGGGCAGCGGCGCAACCTGCGTTCGGCCCTGGCGCGCGCGGCGCGGCCGCAGCCGCTCGCCGAGGCGGTGGACTGGCAGGGCACGACCTGGCCGAGGCGGTGGCGGTTCGGCAACGGCGAGCAGGCGTACGACTGGGTCGGGCCGGACGGACTGACGTCGGTCTGACGCCTGGCCGGCCTCCTCTCAGCGCAGGCGCGGGGCGACGGGCCGACGCGGGCGAGGTCTTGTGATGCGAAGCGCTCCGCAGTTCATAGCCAGCGCCCTGATGGTCGGTGCGGTCGCCGTCGCCGCCCGCGCGGCGGCGCAGGCGCCGGCCGATTCGGTACGCTTCTGGGATCTGCCGACCGGCTCCCGCGTCGCCTACGTGCGTGTGCCGGGCGCCCGCGGCGCCGAGCTGCCACCGCTGATCTACGTGCACGGAGGGCCGGGCGCCTACGAGGTCGCCTCGCTCGGAGCGTACCGGCCGTTCGTGGAGCGGTGGGCCCGGCTGGGTTTCGACGTGTACCTCTACGACCAGGTGGGGAGCGGGCAGTCCGCGCGGCTGGGCGACCCCGCGCAGTACACCGTGGCGCGTCACGTGGCGGACCTCGAGGCGATCCGGAGTCGGATCGGCGCCGCGCGCGTGGTGCTGATCGGGGAATCATGGGGCGCGACGCTCGTCGCGCACTACGTCGCCGCCCACCCGTCCGTCGTCGAGCGCGCGGCCTTCGTTTCGCCCGGCGTGATCGACCGGCGCGACTGGGAGGCGCCCTCGGCCGCCCTGCGTTTCGACCCCGAGCTGCTGGCCTGGGTCCGCGCCCACCGCCCGGCGGCGTACCAGCGCTGCGTCGAGCTCGATCGGCGGATGCGGGCCGACGTGCGGGCCGCCCATGCGTGGGCTGGCGACTCCCTGGTGGACAGCCTGTTGGACGCGTGGGCGAGCGACCAGGCTCTCACGCGGGCCGTGGCGCAGCCGTCGAAGCTCCGCTCCGCGCGCATGCACGGGATGGGCTTCTGGGTGTGGACGATGACCAACCGCGATCAGCTGACGAACGCCGCGAGGGTCCGGCGGCGGCTCCGGCGCTTCGACCGACCGGTCCTGATCCTGCATGGGCTCGCCGACTACCTCCCGGCCGCGCTGGCCTCGCAGTACGCCGCCACGTTTCCGCGCGCCACGATCGTCCAGGTGCCGGGCGCCGGCCACCTCATCTGGGTGGACCGGCCCGACGTGTTCGCCGGCGAGATCGAGCGATTCCTGGATCCGGACGCGTCCACGGCGCGCTGAGCGAAGCTCGCCGCGGGCTCAGCGCAACGTGGGGGCGCCGGGAGCGCCGAGGTCGAGCGCCTCGACCCGATCCCGGTGGCGGCGCACGAACCAGTCCGCGAGCAGCGGCCGGTATTCGCGCTGGATGGCCTGCGGCAGGAGGAAGAAGTCGCCGCCGGTCACGCCGCGGCAGCGGGCCGCCCCGCACCGGCAGGGCCAGGAGGTGCCGCCGCTGATGTTGATGTTGTAGTCGCAGGTGATCTCGGCGCCGGCGGCGATGTCGCGCCGCGCGACCAGCCACGCCGCCTCTCCCTCGTAGCGCACCCAGGCGCTGGGGTCGCAACTGTGGTTGACGTGCCGGTCGGGGTAGCCGAGCAGGACGACGTGTCCGTCGGGATAGTCGCAGTGGTCCTGCCGCTCGCCCAGGTCGTCCCGCAGCGGCGCGTCGGCGGTGATCTCCCGCACGACATTGATCCTGCGGATCCGCTCGCCGGCGCGCACCGCACCCGCGGCGAACAGCCCGAGCCCTTCGATGGGCGAGCGTCGGACCTCGACGTCCACGGAGCTACTCGCGGACGCGCCGCGACGGCGGCGGCCAGTAGGTGAACTCCTTCTCGTAGCACGCCCCTTCGAGGTCGGCGACCCGGTCCCGGAAATAGACCTGCGCATCGGCGACGGCCCGGTTGTAAATGCACGGGCCGACTTCCGCCAGGAAGTAGTCGAGCAGCAGGCCGGCCTTGAGGTCGCCGACGTCCTGGTCCCACTGCTCGGCGAAGTACCGCTGGATGGAGGCGAGCGCCTGCTTCCTGGCGTCGGGGGCGAGGGCGATGGGCATGGGACCGTTCCTACAGGATGCGTTGCCAGTAACCGACGTCGATCCATCGGTCGAGCTTGAACCCCACCTGGGCGAAGTGCGCGACCTTGCGCATGCCGAACTTCTCGTGGATGGCCACGCTGGCCTCGTTGGGCAGGGCGATGCCCGCCATCACCGCGTGGATGCGGCGGGCCTCGAGCATCGGGAACAGGTGGCCGTAGAGCTGCGAGCCGATGCCGCGGCCGGGGTGATCGGGGCCGAGGTACACGGTGACCTCGACGGAATGGCGGTATCCGCTGCGGGCCTTCCACGGCGCGGCGTAGGCGTATCCCGCGACCTCGCCACCCGCCACGGCCACCAGCCACGGGAGCGAGGCGGACCGGACGTCGTCGAGACGGCGGGCCATGTCGCCGTCCGCGACGGGCGTCTCCTCGAACGTCACGACGGTGTTCGCGACGTAGTGGTTGTAGATGGCGGCGATGGCCGCGGCGTCCGGCGCTGCCGCCGGCCGGATCGTCGCGCTGGCGGCGTTCACGCTAGCGGCCCGGCGTTGCGCCGGGCGGGGCGCAGCGGGCCGGCCCGATCACAATCGGCGGCGGGGGCCGTAGCTCGTGTTCACCGCCATCGAATCCGCGAGGGCGAGCAGGTGAACCGCGGCCGCCGGATCGGTCTTCGTGAGCCGCAGGCCCATCGCCTGGTAGAGGACGGCGTACGTGATCAGGATGTTCTCGGACGGCACGTCCACCCAGCCCATCGGGCGCTGCCGGGCGGCGGTGTGCGCGTGATAGACGTGCTCGAGCAGCGCGCGCGAGCGCGGCAGGTTCACCAGCCCCATCTCGGGCGTCTGCTGGATGGAGTCGCCCGGGGTCACCGGCGGCGCCTCCAGCACGCGCACCATCCCCTGGCCCACGAGGTAGGGCGTGAGCCCGAGCCGGTCCGGGTAGTCCGCGACCGTGCGCGCGAAGACGATGGGCCGCTTGCCGAACTCGTCGCGGATCGCGCGCAGCACCATCACGTCCGCCCGTTGCAGGTAGCCGTACTGGAGGCGCTGAGGGTCGAGCACGACCGGGAAGCCCGCCACCTCCAGCGTGCGCTTGCCCGGGAGCACGTAGTACTCCGGGATCGAGTCCAGCGCCGCGAGGCTCAGGTCCCACAGCGGCCCGGCGGGCTTCGGATACGAGCGCGAGCGCCAGATCGCGGGCGCGCTCGCCGAGTCGAACGTCGCCGTGGGCCGCCGCTCCAGCTGCCGGTCGTACCAGTCGGTGTTGGCCAGCGACAGGTTCAAGACCGAGACGTCGTCGCGGATGTGCTCCACCACCTGCGCGTACCACAGCGGGAAGGTGTCGTTGTCCCCGGCGGTCACCAGCACGGCGTACGGGTTGCACGACTGCAGCATGTCGTACGCGAAGTCGCGGGCCAGCCACTCGCCGTTGCGCGGCGCGGACAGCCGGTTGCCCACGAGCGGCACCAGGGCCACGACCAGCACCGGCGTGGCCAGCGCCCAGCGCCGCCCCGCGTCGGAGACCCGCGTCGTGAGCGCGGCCTGAATCCACTCCATCACCGTCGCCAGCCCCATCGCCGCCCAAAGTCCCCATGCCGCGAACGAGACGATGAAGAAGTAGTCGCGCTCGCGCACCTCGTCGATGGCGTTGTCCAGGGGATGCGTGCCGAAGCGGTACTTGAAGTTCAGATAGTAAACGAGGGCGGGAATCAGCGTGAACATGAGCGCCGCCATGGCCATCCCGGAGCGCTTGTCGGCCTTCCAGTGGCGCCACCCGCCCAGGAGGCCGAGGGCGCCGAACAGGACCGCCACCGCCCGCTGCACCCCGGCCGCCCAGTCCTTGCCCCACTGCCACGTGAAGTACTGCCACCACATCGCGAGCTGCGTGCCGAACGGCGCCTGCCGCAGCGACACCGGTGGCTTGCCGTACTGCGTCCGGTTGAGCACGTCCCTGAGGGCGCGGAGGTTGGTCGGCTCGCCTTCGTTGATGGGCGGGAAGTGCGGCGAGCGCACGATCAGGAACGCCCACAGGCTGATCCCCAGCACCACCGCCACCGCCGCCCACCCCAGAAACTTCGGGCTCAGGAACACCTTCGGATCCGTGTACAGCACGTACACCACCACCGCCGGCGCCACCAGCAGCCCCATCAGGTGGTTCGTCGCCGTCAGCGCCAGCAGGTACACGATCACCAGCAGGTGATGGTCCCGCAGGCTCCCGCTCGCCTGGTCCCCCCACCGCACCGCCAGCCACAGCACCAGCGCGATGCTGAACAGCGACACCGTGTACACCTTCTCGTTCACCACCGACTGGTTCCACACCGTGAACGCCGTCGCCGCCAGCACCGCCCCCGCCAGCGCCGTCACCCGCCGCGGCCCCCGCGCCGGCACCACCGGCCGCAGCCACCGCTCCCCGATCAGGAACCAGAACCCCGCCGTCAGCGCGCTCAGCACCGCCGACAGCAGGTTGATGCGGGCCGCGTAGGCCGGCAGCCACGGCACCAGGCCCCAGACGTGCGCCAGGATCACGAACAGCGGGTTGCCCGGCGGGTGCGGGATCCCCAGCGAGTAGGCCGCGGCGATGTACTCCGGGGTGTCCCAGAACTGCGCGGTGGGGGCCAGCGTGGCCACGTACAGCACCAGCGTCGCCAAGGCCACCGCGCCCGCCAGCAGGTACGGCGGCCGTTCGGCCTCGATCGCCTCCGCGGCCGGCAGCGCGTCGTTCCCCGGGAGTTTCCGCTGTCGCGCCACGTCAGCTGCCCCGGGTGGCGGCCGCGGGGATGATGGGCTGCGTCGCGGCCGGGCAGTCCGCGCTGTTCGGCTGCCGGATCTCGATCGTCCGGGGTGCGAGCAGGTAGCGCACGCCCCCGTAGACGCTGCCCGAGTCCGCCAGCACTCCCCGCAGGCGCACGAACAGGGGTTGTCCGGGCGACGTGGCCTTCAGCCGGTAGGCCGCGGCCAGCGCGGAATCCGGCACGCGCAGGGGATCGCGCTGACCGCAGGCGAGCAGGTAGCCCGTCTTGCCGTCGTTGACGTACAGGCCGTGGATGTCCGTGTGGCGTTGGCAGGCGGCGACGAGCGTCGCGACGACGAGCAGACCGATGGCTCGCATGAGATGCCCCGGGTGCCGGTGACGCTCGCAAGCTGGCCAGGGCGGGCCGTCGGCGCTACCCCTCGCCGTCATGGCCTCGGGCGCGGAGGCGCGGGCCGGGTCGTGTCGCCCGGGGCAGGGGCCGCGAGCGGCGGGTTCGCCGACGGCTGCACGGCCGCCGGCTGTTGGGCCGTCCCGGCCTGCAGGCGCTGCACCACCAGCGCCGTGAGGTCCAGGCTCCGGTCGGCCGTCACCAGGGCCCCGCTCTGGGCGGAGGCGTCGAAGATCATGGCGTAGTTGTTCTCGGCGCGGATGCCCTCGATCACAGCCTGCACCCGTTGCGCGATCGGCGCCATCAGCTCCTGCTGGCGCTGGCTGGCCTGGGTCTGCAGGTCCTGGACCTGTTGCTGCGTGCGGTCCCGCATGCGGATCAGCTCCTGCTGCCGCCGCTCCTTGGCCGCCGGGCTCAAGACCAGCGCGCTCCGGTTGAAGTCGTTCGCCGCCGAGTCGAGACGCGTCTGCAGCGCGCTCACCTGTTGCTGCATTCCCGCGATCTCGCGCTGGAAGGTGGACTCGGCCTGCGCTCGACCCGGCGTGTTCTGCAGTATGAGGGCCATGTTGACGTAGGCCAGTCTCTGTGGCGGGGTCTGGGCGTCCGCGCGCGGCGCCGGCCAGCACAACAGCACGGCGGCGACGGCCGCCATTCGCGTGCACGACATGAAGGCTCCTGGGTGATTTCGGGCGCGGGGCTCGGTGCTGCCGACGGTCCGAGGTGGGAAAGGCGTCCGATCCAGGATCGCGCCGGGATCCGACCCTCCGGCGCGACGAACCGGCCGCATGGCCTCACCAACGATACGCCCGTGTTCCGGCGAGGCAAGCGCCGCTCCCGCGCGGAGGCGCTCGGCCGGCGCACCCGCTGGGGCGCAGGCGTTCCGTGCGCCATGCGATGACGGCGAGCGGCTCCTCAGCTGCGATCGAGCTGCAGGTACATGCTGGCGAAGCCGGAACCGTTCACATCGCCTTCCATCATGGTCGAGGTCTGGAGCGTGCCCTGGTAGATCGGAGCGGCGAAGCCGGGAATGACGAAGGACAACGTCACGGACGAGCCGTCGCGCTTGCCGGACACGTCGTAGTCGTACCCCGGCCCGCCTGCGGTGAAGGACGTGACCGTCCCGGTGCCGACGATGGTGCCGGCGCTCGACTCCTGCAGTGTCATCAGGAAGCTGATGGTCACGCCGTTCTGCTTGCCGCTGCCTCCCCAGTTGCCGGTCACGTCTGCGGAAACGCCGGTGGCGTCCTTCTTCGCGCAACTGGTCGCGATGAGAAGGCCCGTGGAGAGTACGGCTGCGATGTGGAAGAGCGACATGGTTGCCCCCGAATTGGCGATGGCAGACTGCTCGGGGCCCCAAGCTGGCGTGCGGCCGTTAGGGGGGCGTTAGGGTGGGCACGAGGAGGCTGCGGGCCGAACTCCGACAGGATCGGTTTGGGTTCCGGGCGGGGCTCCGGAGCGTGGCGCGGTCGTGCGCCTGGCCTACGGCGACAGGGTGAAGTCGAGGATCGCCGTGTCCGCCGGCGGCCAACCCGCGTTGACGGCTGCGGTCACCGAGTCCACCGCGGGGGCAAGCGCGGCGCCCGCGGGTGGGCTCACGGTGATGCGGAGCAGGCACTCGCGGAGCCCGAGCGGTCCGAACACGAACGTGTGGAGGAAGCGGCCTCGTGCATCGGTTTGCGCGAAGAGGGATTCGACGGTGGCGGCGCCGGCCCCGCTCTTCAGGATCGCTTCGATGTTGATGGCGGCGCCCGAGACTGCGGTGCCCGAACGGGCCACGACGGTGCCGCGGACGGCGGCGACGTCGGGAGGCGTCTCGACGATCACGTCGGTGGCCGCGCGCCGGCAGCCGCTCGCGAACAGCGCGACGCCAGCCGCGGACGCGAGGGCGATGCGACCACGGGGTAGGGCCATGTCACCTCGCAGGTCCTGTCGGTGAGACCCTCGCCGGAGCGATGGCGTCACCGGCCACCGGGCGCGCCCGCCTCAGTGGGACAGGTCCGACGCCGACATGAGCCCCTTGTCCATCAGGTCTCGCATCACGTCGAGCGCGAGCCGCATACCCCAGCGTTGCGCCAAGCCGGTCGTCTGCAGCTCGACGTCCATCTCCGCGCTCGCATACCGCTGCCCCAGGGGCGATTCGTAGAAGCGGACCATGTCCTGGAGGTCCGCCGGCGAGAGATGCCCGGCCCACACGGCCGCCAGGGAGTCCAGCAGCTGCGGGGCGTCGCGGCGTGCCCGGGCCACCAGGCTGTCGAAGTAGATCGCCGGCACTTGCTGTCCGCCGCGCTTGCGCTGCGCGGCAAAGGCGGAGTCGAAACCCGTCAACAGCGCCTGCTCGGCATGCTTCGCTTCGAGGAGCCTCCGCGCCCATGCCATGGCCGTGGTGTCCGGCGCGGCCGGCCCTGCGGGAGATTGCCCGGCGGCGACGCCGGACGAGGCGAGGACGAACACGACGACGAGGCCAGCCCTCTCGAGGAGCTTCATGGACCCTTCCCGGCGGTAAATGGGTGGACCGATTGCCGCGCTCGGCCGAGCGTAATGTCGGGGCGTTAGGGAGGCGTCACTCGCCTCGCCCGGGGCCTTTCCCCGGGGCTTCGGCGGCCAGCGCCGCTACACGAGCCTCCGCACATCCTCGGGCGTGTCTATGTCCAGCGAGCCCGGCTCGAACGGGATGCGAATCGTCTCCGCCGGGTGGCGCTGCAGAATCCGCTTCGCCCCCTGATCGCCCTCCAGCGCCCGCAGCTCGCCGAACAGCGAGCGGTCGAACAGCGCGGGCACGCCGATCGCCCCTGCATACTCGGAGGCCACCGCCGCCGGACGAGAGGCGGCGAACGCCGCGACCAGACTCCGCAGGAGGTCCGGCGTCAGCAGGGGCTGGTCGCAGGTCGTGAACAGGACGGCGTCGGGAGCGCCTCCCGCTCCAGCGCCTCGAGGCCCGCCCGCACCGAAGTGCTCAGCCCTTTCGCGGTGTCGGGGTTCTCCACGATCCGCACGTCGAGATCCACCAGCTCGAAGCGCAGCGATCCCGCGCCGGGTGGCAGCACGACGACCACGGGCCCGCAGGCCGCCGCGACGGCGGTCTGCGCGGCACGCCTCACCAGCGTGATGCCGTGATAGCGAAGGAGTTGCTTGGGACCGGGGAGCCGGCGCGACGCGCCGGCGGCGAGCACGACGACGCCGACCCTCGGCGCGGATCGAGCGTCAGGGCCGGTCGTGGATGGGGCCTTTCCGCTTGCGCAGGGCGCCGCCGCGCCGGCCGGTGAAGAACGCCTGGATCTCGGCCACAATCGAGAGGGCCACCTCGCCCGGCGTCTCCGCGCCGACGTCGAGCCCCACCGGGGAGTGCAGTTTGGCGAGATGTCGCTTGGTCGGCGCCTGACCCCGCCGCACCAGCTCGGCGAGGATCTCGGCCGTGCGGGCGTGGGACCCCAGCACGCCGACGTAGCCGCACGGGGACGGGAGCAGCGCCGCCAGCAGCGCCGTGTCCTGCGCCAGGTTGTGGCTCATGACGACGGCCGCGGTACGGGCGTCGAGCCCCTTCGGCATCTCGTCCTTGCCCAGCAGGTGGACGTCCCAGCCGAGCTCGCCGGCGAGCCGCGCCAGCGGCGCGGTGTCCCGTCCTGCGCCGCCCGCGACGAGCGCGATCGGCGGGGGGACGAACTCGACCAGCACCTCGGCCTCGCCGCCGGCGACCGGCTGCACGAGGAAGCCCGGACCTGCGCTTCTTGAGCGCCGTGCGCGCGGCCGCCTTCACCTCGGTCCGGAGCGGCCCCGACCCGAAGTCGCCGCCCGCCACGCCGTCGGCCCGGAGCAGCAGCCGCTCACCGAGCGCGAGCATGCGGTCGCCGCCGGTGCTGAAGACGGTCGCGACCGCCGCGGCCTGCCGTGCCCGCGCCGCCTCGACCAGGAACGTGAGCACTTCGGGCGTCGCGCCCGGCGGCACCGGCTCCAGGAGCAGGTCGAGCTTGCCGCGGCACCCCATGCCCAGTCCCCACGGCTTGTCGTCGTCCACCCTGAGGTCGTAGCTCACGGTCGCCGCCGCGCCGGCCGTGCGCACCTTCTCCGCGTGACCCACGAGGTCCTGCTCGAAGCAACCCGCGCCGAACGTCCCGGCGATCGTGCCGTCGGGCAGCACGAGCATCCGCGCGCCCGGGCCCGAGTAGGCGGAGCCCGCCAGCTTGACCAGCGTGACCAGCACCGGCGCACCGCCCCGGCCGGCGGGCGCAGCGCCGAGCGCCGCCACCATCTCGCGGATCTCCTTCATGTCGCGGGCAGCTTCCGGCCGGCCGCCACACCCTCGTCGATCGCGGCGATCCTGGCGTACTCCGCGTCCCAGAAGCTCTGCGCCTTCATCTTCTCCAGCTGCGCGTCGCTGTAGCCGAACTGCGTCCAGACTTCGCGCTTCTGGCGGAACAGCCGCCCCTTCTGGACCCCGGAGCGGACGTCGAGGACGTTCGCGGTGCCCGCGCCGCGGAAGATCCGATCGTACCAGTCGGCCATCGTGGACTCGCCGATCGGGCCGACCCGCTTCGCCAGGTCCGCCAGCACCGACGGGTAGCGGTCGAAGCCGTCGGTGGCGACGGTGACGATGTTGTCCTGCGCGCCGAGGCCGAGCAGCTTCGCCGTCTTGATCGCGCCAACGATGTTGCACACGCTCGAGATCCCGAACCACCCGCCCAGGGGGCCCAGCGAGCCCGCGGCGAGGTGCAGCTTCTGCTCCAGCATCGCGCGCCCGTGCTCCAGCACCTGCAGCCCCATCACGCAGTCGTCGTCGTGCACCTGCGCCACGTAGTCGGTGGTGCCGACGTTGTGGATCAGCGGCACCATCTTGTCGCCGATCCCCTCGATGCGGTGCGTCCCCCGGCCGTTGTTGGTCAGCGTCGCGCACTCCTCCGGCTCGATCGCGACGACCGCCGCGTCGGCGAAGCGCGCCTTGATCTCGTCACCCGCGGCCAGCGTGCCGGCCGAGCCCGGGGCGCAGACGAACGCGGCGACCTTGCCGTTCCCCACGTCGCGCGCCGCCTCCAGCGCGGCGTCGCCGGTGACGTGGCGGTGGAAGCGGTAGTTGGGCAGCAGCTCGAACTGCGCGAGGACCTTGTTCTTCGGGTCCTTCCGGTAGTGATCGCGCGTGCGCTCCAGGACCAGGATGACGTCGCTCTCGGAGCCGGGCGTGAGGTCCAGCTCGCCGCCGTAGCGCTTGATCCGCTCGTAGCGCTCGGCACTCATCCGCTCCGGCATCACCACGACGCAGCGGTAGCCCATCAGGTGGGAGATGTAGGCGGTCCCGATGCCGAAGTTCCCGGTCGAAGGGCCGATGATGGTGCTCTCGCCGGGATGGATCTCGCCGGCCAACTCGCCCTCGATCAGGGTGGTGTACGCCGGGCCCACCTTGTGGCTCCCGGAGGGGAAGTCCTTGCCCAGCAGCACCACGATGTTGGCCGGGACCCCGGTCAGCTCCTTCGGCAGCACAACGTGGCGGACCCGGTTCTCGCGGTTGCGCCAGGTGATATTGAAGAGATTGAGCGGGTCGAGCTCGTTGCCGCGCGCCACTTCCAGTGCGCGGCGGCGGAGCGCGGCCGGCAGCTTCGACGGGTCCCGCATTTCCGCGTAGGTCGGGCCGGTCGTCAGAATCGTTCCCATAGTGCCTTCGCCTGTCTCCTGGCGCGCTCGGCGACCGAGCGCTCGTCCACGGTGATGCAGCGCTTGTCGCGCAGCACGATCCGACCGTTCACCATCAGCGTGTCCACGGGCGCGTTCGCGATCCCGAACAGCAGGTGGCCGAACAGGTTCCCCGCCTCGAGCGGCGTCGGAGGATCATAATCCACGAGGATCAGGTCCGCGCGGGCGCCGGGCTCGACGCGCCCCACCTCCATGCCCCACAGCCGCCGGAGGATCGCCCGGTTGTTGAGGAACGCGGCCGCGTACGCCTCGGCGTGGCCCACGCGGGGGTCGCCGGTGCGGACCTTTTGGAGCTGGAAGGCGGTCTTGAACTCCTCCCACATGCGCGGCGAATAGCCGTCGGACCCGAGCCCGACCAGGACGCCCGCCTTCGTCAGCTCCAGCAGCTTCGCGATGCCGACGGCGTTGTTGCTGTTGGACTGCGGGTTGTGCGCCACCGCGGCGCCGAGGCGCGCGAGCGAGGCGATGTCGCCCGCGGTGACGTGGATGCAGTGCGCCGCCAGGGTCCGCCCGGTCAGGACGCCGAGGTCGCGGAGCCGGCGCACCACCGTCTTGTGGTAGCGGCGCCGCGCGTGCTCGAGGTCGGAGCGGTCCTCCGCCACGTGGATGTGGAACCCCGCGCCGAGGCCCTCGGCGGCCTCGACGGCGCGGCGCAGCGTCCGGTCCGACAGGGTGAACGACGCGTGGAGGCCGAAGGTGGCGGCGACCATCGCCGTCGCCCGCAGCCCTCGTGCGCTCGAGGAAGCGGACGTTCTCGGCGATGGCGGCCGTCGCCGCCCTTGGCCCGTCGCGATCGCTGGTCTCGTAGCAGAGCACGCCCCGGAGCCCGACGTCGCGGAAGGCGCGCTCGATGACGTCGAGGCTGCCCGGCACCGCGTTGGGGCTCGAGTGGTGGTCCACCAGCGTGCCGACGCCGTTCCTGGCCGAGTCCACCAGCCCCACCAGCGCCGAGTAGTAGACGTCGTCCTCGTTCAGCGCCCGGTCGAGCCGCCACCACAGCTTCCTCAGGATCTCCTGGAAGTTCTTCGGCGCCCGGCCCGGCAGCGCGATCCCGCGGGCGAGGGTGGAGTAGAGGTGCGTGTGGCAATTGATGAGGGCGGGCATGAGCAGGCGGCCGCCGGCGTCGAGGACGTCGGCAGCGGGTGGTAGGTGGTGGGTGGTGGGTGGTGGGGACCCTGCACCCCACAACCCACTACCCACACCCGCTTCCACCCGCGCGATCGAGCCGTCCGGCGACACCTCCACCGTCGCGCCGTCCAGGACCCGGTTGGCCGCGTCGAACGTCAGGACCCGCGCGTTCCTGATGATCAACGCGCCGGCACCCCGTAGGCGACCGGCTCGTCCGCCATGGTCAAGGCCATGATCGCCTTGGCCGTGTGGAGCCGGTTCTCGGCCTCGTCGTACACCACCGACTGCGGCCCGTCGATCACCTCGTCGGTGACCTCGTTGCCGCGGTCGGCGGGCAGCGGATGCATGTAGAGCGCGCCAGGGTTCGCGCGCGCCAGCCGCGGCTGGTCGCAGATCCACCGGGAGTACTGCTTCGCGATGCGCAGCGATTCCTCCGGCTTGGCCCCCATCGTGTCCAGGCAGCCCCAGCTCTTCGGGATGACCACGTCGGCGCCCTCGAAGGCGGCGTCCATGTCGTCCACGACCTCGAACTTCGTCCCCGCCTGCTGTGCGTTGCGCCGCGCCGCTTCCAGCGTGTCGGGCATCAGGAAGTACTCCGGCGGGTGGGCCAGGGTCACGTCCATCCCGAAGCGCGGCATCAGCATGATGAGGCCCTGCGGCACGGACAGCGGCTTGGCGTAGCTCGGCGCGTAGGCCCAGCTCACCGCGAGCTTCTTCCCCTTGAGCCGCGCGCCGAGCTTCTCGCGGATCGTCATCAGGTCGGCCAGCGTCTGGCACGGGTGGTCCACGTCGCACTGCATGTTGATCACCGGCGCGTCGGCCCAGCGCGCGACCTCGCGCATGTACCTGTTGCCCTCGCCGGGGATCAGGTCGTGGCGGATGGCGATCGCGTGCCCGTAACGCGAGAGGATGATGCCGGTGTCCTTGGGGCTCTCGCCGTGGCTCACCTGCATCGCGTCGGCGGTGAGGAAGTGCCCGTGGCCGCCGAGCTGGGTGATGCCGGCCTCGAACGAGTTGCGGGTGCGCGTGGACTTGTCGAAGAACATCAGGAAGATGGTCTTGTCGGGCAGCCAGCGGTGGGGCTCGCCCCGCTTGAACCGCCGCTTCAGGTCGCCCGCGACGTCCAGCAGCGTGCCGATCTCGGCGTCGCTCCATTCCTCCGTGGTGATCCAGTCCTTGCCCTTGAAGAGCGCGCGCCTGGTCTCGACCGCCGCCTTGCTGGTCACCGCCGGTCCTCTTTCACAACGCCGTGATGTTGACGAAGTTGACGTGCCGCGGATCGGCGACCGCCTCGGCCAGGTGGCGCAGCGTGAGGTACCGGGCCATCTCGACCCGGTGGAGATTCGGCGGCGGCCCGTCGCCGGACGAGAGGCGGCAGGCGACGACCGCGTTGCCCTCGAGCGCGATCTCCGTCACCGCCACGCCGTCGTGGAACACGGCGCGGCCGGCCGGCCCGTCCAGGTCGAGACGGTAGGGCCGGCCCTCGATGGTACCGTGAATGGTGCGGCGCGCGGCGTCGCCCTCGAGGAAGAAGCCGTTCCGGCCGGCGTCGCGGCGGTACGTCTCCAGGCTGCCGAAGAACCGCGGTTTCTGGACCTGCGGACCGCCGTCCTCCGGGCAGAACACGTCGCAGTTGCCGCAGTCGTTGCAGAAGTCGGCATAGTTGGCCAGCTGGTGCGTCTCGCCGACGGCGAAGGTCTGCTCGCCCGGCAGCGTCCGCCAACGGCCCTTGGCGTCGATCTCCACGTCCTGGAACGGCACTTCCATCGCAGCTCCCTCGTACACGAAGTTGGCGTCGTTGGGGCAGACCGGGACGCACTTGTCGCAGTTCACGCAATCGTACAGCCACAGCTTCGAGCCGATCTTGCGCGGCACGGCGTGGTTCTTCTCGCGCCGGTAGCGCGGATCGGCCGTGGCCAGCTCGACCAGCCCCGGCGTGTTCAGCACCCCGGCCGCGTCCACGAGGGTGCGCTCGAGGTCGGCGAGCCGCGACCGG
>CAWDZR010000019.1:0-6696 GCA_963806755.1 uncultured Gemmatimonadales bacterium
CGCCAGGCCGATGGCGGGATACACGGTGATGTCGTGGCACTGCACCGGGCCGGGGCGCGGCTGGCCCGCGACCGACGGCCCGTTGATGGCGCGGTCGATGATCGCCTGCAGCGAATCGTGCAGCGTCGCCGAGTCGGCCGCCGTCGGCGCGCCGCTCCCGCCGCGCACCCGGACCAGGGAGTCGAGCTCGTGGCCCACGAACTGGGCCGGCGCCACGCGCGGCAGGCCGAAGATGGTCACCACGTAGCCGCCGTGCGCCCGCGCCGCGTCCGCGACCCGCTGCGCCGCCGCCACGTCCTGCGGCGTCTCGCCGTGCGTCGGCGGCTCCGTCAGGCCGGCCAGGATCTCCGGCTTGCTGACCACCGCCGCCGATTCGGGGTGCGCGAGCGGGACCTTGATCACCTCGATGCGGAACATCTCGCTGTTGGGATCCTGCGACGGCGTGAGCCGGGAGCAGCCCGCCAGCTCGTTGGGCGAGCGCACCGGCGCCGTGCCCGACACGTAGAGGAACACGTCGGAGCTGTCGTCGGCCTGGGTCACCACCGTGTGCGTGTGGGAGCCCCGGCAGGTCTGCACGTTCTTCACGAGCTTCGGCTGCGCCGGATCGCTGATGTCGAAGATCCGGACGCCGCGCATCCGCTCCGCGCTCACCGTGTCCTTCACGCCCTGCGCGCCGCAGTCCAGCCGGCCGCTCGTCGCCTCGACCGACACGAACAGCAGGTTGCGGTACACCGAGACGTCGTTCTGCGCCCCCGGACAGACGGTGGCATCCACCAGCGTGGGACGGCTCGGCTGCGCGATGTCCCAGATCTGGAACCCGTTGAAGTTGCCCTGGACCACGTCGGTGCCGGTGAACGCGAGGTCGGAGTTGATGTACTCGAAGTTCCCGGGATCGGCGCGGTTGATGAACGTCGGCGACGGCTCGGTGCTCGAGACCAGCTTCAGGTTCCAGAACGCCTCGGCGGCGTTCATCCACCCGGCCTTGAGCCCGACGCGCGGGTCGGGCATCGGCGCCGCCATCGAGAGCGACGCGGTCGTGGTGGTGGTCGTTCGAGAGCACGCCGCGAGCGCGAGGGCGGCCGCGAGCAGCGGGAGCCGGGCGGCCTGAACGCCGCGGCGGCGGGTGAACACGTCGAAACGCACGGGACACTCCTTGTGGGGCAACGGGTTCATGGGCTGCTCCCGCCGAACAGCGACGCGGCGAGCAGGTGGCGCATCCGGTCGATCTCCGCGGCCTGGCCGGAGCTGACGTCCGAAGCGAACTGGAATACGAGGGGGTCCTGCGCCGCGCCCGGCGTGCTGACGAGCTGCTGCACCATCGTGAGCGCGCCCTCGTGGTGCTGGATCATGCCCGTCAGGAACAGGTGGTCGAACGCCGGACCGCGCGCGCTGTCGAGCCGGGCCATCTGCGCCGAGTCCAGCATCCCGGGCATCATCGCCGGCGCGCCCATCCCGGCCATGTCCATCGAGGGCCCCGCGGACAGCATCCGGCCGGTCGAGGTGTCCACCTGCGGCACCGGCTCGTGGTGGTCCGCCAGCCAATGCTGCATGAAGACGATCTCGTCCCGCTGCGACACGGCGATCCGCCGGCACACCTCGGCCACCGCGGGGCTCGCGCCGTGCGACGGCGCCCAACTCGCCATCATCACGGCCTGCGCGTGGTGGGTGATCATCCCCGACATGAACGCCACGTCCGCCGCCGTCACCGGTGTCTGGTTCGCGGCTCCAGAGCTTCCCGCGACCGGCACCGCCGCGGCCGACGCCGCGGCCGGACGAACCGTGCGGCTGCAGCCGGCGAGGGCGGCCACGGCGAGCAGTCCCGCGGCGAGAGCGCGGGGGCGAGCACCTGTCATAGGCTGTCTCCTGATGGCGACAAAAACTATCGAGATTGCAGCCATACGGAAGCGGGGGGGGCCAGGTGTCAGGCCCGGGCCGGGGGGGGCCAGGTGTCAGGCCCGGGCCGGAGGGCCGGGGTGGCGGGCCGGAGGGCCGGGTGTCAGGCCCGGGCCCCCGAAGGCGCCCGCTCCCCTTGCACTTCTACAGGGGCGCGCGTATCCTTTCCTGTAGAAGCACAAGGGGACACGCGTGACGGACGAACGGCTCGATCTCCCGCAGGGCACCCTCGACCTGCTGATCCTCAAGGCGCTGTCGCTCGGCCCGCAGCACGGCTGGGCCATTTCCGAGCGCCTCCACCAGGTCTCGCGCGCCACGCTCCAGGTGCCGCAGGGCTCGCTGTACCCGGCCCTGCACCGGCTGGAGCGGCACGGCTGGATCGCCGCGCGCTGGGGGGCTTCGGACCACAACCGGAAAGCCAAGTTCTACGAGCTCACGCGCACGGGGCGGAAGCAGCTCGAGACCGAGGCCGACACCTGGCGCCAGCTGACGGCCGCGGTGGCGCTCGTCCTGCGGATGGCGTAGGCCCGGCGCGATGCTGAGCGAGTGGCTGAGCGAGGCGCGCCATCGGCTGCGCGCGATCCTCCGCCGGGGCCGCCTCGAGCAGGAGCTGGACGACGAGCTGCGCTTCCACCTCGAGCGCGAGGCGGAGCAGCACGTGCGGGACGGCGTGGAGCCCGGGGAGGCGATGCGGCAGGCGCGCCTCGCCCTCGGCGGCATCGAGCGCACCAAGGAGGAGGCGCGGGACGCGCGCGGTGTCGGCCTGATCGACGTCGTCGCCCGGGACGCGCGCTATGCGCTGCGCGGCCTCCGGGCCAGCCCGGGCTTCACCACGGCGGTCGTCCTCACGCTGGCGCTGGGCATCGGCGGCACCACCGCCGTCTTCAGCGCGGTGGACGCCGTGCTCCTCAAGCCGCTCCCCTACGCCTCGCCGGGACAGCTGGTGCGGATCTACGCCGCCTGGGTCCAGAATCCGACGGCCGAGTCGTTCGTCACACCGGTCCATTTCCTCGCCTATCGCGGCCCGTCGAGCACACTGCAGGCCATCGCCGCCCTCAACACCTACGACGAGACGGGCGCCGACATCGGCTCGGGCGACGACGTGCGCCGGATCCGCACGCTGCAGGTGAGTGCCGACTATTTCGAGGTGCTGCGCACGCCCCCGGCGCTGGGCCGCGGCTTCGACCGGGACGAGGAGAACGGGCCGAACATCGACGAGGGCATCGGCGCGCCGGTCGTGGTGCTGAGCCACCGCCTG
Source organism: uncultured Gemmatimonadales bacterium (assembly GCA_963806755.1). Taxonomy (GTDB): domain Bacteria; phylum Gemmatimonadota; class Gemmatimonadetes; order Gemmatimonadales; family JACORV01; genus Fen-1245. Next base: position 3,152 of record CAWDZR010000019.1, read on the forward strand.
TGGCTGGAGCGGTTCCACGGCGACCCGCACGTGCTCGGGCGCAGCCTGACGATGAGCGGCGAGCCGTTCACCGTGGTGGGGGTCATGCCGGAGGGTTTCGCCGACCCGATCGCGGGCCGGAGCGTCGAGGCCTGGATCCCGCTCGATCTCACGACCGGCCACGACCTGTCGAACATCTCGAATCACTGGCTGACCCTGATCGGGAGGCTGCGCCCGGGCGTCTCCGTCGCGCAGGCGCAGGCCGAGCTGGACGTGATGACGGAGCGGCTCACGGAGCCCTACCCGCTGATGCGCGACAACCGGACGTACCTGGTTCCGCTCAAAGAGGACGTGGTGGGCACCGCCGGCCGGTCGCTCGACCTGATGCTGGGCGCGGTGGGGCTGGTGCTGCTCCTGGTGTGCGTGAACGTCGCCGGCCTGCAGCTGGTGCGTGCCTCGGAGCGGTCGGCCGAGTTCGCCGTGCGCTCGGCGCTGGGCGCGGGACGCGCCCGGCTGGTGCGCCAGCTGCTCACCGAGAGCCTGATGCTCGCCGCGGCCGGTGCGGTGGCGGGGCTGGTGGTCGGGCGACTCGCGATGAGCGCGCTGGCGAGGCTCGGCGCGTCGTCCATTCCGCGCCTGGGCGGCCTCGGCCTGAACCTGCCGGTACTCGTCTTCGCGATGCTCATCGCGACGGCGAGCGCCATCGTCTTCGGCCTGGTGCCGGCCTGGCGCGCGAGCCAGACCGACCCGGCCGACATGCTGCGCGGCAGCGGCCGCTCCAACAGCGGCGACCGGGCGACGGGCCGGCTCCGCAGCGGCCTGGTCGTGGTGCAGGTGGCGCTGGCGTTCGTGCTGCTCGCCGGCGCGGGCCTGCTCTTGATGAGCTTCCGGGCGGTGAGCGACATGCCGCTCGGGATCAAGCCGGAGGGCGTGCTGACGTTTCGCGTGCACCTGCCCGAGGCGCGCTACGACTCGACCGGCCGGGCGCGGTTCTACGCCGAGTTCGAACGCCGGATCGAGGCGATTCCCGGCGTGAAGGCGGCCGGCGGCGTGTCGTACCTCCCGGCCACGGGGCCCTATCACAGCTGGGGCCTCCAGGTGCTCAGCGGCCCTCTTCTGGGCCGCAAGGACGTGTACTTCCAGGCGCAGAACCGGGTCGTGGGGCCGCACTACTTCCGAGCCGTCGGCATTCCGATCCTCGAAGGCCGCGCGTTCGGCGACGAGGACGTGGCCGGGGCCCCGGACCGCGTCATCGTCAGCAAGTCGGTCGCCGACGCCGCCTACCCCGGCGTGGACCCGCTGGGACAGCAACTCCGCACCGGAGGCCGGACGAGCACGATCGTCGGCGTGGTGCCCGATGTCGCCGTGGACGCCGAGGGGGACCTCTCGCCGTACGTCTATCACGCGCACGCGCAGTTCGCCGGCGACCGCAACTGGGCGCTGTTCGAGGCCGTCGCCACGAGCGGCGAGCCGGCGGCCCTACTCCCGGCCATCCGGGCTGCCCTCGCACGCCTGGATCCGCTGCTGGTGCTGGACCAGCCCGCGCCCCTGACCGACGTGATCGGCCGCGGCACGGCGCAGCGCAGGTTCACGCTGCTGCTCCTCGTGGCGTTCGCCGGCACGGCGCTCGTGCTGGCCGCGCTGGGGATCTTCGGCGTGCTGTCCTACGTGGTCCGGCTGCGGGGCCCCGAGTTCGGCATCCGCATCGCGCTCGGGGCGAGCCCGGCGGCCATCCTCGCGGCGGTTTTGCGGCAGGGGGCGGTCGTGATCGGCATTGGCATCGGTCTCGGCGTGATCGGCGCCGCGGCCCTCTCCCGCGTCGTCACGTCGCTGGTCTTCCACGTGAACCCGCTCGATCCGCGCGCCCTGCTCGGCGCCGGCTTCGTGCTCGCGGTGTGCGGCGGCGCGGCCGCCTGGCTCCCCGCCCGGCGCGCCGCCGCCGTGGACCCGCGTAGCGCGCTGCAGTAATCGGCCTTCGCGGCCGCTTGGGCGGCGCCGCGCCGGCGCGCTCAGTCGTGCCCGGTGCGGTACACCTCGGTGCTGAGGTACTTGAGGCCGGAGTCCACCATCAGCGTGACCACCGTCGCGCCCGGCCCGAGCCGCTCGGCGACCGCGAGCGCGGCGAGGACGTTGGCCCCGGAGCTCGTTCCGGCGAACAGGGCTTCCTCCCGCGACAGGCGCCGCGCCATCGCTTCGGCGTCCTCGGTGCCGACCCGCAGGATGTCGTCCACCAGGCCCGGATCCCAGAGCGGCGGCGTGCGGCCGATCCCGGTCCCCTCGATCCGGTGCGCCCCCGTCGGGCCGCCCGACAGCACGGCGGATTCCGCCGGCTCGACGGCGAAGATCCGGACGGCCGGCTTGTGCGCCTTGAGCACCGCGCTCACTCCGCGCAGCGAGGCCGCCGTGCCCACCGAGTGCACGAACGCGTCCACCGCGCCCCGCGTCTGGCTCCAGATCTCCTCGCCGAGCGGCGCGTAGCCGGCGATGCTGTCCCGGTTGCCGAGCTGATCCACCCAGAACGTGTGCGGCTCCCGGCTCAGCGTCCGGGCGGCCTCGACCATGTCCAGGATCAGCTGCTTCGTCGTCAGGCCGCCCTCGGCGTGGACCAGCGTCAGCTCCGCGCCGAGCGCGGCCATGTGGTCGCGCTTCTCCCGGCTGAACGCGTTCGAGGTGACGATCCGGATGCGGTAGCCCTTGGCGGCGCAGACCAGCGCGAGCGACGTGCCCGTGCTGCCGCCGGTGTACTCGACGACCGTGTCGCCGGGCTTCAGCCGACCGTCCGCCTCGGCGCGGGCGATGACGGCCAGCGCCATCCGGTCCTTCATGCTCCCGGTGGGGTTCTCCCACTCGAGCTTCGCGAAGATCTCCGCGCCGTTCGCGGGAACGACCTTGCGCAGCCGCACCATCGAGGTGCCGCCGATCGCGTCGAGGACGTGCATGGAGGTCGTTCCGGTCACGGGACGAGGACGATCTTTCCCCGCGCGCCGCCCGCCATGACGCGCCGGTGCGCCTCCGGGGCCGAGGCCAGGGGCAGCTCCGCGCCGACCACGGGGCGCAGGGTCCGGTTGGCCAACCCCGCCCCGAGCGCGGCGTAGATCTCCGCCGCGTCCCGTTCCGGCACGCGCCACAGGAGCACGCCGTGCACCGCCGCCTCGCGCGACATGATGTCCCGAGGATTGATCTCGACGGTTCCCCGGGACCCGACCACGACGACGCGGCCGCCGTAGGCGAGCATGGTGAGGTCGTGCCCGAGATTCACGTTCGCCAGCATCTCGACGAGGACGTCCACGCCGGCCCCGCCCGTCCATGCGAGGATCTGCTTCAGATAGTCGGGCGAGCGGTGATTGACGGCGTGGTGCGCGCCTTCGCTCCGCACCAGCTCGAGCCCCGCGTCGCTGCCCGCCGTGCCGACGACCCTGAGGCCCGCCGCGCGTCCGAGCTGCACTGCCGCTAGGCCCACGCCGCCACTGGCGCCGTGGACCAGGAGCGTCTCCCCCGGCCTGGCGTGCGCCTGCTGGAACAGCGCGCGATACGCGGTGGCGTACGGCACCCAGACGCCGGCGCCC
>CAWDZR010000020.1:0-248983 GCA_963806755.1 uncultured Gemmatimonadales bacterium
AGTGAAATCCGCAGATTCCATCGCAATGGCGCGGCCATCGATCTCCTCTAATGCTACTTTACGCCAAAGCCCCTCAGATCTCATTCCACGCTTCGTATTCGTGTGTGCTGTTCCACGCGCGTATATCGCTTCTGCGGCGACTCCAGAAAACAGAGCGTCGTCGCAAGCAGCATTGCGAAGCACGAAGAAGTAAAAAGACCAAAACGAAAGTCTGAAAGGTTCGTAATGTACCAGGATGTTCCGGCACTCCCGCTTGAAACCCAGTTCGCAAGTCTCGACACGTCAGAGGAATTGGACGGGCGAAGACGCACAAGGCGATGCGGCTCGGTGGTACAACCAGGGCTGCCTTGGGAGGATTGTATCGATCCCTCGCGGTGATGCGTTTCGCGGTGGGACGACCGGACAGTGGGGTTCTTCGAATTGAAGAGCCTTCAGCCGGATTATTTTACCCGGGAAGAGGTTGAGTCGTACGAAGAGTTCGCACAAACTCTGGGGCTGGCCATCGCCAACCGACGCGGCCAATGGGCGTTGCGGGAACGGGTCAAAGAATTGACCTGCCTTTATGGTATCGCGCAAGTGGCGCAGAGGCGAGACATTCCGTTGGATGAGACCCTACAGGCCATTGTGGGAGCCTCCTGCCCCCGCCCGGCAGCATCCCGAAATCGCCACCGCACGCATCTTGTTGGATGGGCGGGCGCACAATACGGCAGATTTTGAGGAAGGGCCGCATTGCCAGGCGGCAGACATCCTGGGTGGGCGGGGCGCGGCGCGGTAGTGTAGAGGTGTTCTACACGCGTGACAAGGCAGGGTTTGTGGAAGGGCCATTCCTGAAGGAAGAGCAGAGCCTCATCGACACGGTGGCAAGGGAAATATCGCTGGTGGTCGTGGTCGGTACCAGGTTCATCGCCACGGCGTGCGCCACGTTGTGTGCGTCGAGCCCCGCCGAAAAGGAGACCGGCACGGAGGCGCCGAGCGCCTCGCGGATCACGCGCACCAGGTTCATCGTGATCACGTGGAGCGGCGGGCCGGACAGGTACATCACGTCGTCGGTGAAGAAGGCGCGATGGTTCTTCACCACCAGCGTGTTGCTGCACTTGAGGGCGAGCCGCCGGCCGCGGGCGCGCGCCACCGCCTGCAGGCGCGGGATCATCGCCAGCGCGTCGGCGAGCTGCAGATCCTTGGCGAACGCCTCCGCCGTGGTCTGCACGTCGTGGTAGCCCATCACCTCGTGCAACAGGTGGTCCACCCGCTCCCGGCCGAGGAGCGTGGGATTGAGCTTGATGCAGACGTCCACGCCCACGTCGGTGAGGAGGTAGCCGACAATGCCCTCGATCTCGTCGGCCGGGCAGCCGTGGAAGGTGGAGAGGGTGATGGCGCCGCTGATGCGGGTGGGGAAGGGCAGGTCCCGGAAACGGGCCAGCGGGCCGGTGAGCCTCGCCCTGAGCTCCTCCACGACGGCCGTCGCGTCCATCATCGCGCGGATCCAGCCAGTGACCCGGTCGGAGCGGATGCCCTCGAGGCCGTACCCCACGCTCATGTCGAACAGGGTGTCGAGCTTGTCGGGCGCCGCGCCCTCGGGGATGCCCGCGGCCTTGAGGATCTCGATCAGCATCGCCGCGCCCACGTACTCGCGGAGCGAGGCGTCGAGCTTCAGCTCCTGTGACCACTCCACGTTGTAGCCGACGTTGGTCGCGTCGATGCAGGGCCGCGGGATCTTCAACTCGTCGAGGACCTGCACCGTCTTGAGCTCGATGATCCGCGCCCCCGCGAGCCACGCCAGCACGATGTTCTGCACCAGCTGGTCGTGCGGGCCCGCCGCCGGCCCGACCGGCGTCGCCGCCCGGCGGCCGTGGAAGCGCACCGACGTGTCGAGCGCCGGATCGCCGCGGAAGAACTTCTCCGTCGGCAGGTCGAAGATCCTGCCCTCGCGCTGGTGCTCGAGCAGCGCCCGCCTCGCGAGCGCGTCGAGCGGGAGCGGGATCAGCTCGGCCACTACCGCTGCTCGAGCGTGTGCTGGAAGACGAGCGGGAAGGCCGTGTAGAACGCCGTCGCCTTGACGAGGTGCTCGATCGGCACTCGCTCCAGCGCGCTGTGGGCGTTGTCCTCCTCGCCCGGGCCGAAGCCGATCGTCGGCACTTTCATGATCCCCATGGTCGCGACGCCGTTGGTGCTGAACGTCCACTTGTCCACCACCGGCGCCCCGCCGAACAGGGTGCGGTACGTCTCGACGCCCGAGCGCACCAGCGGGTGATCTTCCGCGAGCACCCAGGTCGGGTAGTACTTCTCCATGCCGTACTCGAGCCCCGTCCAGCTCTTCACCCGGTACTGCAGCACCTCGACCTCGGCGTCCTTCAGCGCCGGCAGCGCCCGGATCTCGGCCACCGCGCTCTCCTTCGACTCGCCGGTGGTGAGGCGCCGGTCGAGGTGGAAGGTGGCGGAAGAAGGGACCGCGCACAGCGACGGCGTGAGCGCGCGGATGTCGGTGACGGCGATCGTGCCCTTGCCGAGGAACGCGTCGTGCTTGAGCTTCGCGTTCAGCGCCTCCACCTGCTCGATGATGCGCATCGCCTTGTAGATCGGGTTCACGCCGCGCTCCGGCGCGCTGGCGTGGCAGCTCACGCCCGGGACGTGCACCTCGATCTCCATCCGCCCGCGGTGGCCGCGGTACACGCGCAGGTTCGTCGGCTCGGTGATGACGATGGCGTCGGGCCGGATGCCGTCCTCGCGCAGGATGTACAGCCAGCCGATCCCGTCGCTGTCCTCCTCCTCCACCGAGCCGCACATCCAGACGGTGAAGTCGTCGGTGAGCTTGAGGTCCTTGATCAGCTTCCCCGCATAGACCAGGCACGCGATGCCCGCGCGCTGGTCGCTCGCGCCACGGCCCCATACGCACCCGTCCTCGACCTTTCCCTGGTAGGGATCGAAGGTCCACTCCTTCGGGTCGCCGACGCCGACGGTGTCGGTGTGGGAATCCATCATGATCACGCGCCTTCCCGAGCCGACGCGCCCGAGGATGTTGCCCATCTTGTCCACGCGGATCTCGTCGAAACCGACCTGCTTCATCTCGGCCTCGATCCGTCGGATGACGGGCCCCTCCTGGCAGCTCGTGGCGGGGATGGCGATCAGGTCGCGCAGGAAGCGGACGACGTCGTCCTGGTGCTGCCGCGCGGCGGCGAGAATCGCTTCCTTCCTGCCTTGCACGGTGGCGAGCGCGCTCATCGCGCGGCTCCTTTCGGGGCGCGGAGCGCCGCCAGAACGGCCTCGGGCCGGATGGGGATGCGCCGCAGCCGGATGCCGGCGGCGTCGAAGACCGCGTTGGCCACCGCCGGCGCGACGCCGTTGATCGGGACCTCGGCGATGGACTTGGCGCCGTACGGGCCCAGGGGTTCCTCGGTCTCGACCAGGATGGTCGTGAGCTTCGGCATGTCCTTCGCCGTGAAGATCTTGTAGTCGGTGAAGCTGGCGTTGACCACCCGGCCGGCGTCGTCGAGCACCATCTCCTCGGCGAGCGCGTAGCCGAGCCCCTGCGCCATGGCACCCTCCGCCTGGCCCTCGGCCTGCATCGGGTTGATGGCCACGCCGAGGTCCACCGCCGTCACGAGGTGCGCCACGCGGACCTGGCCGGTCTCGGCGTCCACTTCCACCTCGGCGAAGGTGGCGCAGAAGGGGGGCGGGCTGTCGGTGTTGAAGTGGGACGCCCCCTCCATGACCTGCGTCTTCTCCTTGTAGAAGGCGAACGTCGCCGCCTCGGCCATCGAGACCGCCTTGCCGCCGGGCGCGACGATCCGGTCGTCGCGGCACACCAGGTCCTCGGGCGCGGCGTCGAGCATCTGCGCCGCGAAGCAGCAGACGGCGTCGCGCGTCTTCTCGGCGGCCTTCTTGACCGCGCCGCCCGAGATGATCGTGGTGCTGGAGGCGTACGCGCCGACGTCGAACGGCGTGAAGTCGGTGTCGGACGAGTACACGAGGATCTTGTCGAGGCTGACGCCCAGCGTCTCGGCGGCGATCTGGGCGAGCACGGTGTCGCTGCCGGTGCCGAGGTCGGTGGCGCCCACCTGGAGGTTGAAGGAGCCGTCCTCGTTCAGCTTGAGGAAGGCGCCGGCGAAGTCCACGCCGGCGATGCCGCTGCCCTGCATCGAGGTCGCGACCCCGACGCCGCGGAGCAGGCGGCCCGCGCCCCGCCGGCCGCCGTTGCGCTTCTCCTTCCAGCCGATCGCGGCCGCGCCGCGGTCGAGGCACTGCGGGAGGCCGCAGCTCCGGATGGTGCGCGGCAGCCCCTTCTTCCCTTCGCCGAGCTGGGCCGACAGCTCGTCCACGTCGCCCAGCCGGATGGCGTTCTTGAGGCGGAAGGCGATCGGGTCCAACCCCAGCTCGTGGGCGATCTCGTCCACGAGGCTCTCCTGCGCGAAATAGCCCTGCGGGCAGCCGTAGCCACGGAAGGCGCCGGCCTGCGGGGTGTTGAGGTACACGACGTCGCAGTCGAAGCGGAGGTTGGGCGCGCGATAGAGCGGCAGCACCTTGCTGCCGGTGTTGCCCTGGACGGTGGTGCAGTGGCCGCCGTAGGCGCCGGTCGCCGCCAGCACCTTCATGTGGTGCGCCACGATCGTCCCGTCGCGCTTCACGCCCATCTTGAGCCGCAGGATCTGCGGGTGGCGGGTGCGCGCCATGAAGAACTCCTCGTGGCGCGTGTACTCGAGCTTGACCGGGCGGTGCGCGGCCAGGGCCAGCGCGGCGCAGATGTCCTCGATCACCATCTCCTGCTTGCCGCCGAAGCCGCCGCCGATGCGCGGCTTGATCACGTGGATGCGGCCCACGGGGATCTGCAGGATCATCGCCACCTGGCGCCGCACGTGGAACGGGATCTGGGTGCTGGTCCGGATCACGAGCCGGTTGTCGGCGTCGAGCCAGGCGATGACGATGTGCGGCTCGATGGCGGCGTGCTGCTGGCGCGGCGTGCGGTACTCGCGCTCGACCACCAGGTCCGATGCGCGGAAGCCGGCCTCGACGTCGCCGACGCCGGTGTGGATGTCGCCGGCGAGGTTGCGCGCCGCGTCGCGGATGCCGGTGGAGTCGGGCTCGTCGTGGATCACGGCCGTGCCCGGGTCCATCGCGTGCTCCATGTCGAGCACCGGCGGCAGCACGTCGTAGTCCACCTCGATGCGGCGCAGCGCCTCCTCGGCGATGGCGCGCGTCTCGGCGGCCACCGCGGCCACGCGGTCGCCCACGAACCGGACCTTGGAGTCGAGCAGGTAGGTGTCGTACGGCGACGGCTCGGGCCACGCCTGGCCCGCGGTGGTGTGCGGCACGCGCGGCACGTCCTTCCAGGTCAGCACGGCGTGCACGCCGGGCAGCGCCTGGGCGCGGCTCGTGTCGATGCGGCGGATGCGGGCGTGGGCGTGCGGGCTGCCGAGGATCTTGCCGATCAGCATCCCCGGCAGGGCGATGTCGTCGGTGAACGCGGTCTTGCCCGTGACCAGCTTGAAGCCGTCCACCTTGCGGACGCGGCGGCCGACGACGCGGTGGTCGCTCATCGGCGCGCTCCCTTCCTCGCGGCGGAGCGGCGCGCGGCCGGTGCGGCCTTGGCCACCCGGCGCGCGTCGGCCGCGGCCAACACGGCCTCGACCGGCTTCTTGTAGCCGGTGCAGCGGCAGAAGACGCCCGACAGCATCTCGCGCACGTCGGCCTCGGTGGGGCGCGGCGTGCGGGCGAGCAGCGCCTCGGTGCACAGGATCATGGCGGGCGTGCAGTAGCCGCACTGGACGCCGCCGTGGTCGAGGAAGGCCTCCTGCACCGGATCGAGCCGGTCGCGCTGCGCGACGCCCTCGACCGTGGTGAGCTTCCGGCCGCCGGCCTGGGCGGCGAACATGAGGCACGAGTTGACGGGCCGGCCGTCCACCAGCACGGCGCACGCGCCGCACTCGCCCGTCTCGCATCCCTTCTTGACGCCCCAGTAGCCTTCCCGGCGCAGCACGTCGAGCAGCAGGTCGCCGGGGGCCACGGTCCAGCGGCGCGGCTCGCCGTTGACGGTCAGGCGGATCACGAGGTCGCTCACCGGGCCCTCCCCGTCCGCTCCAGGCACTCGCGCAGGGCGCGTGCGACGAGGACGCGGCTCATCTCGCGGCGGTACTCGGCAGAGCTGCGCACGTCGCTCACCGGCCTGGTCTCCGCGGCCGCGCGCCCGGCCGCGGCCTCGGCGGCGGCCGCGTCGAACGCGCGCCCGACGAGCAGCGCCTCCGCCCGCCGCGCGCGGAGCGGCGTCGGCGCCACGGCGCCGAGCGCGATGCGCGCCCAGGTGCAGCGGCCGTCCTTCGCCACCACCACGCCCGCGGCTGCGTTCACGACCGCGATGTCGCTCTGGAGGCGACCCAGCTTCTGGAACGACCAGGCCGCGCGGCCGCCCGCGCTGCGGGGCGGCGCGGGCACCACCACCTCCACCAGGAGCCCGCCGTTCAGGGCGGTGCGATGCGCCCCCCGGAAGAACTTCTCGAGCGGGACCGTGCGCCGCGCGCCTCCGCCCGCGATCACGACGGCGGCGTCGAGCGCCAGCAGCGGCGGCGCGAGGTCGCAGGCAGGGGAGGCGTTGGCCAGGTTCCCGCCGACGGTCCCCATGTTCCGGATCTGCGGCGAGCCCGCGGTGCCCGCGGCCTCCGCCAGAATGCCGTCGGCGAAGCGCCGCAGGCCGGCGTCGTGCTCCAGGTCGGCCATCGTCGCGGTGGCTCCGAGGGCCCACCCGCCGCCGCGCCGCTTCACGTAGCGGAGCGGCAGGCGCGTGAGGTCCACGAGGAAGCGCAGCGAGCGGTCGCCCTGGACGACGAGGTCGGTCCCGCCGGCGACGAACCGCCCGGGGCCGCCAGCGCGGCGCTCGGTCGCGAAGAAGCGGAGTGCGGCCTGCACGGTGGTGGGCTGGTGGAAGGCGCGCAAGCGGTCAAACATGGCGGCACCTCATGTGTGGGCTAACCTTGCCCCGCGTCGAGCGGCGGCGCAAGAAGGGTGCCCCGTTCGCGGCCCTGTTCTGAGGCGCAGGGCACCCCTATCATCCTGTTCCCGTTACCCAGATGCCGGTCGGTGGAGGAGAGTCGGTGGACGCGCCGTGGGTGGTGCTCAAGTTCGGCGGAACCTCGGTCGCGTCGCTCGCAGGGTGGCAGACGATCGCCCGCGAGGCCGGCCCGGCCGGCGCGGCGGTTCCGGCCGGCGCGACGGTCCCGGGCCGTGCGGGAACGCCCGCTCCCGGACGGCGCGTCGCGATCGTCTGCTCGGCGCTCGCGGGCACCACCGACCTGCTCGAAGAGGCCGTGCGCGCGGCGCGCGAGGGCCGGGAGACCGACGCCCTGGCGCGGATCGAACGCGCCCACGCCGAGCTTGCGGCGTCCGCCGGGCTCGATCCCGCCGGGCCGGCGCTGGCCCCGATGCGCGAGCAGTTCGCCGAGGCCCGGCGACTCCTGCAGGGGGTGTGGCTGACGCGCGAAGCGCCGCCACGCCTGGCGGCCCGGGTGCTGGCCGTCGGTGAGCTGGCGGCGACGCGCCTCGGCGTCGTGGTGCTGGAATCGCTCGGCGTCCGAGCGCGCTGGCTGGATGCGCGCGACCTGTTCGCCAGCGCGCCCCGTCCGCTCGATCCGGACGAGCGGCGCTATCTCGCCGCGACGGTGCCGGCGCAGCGCGCGCCGGATCGGCTCGAGGCGGCAGCCGGCGACGCGCCGGTCGTGGTGACGCAGGGCTTCATCGCCCGCACCCCCGAGGGCGAGACGTGCCTGCTCGGGCGCGGCGGGAGCGACACCTCCGGCGCGCTCCTCGCCGCGCTCGCGGGTGCCGAGCGGCTCGAGATCTGGACCGACGTACCCGGCCTGTTCACGGCCGATCCGCGCGAGGTGCCGGCGGCGCGCCTGATCCGCAGCATCGGCTACCGCGAAGCCCGCGAGCTGGCCTGGCTCGGCGCCAAGGTCCTGCACCCCGCCTGCCTCGAGCCGGCCGAACGGCACGGCACGCCGGTCATCATCCGCTGCACGCCGCGCCCGGAGCTGGACGGCACGCGCATCGAGGGTGAGCACGAGGCCCAGCCGGCGGTCACGGCGGTGACGTGCCGCCGCGGCAGCACGCTGCTCAGCGTCGCGACCGTCGCGATGTGGGATACGCCCGGATTCCTGGCGCGCTTCTTCGCGCCGTTCCAGGACCTCGGCATCTCGGTGGACCTCATCGGCACGTCGGAAGCGGCAGTCAGCGTCACGCTCGACGCCATCCCGGACGGGATCGAGGGCCGCGTGTTCCGGCGGCTGCTCGCGCGGCTGGAGGAGCTGGGCGAGGTGCAGGTGATCCATCCCTGCGCGGTGGTGTCCATCGTCGGGCGGCGCATCCGCGCCACGCTGGGCGAGATCGCGCCGGCCCTCACCGCGTTCCAGGAGCGGCCGGTGCACCTCATCAGCAACTCGGCCGAGGATCTCAACCTCTCCTTCGTCGTGGACGAGGACGAGGGCGGGCCCCTCGTCCAGCGTTTGCACGACCTCCTGTTCTCCGGTCGCGGCGACGATCCGCGCCTCGGCCCGACCTGGGAGCGGCTGCGCGGCGCGCCGGCGCCGGACGCGGCGAGCGCGTGGTGGGAGCGGCGGCGGAGCGAGCTGCTGGCGCTCGCGCGCGACGGAGCGCCGCACTACGTGTACGACATCGCCACGGTGCGGGAACGGGCGCGGCGGCTCGTGCGCGCCCTGCCGGCCGTGGGCCGGTTCTTCTATTCCATGAAGGCCAATCCCCACCCGGCGATCCTGCGCGCCGTGGCCGCCGAGGGGTTCGGCATCGAGTGCGTGTCCATCCAGGAAGTCGAGGCGGCGCGGGCGACGCTCGGCGCCGGGGTCGCGCTGCTGTTCACGCCCAACTTCTGCCCGGTGACCGAGTACGCGCGCGCCGCGGCGCTGGGCGCGGAGCTGACGGTGGATGGGCCGCAGCTCTGCCGCGAGGCCGCGGACGTGCTGCGCGGCCGCGAGGTCGCGGTGCGCCTCGACCCCGGCTGGGGCGCGGGCCACCACGCGAAGGTCAGGACCGGCGGGGCCGGGTCGAAGTTCGGGCACCCGGTGGAGGAGTTCGGCGCGCTGCGGGATGCGCTGGCGGCGGCCGGCGCGCGGATCGGGGGACTCCACGCGCACCTGGGGAGCGGGATCCTCGATCCCGACGCGTGGCCGGCGCTGGCGCGTCTGCTCGCGTCGCTGGCGGCCCTGGTGGGGAAGTCGCTGCGGTGGATCGACCTGGGCGGCGGCCTGGGCGTGCCGGACCGGCCGGGGCAGCCGGAGCTGGACCTCGAGGAGGTGCAGCGCCGGCTGGCGCCGGTCGCCGCCGCGCTGCCGGGCGTCGAGCTGAGGCTCGAGCCGGGCCGCTATCTCGTCGCCGAGGCCGGCGTGCTGCTCGCGCCCGTCACGCAGGTGCGCCGCAAGGGGCACACCGTCTTCGTGGGCGTCGCGACGGGGATGAACTCGCTCATCCGGCCGGCGCTGTACGGCGCGTGGCACCCCATCGTGAACCTGTCCCGCCATCCCACGCCGCCCGACGTGTTCGCCCAGGTGGTGGGGCCGATCTGCGAGAGCGGCGACGTGCTCGGACGCGACCGCTGGCTCGCCTCGCCGGAGCCCGGCAACGTCCTGTTGATCGGCAACGCCGGCGCCTACGGCCGCGCCATGGCGTCGCACTACAACCTCCGCCCGCCGGCGGAGGAGACGGTGCTGGACCTGGACCCGCGGCCGCGTCGGCGCGGCGCCTAGTGGATCGTGCGGCGGCCGGCGAGCATGCGCGCGGCGGCCTTGCGGTGCCGCGCCAGGACCGGCTCGAGGGCCAGCGTGCGCAGCTCTCCGCCCTCCACGACCAGCCGACCGTCCACCACCAGCGTGTGCACGCGGGTCGGAGCGCACAGGAGCAGGGCGAGCAGCGGATCGCCCGCTCCGCTGTAAGTCACGTCGCGCAGGTCGAACAGGGCGACGTCGGCGCGCCGGCCGACCTCCAGCCGCCCGATGTCGTCGCGGCCGAGGCAGGCCGCGCCGCCCACGGTCGCCATGCGGAGCGCGTCCTCCACTTTCACCGCGTCGGCCCCGCGGGCCACGCGCCCGAGCAGCAGCGCCTGCCGCGCCTCGGCCAGCAGGTGCGAGCCGTCGTTCGACGCGCTCCCGTCCACGCCGAGCCCGATCGGGCAGCCGGCGGCGCCCAGCAGGTGCACCGGCGAGATCCCGGAGCCGAGGCGCATGTTCGACGTCGGGCAGTGCGCGACGCCCACGCCGGCGCGGCCCAGCCGCCGGATCTCGGCGCGGTTGAAGTGGACGCCGTGCGCCACCCAGACGCGCTCGTCCATCCAGCCGGCGTCGGCGAAGAAGTCCACCGGGCGGCGGCCGAAGCGTTTCAGGCAGTCCGCCTCCTCGTCCTTCGTCTCGGCCAGGTGGGTATGCAGGCGGACATCGTGCCGCTCCGCCAGCTCGGCCGTTTCCCGCATCAGCCGCTCGGAGACCGAGAAGGGCGAGCAGGGTGCGAGTGCGACGCGCAGCATGGCGCCGGGGCGCGGATCGTGGTAGCGGCCGATCACGCGCTCCGAATCGGCCAGGATCTCGTCCTCGTCCTGCACCACCGAATCGGGCGGCAGACCGCCCTTCGAGCGGCCGACGCTCATCGAGCCGCGCGTGGCGTGGAAGCGGATGCCGATCGCGCGCGCCGCCGCGATCTCGGCGTCGATCAGCCGGGTCTCGCCGCGGGGGAAGAGGTAGTGGTGGTCGGAGCTCGTGGTGCACCCCGACAGCATCAGCTCGGCCAGGCCCACCAGCGCCGCGAGGTGCACCCGCTCCTCGTCGAGGCGGGCCCAGACCGGATACAGCGTGGTGAGCCACTCGAACAGCGTCGCGTTCGCCGCGCGGGGATGCGCGCGGGTCAGCGTCTGGCAGAGGTGGTGGTGCGTGTTGACGAGGCCCGGAACGGCGACCGCGAACGGCGCGCGGATCGTGCGCTCCGCCCGGAGCCCCGGCGGCACGCGCGCGCCGAGAGACCGGATCACGCCGTCTTCGGCGTACAGGTAGCCGCCCTCGAGCCGCCGGCCGCGGCGATCCATCGTGACCAGGAGCCGGAGGTCGCGGATCAGCAGCGAGCGCGGCCGCGAGGCGCTCACCGCTCCAGCACCTTCGCGACCGCGTCGAGATCGGGTGGCACGTCCACCGGGCGCGGCGCCGCGGCGAGCGCGGAGCGGCTGTCCTTGAGCCCGTTGCCGGTGATGACGGCCAGGGCCGACGCGCGCGCGCCGAGGACGCCGGTGTGCCGCGCCCGCGCGAGTCCGGCCACGGCGGCCGCCGCGGCGGGCTCGGCGAACACCCCGGCCAGGCGCCCGGTGGCGCGCATCGCCTCCCGGATCTCCTCGTCGCTCACGTTGATCATGGTGCCCCCGGACGCGCGCACGGCGTCCACCGCCTTCTTCCAGTTGCGGGGCACGCCGACCGCGATGCTGTCGGCCATCGTGTCGGGCTCGACCGGCCTCGGCGCGGTGCCGCTCTCGAACGCCGCCGTCACCGGCGCGGCGCCCGCAGCCTGCACGCCGAGCAGCCTGGGCGTGCGGCGGACGAGACCGAGGGTCTTCATCTCGCGGAACCCCTTCCAGACGCCCGCGATCGTGCACCCGTCTCCGACGGAGACCGCGACCCACTCGGGCACCTTCCACGCCATCTGCTCGCAGATCTCCAGGCTCACCGTCTTCTTGCCTTCCACCAGGTAGGGGTTCACCGCGCAGTTGCGGTTGTACCACCCCCACCGCTCGCACGCCTGCTGGCACAGCTCCCACGCCTGGTCGTAGCTGCCGCGGACCCGGAGCACCGTCGCCCCGAAGATCAGCAGTTGCGCGAGCTTGGGCTCCGGCGCCCGCTCGGGGACGAAGATGACGGCCTGGAGCCCCACCGCGGCGGCCATGCCGGCCAGCGACGACGCGGCGTTCCCGGTGCTGGCGCAGGCGATGACCCGCCGCCGCGCTTCGAGCGCCTTCACGACGCCGACGCTGCTCGCGCGGTCCTTGAGCGACGCGGACGGATTGCGCCCGTCGTCCTTCAGCCACAGGCCGCGGAGCCCGAGATGACGGGCCAGCGCCGGCGCCGGCGTGAGCGGCGACCAGCCCACCGCGAGGTCGGGCAGCCGGGCGCGGTCGCCGACCGGAAGCAGCTCGCGGTAGCGCCAGTGGCTCCGCTCCGCGCGCGCGGCGAGGGCGCGGCGCGTGAGGCGGCGCGCCACCGCACGGTAGTCGTAGCGCACGTCGAGAATGCCCGTGACGCCGCACTTGGGGCAGGTCATGACCGTGCGGGCCGGGTACTCGGCGCCGCACAGCACGCACTTCAGGCCGGTCACGAAGGACATGGAGCGCTCACGGGTGAGCGGGATCTTCCTGCGGGCCCCGCAGCCGCCGGTTCCTCACGGTCAGGGCCCACGTCACCGTCAGCAAGATCAGCCACGGCACCCCGCTCAGCAACGTGATGCGGAAGCCGGGGACCCACCAGGTGGTGACCAGGACGGCGAGCATCGCGGCAAGTCCGAATCCGGACGCCGCGTACCGCCACGGCTCCCCGTGCCCCCGCAGCCCAGTGCCTCCCCGCCCGTCTGCCTCATTGCCCCCGTGCGTCGGTGCGTCCGTGCCTCCGTGCGTTTTCCAGAGGAAGCACAAGTGCGTCGCGAAGATCTGCGCCCAGACGTACAGCCCGCCGAAGATCGCGATCCCGACGAGGAAGACGAACGCGCGGCCGGGAACCGCCGAGGCGGCCACCACCGCCAGCGCCATGCCGCCGGTGCACGCCAGCAGCGCGTTGCGCGGCGTTCCGCGCGAGGAGAGCCGTCCGAACGGCGCCGGGGCCCAGCCCCCGCGGGACAGCGAGAACAGCATGCGGGTCGTCAGGTACAGGTCCGCGTTGATGCTGGAGAGCGCCGCCGTCAGCACCACGCCGTTCATGATCCACGCGGCGCCGGGGATGCCCGCCATCTCGAACACGAGGACGAACGGGCTCTTCGCGAGCCCGACCTGGCGCCACGGCACCAGGCCCACCAGCAGCGCCATCGAGGCGACGTAGAAGAGGATCAGGCGGCCGATCGTGGCGCGCAGCGCCCGCGGGATGGCGCGCGCGGGGTCCCGGGCCTCGCCGCTCGTGACCGCGACGATCTCGGTGCCGAGGTAGCTGAACAGCACCATCACCACCGCGAGCCAGATGCCCGTGAGGCCGTGCGGCGCGAACGGGACGTAGCCGGCGGCGCCCGGGATGGGGGCGGACCTGAGGCCCAGGAGGAGCGCGGCGCCGAACAGGAGGAACAGCACGATGGCGACGACCTTGATCATCGCGAACCAGTATTCGAACGCCCCGAACGCGCCGACGTGCATGGCGTTCACGGCCACGATGGCGACCGAGAACAGGGCGACGAACGTCCACAGCGGGACGCCGGGGAACCACAGCCGCGCGTAGATGCCGGCGGCGATCACCTCCTCGCCGACGGCGATCGTCTGCGCGAGCCAGTAGCTCCACCGCACCGTGTAGCCGGCCCAGGGGCCCTGGTAGATCTCGGCGTGCACGCCGAACGAGCCCGCCGTGGGATGGCGGACGGACATCTGGCTGAGCGCCAGGGTCATCACCCAGGCGATCACGGCGCCGAGGACGTAGGAGACGATGACGGCGGGGCCGGCGAGCTGGATCGAGATACCGCTGCCGAGGAACAGCCCGGTCCCGATCGCGCCGCCGATCGCGATCATCGTGAGCTGTCGCGGGGACAGCTCGCGCGTCAGGCCCGCCTCCAGGACTTCGGGATCGGCCATCGCTCAGCCCGTGCCCCGGTGCCCCCGTGCCCCCGTGCCCTCCGTCGCGTTCACCGCGCGCGGGTGGCGCGCAGCCCCGGCCGCCCCGCGGCCAGCGCCGCGATCTCGGCGATGAGGGCGTCGCATTCTTCGGCCGTGTTGTAGAAGTGCGGCGAGATCCGGATCCCCGCGCCGGGGCGGTAGTCCACGAGGAAGTCGCGCTCCAGCAGGCGGCCCGTGATGGCCTCGGCGCCGGGCGGGTCCACGGCCACCGTGCCGCCGCGGCGCTGGACGGCCCGCGGCGTGATCGAGGGGAAGCCGGCCTCGTCGATCCGCGCCAGCAGGTGCTCGGTCAACCGCACGGAGTGGGCGCGGATCCGCTCGACGCCGACCTCGCGCACGATACGCAGCCCCTCCACCGCGGCGTACAGGCAGGGGATCGGCGGGGTCCCGTTGAGGAATCGGAACGGCCCGTCGGCGTAGCGCATGGGCGGCGGCGCGAAGGCGAACGGCTCGGCGTGGGCCATCCAGCCGGTGAGCTTCGGCGTGAGGTGGGCCAGGTCGGGCCGCACGTAGAGGAACCCGTTGCCCGGTCCTCCGCACAGCCACTTGAGGCAGCCGCCGACCGCGAAGTCCACGCCCAGCGCGGTGACGTCGAGGGGGAGGACGCCCGCGGACTGGTACACGTCCAGCACCACGCGCGCCCCCACGCGGTGCGCCTTCTCGACGATAGCCGGCACGTCCTGGACCCAGGCGCTCTTGAACAGCACGTGCGAGACCGGCACGAGCAGCGTGCGCTCGTCGATCGCGTCCACGAGCCGCTCGAGCGGCACCGGCGCCACCTCGAGGCCGGGCTGCGACGCGTACAGGTACTGCACCGAGGGGAAGTTGCCGTCCTCGAACACGATCCGGTTGCGCCCGCCGCGCGGCTCGAAGCACGAGAGCACGACCGCCTCGGCGAGGGTCACGTTCGGGTGCATCGTGACGGAGCCTTTGGGCGCGCCGATGATCGCGCCGACCATGTCGCCGACGACCACCGGCATCTCCCACCATCCCTCGTTCCACGCCCGCACGCCGCGCTGCGCCCACGTCCGGGCGTACTGCTCCAGCGCCGCCGACGTCCCGCGCGGCATGGCGCCGAGCGAGTTGGAGATCAGGTAGGTGGTGGTGGCGAGGATCGGGAATTCGTCCCGCCAGGAGGCGAGGTCCGCGGCGTCCGCGGGCCCGGCGGCGCTCATGGAGCGCCGGCCGGCAGTGCGTCGCGGTACATCCACCCCGCGGCCAGGGCCGCGAGCACGCACCCGACGCCCATCTCGATCATCCAGCCGAGCGCATACCGCCCGCTCAGCGGCTGAAAGGCGGCGTGCATGAACTCCAGCGGGAAGCCCGCGGCGAACCCGACCACGAGGCCGAGCAGGGCGGCGGTGCGGGGGCCGGCGCCCGCGGTGGCGCGCATCGCCGCATACGCCCATGCGAGGCCGCCGGCGATGACGAACAGCGACAGGGTCCAGACCGACAGGGCCACGCCGATCGGCACCCGGGGCACCGTCAGGAACCAGCCCGCGGTGACGGCGATGTCCCGGCGCGTCGCGCCGACCAGGGCGGCGGACACGCCGAATTCCATGATCATGCTCCAGGCGAAGAAGACCAGTCCGCCCACCAGCGCGCCGAGCCAGACCCGACGGTGGTTGATCACAGGGCCTCCCAGGGGCAAGAGTCGTGGCGTCGCAGCGGTGCAGTGGCTCGAAGCTACCAGCGGGCCGCGAGGTTGGCGAGGCAGGCAGGGGAGCGGAAGCCGCGGGGCCTGATTACCTTGTTCGCATCCATGGACAAGATCGCGAAGGCACTCCGCCACCTGGCGGCCGCCGCGGCCCTCGGCGCCGCCGTCGCGCCGGGCCTCGTGGCGCAGCCGCTCCAGCCCGCCGGCACGGGCGGATTCGAGGCGCTGGCCCGCGCGCTGAAGGGCCTCGACCAGGACAAGCGCGTGCTGGTCATCGGGGCGCATCCCGACGACGACAACACGGAGCTGATCACCTACCTCTCGCTCGCGACCGGCGCGGACGTGGCCTACCTCTCGCTCTCCCGCGGCGAGGGAGGCCAGAACCTGATCGGGTCCGAGCTGGGCGACGGGTTGGGCCTGCTGCGCAGCGAGGAGCTGCTGTCGTCGCGGGCGGTGGACGGCTCGCACCAGTTCTTCACGCGCGCCATCGACTTCGGCTTCTCGAAGACACTGGCCGAGGGGCTGCGGTTCTGGCCGCGGGACACGATGCTGGTGGACGTGGTGCGGATCATCCGCCGCTTCCGGCCGCAGGTGGTCGTCTCGATCTTCTCGGGCACGCCGCGCGACGGCCACGGCCAGCACCAGGTCGCCGGCGTGGTGGCACGCGCGGCGTTCGACCTGCTCCGCGACTCGACCTGGGGCCCGAAGAAGTTCTACCGCTCCGCCGGCTTCGACACCACCGGCACCACCCTGGTGCTGGAGTCGGGCGGGCTGGACCCGATCACCGGCCGATCCTACCACCAGCTCGCGATGGCGGCGCGCAGCCTCAACCGCTCCCAGGAGATGGGACGGCTCCAGGACATCGGCGCGTCCCGGACCCGGCTGAGCCTGCAGGAGGACCTCACCGGGGGCCGAGGCGCCGGCGGCGTGTTCGCCGGCGTGGACACCGCCCTCGCGCCGGGGCTGGCGCGCTACGCCGCCCTGCTCGACTCGGCGCGCGCGCTGCTGTCGCCCGGCGATACCCGGCGGCTCGTCCCGGTGCTGGCCGCGGCGCTCACCGAGCTGCGGCGATCGGCGCCGCCCGCGTTCCGGGCCGAGAAGGAGCCGGTCCTCGAGGAGGCCCTCGCCAACGCCGCGGGCGTGGTGGCGGACGCCATCGCCGACGACGGGCGCGTCGTCCCGGGCGAGACCTTCGGCGTGGCCGTGGCCCTGTGGGGCAGCGCCGGCCCGGTGCCGCTCGACAGCGCGGCCGTGGCGGCGCCCACCGGATGGCGCGTGGAGCCGGGCGGGACGACGCCGGACCTGGTGCCGCGCGGCTTCTTCTCCGCCGAGCCGGGGGGCATCGCGGTCCGGCACCTCCAGGTGACGCTGCCGGCCGACGCGTCGCTCAGCCAGCCGTACTTCCTCGTGCGGCCGCCGGTGGGCTCCCTCTACGATTGGACGGGGACCCCGGACAGCGTGCAGGGGGAGCCGTTCCAGCCGCCCCCGCTGTTCGCCCGCATCGAGACCACGATCGGCGGCGTGCCGGTCGCGCTGCGGCGCGAGGTCGTGTACCGCTTCGACGACCCGACGCTGGGCGAGGTGCGCCAGCCGCTGTTCGTCGTCCCGGAGGTCGGGGTGGAGGTCTCGCCCGACGCCATGGTCTGGCCGATCGCGGCCCGCGGCGCGCGCCAGGTGACCGTGACGCTGAGCAACGGCCGCCGCGACCCCACGGCGGGCGAGGTGCGCCTCGAGGTCCCGGCGGGGTGGCCGGCGCCGCCCGCCCAGCCGTTCGCCCTGCGCGGCGAGGACACGCACCGGAGCTACACGTTCGAGCTGAGTCCGCCGGCCGGCGTTCGGCCGGGCGCCGACACCGTCCGCGCCGTCGCGACCTTCGACGGCCGGCGCTCCGACCGCGCCACCGAGGTGGTGGACTACCCGCACATCCGCCCCGTGGCCTGGGTGCGCGAGGCGCTGCTGAAGGTCGGGATGGCGGACCTGGCGCTGCCGCAGCTGACCCGGGTCGGCTACATCCGCGGCGCCGCGGACGGCGTCCCGGAGGCCCTCGAGGCGGTGGGCGTGCCGGTCGTCCTGCTCGGGGATGCGGACCTGGAGAAGGGCGATCTCTCGCGCTACGACGTGATCGTCGTGGGGCCCCGCGCCTACGAGACGGACGATCCGTGGATCGCCTCGAGCGGCCGACTGCTCGACTACGTGCGGCGCGGCGGGCGGCTGGTGGTCCAGTACCAGCAGTACCGCTTCGTGCGCGGCGGCTTCGCGCCCTATCCTTTCACCATCGCGAATCCGCACGACCGCGTGACGGACGAGACGGCGCCGGTCACCGAGCTCGATCCGGCCAGCGCGCTGTTCCACCGGCCGAACACGATCGGCCCCTCCGACTGGGACGGGTGGGTCCAGGAGCGCGGCCTCTACTTCGCCCACACCTGGGACCCGGCCTACCACCCGATGCTGGAGACGGGCGACAACGGCGAGAAGCTCGACGGCGGCCTGCTCGTGGCGCGGCTCGGGCGCGGACTGTACGTGTACACGGGGCTCGCCTTCTTCCGGCAGCTGCCGGCGAACGTGCCGGGAGCGTACCGGCTGTTCGCCAACCTCCTGGCGCTCCGCCCCGAAGACGTGAAGTGACGGGGGTGACGTAGTGCGCGGAGGCCCGCGGGCCCGCCGGCGGCTGCGCGCCGGGACGCTGCTCGCCGCCGCGTTGCTGGCCTCCGGGTGCGGCGGCGGGAAGACCCCGCTCGTCATCTACTCCCCGCACGGACGCGACCTGCTCACCCTGGTCGCGAAGCGCTTCGAGGCGCTGCACCCCGGCGTGGACGTGCAGTGGCTCGACATGGGGTCGCAGGAGGCGCTGGACCGCCTCCGCTCCGAGAAGGCCAACCCGCAGGCCGACGTCTGGTTCGGCGGCCCCTCGCCGATGTTCGCCCGCGGGTCGCGCGATTCGCTGCTCGAGCCGGTGGACAGCGGCGGGCCGATGTACCTGTCGGTGTACCGCACGCCGGCGGTGATCGAGTACAGCGCCGCGGCCCTGACGGCCGCGCAGGCCCCGCAGGACTGGGATGACCTGCTGTTGCCGCAATGGAAGGGCGAGGTCCTGATCCGCGACCCGCTGGCCAGCGGGACGATGCGCGCCATCTTCGAGATGGTGATGATGCGCAGCCTCGAGCGCACCGGCGACACCACGGCCGGCTGGGCGTGGCTGCGCCGGCTCGACGCGCAGACCAAGGAGTACGTGCAGAACCCGGCGCTGCTGCACACCATGCTCGAGCGGCAGGAAGGCCTGGTCTCGGCGTGGGACCTGCCCGACATGCTGCTGCTCCAGCGGGACGGGCGGCGGCTCGGCTACCTGTTCCCGACCAGCGGCACGCCCGTGATCGACGACGCGATCGCGCTCGTGCGCGGCGCCCGGCACGCGGACCTGGCGCGGGAGTTCGTCCGCTGGGTGCGCACGCCGGAGATGGAGATCGTCGCGGCGCGTGAAGCGTTCCGGCTCCCGGCCCGCACCGACCTGCCGGCCGACTCGCTGCCGCCGTGGGTGCGCGACGTGGAGCGGAAGATGGTGGTCGAGCCGATCAACTGGGATACGGTCGAGGCGCAGGGCGGGAAGTGGATGGACTACTGGGACAGGAATGTGCGGGGAACAGGAAAGCGTGAGAGGTGAGGGGTGAGACGTGAGAGGGATGAGTGAGAGGTGAGAGGTCGAAGAGCGTGAGAGGCTGGCGTCGCCCTCTCACGCATTTTTCACCTCTCACCTCTCACTCATCCCTCTCACGTCTCACCTCTCACCCCTCACAGGGGAGTCCATGTCCGAGCCGTATTTGCGCATCACGGCACTGACGAAGGCCTTCGACGGCGTCGTCGCCGTCAACGGTCTCACCCTCGACGTGGCGCCGGGCGAGATCCTCGCCCTGCTCGGGCCCAGCGGGAGCGGCAAGACTACCACGCTCCGGCTGCTCGCGGGGTTCGAGCGGCCGGACGCGGGGCGCATCGTGGTGGCGGGCGACGACGTCACCGGCGTCGCGCCCGCCGCGCGGCGGTTCGGCATGGTCTTCCAGCACTACGCGCTGTTCCCGCACCTCGACGTGGGTGCCAACGTCGCCTTCGGACTCCGGCTCCGGGGCGAGGCGGCCGACCGCCGGGTGCGCGAAGTGCTGGCGATGGTGGACCTGGCGGGGTTCGAGCGGCGCGCCGTGGCCGAGCTGTCCGGCGGGCAGCAGCAACGCGTAGCCCTGGCCCGTTCGCTCGCCCCCGAGCCGCGGGTGCTGCTGCTGGACGAGCCGCTGTCGAACCTCGATCCCGCGCTGCGCGAGCGCACGCGCCGGGAGCTGCGCCGCGCCATCCGGCAGGTGGGGATCACGACGGTCTTCGTCACCCACGAGCAGGAAGAGGCGTTCGACCTCGGCGAGCGCGTCGCCGTGATGCGCGAGGGCCGCCTGGAGCAGGTCGGCACGCCGGACGAGCTGTACGAGGCGCCGGCCACGCCGTTCGTGGCCGGGTTCGTCGGCCGGACCGCGTCGCTGCCGGGGCCCGCGGTCGGGGGCCGGCCCGGGAGCCGCGCCCTGGTGCGGCCGGAGGCGATGCGGCTGGTGGCGGACGGCGACGCGGGGCGGGGGACGGGGCCACTCGCGGGCGTGGTCACCGAGCGGCGGTTCGTCGGCGCGCAGGCGTTCTTCACGGTGGACGCGGGAGACGGGGTCAGCTTCGAGGTGCAGGCGCCGCACGGCGCCGCCAGGGTCGGTGACCGCGTGCGCGTGGCGGTGGACCGGGTGCTGTGCTGGATCGAGCCATGAGGCGGGGCAACGGGGCGGCACTGGCGCTGGTGCTGCTGCTGGCCTGGCTGGTCGTCTACCCCCTGCTCCTGGTCGGGGCCCAGGCGTCCCACGCCGACCTGCACGCCTTCGTCACGTCGCGCGCCGAGTGGGCCGCGCTGTGGGCGAGCCTGTGGATCTCGCTGGCCAGCGTGGCGCTGGCGGCGGCGATCGGCCTGCCGCTGGCCCTCATCTTCGAGCGCTACGACTTTCCGGGCCGCCGCGTGCTCGGGGCGC
The DNA here is from genome assembly GCA_963806755.1 of uncultured Gemmatimonadales bacterium. GTDB lineage: Bacteria > Gemmatimonadota > Gemmatimonadetes > Gemmatimonadales > JACORV01 > Fen-1245. The sequence goes on from CAWDZR010000020.1 coordinate 20,528, forward strand.
TGATCGCGCTCCCGGCGGTGCTGCCGCCGCTGGTGGGGGTGATCGCCTTCCTGTTCCTCTACGGCGAGAGCGGGTTCGTCGCCCGCGGGGTGCAGGCGCTCCTCGGCCTCCACCACGCGCCGTGGCGGCTCCAGGGCGCGGGCGCGATCCTGCTGGTGCACGCGTACTCGATGTACGTGTACTTTTACCTGTTCGCCCGCGCCGGGCTCGCCCGGATCGACGCCTCGATGCTCGAGGCCGCCGCCTCCCTGGGCGCCGGCACGTGGCGCACCTTCCGGCGCGTGACGCTGCCGCTGCTCGCCCCGTCGCTGTGGGGCGCGGCGCTGCTCACGTTCATGACCGCGCTGGCCTCCTTCTCCGCCCCGTACATCTTCGGCGGCGGCTTCCGCGTGATGACCACGCAGATCGTCGCCACCAAGCTGAACGGCGACCTGCCCACGGCGATGCTCGAGACGGTGGCGCTGGCCGTGCTGGCCATCGCGGGCTTCGTGATCGTCCAGCGCTCGGAGGGGAACCGGCTGGTGGTGTCGGTGGGGAAGGGGACGGCGCCGCGGCTCAAATCGATCGAGCGCCCGCTGGCCCGCCGCGCGGCGGCGGCGGCGGGGTGGGCGCTCGGCATCGTGATGCTGTTGCCGCACCTGACGTTGATCGTCGTCTCGCTGGCGCCGTCCGGCACCTGGACCACGCAGGCGCTCCCGCCGGTCTGGAGCCTCGCCAACTACGACACGCTGCTCTCCGATCCCGGGCGTCTGCGGCCGCTGCTCAACTCCCTGTGGATGGCGGCCGTCGCCACCGTGGCGGCCGTCGCGCTCGCCACCGCGGCCGCGCACCTCGCCGTGCGGCGCCGCGTCGCGCTGCGCCGCGCCATCGAGGTCCTCCTGGCCTTGCCGTGGGCGGTGCCGGGCACCGTGGTGGCGATCGCCCTCGCCACGCTGTTCAGCGTGCGCAGCCCGCTCGCCGGCCGCTGGGTCCTGGTGGGGACGGCCGCGATCCTGCCGCTGGCCTACCTGGTGCGCAGCCTGCCGCTGACGGGCCGCGCGCTGCTGGCCGGTTACCGCCAGCTCGACCCGTCGCTCGAGGAGGCGGCCGCTTCCCTCGGCGCCGGCCGCTGGCGGCAGCTGTGGCGGGTGACCCTCCCGCTGCTCAAGCCCGCCATGGCCGCCGGGGCCAGCCTCGCGTTCGTCACCGCGCTCGGAGATTTCGTGACCTCGATCCTGCTCTACACGTACGGGACGCGTCCCATCTCGATCGAGATCCTGTCGAGCCTGCGCCTGTCGGACGTAGGCGTGGCGGCCGCCTTCGGGGTCGTCCTGATGGCGGTGAGCGCCGCCGCGCTCGGCGTGGGCGCGAGGGCGGCGCGATGAAGAAGTCGCTCGGCATCCTCATGTCCGTCGCGTTCGTGGACATGCTCGGCTTCGCGATGATCTTCCCGCTGCTGCCGTTCTACGCCCTGCGGCTGGGCGGCCACCCGTGGATCGTGGGCCCCCTGGTGGCGTCGTTCTCCATCGCGCAGCTGGCCAGCGCGCCCGTGTGGGGCCGCGTCTCGGACCGCTACGGCCGCAGGCCGACCCTCATCATCGGGCTCTCGGCAGCCGCCATCGCGTACGTGATTTTCGGCCTCGCCAACAACATCTGGCTGCTGTTCGCGTCGCGGCTCGTGCAGGGCGCCGGCGGGGGCACCACCGGCGTCGTCCAGGCCTACGTCTCCGACGCGACGGAGCCATCGCAGCGGGTCCGCGGCCTGGGCTGGCTCTCCTCGTCCACGAACGCGGGCGTGATGATCGGACCGGCCATCGGCTCGCTCGCGGCGCACCTGGGACCCGCCGCGCCCGGCCTCGTCGCGGCGGGGCTGTGCACCTGCAACATCCTGTTCGCGTGGCTGTACCTGCCGGAGTCGAAGCCGACGAACCTCAAGGGCGCCAAGCGCAGCATCCGGTCCGCCATGCGCGAGGTCGTCCGCCATCCCGGCGCGCCCCAGCCCCGCCTCATCCTGATCTACGCGGTGGGGATGGCGGCCCAGGGCTCGCTCACCGCCGTCCTGGCGCTGTACCTCAAGTACCGCTTCGGCGTGACCGTGAAGACGATCGGGTACTTCTTCGTCTATATCGGCTTCCTGTCGGTCCTGCTGCGGGCCCTGATCCTCGGGCCCCTGGTGGACCGCTTCGGCGAGGGCCGGCTGGTGCGCGCGGGCGCGATCAGCCTGTTCTTCGCGATGCTGCTCTTCCCCGTGCCGCACACCATTCCGCTGCTGGCGCTGGTGCTGCTGCTGTTCCCGATCGGGACGGCGCTGCTCTTCCCGGCCGTGACGGCGCAGGTCTCGCACGAGTCGGATCCCAAGGAGCTGGGGCAGACGATGGGCGTGCAGCAGGCGTACGGCGGGATCGCGCGGGTGGTCGGGCCGATGTGGGCGACGCCGGTCTTCGAGATCCTCGGGCCGGCCGTGCCGTTCTTCTTCATCGCGGGGATCATGGGCGTCGCCGGTGCGCTGGCCTTCCGGGTGCCCATCAAGGAGCGGGCGAAGGTCCCGGTGGCCGCGGACTGAGGCCGCCGCGCGGCCGGCTCAGACCGGCCGGTAGTGCTCCTCCACGTACCGGTCGAGGATGCGCAGGAACTGGGGCACGATGTCGTCGCCCTTGAGGGTCGTCGCCAGGCGCCCGTCCACGAACACCGGGGCCTTGGGCTCCTCGAACGTGCCGGGGAGCGAGATGCCGAGGTTGGCGTGCTTCGACTCGCCCGGTCCGTTGACCACGCACCCCATCACGGCCACCCGCATCTCCTCCACGCCCGCGTAGCGGTCGCGCCAGACCGGCATCTGCTCGCGCAGATAGCGCTGGATGTCGCTCGCCATCTCCTGGAAGAACGTGCTGGTGGTGCGCCCGCAACCGGGGCAGGCGGTGACCTGCGGCAGGAAGCTCCGCAGGCCGAGCGACTGGAGGATCTGCTGCGCGACCAGCACCTCCTCGCTGCGGTCGCCCCGCGGCGCCGGCGTGAGCGAGACGCGGATCGTGTCGCCGATCCCCTCCTGCAGCAGGATGGCGATGCCGGCGGTCGAGGCGACGATCCCCTTGGCGCCCATGCCCGCTTCGGTGAGGCCGAGGTGCAGCGGGTAGTCGCACAGCGCCGCCAGCTTGCGGTACACGTCCACCAGGTCCTGGACGCCGGAGACCTTGGCGGAGAGGATGATGCGGTCGTGGCCGAGGCCGCACTGCTCGGCGAGGCGGGCCGAGCGGAGCGCGCTCTCGACCATCGCGTCCATGGTGACGTCGCGGGCGTCGCGGGGCGCCGCCGACCTGGCGTTGGCGTCCATCATCTCGGTCAGGAGCGCCTGGTCGAGCGAGCCCCAGTTGACGCCGATGCGGACCGGCTTGCCGTTCTTCACGGCGATCTCGACGATGGCGCGGAAGTTCTCGTCGTGGCGCTTGCCGCCCACGTTGCCCGGGTTGATGCGGTACTTGGCCAGCGTGCCGGCGCACGCCGGGTGCCTGGCGAGCAGCAGGTGCCCGTTGTAGTGGAAGTCCCCGATGATCGGGACCGGGGCGCCGAGCGCGGCTGCGCGTTCCGCGATGAGGGGGACGGCCGCGGCCGCCTCGTCGGTGTTGACCGTGACGCGCACCAGCTCCGATCCGGCCGCCGCGAGCGCCGCCACCTGTCGGGCGGTGCCCTCCGCGTCCGCGGTATCGGTGTTCGTCATGGACTGGACGACGATGGGGTGCGAGCCCCCCACCTTCACGCCGCCCACGTCCACGACCACGCTGGTCCTGCGCGTCATGGCCGGCATCTGGCGATGCGGTAGTATAACCGCGCATGGCGCAAAGGGACGGCGCGCCCGCTCGTTCCCGGGGAGCGGGGCCGGGGGGCGTGGGGATACGGCCGGCTGCATCGCAGGCTGCAAGACCTTGCGCGACCGTTGCACCTTACCTTCGGCGAGGCGTGCCGGGCCTCGCGCGGCGGAAGTTGCGCAAGACATTGGCGTGCAACATGATATGTGTGCCCGTGGCGGTCCCGCCGCGACTGGCATCTGCCTTGCTATCCTAGTTTGGCGAGTCCCTGCGAACCGAAGGAGAGGCGCGAACGTGAAACGAGAGCGCAGCGTGCGGCGAGCCGGCTTCACCCTGATCGAGGCGCTGATGGTGATCGTGGTGATGGCGCTCGTCGCGGCCTTCGCGATCCCGAAGCTGAGGTTCGCGGGGTTCCAGAGCAACTCGGGGGCCCGGTCCCTCGCCGGCCTGCTCGCGCGGGCGCAGCGGCTGGCGGTGACGGACCAGAGCAACGTCAACGTCGTCTTCAACACGACGACGAACTCGGTGATGCTGCACGAGGACGCGAACAACGACAACTCGATCCAGACCACGGAGCGGGTGCGGACGTATGCGCTGGCCGACGGCGTCACGTTCGGACTGGGCGGCGCGCCGGCGCGGATCTACACCCCCGCGCCGATCACGTTCACGCACCAGCTGAACGGCATGCCGGAGCTGGTGTTCCGGCGCGACGGCAGCGCGTCGGAGAGTGGGGCGGTGTACCTGACGTCCACGGCCGCGACGAACGCGGCGCATCCGCAGGACGCGCGCTCCGTCGAGGTCATCATGGCCACGGGAAGGGCGGAATGGTACCAGTACACGGGGACGGCGTGGGCCCGCAAGTTCTGACCGCCGGCGCGGGCCGCCGGACGGCCGAACGCGGGATGACGCTCATCGAGATCATGATGGCCATGGTCATCCTGGTCGTCGTGCTCATCGGGATGGGCAAGTTCGCCTTCAACTTCTCGCGCACGGAGCGCCAGGCGGAGGCGCGGTCCATCGCGGTGGAGCTGGCGGACCAGCGGCTGTCGCTGATCCGCGCCACCCCGAACTACTCCGGCATGGTGGCGAACTTCACGGGCACGGAAGCCACGATCACCGGGTTCCCCGGCTATTCGCGGACCACGACGGTGGTGCACACCGGCGGTCCGCTGCCGACCTACACCAACGACTACATGACGGTCACCGTGACGGTGAACTCGGCCGCGCTGGCCTCGCCGGTCTCGGAAACCGTGGTGGTGGCGTCGCCATGAAGCGAGCTTCGGGGTTCACGCTCATCGAGATGATCATCAGCCTCGTGGTGCTGAGCATCATCATGGGCGCAGCCGTCTGGTTCTTCCACGGGGTCAGCGGATCCGTGTCGGGCACCGCGGACCGCATGGACGCGATGCAGAACCTGCGCTTCGCCATCCAGACGCTGGATCGCGACCTGCGGAACGCCGGTGCGGGCGCCGTGGCCGCCCAGCCGACGCTGGTCTACATCTCGCCGAACGCGGTGGTGTTCAACGGCGACCTGGTCAGCAACGTCGCCGGATCGATGACCGCGGTGAACTACGATCCCACCGCGGACCCCAACACGGTCAGCGCGCCGACCACGACGCAGAAGTTCACCCTGCCGACCACCGGCATCCTCTACCCGGACTCGACCTACAAGACGACGGGCGGCGAGCTGTCGCCGGCGGAGACGATCAGCTACTGGGTCGTGGCGGACACGACGCCCGGCGCCAACGGGACGTACGTGCTGATGCGCCAGGTGAACAACACCGCGGCCACGATCGTGGCGCAGCACCTCCTGCCGTTCCCCGGCCAGCCGTTCTTCAACTGGCTCCAGACCGACACCCTCGGCAACCTGTTCAGCGTCACCTCCGGGAACCTGCCGATGCGGCACAGCGTGCCGGTGCACGGCTCCACGGCCGACACGGGCGTGGCGGCGCGGATCGACTCGATCCGCGCGGTGCAGGTCAACTTCTACGCCTCCAACGGGCGGACCGGCTCCGCGCAGATCCTGCGCTCGCTGGCCACGACGATCCGGATCCCGAACGCCGGGCTGGTGAAGCAGCAGTCCTGCGGCGACGCGCCGATCTTCGGCAAGACGGTCACGGCGCTGTTCACGGGCACGGACAGCGTGCCGGTGATCACCCTGACCTGGCTGCCGGCGACCGACGAAACGGGCGGCGAGAAGGACGTGGAGCGGTACGTCATCTACCGGCGGACGGCCGCCGCGAGCTTCGGCGACGCGCTGCAGACCCTGCCGGCGGGCCAGGCCACGTACACCTACGCCGACAACACGGCGTTGAACGACAGCACCTACTACTACCAGGTGACGGCGCTCGACTGCACGCCGACCGAGTCCACGCCCTCGACCTCGACGGCGGTCATCGTGCCGCCGGCGCCCTGATCCGGAGACCGGACCCATGCGAACCCCGAATCCGTCGCACGAGCGCGGCATCGCGCTGGTGCTCGTCATGCTCATCACGGTCGCGGTCGCGGCGCTCGCCGCGGGGGCGATCTTCCTGACGGGCAGCTCGTACCTCATCTCGCGGGGCCAGCAGCAGGAAGAGGACATGCGCAACGCCGCCGACGCGGGCATCGAGGTGGGGCGCTCGACCCTCAACGGCAATCCGGCCCTGTTCCCCGACACCGGGTACGTGGCGCTGCAGTCCGGCCAGCCGGTGTACGACGCCAGCGGCCACGCCATTCCGGGCGTGACGCGCAGCATCTACGTCGGCCCGACGGGCTCCTCGACGGGGCAGTACGGGGTGTTCGGGAGCGTGGTGTCCGTGATCACGAACCCGTCCGGCGCGGTGGTCGTGCGGCGCGGCGAGCTGGCCCAGGTGTCGTTCGCGCAGTACGCCTACTACACCAATAGCGAGGGCTCGGGGATCTGCTTCGGCGACGGGGACCAGATCTTCGGCCCGATGCACACCAACGACGACATGTGCATCTACTCCAGCGGCGTGCACTTCCACAGCACCGTGGACGTGTCCGGGACCATCACGGGGGCGAGCTACGGCACCTTCGACATGGGGTACACACAGCACGGCGCCGTCATCCCGCTGCCGACCGTGGCGCAACTGGGCAAGCTCGCCACGTACGCCACGCAGGGCAACATGAACTTCACCGCCCCGAGCGGCGGCACCAGCACGCAGTCGCGGCTGCGGATCGAGTTCTGGCCGTTGGACCTGCTCGGCGACGGGAAAGTCACCGATCCGAACGACGGCTTCTTCCGGGTGTACATCGCCACCAGCAGCGCGAACGCGGCGTACGTCACGGGGACGGCGCCGAGCAGCAACGTCAACCAGCAGAAGACCTGCGGCGACACGCACATCCGGACGTCCCTCGGCGTCACGGACACCACCTTCTGGACCGCGTACGACCACTACAACGCGATACCGGCCTACCCGTTCCCCGCCACGATGACGGTGCCGGGGGGTGGCACGCCGGAGCCGACCTCGACCGGCTCCACCAACGCGCACAACGCGGCGACCTACTCGCTCTACCGGAGCACGTCGCGCTGCTACCTGGCCGGCGACGACCACCTCAACCTCGATACGCTGGGTGCGTCGCCGTATCGCTATGCCAACACGTTCCGCGCGACGGACGGCTACGGGGCGTGGCAGCAGTACTCGGCGACGCCGGACCCGTCGGTGGTGGCGGCGCTCAAGAATCCCGCTTCGCACGCCGTGGACACGACGCTGGCCACCCGGCAGCTGGAGGCGCAGTACCTCTGGCCGCTGTCGCGGCAGTTCAACCCGAACTCGAAGGGCGTCATCTACGTCAACGGCAACGTCGTGCTGAGCGGCGTGGTGCAGGGCAAGGTCACGGTGGCCGCGAGCGGCAACATCATCATCTCCGACGACATCACCTATGCGATCGCCCCCGGGAGCGTGCAGTGCACGGGCGGCGACATCCTCGGCATGATCGCGGCGGGCTACATCTACATGTCCGACAACGAGCTCAACACCCCGCAGCCGTGGGGGAGCAGCGGCGGCGCGTACAAGACGTACGCGAGCACCTCCGACGAGTACTTGCAGGGGGTGCTGCTCACCCTCAACTCCTTCACCGTCGAGAACTACTCCACCGGTCCCACGTCGCAGGAGCCGTGCGGCGCGACGGCCACGGGGCGCGGCTGCCTGTACATCACCGGCGGCATCATCCAGGGGACGCGCGGCGCCGTCGGGACCACGGGCGGCACCGGGTACATCAAGCGGTACTCCTACGACGAGTGCGCGTATCAGACGCCGCCGCCGTACTTCCCCACGACGGGGCGCTTCTACCGCAACCGCTACTACGAGATCGATCCCGTGGGCTTCAGCGTGGCGAGCTTCTTCGCGAGCCTCCAGCCGAACTAGCAGCCGTCATTGGATGCACCGCCGGCCGGCGTCGCGCGTGGAGCGCGGCGCCGGCCGGACGTCATTGTGCCGGCAGTTCCTGCAGGCGTTCGACGGCGCGGCGCAGGTGCGGGATCACGATCGAGCCGCCCACGACCAGCCCCACGGCGAACGCGTCGTAGAACTCCGGATCGCGAGACCCCCTCCTCGCGGCAGCGCACGACGTGGTACGTGATGCAGTCGTCGCAGCGCAGCACCAGGCTCGCGACGAGCCCGAGCAGCTCCTTGGTCCTGGCGGGCAGGGCGCCCGCCTCGTAGGTGCGGGTGTCGAGCGCGAAGAAGCGGTTGATGTCGCGATGGCCGGCCGCCAGGATGGCCGCGTTCATCTTCTCGCGATAGTGGCGGAAGGCCTCCAGCGTGTCGGTCATGACGGGCCCCTCCGGTACACGATGCGCCCGCCGAGGATCGTCATGACGACCTGCGCGGCGAGCACGTCCGCGGGCGCCACCGTCATGATGTCCCGGTCGAGCACGGTGAGGTCGGCGTACTTCCCGGGGGTCAGCGACCCGGAGACCCGCTCCATGAACCCGGCGTACGCCGGCCAGAGGGTCATGGCCTCGAGGGCTTCCTCCCGCGTCATGCGCTGGGCCGGGAACCAGCCGCCGGCGGGCCAGCCGGTGGCGTCCTGGCGCGTGATGGCGGCGTGAAAGCCGATCATCGGGTTGACGGGCTCGACGGGGGCGTCCGTCCCGTTGGGGATCACGACGCCCGTGGCCAGCAGCGAGCGCCACGCGTAGGCGCCCTGCACGCGGGTCCACCCCAGGCGGTCCATCGCCCACGTCATGTCGCTCGTCTGGTGGCTGGTCTGCATCGAAGGGATCACGCCCAGCGCGGCGAAACGGGGAAGGTCCGGCGGGCTGATTACCTGCGCGTGCTCGATGCGGAAGCGGTGGTCCGCCGTGGGCACCGTGTCGAGCGCGGCCTGGTAGGCGTCCAGCACGAGCCGGTTGGCGCGGTCGCCGATGGCGTGGACGCACAGCTGGAACCCGTGGCGCAGCGCCGCGATGGCGACGGCGCGGATGTCGTTGGTGTCGGTCACCAGCAGGCCGGTGTTGCCGGGGTCGTCGCTGTACGGCTCGAGCAGGGCGGCGCCGCGCGAGCCCAGCGCACCGTCGGCGAACAGCTTGATCGAGCGCAGCCACAGGCGGCCGTCGTACAGCCCGTCTTGCGGGCCGCGCGCGAAGGCGGCCGCGAGGTCGGCGCTGTCGCCCGCGATCATCACGTAGTCGCGCAGGTCGAACCGGCCCGCGCGGGCCAGGTCCTCGTACACGGCGATCGTGGGCTGCGTGACCCACGGGTCGTGGATGCCCGTGAGGCCCCACCGGTGCAGGTGATCGATCGCGGCGAGCACGGCCGCGCGCACGTCCGCGGGCGAGGGCGCCGGGACGGCGCGGTCCGCGAGGTCCATGGCGTTGTCCACCAGCACGCCCGTCGGGGAACCGTCGGTGTAGCGGAGGATGCGGCCTCCGGGCGGGTCGGGCGTGGCGGCGACGATGCCGGCCAGCCGCAGGGCGCGCGCGTTGAGCAGCAGGGCGTGCCCATCCACGCGCTCGAGCACGACGGGATGGTCGGGCACGGCGCGGCTCAGCGCGGCCTCGGTAGGGAACGCCCGGACGGGCCAGCGGTTCTGGTCCCACCCGCGGCCGCGGATCCACGCGCCGGGCGGTGCCGTCCTCGCACGCGCCGCCACCCGCGCGACCACCTCGTCGTAGCTCGCCGCGCCGCGGAGGTCCACCTCCTCGAGCGATTCCCCCAGGCCGAGGAGATGGAGGTGCGCGTCCACGATCCCGGGAATCACGGTGGCGTCGCCGAGGTCGAGCAGGCGCGTGGCGGGACCCTTCAGCGCCATCGCTTCGCGGACGCTGCCGGCGAAGGCGATCAGCCCGTCGCGCACCGCCACGGCCGCGACCGTCGGCCGGTCGGGGTCCACCGTGTAGATGTGCGCCGCGGTGACGATCAGGTTGGCGGGTTGGGGCGCCGGCGCCGGGCCCCCCTGCGCCCGCAGGGGCGCCGCGCAGGCCAGGGCGACGAGGGTCCGTCGGAGAGCTCGCAACATGGTCGATCTCGTGGCTTCGGGAGCGGAGTCCGGGCGGCCGCGTGACCCGAATCACATGGTCGCCGTTGCCCGGAAGGTATTATGTTGGCGCATGGATGCGAAAGCCGCCCTTCAGTCCTTCGCAGCCGTCCTGCTGCTCGCCCTCGGGCCGGTCGTTTCGTGCCGCGAGACCACCCGGCCCGTCGCCCCGCCGCTCAGCCTCGGTGCCTCCAGTCGCCTCGACTCCATCGACGTGAGCGACACGACCGTGGCCGCGGAGTCGGTGCTCGTGACCGTGGCACCGGACGCGGGCGCCGTGCACTGGACGGCGACCCACGGCGCGGCGCCGTGGACCACGTTCGTGCGGAGCGAGGGCACCGGAACCGGCTATGTCGTGTGGCAGCGCGACGCGAGCTGGATCGGGTACGGCGTCTCCGTGGACACGATCGCGGTCGCCGTCGGCCAGGGGTCGGCCGCGCTCCTGGTGGACTCGGTCGTCACCCGGCAGGCGCCGGCCTTCGTCACGGCGCAGCGGGCCTGGCTGCCCGGCGAGCGGGACTCGATCGTGGCCCGGATGCTCCGCGACTCGCTCGACGGCGTGTTCGTCCCGGCCGCGGTCGCCGCGCTGCTGGCCACCAGCGATTCGGTGACCGTGATCGAGTCGAACCCGGCGCTCGCGGCGCCCGGGGCTGCGGCGCCCCGCGGGATGATCGGCGTCGGGAAGCTGGGGCAGGCGGGCCAGACGTGGATCATGGTCGGCTACGACCTCAGGGAAGTCTTCCCCGTGACGCCCGGCTCGAAGACCATGGACTCGCTCAACCTGCTCGGCGTGTTGTGGTACGCGTCGCCCGAGAGCACCTGGAAGGGTCGGGTGCTCGCCGCTTCGGTCGCCACCACGTACAAGAAGACCACGGTCAACACCGCCGCCTTCGATGCGTCGTACGACAAGAGCGGGGCCGGCGGGGCGGAGGCCCGCGGCAGCCTGGGCGAGTACTGGGAGGCGAACCAGGGCCAGATCAACATCCGGAGCAACGCCTGCAGTCCCGCGAGCTGCGCCAACACTTCCTTCACCTCGGGCCCGTGGCAGGGCGGCGTGTGGCACGGGATCAAGGTAGGTGGCAATCTGATCACTATCGTGGCGCCGTGCCTGCTTCCGAGCGGGTGCGGCGCGAAGCCGGACACCTTCAACGTCAGCTTCACCGGGACGCCGGTCACCGGCCTCGCCATCACCTGCATCTTCCCCTCGCCCTGCACGGGGCCGGCGGGGGCCGACGTTGCTCGGATCGGGCGGGGGCTGGCGCGCCGCTCCGCGCTGCGCCGGGAATGACGATGACCTGTCGCGCCCCCCACGCTTCTCCCGGCCCCGCCGCCGCGGGCGGGTGCCCGCGCGGCCGGCCGCTGCGCCGCCGCCGGATGGCCGCGGCCCTCGTGCCGTGCCTGGTCGCGCTGGCCGCCGGCTGCCGCGACGCGACGGCCCCCGGTCCGCTGACGGTCGCCCTCAGCGCGACCACCCGGTTCGTCGTGCTGGCCACCGATAGCGGTCCGGCGGTGGCCGACTCGGTCCGCGTCACGCTGACAGGCTCCGGCGCGCCGCAGGCCGGCTGGACGGTGACGCACGGGTCGGCGCCCTGGGTCACGCTTGGCACGACCGCGGGAACGGGCGACGGCGTCATCCGGTGGAGCCGCGACCCGGCGCAGGTCATCGCCGGCGTCTGGGTGGACACGATCGCCATCACGGTCGCCGGGGTGCCACGGACGGCGCAACTGATCGACTCGCTCGTCGTGACCGGGCCCCTGCCGACCCAGATCACGCAGCAGCGGGCCTGGCTCCCCGGCGAGCGCGACGCGATGATCGGCTACATCGACCGCAACCAGTCCCTCGGCGAGTTCTCGGGCGTCGTGGATTCGCTGCTCGGAAGCACCGACTCGGTGACGGTCGTGGTGCCCAACCCGGCGCTGGCGGCGGCCGGGCGCTCCGTCAGGCCCGGGTTCGCGTTCCTGGGCCAGGCGGGGCAGACGTGGATCATGCTGGGGCTGCAGATCCGGGAAGTGTTCCCGAATCCTCCCGGTTCCTCGACGGAGGATTCGCTGAAGTGGCTGGGGGTGTTCTGGTTCGCGTCGCCGGAGAGCACCTGGACGGGCCGCGTGGTGGCGGCGACTTCCAGCGCGACCATTACGAGCCAGGCGGTGAACACGGCCTCCTTCGACGCGTCCGGCGAGAAGACCGGCGCCGGCGGCGGCGAGGCACGCCACAGCACCGGCAACTACTGGGAGGCGAACTCAGGCACCATCCGCATCACCGCGAACACCTGCTCGCCATCCTCGTGCGCCAACCAGACCTTCGCGTCCGGCCCGTGGCAGGGCGGCCAGTGGCACGGGCTGTCCATCGGAGGCGCGCTCAGCAGCATCGTGGCGCCGTGCCTCCTGCCGGCGGGATGCACGGCGAAGCCCGACACCTTCAACGTCTCGTTCCTGAGCTACTGCATCCTCAACTTCTGCTTCGGCAACCCGATCCAGGGCTTTTACATCAACTGTGTGTTCCCCTCGCCGTGCACGGGGCCCTCGCCGGCCCGGATCGCCGAGCGGCTGCGGCGCGGGGCGTCCCTGCGGGATCTGCTGATGCCTGCCAAGCCGGAACCCCCGATCGCGGAGCGCGTGCGCACGACGGGGAGGTGAGGACGTGATGGAGGTGATGTCGTGAGGAGGTAAGTGGCCACCGGCCGCATCCTCACCTTCTCACCTCATTACCTCCATCACCTCACCACCTCCCCGTCATCGATCCTGCCTCGCGTCAGGGCGCCGGCGCGCTCCAGGTATTGTCCGCCGGGTTCACGTCGGGATACACGCCCCGCGGATCGATCACGACCCGGACGACCTTCGCCGGGAAAGTGTGGAAGTAGATGAACGGCGAGCCCCGATACCAGGCCTGGACCGGGAGCTTGACCTGCTGGGTGCTCCCGTCGGCGAGGGTGATCGCCAGGTCCAGCGGTGCCACCATCTCGTCGCGGCTCGAGAAGAAGATCCGCGCCTTCGACCGGCCGGCGGAGTCCTGCTGCACGACCGAATCCACCGCCTGGTCGAGGTGGTCGGTGCGGTAGAACCAGCTCCTCCAGAACCACGACAGGTCCTCGCCGAGCGCGTCGTTCATGGTGCGGAAGAAGTCGGCCGGCGTGGGATGCTTGAAGGCCCAGCGCCGGATGTACTCCCGGAACGCCGCGTCGAAGGCCGTGGAATCCACGACTTCGTTCCGCAGGAAGTGGAGCCCCTCGGCGGGCTTGGTGTAGTGCAGCCAGCCGCTCAGGGCCTGAGGATTGCGGTCCTGCGGCTCCATGATCGGCGCTTCCCGGCCGGTGTAGTGCTGGAGGAAGCGCACCCACGTGCCCATGTCGGCGCCGAGCTCGAACGAGTTCGGCAGCGTGGTGTCGGTCGGGAAGCGGTCGTGGTAGGAGAAGTAGTCGATGAAGGTGTTGAACCCCTCGTCCTGCCAGCCGTACAGCCGCTCGTTGCTCCCCACGATCATCGGGAACCACTCGTGGCCGAGCTCGTGGGTGGTGACGAAGTAGAGGCCCTTCTCGTCCTTCCGCTCCGAGCAGAACACGATCATCGGGTACTCCATCCCGCCCACGGGCCCGTTCACGTTGATGGCCGTGGGGTACGGGTAGTGGTACCACCGGGAGTGGTGCATGATCGTGTGCCGGCCCATGTCGGCGGCTTCGGCCCACAGCGGCAGCGCGACCGGCGGATACAGGGCCTGGATGAGCACGCCGTCCCATCCCGACGCGTCCCAGATGAAGTTGGGCGCCGCCGCCCAGGCCACGTCGCGCACGTCGTGCGCCTTGAAGTGCCAGGTGCGCGTCGTCCCGGCGCCCGCCGGAATCAGCGCCGCCGTACCGACCTCGGCGGGGGCGATGACGTGGACCGTCGTGTCGGAGTGCAGGGCCAGCGCCAGGCGCTCGCGCAGCCGGGCGGGGAGGACCTGCGCCGCGTTCTCGAGCGCCCCGGTGCCGGTGACCGTGTAGTTCGCCGGCGCCGTGATGCTGAAGTCGAAGTCGCCGTACTCGAGGTAGAACTCACCGTTGCCCAGGTACTGCGCGGTGTTCCATCCGGTCACGTCGTCGTAGACCGCCAGGCGCGGATACCACTGCGCGATCTCGTACAGCCAGCCCTCCGGGAACTTCTCGCGCCCGGTCCGCCCCTGCTGCAAGGGCACGACGTAGTGCCACGCGATGTCGAAGTCGATGGCCGTCTTCGGGGCCAGCGGCCGGTCGAGGTCCACGCGCATCATCGTTTCGTGCACGCGGTAGCTGAGCGGCGCGGAGACGGCCTTGCCGCGCGGGCGTGCGGCGCGCAGCACGTTCACGCGGTCGAGCGTGTAACCGCCGACGTAGCCGGGCTCGCTCCCGCGGCCGAACGGAGGCGTGAGCTGCGTCAGCGGGTTGTCGGGTGACTGGATGTTCTGGTCGAGCTGAATCCAGACGTACCGCAGGGTATCGGGCGAGTTGTTCGTGTAGCGGATGGTCTCTTCGGCCCGGATGCCCCGCGTGGCCGTGTCGAGCGTCGCGTGGATGGTGTAGTCCGCACGCTGCTGCCAGTACAGCGGGCCGGGGGTCCCCGCCCCCGTGCGGAACGCGTTCGGCGCGGGCAGGGCGAGCGGCCGGAAGGCGGACGTGTCCGGCACTCCGGGCCGGGTGGAGGCGAGCGGCTGCTGGGCCACGGCGGCGGTGCCGCCGGCCACGATCGCGACGAGCGTCATCAGCGAGGATCGGAGCATGCGTTCTCCAGATGCGGCGGAAATGTGTGGGTGCTGGGACGTTCCTACCGGTGCGGCATAGGAACCGTTGGATGATATCCGCGCGGGCCGAGTTGTGCACCCGCCGACTCCGACCGGCCGCACGGCGCCGGGCCCCTGGCGCTGGGCGGCCTCCGGCCGTGCGGGTGTGAACCCGCATAACCGACTGACTTCATCCCGTTTTCACCAATCCCGAACAGCGACGGGTTTGGTCCGCTTTTTGCCCCGCTGGGTTCCCGCAAGCGACGAGGAGCGATTGTGCCGGTTTGGTCTGGTGGTGCCGGGGCGGTGTCGGCGGGCGGGCCGGGGAGCGCGGTGCTCGCGCGCGAGGCACAGCTGGTGCGCGACCTGCGGGGCGCGCTGCCGGTGGAGGCCCAGACGGTCTTCTTCCGCCAGTTCGACGAGTTGCTTGCGCTGGTGGAAGAGCCGCGGTGCGCGGAGTGCCAGGCGGACGGCGTCCCGTGCCCGCACGTGGGAGTGAGTTGCGAGGCGTGCGGACGCGCGGTGGCGTGGGTCCGCGACCTCAGGGACGCCATTGCCAGGAGCACGACATGACGGCGGTTGCCGGGGTGCGCGAGGCGGTGCAGGCATCGGCGCAGCACGCCTCCGAGGGCGAGGTACTGCTGAAGGGGTGCGAGGCGATCGCGGAGGCGGCGATCCGCAGCGGCATCGACGCCTATTTCGCCTATCCGATCACGCCCCAGACGGACATCCCGGAGTACATGGCCGAGCACCTGCCGAAGATCGGCAAGACGTACACGCAGGCCAATTCGGAGGTCTCCGCCATCAACATGGTGTACGGGGCGGCGGGCGCGGGGCTGCGCTGCATGACCTCGTCGTCGAGCCCGGGCGTGAGCCTGAAGCAGGAGGGGATCTCCTACATCGCGGGCGCGGAGCTGCCGGCGTTCATCGTGAACGTGATGCGCGGCGGTCCGGGCCTCGGCACGGTGTACGGCTCGCAGGAGGACTACTGGCAGTCGGTGAAGGGCGGCGGGCACGGCGGCTACCGGATGCCGGTGATGGCGCCCGCGACGGTGCAGGAATGCGCCGACCTCACGATGCTGTGCATCCGACTCGCCGACCTCTACCGCACGCCGACGCTGCTGTGCCTCGACGGCACGCTCGGGCAGATGTGGGAGAACCTGACGTTCAAGACGTTCGACGAGAGCGGCCTGCCGCCCAAGGACTGGGCCACCACGGGCCGGAAGGGCGGCCGCAAGCCCAACCTGGTCAACAGCATCATCATCGAGCCGCCGGAGCTGGAGGCTCACAACCGCCTGCTGCATGCGCGGTACGGGGTGATCGCGGAGCGCGAGCAGCGGTGGGAGGCGTACCAGGTCGAGGACGCGGACGAGGTCATCGTCGCGTTCGGGCTGACGGGCCGCATCGGCCGGACGGCGGTGGATCAACTGCGGGCGGCGGGGCGGAAGGTCGGGCTGCTCAGGCCGATCTCTCTGTTCCCGTTCCCGGTGAAGGGCTTCGAGCCCCTGGTCAAGCGCCCGCGGCGCTGGCTGGTGGTGGAGATGAACGCGGGGCAGATGGTCGAGGACGTGAAGCAGACGCTCTTCGATCTCGGCCGGTTGGATCCCGTGAAGTTCTACGGGCGGCAGGGGGGCGTGATCCCGACGCCCGAGGAGATCGCCGAGGTGGCGGAGCGCGAGTTTCCGAAGGGAGGTGCCCGATGACCGGCACGGCCACGGAGGGTGCGGTGCTGCCCCGGGTCGAGTTCGACACCCAGGTCTGCAAGGGCTGCGGGGTGTGCATCGAGGCGTGCCCCGAGGACATCATCGAGTACGCCGATTGCTTCAACCACCGTGGCGTGAAGCCGACGCGGCTGGTCGAGGGCGGGCTGGTCCGGTGCACCGCGTGCGGCAACTGCGCCGTGGTCTGTCCCGATAGCGCCGTGGAGGTGGAGAACGTCCGCAAGCACCTGCGCTACGGGAAGAGCGACCTCCGGATCGGCGACATGCACTACTGCCCGGGCTGCGACGAGGGCACGGTGCACGAGCTGCTGGCGGAAGTGATCCACGACCTCAAGATCGAGGAGGTCACGGTGGGCGTGGCCTCCGTGGGCTGCACGGTGTTCGCCTACCGGTACATCGACATCGATTGGCAGCAGGCGGCGCACGGCCGCGCCACGTCGGTGGCCTGGGGGATCGAATGCCAGCACCCGGAGCTGCGGGTGTTCACGCTGCAGGGCGACGGGGATCTCGCCGGCATCGGGATCGGCGAGACGTTCCACGCCGCCGCCCGGGGCGATCCGACGGTCCTCATCTTCCTCAACAACGCCATCTACGGGATGACCGGCGGCCAGCTGGCGCCGACCACGATGATGGGCCAGGTGACCTCGACCTCGCCGGAGGGCCGGAACGTCAAGACGCACGGCTACCCGGTGACGATGACCGAGGCGCTGGCGCTCCAGCAGGGCTGCTCGTTCGCGGTGCGCACGTCGGTGCACGACGCGCCGGCGATCCGCCGCACCAAGAAGTTCATCCGCCAGGCGTTCCTGAACCAGGAGAAGAACAAGAGCCTGTCGGTGGTCGAGGTGCTCTCGGCGTGCCCGTCGGGCTGGAAGCTGGATCCGGTGGACGCCCACAAGTACGTGGTCGAGACGATGTTCCCTGTGTACAAGCCCGGTGTGATCAAGGAACCGCCGGGAGGGATGCCCCGATGATCGAGCGCGTGATGATTTCGGGCAGCGGCGGCGACGGCGCCGTCTTCCTGGGCAAGCTGCTGTCCTGGGCCGCGATGGCGGCCAACCGCGGGTACCACACGACGGGCCTGCCGTCCTACGGGCCGGAGATCCGTGGCGGCACGAGCCGCACGGAGGTGATCATCTCCGACCAGGCCATCGGCTCGCCGGTGCTGACCCGGATGGACAGCCTCATCGTCTACAACGACATGTCGCTCGACAAGTTCGAGGCCGGCGTGGAGCCGGGCGGGCTGATCGTGCTGAACGCCGACGTGGTGACGCGGATGCCGCGCCGCAGCGACGTGACGGTCGTGGCGGTGCACTGCAGCGCGGAGGCCGTGGCGCTCGGCAGCCCGCGCTCGATGAACGTGGTGTCGCTCGGGGCCTGGGCCGCGCACAAGGCGGCGGTGCTCGACCGCGCGGCGCTGCTGGCGGGCCTGGCGCACGTGACCAGGAATCCCAGGGCGCTCGACGTCAACACCCGGGCGCTGGACCGGGGCATCGCGCTGGCCCGGGAGCTGGCGAAGGAGCCGGCGCTAGCCGGCCGCTGACGGGCGCAGCTTCTGGATCACCGCGTCGGCCGCCCGGAGCCGGCGCGTGAGCATGCGGATGACGCCTTCGGCGATCTCCACCTGCTCGTGCAGGATCTCGTAGAACTCCTCGCTGCCGATCCGCAGGACCTCCGCTTCCTCCTCGACGACGGCGCTGCCGCTGCGCGGCACCTCGTCGAGCACGGCCATTTCGCCGAACGCCTCGCCGGGTCCCAGGGTGGCCAGGCGCTCGCCGCCGCTCTGGATGCCGATGCGGCCGCGCACGACCACGTAGAGGGCGTCGCCCAGGTCGCCCTCGTGGAAGATGGTCTGGCCCGGGGCGTAGATCTCGATCTCGGCCACGCGGGCCAGCGCCGCGAGGTCCTCGCCGCTCACGCGCTCGAACACCGGGGCGCTCTTGAGGAACAGGATCTTCTCGACCGTGGCGTACAAGGGGTCCTCCGGGATCGGGCGCCCCTCGAGGCGCGCCAGCGCACGGGCGGCGTGGCGCGCGACGGTGGGGTCGGGGTCGGCGAGCAGGGGGCGGATCAGGGCCGCGGCGCCGGACGGATCGGCGGCGGCCACGGCGTGCAGCGCGCCTTCGCGCGCCAGCGGGTCGGGGTGGGTCAGGGCCCGCTTCCCCTCGTCGCCGCCCACCGGGTCGGCCCGGCGGGCGAGGGCGTCGAGGGCGAGCAGCACGACGTAGGGATTGGGGTGCCGGCAGTGGCGGCGCAGGAACTCCGCGGGCGGCGGCGTCGGCGGCACGAGCGTGCCCGCCTTCTTGAGGCGCTCGTCGGTCGGCACGTCGTCGAGGAACGGCATCACCAGGGGCCGCAGCGACGGGTCGAGCAGCGTGTCGAGCGTCTCGAGCGCGTTGGCGCGGCGGCCCGGGTCGAAGACGCATTCCCGCACCAGCGCCATCGGCTCCTGCTCGTAGCGCAGCTCCAGGATGCGCAGGATGCGCCGCACCGCCCGCTCGCGGCGAAACGCGAACACCTCGTCGAGCAGCGGCGTCGCGTACAGCGGCCGCGCCAGCTGCCAGCCCGCCAGGTTGCCGTACGCCTCCCGCACCTCGGCCAGGATCATCGCGTACACCACGGCCACCGGCTCCGGCGGGAGCTGCAGCGAGCGCCGCAGGTGCGACAGCGCGGCGAAGATCCTGAGCCTGAGGTGGCTGTCGGGCGCGGCGGTGAGGTCGCGGAGCCGCTCGTACGTCTCCGGCAGCGGAATGCGGCGCAGCAGCCTCGGGACCAGGAGCTTGACCTCGCGGGCCACGGATTTCTGGGTGAGCTGGTCGCACAGGGCGCCGACCGCGGGCTCCCCGACGGCGACCAGCGCCTGGCCGGCGCGGCGGCGGCAGGCCGGGTCGGCCAGCATCACGACCAGCACCGGCACCAGGCGCGGGTCGGCCACGCCGGGCGCCGACCGCAAGGCGGCGCGGCGCACCGCCGGCTCGGGGTCGTCCAGCAGCTTCCGCAGCGGGCGGTACGCCGCGGGCCCGAGGGCGCCCAGGGCGCGCGCGGCCTCCAGCCGGTCGGCCCGCTCGGCGGACAGCAGCAGCTTGGAGAGCTGCGCGCCCCCCTCGATGCCGCCCTCGAGGCCGCCGTGCAGCAGCAAGCCGGTGAGGGTCGCGACGCGGACGTCGGGCGACGGGTCCGCCAGCAGGGGCACCAGCGTCGCCACCGCGTCGTCCTTGTCGAGCGCCGCGTAGGCGGCGGCGGCCGCGGCGCGCACCGTGGCCTCCGGGTCCGCGAGCGCGGCCCGCGCCGGGGCCGGGTCCGCGGCGGGCAGCCCGGCCAGCTGCGCCAGGGCGGCCGCGCGCACCGTCGCGTCGGAGTGCGCGGCCAGCGCGGCCACCGCGCGGGCGAACTCCTCGGAGCGGTCGCCGGCCAGCTGCTCGAGCGCGATCAGCACCTGGCGCGGCTCACAGTTCTCGAGGCAGCGGATCAGCGCCGCCCGCCCCGACGAGTCGAGCAGGTATTCGTGGTCCAGCGCCAGGGCGCCGCGCGCGCTCAGCGTGATCTCGAGCTGCCGCAGGTAGCGGCGGCGCACGACCGGGATCATCGCGAACCACGCGAGCACGAACGGAATGCTGATCCAGGACATCAGCGCGGGGTGGTGCAGGAACGGCACGAACGCGATCACCGCCAGCCCCGCGAGCGCGTAGCCGATCGGCTTGACCACCACCTCGAGGAAGGCGCGCGTGCGGGCCTTCGCCTCCGGCGCGAACGGCACGTACAGCGCCTGGAAGGTCGTCTCCTGGATCGTGAACTGGAACCCGTTGTCCCCGAACTTCATCACGGTCGCGATGGCGAGCTTCGGCAGCGCCAGGAGCGCCGCGCTCGCCGCCCCGAACACCGACGGCATGGTCCCCATGCCCCAGCCGACGCCGAGCCGCGCCAGGATGCGCGGCGTCAGGACGATCTGGAACACGAACGCCACGATCCCGGTGGCCGCGTAGAACAGGCTGAAGAACTGCGCCAGCTGGTCCTCGCGGTAGGTCGCGCGGGCGATCGCCTTGAACTGGTAGTCGCCGATGTTGAGCGCGGTGAACGCCACCAGGAGAATGACGGACAGGGCGCGCACGTAGGGGTCGTCGAGCACCTTGGGCGGCGCGCCCCGGCGCCGCGCCTGGGCCCCGACCCGCACGCTGCGCTCCGCGCGCGGCTCGCGGTTGAGGGGGAGCGCCAGGAGGCCGAAGCCCGCCATCAGCGCCGCGAGCACGAACAGGAGCTGCGCCGTCCCGATCGCCCGGACGATCGCGCCGGTGCCGAGCCCCACGGCGACCGATGCGAGCAGCCGGGCCGCGCCAATGATGCCGAACAGCCGCTTCGCGGACCGGGCGTCGTGCAGGTCGTTGGCCAGGGTCCAGAACTGGACGATGAACAGGTTGGCGACGATGTCCGCCCACACGTAGAAGACCGGGTAGATCCACGGCAGGCCCGCGCGCACCACGCCCCAGGTGGCGAGGTAGGTGGCGATGCCCACCGCCGCCGTCAGCATGATCAGGCGGTCGCGCGCCATCCGGTCGGCGACCCGCGCATACAGCACCACCGTCGCAGCGGAGGTCACGCCGTACACGACGAACATCCAGGGCAGGGCGGCGAGGGAGTAGCGGCTCAGGAACAGCGTGTCCCGCACCGTCCGGCCGAGGAAGAACACGGCGGAAGCGAGGAACAGGTGGAGGAAGAGCAGCCCGGTGCGCCGCCCCTCCCCCGGGCGGATCTGGAGGGCGGCCTCGAGGAAGCCGTCGAAGGCGGCGCGGGGGCGGCTCACCGGCCGTCCGGGAACAGCGGCATCCTTCGGTGTACTCCCGGAAGGGCGGACTCGTCAAGATGGCGCCCCCCGGCGATACTTCAGGGCGACATGGCACGGCGCTTGCTGCGTTTGGTCGCGCCATGACTTCGTCTCGCACAGCAGTCGGACACGATCCGCTTGGAGCGGAAGGTGAGGCCATGCCCAAGGACACGCTGACCATCACGGACAACCGTACCGGGAAGAGCTACGAGGTCCCGGTGGCCGACGGCACGATCCGCGCGATGGATCTGCGCCAGATCAAGACGGGGCCCGACGATTTCGGGCTGATGACCTACGACCCGGCCTTCATGAACACGGCCTCGTGCCGCAGCGCCATCACCTACATCGACGGCGACCGGGGCATCCTCCGCTACCGCGGCTATCCCATCGAGGACCTGGCCGCCAAGAGCAGCTTCGTCGAGACCGCGTACCTCGTCATCCATGGGGAGCTGCCCACCGAGGTGCAGCTCAAGGAGTGGAGCGCGCAGATCGCCGCCCATTACGTGGTGCACGAGAACATCAAGAAGTTCATGGACGGGTTCCATTACGACGCGCATCCGATGGGCATGCTGGTCAGCACGGTGGGCGCGCTGTCCACGTTCTACCAGGACTCGAAGAACATCTTCGATCCGCCGTCGCGGCTCCACCAGATCTACCGCCTGCTGGGCAAGATGCCGACCCTGGCGGCGTACGCGTACCGCCACAGCCGCGGCCTGCCGTACGCCTACCCGGACGCGACGCTGCCGTACGTCGGCAACTTCATCTCGATGCTGGGCCAGCGGGCCGGGGCCTGCGAGCCGTTCGTGCCCCACCCCGTGCTGGAGCGGGCGCTCGACCTGCTGTTCATCCTGCACGCCGACCACGAGCAGAACTGCAGCACCAGCGCCATGCGCTCGGTGGGCAGCTCGCACGCCGACCCGTTCTGCGCGGTGGCGGCGGCGACGGCGGCGCTGTACGGGCCGCTGCACGGCGGGGCGAACGAGGAAGTGCTCAAGATGCTCCGCGAGATCGCCTCGACGGACCACATTCCGGCCTACATCAAGCGCGTCAAGAACGGCGAGCTGCGGCTCATGGGCTTCGGCCACCGCGTGTACAAGAACTACGACCCGCGGGCCAAGATCATCCGCGAGGCGGCGCACTCGGTGCTCGAGGTCACGGGCTCCAGCCCGCTGCTCGACATCGCGCTCGAGCTCGAGAAGATCGCCCTCGCGGACGACTACTTCATCAAGCACAAGCTGTATCCGAACGTGGATTTCTACTCCGGCATCATCTACCAGGCGATGGGCTTCCCGGTGGCCATGTTCCCGGTGCTGTTCGCCATCGCCCGCACCGCCGGCTGGATCGCCCAGTGGCAGGAAATGCTCCTCGACAAGGAACAGAAGATCGCCCGGCCGAGACAGGTCTACGTCGGCCACCAGCAGCGCGCCTTCGTGCCCATGGACAAGAGGGTAGCCGTGTGAAACGTGTGATCGTCATCGGAGCGGCAGGACGGGATTTCTTCAACTTCCTGACCGTCTATCGCGACGACCCCGAGGTCGAGGTCGTCGCCTTCACCGCGCAGCAGATCCCGCACATCGCCGAGCGCAACTTCCCCGCCGCGCTGGCCGGGCCGCGCTATCCCAACGGCATCGCCATCCAGCCCGAGAGCCGTCTCGAGGAGCTGATCCGGAGCCGGCACGCCGACCAGTGCGTGCTGTCGTACTCCGACCTGGCCGACGTGGACGTGATGCACCTCGCGGCGCGCGTCAACGCCGCCGGGGCCGACTTCGTCCTGCTCGGCGCGCAGCGGGTGCTCCGGTCCACCAAGCCGGTCGTCGCCATCTGCGCCTCCCGCACCGGGGCGGGGAAGAGCCCCCTGTCGCGCGCGGTGGTGCCGTGGCTGCGCGAGCACGGCCAGCGCGTGGCCGTGATCCGGCACCCGATGCCGTACGGCGACCTCGCCGAGCAGGCCGTGCAGCGCTTCGCCTCGGAGGCCGACCTCGTGAAGCACAAGGTCACGGTCGAGGAGCGCGAGGAGTACGAGCCGCACATCGCCGCCGGCTCGGTGGTGTTCGCCGGCGTGGACTACGCCGCCATCCTGCGCGCCGCCGAGCAGGAAGCCGACGTCATCCTGTGGGACGGCGGCAACAACGACACGTCCTTCATCAAGGCCGACCTGTATTTCACGGTCGTGGATCCGCACCGCGCCGGCCACGAGGCGAGCTACTACCCCGGCGAGACCAACGTCCGGCTGGCCGACGTGATCGTGGTGAACAAGGTGGACACCGCGCCCCCCGAGGCCGTCGCCAAGGTGCGCGAGACCGTGAAGGCGCTGAATCCGAAGGCGCGCGTCGTGAACGCGGCGTGCCCCGTGAAGGCCGCCGATCCGTCCGTGCTCACGGGCCGCAAGGTGCTGGCGATCGACGACGGCCCGACCCTCACCCACGGCGGCATGGCCTTTGGCGCCGCGGTGCTCGCGTCGTGGGACGCCGGCGCGCGGGAGCTGGTGGACCCGCGGCCCTTCGCCGTCGGCGAGATCGCGGAGACGCTGGCGAAGTACCCGCACGTCAAGCGCGCCCTCCCGGCCCTCGGCTACGGCGACCGCCAGGTGAAGGACCTCGAGGCGACGATCGCCCGCGCGGCCGAGCACGGCGTGGAGGCGGTGGCGATCGGCACGCCCATCGACCTCGCGCGGCTGATCCGGATTCCGATCCCCGCGACGCGCGTCAGCTATTCCATCGCGCTCCAGGGCGCGACGCTGGGCGAGCTGCTGGCCCCGGTGCTCAAGGGAGTGGCGGTCCGGGGATAGCCGACTCGAACGCTCCGTTTAATTCCCGTGCGACCTTCGCCCCGGCGCCGTTGGCCGGGGCGAGGCATTTCAGAGGCAAAAGCTCCCGTCCCGGGGCGCGCCGCTGCGCCCTATTTGCCATGCCACCCGGTTCTGCTCCCGTGCGATGGCCGGAAGTCGGCGTGTTTACGCCCTTCCTGCACCTTCCGGCTTGGAACTGGTCACCAGTCGTACTGGCCTATTCCTTGCTTCTCAAAGGGTTGCACGGCTTGGAGTGACCGTCCTCTTGGGAGGGGTGGCCCGAAAGCGCCACTGGCCCGACCGGACTCGAAGGATGAGGAGACGGAACCCATGGCCCTGACGATGCCCACCCCAGCGGTTGGCTCGCCTACGCTCACCCTCGGCAACCTGCTGGACACGCCCGGCGGGCGTGAACTCCAGAGCTGCATCCAGTGCGGCGTCTGCGCGGGCACCTGCCCGTACGGCGACGCGATGGACTATCCGCCGCGGCGCATCATCGGGATGCTGCGCGCGGGGATGATCGAGGAGGTCCTCGCCAGCGACAGCCTGCTCCACTGCGTGACCTGCTACTCATGCATGGCCAAGTGCCCGCGCGGGTTGCGGCTGACCGAGGTGCTCCTGCCGCTGGTGAAGGAGCAGGTCTTGAGCCGTCTGCCGGAGGTGCCGGCCGAGCTGCAGAAGGCCCTCACGAACACCCTCCGCTACGGCAACCCGATGGGCGAGTCCGCGCGAAAGCGGGCCGCGTGGGCCGCGAGTGCCGCGCCGGCGGTGCGCGTGCTCTCGGCCGACCCGCGTCCGGTGGATGTGCTGTGGTTCGTGGAGTGCTACACGGCGTACCACCCGCGGGGTCAGGACAATTGCCGGGCGACCGCCAAGGTCCTGCAGGCGCTCGGCGTGGACTTCGCCATTCTGGGGGCCGAGGAGAAGTGCGCGGGAGAATGCGCACGCCTCGCGGGCGAGACGGGGCTGTTCGAGACGCTGTCCGACTACAATCTCAAGACGTTCGCCAAGTACAGCTTCAAGAGAGTCGTCACCTCCGGCGCGCACGCCTACGACGCGTTCACACACGAGTATCCGGCCGTGGGCTTCGACCGGCCGGTGGAGCACACCACACCGTTCTTCGCCGCCCGCCTCGACCAGCTCAAGCCGCTGCTCACGAGGAAGCTCCCCTGCACCGTGACCTATCACGACTCGTGCGCGCTCGGGCGGCACAACGGGATGTACGAGGAGCCGCGGCAGCTGCTGCGGGCGATTCCCGGCGTGAAGCTCGTGGAGATGACGCACAACCGCATCAACGCCCTCTGCTGTGGCGGTGGGGGCGGCGGGATGTGGCTCGACACCTTCTTCAAGGCGAAGGGTCAGGAGCGTCTCGCCGATCGGCGAGTGAAGGAGGCGGTCGCCACGGGCGCAGATGTGCTCGCGGTTTCGTGTCCCTACGAAGTGTCGCGCTTCGAGGACTCCCTGAAGGTGTTGGGCTACGAAAAGAAGATGGTGGTGCGGGATGTGACGGAGCTGCTCGCGGAAGCCCTTGGGGGTGCGGAGACGACATGAACATCCTCGTGCTTCTCAAGATGGTGCCCGACATCGTCGAGGAGCTGGAGATCGGGCCGGACGGCAGGTCTCTCGACCTCGGGGCGGTGCGCCCGATCGTGAGCGAGCGGGACGACCACGCGCTGGAGCAGGCGCTGCTGCTGAAGGAGCGAAGCGGCGGCACGGTGACGGCGGTCGCGCTCGAGGCGCCGGAGGTGGATGAGGTGCTTTTCACGGCGCTGGCCAAGGGAAGTGACCGGGCGGTGAAGGTGACGGGTTTCGACGTACCACCGTCAACGGCGGCCGCGGCGGCGGTGCTGGCGCGGGTGCTCCCGACGGTGCCGAACCTGATGCCCGTGGACCTGATCCTGTCGGGATGCCAGGCGATCGACGACCTCGACGGCGTGCTCGCGCCCTCGCTCGCCGAGCGGCTCGGCGTTCCCTACCTGGGCATCGTGACCGGGGTCGCGGTCGGGGCGGCCGGGAGCCCGGCCACGGTACTGAAGGAATTCGCCGGGGGCTCACGGGGTGAGTACGCGGTCTGCCTGCCGGCGGTGCTCGGCGTGCAAGCTGCGGAGAAGCCACCCCGCTACGTGCCGGTGGCGAAGGTGCGTGCGGCGATGAAGAGCAAGACCATCGAGGAGGTGGCGGCGAGTGCCGGGGACGAGGCGGCCCTCCTTCAGGTGGTGGCGATGACGAAGCCGGAAGCTGCGGGGCGGGCGGAGATGCTGGAGGGTGACCCCGAGGCTATGGCGGCGAAGCTGGTCGAGATCCTGTCGGCTCGCGGCCTGGCGTGAGGAGGCGGAGACCATGGCGGGCAACGTTTGGGTGTTCGCAGAGCGATGGCGGGGTCGTCTCTCCGACCTGACGGGCGAGGGACTCACGCTGGGTCGGGAGTTGGCGTCCGGCTTCGGGAGCCGCCTGGAAGCTGTCGTGCTCGGCCCCGGGGCCGAGGCGCTCGCGTCGGAACTCGGCGCCGCGGACAGCATCATCGCTGTGGACCATCCCTCGCTGGCGGAGCCCAACCCCGAATCCTACGCGCTGGCGCTGGCCGCGTTGCTGAAGACGCGGTCGCCGCAGGTCCTGGTGGTGCCGTTGTCGAACGTGACAGCGGACGTGATCGGTTTGCTGCCGGCCCGGCTGCACATCCCCCTGATCAATTTCTGCCGCGACGCGCGCGTGACGGACGGCAAGCTCGAGGCGCGCTGCGTGCTGTACGGCGGCAAGCTCGAGACCACGGTGACGGTGATGCGGAGCCCGGCCGTTGTGGGCCTGCTCCCGGGTTCGCGCGCGGCGGGTGCTGCAGCGGCCGCCGCTCCAGCGGTGGAACAGGTCAAGGTGGATTTCCCCAGTGAGGGCAAGATCCGCTTCGGGCGCTACGTGGACCCTGCGCCGGGTGACGTGGACGTCACGCAGCAGGATGTCCTGGTTTCGGTGGGACGTGGCATCCAGACGCAGGACAACATCGTCCTGGCCGAGGAGCTGGCCGCTGCGCTCGGTGGTGTCGTCTCGGCGTCGCGCCCGGTGATTGACCAGGGCTGGCTGCCGCTGACGCGCCAGGTCGGCAAGTCGGGAGCGACCGTCAAGCCCAAGCTCTACTTCGCCGCCGGGATCAGCGGTGCGCCCGAGCACGTGGAGGGGATGAAGGGCGCGGAGCTGATCGTGGCGGTGAACACCGATCCTGGCGCGCCGATCTTCGCGGTGGCGCACTACGGCATCGTGGGCGACGCGTTGGAGGTGTTGCCGGCGCTCACGGCGGCCGTCCGGGCCCGGAAGGGGTGAGCGAGCATGCCTGATCCCGCCCTGACCCGCTATCTCGGCATCCCTGGGTGGGTGGCGCTCTGGCTGTTCACCGGCGTGGCCTTCCTGCTGTTCGGGCGGCGGGTCATGCGTATCGTCGCGGTGCTGCGCCGCGCCCGCGCCGAGGTCCGCTGGGACCAGGCGCCGCGCCGGCTCGCGATCGCCGTGGCCAACGTGCTCGGGCAGCCGCGCCTGGTCGAGGAGCGCGCCATCGGCGTGGCGCACCTGGCCATCTTCTGGGCGTTCGTGTTTTTCGCCACGAGCTTCTTCTGGAACCTGGTGCGCGGGCTGGTGCCGTCGCTGCCACTCCCGTACGCCGACGAGTTGTGGTGGGTTGCGCTGCCGATGGAGCTGCTCGGCGCGCTGGCGCTGGTGGGTCTGCTGGTCGCGGCGGCGCGCCGCTACGTCTGGACCCCGCCGGGCCTGGAGCGTACCCGCGACGCGAGCATCGTCCTCGCCCTGATCACGCTGGTGCTGGCGACGTTCCTCGGCGCCGAGGGGGCGCGGACCGTGGCGGGCGGCGGCGGCCTGCCGGTGGGGCGGGCGGTGGGCCGCGCCCTGGCCGGGCTCGGCCTCACGGCGACCGGTGCGACCACGCTGTATCTAGCGCTGTGGTGGGCCCACATGGCCACGGTGCTGGGGTTCCTCGCGTATCTGCCCTACTCCAAGCACGGCCACCTGATCTTCTCCCCGTTCGGGGTGTTCTTCAGCTCGCTCACCCGGGGCGCGATGCCGGCCGAGTCCGAGGGCGCCTCCAGGCTCGAGGAATTCACCTGGCGCGAGTTGTACAACGGCCTGACCTGCGCCGAATGCGGTCGCTGCGAGCGCGCGTGCCCCGCGCACTCTGCCGGCTTCGCGCTCTCGCCGCGCGAGCTGGTGCACAAGGTGAAGCTGCTGGTGACCGATGCCATAGCCGCGCCCCGGGAGGCGGTCGCGGGCGGAAACGGCCACGGCAGCGGCGCACCCGCCGGGCCCACCGCGGCCACGGCGGGCGCGGCGACCGGGGGAAACGGCGACGGCGCGGGGAAGCCCCGCTTCGTCGGCGACGTCGTGAGCCCGGCGGAGATCTGGGCGTGCACGACCTGCCTGGCGTGCATGACCCGCTGCCCCGTCTTCAACGAGCACATTCCGCTGATCGTCGAGATGCGCCGCCATCTGGTCGCGCAGAGCGAGGTGGAGCAGCGGCTGCAGGACGTGCTCGTGAACCTGGGGCGCTACGGCAACTCGTTCGGAAAGTCGGCGCGCGCTCGCGCCTCCTGGACGGCGGGTCTCGCCGCGCCCATCAAGGACGCGCGCAAAGAGCCGGTGGAGTACCTGTGGATCGTGGGAGACTACGCTTCGTACGACCCGCGGGTGCAGTCCGTGACCCGCGCGGCGGCGACGGTCTTCCAGCGCGCCGGGCTGGACTTCGGCATCCTCTACGACGGGGAGCAGAACGCGGGGAACGACGTGCGGCGCGTGGGCGAGGAAGGGCTGTTCGGCGTCCTGCGGGAGAAGAACGTGAAGGCGCTCGCCAAGGCCCGCTTCCGGACGGTCGTCACCACCGATCCGCACACCTACCACGCGGTCAAGAACGAGTACGGGGACGGCGCGGGACCGCTGGCGGGGGTGGAGGTCATGCACGTGACCGAGCTGCTCGACCGGCTGGTGCGTGAGGGGCGGCTGGCATTCGAGACACCGCTGCGTGCCACCGTCACCTACCACGACCCCTGCTACCTGGGGCGGTACAACGGCGTGTACGAGGCGCCCAGGCGGGTGCTGGCGGCGCTGGGAGCAACGGTGGCGGAGATGCCCCGGAACCGGGACGCCGCGCTGTGCTGCGGCGCCGGCGGCGGGCGGATCTGGATGGAGGACGTGCCCGGCATCAAGGAGCGGCCGGCCGAGGCGCGGGTGAAGGAGGCGGCGGGCGTCCGCGGCGCGCGGACCCTGGTCGTCAGCTGTCCCAAGGATCTCGTGATGTTCCAGGATGCGGTGAAGACCACCCAGCTCGAGGGTTCACTGGTGGTCCAGGATCTGGTCCAACTGGTCGAAGCGGCCGGTGCCACAGCCGTCAGGAGCGACGCACATGCACACGCCTGAGCAGGGTGACGAACAAGCCGTGAGGATCGGGGTCTACGTCTGCCACTGCGGCAGCAACATCGCGGCGACGGTGGATGTGCGCGCTGTCACGGAGCACGCCTCCAAGCTGGCGGGGGTCGTGGTCGCCCGGGACTACAAGTACATGTGCTCGGATCCCGGGCAGGAGCTGATCAAGCAGGATATCAAGGACCACGCGTTGAACCGGATCGTGGTGGCGTCCTGCTCGCCGCACCTGCACGAGAAGACGTTCCGCGGGGCGGTGTGGGGCGGGGGGCTCAACCCGTACCTGTTCCAGATGGTGAACATCCGCGAGCAGGATTCGTGGATTACCACCGACAAGGCGGCGGCGACCGAAAAGGCCGACGCGCTGGTGCGGGGGGCGGTGGCGCGGGTGCGGCACCAGAAGCCGCTCGAGACGCGGCGGGTACCGGTGCGCGAGGAAGTGCTGGTGGTGGGTGGCGGGATCGCCGGCATCCACGCGGCGCTCACGCTCGCCGATGCCGGGAAGCACGTCTACCTGGTGGAGCGGGAGCCGACCATCGGCGGCCACATGGCGATGTTCGACAAGACCTTCCCCACCCTGGACTGCGCGGCGTGCATCCTCACGCCCAAGATGACCGCGGTGAAGGCCCACAAGAACATCAGCCTGTGGGCCTACAGCGAGGTGAAGGAGGTCAGCGGGTACGTCGGGAACTTCAAGGTCAAGGTCCGGCGCAAGCCCCGCTACATCATCGAGGAGGCCTGCATCGGTTGCCAGGAGTGCATCGAGGCCTGCATCTACCAGACCCCGAAGTGGCGCGACGAGTTCAATCTCGGCATGTCCAAGCGCCGGCCGATCTACCTCCCGTTCCCGCAGGCGGTGCCGCAGTTCGTCACGATCGATCCCGAGGCGTGCATCGAGTTCAAGTCGCACAAGTGCAAGAAGACATGCGTGGAGGCGTGCGGCGACCGGAACGCGATTGATTTCAACCAGAAGGAAACGATCGAGGAGATCGAGGTCGGGACGATCCTGCTCACCACGGGCTTCCAGGTCTTCGACGCAAAGCGGCTGCCGTACTACGGGTACGGCACCTATCCCAACGTCTACACCGCGCTCGAGGTGGAGCGGCTGCTGAACGCGTCCGGGCCCACCTCCGGCGAGGTGGTGATGCGGGACGGGAAGACGCCGCGCACCGTCGGCATCATCCACTGCATCGGCAGCCGCGACGAGCACACCAACAAGCACTGCTCGCGCGTGTGCTGCATGTACTCGCTCAAGCTGGCCCATCTGCTGAGGGAACGGACCGGCGCCGAGGTCTACAACTTCTACATCGACATGCGGACACCGGGGAAGGGGTTCGAGGAGTTCTACAACCGGGTGGCGGAGGAGGGGACGCACTTCATCCGCGGCAAGGTCGCCGACGTGTACCCGGCGCCCGAGAACGACGGGCGGCTCGTGCTCCAGGCTGAAGACACCCTGCTCGGCAAGGTGCGCCGGCTCCCGGTGGACATGGTCGTGCTCGCCGTAGGGCTGGAGCCGCGGGCCGACGCGGAAGAGGTCCGCCGGATGTTCAACATCACCTGCGCGGCGGGCGGCTGGTTCACGGAGCGCCATCCGAAGCTGGCCCCGGTGTCTACCTTCACCGACGGCATCTGGATCGCGGGTGCCTGTCAGGGACCGAAGGACATCCCCGATACGGTGGCGCAGGCGGGCGCCGCCGCGGGAGAGGCGTTGTCGCTGATCAACGCCGGTCACATCGAGCTGGAGCCGAATACCGCTTACATCGTCGAGGAAGACTGCTCCGGCTGCAAGACCTGTGTGGCGATGTGCCCCTACAGCGCCATCGCCTACGACGAGGAGAAGAGCGTGGCGCGGGTGAACGAGGTGCTCTGCAAGGGCTGCGGCACGTGCGTGTCGGTGTGTCCCTCGGGTTCGGCGAGGCAGAACCTCTTCGAGGACGAGGAGATCTACGACGAGATCGGGGGGGTGCTGGCGTATGCCTGAGACGACTACGGAAGCGGCCGCACCGGCGCAGTTCGAGCCGAGGATCGTCGCATTCTTCTGCAACTGGTGCACGTACCTGGCGGCGGATCTCGCGGGCACCACGCGGCTCAAGTACGCCCCGAACGTCCGGGTCGTGCGGGTCATGTGCTCGGGGCGGATTGACCCCCAGTTCGTGCTTGACGCCTTCGCGAAGGGGGCGGACGGCGTGCTGATCGGCGGATGCCACCCCGGCGACTGCCACTACGAGTCAGGCAATTACAAGGCGCTGCGGCGGGTCCACCTGCTGCGCCGGGTGCTGCACGAGATGGGCATCGAGGACGAGCGGTTCCGGCTCGAATGGATCTCGGCGTCCGAGGCCGAGCCCCTGCGGGTGGTGGTGAACGACATGGTGGAGAAGGTGCGGGCCCTGGGACCGCTCAACCTGGCGGTGCCCGACGAGACGTTCGCCGAGCTGACGGAGGAGGTCGCGGTCCCATGACGGACAAGCCGAAGGTCGCCTTCTACTGGTGCGCCTCGTGCGGCGGGTGCGAGGAAGCCGTGGTGGATCTCGCCGAGCAGGTGCTGGACGTGGTCGCCGCGGTGGACATCGTGTTCTGGCCGGTGGCGCTCGACTTCAAGCGCCACGACGTCGAGGCGATGGCCGACGGCTCGCTGGCCGCCGCCTTCGTCAATGGCGCCGTGCGCAGCACGGAGCAGGAGGAGATGGTGCACCTGCTGCGCCGGAAGGCGCAGGTGCTTGTCGCCTTCGGGTCGTGCTCGCACATGGGCGGCATCCCCGGCCTCGCCAATCTGTTCGACCGGGAGGCGATGCTCGCGACCGCCTACCGGGAGAGCCCCAGCCTCGTCAATCCCGACGGCGTGGTGCCGTTGCTGCGGCACGAGGAAGACGGCCACTGGCTCAGCCTGCCGGCCCTCTACGACACGGTGCGCGCGCTCGACCAGGTGACGGACGTGGACTACTACCTGCCCGGCTGCGCACCCACGCCCGCCCTCATCGCCAACGCGGTGATGGCGCTGCTGTCCGGGACGCTGCCGCCCAAGGGCACGGTGCTGGCGCCGGACGTCGCGCTGTGCGACGAATGCCCGCGCCAGAAGAGCAAGCCCGAGAAGCTGGCGCTGACCGCGTTCAAGCGGCCTTCGGAGGTCGTGCTCAACGAGGAGGAGTGCCTCCTCGCCCAGGGGGTGCTCTGTCTCGGGCCGGCGACCCGCGCGGGATGTGACGCGGTGTGCGTGAAGGGCAACATGCCGTGCACCGGCTGCTTCGGCCCCACCAGCCGGGTCAAGGACCAGGGCGCCAAGGCCCTCTCGGCCATCGCGTCCATCGTGGCCAGCAACGACGCCGCGGAGATCGAGCGCATCCTGAACGCCATCCCCGACCCGGTGGGCACCCTGTACCGCTACAGCCTCCCAGCGTCCCTGCTGCGGCGGAAGCACGTCGCCGCGCCCGCCGGGGCGGCGAGCGAGGAGTGACGCCGTGCTGAAGTCGATCGCCGGCCGGCTGATGTCAGGCTTCCTGGTGGTCATCGTGATCATCAGCGCCATCTTCAGCTATGTCGGGATCCGCTTCATCGAGAATCGCCTCGTCGGCGAGACGCAGCGCCGCGTGGCCGAGTCGCTGATGGCCGCGGGAGAGATGTACGCCAACGAGCTCCAGGGCGTGCGGCAGGTCGTGCGGATGACGGCCGACCGGCTGTTCTTGAAGCAGGCACTCCGGGGCGTCGCCGCCGAGCAGGCGTCCTCGGTGCTCGCCGATGCGCGCAGCCGGGAGAACCTGGACGTGCTGGTGGTGACGGACGCCAGGGGGCGCGTGGTCTGGCGGCCCGGCAACCCGGTGCTCGTGGGCGACGACCGCTCTGGCGATCCGCTGGTGCGCGCCGTCCTTGAGCGCCACCAGCCGGTGGCCGCGACGACCGTGGCCCGATCGTCCGATCTGGAGCGGGAGAATCCCGCGCTCGTCCCGCGTGCCGTCCCCGTCACACCCACGGCGCTGGCCGCGGTGCCGGCGGGGGCCGGCGCCCTCGGCATGATGCTCTCGGCGGCGGCGCCGGTGGAGGATGCGGCGCATCGGCTGATCGGCGTGGTCTACGGCGGCGTGCTGCTCAACGGCCGCTACGAACTGGTGGACCGCCTCGAGCACGGGGTGTTCCAGAACGCGCAGTACCAGGGCAAGTCCGTGGGCGCCGCCACCCTGTTCCTGTACGGGGTGCGGATCGCCACCACGATTCTCAACGCCGACGGGACGCGCGCCACCGGTACGTCGGTGGACACGGGGGTGTACCGCCGGGTCGTGGTGGAGGGGCGTCCCTGGGTGGCGGGCACGTTCGCGGTCAACGAGTGGTACATCGCGTCCTACCAGCCCGTCCGCGACATCGGGGGCCAGGCGGTGGGGATGCTGGGGGTGGGTTTGCTGGAGGCGCCGTATCTGGATCTCCGCCACCGTTCCACGCTGCTGTTCCTGGGCATCACGCTGGGTGGCGCGGTGCTGACGATCGGCCTCTCGTACCTGATCTCGCGCTGGCTGGCGGTTCCGCTGCGTGACATGGTCGCGGCGTCCCGGCGGCTGGCCCACGGCGACCTGAACACCACGGTCGCGGTGCCGGCGGTGACCGAATTTGCCGAGCTCGCCGAGAGCTTCAACGCCATGGGGGCTGCTCTCAAGCAGCGCGACGAGCGGCTGCACGAGTTCGCCCGGCGCAAGATCATGGAGTCGGAACGCCTGGCGCTGATCGGGCAGTTGGCTGCGGACGTGGCGCATGAGCTGAACAACCCGCTGCAGGGCATCGTCACGTATTCGCACCTGTTGAAGGAACGCGGCGCGAACGGGGACGGCGGCCGGGCGTGGATCGAGAAGATCGTCACGCAGGCCGACCGCTCCACCAAGATCATCCGGGGGCTGCTCGATTTCGCGCGCCCGCAGACGCCGCATAAGCGGCCCGTGAAGGTCAACGCGCTGCTGGAACAGTCCATCGGACTGGTCGAGGGCCAGGCCCTGTTCCAGAACATCAAGGTCGAAAGGACATTCGCAGCCGATCTCCCTGACGTGGTGATCGACCCGTCGCTGATGCAGCAGGTGTTTCTGAACCTGATCATCAATGCGGCGGAAGCCATGCCGCAGGGCGGCCGGCTGGCGCTGGCGACCCGGTTCGACGCGCGCGCGCACCTGGTCGAGGTTGAGTTCGCGGACACGGGGAATGGGATCCGGCCCGCGGACCTCGACCGGGTGTTCGAGCCGTTCTTCACCACCAAGGCGCTGGGTCACGGGACGGGGCTGGGGCTGGCGATCAGCTTCGGGATCGTGAGGGAGCACGCGGGCGCGATCGCCGTCGAGAGCGAGCTGGGAGAGGGAACGACCTTCACGGTGAGCCTGCCGGTGAACGGCGCGGGCGCGGGGGAGGGCTAGGCGATGGCCGCCGTGACGCGCCTGCTGCTGATCGACGACGAGGAGATCGTGCTCGACTCGTGCACCGAGATCCTCCGCGGCGAACCGTACGACGTCGCCACGGCCGGTGACGGCACCCGGGGCCTCGAGCAGGTGCGGGAGTTCCGCCCGGACCTGGTGGTGGTGGACCTCAAGATGCCGGGCCTGTCCGGCTTCGAGGTGCTGGAGCGGATTCACGAGGTCGATCCGACGCTCGTCCCGATCGTCATCACCGGCTACGCTACGGTCAGCTCGGCGGTGGAGGCGATGAAGCGGGGGGCCTACGACTTCCTCCCGAAGCCGTTCACTCCGGAGGAGTTCCGGCTGATCGTCCGGCGGGGCGCGGAGAAGCGCGCCCTGGTGCTCGAGACGCTCGCCCTGCGCAGGGAGCGCGACCTGCTGCGGGAGCACTTCTCGGCCATCGTCGCGCACGAGCTCAAGGCGCCCCTGGCGGCGGTCCAGCAGAACCTCTACGCGCTGGAGCGGGAGCTGGCACCTGTGGCGACCGAGGACCAGCGCGCGCGCCTCGGCCGCGTGAAGATCCGGGTGGCCGACCTGCTCCAGATGGTTGACACCTGGCGCCGCGGCTCGGTCGACCTCGAGGCCGTGAAGGCACGCTTCGCCGCGGTGCCCGTGCGCGTCCCCGTGGAGAAGGCCGTCGAGAGCGTCGCCGTGCAGGCCGCACGCAAGGACGTCACTATCGACGTGGCGATGGCCGAGCCGGCCCCGGCGGTCTGGGGCGACCAGGGCACGCTGACGGAGGTGTTGGTCAACGTCCTCGGCAACGCGATCAAGTTCTCCCGTGACGGCGGGCGGGTATCGGTCACGGTGGCGGTGGAAAACGACGACGTGACGATCGCCGTCGCCGACGCCGGCGTCGGGATCGCGGCCGAGGACCTGCCCCACATCTTCGACGCGTTCTACACGCAGCCCGGCGCGGCCGGCGAGCGCGGATCCGGTCTGGGTCTCGCCGTGAGCCGCCGCATTGTGGAGGCGCACGGGGGCGGCATCACCGTGGGGAGCACCCCCGGCACGGGGAGCACATTCGTGATCACCCTGCCTGTCCTCGGGGAGGGCGGTCCCGGCGCCGAGCGCCGCGACGCCGCACCCCCGGCAGCACCAGAGAAGGAAGGCCGCAGATGAGCGAGCGCAAGAAGCTGATGATCATCGACGATGACCCCGACTTCGTCGCGGGGATCCGGGCCATTCTGGACGGCGCGGGCTACGAGACCGAGGTGGCCTACAACCCGAAGACGGGGTTCGACGCACTGCACGCCCGCCGCCACGACCTGCTGCTCCTCGACATCATGATGGGGCGCGGGGCCGAGGGGGTCATGATGGCGCGCAAGATCCGCAAGGACGCGGCCCTGAAGGACCTGCCTATCCTGATCATCACGGGAATCCGGGAGCAGATTGCCTTCATGTTCCCCGGCCAGGCGGTGCACCCGAACTTCGTGCCGCTCAACGAGCTGATCGAGAAGCCGGTGGAGCCAGACGTGCTGCTCGAGCGCGTCGCGGCCCTGCTCAAGGCCGCCGAGAGCCGCGGCCAGCCGGTGTCCTGAGGAGAGCACTCATGTACCGCACCCCGTCCTTCGCGGACGAGATCTCGAACGAGATGTACGCAACCGGCACGCGCGGGCTGAACTGCTGCATCCAGTGCGCGACGTGCTCGGCGGCCTGCCCGGCGGTGGACTTCATGGACACCACGCCGCGACGGCTCATCGGCATGATCAACGCGGGGCTCAAGGAGGAGGTCCTGAACAGCAACACGTACTGGACCTGCGCCTCCTGCTACGCCTGCTCGGCGCGGTGCCCCAAGGGCATCCAGCCCTCCGAGCTGATGTACGTGCTCAAGCGCTACTCCATCTGGAAGAACCGCTACCGGAGCGACATGGTGGGGCCAGAGTTCTCGCGCCGGTTCGTCCGCACGATCATGAGGACCGGCAAGTCCTATGAGCCCGGCTACGCGCCCGCCTTCATCTTCGAGGGCGGCGTGCAGGGCATGCTGCGCGAAATGCAGTTCGGCATGAAGATGCTGGCCAAGGGACGGATCCCCCTCGTGCCCTCGCGCATCAAGCGGCTGGACAATTTCCGGCGCATGCTGAGCCGGATCGTCCCACTGGAAGGCATCGAATGAAACGGTACGCCTATTACCCCGGGTGCTCGGCGGAGACGGTGTCCGCGAGCTACCACCTGTCGGCGGTCGAGACGGGAGCGAGGCTCGGCGTCGAATTCCAGGAGATCGAGGACTGGAACTGCTGCGGTGCCACGCCGTATTCCAACGTGGACGAGCTGCTCGCCAACACCCTGTGCGCCCGGAACCTCGCCATCGCGGAGCGCACGGGACTCGACGTCGTGGCGCCGTGCAACGCCTGCTTCAAGAATCTGTACCACGCCAACGAGCACCTGAAGACCGATGCGGACCTCGCCGAGCACGTCAACTTCGCGCTGGAGGCGGACGAGCTTCATTTCGCGGGCACGGGGCGTGTGCACCACCTGATCCACGTGTTCGTGCGCGACGTCGGTCTCGAGGCGATCAAGAAGCAGGTGACGCACCCGCTCAAGGGACTGAAAGTCGCCGCGTACTACGGTTGCCAGCTGGTGCGGCCCGACCGCGGGGATGGGTTCGACCCGGCCGGCCCCACGTACTTCGAGGACCTGCTGCGCACGATCGGCGCCGAAGCCGTGCCGTTCCCCTACCGCCTGCGCTGCTGCGGTGCCTCGCTAATGATCGGCAACCGGCGGGCCGCCTTGGCGATGGTGCGCGACCTGCTTCGTGGCGCGGCGCAAGCGAAGGCGGACGTGATCGCCACGGCCTGCCCGCTCTGCCAGCTGAACCTGGAGTGCTACCAGAAGGACGTGAACCGGGAGTTCGGGACCGACTACGAGATCCCGGTGCTGTACTTCACGCAGCTGATGGGCCTGGCGATGGGGATCGCCAAGAAGAAGCTGGGCATCGGCACCGAGCTGGTGTCGGCCCAGCCCGTGCTCGACTGTGTCGCGCGCCAACCAGCGGCTGCCGGAGCAGCTCACAAAGCGAAGGTGGGACAACCATGACGCAGGCCATAACGCCGGCCGGTCCGCCGGCCGCCAGGACCGCCCCGGGCGGCGCGCGCAAGATCAGCATCGACCCGATCACCCGCCTCGAGGGGCACGGGAGGATCGAGATCTTCCTCGACGCCAAGGGCGATGTGAGCCGCGCCTTCATGCAGGTGCCGGAGCTGCGCGGGTTCGAGCGGTTCGCACAGGGGCGCCTCGCGGAGGACATGCCGCAGATCACCTCGCGCATCTGCGGCGTCTGCCCGACAGCGCACCACATGGCCGCGACCAAGGCGCTGGACGATCTCTACAAGGTCGAGCCGCCGCCCGCGGCGAAGGCGATCCGGGAGCTGGTGTACAACACCTTCATGGCCGAGGACCACGCGCTGCACTTTTACTTCCTCGGCGGGCCGGACTTCGTGGTCGGGCCCACGGCGCCCGCGGCCGAGCGCAACATCCTGGGCGTGATCGCGAAGGTGGGCACCGAGACGGGCAAGACGGTCATCGCGATGCGGCGGCGGCTCCGGGAGCTGATCGCCATCGCGGGCGGCAAGGTCATCCACCCGGTGCTGGGCCTGCCCGGCGGGGTCGCCAAGCCGATCACGAAGGAGGAGCAGAAGCAGTTCCAGGTGCTGGCCGCCGACGCGGTCGGCTTCGCGCAGTTCACGCTCAAGGTGTTCGAGGACGTCGTCCTCAAGAACCCTGAATACGTGAAGATGATCACCTCCGACGCCTTCACCCATCGCACCCACTACATGGGCATGGTGGACGACCAGGACCGGCCGAACTTCTACGACGGCAAGCTCAAGGTTGTCTCGCCCGAGGGCAGGGAAGTCGCCCGGTTCGCGGGCCGGCAGTACCTCGACTTCATCGCCGAGCACGTGGAGCCGTGGAGCTACATGAAGTTCTGCTTCCTCAAGCAGGTGGGCTGGAAGGGCTTCACGGAAGGCGCCGAGAGCGGGATCTACGCCGTGGCGCCGCTGGCGCGGCTCAACGTCGCGAAGGGCATGGCGACGCCGCTCGCCCAGGCCGCCTACGAGAAGATGTACGAGACCCTCGGCGCCAAGCCGGTGCACCACACGCTCGGCAACCACTGGGCGCGCGTCATCGAGCTGCTCTACGCGACCGAGCGGCTGCAGGAGATCGCCGCCGACCCGGTGCTGGTGGACCCCGAGATCCGGACGCTGCCCACCGTCACGCCCTCGGAAGGTATCGGCGTGGTGGAGGCCCCGCGCGGGACCCTGATCCACCACTACAAGACCGACGAGCGCGGCGTCATCACGATGGCGAACCTGATCGTCGCCACCCAGGGCAACGCGGCGCGCATGGCGATGGGCGTGGAGAAGGCGGCCAAGGGGCTGATCTCGGGCAAGGAAGTCAACGACGGCCTGCTCAACATGGTCGAGATGGCCTTCCGGGCCTACGACCCGTGCCTCGGGTGCGCGACCCACAGCCTCCTGGGCGAGATGCCGCTGGAAGTGACGATCCGCGACCCCGAGGGCGAGGTGGTGCGGGTTGTCACGCGGGACTAGGTGGGTGAGGGTGCAAGCGGGTGTGAGGGTGTAGAGGGTGTCGGACGAGCGGGGGATTGAACGTGGCGGCAGGCGAGACGGCCGAACGCGTGGTGGTCGTCGGGCTCGGCAACCCGCTCCTCACGGATGACGCCGTCGGCGTGCGGGCGGCGGAGCGGCTGACCCAGGCGCTCGCCGGCACCGGCGTGGACGTGCTGCAAAGCTCGTGGGGCGGGATGCGCTTCATCGACCTCCTCGCGGGCTACGACCTGGCCATCGTCATCGACGCCATCGAGTGGCGCAAGGGCCCGCCGGGAACCGTCTACCGCCTCACGACCGACGAGGCGATCCCCACCACCCGGGCCGTCTCCTACCACGACCTGAGCCTGGGCACGGCCCTGTCGCTGGGCCGGGTCCTGGACATCCCCCTCCCCAGGGAAACCGTCTTCTTCGCCGTCGAGGCGATGGAGACCCGCAATTTCGGCGAGCATCTTACCCCCCCCGTGGAAGCCGCCCTGCCGGAGCTGATCCGACGCGTGGAGGCACAGCTAATGCAGTGGAAAGTTGTCGGGGTGCCGCCATGCACGAAGCAGGTATCGCGCTCAACCTGATCGAAGCGGTCCTGAGGCGGCTCGCAGACGAGCCCGCGGACACCGTGCCCCGCGGGGACGGCATGCCCTCCGGCTCCGGCCCACCGCGAGTGGCGGCCATCCACGTGCGCGTGGGGGAGCTGGCCGGCGTTTCGACCGACGCGCTCGAGTTCGCGTTCGAGTGCCTGTCGGCGCCCACGGCGCTGGCGGGGGCCCGCCTGGTGTTCGACCCGGTGCCGCTGACCGTGCGGTGCGAGGCCTGCGGGCAGACGACCGCGGTGGAGGACCTGGTGTTCCGCTGCGCGGCGTGCGGCTCGGAGCGCACGCGGGTGGCGAGCGGCCGCGAGCTGGAGGTGCGGACGCTGGAGCTGGAGGAAGGAGCGGTGGCCGGTGCACGAGATTGACGTCAAGGCGGGGCTGCTGGAGCCCAACGACGCGGTGGCCCGCGAGAACCGCGGGTTCCTCGCGGAGCTGGGGCTGTACGCCGTCAACCTGATGAGCGCGCCCGGCTCGGGGAAGACGTCGCTGCTGGAGCGGGTGCTGCCGATGCTGGCGGAGCGCCACAAGGTCGGAGTCATCGAGGGCGACATCGTCGGGAGCTGCGACAAGGACCGCCTCGAGGGATTCGGCGGCCCCGTGCACCAGATCAACACGGGCGCGGCATGCCACCTCGACGCGCGGATGGTCCACCACGAGCTGCACCATCTCGCCGACGACGGGTGCGAAGTGGTCGTGATCGAGAACGTGGGCAACCTGGTGTGCCCGGCCGAATTCGATCTCGGCGAGGACGACGCCGTGATGCTGTTGTCGGTAACGGAGGGGGACGACAAGCCGAAGAAGTACCCCCTGATGTTCCGGCGCGCCGACCTCGTGGTCGTGAACAAGGTGGACCTGCTCGACCGCACCGATTTCAGCCTGCCGGCCGCCGTGGCGGCCGTCCGGGACGTGCACCCGGGCGTGGCGATCCTGACGACGTCGTGCCGCACCGGGGAAGGGATCGAGGACGTGGTGGCGTGGCTGGAGTGGCGCATCGCGACCAAGCGTGCGGCGCGCGACGCGGCGCCGGCGGGGCAGGCGACGTGACCGCGGTGCTGGCGCCCGGAGGGCAGTCGGCGGCGCCGGCCCCGGGACGTGTGTGCGCCCGCGTCGCGGTGCGCGGGGCGGTGCAGGGTACCGGCTTCCGCCCGTTCGTGTACCGGCTGGCCGGCTCGCTCGGGCTCGGGGGCTCGGTGCGCAACACGGCGTACGGCGTGCTGATCTTCGCCGAGGGGCCGGCGGCGCGGGTGGCGGAGTTCTGTCGCCGGCTGGCGGAGGAGCCTCCGCCCGCGGCGGTGCTGCGCGAGGTCGGGGTCGAGTGGGTCGCGCCGGAAGGGGCGTCGCGCTTCGCGATCGAGACGAGCGAGACGGCGGGCGAGCTGGAGGTCGCCATGCTCCCGGATCTCGCGACCTGCCCCGACTGCCTGCGCGAGCTGCAGGATCCCGACGACCGGCGCTATCACTACCCGTTCCTCAACTGCACGGCGTGCGGCCCGCGGCTCTCGATCATCGAGGGGCTGCCTTACGACCGCCCCCTCACGGTGATGCGGGCGTTCCAGCTCTGCCCGGCGTGCGCCCGCGAGTACGACGATCCCGGCGACCGTCGCTTTCATGCTCAGCCGGTGGCGTGCCCGCACTGCGGCCCGCAGCTCTCCTTCGAGAGCGCCGGCGTGGTCCAGCCGGACCGGACGGCGCCCTGGGCCACGTTCCCCCTGGAGGCGGCCGCGGCGGTCCTGACCTCGGGGCGGATCCTCGCCCTGAAGGGCGTGGGCGGCTACCAGCTGCTCGTGGACGCGCGCGACGACGCGG
This sequence comes from uncultured Gemmatimonadales bacterium, assembly GCA_963806755.1. Classification (GTDB taxonomy): domain Bacteria; phylum Gemmatimonadota; class Gemmatimonadetes; order Gemmatimonadales; family JACORV01; genus Fen-1245. The sequence continues at coordinate 62,643 of CAWDZR010000020.1, forward strand.
CGGTGGCGCGGCTGCGGGCGCGGAAGGGCCGCGAAGCCAAGCCGTTCGCGGTCATGTTCCCGAACCTCGACGCCCTGCGCCGCGTCGCGCGGGTCGGAGACGCCGAGGCCGCGTTGCTGGCCTCGCCGTCGGCGCCGATCCTGCTGCTCTCGCTGGTGGACCGCAGCGCGCTGTCGTCGGAGACGGCGCCGGGGCTGAAGTCGGTCGGGGCGATGCTGCCCTACTCTCCGCTCCACCATCTGCTGCTCCAGCGGCTCGGCTTTCCGGTGGTGTGCACGAGCGGGAACTTCTCGGAGGAGCCGATGGCGGTCGAGCCGGACGAGGCGCGACGCCGCCTCGGCGCGATCGCCGACGCGTTCCTGCACCACGACCGTCCCATCGCCCGGCCGGTGGACGACTCGGTGGCGCGGGTCGTGGACGGGCGCTTCGTCCTCACCCGGCGGGCGCGCGGCTTCGCGCCGCTGCCCTTCGCCGTCCGCGCGGTCCTCCCCACGGTGCGGGCCCTCGGCGGGCACCTCAAGAACAGCGTGGCGTGGAGCCACGGCGGCCAGATCCTCGCCAGCCAGCACATCGGCGATCTCGACCACCCGCTGTCGCTCGAGACCCTGGAGCGCACGGTCCTCGACTACGAGCGGCTGTACGCCCTGCACCCGGTGGCCGTCGCCTGCGACCTGCACCCCGATTATGCCACGACCCGCATCGCCGAAGCGTCCGGGCTGCCCGTGATCCGGGTCCAGCACCACCACGCCCACGTCGCGTCCGCGATGGCGGAGCACGACCTCGAAGGCGAGGTGCTGGGTGTGGCGTGGGACGGCACGGGTCTCGGGACCGACGGGACCGTGTGGGGCGGCGAATTCCTGCGCGCGTCGGCCGTGGACTTCCGGCGCGTCGCGCGGCTGCGGCCGTTCTGGCTGCCGGGCGGCGAGATCGCGGCGCGGCAGCCGTGGCGGTCCGCCCTCGGCGTCCTGCACGAGCTGGTCGGCGACGGGCTGTGGAATCTCGACCTCGCGCCGGTGGTCCACGCGGCGCCGCGGCGCCAGGTGCTCGAGTCGCTGTTCCGCGCCGGATCGTGCTCGGTCCGCACCTCGAGCGCCGGGCGGCTGTTCGACGCGGTGGCGTCGCTGCTCGGTCTCCGCCAGGAGTCCAGCTACGAGGCGCAGGCGGCGATGCAGCTCGAGCAGATCGCGGCGCCGGTGGCGACGGCCGGCTACCCGTTCACGCTGGCCGAGCCGCTGGGCGGGGACGGCGCCGCGCCGGTGGAGGTGGACTGGCGCCCGGCCCTGGCGGCGATGCTCGCCGACCTGCGCGCCGGCGCGGCGGCGTCGCTCGTCGCGGGCCGGTTCCACCGGACGATGGCGGCGATGATCGCGGCCACGGCGGAGTGGGCCGGCCTGGAGCGGGTGGTGCTGACGGGTGGCTGCTTCCAGAACGCGGCGCTGCTGTCGCTCGCGTCCGCCCAGCTGTCCGCGCGGCGCTTCGCGGTGGTGACGCACCGCCAGGTGCCGCCCAACGACGGCGGCCTCGCCGTCGGGCAGGCGCTGGTGGCGGCCAGCCGGCTCCTGGCGCGGGAGGGCTAGGCCATGTGCCTCGGAATTCCCGGCGAAGTCCTCGAGACGCACGCGGGCGCGGGCGGGCTCCGCTACGGCACCGTGCGGTTCGGCGGCGCGAGCCGCGACGTGTGCCTCGAGTTCGTCCCCGAGGCGCAGGTCGGCGACTACGTGATCGTCCACGTGGGCCTGGCGCTGAGCCGGATCAGCCCGGAGGACGCGGCCGAGGTGTTCCGGTACCTGGAGGAGATGGAAGCGCTCTCCGACTTGAGCACCGAGGCGGGCGACCTGGAGGGGGCGGCGGGGTCGTGAAGTACCTCGACGAGTATCGGGACGGCGCGGCGGTGCAGCGGCTCGCGCAGTCGTTGCGGGCGGTGGTGACGCGGCCGTGGACGCTGATGGAGGTGTGCGGCGGCCAGACCCACTCCATCGTGCGCTACGGCATCGACGAGATGCTGCCCCCGGGCGTGACGCTGGTGCACGGCCCCGGATGCCCGGTGTGCGTGACGCCGGTCTCGGCGCTCGACCGCGCCTTCCGCATCGCGCGCCGGCCCGGCGTGATCTTCACGTCGTTCGGCGACATGCTGCGGGTGCCGGGGAGCCGTGACGACCTCCTGCACGTCCGGGCCGAGGGCGGCGACGTGCGCGTGGTGTACTCGCCGCTCGACGCCGTGGCGATCGCCGAGCGCGAGCCGGAGCGCGAGGTCGTGTTCTTCGCCGTGGGGTTCGAGACCACCGCCCCGGCCAACGCGATGGCCGTCCAGCTCGCCGCCCGCAAGGGCCTGCGCAACTTCTCCCTGCTCGTCGCCCAGGTGCGCGTCCCCCCGGCGCTCGAGGCCATCCTCTCGGATCCCGACTGCCGCGTGCAGGGGTTCCTCGCCGCCGGCCACGTGTGCACCGTGATGGGCACGGCGGAGTACTTCCCGCTGGTCGAGCGCTACCACGTGCCCGTGGTGGTCACCGGGTTCGAGCCGCTCGATCTCCTGCATGGCATCGCGATGGCGCTGCGTCAGCTGGAGGAGGGGCGCAGCGAAGTGGAAATCCAGTACGCGCGGGTGGTGCGGCCCGAAGGGAACGCCATCGCGCGCCGGGCCATCGCGGAGGTGTTCGAGGTCACCGACCGCACCTGGCGGGGCCTCGGCGACATCCCGCGCAGCGGCTTCGGGCTCAACGCGCGCTACGCGGTTTTCGACGCGGAGCGGCGCTTCCCCGACGCGGAGCCCGCGGCGCAGGAGGACCCCGAGTGCCGGGCCGGTCTCGTGCTCCAGGGTCGGCTGCGCCCGCAGGAGTGCCCCGCGTTCGGCGCGCGCTGCACGCCGGAGCACCCGCTCGGCGCCCCGATGGTTTCCTCCGAGGGCGCCTGCGCCGCGTACTGGCTCTACCGCCGCCGCCGGGTCGCGGCCGGCCAGGTGGCGTGATGAGCGGCGAGCTGGTCTGCCCCGTGCCGCTGCCGGCCGGCGGGCGCGTCCTGATGGGGCACGGCGGCGGGGGCCGGCTCACGCGCGAGCTCGTCGAGCAGATCTTCCTGCCCGCCTTCCGCAACGACGCGCTCGCGACGCTGCACGACGCGGCGGTGCTCGAGGCGCCCGCCGGCCGGCTGGCGTTCACGACCGACGCGTTCGTGGTGCACCCGCTGTTCTTCCCGGGCGGCGACGTCGGAACGCTCGCGGTCAACGGCACGGTGAACGATCTGGCCATGGGCGGCGCGCGCCCGCTGTACCTCAGCCTCGGCTTCATCCTCGAGGAAGGGCTGCTCCTCGACGACCTGGCGCGGGTGGTCGCGTCCACCCAGCGCGCGGCCCGCGACGCAGGCGTGGCGGTCGTCGCGGGCGACACCAAGGTGGTCGAGCGCGGCAAGGGCGACGGCGTGTACATCACCAGCGCCGGGGTCGGGGTCGTGGTGGCCAGGAGCCCCGTGACGCCCACCGCGGTGCGCGACGGGGACGCCGTCATCGTCAGCGGGCCGGTCGGCCAGCACGGCGTCGCGGTGCTGGCGGTACGCGACGGCCTCGCGTTCACCTCGCCCATCGAGAGCGACTGCGCGAGCGTGGCCGCCCCCGCGCTGGCGCTGCTCGACGCCGGGCTGGCGGTGCATTGCCTGCGCGACCCCACGCGTGGCGGCCTGGCCACGGTCCTGAACGAGATCGCCGGCCAGTCCGGCCTCGAGATGGCGATCCACGAGAGCGCCGTCCCCGTGGGGGAGGACGTGGCGGGCGCGTGCGAGGTGCTGGGCCTCGATCCTCTCTACGTCGCCTGCGAGGGACGGTTCGTCGCGTTCGTGGCGCCCGGCGACGCGGAGCGGGCGCTGGCGCTGCTCAAGGCGCGCGCCGACACGGCGCGGGCGGCCCGCATCGGCACGGTGCGCGCGGGTCGCTCTCCGGGACTGGTGACGCTGAAGACCGTCGCGGGCGGGGAGCGGGTGCTGGATCTCCTCTCCGGCGAACAGTTGCCTAGAATCTGTTAGTAGGTTGTAGGTGGTAGGTGGTGGCGAAGGCCGCGACCGCGGCATCGGTTCCCACAGCCCACAACCCACAACCTACAACCCACCAACCGCCTGCCGGCCCCTTTCCTTGCAGGCCTCCTCTCGCCATCATCCAAGCCCCGATGCCGCCAGCCGCCGCCGCCCCCGCCATCCGGTGCACCGCCCTCGTCAAGCGCTACAAGGACGTCGTCGCGGTCGCGGGCCTGGATCTCGAGATCCGCGCCGGCGAGTGCTTCGGCCTGCTCGGCCCGAACGGCGCCGGCAAGACCACGACGGTGGAGATGCTCGAGGGCCTGGTCGCGCGGGACGAGGGCGAGATCGAGCTGTTCGGGCTGCGCTGGGAGGGGCACGAGCACGCGCTGCGCGAGCGGCTGGGCGTGGCGCTCCAGGAGACCAAGCTCGCCGACCGGCTCACCGTCACCGAGGTGATCCGCCTGTTCCGCAGCTTCTACCGCCGCGGCCGCACGGTGGAGCAGGTGCTGGACGTGGTCGAGCTGGGCGAGAAGCGGGACGCGTGGGTGGAGAAGCTCTCCGGCGGCCAGCGGCAGCGGCTGGCAATCGCCTGTGCCCTGGTGGGTGATCCCGAGATCCTGTTCCTCGACGAGCCCACGACCGGCCTGGACCCGCAGTCGCGGCGGCAGCTGTGGGAGGTCGTCGCCGAGTTCAAGCGCGGGGGCGGCACGGTCGTGCTGACCACCCACTACATGGAAGAGGCGGAGCGGCTGTGCGACCGCGTGGCGGTCATGGACCACGGGCGGGTGATCGCCCAGGGCACGCCGCGCGAGCTGATCGCCTCGCTGGGCGCGGAGGAAGTGGTGGAGTTCGCACTCTCCGACGGCGCCGAGCCGCCGCCCGAGGCGGCGCTGGCGGCGCTGCCGGGCGTGCGGGCTGCCCGCCGCGACGGGCCCCGCTTCACGCTGACCGTGAGCGAAGTGCACCGCGCCGTGCCGACCCTGCTGGCGGATCTGCAGCGGCGGGGCGTGGAGCTGACGGAGCTGATCACGCACCATGCCACCCTCGAGGACCTGTTCCTGTCCTTGACGGGGAGGCATTTACGGGATGAGTGAGAGGTGAGGAGTGAGAGGTGAGACGTGTGGGTGAGACGTGAGAGGTGGAAGAGTGAGAGGGCGCGGCTCCGCCTCTCACGCCCTTCGACTTCTCACCTCTCACTTATGCGTCTCACCTCTCGCCCCTCACCTCTCACGCCCGGGAGGCTGACGCTTTGACCGAGTACTGGCGCCCGCTCTGGCAACTGACCCTGGCCCGTTTCCGGGAACAGCTCCGCCAGCCGGAGGTGCTGTTCTGGGTCTTCGGTTTCCCGCTGCTGCTGGCGGTGGCGCTGGGACTGGCGTTCCGGAACCGGCCTCCCGACGTGGTCCGTATCGCGATCGAGGCGGTGCCCGGCGGCGGCGCCGATTCCCTCGCCCGCGCGCTGGGCCGGGAGCGCGGGCTCGCGGCGACGGTGCTGCCGCCGGCCGAGGCCGAGGAGCGGCTGCGGAAGGGCCGCATCGCGCTCGCCGTCGTCCCCGGCTCGCCGGTCGTTTACCGCTTCGACTCGACCCGCACCGACAGCCGGATCGCGCGGCTGGTGACCGACGACGCGCTGCAGCGCGCGCTGGGCCGCCGGGATGCCGTCGCGATCGCCGACCGGACCGAGATGGAGCGGGGGTCGCGGTACATCGATTTCCTGATCCCCGGCTTGCTGGGGCTCAACCTCATGGGGACGGGGATGTGGGGGATGGGGTACGCGGTCGTGGACGCCCGCAAGCGGCGGCTGATGAAGCGCCTGATGGCGTCGCCGATGCGTCGCAGCCAGTACCTCCTCTCGTTCATCGTGGCGCGCCTGGCCATGCTCGGCCCCGAGACGGTGCTGCTGATCGGGTTCGGGATGGTGGCGTTCGGCGTGCCGATGCGCGGCTCGGTCCTCGACTTCGCGGTCCTGGTGCTCGTCGGGGCGATGTGCTTCGCGGGACTGGGGCTCCTCACCGCCAGCCGGGCCCGGACGGTGGAGATGGTGAGCGGCCTCATGAACCTTATCATGATGCCGATGTGGATCCTCTCGGGCGTCTTCTTCTCCTCGGCCAACTTCCCGGCCGTGATGCAGCCGCTCATCAAGGCGCTGCCGCTGACGGCGCTCAACGACGCGCTCCGCGCTGTCATGCTCGACGGAGCGTCGTTGGGGGCGTTGGCCCTGCCGGCCGCGATCTGCGCCGCGTGGGGCGCCGTCTCCTTCGCGGTGGCCTTGCGCATCTTCCGCTGGACGTAGCGCCCGCCGCGCCGTCTCCAGCGTCGCACTCCGCGCCCGGTACGCGCATATTCATGCGATCGCCTGGGGGGAGCCGTCGCATCGTGCTGCCGCTCGTCGCCCTGCTGCTCGCCGTCATCGGGTCGGCCACGCGCGCCGAGCCCGCCGCCGTTCCGCGTCCCCGTCCGACCCTGGTGGTCGTCGTCACGGTGGACCAGTGCCGGGCCGACTACCTCGAGCGGTGGCGGTCGCAGCTGACCGGCGGGCTGGCGTGGCTCCTGGACCACGGCGCGGTGTTCACCGACGCCTACCAGGATCATGCGATGACGGAGACGGCGCCGGGGCACGCGACCATCCTTTCCGGCCGCAACCCGCATTCGACCGGCATCGTCCGCAACGGCGAAGGCGTGGAGGATTCGACCGCGGCGCTGATCGGCGTCGCCGGCCCGGGTGCGTCGCCGCGGCGGTTCCGCGGCACGTCGCTGTTCGACTGGATGCGCGCGCGCTATCCGTCGTCTCGCGTGCTCTCGGTGAGCCGCAAGGACCGCGCGGCCATCCTGCCCGTCGGGCGCGCCAGGCAGTGGGTGTACTGGTACCAGGGCGGCCGGTTCACCACGAGCCGCTACTACGCCGATGCGCTTCCCGCCTGGCTCCTGGCGTTCGACGCCGGTGTGCCCGCCGCCTACGCGCCGGGCCGGGCGTGGACGCTGCTGCTGCCGGCGGCGGACTACGCCGAGCCCGACAGCGACCCGGTCGAGCACGGAGGGCGGGACTATACGTTCCCGCACCGTCTGCCGGACGATACAGCGGGCGCCGCGAGCGCGCTGGTCGCGACGCCGTTCATGGATTCCTTGACGCTCGCGCTGGCGCTCGACGGCCTCGCGCACCTGCGGCTGGGCCGGGGCCCGCAGCCGGATCTCCTCGCGATCAGCCTGTCCGCGACGGACTACATCGGCCACGCATACGGCCCCGACTCACGGGAGATCCACGATCAGATCCTCCGCCTCGACCGCTCGCTCGGCTGGTTCCTCGATTCGCTGGCGCGGCGGCGCGACCCGCGCCGGACGGTCATCGCCTTGACGGCGGATCACGGCGTGACGCCGTACCCCGCCGTTTCGCGTGCGCGCGGGGACACCGCAGCGCGGGCGGTGAGCGTGGATTCGCTGATCCGGGCGGCGCGGACGGCGCTGGCGGCCCGGGCCGGCGCGGGGCGGTGGATCCGGTTCTTCGAGGCCGGCATGCTGGTGATGGATCGCGCCGGGCTCGCGGCCCGGGGCGTGGACGTGGATTCGGTCGTGGCGGCGCTCGCGGACGCCGTCCGCGGCACGCCGGGCGTCGTGCGCGTGGATACCCCGCGCTCCCTGGCCGCGGCGGACACCGCGGTGGACGCCGTCGCGCGCCGCTGGCGCAACGCCATCCCACCGGACCTGGGCGTGGAGCTCATGGTGACGTTGCGACCCGACGACGTGTGGGGGCGGGAGCCCCTCACCGACGCGGAGCACGGCCAGCCTTCGGACGCGGACGCGCACGTCCCGCTCGTCCTGGCGGGCGCAGGCGTGCGGCCCGGACGCTACGCCGGGCGCGTGCAGCTGGCGGACCTCGCGCCGACGCTGGCACGACTGCTCGGCGTGGCGGCGCTCGAGAAGCTGGATGGGCGGGTGCTGGCGGAGGCGCTGGCGCGGTGAGGTCGGGGGAACGGAGGGGCAGGGTGGCCGGATGAAGGCGGTCGTCATCACGAAGGCCGGCGGGCCCGAGGTGCTCGCCCTCCGGGACGTCCCGACGCCCGAGCCCGGCGCCGGCGAGATCCTGGTGCGCGTGCGCGCCGCGGGCATCAACCGCGCCGACGTGCTGCAGCGCATGGGGCAGTATCCGGCGCCGCCCGGGGCACCGGCGGACGTACCGGGTCTGGAGTACGCCGGTGAGGTCGCCGCGCTGGGGGTCGGCTCCGAGGGCTGGAAGGTGGGCGACCGTGTGATGGGTCTGGTGCCCGCCGGCGGGTACGCCGAATTCGTGACCGTCAACGAGGCCGTGGCCCTTCGCGTGCCGGCCGCCTGGTCGTTCGAGCAGGCCGCGGCCGTTCCCGAGGCGTTCATCACCGCGCACGATGCGCTGGTCCGGCAGATGGGCATGCGCTCGGGCGAGACGGTGCTGATCCACGCCGTGGGGAGCGGGGTCGGGACCGCCGCGGTCCAGCTCGTCCGGGCGTACGGTGCCCGGGCGTTCGGCACCTCGCGGTCGGCCGCGAAGCTGGAGCGGGCGCGCTCGCTCGGGCTGGAAATGGGGATCGACAGCGTGCGCGAAGACTTCGCCCAGGTCGTCCGACAGCACACCGACGGCGCGGGCGTCAACGTCGTGCTGGATCTGGTGGGGGGGCCGCTCCTGGCCGGCAGCATCCAGGCCCTGGCGCGGGGCGGGCGCATGATCGTGGTCGGGCTCACGGGGGGCCGGAGCGCGCAGCTCGACCTGGGCGCCGTGCTCAGCAAGCGGCTCACGATCGTGGGCACGGTCCTGCGCGCGCGCACGCTGGCGGAGAAGATCAACGTGACGGCGCACTTCGCGGCCGAGGTGATGCCGCTCCTGGAAGGCGGTATCGTGCGGCCCGTGCTCGAGCGGAGCTTCCCGCTGGCGGAGGCCGCGGCGGCGCACCGGCACCTGGAATCGAACGACGTGTTCGGGAAGCTGGTGCTGGCGTGCGGGTGACGCGGGTGCTGGCGCGCGGCGGGAGGCGGTGATGGCGGGATCCAAGCTGTCAGCGAAGGCGACGGAGACGATCGAGTACCTCGAGGCGCTGCTCAAGGAGACGGACCACTTCGCGGCCCTCGTCGAGCAATACGCCGCCGCCAAGACCAAGGGCTCGGACGCGTACGCGACCCAACTGGGCCGCGAGCTGGGCCACCTGCGGCAGAAGGCGATGATGAGGAATCTGGGCTTCATCGCCGACACGGCGGGGCAGCTGTCGGTGATGGCATCGCGGGGCGGGAGCCCGATGATGAAGAGCCGGATGCTGCGCGACGGCGTGGTGGCGTTCAGGTCGCTGGTCGAGCGTACCATCAAGGGCACGATGGTGGCCGACGAGAACGAGCAGAAGGAGAAGACCTACCAGGCCGAGAAGGCCAAGAAAGCGGAGGCCGAGCACATCAAGGCGCGCGTGCTGGCGGAAGAGGCGCGCGATGCCGCGCGCAAGACGGCGGCCCCGGGCGCGGGACCGGGTGCGAGTCCTCCGGTGGCCGGCGTTGCGGCGGGGGCGCCGAAGCCGGGTGCGGCGGCCCCGGCGAAGCCGGCGCCTGCGGCCGCACCGAAGCCGGCGCCCAGGCCCGCTTCGACGCCCGGCGTGGCGCCGAAGCCGCCGGCAGGCGCTGTTCCCAGGCCGGCGCCCGGCGTGGCGCCCAAGCCCGGTCCGGCGGTGGCGCCCAAGCCCGGTCCGGCGGTGGCGCCCAAGCCCGGTCCGGCGGTGGCGCCCAAGCCCGGCCCGGCGTCTGCGCCCAGGCCCGGGCCCGCGACCGCGCCCCAGGCCGGTGCAGCCGTGCCGGCCCCCAGGCCCGCCGCCGCCCCGGCCCCGAAGCCGGGACCCGGGTCCACCGGCGCCGCACCTTCCACACCCACGACGCCACGAGGCTAAGGGAGAGGGATGGCCACACTCGACAAGTTCATCCAGGTCATGTTCCAGCAGGGAGCTTCCGGCATGCGCCTCGCCAGCGGCGCGGCGGTGATCCTCGAGGTGGAGGGGGCGGATCGTGCGGTCACCAAGGACGCCCTCACCAAGCCGAAGATCATGGCGCTGGTGCGGGAGATCGCCCCCGAGGGCATGCGCGATCATCTCGACGCCGATTCGCGGATGGCCTTCGGCTACGCGGTGGACGGGAGCCGGGTGGACGTCGAGATCCTGCACATGGGCGAGGAAGTCACGGTCACCATCGGCCCGGCGAGGCCGCGCCGCTCGAGCGCGGCGATCTCGATGCCGATGGAGGCGCGGAGCCCGGCGGCGGCGCCAGCGGCCGCCGCCGCGCCCCGGCGCGCCCCCACGGCGGCGGTATCGGAGGCCTCGGCGGCCGCGGAGGAGCGCATCCAGGGTCTGCTGCGCGCGCTGGTCGAGTCGGGCTCGTCCGACCTGCACCTCAGGGTCGGCGAGCCGCCCATCACCAGGAAGTCCGGCGAGATGAAGCGGTCTGAAGGCCACCCGCCGTTCACCGTCGACGAGATGGAGGCGCTGCTCTTCTCCATCATGCCCGACCGCAACAAGACGGAGTTCGGCGAGACCAACGACACCGATTTCGCCTACGAGATCCTCGACCTCGCGCGCTTCCGCTGCAACGTGCTGCGCGACCGGCAACGGCCCGGCCGCGGTGTTCCGCGTGATCCCGACCAAGGTGCAGACCGCCGAGGAGCTGGGGCTCTCCGAGGAGGTCCAGAAGCTCTGCTTCCTCACCAAGGGCCTGGTGCTGGTGACCGGGCCCGACCGGCTCGGGCAAGTCCACCACGCTCGCGGCCATGATCGACCTGATCAACCGCAAGCGCACGGACCACATCATCACGATCGAGGACCCGATCGAGTTCGTGCACCCCAACAAGAGCTGCGTCATCACCCAGCGCCAGGTCGCGCTGCACACCGAGTCCTTCAAGCGCGCGCTCCGGGCGGCGCTGCGCGAGGACCCCGACATCGTGCTCGTGGGCGAGATGCGCGACCTCGAGACGGTGGCCATCGCCATCGAGACGGCCGAGACCGGCCACCTGGTGTTCGGCACGCTGCACACCACCACCGCCGCCTCGACGGTGGACCGCATCATCGACCAGTTCCCGGCCGATCGGCAGAGCCAGATCCGGGTGATGCTCTCCGAGTCGCTCAAGGGCGTGGTGGCGCAGATCCTGTGCAAGAAGATCGGCGGCGGGCGCGTGGCGGTGCGCGAGATCCTGCTCGCCATCCCGGCCATCGCCAACCTGATCCGCGAGGGCAAGACGTTCCAGATCCCGTCGATGATCCAGACCAACAAGAAGATGGGGATGATCACGCTCAACGACGCTCTCATGGAGGTCGTCGAGAAGAAGCTGGTGGAGCCGGGCGAGGCGTACATGAAGGCGGCGGACAAGTCGGGCCTCGAGGCGATGCTGCGCGCCAGGCAGCACGACATGAGCTTCCTGAAGTCGATGCAGGCATGAGAGGTGAGAGGTGAGGAGTGAGAGGGTCAAGTGAGAGGTGAGAAGGGTCAAGGCGTGAGAGGAAACGTCCCCCTCACGCCTTTCGACCCCTCACCTCTCACCTTATCCCTCTCACTCCTCACCGCTCACGTCTCACCTATCTCACCGCGTAGCTCGATATCACCTTCACGTAGTTCGCCCGCTCGTACGCCTCGGGATTCGCCGCCGAGCGCTGGCTGAGGCTGCCGCGCATCTGGCGGATCGACTCGTACTCGTGCTCCGCCATCCACAGCTCCAGGGCGCGGCGCACCGTCCCGAGGTGCGGGATCCCGTGCTGCAGCAGCGCGGAGGCGAGCATCGCCACGCTGGCGCCCGCCATCATGGCCTTCACGACGTCCTCGGCCCCGTGCACGCCGCCGGTGACGGCGAGGTCCGCGTGCACCCGCCCGTACAGCACGGCGGTCCAGTGCAGCCGGAGCAGCAGCTCGTCGGGCCGGCTCAACGTGAGCGACGGCACGACCTCGAGGTGCTCGATGTCGAGCGACGCCTGGTAGAAGCGGTTGAACAGCACCAGGGCGTCGGCGCCCGCCTCCTCGAGCCGGCGCGCCATGTTGGCGAAGGCGGTGAACTGCGATCCCACCTTGACGGCCAGCGGGATGCCGACGGCGGCCTTCACGTCCCGCACCAGGTCCACGTACTGCTGCTCGACGGCCGCGCCCGTGAGGTGCGGGTCGGTCGGAACGAACGACACGTTCAGCTCCAGCGCGTCGGCCCCGGCCTGCTCCATGTCCCTGGCGTATTCGATCCAGCCGCCGCTCGACGTGCCGTTGAGGCTCGCGATGACCGGGATGCCCAGCGCCGCCTTCGCCTTGCGGATGTGCTCGAGGTAACCCTCCGGTCCCAGGTTGTAGGTCCGGAGATCGGGAAAATGGCTCAGCGCCTCCGCCGAAACGTCGGCGCCCGCCGAGAGGACGTGGTCGAGGTGCTGGCTCTCGAGCGCGATCTGCTCCTCGAACAGCGAAGGCAGTACGACCGCCGCGGCGCCGGCGTCTTCCATGCGCCGCAGGTTGCCGAGGTCGTCCCCCAGCGGCGACGCGGAGGCCACGAGCGGGCTGGACAGCTCCCGGCCGAGATACGTGGTCGCCAGGTTCATCAGGCCTTGCCGTCCCCGTGGCCGTTCGTCGGCAGCGCCGCGAAGTGCGTGTACAGCCGCCACCGGTCGGCCACGTCGCGCTGCGCCAGCTCGGCGAGGGCCTTCGCCGCCGCCGGATCGCTGTGCTGCAGCATCGTGTAGCGGGTCTCGCTCCGGGTGTACTGCTCCAGCGGGAGCGAGGGCGCCTTCGAGTCGAGCTGCATCGCGTTCTTTCCCACGGCCGCGAGCGCCGGGTTGTAGCGGAACAGCGGCCAGTACCCCGTCTGCACGGCGATCTTCTGCTGCTGGAGGCCGTGCTCCATGTCGTAGCCGTGGTTGATGCAATGGCTGTAGGCGATGATGAGGGAGGGGCCGTCGTACGCGTCCGCCTCCAGGAACGCCCGGACCGACTGGATATCGTCGCCACCCATGGCGACGCGCGCGACGTACACGTTGCCGTACGCCATCGCCATCAGGCCGAGGTCCTTCTTGGCGTTCGGCTTGCCGCCGGCGGCGAACTTCGCCACCGCGCCGCGGGGCGTGGCCTTGGACGCCTGGCCGCCGGTATTGGAGTACACCTCCGTGTCGAGCACCAGCACGTTCACGTTGCGGCCCGACGCCAGCACGTGATCGAGGCCGCCGTAGCCGATGTCGTACGCCCAGCCGTCGCCGCCCACGATCCACACGCTCTTCCTGACCAGGAGGTCGGCCAGCGATTCCAGCATCCGCGCCTCCGCGTCGGGCAGGGCGGCGAGCGCCGCCTTCAGGCGCGTCACCCGCGCGCGCTGGGCGGCGATGCCGGCCTCGTCGGACTGGTCGGCGCCCAGCAGCTCGGCGGCGAGCCCGTCGCCCACCCGGGCGCCGAGCCTCTTCACCAGCTCACGCGCGAACTCCGCCTGCTTGTCGAGCGACAGCCGCATGCCCAGCCCGAACTCGGCGTTGTCCTCGAACAGCGAGTTGGACCACGCGGGACCGCGCCCGTCGGCGTTCGACGCCCACGGCGTCGTGGGGAGGTTGCCGCCGTAGATGGACGAGCACCCGGTGGCATTGGCCACCACGGTGCGGTCGCCGAACAGCTGGCTCATCAGCTTCAGGTACGGGGTCTCGCCGCATCCGGAGCAGGCGCCCGAGAACTCGAACAGCGGGCGGAACAGCTGTACGTCCTTGACCTGGTCCGGCCGCAGCGCGGCGCGGTCGGTCTCGGGGAGCGAGAGGAAGAAGGCCCAGTTGGCGCGCTCCGTGTCCCGCAGCGGCAACTGCGGCCGCAGGTTGAGCGCCTTGAGCCTGGCCTCGCTCTTGTTCTTCACCGGGCAGACATCCACGCACAGGCTGCACCCGGTGCAATCCTCGGGCGCCACCTGCAGCACGTAGCGGCGGTCCTTGAACTCCTTCCAGCGCGCCGGCGCCGACTTGAAGGTCGGCGGTGCGCTCGCGAGCGCGGCCGCATCCACGACCTTGGCGCGGATCGCCGCGTGCGGGCACACCAGCACGCACTTGCCGCACTGGATGCAGATCTGCTCGTCCAGCACCGGGATCTCGACCGCGATGTTGCGGCGCTCCCACTGGGTCGTGCCGGTGGGGTACGTGCCGTCGTCGGGGAGCGCGCTCACCGGCAGGAGGTCGCCGCGACCGGCGATGATCTCCGCCGTCACCTTGTGCACGAACTCCGGCGCCTCGGCCGGCACCGGCGGCTGAATGTCGAAGCCGCTGGTGACCCGCGCCGGGACCTGGACCTCGTGCAGCTGGCTGAGGGCGGCGTCCACGGCGGCGAAGTTCTTCCTCACCACCGACTCGCCGCGCTTGCCGAACGTCTTCTCGATGGCGTGCTTGATCGCGGCGATCGCCTCGTCCTTGGGCAGCACGCCGCTGATGGCGAAGAAGCACGTCTGCATCACCGTGCTGATCCGGCCGCCGAGGCCGGCGCCCTGCGCCACCTTGAGCCCGTCGATCACGTACAGCTTGAGCTTCCGCTCGACGATGTGCTGCTGCGTCTGGCGCGGCAGGTGGTCCCACACCTCGCCGGGGCCGTACGGGCTGTTGATGAGCACCGGCGCGCCCGGCTCGGCCGGGGCCAGCAGGTCGTTCCGCTCCAGGAACGTGAAGTTGTGCACCGCGACGAAGTTCGCGCGGCTGACCAGGTAGCTGGACCGGATCGGCTTCGCGCCGAAGCGCAAATGCGACGTGGTCATCGTGCCCGACTTCTTGGAGTCGTACACGAAGTAGCCCTGGGCGTAGTTGTCGGTATCCTCGCCGATGATCTTGATCGAGTTCTTGTTGGCGCTGACCGTGCCGTCGGCGCCGAGCCCGTAGAACAGGGCCCGCACCGTCTTCGGGTCTTCGGTCGAAAACGCCGGGTCGTAGCTCAGGCTGGTGCGTGTGACGTCGTCCTCGATGCCCACCGTGAAGTGGTTCCGGGGTTCGGTCGCGGCCAGCTCGTCGAACACTCCCTTGACCATCGCGGGCGTGAACTCCTTCGACGACAGGCCGTACCGGCCGCCGATCACCCGCGGCATCGCCTTCAGCGGCGGCTCGTGGCCGGCCATCGTCTCGGCCAGCGCCGTGAGCACGTCCTGATACAGGGGCTCGCCGGCGCTCCCCGGCTCCTTGGTGCGGTCGAGCACCGCGATCGCCTCGACCGTCGTCGGCAGCGCCGCCACGAACGTCTCCACCCCGAACGGCCGGAACAGGCGCACTTTCAGCAGGCCGATCTTCTCGCCCCTGGCGACGAGATATTCCACCGCCTCCTGCGCCGCTTCCGCGCCCGAGCCCATCATCACGATCACCCGCTCGGCGTCCGGGGCGCCCACGTACTCGAACAAGCGGTAAGCGCGGCCCGTGATCTTGGCGAAGCGGTCCATCACCCGCTGCACGATGCCGGGGCAGGCGAGGTAATAGGGGTTCACGGCCTCGCGGGCCTGGAAGTACACGTCGGGGTTCTGCGCCGAGCCGCGCAGCACCGGGTGGTCCGGCGACAACGCCCGGGCCCGGTGCGCCCGGACCGTGTCGTCGTCGATCAGGGCCCGCAGCTGCTCGGGGCTCAGGGCCTCGATCTTCGCGACCTCGTGCGACGTGCGGAACCCGTCGAAGAAGTGCAGGAACGGCACCCGCGCCTCGAGCGAGGCCGCCGTCGCGATGGCGGCGAGGTCGGTCACCTCCTGCACCGAGTTCGACGCCAGCAGGGCGTACCCCGTCTGCCGCGTGGCCATGACGTCGCTGTGGTCCCCGAAGATGGACAGCGCCTGGGCCGCCAGCGACCGCGCCGCCACGTGGAAGACCGTGGCGGTCAGCTCGCCGGCGATCTTGTACATGTTGGGGATCATCAGCAGCAGGCCCTGCGACGACGTGAACGTCGTCGTGAGCGCGCCGGCCTGCAGGGAGCCGTGCAGCGCCCCGGCGGCGCCGCCCTCGCTCTGCATCTCGATGACGGTCGGTACCGTGCCCCAGAGATTGGTGCGCTTCTCGGCGGACCACTGATCCGACCACTCGCCCATCGGAGAGGAGGGCGTGATGGGATAGATCGCGATCACCTCGTTGAGCTGGTAGGCGACCCGCGCGGCCGCTTCGTTTCCGTCGATCGTCAGCTGCAGCTTGCCCATCGTTGCTCCATGGTCGCTCGCGCCTCTCGAACGGCGCGACGCGGACCCGGTAAAGTGAAGGTGCGACGTCACCTCCGAGGTTACGCAAGTTGCGTTCCCTCTGGGAGCCGATGCGCAGAACCGACACAACTTGTTGGGAATGAAGCAGTTGAGGGGCGGGCCGGCCGCCCGGAAGCGGCCGACCCGGAATCACGATTTGGGCTATCCCGTCACGGCGCCGGCGAGCACCTCGACGGCGATCTCGGGCCGATGGAGCAGGGTGTGGTGGACCGTGCAGCTCTCGGCCACGCGGACCACGGCGTCGCGGTATTGCTCGGGAATCCCCTTCGGGATCGCCACGCTCACCTCGAAGCGCCCGATGCGGTGCGGATTGGCGGCAGCGACGGTGCTCACCTGAACCTCCAGGCCGGAGGCGTCGAGCCCGCGCGTGACCAGGAACTGCTGCACGAACAGCGCGACGCAGGTGCCGAGCGCGGCCGGCACCAGCTCCAGCGGCATCGGCCCGCCGTCCGTCCCGCCCCCCTGCGGGGGCTGGTCCACTGTGATCTTGTGTCCCCGGATGTCGGCCGTGAACCGGACTCCGCCGTCCCAGGTGACGGTGATCGGCTTCACGCGCTGGCCGCCTTGGCGCCGGCGACATGCTTGTCGAGCATCTCCTGGAAGAAGGCGAGCGGGGCCGAGCCCAGCACCCCGTCCACGACCTCGCCGCCCATGAACAGCGCCACGGTGGGGATGCTGCGGATCCCGTACGTCTGCGCGGTCGCCTGATTCTCGTCCACGTTGAGCTTGGCCACCCGCACCTTGCCGTCGTACAGCTCCGCGATCTTCTCGACGATCGGCGCCACCGCGCGGCACGGCCCGCACCACGGCGCCCAGAAATCCACCAGCACGGGACCGTCGGCCTTGAGCACGTCGGTCTCGAAGGTAGCGTCGGAAACGATGGTCACGTTCTTCACGGTTCGACTCCCCTTCAGGATGGTTGTGGCGCCGCCGCGCGCTCCCGCACACGCTCCAGCACCTGCAGGAGCAGGGAACGCACTTCGGCCGCCAGGGGTTCCATGTCGTCGCGGCCCGTGAGCCCCAGCAGCACCACGGGGTCCAGCACGGCCACGACGCTGGTGCCGGGGACGTCCCCGGCATAGACGATCACGTTGCACGGCAGGAGCAGCCCGATCGGCAGCTCGGCCGTGAGCGCCCGGTGCGCCAGCGGCGGGTTGCACGCGCCGAGGATCACGTACGGGCGGAAGTCGGCGTCGAGCTTGTTCTTCAGCGTCGCGCGCACGTCGATCTCGGTCTGCACGCCGAAGCCGCGGCTGGCCAAGGCGTCGCGCGCGAGTGCGAGCGCCACCTCGTAGCCGACCGGCAGCTCCACCTGGACGCCGTACGTCAACTCCATCGCGGCGGGCATCGTCCGCTCCTATCTCCGCCGGCCGGTCGCGGCCGGGATGTCGCAGTGGCGCAGGCAGTCCAGCATCCGCACCACCCGCGGATCGGCGATCCGATACCACACGTTCGAGCCATCCCGCCGGCCGCGCACGATCCCCGCGGCCCGCATCCGCGCCAGCTGCTGCGACACCAGGGCCTGCGGCGCGACGAGCACCTCCTGGATCTGCGTCACCGTCCGCTCCTCGTGCTCGAGCAGCTCGACGATCCGCAGCCGTACCGGGTGCCCCAGGACCCGGATCATCTCTGCCGCCTCCGCCAGGACCCTGGGGTCGAGCGGGGCCTCACGCAGCGTGGTTGCCATGGAGCGACATATTAATAGAGCTATATAGCAATGTCAAGGACACCCAGTGCCCTCCGCGACGCCACCCGGGGGGAGGAAGGCCGAAGAGGGTCTGGCTCGCCATGGCGGTTCCCGTATTGACAATTGTCGTTATAACATATATCTTCGGGCCATGGTCACACGGCTGCAGCGCGAACTGAAGCAGACTCGGCCCTTCGCGAGCCTCGAGGAAGAGGTGCTGGTGGGCCTGGCGCGCACGGCGGATGCCTTCCAGCGCGGCACGGCCGCGGCGCTCAAGGAGGGCGGGATCTCGCCCACGCAGTACAACGTGCTCCGTATCCTGCGGGGCGCAGGGGCCCCCGGGCTCGCGTGTGGCGAGATCGTCGAGCGGATGGTCACCAAGGACCCAGATGTGACGCGCCTTCTCGACCGCCTGGAGGCGCGCCACCTGGTCACGCGCGCCCGCGACGGCGCGGACCGGCGCGTGGTGACCACCCGGATCAGCCAGGAGGGGATCGCGCTCCTCGCCGAGCTGGAGGAGCCACTCCAGGCGGCCACCCGCCGGCTGCTCGGCCACATGAGCGAGCGGCAGCTACGCTCCCTGGCCGAGCTGCTGGACGAAGCGCGGGCCACGGAGAGCTGAGGGCCCTTGTTTCGGCGGCAATAGATGTTATAACGACTTTTGTGAGCACGTATAAGAGACGACGACCAACAATGGGGAGGAAGACTCACATGCAAGCGAAGACACAGCAGGCGTGGACGTTCGACCTGGTGCACTCCAGCATCAACTTCACGGTGCGGCACATGGTGGTCTCGAAGGTCCGGGGACGGTTCACGCGCTGGGGCGGAACCCTCGCGATGGACGAGAACGACCCGAGCCGCGCCGCCGTGGACGTGACGATCGAGGCCGGCAGCGTGGACACGGGCGTGGAGCAGCGCGACGCCCACCTGCGCTCGGCCGACTTCTTCGACGCCGAGCGCTTCCCGGAGCTGACCTTCCGGAGCACCGGCGTCGAGAAGACAGGGGACGGGGCCTACCGGCTCCTCGGCGACCTCACGATGCACGGTATCACGCGCCCGGTGGCGCTGGACGTCGAATTCGCCGGGAGCGCCAAGGATCCGTGGGGCGGAGTGCGGGCGGGCTTCAGCGCCCGGACGACGCTCGACCGGAAGGACTTCGGACTCACATACAACCAGTTGCTCGAAACGGGCGGCGTGGTCGTGGGCGAGAAGGTGGAGATCGGGATCGAGGTGGAGGCGGTCAAGCAGGTGGCCGCGCCGGCGCAGGCCGCAGCCTAAGGACCTGGTGTCCCCACCCTCCACACCCTGCACCCCACGCCCACTCGCTCCCATCCGGGTGTAGGGTGTAGGGTGTAAGGGTGTCGGGGTGGATCAGCTTATCTTCCATCCATGAGCACCGACACACCTGTCGAACGCCGGGCCCGCGAGGACGCCGTGCTGGCCATGGCGGCGAGGGTCGGGACCGCGGAGCCCTTCGACGCGGTGCTGGGCCGCGTGGCGACGGCGCTGCAGCAGGGATTCCCCCCGTACACCGGCGTGTACCTGTACTGGCTCGAGGGCGGGGACACGCTCGCTCTGCGCGCCTTCAGCGGACGGCCCACCGAGCACACCCGCATCCCGGTGGGGCAGGGCATCTGTGGGCGGGCCGCCAGGGAGGGGCGCACGGTGGTGGTGGAGGACGTGAACGCCGATCCTGCCTACCTCGCCTGCAGCCTGGAAACCAGGAGTGAGATCGTGGTGCCCGTCATGCGCGGCCGCGACGTGCTCGGCGAGATCGACATCGATTCCGACGTGCCGGCGGCGTTCGGTTCGGAAGACCGGCTCTTCCTGGAGAAACTGGCGGCCCTGATCGCCTCAAAGGCCCCCACGGGGAGGTGATGAGGTGATGAAGTGATGCCGTGATGAAGTGAGGAGGTGAGTCGCACCGCCCCGTGGCCTCTCACCTCCTCACCTACATCACCTTCATCACTTCATCACCTCCCCGTCGTCTTGTTACGTCACGGTGTACTCCGGCCCGCTGCCGCCTTCGGGCGGCGTCAACCGGCCTCCCTTGGCGCTGATCGCGCCGCACTGCACGCAGTTGGGTGGATTCACGCGCAGGTGCCGCCGGCCCGCCTCGTCGGTGGCCCACTCGTAGACGCCCGCGGGGCACATGTTGATCCACGCGGTGGCCACGTCGTCCGGCACGTCGGTGCGCAGGATCAGGTGGCTCGGCTGGGAGTCGCGCGTGCGGTTGCCGCTGGCGTACACGCTCGAGAGCTTGTCGAAGGTGAGCTTGCCGTCGGGCTTGGGGTAGTCGCGCGGCCGCGGCGCCACGGGTCGCGCCGCGTCCGCCTCGACCGCGAAACGGCCGCCCGGGAAGCGGCCGCGCGTGAGCGTCATCACCCCCGCCAGCGCGGCGCCCGGCGCGAGTCCGGCGCCGAACGCCTGCCGCATGTTGCGGACGTCGTACAGGTCGCGCCAGATGAAGCTGTGCCGCACTGCCGCGTCGTAGCCGGCGAGCGCGTCCGTCGCCGCCGGATCCCGCCCGGCCGCGAGGCACGCGAAGATCGCCTCCGCCGCGAGAATCCCCGACGTCATGGCGTAGTGGATGCCCTTGAGCGCCGGCACGTTCACGAAGCCCGCCGCGTCGCCCGCCAGGAGCGCCCCCGGCACGTGGAGCCGTGAGGGGAGCGAGTAGAAGCCGCCTTCCGGTATCGTCTTCGCACCCCAGCCGTGCTCGGCGCGGCTGCCACCCGCGAGGATGCGGCGGAGGAGGGGGTGCAGCTTGAGCTGCTGCAGGAGGTCGTGCACGGACAGGGACGCGTCCGCATAGTCCAGGCCGACGACGAGACCGAGCGCGACCTGGCGGTCGCCGAGCGGATAGACGAAGCTCCCGCCGAATTCCGCCGCCGACCGGCTCCAGCGCAGCGGCCAGCCCATGGTGTGGATGACCTGGTCCAGCGGCCGCGCCACGTCCCAGACCTCCTTCACCCCCAGCGCATAGACCTGCGGATTGCGGCCCGCGAGGCCGAAGTGCTGCACCAGCGCGGCCGACAGGTGTCCGGCGGAGCCTTCCGCCAGGACGGTCGCCGCGGCGCGCACCTCCACGCCGGGCTCGAAGTTGGCCTCCGGCGTGCCGTCCCGGCCCCGACCCTTGTCGCCCGTGACGACGCCCCGGACGGCGCCGTCGAGCACGAGCGCGCGCGTGGCGGCGGTCTCCGCGAGCAGCGTCACGCCGAGCCCTTCGGCGCGCTCGCCGAGCCACCGTGCGACCTCGCTCAGGGAGGCGACGTAGTTGCCGTGGTTGCGCATCGTGGGCGGCATCAGGGGCGAGCGCACGGCGCCCCGCTCGGTCAGCAGGTAGAGCGCTTCCCGCGGCACGGGGCCGCGGAAGGGCAGGGCGTCGGCGGCGAGGTCGGGGAAGAGCGTGTGAAAGGCGACGGGATTGACGACCGCTCCGGACACGAGATGCGCGCCCGGGTACTTCCCCTTCTCGATGACCGCGACGGGCACGTCGCCCAGGCGCTCCCTGACCGCCGGGGCCGACTCGAGCAGTTGCGCCATCCGGATCGCGCCCGCGAGGCCGGCCGGCCCCGCGCCGACGAACAGGACGCCGACGTCGATGCGCTCGTCCTCCGCGGCCTGAGGCACGGTGAGGAACCGGGTGTGGTCGAGAGGGGGCTGAAAGTCGGCCGGGCGAACGGGCACGTGGACCTCCGCTGGGTCCACGAAGGTAGTGCGTCGCCCCGGCATCCGGGGAGAGGTCGGTCAGGTGAAGGGTGTGAGGGTGTGGGGGGCGCGCCGGCCGCGCAACGACGGACGACGAGCTATGGTCGCGGCCCGGGCCCGCCTTGGAAGCGGCGCGCCGGCGTTGCCTGGAAGTTCTTGACCGAGGCGGGCATCCGGCTCCACTGCCCCTCGTTGAGGATCGAGCGCACGTCCACGATCGTCTTCGCGACGTCGTCCCGCGCGGCCTGGAACAGGGGGCGCAGCTTGGGCAGCAGCACGATGAGCTGGGACCGGTCCGGCGTCGTGCCGACCCGCTTGAACACGGCGCGCAGCGAGTCCACGCGCAGGCCGTTGCGGGCGGCGAGCGAGTCCCGGAGCGGCACGAGCAGGACGACCTGCCCCGAGTCGAGCTTGAGGGAATCGCGCATCGCCAGCGCGATGCCCGCGGGGTTGGGCAGCGCGGAGTCGATGCGCGCCGCCATGGCGTCGGCGGAGAGTTGCGGGCGGAAGCCGCCTTGCCCGCCGAACCCGCCCCCGCCGAACCCGCCGCCGCCGAATCCGCCGCCCATCCCGCCCCCGCCGCCGCCCGCCCGCATGGCGTCGAGCGCCTGCCGCACGCGGTCGGGGCCGATCGCCAGGCGCACCTGCAGTCCGATCTGGAACGGCGGCCGGTAGGCCGTCGCCGCCCCGGAGGTGGCGCCGAAGCGTCCGTTGACCTGGTAGAGGTACGACTGCAAGGCGGGATCGAAGCCCGTGACGTAGAGCAGCGTCGGGTCGGGCCGGGTCTGAAGGCCCCAGCCCTGTGCGCCGTTGACGCCGTGCAGCAGCTCGTCGAGCCCGTAGAGGAAGTTGTACGTCAGCACCGACACCTGGAGCCGGTGATTGAGGCCCCAGAAGGCGGGCCGCCAGTTGAGCTGGAAGTCCAGGGAGCCCTGCCAGGGCCCGGTGCACGAGTTCGACCCGGCGACGGCGCCGACCTGCCGCTCGAGGCAGTCGCGCACCGACGCCGACGCCCCGGCGAGGAGGCGGCTCATGGCCTGGGCCACCGGCGTCGCGGCGCCCGGCGCGAAGATGAACGCGCGGTCGTCCCTCAGCCCGTCCCCGTTGATGTCGCCGCCGACCATCGGCGTGAACGGCACGCCGGACGTGAGCCGGCCCACCGACGTGATCTCGAGCGCGGTGGAGAACGGATACGTCACCGTGAGCACGAAGTTGTGCTCCCGCCCGTAGTCGCTCGGTGCCCACTCGGCGAGGTTGGGATTGCCCGCGGTCGAGGCGCGCACGCCCGTTTCCTGGGTCCGCGCGTGCTGCCAGGTGTACGAGGCGGAGAACACGATGCCCGGTCCGGCCACGCCGCCCAGCGTCGCCGTGATCTGCTCCGAGCGGGTCTGCAGGTCCGACTGCGCGAGCAGCACCTGGCTGAACGCCGTGTCCACGCGCGAAGCGATGAAGCTCGGCGCGCCGGTCGCGGGCGTGATATCGCTCGCGGGCACGAACACCGGCCGGTTGCCCTCCGAGGCCAGCGTGAACTGCGGCGTCGTGTTCAGGTTGAGGTCCGTCAGGCCGGTCTGCGCCACGCCCTGCGCCCAGCTGCCGTCGACGCTGAGCCGGAGCAGCTGGGTGAGGCGGCGCTCGACGCTCAACGATGCCCGCCAGGCGCGCGGCGCCTCGAACCCCGGCGCCAGGGCCTCGACCGAGGGCGCGGCTTCGATGCCGGCCGGGACCGGGCCGCCCCCGCCGGTGCTGTCGCACGAACCCGGGATCGCGTTGGGGTCGCCGTAGTACTGGCCCCAGGCGGCCTGCGGCACGCCGCTCCCGAAGCAGTACAGCTGGGCGGTGGTCTGGCCGAGCCCCGTCGCCGCCCGGGCCTGGGCCACCAGGTTCGTGGGCGCCTGGCTACGGAACTCGCCGATGCCGCCCCGCACGACCCACGTCGCCGGCTGGAAGAAGCGCAGCCCCTCCGCGGGCGCGCTGCCGAAGGTCCAGGTGAAGCCCGCCCGCGGGCTCACGTGCCATTCGCGCGGCAGGTGGTCGGTGCGCACGCCGAACGCGCTGTCCACCGCGGGATTGTAGGCCGGCGGATCGGCGAACGACGAGCCCTCCAGCCGCGCGCCGTAGGTGAGCTGGAACGGCCGGCTCACCATCCACACGTCGCCCGCGTAGAAGCCCCATTGCTGGTCGGACGAACGCCGCTCGGCGATGCCCAGGGTGCGGCGGAACGTCGCGGCCGAGTCGGCGGCGAGGGCGGAAAGGGAGTTGAAGGTGAAGGTGCCGTACTGGTCGCCGCCGAGCAGGTTGTGGCTGCCCTCGGTCAGCCAGTCCACGCCCGCCTTGAGCCGGTGGGCGCCCGAGCCCGGCAGCAGCGACAGCTCGTCCGACCCTTCGAAGCTCGACGAAGCGCTGTGGGCCGGCAGCCCCGCGTTGCCGCCGAAGACCAGCGTGGTGACGCTGAGCGTGGTGTCCGGCAGTTGCGAGGCCACCTGCACCCGGCCCTGCGGGAGCAGGCTGAATGGATCGCCGTTGGACGACGCGCCCTGCCAGAAGCCCTTCAGCTCGTTCAGCACCGTCGCGCCGAACCGCGAGGTGAGCGTGGCCATCACGCCGCCGGCCGAGGTGCCGTTGCTGCCGCCGGTTTGCGGCAACGCGAGCGGGCTGACCCGCGACGGATCCAGGCTGGTGCCGTTCCAGTTCCCGCGCAGCGTGAGGGTGTGCGCGTTGCTCATCACCCAGTCGAAGCGCACCATCGCCGCGTACATGTTGCGGGCGCGCGTGTCGGCGGCGGCGACGCTGTTGTACGGGATCCCGAGCGAGTCCACGAGTTGGAGGAACCGGGCGACGGAATCGGGCGCGATGCCGAGCTGAGGCAGGTTGGCCGGAGTGGCGGTGAGGAGCGTCTGCTGGGGATCGGAGCGCAGGCGTGCCAGTCCCGACGCGAAGATGAACACCCGGTCCTTCACGATGGGGCCGCCGAGTCCCCCGCTGAACTGGTTCATCGTGAAGCCCTGGGTGTACGGGCTGCTGCCGGCGTCGATCGCGGCGTCCTGGTTCATGGCCTGATACTGGCCCGAGCCCTGCAGCACGTTGCTGCCGCTGCGCGAGGTGGAGGCCACCAGGCCGCCGGAGAACTGGCCGCGCGATACGTCGTACGTGCTCGTGACGACCCGCGTCTGCCGCAGTCCCTCCTGCGGGACCGTGGTGTTGCCGAACATCAGGCCGTCCAGGGTGACGGCGTTCGCGTCGGGACCGAGCCCCGCGACCGAGAACGCCGACGCGGTGGAATCCGTGCCCGAGATGGGGAGCACGCCCGGCACGATGCCCACCAGCGCGGCCAGGTCCGTCTGGTCGATCGGCAGCTGCGCCAGCTGGTCGGGCGTGAAGGCGCGCTGCGTCTCTCCGGGCGTCGGGCGCTCGCCCGGCGCCAGCCCTCCGGAGGCCAGCACGTTGATCGTATCGAGCGCGACGCCGCCGACGCCCAGGCGCGCGTCCCACACCAGCCGGTCCTCGTCGGCGTCCCGCACCAGGAGGGCCATGCGCGGGGCCATGCCGAGCATCCGCGCGGTCATCCGGTACTGGCCCCCGCCGTCGGGAAAGAGGATGGTGTAGCGGCCGTGGGCGTCGCTATGCGCCCGCCGCGTCACCTCCGTCTCGAGCGAGTACGCCTCCACCGTCGCGTTCTCGAGCGGGTTGTGGTCCGCGTCCGTGACCACGCCGGTGATGATGTCCGTGCCCGAGCTCGTCTGCGCCGCGGCGCGCGACGGCGCGGCCAGCGCCGCGACGACGGCGACGACGGCCGCGACGGACAGCCAGCGCGCTCGCCCCATGATCCTCACCAGGTGCATCCCGCCCTCGGCCACGATCTAGATACGGCGCACTGGTAGACGTTGCTGGACGGGTGGCGTTACGCTCGGCGGCCCCGCGATATTCCGGCATGGCCAACGCGAATTCGTTCGGCACGCGCGCCCAGCTCCAGGTCGGCGGTCGCGCCTACCAGATCCACCGGCTCGCGGCCCTGGAAAAGGCGGGGTACGACGTCGGCCGGCTCCCGTACTCCCTGCGCATCCTGCTCGAGAGCCTGCTGCGCTTCGAGGACGGGCTGTCGGTCCGGCGCGAGGACGTCGAAGCCCTCGCCCGGTGGGCGCCCGAGGCGGCGCCGTCGCACGAGATCAGCTTCATGCCCGCGCGCGTCCTGCTGCAGGATTTCACCGGCGTCCCGGCGGTCGTGGACCTGGCGGCGATGCGCGACGCGATGCGACGGCTGGGCGGCGATCCGCGCAAGATCAATCCGCTGCTGCCCGCGGAGCTGGTCATCGACCACTCCGTGCAGGTGGACGCCTTCGGCAGCCCCAACGCCTTCCAGGTCAACGCCGACCTGGAGTTCGAGCGCAACCGCGAGCGCTACGCGTTCCTGCGCTGGGGTCAGAAGGCGTTCCGGAACTTCCGGGTCGTGCCGCCGGACACCGGCATCGTGCACCAGGTCAACCTCGAGTACCTGGCCCGCGTCGTCTTCACCACCGAGGGCGACCGGCCGGAGGCGTACCCCGACACCCTGGTGGGCACGGATTCGCACACGACGATGGTGAACGGCCTCGGCGTGCTCGGCTGGGGCGTCGGCGGGATCGAGGCCGAGGCGGCGATGCTCGGCCAGCCAACGACGATGCTGATTCCGCAGGTGGTGGGGTTCCGGCTCACCGGGCGGCTCGCCGAGGGCGCCACCGCCACGGACCTCGTGCTCACGGTGACCGAGATGCTGCGGAAGAGGGGGGTGGTGGGGAAGTTCGTCGAGTTCTTCGGCCCGGGCGTCTCGACGCTGCCCATCGCCGACCGCGCGACCATCGGCAACATGGCGCCGGAGTACGGTGCCACCTGCGGCATCTTCCCGGTGGACGCGGAGGTCCTGCGCTACCTGCGCTTCACCGGCCGGCCCGAATGGCGGGTGGCGCTGGTCGAGGCGTACGCGAAGGAGCAGGGGATGTTCCACACCCCCGACTCGCCGGAGCCGGCCTTCAGCGACACGCTGGCGCTGGATCTCGGGACCGTCGAGCCGAGCATCGCGGGGCCGCGCCGGCCGCAGGACCGGATCGGTCTCAAGGGCGCCAAGGCGGCGTGGGCCACGGCCCTGCCGACCCTGGTGCCGGCCGGCGCGGGCGGCGGGGGAGCGGGCGTGGCGAAGGTCGCGCTGGACGGCGGAGAGGTCACGCTCCGACACGGCGCCGTCGTGATCGCCGCCATCACGAGCTGCACGAACACCTCGAATCCGTCGGTGATGGTGGCGGCGGGGCTGCTCGCCAAGAAGGCGGTGGAGCGCGGCCTCGCGACCCGGCCGTGGGTCAAGACCAGCCTGGCGCCCGGGTCCAAGGTCGTGACCGACTACCTCGCCGGCGCGGGGCTCACGCCGTACCTCGAGCGGCTCCGGTTCCACCTGGTGGGGTACGGGTGCACGACCTGCATCGGCAACAGCGGGCCGCTCCCCGAGCCCGTCTCGGCCGCCATCAGGGACGGGCAGCTGGTTGCGGTCTCGGTCCTGTCGGGCAACCGGAACTTCGAGGGCCGCATCCAGTCCGAGGTGCGGGCCAACTACCTCATGAGTCCGCCGCTGGTGGTGGCCTACGCGCTGGCCGGCCGCATGGACATCGACCTGTTCGCGGAGCCGCTCGCCAAGGACGCGGACGGAAAGCCCGTCTTCCTCAAGGACATCTGGCCGAGCGAGCGCGAGGTGGACGAGACGGTCCGCCGGGCGCTGCACGCGGAGATGTTCGGCACCGAGTACGCCGACGTGTTCGAGGGCGACGCGCGGTGGCGGGGGCTGCCCGTGCCCGAAGGGGAGCTGTACGCCTGGGACGAGGCGTCGTCGTACATCCGGCGCGCCCCGTACTTCGACGGGATGACGCGGACGCCCGCGCCGGTCGCCGACATCGCCGCCGCCCGGGTCCTCGCGTTCCTCGGCGACAGTATCACCACCGACCACATTTCGCCCGCGGGCTCGATCCGCAAGGACGGCCCGGCCGGGAGATACCTGGTCGGCGGCGGGGTGGAGCCGAAGGACTTCAACTCCTACGGCTCGCGCCGCGGCAACCACGAGGTCATGGTCCGCGGCACCTTCGCCAACGTGCGGATCAGGAACAAGCTCGTGCCGGGGACGGAGGGCGGCGTGACGCGCCACCTGCCCGACGGCGAGCGGATGAGCATCTACGACGCGTCGGTGCGCTACCAGGCCGAGGGCGTCCCGCTCGTGGTGCTGGCGGGGAAGGAGTACGGATCCGGAAGCTCGCGCGACTGGGCCGCCAAGGGCCCGCGGCTGCTGGGCGTTCGCGCCGTCATCGCCGAGGGGTACGAGCGCATCCACCGCAGCAACCTGGTCGGCATGGGCGTGCTGCCACTGCAGTTCAAGCCGGGCGAGACGGCGGAGTCGCTGGGCCTCACCGGCGAGGAGACCTTTGGCGTCGCCGGCGTCGGCGCGGCGCTCGCCGGCTCGAAGGACGTGACGGTCCGGGCGACGGGCCCGGGCGGGGCCGCGCGCGAGTTCCGGGCGACGGTGCGGATCGACACGCCCAAGGAAGTGGAGTACTACCGCCACGGGGGAATTCTGGAGTACGTGCTGCGGCAGCTGGTCTGACGCGTCTCAGGGTGCGTCCACACCCTGCGACGCCCGGCTCTAGTCTCCCGGCGGCAGCAGCCTGTCCTTCTGTGCCGACTTGACGCCCAACCCCACCCCGGCGCCGAGGCCGAGCGCCGCCAGGTGCGGAATCAGGGGCAGCCAGGTGATCGGCGTCGCGAGGATCGCCACGCCGAGGCCGGCGATCCAGGGCGCGGGCCGGGTGTGCACGAGGTCCACGAACCTGAGGCGCCGGCGGACGAAGCCCTTGGTCCAGGCGAACCCGGCGCCGAGGGCGACTCCCGAGACCAGCAGTTCGATGATCATGGGGTCCCTACGTTGGGGACCGGCCGCAGGATTCGCCCGGGGGACGGGCGACTTCCGCTGGGCCGCCGCGCGGCGCACATTGGGCCGATATGGCCGACTCGGTGCGCCAGCAGCTGGCGGGCTACCTGGGCGACCTGTTCGTCGCGGCGGGCGTGGTGCTGCTGGTGTTCGACGTGGCGGCGGTCGTGGGCGCGCAGCCTGCCGGGCAGGGCCGCGTGGCCGCCGACCTCGCGCTCCTGGCCGGCGGCGTGCTCGCGCACGTCCTGGCGCGCACCTCGCTGCGCGACGCCCCGCTGCTCGCGCTGACGCCGCTCCTGCTGGCGTCGCTCGCCGTCGTCTGGCTGACGGGCCGATGGTGGATTCCGACCGCGGCCGGCGCGGCGACGGCTGCCCTCGCGCCGCACTTCCTGCCCACCCGCCGCGCGCTGGAGTGGGCGGGGACGGGATCGCTGCTCGGGCTGGCAGCCGTGGTGGCGAGCCCGACGACCGCCGCGCTCGCGGCGGGCTTCGTGCTCGCGGTCGCCGCGGCGAGCTTCCGCCTGGCGCCGGCGCTGCGCGGAGCGTCGTCGCGCGCGGTCGCGGAGCTGGAGCGCACCATGGAGGCCGAGCGGCTGCAGGCCGCCAGGGTGCTGGCCAAGCTCAACCGGCTCGAGAGCGGCACCCAGCGCGCGTCGCGGCAGTCCGGCCTGCGGACCGCGCCGGGCCGCCGGTTCAGCGTGGTGCAGGCCATCGCGCTCACCATCGTCCGCGACCTCAAGCCCGCGGTGGCCGCGGCCCCGCCCGGCCCGCTGACCGCCGCCGCGGACCGCAGCGTGGCCCGCGCGGAGCGGCTGGCGCAGCTGGCCGCCGGCGGCGAGACGCGCGAGCAGCAGACGACCCTCGCGCTGATCTGGCCGCGCGTGCTGGCGCAGCTCCACGCCACCGTGACCTCCACCCACCATCTGGAGGTGGCGTTGCCGGACACCGTGCCGCCCGTGTGCGGCGCGACCGAGGTGTGGGTGCAGATGCTCGCGTCGCTGGTGGACAACGCGCTCGAGGCGATGCGCGGCGGGGGCGTGGTGCGGGTCAGGGTGGAGGCGAGCGACCGGCCCGGCATGGCGCGCGTGACCGTGCAGGACACCGGGCCGGGCTTCCCTCCGGAGATCCTGGCTCACGTGCTCGAGCCTTTCCATTCGTCCCATCGCGACACGGGCGCGGAGGGGCTGGGCCTCGCCACCGTGGCCTCGCTGGTGGAGGTGCTGGAGGGCGAGGTGCGGGTGGCCTCGGAGCCGGGCGCCGGGGCGCTCGTGGAGATCGAGGTGCCCTTCGCCGCGGCGGCGGCCCACCCGGCGGCGGCTGAGCCCATGCGGCTCACCGGCATGGTGCTCGTGGCGGACAACGACCGGGAGTTCCGCCGCGTCCTGGCGCGGCTGCTGGAGAGTCTCGGGCTCGAGGTCCTCGAAGTGGACAGCGGCACCGTGGCGCGCGCTCACCTGAGCGCCCGGCCCGACCGCTTCCGGGCGGCGATCCTCGACATCGTCATGTCGGGGACGCCGGTCGCGGAAGTCGTGGCGGCGATCCGCGCCGTGCGGCCGCGCTTCCCATTCCTGCTGATTTCGGGGCTGGCGACCCCGCGGCTCGTGGACGGGATGCTGGCACTGGGCGGCGTGGGATTCCTGCGGAAGCCGTTCACGCGCGAGGAGCTGTTCGCCTCGCTGCGCGATCTGTTCACCATCGCGAGCTAGTCGAGCCACTCCGTCCGCGTCGCGGGGTCGGAGCGGCGCCGGGGCTCCGTCGCCTCGGCGGGGTAGCCCAGCGAGACGACCGCGACGATGCGGTGGTCGGCGGGCGCGCGCACCAGGTCGCGCACCGCGGCGTCCCGCATGATCCCGCCCGTCCGCACGTAGCTGCCCAGCCCCTCGGCGGTCGCGGCGACGAGGAGGTTCTGGGTGGCCATCATCGTCGCGGCGAAGTCCTCTTCCTGCCGGACCTCGTCCTCGGACTCGGCGCACAGGACGACCACGAACGCCGGGGTCTCCAGGGCCTCGCGATAGGTCTTCTCGATCGCCCGCGCCGCGTCGGGCGCCGCGGGGTCGGGGAAGCGCGTGGCGCGGTGGGCCCGCTTCAGCTCGGCGAATCGCCGCGCGCTCGCGCCGGCGAGCACGGCGAAGCGCCAGGGCTCGGTGAGCTTGTGGTTGGGCGCCCGCACCGCGGCGGCCAGCAGACGTTCGATGACCGGCCGCGTCACGGCGTCGGCCCGGAACGAGCGCGTCGAGGTCCGGCGCGCGATCGCGTCGTAGGCGTCCATGATCGCAAACCTAACGATTGGGTCTTGTCCGTGGCATCCCCGCCGGGTACCGTTGGGGCCTCCTTGCCCGAGGACAGGTTGGCGACCATGCCCCGTACCGAATTCATCAGCACCGGCTTCTACGTTCCGGATCGCGTGGTGCGGAACGAGGAGTTCACCCAGTGGATGGACACCTCGGACGAGTGGATCCGCACGCGGACCGGGATCGAGGAGCGCCGCTGGGTGGCGGAGGGGCAGGGGGGCGCCGACATGGCGTTCGAGGCCACCCAGGGGGCGCTGGCGCGCGCCGGCCTGAAGGCCTCGGACCTCGACTGTATCATCTACTGCACGTTATCGCCCGACTACTTCTTCCCCGGCACGGGCGTCTTCCTGCAGCGCCGGCTCGGGGTGCCGACCATTCCCTGCCTCGACATCCGCAATCAGTGCACCGGCTTCCTGTACGGGCTGTCGGTCGCCGATGCGTGGATCCGGACGGGGCAGTACCGGCGGATCCTGCTGGTGGGCTCGGAGGTGCACTCGACCGGGATGGACCTCACGACCCGCGGGCGCGACCTGGCGGTGCTCTTCGGCGACGGGGCGGGGGTGGCCATCCTCGGTCCGACCGAGGACCAGGCCCGTGGCGTGCTCTCCACGCACGTCTTCGCGGATGGGCGGTACGCGGAGCTGCTGTCCGCGGAAGCGCCGGCCTCGCTCCACCATCCGCGGATCTCGCACGAGGACATTGACGGCGGCAAGCACTACGCCTCCATGAACGGCAAGGAGGTCTTCAAGCACGCCTCCACCCGCATGCCCGAGAGCGTGCAGCTGGCGCTGCAGACCAACGGCCTCTCGACCGCCGACATCACGGTGTTCATCCCGCACCAGGCCAACCTGCGCATCTCGGAGATGGTGCGCCGGCAGCTCGACCTGCGGGACGACCAGATCTACAACAACATCCAGCGGTACGGAAACACCACGGCCGGCTCCATTCCTATTGCGCTGCACGAGGTGGTGGCGGCGGGGCGGCTCAAGCGGGGCGACCTGCTGGTGTTGGCCGCGTTCGGGAGCGGGTTCACGTGGGGGAGCGCCGCTATCAGATGGTGATGCGTGAGGGGTGAGAGGTGAGAAGTCTACGTGAGAGGTGAGAAGACGAGGTGAGAGGGTGCTTGACGCCCTCTCACGCTTTCGACCTCTCACCTCTCACGTCTGACGTCATCGTCTCACCTTTCACTTCTCACTTCTCACTTCTCACTTCCCACTCCACGCATACTACCGTGCCGCGCTCATCACCGAATGCCGGGGCGCCGGCATCGGCGTCGCCCGGACCGAAGCCCAGATCTCACGGTTCAGCACGTCCTCGGGAGCCATGTCCGGCCTCCGGAACACCCTCGGGTCCAGCAGCGAGTGCGCCCGCGGCGCGTTCAGCTCGTCGAGCGGCCAGCGGGACGCGACCGGCGCGAACGGCGCCGAGTCGGGCACGGTGGTGAACGCCGCGAACAGCGGCTCGGCGCCCGCGTCGTACTGGCTCATCGGCTTGAGGCCGAGGATCAGCTCGATGGTTCTGAGCACCGACGCCGTGGTGTAGAACCCGCTGTCCACCGTGCCGTGCCGGAGCCAGGGGCTGGCCACCAGCAGCGGCGAGCGGTGGGCGTCCACGTGGTCCGGGCCGTTCTGCGCGTCGTCCTCGAGGACGAACACCGCCGTCCGGCTCCAGAAGCGCGACGCGGACAGCGCCGCCACGATGCGGCCGAGGGCGCGATCGTTTTCGGCCACCATGGAGCGGGGCGTGGGGTGGCCGGGCAGGCGTCCGTAGGTGTGATCGCGCGGCAGCCACAGGATCGTCAGCCGGGGCAGCGAATCGGCGCGCTCGAAGTCGCGCAGCTCGCGGATGAACTCGTCGGCGCGGACGCTGTCGGGGATGTCCAGCACGAAGCCCGGATAACGCGGGTCGCTGACGCCCTCGAGCCCCCGGGGCTGCGGGGTGGATACGTTGGTGGCGCTGTCCCACAGCGTCATTTCGCCGTAATTGCGCAGCGACACGCCGGCGGCCCGGGCGGCGTCCCACAGGAAGCCCGCCAGCGGGTCGTTGACGGGCACGCCGGCATCGAAGTCGTAGACGGGCCGGCGGTCGCCGTACTGGGCGGGCCAGTCCTTCTCGTTGTAGTCGCTGGCGTACGCGGCGTCGGTCCACATGTGCCCGTCCGCGCTGACGTCGCCGTCCACGTAGAAGTTGTCGAACAGCGTGAACTGCCGGGCCAGGGCGTGTGCGTTGGGCGTGATGCTGTCGCCGAAGATGGCCAGCCGCGGGTCGCCGTTGCCGCGCGGGTCGTCGCCGAGCACCTGGTCGTAGGTGCGGTTCTCGCGGATGATGTAGACGACGTGGCGGATGGGCGACGTGTCGGCCGCCGAGCGCGGAATCGGCGAGCGACGCGGCCAGGGCTGACGCGCCAGCAGGGCGTCACGGTAGGGTGAATTGGCCATCACCTGCCGCGTGTAGCGGCGCAGGGCGGCGGCGCCGGGCACCGGGATCTGCGAGACGCTGCCCAGGATCAGGGCCGCGATGTACTGGTCGCGGCGCGCGTCGGGCGCGGTGGGGCCGTGCACGTTCGGCCCGGCGAGCCCCTTGCCGTTGGCGACATAGAGCGTGCGGCCGTCGGCCGAGACCGCCACCGCCGTGGGGTAGTACCCGGTCGGGATCAGGCCCGCGACGCGCGGGCCTTCCTCGTCGTCGCCCCCTTGGCCGCTCGCGCCGTCGTCCCGGCCGCCCAGGCGCACGACCGCGACGTCGTTGTTGTCCGCGTTGGCGACGTACAGCGTTCGCCCGTCGGGCGCGAGGGCGAGGGCGTTCGGCCCGCTGCCGTGCGGCGCGCGGGCCGTCAGGCCGAGGGCGATGGTCGCTTCGACCCGCCCCGCGTCCACGTCCACGACCGAGACCGCGTCGGCCGCCGCGTGGGCCACGTACAACGTGCGGCCGTCGGACGACAGCGCCAGGGCCGACGGGCGCGGGTCCACGTCGATGGGCGGCAAGGGCGTGAGCGCGCTGTCGCCCACGCCGTACACGCTGAGCGTGCTGTCGCCCCAGTTCGACACGAACAGCCGCCGTCCATCGCGCGAGAACACCGCCGTGTAGGGGTGGTCGCCGGTCGCGGCTGCCGCGAGGCGCCTCAGCGGCGCGGCGCCGAGCAGGTACACGGAGTCGTCGAGGTCCCCGACCACGGCCAGGCGCCCTGCGCCTGGGGCGAGCGCCAGCCCGGCCGCGAAGACCGGGGCGCCGGAGTCGGCGAGGACGGCGCTGTCCGCCCGGGCCCAGCGTCCCGACGCGTCGCTCAGCCGCCATACCCGGTTGGTGGTGCCGCCCGAGGCGTACACGTCGCCGGCCGAGTCCACCGCGAGGCCCAGCCACGCGGCGCTGAGCGGCACCGAATCGGCCACCGCCCAGCGGTGGGGATCGATCACCGCCAGCCCCTCCGTCCAGTATCCGCTCAGCAGGGTGAGGACCCGGCCGTCCGGCATCAGGGCCAGCGAGAGCGGCAGGGTGCCCACGGTCACGGCTCGACCGGCCGGCGTCAGGCGCCAGCCGTTGGCGAGCAGGGTGGAGCCGTCCGGCTGACGGCCGGGCAGCAGCCGGCTTCGGGCGGCGAACGCGCCGGCGGCGAGGACGAGGGCGATCGCGGTCGGAACGAGGAGGCGAGTGCGCATCGGTACGCAATTCGGAAAAGGGAATGGTAAATTGACCTGACATGGCCACAACGAACAAGCTCGTGGCGTCCGACCTCGACACGCTGTGCGTGAACACCATCCGCACGCTGGCGATGGACGCGGTGCAGAAGGCCAACTCCGGGCACCCCGGCACGCCGATGGCGTTGGCGCCCCTGGCCTACGTGCTCTACACCCAGCACCTCCGGCACAATCCGCGTAACCCCGACTGGCCGGACCGCGACCGCTTCGTGCTGTCGTGCGGCCACGCCTCCATGCTCCTGTACGCGACGCTGCACCTCGCCGGCTACGACCTGTCGCTCCACGACCTGGAGCAGTTCCGCCAGTGGGGGAGCCGCACGCCGGGGCATCCGGAGCACGGCCTCACGCCGGGGGTGGAGACAACCACGGGCCCGCTGGGCCAGGGATTCGCGAACGGCGTGGGCATGGCGATCGCGGAACGGCACCTCGCCGCGCGGTTCAACCGCCCGGGCCACGAGATCGTCGGCCATTGGACGTACGCGTTCGCCAGCGACGGCGACCTGATGGAGGGCATCTCCCACGAGGCGGCGTCGCTGGCGGGGCACCTCGGCCTCGGGAAGCTGATCTACTGCTACGACGACAATCACATCACCATCGAGGGCAACACCGCGCTGGCCTTCAGCGAGGACGTGGCCCAGCGCTTCACGGGCTACGGATGGCACGTGCAGCGCGTGGCGGACGCGAACGACCTGGCGGCGCTCGACGCAGCCTTCGCCGCCGCGAAGGCCGAGACGGCACGCCCCTCGCTGATCGTGGTCCGCAGCCACATCGGGTGGGGCAGCCCGCACAAGCAGGATTCGGCCGAAGCGCATGGCTCGGCGCTGGGGGCGGAGGAGGTCGCGCTCACCAAGGCGGCCTACGGGTGGCCCGCGGACCGGACGTTCTACGTGCCCGACGCCGCCGCGGCGCACTGGGGCGAGTGCGTGGAGCGGGGCGCGGCGCAGGAAGCGGAATGGCGGCAGCGCTTCGCCGCGTGGGAGCGCTCCTTCCCCGATCTCACCGCCGAGTGGCGCGCGGCCCTGGCGGGGGAGCTGCCCGCCGGGTGGGAGCGGGCGATCCCGGCGTTCACGGCGGCCGACGGCGCCGCGGCCACCCGCTCGTGGTCGCAGAAGGTGCTGAACGCCGTGGCGCCGGTCGCGCCGACGCTGATGGGGGGGGCCGCGGACCTCGCGCCCTCGACCAACACGCTCATCAAGGACGGCGGGGACCTGGAGCGGGACCGCTACGGCGCCCGCAACATGCACTTCGGCATCCGCGAGCACGGCATGGGCGGCATCCTGAACGGGATGGCGCTGCACCGCGGGGTCCGGCCGTACGGCGCGACGTTTCTCATCTTCTCGGACTACATGCGGCCCTCCATCCGCCTCGCGGCGCTGATGAAGCTGCCGGTCACCTACGTGTTCACGCACGACAGCGTCGGTCTGGGCGAGGACGGTCCGACGCACCAGCCCATCGAGCAGCTCGCCGCGCTGCGCGCCATTCCCGGCCTCGACGTGATCCGGCCGGCCGACGGGCCGGAGACCGCGGCGGCGTGGCGCGCGGCGCTGACACGCACGGACGGTCCCACGGCGCTGGCGCTGACGCGGCAGAAGGTGCCCGTCATCGACCGGACCCGTTTCGCCTCCGCCGAGGGGCTGCTCCGGGGCGGCTACGTGCTCGCGGAGGCCGGCGGCGGCGCGCCCCGCCTCTTGCTGCTGGCGACCGGTTCCGAAGTGGGCCTGTGCCTCGCGGCGCGCGAGCAGCTCGAGGCCGCGGGGACGCCGACCCGCGTCGTGAGTCTGCCGTGCCTGGAGCGGTTCGCGCGCCAGGACGCGGCGTATCGCGACGCCGTCCTCCCGCCCGCGGTGCGCGCGCGCCTCGCGGTCGAGGTGGCGTCGCCCGCCCCGTGGTATCGCTGGGTCGGAACGGAGGGTGCGGTGCTGGGTATCGAGCGCTTCGGCGCGTCGGCGCCGTACGAGCGCATCCTGCAGGAGTTCGGCTTCACGCCGGAGAACGTGGCGGCGCGCTCGCGCGCGGTGCTGGCGCGCGTGGCCGGCACGTGAGGAGAGCGGAACCATGAATCCCATCGAGGCCCTCGAGCGGCTCGGCCAGAGCGTCTGGCTCGACACGATCGACCGCGAGCTGCTGACCTCCGGCGGCCTGCGACGCCTGATCGCCGAGGAGGGCGTGCTGGGCGTCACGACCAATCCCACGATCTTCGAGCACGCGCTGTCGCACGGCACGGCGTACGACGCCGCGGTCGCCGCCCTGACGGCGGCGGGGCCGGGCGACGCGGCGGCCCTGTTCGAGTCCCTGGCGGTCGAGGACGTGTCGGCCGCGGCGGACCAGCTGCGCCCCGTGTACGACCGCACGGGCGGGGCGGACGGCTTCGTCTCCATCGAGGTCGCTCCCACCCGCGCGTTCGACACCGCCGGGACCATCACCGAGGGGCGCCGGCTGTGGTCGCGGGTCGGCCGGCCCAACGTGATGGTGAAGGTGCCCGGGACCGTCGAAGGGCTGCCGGCCATCGAGCAGCTGATCGCCGACGGCGTGAACGTGAACATCACGCTGCTGTTCTCGGTGGACATGTATCGCCGGGTCATCGACGCGTACCTGAGCGGCCTCGAGCGCCGCGTGAAGGCGGGCGAGCCGCTCGCCGCGCTCCACTCGGTGGCGAGCTTCTTCGTGAGCCGCGTGGACACGGAAGTGGATCGCCGCCTGGAGGCGCAGGCCGCGGCCGCGAAGGGCCCGGAGGAGCGGGGGCGCGTGGAGGCCCTGCTCGGGCGCGCGGCGATCGCCAACGCGAAGCTCGCGTACGAGGCGTTCCAGGCGTCGGTCGCGACGCCGCGGTTCCAGGCGCTCCGCGCCCGCGGCGCGACCGTGCAGCGCCCGCTGTGGGCGAGCACCAGCACCAAGAACCCCCGCTACGTGGACACGATCTACGTGGACGGCCTGATCGGGCCGGACACCGTCAACACCATGCCGCTCGTGACGCTGCGCGCGTTCCGCGACCACGGCACCGCGGCGTGCACCGTGGACCGGGGACTCGACGAGGCCCGCGCGACGCTGGCGGAGCTCGAGCGCCGCGGGATCTCGCTACGGCAGGTGACCGACCAGCTGGTGGTGGACGGAGTGCGCAAGTTCTCCGACTCCTATAACTCGCTGCTCGCCGCGCTGGAAACGAAGCGGGACGCCCTCCTGACGCGGCAGCCGGTGCGCGCGTCGCGGCGCCTCGCCGCGTTCGACGGCGAGGTCACGGGCCTGCTGTCGCGGGAGGGGCCGGAGCGGGTGCGGCGGCTCGCCGCCCGCGATCCGGCGCTGTGGTCCACGGACCCGCAGGCGCGGGCGGAGATCGCCGAGCGCCTCGGCTGGCTCGAGTCCCCGCAGGCCATGGCCGCGAAGGCGGGCGAGCTGGCCGCGTTCGCCGACGAGGTGCGGCGCGCGGGCTACACGCGCGTCGTGCTGCTGGGCATGGGCGGGTCCAGCCTGGCGCCGGAGACCTTCGCGCGCACGTTCGGCGCGCGCGCCGGCTACCCCACGCTCACGGTCCTCGATTCGACCGATCCCGCGTTCATCGCCGAGGCGGAGCGGGCGGCGCCGCTCGCGAAGACGTTCTTCCTCGTCTCGAGCAAGTCGGGTACGACGCTCGAGACCCGCGACCTGTTCGCGTGGTTCTGGGAGCGGACCGGGGGAAAGGGCGAGCAGTTCGCGGCCATCACCGACCCCGGCACGCCGCTGGCGGCGCAGGCGCGCGAGCGCAAGCTGCGGCGGCTGTTCGAGAACCCGCCCGACATCGGCGGCCGGTACAGCGCCCTCTCGTACTTCGGCCTGGTGCCCGCCGCCCTGATCGGCGTGGACGTGGCGGCGCTGCTGGCGCGCGCGGCGCGGATGGCGGAGGCCTGCGCCGTGGCCGCGGACCCGGGGACCAATCCCGGGGCGCGGCTCGGGGCGGCACTGGCGGCCGGATGGTCGGCCGGGCGCGACAAGGTCACGATCGTGACGTCCCCGGCGCTGGCCGCGTTCGGCCCGTGGGCCGAGCAGCTGCTCGCCGAGAGCACGGGCAAGCTGGGCAAGGGGCTCGTCCCGGTGGTGGGCGAGCCGCTCGGCCCGCCACCCGCCTACGGCAACGACCGACTGTTCGTGGCGGTGAACCTGGCCGGCGCGGCGGGCGCCAAGGTCACCCCCGACGCCGCGGCCCTGGCCGAGCTGGAAACGGCGGGGCACCCGGTGGTGCGGCTGACCCTGACCGACCCGCTCGACCTCGGCGCCGAATTCTTCCGCTGGGAGGTCGCGACGGCGCTGGCGGGCGCGTGGATGGGCATCAATCCCTTCGACCAGCCCAACGTCGCCGAGAGCAAGGCGAACACCGACCGGGTGCTGCGCCAGCTCGTGGCGGGAGAGTCGCCCGCGGCGCCGCCGGCGCTGGATCCGGCCGCGCCGGGCGGCGCCCTGGCGGGGCTGCTGGCCTCGCTCAAGGCCGGCGATTACCTCGCGGTGCTGGCGTACCTGCGCCCGTCGCCGGAGCACGACGCCGCGCTGACCGCGATCCGGGTGGCGGTGCGCGATGCCCGCGGCGTGGCGACGACCGCGGCGTACGGCCCGCGCTACCTCCATTCCACCGGGCAGCTGCACAAGGGCGGCTCGCCGGCGGGGGCCTTCCTCGAAGTGGAAGGCGACGGCGGGCCGGCGCTGCCGGTGCCGGGCACCGATTACGCCTTCGGGACGCTGGAGCAGGCGCAGGCCCTCGGCGACCTGATCGCGCTGGAGCGGAAGGGCCGGCGCGTCCTCCGCGTCCGCCTGGGCGCCGGCGGGCTGGACGCGCTGCGGGGGGCGGTGGAGCGGGCGCTGCGCGGCGCCTAGCGCGCCGTCACGCCGCCGCGGGGGGCGGGCCCACCAGCGGCAGCTCGATCCAGAACGTGCTGCCCTGTCCCGGCGTGGACTCCACGCCGATGGCGCCGCCGTGCATTTCCACGAACCGTTTCGACAGCGCCAGCCCGAGGCCCGTGCCCTCGAACCGACGGCTGAACGACGCGTCCACCTGGCTGAACTCGGAGAACAGGCGGGGGAGATCGTCCTTCGCGATGCCGATGCCGGTATCGGCGACCGACACCCACACCGCGTCCCGCTCCACGCGCCGGCCGCCGGCCGCCGGGAGCGAGGCGACGCGCTGGCCCGCCCGCACCGCGACCTGGCCCCCGGCCGGGGTGAACTTCACCGCGTTGGAGAGCAGGTTGTAGAGCACCTGCCGCACCCGCATCTCGTCGGCGGTGACCAGCAGCGGGGCGTCGCCCAGCTCCACCGTCATGCGGTGCCCCTTGGTGAGGATCAGGCTCTCCATCCCCGTGATGACGTCGCCGATCAGCGCGCGCACGTCGGCCTGCGTGAGGTGCAGGTCCATCCGTCCCGCGTCCACCTTGGACAGGTCGAGCACGTCGTTGACGAGACCGAGCAGGTGGCGGCCGTTGCGCGCGACGGTCTCGAGGGCGTCGCGCTGCTGGTCGGAGAGGGGGCCGAGCGCGCCGATGAGCAGCATCTCGGAGAACCCGATCACCGAGTTGAGCGGCGTCCGCAGCTCGTGCGACATGTTGGCGAGGAACTGCGCCTTCATCCGGTTGGCGCGCTCCAGCTCGTCGATCTTGAGGGACAGCTCGCGGCCGGTCTCCTCGGTGGCGCGGTACAGCCGCGCGTTCGACACGGCGATGGCCAGCTGCGACGCGACCTCCTGCACCAGCCCGATCTCGTCCGCCCGCCAGTGGCGGGCGATCCCCACCTGGTGGAACGCCACGACGCCGATCGCCTCGCCGCGCAGCACGATCGGAGAGACCAGCAGGGCCAGCGGGGCGCCGCCGTCGCCGTCCCCCGCGCCCGGCTCGGTGCGTGCGTCGGGGACGTCGATCGTCCGGCGCTCGCGCATCGCCGCCGTCTGGAGCGGGATCGTGGCATCGGACGTCGCCACGCCGGCGGCGACCTCGGGCCCCCGCCACTCGCTCGCGGGCTCGAGCAGCTGGTTCCCGCGGCGCAGGCGCACGAAACACCGCGACGCTCCCAGCGCCGTCCCCAGCTCCCGCACCGCCGCGTCGAGGATCGTCTGCAGGTCGAGGGACTGGCGGATCCGGCTGTTGACCGCGTTCAGCAGCTCCGCCCGCCGCTCGCGGTCGGCCAGCTCGCCCACCGCGCGGATGCTCTCCAGCACCAGGCCGGTGTGGTCGGCGATGTCGCGCAGCACCTCGAGGTCGCGGTCGCCGAACGGCTGGCGGCTGCGCCGGTTGTCCACGACCAGCGCGCCGACGCAGCGGCCGCGCATGTGGAGGGGGTAGGCCGCCGCCCGCTGCAGGGTGACGCGCTCGTGCGGCGAGCGGAAGCCGCGTCCGTCGCGCTCGACGTCGTTGACCAGCAGGGGCTGCCCGTGCTGGGCGACCCAGCCCGCGACCGTGCCCTCGAGCGGCACGACGGAGCCGACGAGCGGCTCCACCGGTCCGCTGGCCGCCTCGAGCACCAGGTGCTGGAGCTCCGGGTCGAACAGCGCCACCTGGCCGCTGTCGGCGCCGAGGAACTGCGACGCCGCCTGGGCCACCACGCGCAGCACGCCGCGCCGGTTGCGCTCGGTGAGCAGCACCCGGCCGATCTGGTTGAGGGTCTCGAGGCTGGCGACCGCGCGCTGGAGCCGCGCGCGGGCGGCGGCGCCGCGCGCCAGGAGGGCCGCGAGGAACAGCAGCGCGGCGCCGAGAACGACGATGACGGTCAGCGGGAAGGTGACGGTCAACGCATCGCGTCCGCCATCGCCACGAAGGGCTCCACCAGCGACGGATCGTATTGCGAGCCGGCCCCGCGCCGCAGCTCCTCGAACGCCTGCTGCGCGCTGAAGCTGGCGCGGTAGGGGCGCTGCGAGATCATGGCGTCGAACGTGTTGCACAGCGCGAAGATCCGGGCGCCGAGCGGGATCGCCTCGCCCTTCAGGCGATCCGGGTATCCGGTGCCGTCCCACCGCTCGTGGTGGTGGCGGACGATATCGAGCGCGCGCCCGAGGCCGGGCACGTTGCGCAGGATGTCGGCCGCGATCGCCGGCTGGCGCTCGAAACTCGCGCGCTCCTCCGGCGTCAGCGCCCCCTTCTTGGTCAGCAGCCCTTCGGGCAGCATCAGCTTGCCGATGTCGTGCAGCAGGAAGCCGCGGAACACGTTCGGGTCGGCCGCGAGCTGCGGGGCCACCCGCTCGCAGAACAGCTGCGCCAGCCGCGCCGGCCGCTCGGCCTCGATGGGGTTCATGCCTTCCCGCGCCGCCAGCGCGAGCGTCAGCGCGGACACCGTGCCGGTGTAGGTGTCCTCGAGCTTCACGATGGTGTTGTTCAGCTCGGTGACCTTGTCCTGCAGCTTGGCCGCGAGGCGGTCGGCGTACGCCGCGGCGAACGTCTCCTTGAGGTGCGAGCGCGGCTTGAGCGTCGGCTCCGGCTGCCCCAGCACCTTCGCCACCGCCGCCAGCAGCTCCTTGGGCTCCAGCGGCTTGATCAGGTACGCCGCGGCGCCCAGCGCCGTGCCGAACTCGCGATCGGCCGACTCCACGTACGAGCCGGTGTAGAAGATCACCGGGGTGCCGGCCAGGGCCGGGTCCGTCTTGATCGCCCGGCACAGCTGGAAGCCGTCGAGGCGGGGCATCAGGATGTCCGTCAGGACGAAGTCGGGGCGCTGCTTGCGGGTGACTTCGAGGGCCTCCTGGCCGTCGCCGGCCACCAGCACCTGGTAGCCCGCGCTGAGGAAGACGGCCCGCAGCGTCCTGAGGTTGTACGCGAGATCGTCGACGACGAGTGCCTTCACGGTCCGCGCCCCTTCGAAGATGGTTGGGAGATAGCGCGCCCTGTTCCCGCAGGCAAGCGCCGCGTACCTTGCCCACCGTGCCCCCGACCGTCCACGTCGTCCCGCACACCCACTGGGATCGGGAGTGGTACCACCCCGCGGCCGTGTTCGGCGTCCGGCTCACGCGGCTGGTGGACGACCTCCTCGACCTGCTCGAGCGCCGGCCCGATTTCCGCACCTTCCTGCTCGACGGCCAGGCCATCGTCCTCGACGACTACCTCGCCGCCCGGCCGGAGCACCTCGAGCGCGTCCGCCGGCTGTTCACCGAGGGCCGCCTCGAGGCGGGGCCCTGGTACGTGCTCGCCGACGAGTTCCTCGTCTCGGCCGAGGCGCTCGTCCGGAACCTGCTCGAGGGCGGGCGCACGGTCCGGCGGCTT
This sequence comes from uncultured Gemmatimonadales bacterium, assembly GCA_963806755.1. Lineage (GTDB taxonomy): Bacteria > Gemmatimonadota > Gemmatimonadetes > Gemmatimonadales > JACORV01 > Fen-1245. Next base: position 105,363 of record CAWDZR010000020.1, read on the forward strand.
GGCGGCCGGCCGATGGCGGTGGGCTACTCGCCCGACGCGTTCGGCCACCCGGCGGGATTCCCCACGATCCTCGCGGGCTTCGGCCTCGACGTCGCGATGCTGTGGCGGGGCCTGGGCGGCGAGCCCGGCGAGGACGGGGACCTGTACCGCTGGCGCGCGCCCGACGGCGCCGAGGTGCTGCTGGTGCACCTGTCGCGGCCGGGCTACGAGAACGGCCAGAGCCTGCCGCGCGATCCCCGCGCGCTGCGGGAGCGCTGGGAGCGCCTCCGCGCCCAGCTCGAGCCGCGGGCCCGGACCTCGCATTGGCTGGTCCTCGCCGGCGCCGACCACCATGCCGCGCAGCACGACCTTCCGGAAATCGTGGCGGACCTCGAGTCGCTGGCGCCGCCCGTGACGTTCGCGCTCACCGGGCTCGAGGACTACGCCGCGGCGGTACGCCGCGGGGCGGGGCGGGGCCGCGCGACGCTGCCCGTGGTGTCGGGCGACCTGCGCGCCGGCCACCGCCACGCCTGGGCGCTGCAGGGCACGCACGGCTCGCGCCTGTACCTCAAGCGGGCGAACGCGGCCTGCCAGCGGCTGCTGGAGCGCTACGCCGAGCCCCTGGCTGCGCTCGAGGACGCGCGCGGCGGCGCGCGGCGCGGCGTCGAGCTCAGGACCGCCTGGCGGACGCTGCTGGAGAACCACCCGCACGACAGCATCTGCGGGACCAGCGCGGACGAGGTGCACCGGGAGATGGTGGTGCGCTTCGAGCGCTGCCTCGCGCAGGGCCGGGAGATCGTGGCGCGCGCCCTCGACGGCGCGGCGGGGCACGACGCGGTGGCGGCCCGGGAGGCCGGCCGCGGCGCGTGGCGGCCGGGGCTGCTGCTGTTCAATCCCACGCCGCACCGGCGCGACGCGATCGTCGAGGCCGAGGTCGCGCTGTTCCGGGCGGACGTATCGGTCGGGCAGCAGCGCGTGCCCCCGGCGCCTCCGGTGCGCCCGCGCGGATTCCGCCTCGTGGGCGCCGGCGGCGCCCCGGTGCGCTTCCAGGAGCTGGGCGCGCGCGACGGGTACGATCTGGTCGAGAGCCCGCTGCGCTACCCGCTGTCCGCGGCGGTGGAGTGGCGGCGCGTGGCGCTCGACGCGCGCGACCTCCCGCCGCTCGGCGTGACCGCGCTGGCCGTGGACGAGGCGGCCCGCGGCCCGGCGTTCCCGGCCTCCGCGGACGACGTCGTGGTGGAGGGGGTGGCGATGCGCAACGCCCGCCTGGCGGTGCGCGTCGAGGCCGCGGGGACCCTGGCGGTGACCCACCTGGCCACGGGACTGGAGTTTCGCGGCCTGGGCGAGTTGTGGGACAACGGCGACGCGGGTGACAGCTACACGTACTCGGCGCCGCGCCGCGATCGGGTCGTGCGGGTGCCCGACGACGTGGCGGTGCGGGTGCTGCATGCCGGGCCGCTGCGCGGGGAAATCGAGGTCGCGCGCCGCTACCGCGCCACGGCCTTGGAGACGGTGATGCGCGTGACGCTCGACGCGCGCGCCGAGGCGGTGGCCATCGTCCTCCAAGGCGAAAACCGCCGTCCGGATCACCGCCTCCGCCTCGCCTTCCCGCTCGGCGCGCGGCCCGACCGCGAGGTCGCGGACGGCCACTACGGCCCCGTCGCGCGCGTGCCGGGTCCGCGTCCGCGCAGCCCGGCCGGCGTCGAGCAGCCGGCGCCCACGGCGCCCATGCAGCGGGGCGTGACGGCCGCGGCGGCGGCGCGGGGACTCACCGTCTTCACCGACGGCCTGCCGGAGTACGAGCTGCGTGCCGACGGCGTGCTGCTCGTGACCCTGCTCCGCGCCTTCGGGCAGCTGTCGCGCGAGGACATGCCGGAGCGCCCGGGCCACGCAGGATGGCCCACCCCGACGCCGGAGGCGCAGTGCCTCGGGCCGTTCGCCGCCCGGCTGGCCGTGCGCCCCCACCCGGCGGACGAGCTGGACCGGCGCGCGACGATCGATCGGGCGGCGGAGGCATTCCACGCGCCGCCGCTGGCGGCGATGCGGCGCTCCCTCCTGGCGCTGCCCGGGCGCGTGGAAGGGCCGTCGCTCGAGGGGGAGGGGCTGGTGTTCTCGGCCCTGAAGCCGGCCGACGACGGTCGCGGCGTCGTGGCGCGCTGCTACAACGCGCTCGAACGTCCCGTGGCGGGCCTGTGGCGCGTGCCGTGGCCGGTGCGCCGGGCAATGCTGGTCCGCCTCGACGAGACGGCGCTCGCTCCGCTCGACGTCGGGCCCGGCGGCGAGGTGCGGTTCGACGCCGCGCCCCGCGCCGTGGTCACGATTCTGCTCCGCTAGCCGCCCGCCCGTTCCCCGGCGATCGCGCTGTCGAGCGCGTCGGCCAGCAGGCTGAACGCCACCACCACCATGGCGACGGCGGCCGCGGGCGCGAGGCTGACCCACGGCGCGATCATCAGGGCGTCCCGTCCCGACGCGATCATGTTGCCCCACGACGGCGTCGGCGGTTGGACGCCGAGGCCGAGGAACGACAGCCCCGCTTCCAGCATGATCGCGCTGCCGACGCCGAGCGCCGCCGCCACCAGCGCGGGGGTCAGGGCGTTGGGGAGCACGTGCGCCACCAGCACCCGCGCGGGGGAGGTGCCGAGCGCGCGGGCCGCTTCGACGAACGGCCGCGCGCGGAGGGCGCGCACCTCGCCCCGCACCAGGCGCGCCACCGTCATCCAGCCCGTGACGCCCAGGGCCAGCACGGTGACCCACGCGCCGGGCTCCACCGCCGCCACCAGCAGCAGCAGGAACGGGACGCGCGGGATGGCGAGTGCCGCGTCGGTGACGGCGACGACCAACCGGTCCACGACTCCCCCCGCGTACCCCGCCAGCGCGCCGGCGCCGACGCCCACGGCGGTCGAGACGAGGGCCGCCAACAGGCCTACGGCGAGGGAGATGCGCGCGCCTCCCAGCAGCCGCACCAGGACGTCGCGCCCGAACCGGTCGGTACCGAGCAGGTGCCAGACGCCGTCGGAGGTGCGGCTGAGGGGCGCGGCGAACCGGCGCGCGACCACCGCGGAGAGGTCGAGCGGCGCGTGGCCGAGGAGCAGGGGGCCGAGCGCCGCGCCGAGGGCGAACACGGCGATCACGGCGAGGCCGGTCTGCGCCCGCCGGTCGCGCCACAGGCGCCCGGTGAGGCCGGGACGCCCGCTCACGGGCGCCGGCCGGCGCGCGGGTCGGCGAGCGCCGCGAGAAGGTCCGCGAGCAGGTTGCCCGCCACGACCAGGACCGCGAACAGCGTGGTCGCGGCCATGACGACCGGGTAGTCCCGTGCCAGGACCGCCTCGACCGTCACGCGCCCCATGCCCGGCCACGCGAAGATGGTCTCCACGAAGACCACGCCCGAGAACAGGGCGGGCAGCTGCAGGCCGAGCAGCGTGAGGACCGGGATCAGCGCGTTGCGCAGCGCGTGCGCGAACAGCACCCGCACCTCCCCGAGCCCCTTGGCGCGCGCGGCGCGGACGAACGGCTGGCGCAGCGACTCGATCACGGCGCCGCGCACGTAGCGCGCCGTTCCCGCCGCCCCCACCAGCGCCAGCGTCGCGAGCGGGAGCGCGAGGTGGCGCAGCCGGTCGCCGAGCCGCGCCGCGGGCGTCAGCAGGTCGGCGCCCAGGCTCGCGGCGCCGAAGGCCGGAAAGCGCAGCGCCGCGGGCCAGCGCCACAGCGCCGCCCCGTACGCGAACAGGGCGACGAGGGCGAGCGCGACGGCGTACGAGGGCAGGGCGTACACCGCCGTGGTGACGCCGGTGAGCAGCGCATCCACCCGGCGGCGCCGGCGCGACGCCTGGTAGGCGCCGATCAGGATGCCGCCGAGGTAGGTGAGCGCGAGCGAGGAGCCGACCAGGACCAGCGTGGGGCCCAGGGCGTCGCCCAGCACCCGCGCCACGGGGCGCCGCTGCGCGATGCTCGTCCCCCACTCGCCGCGGACGAAGCGCTCCACCCACTCCGCGTATTGCACGCCCAGGGGGCGGTCGAGTCCCAGCGCGTGCCGCGTGCTGGCCACCACGGCGGAGTCCGCGGTGGGCCCGAGGTACAGCCGGACCGGGTCGCCGGGCATCAGGTGGAGGGCGGCGAACGTCGCGGTCATCACCAGGACCACGGTGACGGCCGCGACCCCGAGCCGGCGCAGCAGGGCGGCGCCCATGCGTGCCAATCTCGCGGCCGCCGGGTGTTTTCTCTAGTTTCCCGCCGTGCGGTGGGCAGCGTTGGTCCTGGCGGTGGCGGCGGCGGGGTGCGGCGCGACGGCGCCGGCGGCGACGGTGTTCTACGCCTCCGGCGCGGAGCTCCAGTCCATCAACCCGCTCCTCACGGTGCATCCGCTCGCCCGGCAGGTGCAGCGCTTCGCGCTGTTCATGACGGTGGCGCAGTACGACCGGTCCCTGCGCCCGCGGCCGTACCTGGCCCGGGGCTGGACGTGGAGCGCCGACCGCCGCGACCTGGAGCTGACGTTGCGTTCCGACGTCCGCTGGGACGACGGCGCTCCCACCACCGCGGCCGACGTGGCCTATACGCTGGAGGCGGGGCGCGATCCGGCGACGGGCTACCCTCGCGCCGCCGACCTCGCGTGCCTCGACGGCGTCCGCGTGGTGGACTCGCTCACCGTGCGGCTGACGTACTGCCGGCCCCAGGCGGCGTTCCCCGACGTCCTCACCGATCTCGCGATCGTGCCGGCGCATCTGCTCGCCGGCCTCCCGCACGCGGCGCTCCGCAACGCGGCGTTCAACGAGCACCCGATGGGCAACGGCCCGTTCCGCTTCGTCGCCCACGTTCCCAACGAACGCTGGGTGTTCGCCGCGAACCCCGCGTTCCCCGCGGCCCTGGGCGGGCCTCCGGCGGTGCAGCGGCTGGTGATCGTGATCGTGGACGAGTCGGCGACCAAGCTGGCCGGCCTCGTGACGGGCGAGCTCGACGTCGCCGGCATCCAGCCGATGCACGCCGCGATCGTGCGCGCCGACCCGGCCCTCACGGCGCTGGACTACCCGATCCTGTTCACCTACGGGCTGGTGTGGAACACGAGCCGCCCTCCGTTCGACGACTCCCGGCTGCGGCGGGCGCTGACCATGGCGCTCGACCGCCGCCGGATCGTGGAGGCCTATCTGTACGGCTTCGGCGTGGTGGCCGACGGGCCGGTGCCGCCGTGGCACCCGCTGGCGGCGGCGGTGCCCCACGTGCCGTTCGACCGCGCGGCGGCGGCGGCGCTGCTCGATTCGCTCGGATGGATCGCGGGGCGCGACGGGTGGCGCGCGCGCGCCGGCCGCCCGCTGGCGTTCACCGTGCTCACCGTGGGCTCCGCCGACAACGCGCTGGAGCAGATGCTCCAGGCGGACTTCCGCGCCGTCGGCGTGCGCATGACCATCCGGCAGCTGGAGCTGGGCGCGTTCCTGGCGCGAGCGACCGGCGGGGCGCGCGATTATGATGCACTGGTGACCGGGATCCCCGGCGACCTCGCGCTCGGCTATCTCCGGGGCCTGTTCGACTCCAGACGGCTCGGCGGGCCGCTGCAGTACGCCCAGTACCGGAACGCGGCGGTGGATCGCGCGCTGGACGCCGGCGATTTCGCCGCCGTGCAGCGGATCGTCGCCGGGGACCTGCCCATCACGTTCCTCTATCACGCGCGGGGCCTGGCGGGTCTCACCCGGCGCCTGCACGGGGTGCGGATGGACCTGCGGGGCGAGCTGGCGTCGCTGGAGCGCTGGCGCCTCGATCCGCCGGCCACGCCGTGAGCCGCCCGTGATCAGCCATGCGCGGGCGCCGCTCCGGATCGACCTGGCCGGCGGCTGGACCGACGTCGGGCCCTACAGCGCCGCCGCGGGCGGGGCGGTGGTGAACGTCGCCGTGGATCTCCACGCCCACGTGCAGGTGCGCCCGCGGCGCGGGGGCGTGAGCCTGCACGCGCTGGACCTGGGCGCGGCGATCACCGCCCGCCGCACGGACGAGCTGCGGCCGGACGGGGAGTTCGGTCTCCTCAAGGCGGCGGCGCGACGGTACGGCCCGGCCGGTGGCTTCGAAGTGCTCACCAGCAGCGAGGCGCCGGCCGGCTCAGGCCTGGGTGGATCGGGGGCGATGGGCGTCGCGCTGGTCGCCGCGTTCGCGGCCCTCCGCCAGGAGCACCCACTGGCGGCGGAGATCGCGCAGCGGGCGTTCGAGCTGGAAGCGACCGATGTCGGGATCCTGGGCGGCCGGCAGGATCAATACGCCGCCGCGCTGGGGGGCTGCCTGTGGCTGGAGTTCGGCGCGCCGGCCGTGAGCGCGACGCGGCTGGCCCTGGCCGCCGACGTCCGCCACGAGCTGGAGCGGCACCTGGTGCTATGCTACACCGGTGTCTCCAGGTCCTCGGCGGACATGCACGCGCAGGTGTGGGAACGCTACCGCGCGGAGGACACGGCGACGGTGCGCGCGCTCGACGGGCTGCGCGCCTGCGCGTTCGCGATGCGGGACGCGCTGACGGCGGGCGACCTGCCGGCGGTGGGGGAGGTCCTCTCGCGCAACTGGGCGCACCAGCGCACACTGGGGGCGGGCATGGAGACCGAGCGCATGCGCGCCCTGCAGCGGGTCGCCACGTCGGCCGGCGCGGCCGGCGCCAAGGCCTGCGGCGCCGGCGCCGGCGGCTCCATGGTGTTCCTGGCGAGGGCGGGGAAGGCGTTCGCCGTGGCGGAGGCGCTGCGCCTCGCGGGCGCCACCGTGCTGAGGAGCGGGTTCGCCGAGAGCGGCGTCGTGGCCTGGACGGCGGAGGAGCGCTGAGATGCGGAGCGTGCTGGTGCCGGCCGAGGCGATCGAGCGCCGCCGGTCCGAAGTGACGGCGTCGTTGGATCTGTCCGCGATCGCCGCGCGACTGCGCGCCGAGGCGGGCGCGTTCGCGGCGCGCCCGCTCTATGTGCCCGAGGCCAAGGCGCTGCTGTCGCGCTGGGGCAGCGCGTGCCACGACGACGGCGCGGAGCTCGCGTTCGATCCCTGGTCGCCGCACGCCCAGCGCTGCTCGCGCTGCGGGCGGGTGTGGTCCACGGACCAGAGCCATCGCTGGTGGGTGTACTGGTACCAGCTCTGGCTCGCCGAGCGCTGCTGGCAGTGCGCCCTGGTGGGCGCCGTGACCGGCGACCCGGGACTCGAGGCGCGCGCCCGCGAGGTGCTCGCCGCCCTCGCCGCCCGCTACCTCGAGTACCCGCTCGCGGACAACGTCCTCGGCCCGAGCCGCCCCTTCTTCTCCACGTACCTCGAGTCCGTCTGGGTGCTGCAGCTCGCGGCGGCGGCGTCGTTGCTGAGCGACCGCGGCGGGCTGCCCGCGGATCTCGAGCGCGACCTCGCGACCAGGCTGTTCCGCCCCTCGGCCGACGCCATCGCGGACTTCGAGGAGCGCGGCTCCAACCGCCAGGCGTGGAACGCGGCGGCGCTGTTCGCGCTGGGCTCGGTCCTGGGCGACGCGCCGCTGGCGCACGCCGCCGCCCGCGGACCCGCCGGCATCGTGGCGACGCTCGACGACGGGATCCTGGCCGACGGCCTCTGGTACGAGGGCGAGAACTACCACTGGTTCGCGCTGCGGGGACTGGCGTGGGGCGCCGAGCTGCTGCGCACCGCCGGCGAGGTGGACCTGTGGAGCGCGACGACCGACGCCGCCCGCAAGTTCCGGGAGGCCTTCTGGACGCCGGTCCTGACGGCGCTGCCCGATTTCACGTGCCCGGCGCGCCGCGACTCCCGATTCGGCATCTCGCTGCGCCAGCGGCGCATGGCCGAGCTGTGGGAGCTGGCGCTGGCCAGGGACGGCGATCCCCGGCTCGCCGCCCTGCTCGCCCACGCGTACGATCCCGGCGTGCCGGTGGTGGAGGGCGGTGCGGGCTTCATCACGGAGGTCGAGCGTGCCGAGCCCGCCGGCGGGCTGCGCCGCTCGGGCCTGGGGTGGAAAGGCCTCGCGTGGATGCTGCCGGCGCTGCCGCCCACGTCCGACGGAGCCTGGCCGCCGCGGTCCGCGCACCTCGAGGCCACCGGCCTCGCCGTCTTCCGCCGTCACGACGGCACCACCTACGTGAGCCTCGACTACGGCGACGGCGGCGGCGGGCACGGCCACCCCGACCGCCTCAACCTGACGCTGCACGCGGGCGGCATCCCGTGGCTCGTGGACTTCGGCACGGGGTCGTACGTCTCGCCGCAGCTCGGCTGGTACCGCTCCACGCTGGCGCACAACGCGCCCCTCGTGGACGGGCTCTCCCAGGCCGAGGCGCGTGGGGTGTGCGTCGGCTACGAGGAGACGGGAGCGTACGGGTGGGTGTGCGCGCAGCTGCCGCCCGACACGGCCTACGACGGCATCGGACTGCAGCGCACCGTGGTCGTCGCGCCGGGGTACACGCTCGACGTCCTCCAGCTGGCGAGCAGCGTGGGGGAGCGCCACCTCGCCCTGCCGTGGCACGGGTGGGGCGTGCCGGAGATCGATCACGCGGGCGTGCGCTTCCGGCGCGACGACGGCGCGCTCGACGTGTTCCTCGCGGGCCGCCAGCCGTTCCAGGTCCAGCTGTCGCGGGCGCCGGGCCCTCCGCTGCCCGGCACGGTGGGAGACGCCGAGGAAATGGACTTCGCCGTGGCGATCTCGGGCGGCGAGGACGTGACGCTGGTGGCGTGCATCGCGAGTCCCGGGGTGGTGGAGGAGGTCGAGTGCCACGAGCAGGCCTTCGTCGTGCGGCTGGCCGACGGGGGGATGCACACGCACGCCGCGTCGGACACCGGCTGGCAGATCGATCTCGGGCGCGGGGACCCGATCGCGCTCGGCGGCCTGCGCGACTTGCCGGCCGAGGAGCCGGTGGCCCCGCCGTCGCGTGAGGAGCGGGAGCCGGCCGCGCACAGCGTGCGGGTGGACCGACCGCCGGCGCTCGACGGCACGTTCGAGGGGTTCCGCCTCGACGCGCCGCTCGAGCTCGACCGGCCGGACCAGTTCCGCCGGGCCGAGGAGCCGTGGGACGGGCCGGACGCCTTCGCGGCGACGGCGTGGCTCAACCATTCCGGCTCGACGCTCTACTTCGCGGTGGAGGTGACGGCGTCCGAGCCGGCGTTCCGGCCGGGCGGCGTGCCCGACCCCGAGTGGGACAACGAGAATCCGGACATCAACTCCGACGGCCTGCAGCTCTACCTGGAGGGCGTGAGCTACCTGGGTTGGCTGCTCGTGCCCGACGCGGACGAGCCGTCGCGGCTCAGGGTGTCGGGCGTCCGCGGCACCGATGCCTCGGCCGAGATGGTGCGCGGGGCCTGGATGGCGACCGACGGCGGCTATCGCGTCACCGGCGCGGTCGAGCTGCCGGACGACCTTGAGAATTTCGGGTTCGACCTGTACGTGAACCGGATCCGCGAGGGCCGGGAGCGGCGGACCGGGCAGCTGGTCTGGTCCGGGGCCCGGGGCGCGCGGCTGTACCTGGCCGGCGACCGGCCGCTGCCGGGCCGCCTTCCGCTGGTGGCGGTGGAGCGATGAGCGGCGGCGACCCGGCGCGGCGCGCGGCGGGAGCCGTGGCGGGATTCACGTCCACGCGCTCCAAGACGCCCGACGCGATGTTCGGCGGCCCCGTCCCCGGCGGGCCGACGCACCTCGTGCGGGCGCACGGCGCGCGGATCGTGACGGCCGAGGGCCGCACGCTGCTCGACTGGACGATGGCGCTGGGCGCGGTCGCGCTGGGGTACGGCCACGAGCGGGTGGCGGACGCGGTGGCGCGCGCGGCGAAGGACGGGGCCGTCGGCCCGCTGCCGCACGTGCTCGAATTCGAGGTCGCCGAGCGGTTGTGCGCGGCCTACCCCGGTGCCGCGCAGGCGCGGTTCTTCAAGACGGGGGCGGAAGCGGTGCAGGGAGCCGTGCGGGTGGCGCGCGTGGCGACGGGGCGCGAGCGGGTGGTCCACGCGGGCTACCACGGGTGGCTCGACGGGCCGACCACGGGCGCCGGCGTGCCCGCCGCGACGGCGGCCCTGTGGACGTCCGTGCCCTTCGACGACGCGGCCGCCCTCGAGACGGCCTTGGACGCGCGCGGGCCCGCCGCGGCCCTGGTGCTCGAGCCGGTGGTCGAGCACGCGCCCTCGGCGGGCTGGCTCGAAGCGGCGCGCGACCTCGCGGCGAGCCGGGGGGCGGTGCTCGTCTTCGACGAAGTGAAGACGGCGTTCCGGCTGGCCCGCGGTGGCGCGGCGGAGCGCTGGGGCGTGCGCCCGGACCTCGCGGTGGTGGGCAAGGCGCTCGCCAATGGCTACCCGCTCGCGGCGGTGGTGGGGCGCGCAGACCTCATGGCGCGGTTCCGGGACACCTGGGTTTCTTCCACGCTCGCCACCGAATTCGTGTCGCTGGCGGCGGCGGGAGCGGTCCTCGACGAGTGGGAGGCGACGGACGTGGCGGGTCACCTGGCGCGCACCGGGCGCGCGATGCTCGACGGGCTGGCGGCCGAGGCCGGCCGCGCCGGCGCGCGCTGGTCGGTGCAGGGCATGCCGGAGATGTGGTTCCTGCGTTTCGCGGACGGGGCGCTCGAGCGGCGCCTCCTGCTCGGCTGCGCGGCGCGCGGACTGCTCCTCAAGCGCGGCGCGTACGACTTTCCGAGCCTCGCGCACCGCGACGCCGAGGTGGAGGAGAGCCTGGCGACCGTGCGGGCCGTGCTCGCGGAACCCGCCGCGTGAGCCCCGCGGGCGCCGAGACGCCGCTGGTGGACGTGCACGCGCACTTCCTGCACGAGCGGTGCGGCCGGTCGGACTGGGCGGAGCGGAACGCGGCGCGGCTCGCCGCCGGCGCGCGCATCGGCATCACCGTCCACATCGCGTCCGTCCTCGGGAGCTGGGGGCACACCTCGCCGGTGTACTTCCCGTCGCCGCCCGACGTGACGACGGGCAACGAGGCGATGCGGACGCTGGCGCGCATGCACCCGGGGCTGGTGCGCGGCTACGTGACGGTCAATCCGAATTACCCCGAGCACGCCATCGCGGAAATCGAGCTCGGCCTGGCGGCGGGCATGGTCGGCGTCAAGCTGGCCGCGAGCCGGCGGGTCAGCGACCCGCTCCTCGATGCGATCGCCACGATCGCCGCCGAGCGCGGGGTGCCCGTGCTGCAGCACATCTGGCAGCACCGCCGGGGCGAGGTGCCCAACCAGGAGATCTCCGACGCGCTCGACCTGGCGGCGCTGGCCGACCTGCACCGCGGTACGACCTTTCTGCTCGCCCACATCGGCGGCGGCGGTGACTGGGCACACTCGCTGCGGGTCCTGGCCGACGTGCCCAACGTGTTCGTCGATCTTTCCGGCAGCGGCGTGGATCGCGGGATGCTGGAGCTGTGCGTGGACCGCGTGGGTCCGGAGCGCATGGTGTGGGGCACCGATCTCACCATGGACACCGGGTGGGCGAAGCTGCGGGCACTGGAGGCAATGGGCCTCGCGCCCGAGGCAATGGAGGGGATCCGATGGAAGACCGCGGCGCGGCTCTTCCGGCTGAGCTTGTAGACCACAACGCGCTGGTCGGACCGTACCCGTTCCGCCGGCTTCCCGACCCCACGCCGGAGCGGCTGGCGGCGGACATGTCGCGCCTGGGCATCGCGCGCGCCTGGGTCGGCCACGTGCCGAGCATCTTCTACCGCGACGTGGCGGCGGGCAACGACGAGCTGCTGCGCCTCCTGGAGCGCCACCGGGCCCGGCTCCTGCCGGTCCCCGCGGTCCATCCCGGCTATCCGGGCTGGGAGCGCGAGGTGGAGCGGGCGCGGGCGGAAGGGTGTCCCGCCGTCCGTACGTACCCGGCGCACTACGGCTTCGCGGCGGCCGGGCCCGAGATGCAGGCGCTGGCCGCCGCCTGCGCCACCGCGGACCTCGAGCTGCTCCTCACCGTGCGGATCGAGGACGGACGGCAGCGGCACCGGCTGGACGTCGCCGCCGAGCTGCTGGGCGCCGACGTGCGCGCCACGGTGCGCGCCGACCCGGCCCTCCGGCTGGTGATCGCCAACGCGGACCGCGCGCTGATCGAGGAAGTGCATTTCGGCTCGACGCCGGACGAGGCCGGGAGGATGCGCTGGGACGTCGCCTGGCTCTGGGGCCCGCCCGACGATCAGCTCGCCCGGCTGCACCGCACCGTCGGGCGCGACCGGTTCGTCTTCGGCACCCATTTCCCGTTCCGCCTGCCCGAGGCCGCGCTCACGCGGCTCGCGCTCGCGGACTGACGCCGCCGCTGGCGGGGGGGTCCGCCCCTTCGTAGCTTGCGCACGCGCGTCACCGGTCCCGGGGGCGCGCGTCTCGTTCCGCGGAGCGACGCACGCTGGTGTTCGCCGAACTCGTCTTCCCCGGCTGGAACCCGATCGCCCTGCAGCTCGGCCCGGTGGCGATCCGCTGGTACGGCCTCGCCTACCTCGCCGGCTTCCTCGTCGCCGGCGCGATGCTCGACAAGCTGGTGCGCGACACCTTCCTCCCACTCACCACCGCGGCGGTCAGCGACCTCATCGGGTGGCTGGTGCTGGGCGTGCTGCTCGGCGGGCGCCTGGGCTACGCGGTCTTCTACGACCCCGGCATGCTCGTGCAGCCCCTCGAGCTGGTGAAGGTGTGGCAGGGCGGACTCTCGTTCCACGGCGGCCTCGCCGGCGTGCTGGCGGCGTCGGTGTGGTTCGCCCGCCGGCGCGGGGTCTCGTGGCGGCGGCTCGCCGACGCGCTCGCCCTGGCCGCGCCGGCCGGCATCTTCCTGGTGCGGTGCGCGAACTTCGTCAACGGCGAGCTGTTCGGCCGCGTGGCGCCAGCCTGGCTGCCGTGGGCGATGCGCTTCCCCACCGACCCGGCCGCCGAGGCGCTGCTGCCCGCCCTCGGCCGCGCCGGCCCGATGAACTGGCACGCCGCGTACCTGGCCGCGCGGGCCAGCGGCGCCTGGGCGTCCATCGCGCCGCAGGTGCCGCTGCGCCACCCCTCGCAGCTCTACGAGGCCGCGCTGGAAGGGCTCGTCACGGGCCTGGTCCTGTGGGCGGTGTACCTGCGGCGCCGGGCGACGCTGCGGCCCGGGACCGTGGCGGCCCTGTTCCTGTTCCTGTACGCGGCGGCGCGCGTGCTCATCGAGTTCACGCGCCAGCCCGATCCGCAGTTCGTCACGGCGGCCCATCCGCTCGGCACCGTCCTCGGGCCGTTCTCGATGGGCCAGGTGCTGAGCGTCTTCCTGGCCATCGGCGGCGTCGTCATGCTGCGCTGGCGCCCGCGCGGGCCCGATGGTTCGGCGCCCAACCACCCGCCCTTGTCATAGGCTGCGACCCCGAGTAAACTGTTCGCCACTCTACATAACGACAGCAGGGCTCGCCACTCTCTCCTCAGGGACTGGATGAAGCGTCTGACCTACATGATCGCCGGCGGCGCGCTGCTCGGACTGACTGCAGCGCTCGCCGGCGTTTCGTTGCTCAGGGGCCAGGGCGCGCCGCAGCCCGTGCCGGCGGTGGGACACGCCGTCCAGATGGACACGGGCCTCGGCCCGCTGCCCCCGTCCGGCGGCTCCGGGTACTCGAGCCTGACGGGAGCGCGGCCGGGCGGCGCGTGGCCGGTGCTGCCCCGGCACCTCAAAGGTCCGGTGCAGCCCATCTTCTACCGTCACGACGTCCACGCGGGCCAGTACCGCATCCCCTGCCTCTACTGCCACAACAACGCGGCCAATTCCTGGACCATCAACCTGCCGTCCGAGAGCACGTGCATGGGGTGCCACATCGTGACGTCGGCGCCCGACACGGCCGGCAATCCGAACCCGGAGATCGCGAAGCTGCGGGACTACTACAGCCGCGGCGTCTCGATCCCGTGGGTGCGGATCAACAAGATCCCCGAGTACGCGCACTTCCCGCACATGCGGCACGTGGCGGCGGGCCTGGCGTGCCAGACGTGCCACGGCAACATCCAGCAGATGCCGCGGGTGTTCCCGGTCCGCAACCTGAGCAGCATGGGCTGGTGCACCAACTGTCACATGGAGCGGGGCGTGACGCGCGACTGCACGGGTTGCCACTTCTAGACTCGAGGCGAGGACCGGCATGAAGCGGAGGCGGTTCCTGCAGGTGGCGGGCGCGGCGGGCATCGGCGTGGCGGCCGGATGCGCGCCGGAAGAGCACCCGCACCTGCTGCCGTACGTCAACGAATCGGACGATCTCGTCCCGGGCATTCCGGAGTACTACGCGAGCACCTGCCGCGAGTGTCCGGCCGGGTGCGGCGTGTACGTGAAGACGCGCGAGGCCCGCGCGATCAAGCTCGAAGGGAACCCCTTCCACCCGGTGGGGCACGGCAAGCTGTGCGCGCGCGGCCAGGCCGCGCTGCAGGGGCTGTACGACCCGGACCGCGTCCAGCGGCCGTACCGGCGCACGGCGCGCGGGATGGAGCCGGTGACCTGGGATGACGCGGTGCAGCAGATCGCGGCGGCGGCGAGCGCGGCGGCGGCGTCGGGGCCGGACCGCGTGGCGCTGGTGACCGGCGCCGAGAGCGGGGCGCTGGACGCCTTCTACGACACCTGGCTGGCGGCCTTCCACTCGCGGCGCCGGCTGCGGTACGAGGCGTTCGCGTACGAGCCGCTGCGCGAGGCCTGCCGCCTGACGTTCGGGGTGGCGTCCGTGCCGGACTATGACTTCGCGGCGGCGCGGTACGTCCTGTCCTTCGGCGCCGACTTCGTCGAGACGTGGCTGTCGCCGGTGGAGTACGCCCGCCAGTTCGCCGAGGCGCACCACTACCGCGACGGGGCGATGGCGCGGTTCGTCGCCATCGAGCCGCGGCGCGGCCTCACCGGGTTCAGTGCCGACGAGTGGATCGCGCCCAGGCCCGGCACCGAGGGACTGCTGGCGCTGGGCATCGCCGCCAGCCTGCTGCACCAGGGCCGCGCCGCGCTGCCGGGCGGGAGCGCCGAGGCGGACCGGGTCCGCGGCTTCCTGGCGCGGTTCCCCGCGCGCACCGTGGCCGAGGCGACCGGCGTGGAAGAGGCGACGATCGACCGCATCGCCCGGGAATTCGGCGCTGCCAAGCCCGGCCTCGCCGTGGCGGGCGGCGTCGCGCTGCAGCACCGCACGGCGACGCAGACCGCGGCAGCGGTGAACCTGCTCAACTACGTCGCCGGCAACGTGGGCCGCACCGTGCGCTTCCGCGCCGCGTCGCCGTGGGACCGGGTGTCGCGCTACCGCGACGCGGTGGACCTGATCGCGGCGATGCAGCGCGGGACCGTGGACGTCGCGCTGATCCACGCCACCAACCCCGCGTTCACGCTGCCCAAGGCGGCCGGCTTCACCGCCGCGTTCGGCAAGGTCGGGCTCAAGGTGGCGTTCGCCAGCCACCTCGACGAGACCGCCGATCTGTGCGACCTCGTGCTGCCGGACCTGACCCCGCTGGAGCAATGGGGGCTGCTGGAGCCGGCGGCGGGGGTGAAGAGCGTCGTCCAGCCGGCCATGACGCCGGTGTTCGCCGGTACCCGGCAGGCGGCGGACGTGCTGCTGGACGTCGCGGCCAAGGCGTCGCGCAAGGTGGCGCCGGCGACCGCGACCACGGCGCGCGACCTCGTGGCGGCCGCCCTCGCCCCGGCGGCCGTCACCACGGCGCTGCAACACGGCGGCGTGTTCGGTACGGCGCCGGAGAAGGCGGTGCGCCTGGCGCCGGACTTCGCGCGCCTCAGCTACCAGGCGCCGGCGTTCGACGGCACGGCCGACGCACCGGTCCTGGTGATCTATCCCTCTACGAGCTTCTTCGACGGGCGCGGGGCGAACAAGGGCTGGCTGCAGGAGCTGCCCGACGTCGCGACCAAGCTCGCGTGGCAGTCCTGGGTCGAGGTGCACCCCGCCACGGCGCAGCGGCTCGGCGTCGCCGACGGCGACATCGTGACCGTGGCGTCGCCGCACGGGCAGGTCGAGGCGCCGGTGTGCGTGTACCCCGGCGTGCGGCCGGACGTGGTCGCGATGGCGATCGGCCAGGGCCACACGGCGTACGGGCGGTACGCCAAGGGGCGCGGCGCCAGCCCCCTGGACCTGCTCGGCGGCGACGCGACCGACCCGTCGGGTGCGCTGGCGTACTGCGCCACGCGCGTGACCCTGACGAAGACGGGGCGCTGGACGAAGCTGATCAGCACGCAGGGGAGCCCGCGGCAGCTCGGGCGCGGCGTCGCGCGCGCGGTCTCCGTCGCCGGCGCGCTCAAGGGCGAGGTGGAGCCGGGCCCGGAGGCGACGGTCACCGACGCGGAGCGCGACGCCATCGCCGCCGCGGCGGTCTCCCAGCGGAAGCGCGCGTTCATCGGGATCTACGCCCAGCCGAACCCGAAGTGGGAAATGACGATCGACCTGTCCCGCTGCACCGGGTGCTCGGCCTGCGTGACGGCGTGCTACGCCGAGAACAACCTCGCGGTGGTGGGCGAGGAGCAGTCGCGGCGGCACCGCAACATGTCGTGGATCCGGCTCGAGCGGTACTTCCACGGCGACACGACCGGCACCGACTTCCAGGTGCGGCAGATCCCCATGCTGTGCCAGCAGTGCGAGAACGCACCGTGCGAGCCGGTGTGCCCGGTGTACGCCGCCTACCACACGCCCGACGGCCTCAACGGCCAGATCTACAACCGCTGCGTCGGGACCCGCTACTGCGCCAACAACTGCCCGTACAAGGTCCGCTACTTCAACTGGTGGGACTACGGCCGGCCCGGTGACCCGTACTTCGCCTTCGCGGAGCCCCTCAACTGGCAGCTCAACCCGGATGTGACCGTGCGCACCAAGGGCGTGATGGAGAAGTGCACCTTCTGCATCCAGCGCATCCGGTTCGCGCAGACCGACGCCCGGGTCCGCCACCGGGAGCTGGCCGACGGCGACATCACGCCGGCCTGCGTCCAGACCTGTCCGACCGAGGCCTTCATCTTCGGCGACGCGCACGATCCGGCGAGCCGCGTGAGCCGGAGCAAGACGGACGCCCGGGGCTACCACGTGTTCGACATGCTCAATACCAAGCCCGGCATCACGTATCTCGAGCGCGTCATCGCGGGCGAGGAGGCCTGACGCCATGACCGGCCTCGCCGTCCCGACGCCGGCGCACGCGCACGAGGCGGAGCCGACGTACGCCGACGTCAATCGCGACATCATCGCCACGCTCCGCCCGCCTGGCCGGAAGTACTACATCGGCCTGGCGTTCGTGCTGGCCGGGCTGGCCTTCGGCGCCGTGTCGTGGGGCTGGCAGCTCCGCTATGGCCTGGGCGTCACGGGCTACCAGCCGCCCGTCTTCTGGGGCACCTACATCGCGTGCTTCGTCTTCTGGGTGGGCATCGCCCACTCGGGCACGCTGATCAGCGCCATCCTGCTGCTGTTCCGCTCGGCCTGGCGCACGGCGGTGTACCGCTGCGCCGAGATGATGACGGTGTTCGCGGTGATGACGGCGGGGCTGTTCCCGGTCCTGCACCTCGGCCGCGCCTGGTACGCCTACTGGGTGTTCCCCTACCCGAACTTCCGCGGGGTGTGGTCGAACTTCCGCTCGCCGCTGGTGTGGGACGTCTTCGCCATCTCCACCTACCTCACCGTGTCGGTCACCTTCCTCACCATGGGGCTGATCCCGGACTTCGCGGCGGTGCGCGACCAGGCGCGGGGCTGGCGCAAGCGGCTGTACGCGCTGGTCTCGTTCGGCTGGAAGGGGTCGGACCGCGAGTGGCGGCACTTCGGGAAGATGTACCTGTACCTCGCCGGGTTCGCGACGCCGCTGGTGCTGTCGGTGCACAGCGTGGTGTCGTGGGACTTCGCCATGGCGATCGTGCCGGGCTGGCACGCGACGATCTTCGCGCCCTACTTCGTGGCCGGGGCGATCTTCTCGGGGTGCGCGATGGTGATCACGATCCTGGTGCCGCTGCGCAAGGCGTACCACCTCGAGCGCTACGTCCAGGTCCGGCACTTCGAGAGCCTCGCCAAGGTCATCCTGCTCACGGGCTCGATCGTCGCCTATGCGTACGCGGTCGAGTTCTTCATGGCGTGGTACAGCGGCAACCCGTTCGAGCGGGCGTCGTTCTACAACCGCGCGTTCGGCGACTACTGGTGGGCGACCTGGATCATGCTCACGTGCAACGTGTTCGTGCCGCAGCTGCTGTGGGTCAAGAAGATCCGGACCAGTATCTCGGCCCTGTTCGTGATCTCGATCTTCGTCAACATCGGGATGTGGTTCGAGCGCTGGGTGATCATCGTGACCGGGCTGTCGCACGAGTACGAGCCGTGGCAGTGGACGTACTACTTCTTCCGCTGGCCCGAGATCGGCATCCTCGTCGGCAGCTTCTGCTGGTTCTCGATGTGGTTCCTGCTGGCGATCAAGTTCCTGCCGGTGGTGGCCATTTCCGAGCTGAAGGAGGCCGGTCCGCCTCCGCGCCGCGCCGGGGCGCACGCGTGAGCGCCGGGCCCGGGGTGGTGGGCGTGTTCGGGCATCTCGACGCCACGGTGGCGGCGATCGAGCAGCTCAAGGCGCGCGGGTTCGCCAACTACCGCGTGTACTCGCCGGTGCCGAGGCCGGAGCTGGCCGACGCGCTGGCGCAGAAGACGAGCCCGGTGCGGCTGTTCACCCTGTTCGGCGCGCTGGCCGGCACCTGCTTCGGGTTCTTCTACGCCATCGCCACGTCGCTCGACTGGCCGCTGGTCACGGGCGGCAAGCCGATCGTGAGCTGGCCGCCGTTCATCGTGATCGGCTTCGAAACCACGATCCTGCTCGGCTCGCTCATCACGGTGGGCGGGATGTTCCTGCTGGCGGGGCTCCCCAAGCTGGGGCGCGCGCCGGGCTACGACCCGCGCTTCAGCAACGACAAGTTCGGCGTGGTGGCGTTCGGCGGGCCGGCGCAGCTGGCCGAGGCGCGCGAGATCTTCGCCCGCGCGGGCGTCGAAGAGGTGCGGGATGTCTGAAAAGCGGGGCGCACAGACGCACAGGGGCACAGGGGCACAGGGGCACCCCGGTGCAGCCGCCGTGGCCTCCGCGCTGGCGCTCGCGCTGGGCGCCGCCGGGTGCACCACGCTCGACAACACCATCGCCCGGGTGTCGTGGTTCACCACCATGCAGCAGCAGGTGGCGGTCCGCCCCTTCGAGCGCGGGGCCCTCGTGGACAGCGCGCAGCGGATGCCGGCGCCGGGCACCGTCCCGATCACGGGCGAGGAGGACTCCCTCGACCTCGGCACCGACCTCAAGCAGCTCAAGAACCCGGTGCCGCCGACCGCGGCCTCGCTCGAGCGCGGGCAGATGCTGTTCGACACGTACTGCATCGTCTGCCACGGGCCCGCGGGGCACTCCGACGGGACGGTGGTGCCGAAGTTCGTGCCGCCGCCCGACATCACGCAGCTGCCCACGCAGCAGCGCAGCGACGGCTACCTCTACGCGATGATCAAGCAGGGGCGGGGCATCATGCCCAAGTATGGGGACAAGATCCGCGACCGGGCGGACCGGTGGGACGTCGTGAACTACGTGCGCAAGCTCCAGGGACTGCTGCCGTGACGGCGGCGCTCGCGTGACCGACCACACGCTGCGGGACGAGGTGCTCGCCCGGCTCGAGCGGCCGCTCGCGGGCTGGGTGGTGCCGCTGTTCGTGGCGCTCGCCGTCGGCGGGGGCGGCAGCTTCCTGATCCTGCTCCTGGGCCACGGCCGCGACCGCGCGTGGCACGCGTTCTTCGTCAACTGGCTGTTCTGGACGGGCCTGTCCCAGGCCGGCGTGGTGTTCTCGGCGTCGCAGATCCTGTCGAACTCGCACTGGAGCCATCCGGTCCGGCGCATCGCCGAGGCGTCCATCTCGTTCCTCCCGATCTCGTTCCTGCTGTTCGTCGTGCTGTGGTTCGGCCGCGTGCACATCTTCCCGTGGATCGCCTCCCCGGTGGAGGAATGGCCGAAGAGCTGGTGGCTGCGCGACTGGTTCGTGTTCCTGCGCGACGGCGCGGCGCTCCTCGTGATGTTCGGGCTCAGCTTCTGGTACATCTACCACTCGCTCCGGCCCGACGCGGCGCTCCTGAAAGCCCGGTCGCCCGGACGGGGGGGCCGGCTGTACGGCTGGCTGGCGCGCGGCTGGACCTGGGGAGCGCCGGACGAGGCGGCCCAGATCGCCCGCTCCGAGGACAAGCTGGCGCGGGTGGGCGCGGCGATCGTGGTCACCTTCATCCTGGTCATGACCCTGATCGCCTTCGACCTGGTGATGAGCCTCGCCCCGCACTGGCTCTCGAACCTCCTGGGCGGCTATCTCGCGGTCGCCGCCTGGCTGATGGGGCTCATGGCGCTCGCGCTCACGACCATCGCCTGGCGGCGGCACCTCGGCCTCGAGCAGCTCATCACGTCCATCACGCTGCACGACATCGGCAAGCTGTGCTTCGGCTTCACCGTCTTCTGGATGTACTTCTTCTTCTCCCAGTTCATCGTCATCTGGTACGGGAACATGCCGGAGGAGACCAGCTTCATGATGCTGCGGATCGCCGTCGAGCCCTGGCGGACGATCGGCATCGTCATGGTCTGCCTCGTCTTCGTGATCCCGTTCTGGGGGCTGATGGGGGTCAAGCCGAAGCAGACGCCGGCGATCCTCGGCACGTTCGCCGTGATCTCCCTCGTGGGGCTGTGGCTCGATCGCTGGGTGTTCGTGGTGCCGTCCCTCGTGGAGTCGGCGCGGCACGCGCCCCTCGGGTGGACGGAGCTGCTGGTGACGGCGGGCTTCGCCGGCGCGTGGGGCCTCGCCCACGCGTGGTTCGCCCGCACCTTCCCGATGGTCTCTCCCCGGCTGCTGGACCGGATGGCCAGCGAGGGCGCCGGGCATCACTGACAGACGTCAGCCCGACGTCCGGAGACTTCAGGGTGGTCGCCAGTCGGCAAGTCTCCGGTGGTTCCCATCTGCCAGCCGGAGGATCCGACCAGAGGCCGGTTCTGACAGCTAGGCCGAAATCCGTGGTCTGGCCACTGGTAACCACCGGCAACTCGGCGCCTGGCAACTGACCCGAAGTCTTGCTCTCCGTGGAACTTGCCCTACTTTAGTCTTCCCATGAGCAAATACGTGATCGTCGGGGGTGGACTCGCCGCGGCCAGCGCCGTGGAAGGCATCCGCGAGCTGGATGCGGACGGCGAGATCACCGTGGTCAGCGCGGAGCGCGAGCTGCCCTACCATCGGCCGCCGCTCACCAAGGGCTTCCTGGCGGGACGCGAGCCGCTCGAGACCCTGAAGGTGCACGACGCGACCTGGTACCGGGACAACCGGGTGCGCTACCGGCTCGGCGTCGAAGCCAAGTCCGTGCACCAGAAGAAGCAGACCGTGACGCTCGCGAGCGGGGAGCGGCTGCCCTACGATCGCCTGCTGCTCGCCACCGGCTCGCGGGCGCGCCAGCTTCCGGTGCCGGGGGCCGATACCCCGGGCGTCTTCCACCTGCGCACGATCGCGGAGAGCGCGGCGCTCAAGGCGGCGCTCAAGTCCGGGGCCGGCGTCGTGATCGCCGGGGGCAGCTTCATCGGCATGGAGGTCGCGGCGACGGCCGCCGGCCTCGGCGCCCGGGTCACGGTGCTCGAGATGGGGCCGACCGTGTACGGCCGGTTCGCGACGCCGGCGCTGTCGGACTTCTTCCAGCACCTGCTCGAGGCGCACGGCGTCACCGTCCGGACGGGCGTCCGGGTGGCGCGGATCCGGACGACCGGAGGGGCGCTGGCCGGCGTGACGACCGAGGCGGGCGAGCAGATCGCCGCCGACGTGGTCGTGGCGGGCGTGGGAGCGGAGCCCAACACCGGGTGGCTGGCCAACGCGGGATTCGCGATCGACCGGGGCGGCATCGTCGTCAACCTGCGCCTGGAGACCAGCGCCCCGAACGCGTGGGGGGCCGGCGACATCGCGCGCTTCCCCGATCCGGTGACGCGGCAGCCGCGCCGGCTCGAGCATTGGGACAACGCGCTGATGCAGGGCAAGCAGGCCGGACGCAACATGGCCGGCGCCGGCGAGAGCTACGTGCACGTCTCCGCGTTCTTCTCGGACCTGTTCGACATCACGATCAACGTGCTGGGCGACACCGAGCGGCCGGACTCGGTCGAGGTGCGGGGCAGCACCGACCTGGCGGCACCCCGCTTCACGGCGCTGTACACGCGGGAGCACAAGCTGGCGGGCGCGGTGATGGTCAATCCGGCGTCGCTCGACCGCACGGCGGAGTTCGATCAGCTGCAGCGCGGCATTACGGCCGGCACGCTCCCCGAGAGCTGAGGCCGGCCCCGGCGCCTACCGCACCCTGGTGGCCAGGCGGCGCAGGGAGTCGGGCGGCAGGCGCGCCGTGATCGAAAGCCAGAAGCCGCGCTCGTCCAGCCAGCGCATGGCGTTCTTGCCGTCCGGCGCGGTGGCGAAGAGGGTATCTCCGGGCGTGATGCCATTGGCGGCGGCCGCGGCTCCGCCGGCCGGCCCGCCCGCGCCCCCGGCTCCGACGCGCTGCTGGTCCAGCGAGACGGGCTGGCCCGCGGCGCGGTAGAGGATCCGCACGACATCGCGGTCGCCGCTCGCGCCCGCCACCAGGCTGCCCGGTCCCATCAGCACACCGCTGCTGCGCATCCCGTCCAGAAGCCGGATCGCCCCGCCCAGCCGGATTACGGCCTGCTCCATGGAGGCGCGCCGCAAGGCCGGACGCGCGACCGCCGCGGCCCCAGGGCGACCGTCGAGCCGCTTGTGACCGAGGACCGAGACCGTCCCGCGAGGGTTCAGCGTCTTGGGGGGAGGCAGCGCCGGCTTCGCCTCCACTGCCGGAGCGGCAACCTCGGGAGCGCCCCCGGCCGCGACGGGGGCGGCGGCGGCGGCGCCGGCGGGCGAGCCGCCGGCCGGCCTCGCCGCTCCGCGCATGGTCGCACGCGCGTGCAGCACTTCGTTGGCCAGGTACCCGACGCCGACGGCCAAGGCGATGGTCGCCGCCCAGGCGAGGGAGGTGGCGTCGAAGCCGCGCCGCGGCTGGCGGCCGCGGAACAGCGGAGGGCCCTCGTCCACGTTCGACCGGATGGCGGGACTCTGCTGGGTCGCCCCGTCCAGATCCACGGCCACTTCCTTCGCGGTCTTGGACGGCCGCCGAGCCGGCGCGTCCGCGGCGGAGGCCGCCGGCGACGCGGGGGGCAGGGAAGCCGCCCCATCGGGCGGGGCCGGCGGCTGAGGATCGCCCAGCACGTCCGCCGCCTGCTCGAGGAATCGTTGCGCCTGGTCCAGGCGCTGCCGGCACGTCGCGCACGACGCGACATGCGAGCGGATCGCGGCCGCGTCCGTCTCGCCCAGCTCGCCATCCAGCAGCGCGTTGAGCCTGCCGTCACTCACGTGAGAGGTCACGTTCCCGCCGGTCGTCCCCATGCGTTCAAGGTGCGGCGCCGGGGCGCAGCCGTCCAGATGGCGGCGCCAACTGAACCGATCGGCATTCGGTCGCGCCCCGGCGTGCGGCGCCGCCAACGACGAGGGGCCAGCCGGTGCAGGCTGACCCCTCGTCACCGCGCACCACCGCGCGTCTGCGCGGGTGGCTCCTGCCGCCGGCGACCGCCCTTCGCGGCGCCGGTTCCCGCACGCCTAGTAGTTGAGCGTGATGGTCCCCACGTCCTTCACCTTGCGCGCCGGCGCCAGCTGGAAGACGCCGGGGTCGTTCTTGACCACCAGCTTGGCCAGCTGGCCCACCCCCGTGCCGTCGGGCGAGAGCAGCGCGAGCTGGTAGTAGCCGTCGCGCAGGCCGGTGAAGGAGAAGTGCCCGTCCTTGCCCACGTCGGTCGCGGACACCATGGAGGACAGGATGTTGCCCTCCGAGCGCGGGGCCTGGGTCAGCGGGTCGCTGCCGAAGCCGGGTTCGTCCGCGATCAGCAGGGCGATGCGCCAGCCGGCCGTGGAGGTCGCCACGCGGCCCGTGACGGACCCGTCCGTGTAGCTGGGACGGGCACGGAGGGTGGCCAGCTCCGCGGGCGTGGGCGGCGCGACCTCGCGCTGGCGCCAGTTGGCCTCGGCGGTGGAGTCGCCGGCCACGCGGGCCAGGGCGGCGAAACGCTGCGCCGCCTCGGGCCCTTCCTGGAACCGCCCGGTGTCGCCCAGCGCCGCCAATTCGCGCCGCAGGAACGCCGGCGCCGGCGTGCTGACGCCCGCCATGGCGTACAGGTAGGTCAGCGCGCCGATCCGCTCCGGGTGCGTGGAGAGGAAGATGCCCTGGCGCGCGGCCTCGGGCTCCCAGCGCAGCGCCTGCAGCGCGGCGCGGCAGCTCGCCACCCGGATCGCCATCCCGCTCACGTCGTCGGGATGCATGTCCAGCCAGGTCGTGAGCTTCTGGACGTTCGCCTCCGAGGTGCTCGGCAGGGAGCGCGTCTCCGCGCCCGGATGCATGCAGTCGTCGGCGGTGGTGGTCGGCGTGAACAGCGGCCGCGTGATGATGCGCCGCGCGGCGGTGAGGCTCTGCCCGGCCAGCAGCACGGGGGTGCGCACCGGGGCGGTGGCGTCCAGGTTCAGCGCGCTGACGACGTTGACGTTCACCTCGCGGGAGCGGGCCTGCGAGGTGCTCCAGGTGGTCGCCGCCACCATCGCCAGGAACAGCGTCAGCACGCCCGAGACGATCGCGCTCCCGCGGCGGTTGCCCGGGCCGAGGGACTGTGGGGCCGTCACGATGAGCAGCGAGCCGGCCAGCGCCAGGGCCGCGGCGGCGGTCAGGACGTCGGAGCTGACGGCCCAGCCGGCCGTGGCGCCCGGGGTCCCGTGCGCCGCGTCCACCGTGAGCAGGGTGTAGAACGCATCGAGCGAGCTGGAGAGGAACGAGCGGGCCTGGCTCGAGAGCAGGGTCGCCAGGGCCACGGCGCCCCAGACGGCGATGCCGCCCAGCGCCCCGTGCGAAATCCGGAGCGGGATGCGGCGGCCGAAGTCCTTCGGGCCGATGAACGACCAGACGCCCCCGAACACGATGGCGCTCAGCGCGCCCAGCCCGACGAGCTCCCGCCGCGCCCGGTCCGGGTTCGTCGCGAGCGTGTCGAAGGAGAACAGGTTGTCCACCGACTGCACCAGGCGGTACATCAGGAACGCCAGGACGAACGCCACGACCACGGTGGTGATGCGCCGGGCCGGCGAGACGTACTGCGGACCCTGCCGCACCAGGATGTCGGGGTGCATGACCACGACGAGCGCGACGGCCATGATGACGACGGCCGTCACGGCGAGGAAGGTCTCCGAATTCGCCAGCGCGCTCGGCCACCGCGCCGCGCCCGACCACGCGCCGACCACGATGCCCCAGCCGCGCGGATAGGCGAAGCCGAACACGTCGCCCGTCGAGGTGGAGAGGTCCGGCGGCGCGGCCGCGGCGGCCCGCGCCAGCGCGTACAGCGCGCCGAACGCGGCGAAGAGAATGGCGACCAGCACCGAGCGCTTGGCCTCGCGGCCGGGCGTCGACGGATTGAGGACGGGGAGATCAGCGAGCGTCATGGCAGCTCCAAACGGGTCCGTAACGGCGTGAACGTGCGCAACAAGTCGCGCGGAAAGAATGGGGTTTGGCGGGCCGGGCGTCAACGGTATAGCTTCTGCCCAACCTCGCGGGGACGGGATGAACAGGCTCACCGAAGCCGACCGCCAGCTCGCCGACGTCAAGCGACGGCTCACCACGGCCGGGATCGCGGTGCTCGCGGTCTTCGCCGTCGGCGTGATCGGCTACACCATCATCGGCCACGGGAAGCACCGCTTCCTCGACAGCCTGTACATGACCGTGATCACCCTCACGACGGTCGGCTACGGCGAGATCATCCCGATGGACAACAATCCGGCGGGACGGATCTTCACCATGCTGTTGATCCTGTTCGGGATGGGGATCCTCGTCTATTTCGCGTCCACCATCACCGCGTTCTTCGTCGAGGGCCAGCTCGAGCACGTCTTCTGGAGGAAGCGCATGCGGCAGGCGATCGCGGAGCTCAGGGACCACGTGATCGTGTGCGGCGCGGGCGTCGTCGCCGGACACTTCATCGACGAAATGGTGCGGGTCCGGCGCCCGGTGGTGGCGATCGTCCCGCAGGCGGAGGCCCTCCCGGCGCTCGGTTCCGCGGAGGAGCTGCCGTACGTGACCGGCGACGCCTCCGACGAGGAGGTGCTGGCGGAGGCCGGCGTCCGCCGGGCGAAGGGCCTGGTGGCGGCGCTGGAGTCGGACCGCGACAACGCGCTGGCGATCCTGACCGCGCGGCAGGTCAACCCGGCGCTCCGCATCGTGGCCATGCTGGTGGACGACCGCAACGAGCCCAAGCTGCGCCGCGCCGGCGCCGACTCGGTCGTGTCGCCGTTCCGGATCGGCGGCATGCGGATGGCCTCGGAGATGATCCGCCCGATGGTGGTCACCTTCCTGGACAAGATGCTCCGGGACCGCGACCGCAACCTCCGGGTGGAGGAGCTGCGCATCGGCCGCGGCTCGCCGGCCGTGGGCCGCACCATCGGCGACCTGGACGTCAACGCGATGCCGGGGCTGCTGCTGGTCGCGTTTCTGGAGCCGGGGAGCGAGCACTGGGCCTTCAAGCCCGACCACCGCACCCGCGTTGCCGAGGGGGCGACGCTCATCGTCATGGGCGACCCGGACGGGGTGGGGGAGCTGCGGCGGCGCTACGGTGGCGAGGCCTACGCGGACTCCGGCGTCACGCCCCCGTCCGCGCGGAGCGCGACGACACCCGCCACGCCCTGACCCTCGCGGCCGCCGGGCTGCGCCGGCGGCCGCGGCCGGCGTTCAGCGAAGCAGGCCCTCGGCCCGGTACCACGCCGCGGTGGCCGCGAGGCCACTGCGGAGGTCGTGCGGCGGGCTCCACCCCAGCTCGCGTTCCGCCTTCGCCACCGACGTTCCCCAGGCCGGAGCGAGGAACTCGGCCATCTTGTCCTCCGACACCACGGTGCGGCGACCCGCCGCCGCGGCGGCGCGGCCGATGGCGCGGACCACGCGCGCCGCGATCGCGGCCGGCACCGGCACGATCAGCGGCGCGCGGCCGCGCACCGCGCGACCGATCTCCTGC
Source organism: uncultured Gemmatimonadales bacterium (assembly GCA_963806755.1). Lineage (GTDB taxonomy): Bacteria > Gemmatimonadota > Gemmatimonadetes > Gemmatimonadales > JACORV01 > Fen-1245. The sequence continues at coordinate 132,257 of CAWDZR010000020.1, forward strand.
ACCAGTTCGCGGGACCGCACGATGTCCGGATGTGCCAGGTGGTAGGTCTCGCCGGCGGCGCAGGCGGCCGTGCCCACCAGCGCGATGCCCGCCGCGAGGTCCTCCGCGTAGACCAGCGACAGCTCCTGGCGTCCCAGCCCGAACACCGGCGCGAAGCCGGAGCGCGCGACCCGGAACAGGCGCAGCATCTCCCGGTCCCGCGGGCCGTACACCGCCGGCGGCCGCACGATCGTCCACGGCAACGCCGCCCCCCGCACCACCGCCTCGCCGGCAAGCTTGCTCCGTCCGTACGCGGTGACCGGGTGGCACGGCGACGCCTCCGTCGTCAGCTGCCCCGGCGCCGTGGGGCCCACGGCCGCGAGGCTGGAGACGTGGACGAACCGCGCCGGCGCGGGGCGGGCTCCGACGGCCGCCTCGAGCAGCCGCGCCGTGCCCTCCACGTTCACGGCCAGGTACTCGCGCTCCGATCCGGCGGCCGTCAGGCCCGCGCTGTGGAACACCACGTCCACGCCGGCCACGGCGGCCTTCAGGCCATCGAGATCGGCCAGCTCGCCCGCCAGGAGCCGGACGCCCAGGGATGCGAGCCACGCCGCCTGCTCCGGACGCCGGACGAGACCGCGCACGTCGTCACCGCGCCGGGCCAGGTGGGCCGCGAGATGGCTGCCCACGAAGCCGCTGGCGCCGGTGACGAGTGCGATCACAGGAGGGGAAAGGACGTCGCGAGAATGGAAAGGACGGCGGGCACCTGCGGGCCGGCCCGCTCACGGGCCGGCCCCACTGCGACGAACACACCGTTCAGTGAATGACCCCCAGCTGGCGGCCGACCGCCGCGAACGCGTCCAGCGCGAACTCGATCTGGTCCGCCGTGTGCGTCGCCATCACGCTGGCCCGCAGCCGGCACTGGGACGGCGGCACGGCCGGCGGCACCACCGGGTTGGTGAACACGCCGACGTCGAACAGCTTGCGCCAGAACAGGAACGTGTTCTCCAACTCGCCCACCAGCACCGGGATGATGGGCGTCTCGCTCTGGCCGAGGTCGTAGCCCAGGGACCGCAGGCCGTCGGCCAGCAGCTTGGTGTTGGCCCACAGCGCCGCGCGGCGCTCCGGCTCCGCCTGCAGCACCTCCAGCGCCGCCAGCACGCCCGCCGTGTTCGACGGCGGCAGCGCGGCCGAGAAGATCAGCGGCCGGGCGACGTGCTTGAGGAAGTGGATGACGTACTCCTGGCCGGCGATGAACCCCCCGATGGAGGCCAGCGACTTCGAGAACGTGCCGACGATCAGGTCCACCTCGTCCGTCAGCCCGAAGTGCTCCGGCGTGCCCGACCCGGTCGCCCCCAGCACGCCCACCGAGTGCGCGTCGTCCACCGCCAGCGCCGCCCCGTACCGGTGCGCCAGCTGGGAGAGGTGCGGCAGATCGGCGATGTCGCCTTCCATCGAGTAGATGCCGTCCACGATGATCATCGCGCCCTTCGGGCGGTTGTCCCGGCCCAGCATCCGCTCCAGCCCGGCCAGGTCGCCGTGGTTGAACCGCACCACGTCGCCGAAGGACAGCTTCGCGCCGTCCACGATGGACGCGTGATCGAGCTTGTCGAGGTAGACGATCTCGCCCCGGCCCACCAGGCCCGACACCAGGCCCAGGTTGGCCTGGTAGCCCGTCGAGAGCACCAGCGCCGCTTCCTTGCCGACGAACTGCGCCAGCTTCGTTTCCAGGGTCTCGTGCAGGTCGAGCGTGCCGTTCAGGAACCGGCTCCCCGTGCAGCCCGAGCCGTAGCGGGCCAGCGCCTGGCGCGCCGCCTCGAGCACCTTGGGGTGGTGCGTGAGGCCGAGGTAGTTGTTCGACCCCATCATGACCTTGCTCTTGCCCGCGATCTTGACGACCGTATCCTCGGACTCCGAGATCGGCATGAAGTACGGGTAGAGTCCGGCCGCCTGAACTTCCTTGGCCTTCGTGAAGTTCCGGCACTTCTCGAACAGCGCGATGTTTTGCGCGATGGATGTCGTGGTCACAGGCTCCCCCAGAGGGCGCGAAGCCCGCATACTAAGGGCGAATGCGGCAGGAGGCAAGTTGCGGCGTGCCTTGACATTTGGCCTCGCCATCGCAATTGGCGGCGCGTTTCCCGGCAGCGGTGCGGCGCTCGCGCAGCAGCGCGCCTCCCTGCGCTTCAAGGTCGGCCTCTGGCCGGACGGCGCGGCCGTCGCCACCAGCCTCGCCGCCGCCTCGGTTCCGCTCCTGTGGCCGAACGGCTTCGCGCGGGCCACCTGCGCCCCCTGCGACCCGGCGGCGCTGTGGCCGATGGATCGCGCCAGCGTCGGCCCGGTGCGCCCCGCCGCCGACGCCCTCAGCTATGCCACACTCGGCGCCGAAGCGGTGCTCGGCACGATCTTCCTCGCCCGCGCCCGGCGCGGCGAGGGAACGGCCGCGTTCGTCGAGGACGCCACGGTGATCGCGGAAGCCGTCTCGCTCACCGAAGCCGTCACCGAGTGGAGCAAGGTGTTCGTCCACCGCCCGCGCCCTTACCTCTATGATCCTTCCGCGAGCGGAACGCCGACCGCCGACGACGGCCGGTCCTTTCCCTCCAGCCATGCGAGCGTCGCCTTCGCGGCCGCCGCGGCCTACGCCTCCATCCTCCACCGGCGCGGCCTCGCCGGCAGCAACAAGCTCCAGATCGGCCTGCTGTTCGGCGCCGCGACCGCCACCGCGGTGCTTCGCGTCGTTGCCCACAAGCACTTCCCGACCGATGTCGCCGCCGGGGCCGCCCTCGGCCTGGTCGTCGGCTGGACCATACCCGCACTGCACGCCGTCGTTCGCTAGGCCCGGGCCCCGCCTTCCATAAGCCGCGATCGTCCGAGGCCGCCCGCCGGACCAGTTTGCCACTGAAATGGGGCAGTTTGTCCTCGGGATTGGTGCGCTGATGCCCTGAGCCCACCCTGTTTCGCGGCATGATGCGTGCACCGGGTGAGAGTGGAATTCAATCGGGAGTGGTGTGGACGTCGTTGCTCGGTCCGACCGGACGGACGCGGCAGCTGGCCTCGCGCGGTTGGTGCTCTTCGGGGCGCCCAACGTGGGGAAGAGCGCGCTGTTCGGCCGGCTGACAGGCATCTACGCGGTCGTTTCCAACTACCCGGGCACGTCGGTCGAGATCACGCACGGGCGCTTCACGTCCGGCGGGCGTGACGTGGAGGTGGTGGACACCCCCGGCATGTACGGGATGCTGACCGTCAGCGAGGAGGAGGCCGTCTCGCGGCGCGCGGCCTTCGCGTCGGGCGGCCAGACGCTGGTGCACGTGGTGGACGCGTCGCACCTCGAGCGTTCGCTGGCGCTGACGCTGCAGCTCCTCTCGCTCGGCCGTCCGCTCGTGCTCGCCTGCAACCTGATGGACGAAGCTTCGCGCTCGCATCGCGCCCCGAACCTGGCGCTGCTCTCCGAGCGCCTGGCGGTGCCGGTGATCGGCACGGTGGCGACGACCGGAGAGGGGGTGAACGAGCTCCTGGCCACGGCGCTCGATGCGCCCGTGCCGGCCGACGGCTGGGCCCTGCCCGAGCCGTTCCGGGCGCTGGTGTCGCAGCTGGCCGACGCGGCCCGTGGTGCGACGCAGGCGCCGTCGGACGAGGGCCTGCTGCTGGCCGCGGAGCTGGCGCTGTCGGGCGACGACGAGTACGCGGCCGCGATCGGCGCCGCCGCGGGGCCGTCGTGGGACGCGGTGCGGGCCGAGCGCGACCGGCGGTGGGGGAGTGCGGAGGGGTTCGCGGTGGCCGTGGCCAGCGCGCGGCGCCGCATGGCCCTGGTGCTGCTGGAGGGCGTGGTGCCGGCCGAAGGCGCCGGGACGGGGACCCGGCTCCGGGCGCTGGAGCGCGCGGTGGTGTCGCCCTGGACCGGCATCCCGCTCGTGGCGCTGGTCCTCTACTTCGGGTTCTACGAGTTCGTGGGGCACTTCGGCGCCGGAACGGCGGTGGATTGGCTCGACCGCGTAGTCTTCGGCCGATGGCTCATCCCGCCGGTGGCGGAGGCCGCGCGCCGCGTGATCCCGTGGCCGGCGCTGCGCGACCTGGTCGTCGGCCAGTACGGGCTGGTGAACCTCGGCCTGCGATACGCGTTCGCCATCGTGCTGCCGATCGTCGGCTCGTTCTTCCTCGTCTTCGCGCTGCTCGAGGACTCGGGCTACCTGCCGCGCATCGCGCTGCTGCTGGATCGCGCGCTCAAGCGGGTCGGGCTCAGCGGGCGGGCCGTGATCCCGCTGGTGCTGGGATTCGGGTGCAACACCATGGCCACGCTGGTCACGCGGACGCTGGAGACGAAGCGGGAGCGGATCATCGCGACCCTGCTCCTGGCCCTCGCCATCCCCTGCTCGGCCCAACTGGGCGTCGTGCTCGGCATCCTGAGCGTCTGGCCCGGGGCCGTCACGGTGTGGGCGCTGGTGCTCGTCGCGGTGTTCATGATCGTGGGCCGGCTCGCGGCGCTGTTCCTGCCGGGCGAGCCCCCGACCTTCTACCTGGAGCTGCCGCGGCTGCGCGCCCCGCGGCTGGGCAACGTGGTGGCCAAGACCTGGGCGCGGGTCCGCTGGTACTTCGCCGAGATCCTGCCGCTGTTCCTGCTCGCGAGCGTGCTGCTGTGGGCGGGCGACCTCACCGGCGCGCTGGCCTGGGCCACGCGGGCGCTGGTGCCGCTGGTGCGCCTGATCGGCCTGCCGGCGCAGGCCGCGCCGGCCTTCCTGTACGGCTTCTTCCGGCGCGACTTCGGCGCGGCGGGGCTGTACGACCTGGCCCACCGGGGCCTGCTGACGCCGGCGTCGCTCACGACGGCGGCGGTGACGATCACGCTGTTCGTGCCGTGCATCGCGCAGTTCCTCGTGATGCGGAAGGAGCGCGGGCTCAAGGTGGCAGTGGGCGTGCTCCTGGTCGCTACGACCATCGCGTTCTCCGTGGGCGGCCTCGTGGGCTGGCTGCTGCGGACGGTGGGAGGCTGGGCATGACCAAGTGCACGATGTGCGGGCCCGCGCCGTCGGGGTGCGAGGGGTGCCCGATCGGCTCGAACTTCTTCGTATCGCAGTCCGTCGCGAGCCTGCAGCCGGGCCAGCGCGCCACGGTCCGGCGCCTCGCCGCGGGGACCGCGGCGGATCTGCGCAAGTTGCTTGCGCTGGGGCTGTTGCCCGGCGTCGAGGTCGAGGTGGAGCGGCGCTGGCCCGCCGTGGTCCTGCGGCTCGACGGCGCCACGGTGGCCCTGGATACCGTCCTGGCCGGCGCGGTGCTCGTCGCCCTCGCGGCGTGACGCCGGTTACGGCCGCGCCCGCGGCCTTTCCCGCACCTTGTCACTCCAGTACGTTGCAAGTGACCCCCGCACCACGGAGAAGTCTGTTGCGCGTTCGCGCTCGAGCCTGCAGGACGGCTTCGGCCCTGGTGGTGCTGGCGACGTTCGCCCTCGCCGCACCGGGCATGGCCCAGACGGGCGGGGGTGCCGCCGACATCATTCGGCGCGGCCTGATCCACGGCGGCGCCCGGCCGCCGGCCGGGTTCTACCAGGTGCTGGCCCGCCATCCACACGCGTTCGAGTTCTCGCACGGGTGGCTGGCGCGCGCGCGGCTGGTGCGCGAGCGCCGGCAGGCGCTGCGGACCCGGGGCGAATGGCAGCTGCTGCGGGTCCCGGCGGGCCTGGCCGCCGCGAGCGCGGCGGGACCCGCCGGAGCGCCCACGGCCGTGAGCGGCACACTGCGCTACCCGACGTTGCTGCCCCTGTTCGCGAACACGAGCGCCACGGACAGCGCGGTGGTGAACCCGGATTCGGTGGCGGCCGAGTTCTGGGGGACGTCGCCGGCGCCGCCGTACTCCATCACCACGTACTACCAGGAGATCTCCAACGGGCTCCTGACCGTCACCGGCACGGTGATCCCGCCGATCCGGCTGTCGAGGACCGACACGTTCTACGCCGGCGGCCCGGGGTGCCAGGGGCTGTGCGGCTCGTCGCAGGTGCCCGCCCTGATCGAGGAGCTGCTGGACTCGGCCGATGCGACGGTGAACTTCGCGCAGTTCGCCGATCCGACCACCGACACCGTCCCGGCGATCGTCATCCTCGATCCGCAGGTCGGGGGCGAGTGCTACCAGATCTACTCGCCCGCGACGAACAGCATCTGGGCGCATCGCTTCTCGTTGACCGGCTGGGGCTACCCCGCCTACCAGACGAAGGACTCTCTCAACGGCCACCCCGTCTACGTGGACGATTACATCATCCAGGGGGGTGAAGGGGGCGGCCAGGGGACGACCTATCCCGGCTGCACGCCGGGCCATCTGGCACCGATCGGCACGGTCACGCACGAGACCGGCCACCTGTTCGATCTTCCCGACCTCTACGACGTCAGCAATCAGACCGAGGGCCTCGGCCGCTGGGACCTGATGTCGGCCGGGAACGAGCAGAAGCCGTGGCGGCCCGCGCACATGAGCGCGTGGAGCCTGGCCACCCTGGGGTGGATCACGGAGATCCCGGTCACCACGTCGCAGACCGACACGGCGGCGCCGATCGAGACCGGCCGCACGGCCTACATCGTGCCGCTGGCGGGCACGTCCACCGAGTTCTTCCTGCTGGAGAACCGGCAGCGGCTCGGCTCGGACTCGATGATGTACGGCCCCGGGTTGATGATCTACCACCTCGATACGCTGCTCATGGCCCAGCGCGGGTTCCTGAACGGCAACCACGTCAACGCCCTCCTTCCCCACGCGCTCGCGGTCGAGGAGGCCGCGGGCGATACCGGCCTCAACTGCACCTATCCCGCGGCCTGCAACGACCGCGGCGACGCGGGCGACCCGTTCCCGGGCACGTCGGGCAACGCGACCTTCGGTCCGGCCACGCGGCCCGCGGCACTCACGAACGCCGGGGCGTTCGCCGGCATGGTGGTGGATTCGATCCGGCAGCTCTCCTCGGGTGCCATGGTCTTCCGGGTGACGTTCGGGGGCGCGACGATGGTGGCCGCCTCGGACACCGCGGCCGCGGTGCGCGTCGATTCGGTCGCCACCCGGGTGTACCGGAACATCCTCGACAGCGGCTCCACCCACACCATCGACATCGATTCATCGCAGCTCAGCGCCGATCAGCGTACCGAATACGTCTTCCAGTCCTGGTCCGACGGGAAAGCGCGGACGCACGCGATCGTTGCCGAGCCCGGAGGGGCCACCTACACGGCCGCGGTGCGGCACCGGTACCTGGTGACCGTCGGCAGGCTCGGGGGCGGGACCGTGACGGCTTCCACGCCGATCGATTCGGTCAACGGCACGTTCCTCGACCAGGGGACGGTGGATACGCTGAAGGCGGTCGCCGGTGCCGGCGACGAGTTCGTGGGCTGGACCGCGGACACCATCACGGGCTCGCCGATCGTCGTCCTGACCGCCGCCCGCCCCTACCGCTTGGCGGCCACGTTCGTAGGCACGGCGGACGTCGTGCGGCAGCTCCTCAACGGCGCCGGCGTGCTCAACGCCGGCCAGCTCACCGCGCTCGACTACCTCGGCAATCACAACCTGCGGTTCGATCTCGGCGACTTCGTGGCGTGGCTGGACCGCAACGCGGCCACGGTGAGCGGGGGCGCGTTCGCGCGCTCGCGCGGCGGGGTGGGGCGATGAGACGCGTCGCCGTGCTGGCGGCGTTCCTGGGCGCGGTGGCGCTGGGGTGCCGGGGCAACGAGGGCCCGGTGGCCGGCGAGCTCGCCGTCCGGCTCGCGACGCCGCGGAACGGGGACCGCGCGGTCCTGTTCACGGTCGTCGGCCGCCAGAGCGCGGTCACGGCGCCGCCCGGCACGTCCTACCAGGTGTTCTCGACCATCTCGGCCGACGGCGACACCTCGCACGTGGCCGTCGTGGCGCCGGCCGGCGCCGGCCTCGCGGCGGGCGCCATCGCCTACCTGAGCGTGCCGGACCTTGGCAAGGCGGGGTCGTACGTCGGCAGGGTGCTGGACGTGGCGACCGCCACCTACGCGGTGGACGATACCGCCGGCGTCTCCCTTTCCTTCAGCCACCCGTAAGGCTTTTCCGGCTCCGGCGCGGCACACGAATTGCTTGAGTGAATCGCTCGGCTTAGGTACATTGCGACGACTAACGGCGGGGCGGTAGCTCAGTCGGGAGAGCACCTGGTTTGCAACCAGGGGGTCGAGGGTTCGAATCCCTTCCGCTCCATCCCCTGCTGTAGGCATCTCGCCGCTCGTCGGGCCCCCGGGACATAGGGAGAAATGGACGCTTCGACGATCCACGAGTATCGGTTCGTCCTGGCCTTCTTGGGCCTCGGCCTGGTCTTCGGCATGATTTCCGTCGTGGTTCCGCACTTCATCGCCCCCCGCTCGCGCGGCAAGGACACCCTCAAGACGTACGAGAGCGGGATCGTCCCGGAGCGTGGGGCGTGGCGGCAGTTCTCGCTCGCCTACTACCTGTACGCGTTGCTCTACCTCGCGGTCGCGGTAGACGTCATCTACCTGTTCCCGGTGGCCGTCGTCTTCCGCACGATCCACACCTGGCAGGCGCTGGTCGAGATCGTGGTGTTCGTCGCGATCATGGCGGTCGCGGTCGTCTACTCGTGGCGGACAGGGGTGTTCCGGTGGGATTGAGCGCCGGGACGCCGCCGGACCTGGACCGGCTGGCGGAGGAGGCGTCCCCGTTGGTGCGGCTCGCGATGGTCGAGGACGTCTTCAACCTCGCGCGGGCGAATTCGCTCTGGCCGCTGACCTTCGGGCTGGCCTGCTGCGCGATCGAGATGATGGCGGCGGGGGCCTCGCGCTACGACCTCGACCGCTTCGGCGTCGGGCCTGTTCCGGCCCTCGCCGCGCCAGGCCGACCTGATGATCCTGGCGGGCACGATCTCGCGGAAGATGGCGCCGGTGATCCGCACGCTGTGGGACCAGATGCCCGGGCCCAAGTGGGCGATCTCGATGGGCGGCTGCACGATCTCCGGCGGGCCGTTCAAGTACCCCGGCGAGTACGCGATCAGCGAGGGCGCCGAGAAGTTCATGCCGATCGACGTGCACGTGCCCGGCTGCCCGCCGCGGCCCGAGGCGCTGATCGCCGGGATCCTCAAGCTGCAGGAGAAGATCAAGCAGGGGCGGCGGTTTGAGCGCGCCGGCTGACGTCGTCCGCGCGGTCGAGGCGCTCGGCGCCGCGGTGCCGCGCTCCGAGCGCGCACCCGTTCGCCGGCGCGGTCGAGGTCCGCTGGATCGCGCCGGGCGGATCGTCGAGGCCTGCCGGGTGGTGCGCGACGCCGACTACTTCTTCGAGTCGCTGACCTGCGTGGACCGCCTCGATCCCGCACGGCGTCTTCGAGCTGATCTACACCTTCAACCGCTGGGGTCTGCCGAGCCGCGTCGCCTTCCGCGTCTGGGCGCCGAAGGACAGGCCGGTGCCGACGGTGAGCGGCGTGTTCGGCGGCGCCGACTGGAACGAGCGCGAGGCGTGGGAGCTGTACGGCGTCAGCTTCGCCGGCCACCCGAACCTGACCTGGCTGCTGCTGCCCGAGGGCACCGGAGTTCCACCCGCTGCTCAAGAGCTTCACCGCGCCGCCGCCCTCGGAGTACGACGACAGCCTCACAGCGCCTCGGCCGCGCCCCGATGACGACCCCGCCCGCGGCTGACGCCCTCGACACCTACACCCTGAACATGGGGCCGCAGCACCCGTCCACCCACGGCGTGCTGCGGATGAAGCTGACGCTGCGCGGCGAGGAGATCGTGGCGGCCGAGCCGATCATCGGCTACTCGCACCGCGCCCACGAGAAGATGGCGGAGAACCGGACCTACGCGCAGTTCCTGCCCAACACGTCGCGGCAGGACTACCTGTCCGGGATGATCTACAACTTCGCGTGGGTCGAGGCGGTCGAGAAGATGGCCGGGATCACGGTGCCCGAGCGCGCGCTGGTCGCCCGGGTGATCCTGGCCGAGTTCAACCGCATCGCGTCGCACCTGATGTGGATCGGGGCGTTCCTCCTCGACCTCGGCGCCGCGACCCCGTTCCTGTACGCCTGGGACGACCGCGAGGCGATCCTGTTCCTCCTCGAGTCGGTGACCGGCTCGCGGCTCACCTACTGCACCGGGCGGTTCGGCGGGCTCAGTCGCGACCTCGACCCCGACTTCCCGCGCCGCGCGCGCGAGGTGATCGCCAAGCTGAAGGCGCGGTGGCGCGAGTACGAGCGGCTGGTCGAGGACAACGTCATCTTCGTCAACCGCACCAGGGGTGTCGGCGTGCTGCCCCGCGACCTGTGCCGCTCCTACGGCGTGACCGGCCCCACGCTGCGCGGCTCGGGCGTGCCGTACGACGTCCGGAAGGCCGAGCCCTACGGCGCGTATGCCCGCTTCGAATTCGACGTGCCGACACGCAGCGAGGGCGACGTCTTCGCGCGGTACATGGTCCGCGCGCTGGAGATGCAGCAGAGCGTGCGCATCGTCGAGCAGGCCCTGGACCAGCTCCCCGACGGGCCGGTGCTCAACCCCGACTCGATCGGCGTGAAGAAGCGCCTCAAGCTCCCGGCGGGCACGCAGTACTACGCCGTCGAGAGCGCGCGCGGCCACTACGGGATCGAGATCGTCTCGGAAGGCGGCACGGAGCCCTACCGGGCCAAGTTCCGCACCCCCTCCTACGCCAACCTCGCGGTGCTCGAAGCGGTGATGCCGGGCAACATGGTGGCCGACGCGGTGGCGGTGCTGGGGAGCGTGGACCTCGTGCTCCCCGAGGTGGACCGGTGAGACAGCGGGCACAGGGGCACAGGCGCACGGAGGCACGGGAGAGCGGTCTCCGCCGTGCCCCCGTACCTCCGTGCCCCCGTGCCGACCGGGGCGAGGTGCCGCAATGACGCTTGTGCACCGCTTGCTCGCCGGGTGGATCGGGGATTTCGGGGCCACCCTGCTCGTCGGGGTGGCGGGCATCCTCGGCTACCTCACCTTCAACGTGTTGTTCCTCATCTGGCTGGAGCGGAAGGTCTCGGCCCACGCGCAGCGGCGGCTCGGGCCGATGGAAGTCGGGCCGCACGGCGCCCTCCAGACGATCGCCGACATGCTCAAGCTGCTCTCCAAGCAGCTGGTCACGCCCGTGGCGACCGACCACTTCACGTTCCTGATGGCGCCGATCCTGATCTTCATCCCCACCGTCTGTCTCGCCTCGCTCGTGCCGCTCGGCGAGGCCCAGGCGTTCGCCGACATGCCCAACGGCCTGGCGGTGGTGGTGGTGCTCTCCGGGGTGACCGTCATCGCCATCTTCATGGCCGGCTGGTCGTCCAACAACAAGTACGCGGTCCTGGGCGGCATGCGGTCCGTGGCCCAGGTGGTGGCCTACGAGATCCCCGTGCTGCTCTCCGCGCTGTCCGTGGTGCTGATCGCCCAGTCGCTCAACCTCCACACCATCGCGGACGGTCAGAGCTTCAGTCCGAGGGAGATCTTCTCGGGCGCGAAGAGCGTGCCCTACCTGCTCGTCGAGCCGGTGGCCGCCCTGATCTTCTTCATCGGCATCACGGCGGAGACCAACCGCGCGCCGTTCGACATTCCGGAGGCGGAGTCGGAGCTGGTGGGCGGGTTCCACACCGAGTACTCGGGCATGCGCTTCGCCCTGTTCTTCTTCGCCGAGTACACCAACATGCTGGTGCTCGGCGCGGTGGGCGCGACGCTGTTCCTCGGGGGCTGGAAGGGGCCGTTCGTCGGGCGCGCGCACCTGCACTGGCTCGGGCCCGTGTACCTGCTGCTCAAGTCGTACTTCGTCGTCTTCCTGATGATGTGGGCGCGGTGGACGTTCCCGCGGCTGCGCTTCGACCAGCTGATGAACTTCGCGTGGAAGCTGCTGATCCCGGTCGCCCTGGTGAACCTGGTGCTCACGGCGCTGGTGCTGGGGCTCACGGCATGATCACGCCCCGCAGCGTCCTCAAGGGGCTGTGGAGCCTGGTGGACGGGCTCGGCGTCACGGGCCGGCACATGGTGCGCCCGGTGGTGACGCTCCAGTATCCGCACGAGCGGCCGGACGCCTCGCGCTGGGGCGGGCCCATCGAGCTGGTGACGTTCCCCGAGACGGGGACGCACGACTGCATCGCCTGCAACGCGTGCGCCCGCATCTGTCCCTCCGACTGCTTCGCCATCGCGGGGGCGCGGCCCGAGGGACAGAAGAAGATGCGGGCGACGAAGTTCCTGCTCGATTTCTCGACCTGCAGCCTGTGCGGCCTGTGCATCGACGTGTGCCCGACCGATACGCTCAGGTACTCCTCGCGCTACGACGACGCGGCGTACCGGCGGGACCTGACGGTGAACGACCTGCTGGCGCCCTTTCCCGAGGATCCTTACCTCACGGGCAAGGTGAAATGAACTGGGCCGGCTTCGTCTTCGGCGCGTCGGCGGCGCTCGCCCTGATCGGCGCGCTGTTCGCCGTCACCTTGAAGAACATCTTCCACAACATCCTCGGCTTCGCGCTCTCCCTGGTCGGCGTGGCGGGGCTGCTGCTCACGCTGGGGAGCGACTTCCTCGCCATCGTGCTGCTGCTGGTGTACGTAGGCGCGCTCGGGATCGCCATGGTGTACGCCGTGATGCTCTCGCAGCCGCTGGACGCGCCGCGGGCGCCGCGCAGCGTCTCCAAGGTGGTGGGCTCGGCGCTGCTCGCCGCCATGGCGGGCGCGGCGCTGTGGCTGGTGGTGCGCGCGGCCCGGTTCCCGCCGCAGGCCGGCGTGCTCGAGGTGACGCCGCAGTGGACGGGCTACCGGCTGCTGTCGGACTACGTGCTGGCGTTCGAGCTGATCTCGGTGCTGCTGGTGATCGCGATGATCGGCGCGGTGATGGTGGCGCGGCGGGACCCGGCGCAGGGCGGGCGCGGCGGCCCGCGGGCGGCTCCGTGACGCTGCACGCGTACCTCCTGGTCGCCCTGGTGCTGTTCTGCATCGGGCTGTACGGCCTGCTGCAGCGGCGGTCGCTGATCGCCATGCTCATCTCGCTCGAGCTGATGCTGGCGTCGGTGTCCTTGAACGTGGTCGCCATCACCAGCCTGCGCGGCGCCAGCTCCTCGGTGGGGCAGGTGGTGGCGCTGATCCTGATCGGGGTCGCGGCGGCCGAGGGCGCGATCGCGCTGTCGTTGTTCGTGGCGATCCAGCGCGAGGTGCGGAGCATCAACGTCGAGGACCTCTCGGAGCTGAAGGGATGACGGGGCCCACCCTGGCCGCCCTGCTGGCGCAGGGGGCCCCGCTGGCGGCGTGCGCGGTGATCCTGCTCGCGCTCCGCGCCCGGCCGCGGCTGGCGGCGGGGCTGGGCATCGCCGGCATGGCGGTGTCGTTCGCCGCCTCGGCGTGGCTGGTGGCGGGCGTCGCGGTACCCGCGCACCACTTCCTCGCCCAGTGGACGTTCCTCCCGGTGGACGCGTCGCACGCCCTCGCGTTCGGCGTGCTGCTCGACCCGCTCTCGACCACGATGGCCCTGGTCGTCGCGGCCGTCACCCTGGCCGTGATGATCTACTCGACCGGCTACATGGCCGGCGACCCGGGCTTCGCCCGCTACTACGGCTTCCTGGCGTTGTTCGGCTGGGCGATGCAGGGGCTGGTGCTGTCGGCGAACCTCCTGCAGACCCTGGCGTTCTGGGAGCTGGTCGGGCTGGCCTCGTTCCTCCTGATCGGGTTCTGGTTCGAGCGGCCGGCGCCCGCGGCGGCGGCGCGCAAGGCCTTCCTGATGACGCGGGTCGGGGACGTCGGGTTCCTGCTCGGCGTGCTGTTCCTGATCCGCGCGCTCGGGCTCGCGACCATCCCCGACGTGATCGCGGCGGCCGCGCCGGGCGGGGCGCTCTCGTCGCGCCAGGTGACGATCGCCGCGGCCCTGCTGCTGATGGGCGTCGTCGGGAAGAGCGCGCAGGGCCCGCTGTTCACGTGGCTGCCCGACGCCATGGAGGGCCCCACCCCGGTTTCGGCGCTGCTGCACTCGGCCACGATGGTGGCGGCGGGCGTGTACCTGGTGGCCCGCCTGCACCCGCTGTTCATGGCGGCGCCGGCCGTGATGCGAGTGCTGCTGTGGCTGGCCCTCGTCACCGCGCTGGCCGCCGCGACGATGGCGATGGTGGCCACCGACATCAAGCGCGTGCTCGCCTATTCGACCATCTCGCAGCTGGGCTACATGCTGATGGCGCTGGCGGCCGGCGGGGCCGCCGCCGGCTTCTTCCACCTGGTGACCCACGCCGGCTTCAAGGCGCTGCTGTTCCTCTCGGCGGGCATCTTCATCCACCACGCCCACTCCAACGAGATGCGGGACATCAACGCCCGCGCGCCGCTGTCGCAGCGGCCGGGCGTGATCGGGCTCGTGGCGGGGAGCGCGGCGCTCGCCGGGATCATCCCGTTCGCCGGGTACTTCTCCAAGGAGGCGATGCTGGCCTCCCTGGGGGCGGGCGCGTCGCGCCCGGTGATCGTGCTGGCGTACCTCGGCGTCGGGCTTACCGCGTACTACGCGTTCCGGATGGTGTTCCTGACGCTGATGCCGGCGGGCACGGAGGCACCGGGGCACGGGGCCACGGAGGCACAGGGGCACGGGAAGGCGTGGGGTGAGCGGGCGATGGGGGCCACCGTCGTCGTGCTCGCCGCGCTGACGCTGGTGCTCGGCTACCTGGGGCCGTGGCTCGCCGCGCGGCTCGCGCCGGGCGCGGCCACGGTCGCACCGTTCGAGTTCGGTACCGGAACCCTGGTCGCCCTCGCGCTGGTCGCGGGCGGCGTGCTGCTGGCCTGGTTCGAGTTCGGGCGCCGCGGCGCCGCGCGCGTCGGTTTCCTGGAGCGGATCCCGCCGCTGGCGCGCTTCTGCGCCGACAACTGGTACCTCGACCGGCTGTATCGCGCCACCGTGATCCGCTGGGCCACGGCGCTGTCGCGCGCCGCGCAGTGGAATGACCGGACCCTCGTGGATGGCGCGACCGACGGGGTCGCCAGCGGCACCATGGGCGGGGGACGGCTGCTGGCGCTGCTCCAGAGCGGGTACGTGCAGGTGTACCTGGCGATCGCCGTCACCCTGGTGGCCGGGCTGGCGTACGCGCTGGCGAGCCTGGGCGGGCCGCGATGAGCCACCTGCCGCTGCTGTCGCTGCTGCTGCTGTGCCCCGTCGCGGGGCTCGCCGCGATCCTGGTCACGCCGGCGCGGCACCCGCGCGCGATCAAGCGCATCGCCGCGCTCACCGGGTTCGCGGCCGCCGCCCTGGTCGCGGTGCTGTGGGCGAAGTTCGACCCCGGCGTCCCGGGCTACCAGTTCGTCGAGCAGGTGCCCTGGGTGCGCTCCTTCGGCATCGACTGGCACCACGGCGTGGACGGGCTCAACCTGCCGCTCCTCGCGCTGACCGCGATCGTCTTCCTGACCGGCGTGCTGGTGATGTGGGAGCTGGAGGAGCGGGTGAAGGAGTACTTCGCCTTCATGACCCTCCTCGTGATCGGGGTCTACGGCGTGTTCATGACGCTGGACCTGTTCTTCTTCGTGTTCTACTACGAGGTCGCGGTGCTGCCGATGTACCTGCTGATCGCGATCTGGGGCAGCACGCGGAAGGAGTACGGCGCCATGAAGCTCACCCTCTACCTGCTGGTGGGCACGGCGCTGGTGGTGCCGGCCGCGCTGGCGGTGTACTGGGGCGCCGGTCTCGGCACGTTCGACCTGACGCGGCTGGCGACGGCGCACTACGCGCGCCACTTCCAGCTGCTGGTGTACCCGTTCCTGTTCGTCGGCTTCGGCATCCTCGCGGGCCTGTGGCCGCTGCACACCTGGTCGCCGGTGGGCCACGTGGCCGCGCCTACCGCCGTCTCGATGCTGCATGCCGGGGTGCTGATGAAGCTCGGCGCGTACGGCATCCTGCGGGTCGCGATGCCCGTGCTGCCGGCGGGGGCCGAGTACTGGGCGCACGCCACCGCGATCCTGGCGACGGTCAACATCGTGTACGGGGCGTTCGTGGCGCTGGCGCAGACCGACCTGAAGTTCGTGATCGGCTACTCGTCGGTGTCGCACATGGGCATCGTGCTGCTCGGGCTCTCGACGCTGTCGGAGGCCGGCGTGAACGGCGCGGTGTTCCAGATGTTCAGCCACGGCATCATGACGGCCCTGTTCTTCGCCGCCGTCGGGTACCTCTACGACCGGCTGCACACCCGCGACATCGGCAAGCTGGGCGGGCTGTCGCGCACCCTGCCGGTGGCCTCGGCGTTCTTCATCGTCGCGGCCCTCACCGGGGCCGGCGTGCCGGGCTTCTCGTCGTTCTGGGCCGAGCTGCTCGTGTTCCTCGGCACGCTGCAGACGTACCCGGTGCTGGCGGCCGTCGTGGTCGGCGCGCTCACCATCACGCTCGCCTACTCGATCCGGGTCATCGTGCTGGCGTTCTTCGGCGAGCCGCACGAGCCCCACCCGGGCGTGCGGGACATCGGGCTGTTCCTCTCGGTGCCGCGGGCCATCCTGGTCGGGTTCCTGCTGCTGCTGGGCTTCGTGCCGCACCTGATCCTCGACGTGATCGAGCCCGCCACCCGGGTGTTCGTGCGGGGGCTGCCGTGACGCGCTACCTCGCCCTGCTGCCCGAGGCCGCGCTGGCGGTCACGGCCCTGCTGGTGTTCGCGGCGCTGATGACCGAGCACGACCGCACCCGCCGGGCGCGGCGGGCGGCGTACGTGGGCGGCACCCTGGTGCTGCTCGCCAGCCTCCTCACGCTGGGGCGCAGCGCGGAGTTCTTCTGGGCCACGTACCGCGTGGACACGTTCTCGCAGCTCGTGAAGGCGGCGGTCGCCGCCGGATTCCTGATGGGCGCGTTCATCGCCCGCGAGGCGCGGGGCCAGCGGGAGGACGTGCGCGGCGAGGTGTTCTTCTTCCTGCTGGCCTCGGCCACGGGGCTCGTGGCCCTCGCGTCCGCGGTCGAGCTGGTCTCCCTGTACCTGGCGATGGAGATCGCCTCGTTCTCCCTGTTCGTGCTGGTGCCCATGTGCGACCGCTGCGAGCTGGGCCGCGAGGCGGCGCTGAAGTTCATCGTCATCGGCCTCGCGGCCTCGGCGGTGACGCTGTTCGGCCTCTCGCTCATCGTGGGCTTTACCGGCACGACGCGCCTCGACGAGATCGCGGTGCAGCTGCCCGCGCTCGCCAACGAGCCGGCCGTCGAGTTGGGGCTGGCGCTGTTCCTGGCGGGGCTGCTGTTCAAGCTGGCGGTGTTCCCGTTCCACTTCTGGGCGCCGGACGTGTACCAGGCCGCCTCGCACGGCGTCGCCGCGTTCATCGCCACCGCCTCCAAGGCGGGCGCGATCGCGGTGCTGGCCCGGCTGGTGGCGGCGGTCGCGCTGAGCGGCACCCGGCTCGTGCTCCCGCTCGCCATCATCGCCGCGGTCTCCATGACGCTCGGCAACCTGGTGGCCATCGTGCAGCGCGACGTCAAGCGGATGCTGGCGTACTCGGCCGTCGCCCAGGCGGGCTACGTGGTGGTGGGCCTGGTCGCGTTCACGCCCCAGGGCTTCGCGGCGGCGATCTTCTACGGGCTGCTCTACCTGCTCATGAACGCCGCCGCCTTCCTCGTCGTGGCACGGGTCGGGGCGGACGGCACCAACCCCACGCTCGACGACCTCAAGGGGCTGCACCGCCGCTCGCCGCTCCTGGCCCTGACGCTGCTGGTGGCGCTGTTCGCCCTGGCGGGCGTGCCCCCGACGGCCGGCTTCACGGGGAAGTGGTTCCTGTTCGCGGCGGCCATGGGGCAGGGATGGTGGCTGCTGGTGCTGCTCGCGGCCGTCAACAGCACGGTGTCGGTGTACTACTACCTGGTCGCGGTGAAGTACGCCTACCTGCTCCCCGACGAACGCCAGCGCGGGCCGCTCCCGCTGACCGTCGGCGACCGGGCCCTCTGCTACGCGCTGACCGGCGCCGTCCTGGTGCTCGGCGTGTTCCCCTCCGTCCTGTACCGCTTCGCCGAGCGCGCCTCGCAGCTGCTGCCGTAGCCGGGGCGCGTCGCTTGCCCCGCAGCGCCGCGCCGCAGTAAGCTCAAGGCGCACCCGCCACGGAGGTTGCCCGCCGTGCCGCCCATCGTAGGCCAGAGCGCCCCGGACTTCACCCTGCCTTCGACTTCGGGTTCGGACGTCTCCCTGCGGCAGTTCCACGGCAAGGCGGTGGTGCTGCTCGCGTTCTTTCCCCTCGCCTTCACCTCGGTGTGCACCGAGGAGATGCGCTGCATGTCGGAGGACTACGGCAAGTTCGAGATGGCCGGCGCCCGCGTGCTGCCGATCAGCGTGGACTCCATCCCGACGCTGCGGGAGTTCAAGGCCAAGGAGCACCTGGCCGTCGATCTGCTGTCCGACTTCAGGCGCGAGGTGTGCCGCAGCTACGGCGTGCTGCTCGAGGACAAGTTCTTCTCCAGGCGCGCCTACTTCCTCGTGGACAAGGCGGGGCTGCTCCGCTGGTCGCACGTGGAGGCCGAGCTGGGCCAGCGGCGCGACGATGACGAGCTGCTGGCGCAGATCGCGGCCCTCTAGGGCCCGGGCGCCGTGCGAGGCCTGAGGCCGTCGGAATGAGCGACCTGGTCGATCTGCTCGCGCGCACCGACAAGTGGCAGCTCTCCGCGGGCGAGGGGCTGGTGTTCGCGCCGCCCTTCCCGCTGTGGCTCGACGTCCCGGGGTTCTGGGACGAAGCGCATCTGTTCGAATACCCGCTGCAGCCCTTGTTCACGATCACCTGGCTCGACGCCGCCGGCGCCGAGCTGCGCCTGGTGCCGGGGGCGCGGCGCTGGACGCCGGCCGCCCTGGAGATGCCCTACCAGAGCGTGATGGGCATCGAGGCCGTGGAGACCCGGATGGTCCTGCCGGGCTTCGTGCTGGGGAGCGAGTGGGCGTTGCGCAACAGCGGCACCGAGCCGGTCACGCTGCACGCGGTGGCGTGGGCGACGGCGCCGGGCGAAGACGTGCCCGAGGGGAGCGTGACGTGGTCGGGGGTGGAGCTCGCCTGGCCGCGGCGCATCGTGGATCGCAAGGGCCAGTCGCTCGACCTGGCCGTGAAGCTGGCCCTCGCCCGCGGCACGGATACCTGGGCCGCGGTGCGCTCAGAGTCCACCGCCAACCTGCCGCAGTTCAGGCTCACGCCGTTCTGGGACCGGTGGGACCCGCGCCACGGCGGGCTGTCGTGCCGGGCGGACGTCGGCGGCATCGACGCCGCCGGGCTCGTCTATCTCGGCGCGCACCGCGCCGTGGAGATCCCGCCGGGTGGCGTGGCCCGGCTGGCGGTGGCGCTGCGCGTGGAGCCCGACCTGCCGCACAGCGCGGCCGCGCGGCCGGCCGAGTCGGCGGCGCCGCGCAAGGCCTCGTCGTTCGCGGCCGCGAGCCGCGCCTCCTGGGACGAGTACCTCGGGCCGCTGCCGACCTTCCGGTGCTCAGACCCCTACTTCGAGCGCTACTGGGCGTACCGCTGGTTCGGGCTGCGCCTCAACGGCGTAGCGGGCGGCTGGGGCAACTACCCGGCGCCGACGGTGTGCGAGGGGATCGGGTACTTCCACCAGCCCATCGCGTACAGCGCCCCGGGCCACGTGCGGGAGCTGCGCTGGGCCCGTGACCCCGAGAGGGCGCGGGGGGTGCTGCGGACCTTCGTCGCCCACCAGCGCGGCGACGGGTCCTTTCCCGGCCGGGTGTACGCCAATCACGCCGAGGGGACCGATTTCTATCACGCCGACTGGGGCGGCGCGCTGCTGGCGCTCGACGCCGTGCATCCCAGCGACGCCTTCGTGGCGGAGGTGCTCCCCGCGCTGGCGCGCTACGGCGAGTGGCTGATCGCCACGCGCGACGCCCAGCGCACGCACCTGTACGACGTGGTGGACCAGTACGAGACGGGCCAGGAGTACATGTCGCGCTACCAGGCGGTGGACCCGGACGCGGACCTGTACGGGTGGGAGAGCCGCATCCGCCTCAAGGGCGTGGACGTCACGGTGTACGCGTACTCGCTGTTCCGCGCGCTGGCCCGCCTCGCGCCGCGCGCCGGCCTCGACGGCGAGCCGTGGCGCCTGCACGCCGACGAGGTCGCGCAGGCGGTGCGCCGGCGGATGTGGGACCCGGGGTCGGGCATGTTCAGCGACGTGAACCCCGCCACCGGGCGGCGGACGCGGGTCAAGGCCGCCGTCTGCTTCTATCCCTACGCCACCGACATCGTGTTCGCCGAGCACCTGCCCGGGTTCGCGCAGAACCTGTTCGATCCCCGCAGCTTCTGGACGCCGTTCCCGGTGCCCTCCTCGAGCGCCGACGATCCGGCATACGATCCCGACGCGGCGTGGAAGGGGAAGCGGCACAACTGTCCCTGGAACGGGCGGGTGTGGCCGATGGCCAACAGTCACGTGGCGGAGGCGATCGCGGCGGTGGCCCTCGGGCCGGTGCCGGCCCTGCGCGCCCATCTCGCCGAGTTCGTGACGCGGTTCGTGCGGATGATGTTCTGGGGCGGCGACGCCTCGCGCCCCAACGCATTCGAGCACTATCACCCGGTCACCGGCCGGCCGAGCGCCTACCGGGGGATCGACGACTACCAGCACGCCTGGGTCAACGACCTGATCGTGCAGTACGTGGTGGGGCTGCGGCCGGCGGGCGAGGGCCGCTGCGTGGTGGACCCGATGCCGTGCGCGCTCGACGGCTTCGAGGCGCGCGGGCTGCCGATGCAGGGTGCGGTGGTGGACGTGCGGCGCGACGCGGACCAGGTGAGGGTCGCGGTCGGCGGGCGCGAGGCAGCGCGCGGCCGCCTGGGCGAGGCGATCGAGGTGCTGCTGTGAGCCTGCGCGTCGGGCTGGTGGCCGAGCGGGGCGGGGAACAGGACGCCGCGCTGGCCTGGCTGGGCGCGCTCCCCGACGTGCAGGCGCGGCGTTACGCGCCCGGCCAGATCGCGGAGGCCCTCCGCGAGGCGCAGGTGCTGTGGGTGCACGCCTTGGCGCCGGTGGCGGACCTGCCGGCCGACGCGGTGCGGGCCTTCGTCGCGCAGGGCGGCGGGCTGCTGCTCACGCTGCAGGCGGCGGCGCTCGTCGGGCCGCTGGGCTTCGAGGCCGTGCCGCCCAACGACGTGCGGGACATGGTGTGGCGGCATGCCGCCGACGAGTGGTGGGCCGAGGAGCCCGCCGCCGTCAGCGCGGCACCGCACGTGCGCGGCCTCGCGACCTACGGCCCGCACCCGCTGGTCGAGGGCCTGCACAACGGCACCTACTGCTGGTCGCCGTCGGAGGGCGAGCCGTACGCCTGGGCGTGCTACTCCGGCGGCGCGTGGCCGGCCGACGGGCGCGTGGTGGCGGTCGAGCGCGCCCACCGCGTGCAGAACCCCGAGCGGGTGGTGGCGTGGGAGTACGCGCCGGGCCGCGGGCGGGTGCTGTGCCTGGGGGCGTTCGTCCACTTCGCGGCGCCCGATCCGCAGCTGCGCCCGCAGCTCGAGCGGCTGGTCCGCAACGCCCTCGAGGCCACGGCCTCCGCAGCCGTGCCCCGGACCTGGTGGCCGTCGGCGGGCACCGTCGCATCCGCGTCCGAGGCGCTGGCCCTGCCGGACCCGCTCGCCTTCGACGGCGCGCTGCCGGTCGCGGCGGAGGATCCGATCGCGCTCGACGGCGCGGTCGAGCGCGACGAGCCGTTCGACGTCGCCGGCCGCCGCGCCCTGCTGGTGGGGAGCGAGGAGCGGGGCATCCGCGAGCTGTGGGTCCACCCCCATCGCGTGGTCGCCTCGTGGCTGGTCAAGGCGGACGGAGACCTCGCGGTCGGGAGCCGCCTGGAGGCGACGCCCGACGTGGTGGCTCGCACCCTCGAGACCCCGCGCCGGCGGCTGCTCGAGACGGCGTTCGTGGCGCTGGAGCACGCGGTCGTGCTCGTGGACTACCGACCCGCGCGCAAAGGCCGCGAATCGGTGGGGCGGGGCCCGATGGATTTCGAGATCGAGCTGGTGCTGGACCTGCGCCGCACCTGGCCGTTCGCCGCGGGGTGCAACGGCAATCTCGTCTATCGCGCCCGCAGCGACGGGCGGGTGGCGGTGGTCGCCTCGGAGAGCGAGGACGGCGTCGCCGCGGTGTTCGTGAGCCGCGCCGCCGTGGTCGAGCTGACCGGGGTGGCGGGCGCCGCGCCGGCGGTGCGCTGCCGCATCCGCGCGCCGCTCGGCACGCCGCTGTTCGTCGCGGTGGTCGCGGGCGCGGACCGGAGCGACTTCGACCGCACGATGCGCGGCGTGCGGCGCCTCGGCGTGGCGGGCCTGGTGCGGCAGCGGGTGCAGCGCGCGGCCGTCGTGGCCGACGCGCGGCTCGGCGTCAGGAGCGGCGAGCGCGGCTTCGACCGGGCGGCGGCCTGGGCCAAGCGGCGCCTCGACGCCTTCCTGGGCGACGTGCCGGGCGTCGGCCGCTCGCTGCTCGCGGGCTACGCCTCGTCGCAGCCGGGAGCGGGCGACGGCCGGCCGGGGGCTGCCGCGTTCCTCGGCCGGGACACCTGCTGGGCCGGATTCGCCCTGCTCGCCGAAGGGGAGCACTCCCTGGTGCGGCAGGCGATCCGCTTCCTCGGCGACCGCCAGGACGTGACGGGGAAGGTGCCGCACGAGGTCACCACGTCGGGCCAGTTCCACTACGATGCGGCCGACGCGACGCCGCTGTTCCTGCTGCTCGTCGCCCGCTACCTCGCGTGGAGCGGCGACCGCGACTTCGTCGCCTCGATCTGGCCGCACGTGGAGCGGGCGTACGCCTGCTGCGTCGCCGCCGAAGCCGGCCCCGACGGCCTGATCGAGCGGCTCCGGGTCGCGCCCGCGATCGCCGGCGCCGCGCACGCCGGTCGCATGACCTTCTCCCTGGCCGCGCTGTGGCACGCCGCGCTGCGGCAGCTGGCCGCCGCGGCGACCGTCCTGGGCCACGACCGCCTCGCCGCCGACTGCTGGGGGCGGGCGGCGCGGGTGACGGCGGTCATGGAGAGCCGCTTCTACGATCCGGCGCGCGGGCTGTACGCGCTGGAGGTCTGCGACGACGGCACCCCGATGTGGACGCAGACGGCGGCCCACGCGATCCCCCTCCTGTTCGGCTCCGCGAACCCCGTCCACGCCAAGCGGTTCCTCGACGAGCTGGGCGGTCCGGCGTTCAGCGCCCCGTGGGGCGTCCGCTTCCTCCCCTCGAACGATCCGCGCTTCGCCCCCGCAGGCGCCCTGACCGGCGCCGTGTCGCCGCTGTTCACCGGCTGGGCCGCGCTGGCGGAGTACCGGGCCGGGCTGGGCGAGCCGGGCCTGCGGCACCTGAGCGCCAACGCCGCGCTCGCCTTCGGGGGCGAACGGGGGGCGTTCGAGGAGATGCTGCACGGCCTGGAGGAGCGCCCGGTCGGCGGAAGCCCGGACCGCGCGTGGTCGGCCGCGATGGTGGTGCTGCCGTTCGTGGAAGGGCTGCTGGGCGTGGAGCCCGACGCGCCGGCGGGACGCCTCACCGTGGCGCCGCAGGTCCCGGAACGCTGGTCCCACCTCGAAGTGCTCGGCCTGCGCTGCGGCGAGAGCGCCTACGACCTCCGCTTCCACCGCCGCGAGGGCGAGCTCGCGGCCACCGTCCACCGCTCGCTCGGCCCCGGACTGTTCCTCACCCTGGCACCGCTGCTGCCCTCGCTCCCCACCAGGGTCGAGGCGGACGGCGAGGCCGTGCGGCCCGAGGTCACGG
Organism: uncultured Gemmatimonadales bacterium; assembly: GCA_963806755.1. Lineage (GTDB taxonomy): Bacteria > Gemmatimonadota > Gemmatimonadetes > Gemmatimonadales > JACORV01 > Fen-1245. The sequence goes on from CAWDZR010000020.1 coordinate 155,816, forward strand.
CGTGGGGCGCGGGCGTCCGGTGCGCCGTCTCGTTCGAGGCGGCGGGGGAACACACGGTGCGCTACGTCCTGAAGTAGGCCGTTGTTCGGAGCAGCAGATGGCAGTGCAGTTGCGAGACGCCGAGGTGCGAGTGGTTACGAGTGACGAGCGGCGAGGGACGAGTCGAGTTGTCCGCACTGACAACTGACCTCGCCCCTCGATGCTGCCACCTCACCACCACTCGTACCTCGGCGTCTCGCAACGGTTCTGCGCTCTACCCTCTGACCATCTGCCGTACTGTGGCCAGCGTCCGGTCCACGTCGTCCGACAGCGTATAGATGTGGCAGCACTGCCGCACGCCGAGCGGGTCGCCCATGGAGCGGCAGCGGATCTTGGCGCGGGTCCACAGCCCGTCCATGAGCTGCTCGCCGGAGTACCCGGCGAGGCTCCACACGGTGGTCCCGCTCACCAGCTCGGGGTGGGTCGGCGAGTGGATCGTCACCTGGGGGATCTGCTGGAGGCCCGCCCGCAGCCGGTTGGCCAGCGCCATGATCCGCGCCTCGACGCGCGCGGGCCCGATCCGGTTGTGGAACGCGATCGCGGCGGCGTAGCCCTTGAGCATGGAGCGGTTCCCCGTCCCGATCTGCATCAGGCGGTAGGCGCCGGCCTTGTAGTCGTCCCAGGTGGCGGACGCCAGCGTCGCCCAGACCCCGGGCAGCTGGTCGGACGTGACGTACAGGAAGCCGCTGCCGGCGGGCGCCAGCAGCCACTTGTGCGGCGACGAGTAGTAGGCGTCGCACCCGATCCTCTTCATGTCGAGCTGGACGTGGCCGCTCATCTGCGCGCCGTCGATCACGGTGAAGATGCCGCGCTGCTTCGCGACGGCGCACATCCGCTCGACCGGGAAGCGGATCGCCTGCCCGCTGGTGAGGTGCGGGATGCTCCACACGCGGGTCTGCGGCGTCGTGGCGTTGACGTACAGGTCCACGAGCTGCTGCGGGTCGGACGGCGGCACGGGCACCGTGACCTGCTTCACGTAGATGCCGTAGCGCTTGCTCTTCAGCTCCCAGCCCATGCGGCCGCCGGGATGCTCGAGGTTGGTGAGGATGATCTCGTGCCCCGGCTCGAGCGGCAGGCCGTTGGCGACGTAGTTCATGCCGAGCGTCGCGTTCTGCGTGAGCGCCATCTCGTCCGGCGACGCACCGATGAGCGCGGCGAGGGCCGTGCGCAGGTCCGTTTCCGGATTGTAGCCGCTGATGTAGTCGGGCGTGCCCGCCTTGTAGTTCCAGTGGGCGATCGTGCCCGCCACCAGGTTCATGTCGTCGGCCACCGCCTGCAGCACGGCGCGCGGCATGCTGCCGAGCGTGCCGGTGTTGAAGAACGCCTCATCCGCGGGGATGAGGAACTCCTTCCGCAGGTCGCGCCAGTAGGTCTCGTCGTCCTGGGCGGGTGCGGCGGGAGGCCAGAGGCTGGGCGCGTCGGCGGGGTGCGCCGGCGCGGCGATGCCGGCGCGCGCGAGCAGGGCGGCGCCCGCGAACGAACCCACGAAGGAGCGGCGATCGAGCATGATGGTCATCCGGGCAGGGGACGGCGGCGAATATGCGCCGCGCCTCCCGGCCGCGCCAGGATGCTTGCCCGGCTCCGCGCGTCCCGCCACATTCCGGCGTCATGACGGTCCGATGTCCTCGTGGCTGGCTTGGGGTCGTGGCGCTTCCGGGCGTCGTCGCGCTCGTGTCGTGCCACGTCGAGCGCGCCGACGCGGGCCGTCCCGGCGGACCGGTCGCCGCGGCCACGGCGCCCGCCGATTCGGCGGCGACCGCGCAGGTGCTCGCCACCCTGCGGCTGTTCTACGAGCGCCTGAGCCACCGGGACCTCCGGGTGCTGAGCCGCAGTTTCTGGCCCCACGCGACCATCACGAGCATCATGCGGTCGCCGGCGGACAGCGCCGCCGTCGTGGCCACATCGTCGATCGAGGACCTCGCGCGCCGCGGGCCCCTGGCGCCCGAGTGCCGGGTGAGCCTCTCGGACGAGATGACCCACGCCTCCGTGACGATGTACGGGCCGCTGGCGCAGGCCTGGGTGACCTACCGCTGGCGCTGCGGGCTGACGCGCGATTCGACGGTCACGCACAACGGCGTGGATGCGTTCGAGCTGATGCGGTTCGGCGGCGAGTGGCGGATCAGCAGCCTGGCGGTCACGCGCGAGCTGCCCGACCAGCCGCTGGCGAGGCCGGCCACGCCCTGACGCGCCGGCGGCGGCACTGCCGGCGGCGTCGGGGGTAACCTGCGGGGGAGAGATCACGTGAAGCCATTGCTGTTGCTGATGCTGCTGGTCCCCTCGGTGGCCCTCGCCCAGAAGGACCAGCCGGTGGGGCCGGGGGAGGGACGGCGGCCCGGGGGGCGGCGCATCGAGGATGACACGATGCCGCTGCCGCAGGCGCGGCGCGCGTGGAGCCTCGGGGTCGTGGGGTACACGGGCGGTACGTGGCAGCCGTCGGGGCTGGAGCTGGCCATGCTGTGGCGCGTCAACCCGCACACGGCGACGACCGCCGGGGTGACCCTCGGCCTCGGCACCTTCATCCAGGACCAGGCGGTGCTGTTCGGCCAGACGCGCGGCTTCTTCGCCGCGCTCGGCGCCACCATCCGCCAGCCGCTGGTGGAGCTCGCGTCGGTGGGCTCCGATCGCTACCCGTCGTCGCTGAGGCTCGAGGCGGCGCTCGACGTGGCGGGATCCGCCGACGTGGACTCGCCCCTCCCGCAGGGGAAGTGGGACGGGCGGGGCGGGCTGCTGCTCGGATTCACCTTCGGCAGCGCCGATCCGCTCGGCCAATCCGTGGCGTTCTACGCGGGCCCGGCGGTCTTCGTGGGCCAGTCCACGTCCGTCCACCCCGAATTCGCGTTCCGGCTGCGCATGCCGGTGGGGAGGCGGGCGAGGTAGCGGCAGGCGGCGCCGCGGGGTCGCGGCGCCGAGCCGCTGGAAGCCTCCGGTCGTCGGGCCGATCCGCCACGGCGCGGCGGGGCGCGGCGACGCCGCGACTTGCCGCGCTGTCTCACTTGCCCTCCCCTGTCCCGCACTCTAGGTTGGCCTTCATGGTGCCATCTGCGTCCCAGCCGGCCGCCGCCGGGAGCCTCGGCGCCTCGGTGCCGCCGCACCCGGGGCTGCGGCTGCTCGCCGAGGTGAGCGCCAGTCTCTCGGCCGGCGTCTTCTCGGAGGCGGCCATGGCGTCGGTGGTGACGACGCTGCGGCAGGGCTTCGACGCGCGGCTGTGCCGCCTGTGGGTGCGCGAGGAGGACGGAGTGACGTTCCGCGCCATCGCGGCGCCCGGCGACGAGCCGTCGCCCGAGGAGGCGACCCGGGTCGCGGAGGCGATCCGGACCGGCGCCGTGGCCCCGGCCGACAGCTGGGACGCGCTGGACCTCAGCGTGCCGCTGGTGCACCAGGACGAGCGGTTCGGCCTGCTGCAGGTGCGGGTGCCGCGGGACGGTCGCGAGGCGATGGAGCGCGACGTGCTGACGGTGGTGGCGAGCGTGCTGTCGCCGCTGCTGGCCTCCAAGGAGCTGTCGCAGGACCTGGCGTTCGAGATCTCGCGCCGGGCCCGCGAGATCGACGACCAGCGCCGCTTCACGGCCAAGGTGATCGACGCGCTGCCGGTCGGGCTGTACGTGATCGACCGCGACTACCGCATTCAGGCCTGGAACCGCAAGCGCGAGACGGGGACGCAGGGCGTGCCGCGCGAGGAGGCGATCGGCCGGCCGATCTTCGAGGTGCTGAGCCGCCAGCCGCGGGACCTGCTGCGGCGGGAGTTCGACGAGGTGCTGGCCTCCGGCAAGATGCAGGTCATCGAGCAGGAGTCGCACGCGTCGGGGGAGGTGCGGCACTACCGGATCACCAAGATCCCGCTGCGGCTCAACGACGACGAGGTCACGCACGTCATCACCACCGGCGAGGACATCACCGAGTGGAAGAGCGTGCAGCGGCAGATCGCGCAGTCGGAGAAGCTGGCGGCCATCGGGCAGCTGGCGGCGGGCGTGATGCACGAGATCAACAACCCGCTGGCCACGATCGGCGCCTGCTGCGAGGCCGTGAGCGCGGTGGCCAGCGACGCCGACCCGGCGGTGCAGGCCGGCATCTCCGAGTACGTCAAGATCATGGACGCCGAGGTGCAGCGTTGCAAGCGGATCGTGGAGGGCCTGCTGGACGTGAGCCGCCCGCGCTCCGGGGCGCGCGGCCCCACCGACGTCAACAAGGTGGTCGAGGACACGCTGTTCCTGCTGAAGCACCACGAGCGGTTCAAGCGCATCGCCCTGGTGCGCGAGCTGGCCCCGGGCCTGCCGCCGGTCCGGGCGAACAGCGAGCAGCTGATCCAGGTGTTCATGGCGCTGATGCTGAACGCGATGGACGCGATGGACGCGCGCGGCACGCTGACGGTGCGGACGTCGCCCAGCGACACCCGCACCGACGAGGTGGTCATCGCGTTCTCCGACACCGGGACCGGCATCCCGGGCCAGGACATCCAGAAGATCTTCGAGCCCTTCTACACCACCAAGCCGCAGGGACGGGGCACCGGGCTCGGCCTCTCCATCTGCTACGGCATCGTCTCGGACCATCGGGGCCGCATCGAGGTGGACTCGCAGCTCGGGCGCGGCTCGACCTTCCGCGTGATCCTGCCCACCGGTGAAGATCCTCGTCATTGAGGACGACCGGACCGTGGGGCAGTACGTCGCCCGCGGTCTCGAGGAACACCATTACGTCGCGGAGCTGGTGACCGACGGCCGCGCCGGCCTCGACGCGGCGCGCGCCGGCCACTGGGACCTGATCGTGCTCGACCTGCGGCTCCCCGGCCTGTCGGGGCTGGAGGTGCTGCACAACCTGCGCGACGCCGGCGTCGGCACGCCGATCCTGGTGCTGACGGCGCAGGACTCGGTCGAGGGCAAGGTGGACGCGCTGCGGGCCGGGGCCGACGACTACGTCACCAAGCCGTTCGCGATGGAGGAGCTGATCGCGCGCGTGGAGGCCATCAGCCGGCGGCCCAAGGACCTGGTGCCGCCGGTGGTGCAGCTCGCGGACCTGGTGATCGACGTGGCGAGCCGCGAGGTGCGCCGGGGCGGGACCCGCATCGAGCTGACGCCGAAGGAGTACGACGTCCTGGCCTACCTGGTGTCGCACCACGGACGGGTGATGAGCCGCACGCTGATCACCGAGTACGTGTGGGATTACCACTTCGATCCCGGCACCAACATCGTGGACGTGGTCATCAACCGCCTCCGCAAGAAGATCGACCAGGGGCGCGAGCCCAAGCTGATCCACACGGTGCGGGGCGTGGGCTACGTGGCGAAGGTGGCGTGAGCAGCATCCGCTCCCGGCTCGCGGTCTGGTACACGGTCGCCCTCGTGGCGACCGTGCTGGCGTTTGCGGTGACCGCCTCGCTGGTGGATCGGCGCGCCCGCTACGACGCGCTCGACCACCGGCTCACTACGGAGGCCGACCGGGTGGCGCAGCGCATGGCGCAGGCGCAGGTCGACGGCGGCCACGTGGTGGACGAGGTGTCGCCCACGCTCGCGACGTTGCGCCTCGGCCTGCAGGCGCCCCTCGACCTGGTGGCCGACTACGTCGTGGTGGTGGACTCGGCGGCACGCATCGTGTACGGCTCGGCGGAGACGCGGCGCTGGTCGCCCGAGGCCTCCGACTCCCTGCGCCTGCGGGCCTACGCGGTGAGCCGGGACCACGAGACCTTCGACATGGTGCTCGACGGCGCGCCGCTGCGCTTCGTGGCGGCCGGCGTGCCCAGGCCCGCCCATGGCCCGTGGGTGATCGTCATGGTGGTGGCCGGGGCGCCGACGCGCGACCTCGACACGGCCCCGCAGCGCATCCTCGCCTCCATGCTGCTCGTCTCGCCCATCATCCTGCTGTTTTCCGTGGGCGTCGGGTACCTCCTGTCGGCCCGCGCCCTGCGGCCCCTCGGCACCATGATCGACGAGCTGGAGGCCATCACCGACGGCCGGTCGTTGCACCGGCGCCTCCCCACGCCGGGTGCGCCCGCCGACGAGATGGACCGCCTCGCCCACACGCTGAACGCCATGCTGGCGCGCCTCGAGACCAGCTTCTCCGCGTTGCGCCGCTTCATCGCCGACGCGTCGCACGAGCTCAAGACCCCGCTCACCGTGATGCGCGTCGGCGTCGAGCACTCGCTCACCGACGCGCGCACGGCGCCGGAGACCATCGCGGCCCTCGACGAGACGCTCCAGGAGGTCCGCCGCATGACGGAGCTGGTGGACACGCTCCTCACGCTGGCGCGGGTGGACGAGGGCCGCATGGACCTGCACACCGAGCCGGTCGAGCTGACGGCCCTGCTCGGCGAGGTGTACGAGACCGCGCAGATGCTCGGCGAGGAGGCCGGCGTCGAGGTGGCGGCCGAGATCGCCCCCGGGCCGATCGTCGTGCAGGCCGACGGGGCACGCATCCGCCAGCTGGCGCTGAACCTCCTTTCCAACGCCGTCAAGTACACGCCCGCCGGCGGCCGCGTGTGGCTCACCTTGACGGCGCGCGAGGAGGCCGCCACGATATCCGTCCGCGACACGGGGATCGGGATTGCCCCGGGCGACGTGGACCGCGTGTTCGACCGGTTCTGGCGCGCCGACGCCGCGCGCTCCCGCACCGGCGAGCGGCCGGGCTTCGGCCTCGGCCTCTCCATCTGCCGGTGGATCGCGGAGGCGCATGGGGGCTCGATTGCGGTCACCAGCCGGCCGGGGCGGGGCAGCACCTTCACGGTGACCCTGCCGCGTGTGGCGGCGGCGCCACGGGTTGTCATGGAATCGTAATGTGGGCCTCACGCCGTTTTCATGCGCCGGCGGTATGATCTACAGTGGCAGCAGCGCCCGGAGGATTCCGTGTTCGACCAGCTGATCGAGTCCAAGAAATCGGCAGCGTACGGCGGGGCGTTCGGCGGCGGCACCATTTCGGTCGTGCTGCACGGCGTGGTGATCACCCTGGCCGTGTACGCCACGATGCACGCGAAGGAAGTCGCCAAGAAGGTCCAGCACGTGTACGACATCACGCTGCAGACCCAGGAAAAGAAGGAAGAGCCTCCGCCGCCGAAGCAGGAGCTGGCGACGGTGGCGGCCCCGCCCAAGGGGTTCCAGACGCTGTCCATCCCAACCAACATCCCGATCAACATCCCGCCGCCGTCGGCGAACACGTCGTTCAACGCGGCCGACTTCTCGGGGGTGGGCGTCGAGGGCGGGATCGCCAAGGGCGTGGGCTCGGCCCCGGTGGTGCGGACCGACCAGCCCTACCTGGAGTCGGTGGTGGAGGAGCGGCCGGAGCGGGTCAGCGGCCCGCTGCCGCGCTACCCCGACATCCTGCGGCAGGCGGGGATCGACGGGCACGTGGTGGTGGAGGCGATCATCGACACCACGGGGCACGCCGAGCGGGGGTCCATCCGGATCCTCTCGAGCACCAACCAGTTGTTCGAGCAGCCGTCGAAGGAGTGCATCGCGGCGACGGTGTTCCGGCCGGGCAGGATCGCCGGCCGCGCGGTGCGGGTGCGGGTGCAGATCCCGCTCAATTTCGCGGTGTCCAAGGGTGGGTTGGGCAACTAGTTCGTTCATCCGCCGCGTCATGGCGGCGGCGGCGGCGTTCACGGGACGCGGAGGGTCAAGGTAATGCAGCATCTATCGTTGCTCGAGCTGTGGAACTCGATGAGCGCGTTTCCGCGCGGCATCGTGTTCGTCATGGTGATCATGTCGGTGTGGTCGCTGGGCATCGCGATGAACAAGTGGTGGAAGATCCGCAAGGCGCAGCGGGAAACGCGCAAGTTCGCGCCGGAGTTCTCGCGTTTCCTGCAGGAAGAGCAGATGGAAGGCGCGATCTCGCTGGCCGGCAAGTACAAGAAGAGCCACGTGGCGCGCACCCTGGTCGGGGCGCTCGAGGAGATCAAGCCGCTCCTCACGGACAACCAGATCACCGTGGCCGACATCAACTCGGCGGAGCGGGCGATCGAGCGCAACATGATGATCATCCAGGCCGACCTGAAGCGCGGCCTGGGCGTGCTGGCCACGGTCGGCGCCACGGCGCCGTTCGTGGGCCTGCTGGGCACGACGCTGGGCATCGTGAACGCGTTCACCGGCATGGCGGCCGGCGGCGGCTCGGGCGGCCTGGCGGCCGTGGCGGGCGGTATCGCCGAGGCCCTGATCACGACGGCCTTCGGCCTTATCGTGGCCATCCCGGCGGTGTGGCTGTTCAACTACTTCCAGACCAAGCTCGAGTTCCTGGTGGTGGAAATGACGTACACCTCCAAGGAGCTGATCGACTACCTGATCAAGGGCGTCGGGCACGAGTTCGGCCGTTCGACTTTCACGAAGGACTTTCCGGCAAAGGTGAGCCAGGGCAGTGGCCATATCAGTCAGTAGCACCAAGGGCGGCGTCAACGCCGACATCAACGTCACGCCGATGGCCGACGTGATGCTGGTGCTGCTGATCATCTTCATGATCACGGCGCCGTTGATCGCCGCGGGGTTTTACGCGACGATGCCGCAGGGCGTCAATCTGATCAAGTCGGAAGAGAAGCCCGACGACGTCATCCTCGGCATCGACAATGAAGGGCGTTACTTCGTCAACACCAAGCCGTACACCAAGGCGTCGGCGGCGGACGACCTGCAGCGGATCTACGCCGCCCGGACCAAGGACAAGATCCTGTTCCTCAAGGCGGACCAGAACCTGAAGATGTCCGTCATCCAGGACGCGGTCTCCATGGCCCGGAAGGCCGGCGTCGCCGTCATCTCGGCGATCACGGATCAGCAGCCGGGCAGCGAGCCGCTGGTCTCGACCGAGCGGCCCAAGGCCGGGGGGAACTGACCCATGGCCATGGCGACGAGCAGTAGCAGCGGCATGAACTCCAACATCAACATCACGCCGCTCATCGACGTGCTGCTGGTGCTGCTGGTGATCTTCATGATCACCCTGCCCATGTCGCGGAAGGCCCTGGACATCCAGGTGCCGCGCGAGGAGAAGACCCAGAACGCGTCCAAGTCCGACCAGATCATCCTGGAGATCAAGGCGGACGGCTCGATGGCGATCAACACCCAGCCGGTGGATTTGGCCGGTCTGGGGCAGCGGCTGTACGACATCTACAACGTGCGGCCGGACAAGCTGCTGTTCATCAAGGCCGACGACTCGAGGCCGTACAAGGAAGTGGTGCACGCGATCGACGTCGCCCGCGGCTCGGGCGTGCAGGTGTTCGGTCTGGCGCCGGGCAACACGCAGGCTGTGACGCCGCCGGGAGGCTCGTAACCGAGCCACGGGGCAGTGGAACATCCGCGGCTCGCCGGGCGTAGGGACGACGGGTATGCCTAGCGAACGCGGGACGGCGCGGCAGGTGCCGCTCGCCACACCATTCGGCCGGCTGGTTCAGGGCCGCGGGGAAACCCGCGCCGTGATCCTGTCGGCCGCGGTGCATGTGGGGGTGGTTCTTGCGCTGCTGTGGGGGGGCGCGCGGTTCATCGAGGACAGCCGCGCCCCGGGGCCGGGCCACGGGCGCGGAGGCGGCGGGGGCGGCGGCGGCGGGGCGCAGCGGACCCTGGTGCTGTATGTGCCGGAGCCCGCGCCGCCGCCGCCCCAGCCGGTGCCGCCCCCGACCCAGCTCGTGGTGCGCACCGTGGCCGTGGTGACCCCCCCGCCGGCCGTCAAGCCGCCCGACTCGACGCCGCAACCGCCGGCACCGGCGGCGAGCGCGGCGGCGGCCGCACCGGGGACCGGCGCGGGCCCGGGGACGGGGCCGGGGAAGGGCCCCGGCGCGGGCGGGGGGAGCGGCGGCGGCTCGGGCGGCGGCGTCGGGCCGGGCGTGGGGCCCGACTCGGGCGGGGGCGGCACGATCCTGAACCCCTACCCGCAGACCGTGATCATGCCGCCGAGCCACGTGCCGCACGATCTGCGCGGCTCCACGATCACCGCGGTCTTCGAGATCGGCGCCGACGGCAGGGTGGTCCACGTGTCGCTCGAGCCGATGCCCGCCGACCGCAAGTTCGCCAGCGACTTCCTCGAGACGCTGCGGCAGTACGCCTTCACGTCGGCGCGCACCCTCGACGGCCGGCCGGTCGCGGCCGTCCTGCGAGTCCACTTCACCCTGCCCTGAGGCGTGCCGGCCGGCACGGCCGTGACGCCCGCGTTGAAATTGGAGCGGCCGCGGGGTTACCTTTGGCGGCCCTGGGCAGCCTGAATCCGACACCCGCACCTTCTGGAATCCCATGATCATCGGCCTGGTCCTGATCGTCAGCGTCCTGGCGCTCCTCGTCGCGGTGGGCCTCGCGCGCTGGGTGCTCAAGATGGACAACGGCACGGCGGAGATGCGCGTCATCTCCGACGCCATCCAGGAGGGCGCGGAAGCCTTCCTCAAGCGCCAATACCGCACCATCGCCCTGCTCTCGGTGGTGGTAGGGCTGATCATCTTCCTCATCTACCAGCTGGTGCGGGCGCCGAGCCCGAACGACCCGCACGAGGTTTCCCGGCTCTGGCTGGCCCTCGCGACGACGGCCTCGTTCTTCTTCGGGGCCGTGTGCTCCGGCATCGCCGGCTACGTGGGGATGTTCGTCTCGATCCGCTCCAATATCCGCGCGGCCAGCGCCGCCCGCACCAGCCTCAACCGCGCGCTGCAGGCGGCGCTCCGCGGCGGCGCGGTGTCGGGCCTGTTCGTGGTGGCGATGAGCCTGCTGGGGGTGGGTGGGCTGTACTTCCTGTTGCAGAGCTTCACCACCATCCCGATCACCAAGATCCCGCTGATCATCGTGGGCTACGGCTTCGGGGCGTCGTTCGTCGCGCTGTTCGCGCAGCTGGGCGGCGGGATCTACACCAAGGCCGCCGACGTGGGAGCGGACCTGGTGGGCAAGGTCGAGGCCGGCATTCCGGAGGACGATCCGCGCAACCCGGCGGTGATCGCCGACCTGGTGGGCGACAACGTCGGCGACTGCGCCGGCCGCGGCGCCGACCTGTTCGAGTCCACGGCGGCCGAGAACATCGGCGCCATGATCCTGGGCTCCACCCTGGCGCTCCGGGTGGAGGCCGCGACCGCGACCAGCGCCACTTTCGTCGTCGGGGTGATGCTGTTCCCCCTCGTGGTCCGCGCCTTCGGGCTCATCGCCTCCATCATCGGAATCATGGTGGTGAAGGCGAAGGAGGACGAGGATCCGATGCAGGCCTTGAATCGCGGCTACTGGGTCACCGCCGTCCTGGCGGCCGTGGGGTTCGTCGCCGGGACCTACTGGCTGCTGCAGTTCCCGGGCAACCCCGACGCCTGGTGGCACTTCGCGATGGCCGGGGTGATCGGCATCGCGACCTCGATCGCGTTCGTCTACATCACGCAGTACTACACGGAGTACCGCTACCGTCCGGTGAAGGCCATCGCGGCCGCTTCCGTGACGGGGCCGGCTACCAACATCATCTCGGGCTTCGCCGTGGCGCTGGAGTGCACCGCCCTCCCGGCGTTCACCATCGGCGTCGCCATCATCACGTCGTACGATCTCGGTCGCGCCGCGGTCCCGGGCGGCGGGCTGTTCGGCACCGCCGTCGCCACCATGGGGATGCTCGGCACGGCGGCGTACATCCTCGCCATGGACACCTTCGGCCCGATCACCGACAACGCCGGCGGGATCATCGAGATGTCGAAGCAGCCGGAGGAGATCCGCCGCAAGACCGACCGGCTCGACGCGGTCGGCAACACCACCAAGGCGCTGACCAAGGGGTACGCGGTGGGCTCGGCCGCCCTCGCGGCCTTCCTCCTGTTCTCGGCGTACATGGACGAGATCGGCTTCTACACCAACAGGACGTTCGCCTCGGTGGACATCGCCAAGCCCGAGATCTTCGTCGCGGCGCTGCTGGGGGCGATGCTCATCTTCTGGTTCAGCTCGCTGGCCATCAACGCCGTGCAGAAGGCGGCGGTCAGCGTGATCAAGGAAGTGCGGCGCCAGTTCGCCGAGGATCCGGGCATCCTGGCCGGCACTTCGCGGCCCAACTATGCCCGCTGCGTGGACATCGTGACGGTGGGGGCGCTGAAGGAGATGGTCGCGCCCGGCCTCCTCGCGGTCGGCATGCCGATCGCGGTCGGCCTCGTCTTCCGCCTGCTCGGCGTGGGCGCCGAGGCGGTGGCGGCCTTCCTGATGGTGGCCACGATCACCGGCATCCTGGTCGCCCTGATGCTCAACAACGGCGGCGGGGCGTGGGACAACGCCAAGAAGTTCATCGAGATGGGCGAGTACGGCGGCAAGGGCTCGTTCGCCCACAAGGCCGGCGTGGTGGGCGACACGGTGGGCGATCCGTTCAAGGACACCGCCGGGCCGTCGCTGCACGTGGTGATCAAGCTGCTGAGCACGGTGACGCTGGTGCTGGCGCCGCTCTTCATCTGATGCGCCAGGGCCTCTGAGCCAGCTTCTCGCCCGCAAGACGGTCGATCAGTGCGTCGCCGACGGGGCCGTCGGCGGCGGACTGAAGCGCAGCCTCGGTCCCGTGGCGCTCACCGCGCTCGGGATCGGGGCCATCATCGGGGCCGGCATCTTCGCGGCCATCGGCACGGCCATCGCCGGCGACGCGGGCCACCTGGGCGCCGGGTCCGCGATCGTCGTCTCCATCGGCCTGGCGGGCGTCACCAGCGCGCTCGCGGCGCTCACCTACTCCGAGTTCGCCGCCCTCATCCCCATCGCCGGCAGCGCGTACACGTACGCCTACGCCACGCTGGGCGAGCTGGTGGCGTGGATCATCGGCTGGGACCTGTGCCTCGAGTACGCCGTCGGCAACGTGGCGGTCGCCGTCGGGTGGGCCGGCTACTTCGATTCGTTCCTGCGCGGCGTGGGCATCACGCTGCCGCGGTGGCTCGTGACCGATACGCTCACGGGGCTGGCCAACCCGGCCATCGTGGCCTCGGCGCCCCACCTGGGTTCCATCCCGATCGTCTTCTGCCTCCCGGCGCTGGCCATCGTCGGGCTGATCACCGTGGTGCTGGTGATCGGCGTGCAGGAATCGTCGTGGGTCAACACGCTGATGGTGGGTATCAAGCTGGCCGTGATCCTGCTGTTCCTGGCCGTGGGCTTCGCCGCCCTCCACCCGCACCAGTGGGTCACGCCCAGCTTCGCGCCCAACGGCTTCAAGGGCATCAGCGTGGGCGCGGCGATCATCTTCTTCTCGTACATCGGCTTCGACGCGGTGAGCACCGCGTCGGAGGAGGCGAAGAACCCGCAGCGCGACATTCCCATCGGGATCATCGCCTCGCTCATCATCTGCACCGTGATCTACATCGCGATCGCGCTGGCGCTGACGGGCCTCATCCCCTGGAACCAGCTCGACGTCCCCGACCCGCTCGCCGTCGCGCTGCAGTACATCCACGCCAACTGGGCCGCCGGCATCCTCTCGCTGGGCGCGGTGGCCGCGATGACGTCGGTGCTCCTGGTCTTTCAGCTGGGCCAGGCCCGCATCTTCATGTCCATGGCGCGCGACGGGCTGCTGCCGCCGTGGGCCGCGAAGGTGCACCCGAAGTTCAAGACGCCCCACGTCACCACCATCGTCACCGGCGTGATCGTCGCGCTGGGCGCGGCGTTCGCCCCCATCGGCGTCGTCCTCGAGCTGACCAACATCGGGACGCTGTTCGCGTTCGTGCTGGTCGCGCTCGGCATCATCGTGCTGCGGCGCACCGATCCCGACCGCCCGCGGCCGTTCCGGACGCCGTGGGTCCCGGTCCTGCCCCTGGTGTCGGTGACGTTCTGCATCTACCTGATGGTCAACCTGCCGGTGCTGACGTGGATCCGGTTCGGGGTGTGGCTGCTCATCGGGGGCGTGATCTACTTCACCTACGGCATACGGCATTCACGCGTGCGCCGGCTCGGTGAAGAGCGGGCAGGGGCGAGCGCGCAGTAGAGTTGCGAGACGGGGAGTTGCGAGTGGTTACGAGTCCCGAGACGGGAGAGCCCAGCTCAGTGTGCAGGACTCGCAACTCGACGGCGTACCCATGACCGCCCTCTCCCATCCACTCGCAACTCGGCGTCTCGCAACTGTACCGCACACTCCCTTCTAGATACTCGCCTCTGGTGGAACGAACTCGCCTTCCCAGCGGGCCATCACGCACGCCGCGAGCCCGTTCCCCACGACGTTGATCGCGGTCCGGGCCATGTCCATGAGCTGATCCACGCCGAACACCACGGCCACCGCCTCGACGGGCAGGTTGAACTGGCTCACGGTGGCCGCGAGGATCACGATGGCGGCCCGCGGCACGCCGGCCACGCCTTTGCTCGTCAGCATCAGCGTCACCATCATCAGCAGCTGCTGGCCCAGCGCCAGGTGCACGCCCGCCGCCTGTGCGACGAAGATCGAGGCCACGCCGAGGTAGAGGGTCGAGCCGTCGAGGTTGAACGTGTAGCCCACCGGGATGACGAAGGCGACGATCCGTCGCGGCACCCCCATCTGCTCGATGCGCTCCATCGCCAGGGGCAGGGCGGCCTCGGACGACGCGGTCGAGAAGGCGATGAGGGCGGGCTCCTTCATGGCCCGGACGAAGGCGCGAAGCGGCACGCGCGTCAGCAGGATCACCGGGAGCAGGACCAGGAGGACGAAGACCGCCAGTGCCGCGTACAGGGTGAGGATCAGGGCGCCGAGGCTGGCGAGGACCTTGAGCCCGCCGTGCCCGACGGTGAACGCCAGGGCGGCGCCGACGCCGATGGGCGCGAACTTCATGACGATCGCCGTGAACTTGAACATCACTTCCGCCAGCCCGCCGCAGAACTCGACGATGACCTCCTTCGGCCGTCCCCTCACCTGGGTGAGCGCGAGGCCGAACAGGATGGACCAGAACACCACCTGCAGGACCTCGTTCTGCGCGGCGGCCTCGAAGAAGCTCTGCGGCACGATGTGCTGCAGGATCGTGGCGAGCGTGGTCTTCGCTTCGGCCACCGGCACCGCGGGCGCGGCGGCGCCGAGCGCGACGCCGACGCCCGGCCTGAGCGCGTTCACCATCACCAGGCTCACGACCAGGGCGAGGGTGGTCACCACCTCGAAGTAGACGACCGCCCGCACGGCGAGGCGCCCCACCTTCCTGAGGTCGTCGCCGTGGCCGCTGATGCCGACCACCAGAGTGGCGAAGACGAGCGGCACGATGATGGACTTGATGGCCCGAAGAAACAGTGTCGAGAGCGGCTGCAGGGCGACGCCGAACGTCGGGGCGGCCCAGCCGAGGAACACGCCCGCCACCATGCCGACCAGGATCCACTGGGTGAGCGTGCGGCGGCGCAGGAAGGTCCACATCGGTCGGCCCCGAGAAGTTGGTTGGCAGTTGGCGGGTGGCAGTCGGCGCTTGGCCGCTCGCGGGTGACGCGCCGGGGTGCCCCGGAGGCGGCTTTACATCCCGCGGGCCATCTGCACGGCGCCGAGCACCGGATCCACCGGCTCGGGCCGCAGGACCGCCGCGGGCACGTCGGCCACGATCCGGGCCACGACGCGCTTGCGGTAGTCGTCGTTCCGTGCGAGCAGGCTCCCACCGAGCGCGACGCCCACCCCGGTGCCGGGCGGGAAGCGCGCGGCCAGCGCCCGCACGTGCGCTGCCAGTTCGTCGGCTCCGGCGTCCACCAGCGCGCCCGCCACGGCGTCGCCCTCGTGCGCGGCGGCCAGCACGTCGGGGGCCAGCGCGGCGACGGCCGCGACTTCGGCCGTGGTGGCCCAGCGCACCAGCTCGGCCAGGCCCGGCAGCCGCAGCCGTGCGAGCAGCCGCGCGGCGAGCGTCGTCCGGCGGCCGCGTCCGTCGATGGCGAGGCCCGCGGCGCGGAGGCCGGCCCGGGCGAGGTCGTAACCCGAGCCCTGGTCGCCGATCACCGAGCCCAGGCCTCCGCTCCGCGTCGTCTCCCCGCCCGGCAGGCGCGCCCAGGCGATGGAGCCCGTCCCCGCCAGCAGCACGATCCCGGCCGCGTCGCCGAATGCGGACTGGAGGGCGATCGCGCCGTCCACGGTGACCGCGACGCGCGGCGCCAGGCCGGAAGCCTCGAGCGCCGCCTGCAGCGCCAGCCGCTCCTCCTCGCGGCCCACGCCCGCCGCGCCCACCACCAGCACGTCGCCCTTCACCTCGCGCTCCGCCTTGCGCAGGGCCTCGCGGCAGGTGTCGAGGATGCGCGCCGCCACGGCGGGAGCCTCGCCGGGGCGCATCGCGCCCGGCGCGCCGTCGGACCGGACCAGGACGGTCCCGTGCTCGTTCGCGACGGCCGCCGTGCTGTGGGACGCCCCGGCGTCAACGCCGATGAGCACTCTCACGCTCCCGTGCCCCCGTGCCGCTGTGCCCCCGTGCCCGCCATCACCCCGCCGATGAAGGAGCTCCCCAGCCCGATCCCCACCGTCACCGCGGTGCCGAGCGGGACGTACCAGGGCCAGGCCAGGTGGCTCATGCCGACCAACATAGCGGGGCCGCCCAGCCACGACGCAAGCGGTCCCGCGAACACGACGACCGCCATCACGAGGGACGCGGCCACCAGGGCGAGCACGACGTCGCGCTCGCCCACGCGCCGGAAGCGCGCCAGCACGAAGGCGCCGAGCAGCGGCCCGTAGGTGAGCGAGGCGATGGACAGGGCGACCACGACCACCGGCGCCTGGCGCTGGCGGAAGAGCAGGGCACCGAGCACCAGGATGGTGCCCCACAGCAGCGTGAACAGCCGGCCCGCGCGCAGCAGGTGCGCGTCGTCGCCCGCTCGGCCGGCGAGCGGTGCGTAGAAATCGTTCGTCGTGGCGGAGGCCAGGGAGTTGATGGCGGAGGCGTGCGTGCTCATCGCCGCGGCGAGGAGCCCGGCCACGGCGAGCCCCGCCGGCCCGCCGGCCAGGTGGGTCGTGATGAACCGCGGAAACACTTCGTCGCCGCGCAGCGCGCGTCCGGCCGGGAACGCCGCCCACATGGCGGCGCCGACCAGCAGGAACAGGCCGAACTGGAGGATCACCACGACGCCGCTCCCGATCAGCGCGCGCCGCGCGTCGCCCAGGGAGCGGGTCGCGAGCAGGCGCTGCACGATGAGCTGGTCGGTGCCGTGCGATGCGGCGGACAGCATCGCGCCGCCCACGAGCGCCGTGAAGAACGCGTACGGTGCGGTCAGCGAGATCCGCCAGTCGAACACCTGCAGCTTGCCCGCCGCGGCCGCGGCCGCGAGGCCGCCGGGCGCCAGGTGCAGGGCCACCCACAGCGCGGCTGATCCCGCCGCGAGGTACACGGCCAGCTGCACCACGTCCATCCACACGACGGCCCGAAGGCCGCCGGTGTACGTGTAGAGCAGCGTCGCCGCGCCGAGCACCACGATGGACGCCGGGTACGACCAGCCGGTGATGACCGCGAGCGGGATCGCCGTGGCGAAAATGCGCACGCTGTCCGCCATGGCGCGGGTCAACATGAACACCGCCGACGACGTGCGCCGCGCGCTCGGTCCCCAGCGCGTGCCGAGCACCTGGTAGGCGGTCTGCAGCTCGCCCTTCGCATAGGCCGGAAGCAGCAGCCAGGCGATGGCGATCCGCCCGAGCAGGTAGCCGAAGGCGAGCTGCAGGAACGTGAGGTTCCCGGCGTAGCCGATGCCCGGCACCGAGATGACGGTGATGGCCGACGTCTCGGCGGCGACGATGGAGAGGAGGATGGCCCACCACGGCAGCCGGTGGCGGCCGAGGAAGTAGTCGGAAGCGCCGGCCTGGCGCCGCCCGAGCCACATGCCCGCCGCCACCACGCCGGCCAGGTACGCCAGCGCGACGACCCAGTCCACCCTCTCCATGGCCGCCAAAGAAAGGGGCCCGGAGAGGTTTTCTCCAGGCCCATGCGTCTACCGTGCGCCCGTGCCCGCGGAACCTACACCGTGAAGCTGCTCCCGCAGCCGCAACCGCCGGTCGCGTTGGGATTCTCGAAGGTGAACCCGCTGCTCTGCATCGTCACCATGTAGTCGATCGTGACGCCGTTCAGGTACTGCCCGCTGAAGCTGTCCACGAACAGCCGGACGCCTTCGGTCTCGATGACCGTGTCGTCTCCGGCCGGGGCATCCTCGATGCTCAGCGCGTACTTGAAGCCCGAGCAGCCTCCGGGCATCACGCCGACGCGCAGCCCCGCCGTCTCGGCCGGCGCCCCCTCAGCCTCGAGGACCTTGCGCACTTGCTCCGCCGCGCCCGGCGTCAGAAGGAGTTGAATGGCTGCCTGTTCGTTCGCCGTGCCCATGTGGCCCCTCGTTGTAATTGCGAGTCCTTCACTCATCTTAGAGGGGCCGGCCCCGCGCGTCAACGGTCGGCGGCCGCGGTGGCGACCTCTTGGCCGATGCTCGGCCGAGGCTCGCCCGTCAGTGCTTCGCCGCCAGGGCCGCCTGCACGGCGAGATTCGCCACCTCGGGCCGGACCCGGAGGATCTGATCGTTCTGGCGCGTGGGGTGGACGCGGTTGGTGAGCAGGATGATGAACAGGTCCTTCTCGGGGTCGATCCAGATCGAGGTCCCGGTGAATCCCGTGTGGCCGAACGCCCGGGGCGAGAGGAGGTCGCCGGCGCTGGAACCCTTGCTCGGCGTGTCCCAGCCCAGGGCGCGACTGGAGAACGCGGGATCCTGGACGGCGGTGAACATCGCGATCGTAGCGGAGTCCACGATCCGCGCACCGCCTCCCCCGTGCCCCGTGCCCTCGTGCCCCCGTGCCCCCGAGCCCCCGAAGCGCAGCATCATCTGCGCGAACTTCACCAGGTCGGGGGCGGTGCTGAACAGGCCGGCGTGCCCCGAGATGCCGCCCATCGAGGCCGCGTTCTCGTCATGCACCTCGCCGAGGATCAGGCGGTGGCGATAGGTCGTGTCCATCTCGGTGGGCGCGATCCGGCTCCGCCAGCTCGCCGGCGGCAGGTAGCGCGTGTCGCGCATGCCGAGCGGCCGGAAGAG
Source organism: uncultured Gemmatimonadales bacterium (assembly GCA_963806755.1). Taxonomy (GTDB): domain Bacteria; phylum Gemmatimonadota; class Gemmatimonadetes; order Gemmatimonadales; family JACORV01; genus Fen-1245. The sequence goes on from CAWDZR010000020.1 coordinate 174,682, forward strand.
ATGGGCCTGGAGATAGCGGTCGAGCCGCTCGCCCGTGACGTTCTCGACGATCTGCGTCAGCACCATCGCGCCGAGGTCCGAGTAGACCATCTTCGTGCCGGGCGGCTGCTCGAGCGGCTCGGCGTCCACCAGCGCGAACATCTCCGCGCGCGAGTGTGCCCGCTGCCAGAACGGCTTCCACGCCGGCAGGCCCGAGCTGTGGGTGAGCAGCTGCCGGACCGTGACCGCGCTGTCGCGGAAGGCGGGCACGTAGCGGATCGCCGGCGCATCGAGCGCGACCCGGCCCTCCTCGACCAGCTGCATCATCGCCGTCGTGAGTCCGACGACCTTGGTGAGGGACGCCAGGTCGTACTCGGTGCGCGGGGTCACCGGCTGGTCGTGCTCGTAGTCGAGGTGTCCGAAGGCGTGCAGGTAGAGCACGGTGTCGTGGCGGCCCACCGCGACGACCGCGCCCGGGAAGGCGCGGCCCGCGACGCTCGAGTCGAGGAAGCGGGCGAGTGGGACGAAGGGTCCGGAACCGGTGTCAGGTGTCATGGCGATGGCGACGAGGGTCGCGAGCAGGGCCGCGGTCACGGCGCGCCGCGGGGCGCGACCGCCGCGCCGGCCGCAGCGCCGGGCGTCCGCGTGATCCCCGTGCCGAGCGGGTACGCCGGCGGCAGCGAGACAGGCAGCGTGCCGGTGACGGGGGCGAGGCCGAGGAGGGCGCGGGCCAGCGCGAACTCGATCGGGTCGGTGTCGCTCCACGCGGCGACGTACGCGCTCACGTTGGGGATCTGGCGGAGCACGTAGGGGCTGCCGAGCGACACGGCGATGACCGGCGCGTTGCCGGTGGCGAGCTGCTCGATCAGGCCCGCCACGGCGTCGGGGATGTCCACGGCGTCGGGGTGCCAGGCGGTGGGCCGCGACGCGGCGAGGAACAGGATCGTGCCCGCTCCCGCCGCCGCCGCGCGGGCGGAGTCGAGCGAAGCCGGGCCCGACGACGGCCACAGCCGCATCGTGCGCACGGTATCGAGCGCGCCGCGCGCCGCCTGCAGGAACGTGGCGCCCACGTCGCGGCTGTTCTCGTCGCCGTAGCAGAGCACGAACACCCGGTGCCGGCTCGCGGCCGGGAGCGGGACCAGGCCGAGCGAGTCCTTCACCAGCACCAGGCTGCGCTGGGAGATGTCCTGCGCCAGCGCCGCGTTGGCGGCGGTGCCGACCGCGGCCGCGACCCTCGCCGGGTCCACCTGGCGGTGCTGGAACAGGCCCAGGCGCTGCTTGACGGCGAGGATCCGGGCGACCGACGAGTCGAGCCGCGCCTCGCTGACGTCGCCGCGTCCGACCGCGTCCACGACGGCGGCGATCGTGGCCTCCGCGTTCACGGGCATCAACAGGATGTCGGCGCCCGCCTGCAGGGCCATCACGGCGGCCCGGGCGGGCCCGTAGCGGGTCACGACCGCGCCCATGTTGAGGGCGTCGGTCACGATCAGCCCGCGGAATCCGAGGTCCCCCCGGAGCAGCGTGTCCAGCACGGTGCGGGAGAGCGTGGCCGGCGGCGCGTCGGGGCCCGCCAGGCTGGGCACGGCGAGGTGCGCGGCCATCACCGCATCGGCGCCCGCGGCGATGGCCGCCCGGAAGGGCACCAGCTCGACGCTGTCGAGCCGGGCGCGGCTCGCCGTGACGACCGGCAGCGCGATATGCGAGTCGGTCCCGGTGTCTCCGTGTCCCGGGAAGTGCTTGGCGGTGCTCAGCATTCCGTGCTCGCGCAGGCCGCGGACGAACGCCGCGCCCAGCACGGCCACGCGGCGCGGGTCCTCGCCGAAGGAGCGCACGTTGATGATCGGATTCTGGGGATTGTTGTTGACGTCCACGACCGGGGCGAAGTCGAGATGGATGCCGATCGCGCGTCCCTCGAGGGCGGCCACGCGCCCGACTTCATAGGCGTCCAGCTCCCGGCCGGTCGCCCCGAGCGCCATATTGCCGGGGAAGGCGGTGCCGCCGCGCACCCGCGTGCCGAGGCCCGACTCGAGGTCGGAGGCGATCAACAGCGGGATCCGCGCCGTGCGCTGCAGCGCGTTGAGCTTCTCGGCGATGTCGTAAGGCGACGAGCCGACGCCCACGATGAACCCGCCCACGCCGTCGGCGCCGGCGAGCCGCATGGCCGAGTCTCTCGCGGCGGCGTCGGCGGCCCAGTAGTCGCCGGAGATCCAGGGCATCACGACCTGCGCGGCCTTCTCGCGCAGCGTGAGGCTCGCCAGGGGCGGCACCGCCGTGTCGAGCGGCGCCGGCAGGCCGGCGGATGGCGCGGGCACCGCGGGAGCGACCGGAGCCGCGGTGCCGGGCGCGACGGCGGCGGATTCCGCGACGGGCGCGAGGGACTCGGGGCCCGGCGTGCGGGCGGCCGGCGCGCAGGCGCTGGCCAACGCCAGGACGCCCAAGGCGGCGCCGACGAGAGGCCCGGCGGCGACAACGGCCAAGGAGGCTGGGCGGTGCGTCACGGAATCAGGTCTCTCCTCGTTCTCGCGTCGGGCGCGGTCCTGTCAGCCGCCCGCACTGACCACTCATCGCTCGTAACCACTCGCAGCTCGGCGTCTCGCAACTCTGCTGCCGTCCGCCAATCTGCTGACTCTGTCCTGCCCGGGATCGACGTTCTCCTGCGCGACTCCCTCGCTCTGATCGCGGGCAAGCGCGTCGGCCTGGTCACCAATCCGTCGGGCATCACCGCGGCGGGCGCCTCGACCATCGACCGCCTGGCGCATGCGCCGGGCGTGCGACTGGTCGCGCTGTTCGCGCCGGAGCACGGGATCCGGGGCGACGCGACGCCGGGTGCGGCCGTGGCCGACACGGTGGACGCCGCGACGGGTCTCCCAATCTACAGCCTGTACGGTGCCAGTCGAGCGCCGACCGCGGCCGAGTTGGCGGGGCTGGACGAGCTGATCGTGGACCTGCAGGACGTGGGCGCGCGCCCGTACACCTACGTTTCCACCACGATCCTCGCGATGCGCGCCGCGGCGGCGGCGGGCAAGCGCGTGATCGTCCTCGATCGCCCGGACCCGATCGGATGCGCGGTGCAGGGTCCCCTCCTCGACACGGCGTACGCCTCCTTCATCGGCATGCTGCCGGTCCCGCTGCGGCACGGCATGACGATCGGCGAGCTGGCCCGGTTCGCCAACGTGCGGCTCGCCATCCGGGCGGATCTCGTGGTGGTTCCGGTGCGCGGCTGGAGCCGCTGCGAGTGGTTCGACCGGACGGGCCTGCCGTGGGTGCGCCCGTCCCCCAATCTCCCCGACCTCGAGAGCGTCGCGTGGTATCCGGGCACGGTGCTCTTCGAGGCGACGAATCTCTCCGTCGGCCGCGGCACCGATGCGCCGTTCCGCGAGGTCGGTGCGCCGTGGCTCGACGCCGGGCGGGTGGCCCGGGTCATGGCACTGCGCTATCACCTCGTGCTCGACACCGTGTCCTTCGTCCCCCGCTCGAGCGGCGACGGCAAGTACGACGGGGTTCGCGTGACCGGCGTGCGGTTTCCGCGCTTCGACCGCGCCCGCGGCGATCCGGTGCGTGACGCGCTCCGCCTGCTGGCGACGATCCGCTCGCTGCAGCCCGGACGCCTGCGGGTGGACTCGTCAGGCCTGGCGCGCCGGCTCGGCCGGCCCTGGCGCGGCCCGACCACCTGGCCGGCCGACGCGGCGCGCTTCCGGGCCGCGCGGCGGCCGTTCCTGCTCTACGGCGAGACGGGCGGCGCGCGGTTTGCGTCACCGTGATGCCGGAATTAGTCTTGACGGGCGCAAACGATGAACAATCGCGAGGTTAGACTCCTGCCGGCACCGCTCATCGCGGGCTTCACCGACCTGGTAGCTCCGGTGTCGGAGTGGCTGATCCGGCTGCGCGTCCGCCCCAATACCATCACCATGATCAGCGCCATCATCGTCATCGGCGCCGGCGCGGCCTTCGGGCTCGATCAGCCGCGGCTCGGCGCGCTGTGGCTGCTGCTCTCCGGCCTGCTCGACATCCTCGACGGGCAGGTGGCCCGGCGTGGCGGGATGGTGTCCACGTTCGGCGCGTTCTTCGACTCGACGCTGGACCGGATCGGCGAGGCGGCGCTGTTCGCGGGCATCGCGATCTATTTCCAGGTCGCGAATGCGCAGGCGGTCCCGGTGGTCGGGGTGTTTCTCGCGATCGCGGCGCTCACCGGGTCGTTCCTCGTCTCCTACACCCGCGCCCGGGCCGAAGGGCTCGGCGTGGATTGTCGTGTGGGGCTGGCGCAGCGCCCCGAGCGGGTGCTCGGCGTCGGCGCCCCCACGCTCTTCTTCGGGGCCGGCCCCCACGGGATCCTGCTGGTGGTGATCATCGCGCTCCTGGCGCTGCTCTCCTGGATCACCGTCGTGCAGCGGGTGGCCCACGTCTTCGCGGTCGCCGCGGGGACCGAGAACGCCCCGCCGTCGACCTCCGCCGGACCCGTCGTGAAAGGAAAGTGACGTCGTGACGCCGGAAGCTCCCCGCACCGTGCGCCCCGCCCACGGGCGCCTTGGCGTGCTGCTGCCCGGCATGGGGGCGGTGGCGACGACGTTCATCGCGGGGGTCGAGAGCGTGCGGCGCGGACTCGCGCGCCCCGTGGGATCGGTGACGCAGCTCGGCACCATCCGGCTCGGCAAGCGCACGGAGGGACGCGCCCCGGCGATCCGCGACTTCGTGCCGCTGGCGCGGCTCGAGGACCTGGAGTTCGGCGGCTGGGACCCGATCCCCGACGACGCGCTGCGCTCGGCCCGCGTGGCGGGCGTGCTCGAGGAGCGGCACCTGGCGCCCATCGCCGACTTCCTCGGGAGCATCGCGCCGATGCCGGCGGTGTTCGACCAGTACTACGTCAAGCGGTTGAACGGCCCCAACGTCAAGCGCGGGAAGACCAAGCGCGACCTCGCGGAGCAGCTGCGGGAGGACATCCGGCGGTTCCAGCGCGAGCGCGGGGTCGAGCGGCTGGTGATGGTGTGGTGCGCCTCGACCGAGATCTTCATCAAGCCCGGCGCGGTGCATGCCTCGCTGGCGGCGTTCGAGAAGGGGATGGCGGAGGACGACGCCGACATCGCCCCGTCCATGCTGTACGCGTGGGCGGCGCTGATGGAGGGCGTGCCGTTCGCCATGGGGGCGCCGAACCTGGCGGTGGACACGCCGGCGCTGCAGGAGCTGGCGCGGGCGCGGGGCCTGCCGATCGCGGGGAAGGATTTCAAGACCGGCCAGACGCTCATGAAGACGGTGCTCGCGCCGATGCTGAAGGCGCGGATGCTGGGCCTGGCGGGGTGGTACTCGACGAACATCCTGGGCAACCGGGACGGCGAGGTGCTGGACGACCCGGAGTCGTTCAAGACGAAAGAGGAGTCGAAGCTGGGGGTGCTGGAGCACATCCTGCAGCCGGAGGTGTATCCAGAGCTGTATGGCAACGTGTTCCACAAGGTGCGCATCAACTACTATCCCCCGCGCCGCGACAACAAGGAGGGGTGGGACAACATCGACATCTTCGGGTGGCTGGGCTACCCGATGCAGATCAAGGTGGACTTCCTGTGCCGCGACTCGATCCTCGCGGCGCCGATCGTGCTCGACCTGGCCCTGTTCATGGACCTCGCGCATCGCGCCGGCCTGAAGGGCATCCAGGAGTGGCTGTCGTTCTACTTCAAGAGCCCCATGGCGGCCCCCGGCCTGGTGGCCGAGAACGACCTCTTCATCCAGCAGACCAAGCTGAAGAACACGCTGCGCTACCTGATGGGTGAAGACCAGATCACGCACCTCGGGATCGAGTACTACGAGCCCTAGCGTCGCGTCATGACCATCGCCCGGATCCTCGTCACGCTGGCCGGCGCGGCCGCCATCGCGTGGGTGCTGTGGTACTTCCTCGCCTCGCCTCCCGCCGGCGGTTCGGCGGGCGGCGCCCCGGCCCGATGACGACCGCCACGCCTCCCGTCGAGACCGGCGCCGCGCCGGCCGGCGATGCCGGGACCGCCGGCGCGGCCCCCGCCGCGGGGCGGCGCCGGGTGACCTTCCCGCTGGTCGGGATGTCGTGCGCGGCGTGCGCGTCGCGCATCCAGCGGCAGCTCACCGCCACGCCCGGCGTGCAGGACGCCGCGGTGAACTTCGCCACCACCAACGCGACCGTGGAGTTCGAGGGCGTGGCCCCCGGCACGCTGATGGCGGCGGTCCGGGAAGCCGGCTACGACGTCGGCACCGACACGCTGACCATCTCGATCGCCGACCTGCGCTACGCGCCGGAACCCGCCCGCCTCGAGCGCGCCCTGGCCGTCCTGCCGGGCGTGGCCGCGGCCGCCGCCAACGCCGCGGCGGAATCCGTGCGGCTCACCTACGTGCCGGGCTTCTTCGACCCCGACGCGGTCGAGGCGGCGGTGACGGCCGCGGGCTTCGTGCTCGCCGCGCCCGTCACGCTGGCCGACCCGGTGGACCGCGAGCGCCGGGTGCGCGAGCGCGAGGTGCGGGAGCTGGCGGCGAGGCTCGCCGTGGCGGGCGTCGTGGCCGTCGTCGCGATGCTGGCGTCCATGCCGCTGATGGGCGTGGAGACGATGGGCCGCGCCGACCTGCTGGCGCGCGCGCTGATGCCGCTCGACGGAGCCCTGCGCACGGCCCTGCCGTGGCTGTACGCCCTCGATCCCCGGACCCTCAAGGTGGTCTTGTTCGTGATCACCCTGCCGGTCGTCGGGTGGGCCGGCCGCCGCTTCTACGTGGGCGCGTGGCGGGGACTGCAGCACCGCAGCGCCGACATGAACACGCTGATCGGCGTCGGCACCGCGGCCGCGATGCTCGACTCGACCGCGGCGACCTTCGTCCCCGGCCTGTTCACCGGCGCCGGCCTGCCAGGCCGACGTGTACTACGAGGCGGTGTCGAGCATCATCGCCCTGATCCTGCTCGGCCGGCTGCTGGAGGCGCGCGCCAAGGGGCGGACGTCGGAGGCGATGCGGCGGCTGCTCGGGCTCGCGCCGCACACGGCCCGGGTGTTGCGCGGCGGCGGCGAAGCCGAGGTGCCCGTGGGCGAAGTGGCCGTCGGCGACATCGTGCTGGTGCGGCCCGGCGAGAAGATCCCGGTGGACGGCGTCGTGCGGGGCGGGCGGACGGCGGTGGACGAGTCCATGCTCACGGGCGAGTCCATGCCGGTCGCCAAGGCGCCCGGCGACGCGGTCGCGGGCGCGACGCTCAACACGACCGGGTCCATCACGGTGGAGGCCACCCGCATCGGCCGTGACACCGCGCTGGCGCAGATCGTGCGCCTGGTCGAGGAGGCGCAGGGCAGTCGCGCGCCGGTGCAGCGCCTCGCGGACCGCATCGCCGCGGTGTTCGTGCCGGTGGTGATCTCCGTCGCGATCGCGGCGTTCGTCATCTGGTTCGATGTCGGGCCCGACCCGTCGCTCGTCTTCGCCACGGTGGTGTTCGTGTCGGTGCTCATCATCGCTTGCCCCTGCGCCATGGGACTGGCGACGCCGACCGCGATCATGGTGGGCACGGGCCGGGGCGCCGAGCGTGGCGTGCTCGCCAAGGGCGGCGCCGCGCTCGAGGCGGCGGCCGCGGTTGACGTCGTGATCCTCGACAAGACCGGCACGGTCACCGAGGGCCGGCCCGCCGTGACCGACCTGTTCACGGCGCCGGGCGCCCAGGCGCTGGTCGCGAACCTGCCCCCGCAGGCGGCCGACGTCACCGTGCTCCAGATCGCGGCCGCGGTGGAGAACCTCTCCGAGCACCCGCTCGCCGCGGCCGTCGTGCGCGCCGCGAACGACCGCGGGCTCGAGATCCCGCCGGCGACGCGCTTCCTCGCGCGGGAAGGACGGGGCGCGTCCGCCACGGTCGCCGATCACCAGGTCCTGGTCGGCAGCGCGGCGTTCCTCATCGAGCAGGGCGTGGACATCGGCCCCTTCACCGACGCCATCGACACGCTCGCGGCCGCGGCCCGCACGCCGGTGCTGGTCGCCGTGGACGGCGCCCCCGCCGGCCTGCTCGGCCTGGCGGACCCGATCAAGCCGTCCGCCGTCGCGGCGGTGCGGGCGCTCAAGGCCATGGGCCTCGAGGTGATCCTCGTGACCGGCGACATCCGCAAGGTGGCGATCGCGGTGGCCGGCGAGGTCGGGATCGACGAGGTCGAGTCGGGGATGCTGCCCGCCGGCAAGGTCGCGGTGATCAGGCGCCTGCAGGAGGCCGGCAAGCGCGTGGCCATGGTCGGCGACGGCATCAACGACGCGCCGGCCCTCGCCGCCGCCGACGTGGGCCTCGCGATCGGGACCGGCACGGACGTGGCGCTCGAGACGGCGGACGTGGCCCTGATGAACGGCGACCTGCGCTCGGCCGTCACCGCGTTCGAGCTCGCCCGGGCGACGATGCGCACCATCCGGCAGAACCTGTTCTGGGCCTTCGCCTACAACGTGGTGGGCATTCCGATCGCGGCCGGCCTCCTCTACCCGCTGGCCGGCGTCCTGCTCTCGCCCGTGTTCGCGAGCGCGGCGATGGCGTTCTCGTCGGTGTTCGTGGTGAGCAACAGCCTGCGGCTGAGGCGGTTCAGGCCGAGCCTGGCGTAGCGCGTCGGCCGACGCGGCAACGCCGCAACCCCGGGGACCTGTCATGCAATATTTCTATCGCGCCCACGTCGCCCCCGACACCGTGCTGGTCACGGCCGAGCGGTACTTCGCGTCGCGCGGCCTTGCGGCGCAGCGGGGCACGGGGGACCACGCGCGCTACGTCGGCCTGCTCGGGTCGGTGGACTTGAACGTGGAGATCGAGGGGGGGCACTACACGCGCGTCACGCTCGCCACCCACGACGTGGGCGAATCGGAGCTCGACAAGGTCGCGAAGCGCTTCCTCTCCGAGCTGCACGGCGTGGAAGAGCCGCGCTACGAGGTCCGCGGCGCCTACTGAGCCTCCCGGCTCAGGCGTCGAGCGACGCGGTGTACCCGGCCTTCGCTACGGCCGCCGTCAGCTCGTCGATGGTCGCGGTGTCGTCGTCGTAATCCACTTCCGCCCGGGCGTCGCGGAGGTTCACGACCGCCCCGACCACGCCGGGCACCTGGGCCAGCGCCGTTTCGACGCGCTTCTGGCAGTGCCCGCACGTCATGCCAGCGACCTTGAGCGTCAGCTTCGCCATGCATTCCTCCTTATCCGACAAACATATCCGCAATCCCCGTGCCGGGTGAGGCGGCGCCCACCCGGCCCTGGTCGCCGGCGTTCCCGCGTCGCCGCCCCGTTTCCGCGTCGCGTCATGGCGTCCCCGTCCTTGACTCTCCCCTGCCTGCCAGCGAGTTTTTCGACGCGTAATCCCATGTGCGACAAGGGAGTGCAGTGACCGCCCGCCCGAGCGCGAAGCCCCGCGCCGCGGGCCCTGGGGCCGCCGGCGAGAGCCCCGCGGGGCTCGGGGCCCCCGCAGGGCACGGTGTCCCCGCACGGCGCGGTGTCCCCGCGGGACGCGCAGTCCCCGCGGGGAGCGGTATTCCCGCCGGGCTCGACCGGGCAGCGCTCGCCGACCTGTACTACTTCATGCGCCTGACGCGCTCGCTCGAGGAGCGGCTCGTCAACCTGTACCGGCAGGGCAAGGTGATCGGCGGCCTGTTCCGCTCGCTCGGCCAGGAGGCGGACAGCGTCGGAAGCGCGTACGCGCTCGACCGCCGCGCCGGCGACGTGCTTTCGCCCCTGATCCGGAACCTCGGTTCCCTGCTGGTCATGGGTGCGCGGCCGGTGGACGTGCTGCGCCAGTACATGGCCAAGGCGGGAAGCCCGACGCGCGGCCGGGAGCTGAACGTCCATTTCGGCGATCTCGAGCGCGGATTCATCGGACAGATCTCCCACCTCGGCGACATGGTGCCCGTGATGGCCGGGGTCACCCTCACCTTCCGGATGCGCGGCCAGCGGCGGGTCGGCCTGGTCTATGTGGGCGACGGGGCGATGTCCACGGGTACGTTCCACGAGGGGATCAACTTCGCCGCCGTGCAGCGGCTGCCGCTCGTGGTCGTCGCGGAGAACAACGGGTACGCGTACTCGACCACGCTGGAGCGGCAGACGGCGGTCACCGAGCTGGCGCAGAAGGCGCGCGCGTATGGGGTGCCCGCCGAGCGCGCCGACGGCAACGACGTGCTGGCGGTCTGGGACGTGACGCGGCGCGCGGTGGAGCGGGCGCGGGCGGGGGAGGGCGTGTCCCTGGTCGAGCTGGTGACCTACCGTCGCAAGGGGCACGCCGAGCACGACGACCAGCACTACGTGCCGAGGGAAGAGCTGGCGCGCTGGGAGCGGCGCGACCCGATCGACCTCTACGCCGCGCGGGTCACCGGCGAAGGGTGGCTGGGGGCGGCGGACCTGGCGGAGGCGGACGGGAGGGTGGTGCGCGAGCTGGACGCGGCGGTGGCCGAAGCGGAGGTGGAGCCGCTGCCCGATCCGGCGACGGCGCTCGAGGGCGTGTTCGTCACGCCGGCGCGTCAGCCGGCGCCCTGGTACCGGGAGGCGGCGCGTGGCTGAGGTGACCTACCTCGAGGCGCTGCGCCAGGGCCTGCGCGAGGAGATGCGCCGCGACCCGGCCGTGTTCATCCTCGGCGAAGACGTCGGCAAGTACGGCGGCGCCTTCAAGGTGACCGACGGCTTCAGCGCGGAGTTCGGCGAGCAGCGGGTGATCGACACGCCGATCTCGGAGGCGGCGATCGTCGGCGCGGCGGCCGGCGCGGCCCACCTCGGGATGCGGCCGGTGGCGGAGATGCAGTTCATCGATTTCATCTCCTGCGCGTACGACATGCTGACGAACTACGTGGCGACGGCGCGCTACCGCGCCGGCCTGGCCTGCCCGATCGTGGTGCGGGGGCCGTGCGGCGGCTACGTGCGGGGCGGGCCCTTCCACTCGCAGAATCCCGAGGCCGCGTTCCTGCACACGCCGGGGCTCAAGATCGTCTGCCCGGCCACGGCCCGCGACGCGAAGGGGCTGATCAAGGCGGCGATCCGCGACGACGATCCGGTGCTCTACTTCGAGCACAAGTACCTGTACCGGCGCATCAAGGAAGAGCTGCCGGAGGACGAGGACGTGGTGACGCCCATCGGCGAGGCGCGCGTGGCGCGCGAGGGGACGGACCTCTCGATCGTGACCTACTCGGCGATGGTGTGGAAGGCGCTGGAGGCGGCCGCGATCCTCGAGAAGGAGGACGGTCTCGAGGTCGAGGTCCTCGATCTGCGCACCCTGCTGCCGATGGACGACGCCGCCATCTTCGCCACCGTGCGCAAGACCAACCGGGTGATGGTGGTGCACGAGGACACGCGGACGGGCGGCGTGGCGGGCGAGATCGCCGCGCGGATCAACGAGGGCGCGTTCGAGTGGCTGGACGCGCCGGTGCTGCGGGTGACGGCGGCGGACACGCCGATCCCGTACGCGCCGACCCTGGAGGATTCCGTATTGCCGCAGACCGCGGACATCGTCGCGGTGGCGAGGAAGCTGGCGGGATACTGATGATGCAGGGGTTAGGGGTTGGGGATTAGGGGTTAGGGCCCTTCCGCCCCGCCCCCTAGTCCCTAGCCCCTAACCCCTAACCCCTGCTGACAGGAGTGGGATGGATGTCCCGTATCGACGTCGTCATGCCCCAGATGGGCGAGTCCATCGCCGAAGGCACGCTGTCGAAGTGGCTGAAGAACGTCGGCGACGCGGTCCAGCGCGACGAGCCCATGTTCGAGATTTCCACCGACAAGGTGGACGCGGAGATTCCCGCGCCCACCGCCGGCGTCGTCGCCGAGATCAAGGTCAGCCAAGGGCAGACGGTGCCGGTGCAGACGGTGGTGGCGGTGATTGAAACAGAGGCAGGGGCTAGGGATAAGGGGCCAGGGGCTGGGGAGACCCCTGCTCCGGCCCCGGTCGAGACGCCCAAGCCTCAAGCTAGTCCAGCCGTGGCAGCGCCCGCGCCGAGCGCCCAGCCGAAGGCCCCCCTAGCCCCTAACCCCCAACCCCTAGCCCCCGCTTCCGAGGAGACCGCGGACGAGCGGCTCCGCCGCCGCTCCACGCCGCTGGTACGGAAGATCGCGGCCGAGCAGGGGGTGGACCTGGCGGCGATTCCCGGCTCGGGGCACGCCGGCCGCGTGACGAAGAAGGACATCGAGGGCTACCTGGAAGGCGGCACGGGGGCGCAGGCGCACAGGGGCACGGAAGCTCCCCGTGCCGCCGCAGTCCCCGTGCCCCCGCTGCCCGCCGCTGGAGGGGCGGCGGGCCAGTGGGACGCCCAGCCCTGGCCCGGCGACCGCGTCGAGGCGATGAGCCGCATCCGCCAGCTCACGGCGGAGCACATGGTGTTCTCGCGGCGCACGTCCGCCCACGTCACCACCTTCTACGAGGTGGACATGACGCGCGTGGCGCGGCTCAGGGTCGAGAGCAAGAAGACATACGAGGAGCGCGGGGTGAAGCTCACCTACCTCGGGTTCATCGTGAAGGCCGTGGCGGACCAGCTGCGCCGGCATCCGGTGCTGAACTCGGCGGTGCAGCGCGGCGCGATCATCTACCGGGGCCAGGTGAACATCGGCATCGCGGTCGCGCTCGACTGGGGCCTGCTCGTGCCGGTGATCCGCGGGGCCGACGAGCTGTCGCTGTTCGGCATCGCCAAGGCCATGGCCGACCTGGCCGACCGCGCCCGGTCCAAGCGCCTGAAGCCCGACGAGGTGCAGCACGGGACGTTCACGATCACCAACCCGGGCGTGTTCGGGTCGTTCGCGGGCACGCCGATCATCAACCAGCCGCAGGTGGCGATCCTGGGCGTCGGCGCGGTGGAGAAGCGGCCCCGGGTGATGACCGTGGAGGGCGGTACCGAGGTGATCGTCCCGCGCATGATGACGATGCTCTCGATCTCCTATGACCACCGGATCGTGGACGGCGCCGACGCCGACCGGTTCATGTCCGATCTCAAGAAGGAGCTCGAGGAGTTCCCGGAGAACGGCGTGTGAGCCGGCAGCTGCTCACGCTCATCTTCGAGCCGGCGCCCGGCGCGGAGCCGCGGGTGGACGAGATCCTCCATTCGGCCCGCCGCCGGGCGGAGCAGGCGGGGTGGCATTGCTGGGCGTACCGGAACGAGGTCAATTCCAGCGAGCTGGTCCTGTTCGTCGAGGGCCCGGAGTCCGGGCCCGGCGGGGCGGTGGCCCCGGTGTTCGGCGACGAGATCGGCGCAATCCGCGCGCTGTCGAGCCGCTTCGAGACGGTGCGCTCCCTGAAGGAATACCCTCTGGACGAGCAGCCATGATCGAGCGTCGGATCGAGATCGAAGGTCGGATGTGGCGGGTGTCGCTGGCGGGGCGGTTCACCGTGTACGAGCGCGACGAGCTGCCGCTGCTGTTCGAGCACCAGGCCGCGGACGGCACCCGCGCGCGGCGCCTGTCGCGCTTCTCGCCCCAGGGCGCCCGCAGCCGCGAGCGCGCCCTCGGCGAGCTGTCGGACGTGGAGCTGGCGGCCCTGTGGCGGCAGAGCCAGGAGGCGTGGACCTCGCCGGAGCTGGGCTATGTTCGGCGCTAGCGCGGGCGAGCCGCTGGAGCCGGGCTCGGCGGCGCCGGACTTCGAGCTGGAGGCCACGGGCGGGACGCGGGTGCGGCTCTCGGCGGAGCTGGCCCACGGGCCGGTCGCCCTGTTCTTCTATCCGGGCGACTTCACCCCCGGCTGAAACCGCCAACTCTCCGCCGTGCGCGACGAGCAGAGCAAGTACCAGGAGCGGGGCGTCCGGACCTTCGGGGTCAACCCGGCGTCGGTGGCCGACCACGAGAAGTACGTGGCCAAGTTCAAGTTCAACTACCCGCTGCTGTCCGACGGCGCCCGGGAGGCGGCGCGGGCGTACCGCGCGCTGAAGCCCGATGGCCGCGGCGTCGTGCGGACCGTGTATCTCGTCGGCCGGGACGGCCGGATCCTGTTCGGCAAGCGCGGGGCGCCCGGTGCCGACGAGGTGCTGCAGGCGCTGCCGGGAGCGGGGTGATGGCCGGGCTGCTGGACTTCTCCGGGAAGGTCGTGCTGGTCACGGGCGTGGGGCGCGTCGGCCAGATCGGCCACGCCGTGGCGGAGGGATTCGGCAAGGCCGGGGCCAAGCTCGTGATCTGCGACATCAGCGCGGTGAACGTCGCGGCGCGCGCCAAGGAGTTCAACGCGCAGGGGATCGAGTGCCGCGCGGCGGCGGGCGATCTCACCGAGCCCGACGTGGCGCAGTGGGCCGTGGACGAGGCGGTGCAGGCGTACGGGCGGCTGGACGTGGTGGCGAACGTCGCCGGCGGCCTCACCGGCGTGCGGCCGATGGTCGAGTCGGAGACGGCGGTGTTCGACAAGGAGATGGCGATCAACGTCAAGACGACCTACCTGGTCTCGCGCGCCGCGGCGCGGATCATGGTGAAGCAGCGGTCGGGCGCCATCGTGAACTTCGGGTCCATCGCGGCCTTCCACGGGCGGGCGGAGATGGCGGCCTACTCGGCCGCGAAGGCGGGCGTCGCCGCGCTCACCCGCAGCCTCGCCCTCGAGCTGCGCGAGCAGGGGGTGCGCGTCAACGCCGTGGCGCCCGGCACCGCGCGCACGCCCGAGAACCTCGCGTCCATGGCGGGCGCGGCGGTGCGGTGGGTGGAGGTCTCCGACATCGTCAACGCCGTGCTGTTCCTCGCCTCGGATCTCGCCGCCGGCATCACCGCGCACGTGCTTCCCGTCTCGCACGGCGAGGCCTGAGGCGCGTGGAGCTGCGCGGCCGCGCCGCGCTGGTGACCGGGGCCGGCCAGCGGATCGGCCGCGCCATCGCGTACGGGCTGATCCGGCGGGGCGTCAACGTCGCGATCCACTACCACCGCTCCGAGCACGGCGCCCGCGCCACGATGATGGAGGGCGAGGTCGCCGGCGTGCGCGTCGCGATGCTGCAGGCCGACCTCGGCGACGCGGCGGCCGCGGAGGCGCTCCCGGCGCGCGCGGCGGAGGCGCTGGGCGCCAGCCTCGACATCGCGGTGCTGAGCGCGGCGGTGATGGAGCGCCGCCCGCTGGCGGAGGTCACGCCGGCCGACTGGGACCGCGTGATGAACCTCAACCTCCGCAGCACCTTCTTCGCGGCGAAGGGCGCCGCCGCGGCGATGGGCGAGAAGGGCGGCGCCATCGTCGCGCTGGCCGACCTCGCCGCCTTCCAGCGCTGGCGCCATTACCCCGTGCACGCCGTCAGCAAGGCCGGCGTGGTGGCCCTCACCGAGGTCCTGGCCAGGAGCCTCGCGCCGAGGGTGCGCGTCAACGCGATCGCCCCCGGCGCCGTGCTGCTCCCGGAGGGCTGGAGCGACGAGGAGAAAGCGCGGCTCGTCGCCTCTACGCCGCTGGGCCGCCTGGGCACGCCCGACGACGTGGTGCGCGCGGTGCTGTTTCTCCTCGAGAACGACTACGTCACGGGCACCACGCTGGTCGTGGACGGCGGGCGCCTGATCCGGTGAGCCCCGGCGGCGCGGCGCCCGGGCCGCGCGCCGCCGGCGCGGCGCGTCAGGACCTGCGCCCGTACGTCCGGCTGGGCGTCACCCGCTACAATCAAGGGCGCTTCTGGCAGGCGCACGAGGCGCTGGAAGTCGTATGGCGGCAGTCACAGCCGCCCGAGCGGCCACTCTGGCAGGGGCTCATCCAGGCGGCCGCGGCCATGTTGCACCGCGAGCGCGGGAACCGACACGGCCTGCTGGCGCAGGGCCGCGCCGCGATCGAGAAGCTGCGCGTGCCGGCGCCGCCGGGCTTCCCCGTGGAAACGGCCCGGTTCGTGCAAGGTCTCGCCGCCTGCGTGGAGGCGGGCGGACCGGTTCCGCCCATGTCACTCACCACCGGGGCCGCGCGCGCGCGGCCCCGTCGGCCGACGAAGGACGCATGAGCGATTACGACCTGATCATCGTGGGCGCCGGCCCCGCCGGTCTCACCGGGGCGCTGTACGGGGGCCGGTCCATGCTCCGGACGCTGATCCTCGAGAAGGGCGTGCCCGGGGGCGAGCTGCTCAATACCGAGCTGATCGAGGACTACCCCGGCTTCGAGTCCGTCAAGGGCTTCGAGCTGGCGGAGAAGATGACGGCGCATGCGCTGAAGTTCGGCGCCGAGCTGGTGACGGAGAGGGTCGCGTCGGTGGCGCGCGAGGCGGACGGCCGGTTCGCGGTCACGACGGACGACGGCCGGGCGTACCGCGCGCCCGCGGTGCTCCTCACGGCGGGCGGGACGCCCGCGAAGCTGGGCGTGCCGGGCGAGGCGGAGTACGCGGGGAAGGGGGTCTCGTACTGCGCGGTGTGCGACGGCCACTTCTTCCGCGGCGAGGTGCTCGGCGTCGTCGGCGGAGGCGACGCCGCGGCGGAGGAAGCGACCTTCCTCACGCGCTACGCCAGCAAGGTGATCCTGATCCACCGCCGCGACCAGCTGCGCGCGTCGAAGATCATCCAGGAACGCCTGTTCGCCAACCCTAAGATCGAAGTGGTGTGGGACACCGTGGTGGAGCGGGTCGAGGGGAAGGGCACCGCCGTCACGCACCTCGCGCTCCGCAACGTCCGGACGGGCGCGGCGTCGGAGCTTCCCGTGGGCGGCGTGTTCGTGTTCGTGGGATTCCATCCCAACACCGGCATCGTGCGGGAGCACTTCGACCACGACGCCGGCGGCTACTTCGTGACCAACGACGTGATGATGACCTCGATCCCGGGCCTGTTCGCGGCCGGCGACGTCCGCGCGCAGCTCACCCGCCAGGTCACGACGGCCGTGGGCGACGCGACGACGGCGGTGATCGCCGCCACGAAATACCTCGCGGAATGGAAAGAGCGGCAGCTCGCCGGTGCGGCCCCAAGTCGTCACGCTGACTAACGGCGCGTTCGCCGAGAACTGCTACCTCGTCGCCGATCCGGTCAGCGGCGACGCCGCGATCGTGGATCCCGGCGAGGACGTGGACCTGTTCCTGGCGCGGCTGCGCCACGAGGGATGGGTGCCGCGCGCCATCTGGCTCACCCACGCACACGTGGACCACGTGGCCGGGGTGGGGCGCCTGGCCGCCGCGACCGGCGCGCCCGTCCTCCTGCATCCGGCGGACCGGCCGCTGTACGACCGGTTCCCCGCCCAGGCCGCGATGTTCGGTCTCGCGGCCGAGCCGCTCCCGGCGCCGGACGGCGACCTCGCGGACGGAGGCCGCGTCACGGTGGGCGGCTGCGCCTTCGACGTGCTCCACACCCCCGGCCACACGCCGGGTGGCGTGACCCTGGCGGGCTCCGGCCTCGCGTTCGTGGGCGATGCGCTGTTCGCCGGCTCGATCGGCCGCACCGACCTCCCCGGCGGCGACACGGAGACGCTGCTCGCCAGCATCCGCGAGCGGCTGTTCGCGCTCCCCGACGCCACGGTGGTGTACGCGGGGCACGGCCCCGCGACGACCATCGGCGCGGAGAAGCGGGACAACCCCTTCGTGCGCCTGGTGCCCGGCGTCAACGCCTGCCTCAAGTGCGGCGCGCCGGTCAAGGGCAAGCCGTGGGGCTGCAAGAACCCGTGCCCCAATTGCGGCCACGTGTACCCGTTGGGGGATTGCTCCGACTGAATCGGAGAGCCGAGCCGGGCGGTGAGAACGCAGAGCGGTGGCGAAACGGAGAGTTGCGAGCGGTCGCGAGCGGTGAGCCGGCGGTCGCGGGGCGGGAAGGGCGCGCCGCGCTGGCGTGATGTTGCGCGCGCGGGCCCTCTTCTGCACTCTCCAGACTGCGGACTCGTCACCGCTCGCCACTCGGCGTCTCGCAACTCGACCGACCCCTGATCTCTCACCCCTGAATCCTGGGCACGACATGGCAACCCGCATCGAAAAAGATCCCCTCGGTGACCTCGAAGTCCCGGCCGACGCCTACTGGGGCGTGCAGACCGAGCGGGCGCGCCAGAACTTCCCCATCTCCGGGCTGAAGCCGCTCGCGGCGTTCGTGGACGCGGTCATCTGGATCAAGAAGGCCGCCGCGCTCACGCACCGGGAGACGGGGCGCCTCGAGGCGAGGCTCGCCGACGCGATCGTCGCCGCGGCCGACGAGGTGCTCGGGGGCAGGCACCGCGACCAGTTCGTGGTGGACGTGTACCAGGCGGGGGCCGGCACGTCGCACAACATGAACTGCAACGAGGTGCTCGCCAACCGCGCCAACGAGCTGCTGGGGGCGAAGCGGGGCGAGTACAAGCCTGTCCACCCCAACGATCACGTCAACATGGCGCAGTCCACCAACGACGTGATTCCGACCGCGATCCGGCTCGCGGCGCTCGCGCGCCTCGGGCCGCTGCTGGCGGCGCTCGACGCGCTCGCCGGCGCGTTCGAGGCCAAGGGCCGCGAGTTCGACGGGATCGTCAAGAGCGGGCGGACCCACCTCCAGGACGCGACGCCCATCCGCCTCGGCCAGGAGTTCGCGGCCTACGGCCACACGCTGCGCCGGAACCGCGCGCGGCTCGAGCGCGCCGCGGACGACCTGCGGGACCTCGGCATCGGCGGCACGGCCGTCGGAACGGGGCTCAACGCGGAGCCGCGCTACCCCGAGCTGATCGTGAAGCACCTGACGGCCACGACCGGATTCGAGCTGCGCGTCGGGAGCGACCGCGTGCAGCTGATGCAGTCGCTGGGCGACATCGCGGCCTTCTCGGGAACGGTGCGCGCCCTGGCCGTGGACCTCAACAAGATCGCGAACGACCTGCGCCTCCTCGCCTCGGGCCCGCGCACGGGGCTGGCGGAGATCGCGTTGCCGGCCGTGCAGCCCGGCTCCAGTATCATGCCGGGCAAGGTCAACCCGAGCATCGCCGAGATGGTGAACCAGGTCTGCTTCCAGGTGCTGGGCAACGACCAGACGGTGGTGCTCGCGGCGGAGGCCGGCCAGCTCGAGCTCAACGTCATGATGCCCGTGGTCGCGCACAACGTCGTCTTCAGCCTGGAGATCCTCGCCGCCGCCGGCCGCGTGCTGGCCGAGCGGTGCGTCGCCGGCATCACGGCGGACGCCGCGATGTGCGCGCACTGGCTGGAGCGGAGCCCGGCGCTCGTCACCGCCCTCGCCCCGAAGATCGGCTACGCCGAGGCGGCCAAGCTGGCCAAGGAGTCGCTGGCCAAGGGCGTGACCGTGCGGCAGCTCGTCGAGCAGAAGGGCCTGCTCAAGGGCAGGGAGCTCGACGAGGTGCTGGACTACCGGGCGATGACGGAGATCGGGGTGCCGGGGAGCAAGTAGCGGTGCAGGCTCACGCAACGTGGCGACGTCGGGGGGCGGCGTGACCGATGCGTTGAAGGTGTCCGTCCTGGTCCCGGTCTTCAACGAGCGCTTCCTCGCCGCGGAATCCATCCGACGGGTCCTGGCGGTGCGCGACCCGGCCATCCGCGAGCTGGAAGTGATCGTGGTGGACGACGGCTCGACCGACGGCACGCGCGAGATCCTGCGCGCGCTGACCCGCGGGCGGCCGGAGATCCGCTACATCGAGCACGACCGGAATCGCGGCAAGGGTGCGGCCCTGCGCACCGCGATCGCGCATGCCACGGGCGACGTCTGCGTGCCCCACGACGCCGATCTCGAGTACCACCCGGCCGACCTGGTGCGGCTGGTGCAGCCGTTCCTCCACGAGCAGGCCGACGCCGTGTTCGGCTCCCGGTTCCTCTCGGGCGAGTACCGGCGCGTGCTGCTGTACTACCACAGCCTCGGCAACCGGCTGCTCACGACGCTCGTCAACCTGGTGACGAACCTGAACCTGAGCGACATGGAGACGTGCTACAAGATGGTCCGCACGGAGCTCCTCAAGTCGCTGCCGCTCCGCTACAACGACTTCCGGATCGAGCCCGAGCTCACCATCAAGCTGGCCAAGCGCGGAGCGGCGATCTTCGAGGCGCCGATCCGGTACTCGGGGCGCACCTATGCCGAAGGCAAGAAGATCGGGTGGCGGGACGGCGTGCGCGCGCTGCTCGCCATCGCCCGCGGCGCGCTGCTCGACGACCTCTACCTCAACGACGCGTACGGGGCGCACATCCTGCACAGCCTCTCGCGGGCGCGGAAGTTCTCCCGCTGGATGAGCGACGCCATCCGGCCGTGGCTCGGGAGCGCGGTGCTCGAGGTCGGCGCGGGGATCGGCAACCTCACCGGCCACCTGGTGCCGCGCGACCGCTATCGGGCCACCGACGTCAACCCCGATTACCTCGCCTACCTGTCCAACTTCGCGGTCGGGAAGCCGTACCTGGAGGTGGGGGCGCTGGACGTCGAGCGGGCCGAGGCCTTCGCCCCGCTCGCGGGCCGGTTCGACTCCGTCGTGTGCCTCAACGTGCTCGAGCACCTCGACCAGGCCGCGGCCGCGCTGCGCAACCTGCGCACGGCGCTCGCGCCGGGCGGCCGCGCCATCGTGCTCGTGCCCCAGGGGCCGGGACGGTACAACTCCCTCGACCGCGCGCTCGGGCACCGCGTGCGCTACACGCGCCAGCGGCTCCGGGACGCCGCCACCGAGGCCGGATTCGAGGTCGAGGCGCTGCTGGACTTCAATCGCTCGGCCGTGCCGGGGTGGCGCGTCAACGGCTGGCTGCGTCGCTCCCGCTTCTCCCGCGTGCAGCTCAAGATCTTCGATTCGATGGTGTGGCTCGCCCGCGGCGTGGATCGCTTCCTCCCGTGGCCGGGGCTGTCGCTCATCGCGGTGTGTCGAAATCCCGGAGTAGCTTGATTGTTGGCGGGTGGCGGGCGGCGGAGGAACGGCGCGCCCCGCTCACGGCCAACCGCCAACCGCCTTCGGCTAGTGCGGTTCTTTCCCCCACGCCGGCACGAACAACGGCTCGCCGAACGTCCGCAGCCCGAAGTTGGCCAGGTACTCCTGCATCTGCCGCGAGATCACGAACTCCGCGAACGCGTGGCCGCCCGCGACGTTCATGCGCGGATGGCCCGCGGGATTCAGCTCGATGACGTGATAGATGTTGATCAGGTCGGGATCCCGGCCGCGCAGCGCCACGAGATCGAGGTGCGGCTTCAGCAGGCCGAAGGTCGCGCGGTCCGTGAGCGTGTACGCCAGCCGCTGGTTCGCCACCAGCAGGGTCGCGGCCATGCCCTGGCCGGTCTCGATGTAGCCGGGCCACTGCGGCTTCCGTCCGGCCGCCCGCCACAGCGCCAGCTCGCGGGCGTTCGTGCCCGACGAGTCGCCCCGCGAGACGAACCCGGCGGCCACGCCGGCGATGCGCCGCAGCGCGTCGGCCGCGCTCGACGCGTCACGCACGTGCGCGGGATCCGCGGGCGGGCCCACGATCGTGAAGTAGTTCGTGGCCACGATCCGGCGCCGCACGCCGTGCCCGGCCGCCATGAAGGCCGATTCCGCCGCCGGCGAGTGCACGAACACCACGTCCGCGTCGCCGCGACGCGCCATCGCGAGCGCCTCCCCGGAGCCGACGGCGACGACTTTGACGTTGTAGCCGGTCTGCCGGTCGAAAACCGGCACGATCGAGTCCAGGAGCCCCGTGTCGTACAGCGACGTCGTCGTGGCCAGCACCATGTCCCGCACGGCCGGCCTCGCCTGGGCGGCAAGGGGGCTCCACGCTCCGGCCAGCAGGGTGGCCGCCCCCATGACCCGAAATGCGCTTCGCCAATTCACGTTTCGCTATCTCCGCGTTGGGGCGAATGATACCGGGTCTCATTCGAGAGCAAGAGCGTGATGTTAGTTGAGCTAATGGCTTCCTTTTTGCATATTCCGACCAGCAAGGAGGGTGTATGCGCGTTACAACGTGGGCGGAATACGGTTTGATCGTCAGCCTCCATCTCGCCAGGCGTGCGGGGCAGGGGCCTGTGGCTGCACGCGAAATGGCCGAGAAGGAGAAGCTCCCGGCCGATTACGTCGAGCAGATCCTGCTGCGCCTTCGGCGCGCGGGGCTCGTTGAGTCGGTTCGTGGCGCCCGTGGAGGGTATCATCTGTCCCGTCAGCCCTCCGAGGTTACGGTCAAGGATGTCTTGGACGCTTCCGAGCACGGGACGTTCGAGGTCAACTGCGAGTGCCATCCCGTTGACCACGAACGCTGCACGACCGAGAACTCGTGCGCCATCCGGCCCGTCTGGCAACTCCTCCAGCAGCGCATCGACGAGACCCTGGGATCCATCCATCTCGCCGACCTGCTCCACGAGGAGTCAGAGGTCCGCGCCCTGGTCGGCAACGGGGTCGCCGTCGTCTGATACCCCCCGCCTATCGCTCACGCGGCGTGCGTTGTTACCCTGAATCGCGATAAAATGACTCGGCATTTTGGTGAAGTGGCCAGCGGGCCGGCCGACGGGCCGGCGCTCAGCCCCGAGGAGTTGGCCCGGTACGCGCGCCATCTCGCGCTGCCGGAGGTCGGGGTCGAAGGGCAACGGCGCCTCAAGTCGGCGCGCGTGCTCATCGTCGGGGCGGGCGGGCTCGGAAGTCCCGCGGCCCTCTACCTCGCTGCCGCCGGAGTCGGCGTGCTCGGCATCGTGGACTCGGACCGGGTCGAGTTCTCCAATCTGCAACGGCAGATCCTGCACGCGACGTCGGCGGTCGGTACGAGCAAGGTGGGGTCGGCGGCGGAGCGCATTCGCGCGATCAATCCCGGCGTGGACGTGGTCCGCCACGAGACCCGGCTCACGAGCGAGAATGCCCTGGCGGTCCTCGCCGGGTACGACGTGATCCTCGACGGCAGCGACAACTTCCCCACCCGCTACCTCCTCAACGACGCGTGTGCCCTGCTCGGCAAGCCGGACGTGTACGGGAGCATCTACCGTTTCGACGGCCAGGCGTCCGTCTTCTGGGCGGCGCGCGGGCCGTGCTACCGCTGCCTGTATCGGGACCCTCCGCCGCCGGAGCTCGTGCCGTCGTGCGCCGAGGGAGGCGTGCTCGGCGTGCTGCCCGGCATCATCGGCTCGATGCAGGCGCTGGAGGCGATCAAGCTGATACTCGGGGTGGGCGAGACGCTCGTGGGCCGGTTGCTCCTGTTCGAAGCGCTGAGCATGCGGTTCCGGGAGCTCACGCTCGAGAAGGACCCCGACTGCCCGCTGTGCGGCGCGCGGCCGAGCATCCGCGAGCTCGTGGACTACGAGGCGTTCTGCGGCATGCCGGCGGCGGAGGGCGCGGCGACGCCGGGCACGGGACTCGAGGTCACTCCGCGGGCGCTGGCGGCCGAGCTGAAGGCGGGCCGGGCCCTCGTCCTCGTGGACGTGCGCGAGCCGTTCGAATGGGGGATCTGCCGCATCGCGGGGAGCCGGCTCGTGCCGCTGGGAGAGCTGCCCGGCCGCGTGCAGGAGTTCCCCGACTCGGCCTCCATCGTCACCATCTGTCACACGGGCGTGCGCTCGCTCGACGCCGCGCGCTTCCTGCGCTCGCGCGGCATCGCGGACGTTCGGAGCCTCAGGGGCGGCGTGGCGGCGTGGGCGGACGAGATCGAGCCGGGCATGGCGAGGTACTGAGTCAATGAGGCGTGGGTTGAAAGTCCAAGGTTGAGGGTTGAAGCGCACCTCCTTCGACCCTCAACTCTCGACCCTCAACTGCATCTACCCAATGCCGAAGGAGGGACTCGAACCCTCACGGGCTTGCGCCCACGGCGCCCTGAACGCCGCGCGTCTACCAGTTCCACCACTTCGGCGAGGCGGCGCAAGATAGACCTCACCTCCGCACCAGTCAACCCTCGCCTTGACCCGTCGGAACCCTAGCTCTATCTTGGGGTTACGACGCTCGTGACACCTGCACGACAGACTCGTCCATCGCCTCGGGCGCCCACCTCGCCTCGTCATCCTCGACTCATCGCGCGGAATCCTCGGGCCAAGCACGAGTATCACCTCCTGGAGACGTGGGAGGCGGGTCTCGTGCTCACGGGTACGGAGGTCAAGTCGCTCAGGGCGGGTCGCGCGAGCCTGGTGGGAGCGTTCGCGCGGGTCAGGAACGGGGAAGTGTGGCTCGAGGCGCTGCACATCCCGCCGTACGAGGAAGGGAACCGGCACAACCACGATCCGCTGCGCACGCGCAAGCTGCTGCTGCATCGCCGGGAGATCCGGCGGCTGCTGGGGGCGGTGGACCAGAAGGGACTCGCCCTGGTGCCGCTGGAGCTCTACTTCAAGGGGACGCACGCGAAGGTGACGATCGCGCTGGGGCGGGGGAAGAAGGAGTACGACCGCCGCGACGACCTCAAGAAGCGCGACGCGGAGCGCGAGATGGCGCGCGCGGTGAGGCGGCGGTGATGGGGCGCCTGGCCGCCCTGCTGGCGGTGTCCCTGGCCGCCGCGCCCTCCGGGACGCTGACGGTGGCGTCGAGCCGCGGCGTGCGGGCGGTGGCGATCCGCGACGAGCGGGGCTGGCCCGCGGTCGCGGCGCCGGACCTCGCGGGCGTGCTGAGCGTGACGGTGGACTCGGTGGCGCGCGGGACCGCGCGCGTGCATGCCGCCGGCCGGCGGTTCGCCTTCGTGCTCGACGACACCTACTTCCGCTTCGGCGAGCGCGTGCTGGCCCTGGCGGCGCCGCCCTACCTGTCCGGCGACACGCTGTGCCTGCCGTTGCAATGGCTGGTCGAGTACCTGCCGAAGCTGATCCCGAGCCGCTACCGCTACGATCCGGCGCGCGCGCGGCTGGACGAACTGCCCGCGCCCGCCGTCGATTCGGCCGTGGCGGACGCGCCGGACTCGGCGGCGTCCGGCGCGGCCTCGCCCGCGCCGCGGGCGGATGCGTCGTCCGCGGCGGCCGTCCCTCCCGCGCCGGCGGCGCAGCGCGCGCCCGCGGTCAGCGCGGCGGCCCGCGCGTCGGGCCTGCGGCTCCCCCACGTCGTCGCGATCGACGCGGGCCACGGCGGCCCCGACGTCGGCATGATGGGTCCCATCGTGGGGCGGAGGTTCCTGCGCGAGAAGGACGTGACGCTGGCGGTGGCGCGGGACGTGGCGGCCGAGTTGCGGCGCCGCGGCGTGGGCGTGGCCATGACGCGCACCACCGACACCCTGATCGACCTCGAGGACCGGGGGCGCATCGCCCGGGCCCAGCACGCCGACCTGTTCGTCTCCATTCACGTCAACGCGGCGAACCCGCATTGGCGCGACGCGGCCGGCGCGCGCGGCTTCGAGACCTACTTCCTCGCCGAGGCGCGCACCGAGGACGCGCGCCGCGTGGCCCGCATGGAAAACGAGTCCATGCGCTTCGAGAAGAACGGGGACGCGAGCGACGGGCCGATGCAGTTCATCCTCAACGACCTGCTGCAGAACGAGCACCTGCGCGAGTCGAGCCGCCTGGCCGTGATCATGGAACACAGCCTCGACCGGGTGGAGCCGGGCGAGGCGCGGGGCGTGAAGCAGGCCGGCTTCGCCGTACTCGCGACGTCCTACATGCCGGCGGTGCTGGTGGAGCTGGGCTTCGGGAGCAACCCGGCCGAGGCGCGCACCCTCACCAGCGACGCGGGCCAGCGGCGGCTGGCGCGCGCGATCGCCGACGCGGTGGTGAACTACCTCGTGGAGTACGAGCGGCGCCTGCCCACCGACGCCGAGGGGACGCGATGACCCGGGCGGCGGCGCGGGCGGCCGCCGTCGCCGCCCTGGCCGGCGCGGCGAGCGGGTGCGCCTACTTCAACGCGATGTACAACGCCGAGCGGTACGCGCACCAGGCGCAGGTGTACGAGCGGGAAGGCCGCCCGATGGATGCCCGGGCCAACTGGCTGCTCGCCGAGGCGCACGCCGAGACGCTGGTCGTGCACCACCCCAAGTCGGCGTGGGTCGCCAAGGCACAGCTGCTGCGGGGACGGGCGCTCGTGACGCTCGGCGACTACTCCGACGCGCAGATCGCGCTGCGCGACGCGCTGCAGCGCCAGCTCTCGCCCGAAGACCATCTCGAGGCGCTCGGGCTGCTGGGCCGCGCGGAGCTCTTCTATCACCAGCTGGATTCGGCCGGTATCGACCTCGACAGCGCCTCCGCCTCGCGGGTGCGCGCGGTGCGCGACGCGGCGCTGCTCGATCGCGGCAAGGTGTGGCTCGCGCTCGGCGCGCTGGACTCGGCGCGCGACGTGCTCGCCCGCTCGGCGCATCCCGAGGCGGCCTTCGACCTGGCCGCGGTGGACGCCCGCCTCGGCGACACGGCCGGCGCGGGAGCGATCTACGATTCGCTGGCCGGCCAGGAGCGACTCGACGAGCTCGAATGGCGGACCGGGCTCGACAGCCTCGCGGCCGCGGGCGACGGCGCGCACGCATCGCAGCTCGTCGCCCGCCTGGCGGCGCGGCGCGACTGTCCGGCCGGCACCGCCGCCCGCCTGCTGCTCGACGAGGGCGCGCGGCGGATGGCGACGGGGGACAGCGCGGGGGCGAGCGAGGCGTGGCGGCAGGTGCGGCGCGAGGCCGGCGACAGCATCGAAGGCCAGGTGGCCGCGGTCGCCCTCATCCGATTGGCGATCGCCTCCGCCGCCGTGGACTCCGATCTCGACCGCCCGCGGCAGGACCTGGTGGCGCTGAGCCGCACCGGCGGCGGCGCGGGCCGGGACGCGACGGCGCTCCTCGAGCTGCTGGCCCGGGTCACCGCCCTCGGCGGCGCCGCGGACGCGCCCGACGCGCACTGGTTCCTGCGCGCGGAGCTGCTGCGCGACTCCCTCGGGGCGGTGCGCCTCGCGGCGACGGACTTCGCGGCCATGGCCGATCGGTTCCCGGCGTCGCCGTGGACGCCGAAGGGCCTGGTCGCCGCCATCGCCGCCGGTTATCCGGACGCGGACTCGCTCCAGGGCCTGCTGCTGCACCGCTACGCCGGGAGTCCGTACGTGGTGGCCGCCGCCGGCGGCGACGCGCACGCCGCGGCGCTCGCGGGGCTGGAGGATTCCCTGCAGACCGTGCTCGCCTCGGCGGCCGGCGAGGCGGGGCGGAGCGGCCGACTGGCCAACGAGCGCCTCGACCCGGGCGAGGCCGCCGCGCAGCGGCCGCAGCCCGAGCCGGACGCGGAGCCCGGCGCGAGACCGAGCGCGGGCGGCGCGCGGCGTACCGCGCCGCGGCCGGCCGGGCCGGTCGTGATCGCCCCGCCGTCCCGTCCGCCGTACGGCCCGCCCGGGCCCGAGCTGCCGCAGTGAGCGCTCCTCCTGCGGCCGCCTCCGCGTTCTCGCCGGGCGCGACGTTTTGCGGCGTGCCGTTCCAGAACCGCATCCTGCTGGCGGCGGGCACGGCGGGCTTCGGCGCCGAGGTCGCGCGGGTCATCGCGCTCGAGGCGTTGGGCGGGCTCGTCACCAAGGCGGTCAGCGTGGAGCCGCGGCGGGGGAACCCGGCGCCGCGCGTGGCGGAGACCCGTGGCGGGATGCTCAACTCGGTGGGCCTGGCGAATCCGGGTCTGGAGCACTTTCGCCGCGTCGCCCTGCCGTGGCTGGCCGCGAACCTGCGGCGCGCGCGGGTGGTGGTGAACGTGGTCGGCGACGGCGTGGAGGATTTCGCGCGCGTGGTGCGCGAGCTCGCGGCCGAGCCGGCGGTGACGGCGTTCGAGTTGAATGTCTCGTGCCCCAACGTCGAGCACGGCGGGATGGAGTTCGGGGCGGACGACGCCGTCCTGGCGGAGCTGGTGCGGCGGGCGCGCCGCGAGACCGCGAAGCCCCTGGTGGTGAAGCTGTCGCCCGCGCTCCCCGATCCCGCGCGCACGGCTGCGGCCGCCGCCGCCGCGGGCGCCGACGGGTTCACCGCGGTGAACACGCTCCCGGCTCAGCTGTACGACGAGGCGGGCCGCCCGCGGCTCGGCGCCGGCCACGGCGGGTTGAGCGGGCCGCCGCTGCTGCCCGTCGGACTGCGCGTGACACGGCTGGTGGCCGCGCGCACCGGCAAGCCGGTGATCGGCGTGGGCGGGGTCCGCACCGGCGCCGACGCGCTCCAGTACCTCGACGCGGGCGCGACGCTGGTCGGCGTGGGCACGGCCGCGCTGGCGGATCCGCGCGCTCCGGAGCGGATCGCGCGCGAGCTGGCCACGTTGCTGGAGCGCCGCGCCGGCGCCGCGCGCGACGCCGCAGGGGAAGGGGGGTAGCGCATGGCGGAGGTGATCGTGGCCCTCGACCTCGCCAGCCCGGCCGCGGCGCTCGCGCTCGTGGACCGGCTCGGCGACGCGGTGCGCTGGTACAAGGTCGGCCCGGTCCTGCACGTGGCCGACGGCCCGGCCGTCGTGCGGGCGCTGAAGGAGCGGGGCAAGCACGTGTTCCTGGACCTCAAGTGGCACGACATCCCCAGCACGGTCGCCGGCGCCGTGACGGCGGCGTCGGCGGCCGGCGTCGGCCTCGCGACCGTGCACCTCGCCGGCGGCGCCGCGATGCTCGAGGCCGCGGTCGAGGCGCGGCGCGAGGGCCTGCGGCTCGTCGGCGTCGGCGTGCTCACCTCGCTCGGCGCCGCCGCGTACGGCGCGATCGTGGGGCGGCCGGTCGCGGACCTGGCCGAGGAGCAGCGCCGGCTGGTGCGCCTCGGCGCGGCGGCGGGGCTCGACGGCTTCGTCACGGCCGCGGCGGAGGCGCGGACGGTGCGTGCGGTCGCGGGGCCGCGCGCCGTCCTGGTGGTGCCCGGGGTGCGCCGCGCCGCGGACGCGGCGGGCGACCAGGTCCGCACCGCGACGCCCGCCGAGGCGACGGAGGCCGGCGCCGACTTCCTCGTCGTCGGCCGGCCCATCACCGGCGCGGCCGATCCCCGCCGCGAGGCCGCGGCGATGGCGGCGGAGGCGCGGCGATGAGGTGGCTCCTGGTGGCCGGCCTGGCCGCGGCGGCGGCCGGCGCGCGCCAGGCGGATTCGCTGCTCGATGCGGCGCGCCGCGCGGCCGCGCAGTGGATGCGTCACGACTTTGCGGGCCTGGTGGGGACGGGCGAGGCGATCATGGTGCACCTGCCGGGCGCGGAGCCGTCCTCGCCGCTGCGGTCCACGCAGGCGGCGGCCCTGCTGCGCACCTTCGCCGAGGGCGACCACGAGCTCGATGTCACCGTGCTCGTGGCCAGGAACGTGGAACCGGATCGCGCCTACGTGGAAGCACAGCGCGTCTTTCAGCGCGAGGGCACGGACGTCCAGCACACCCAGACCATCTACTTCGGCTTCCGGCGCGTGGGCGCGTCCTACCGCCTGGTCGAGGTCCGGGCGCTCCCTTGAGCGTGGATTTCGCTCCCTTGCATCTGCTCAAGGGCCCGGCTAGGTTGTAAGTCTTGTTCGGGATTGCCTTAAGGAGCGTGTCTTGAAGGTTCGCACCAGCGTGAAGCCCGTCTGTGAGCACTGCAAGGTCATCAGGCGCCGCGGCGTCATCAGGGTGATCTGCACGCGTTCTCCCAAGCACAAGCAGCGGCAGGGTTAACTCGTGGCACGCATCGCGGGCGTGGATCTCCCACGCGACAAGCGCGTCGAAGTCGGGCTGACGGCCATTTTCGGCGTCGGGCGCTCGACGGCGGTCAGCATCCTGGAGCGGACCGGCATCAATCCGGCCACGCGGGTCCGGGACCTGAGCGACGCCGAGGTGTCGCGCCTGCGCCAGGTGATCGAGCGCGACCACAAGGTCGAGGGCGCGCTGCGGACCGAAGTGGCCATGAACATCAAGCGGTTGATGGACATCGGCTGCTACCGCGGCATCCGCCACCGCCGCGGGCTGCCGCTGCGGGGGCAGCGCACCCGCACCAACGCGCGGACCAAGAAGGGCCCGCGCCGGACCATCGCCGGCAAGAAGAAAGCGGTCCTCAAGAAATAACCCATGAGCGATCAGGAACAGGTTAAGCCCACCCCGGCGGCCGAAGCGGCGCCCGGTGCCGGCGCCCCCGACGCGGGCGCGACGCCCGCCGAAGGCGCGGGGGCCGAGGGCGCGGCCAAGAAGGTCGCGAAGAAGGTCAAGAAGGTCGTCGAGTCCGAGGGCGTGGTCCACATCATGGCCACGTTCAACAACACCATCGTTACCGTGGCCGACCTGCACGGCAACGTGGTGGCCTGGGGCACGGCGGGGAAGTCGGGCTTCAAGGGCTCGAAGAAGTCCACGCCCTTCGCCGCCACGGTGGCGGCCGAGCAGGCGGGGCGGGAAGCGTTCAACCTCGGTGTGCGGCGGGTCCACGTCCGGGTGCAGGGCCCCGGCGCCGGCCGCGAGTCCGCGATCCAGGCGCTGGCCAACGCCGGCCTGATCGTCAAGTCCATCCGGGACGTCACCCCGATTCCGCACAACGGCTGCCGTCCCCCGAAGAAGCGCAGGGTGTAGTGTCCCGATACATCGAAGCGAACTGCAAGCTGTGCCGGCGCGAAGGCACCAAGCTCTTCCTCAAGGGCCAGCGCTGCCTGACGGAGAAGTGCGCCGTCGAGAAGCGCTCCTACGCCCCGGGCCAGCACGGCCAGGCGACGGGGCGGCGCCGCAAGGCGTCGCAGTACGCCCGGCAGCTCCGGGAGAAACAGAAGGTCAAGCGCATCTACGGGCTGACGGAGCAGCAGTTCAAGAACACGTTCAAGCGCGTCGTGGGCGAGCCCGGCCGCACCGGCGAGAATCTGCTGATCGCGCTGGAGTCACGGCTCGACAACGTCGTCTATCGGATGGGGCTGGCACCGAGCCGCAAGGCGGCCCGGCAGCTGGTGCGTCACCGCCACGTCGAGGTCAACGGCCGTCCCGTCGACGTCCCGTCCTACCAGCTCCGCCCGGGTGACGAGATCCGCGTCGCCAAGGCGAGCCGGGAACTCGATGTCATCGCGGTCTCCCTCGAGCTGGCGTCCAAGGGACAGCCGGTTTCCTGGGTGGCCGTGGATCGCGGCGCCATGACCGGCAAGCTGGTCGAGCGCCCGACCCGAGATGCCATCCCGATCGCGGCCGAGGAACAGTTGATCGTCGAGCTCTATTCCAAGTGAACATGACGATTGATCTCACCGGGCTCGTCCGCCCGCAGCTGGTCGAGATGACCAAGCGGGAAGACGATCCGAACGCCGCCGAGTTCCGGCTGCAGCCGCTGGAGCGCGGGTTCGGCTACACGCTGGGCAACGGCCTCCGGCGCATGCTGCTCTCCTCGCTGCGGGGGTCCGCGGTGTGGGCGTTCCGGATGGACGGCGTCCAGCACGAGCACCAGACCGTGTCGGGCGTCGTCGAGGACGTGCACCAGATCATCCAGCGCCTCAAGGCGCTGACGCTGGTGCTGTCGCCCGAGGTGGACGAGGCCACGCTGCACATCCGCCGCGACGCCGCCGGGGCCGTGTACGCCCGCGACATCGAGTCGCACGGGTCCGTCACGGTCGTCAATCCCGATCACCTGCTGTTCACGCTCCAGGACGACCGCGACCTGACGGTGGACCTGTACGTGAACAAGGGCCGCGGCTACGTGGACGCGGACCTGCACCCGGTGGACCGGGCGATGCCGGTGGACGTGGTGCGCATCGACTCCATCTACAGTCCGGTGCGCCGCGCCAACTTCACGGTGACCGAGACGCGCGTCGGGCAGCGCACCGACTTCGACCGCCTCACGCTGACGGTCGAGACGAACGGCGCCCTCACGCCCGAGGACGCGGTGGCCTACGCCGCCGCGCTGGCCCAGCACCACTTCGCCTACTTCATCTCGTTCGGCACCGTCCCCATGGTGCCGGCCGAAGTGCCGGCGGAGCCGGCCAGCGACCTCGAGCACCTGCGCCTCCTGCTCGGCCGGTCCATCGACGACTGCGGCCTCTCGGTCCGGTCCATCAATTCGCTCAAGAACTCGAACATCCGCACCCTCGGCGACCTGGTGCGCAACACCGAGGAGCAGCTGCTGAAGGTGCGCAACGTGGGCGAGAAGGCCGTGGCGGAGATCGCCGAGCTGCTGCTCAAGGAAGGCCTGTCGTTCGGGATGCAGTGGGAGGAGGTCGAGGGCAGTCTCAAGATCCTCGACCCCGGCACCAAGCCGGTCGTGCGCGCCGTGACCGCGGAGGCGGGCCGGGAGCTCTGATGCGCCACCGCGCCAAGGATCGCCAGCTCTCGCGCACCGCGTCGCACCGGCGGGCCATGCTCTCGAACATGGCCACCGACCTGTTCCGCCACGGCGCCATCGTCACCACCGTGACCAAGGCCAAGGAGCTGCGGCCGGTGGCGGAGCGGCTCATCACGCTCGCGCGGCGCGGCGACCTGCACGCCCGCCGGCTGGTGGAGCGGCGCGTCAAGGACAAGGCCGTGAGCACCAAGCTCTTCAAGGAGCTGGGCCCGCGGTTTCAGGCGCGGCCGGGAGGCTACACCCGGATTCTCCGGCTCGGCCATCGCATCGGCGACGGCGGGGAGACGGCCCGGATCGAGCTGCTGAAGGAATAGAGTGGTAGGTGGTGGGTTGCAGGTGGTAGTGAAAAGCGGGGGACCCGGTTCGGTCTCCCGCTTTGTCGTTCCTACCACCCACGACCTACCACCCACGAACTGCCGTCACGCCACCCCGGCCGCCACCTTCACTCCCCGCGGCGCCTTCGTGACCTTGCCCGACCTCAGGCACGCCGCGCAGACGCGGATCCGCTTGGGCGCCCCGTCCACGAGCGCGCGGACGGCCTGGAGGTTGGGATACCACCGCCGGGTGGTCCGGTTGTTCGCATTGGAGACGTGATGCCCGAAGCTCGGGCCCTTGCCGCAAACCGCGCACACGCGCGCCATCGTTGCCTCGCTTCAAAAAGTCCGGTGCAGCGGCTAAGTTTAGCCGGCTCTGGCACTTGATTCAAGTGGCGAGAGGTGGGCGGCAGGCGCCGCCCCCTCACACCCTACACCCGTCTTTTCCGGGGTCCTACATGCCGACCGCACTGATCACCGGCATCACGGGGCAGGACGGCTCGTACCTGGCGGAGCTGCTCCTCGCCAAGGGCTACCGGGTGGTGGGGGTCGTGCGGCGCACGTCGCACGACAGCTACGAGCGCATCCAGCACCTGGTGGGCAAGGTGGAGATCGTGCCCGCCGACCTGCTGGACCAGCACTCGCTGCAGACGGTCGTGAAGGCCGCGGCGCCCGACGAGGTGTACAACCTGGCGGCGCAGTCGTTCGTGCCGACGTCCTGGACGCAACCGGTGCTGACGGGCGAGTTCACGGCCCTCGGCGTGACGCGCCTGCTCGACGCGGTCCGGCTGGTGAAGCCCGACGCCCGTTTCTACCAGGCCAGCTCCAGCGAGATGTTCGGCATGGTGCGCGAGACGCCGCAGCGCGAGACCACGCCGTTCCACCCGCGCTCGCCGTACGGCGTGGCGAAGTGCTACGGGCACTACATCACGGTGAACTACCGCGAGTCGTACGGGATGTTCGCGGCGAGCGGCATCCTGTTCAACCACGAGAGCCCGCGCCGCGGGCTGGAATTCGTGACGCGCCGCATCAGCGACGGGGTGGCGCGCGTCAAGCTGGGCCTGGCCAAGGAGCTGAAGCTGGGGACGCTGGACGCCCGCCGCGACTGGGGCTTCGCGGGGGATTACGTGGACGCGATGTGGCGGATGCTGCAGCAGCCGACGCCCGAGGACTACGTCATCGGGACCGGGGTGCAGCACAGCGTCCAGGATTGCTGCGAGGTGGCGTTCGCGCACGCGGGCCTCGACTGGCGCACGCACGTGACGCACGACCCCGCGCTGGTGCGCCCGGCCGAGGTCGAGACACTGCTGGCCGATCCCTCCAAGGCCCGGCGGCAGCTCGGCTGGTGCCCGACGGTGGACTTCGAGGGGCTGCTCCGGATGATGGTGGACGCCGACCTGGCTCGGCTGCAGCGCCCGGCATGAACGTGCTCGTGACCGGGGCCGACGGCTTCGTCGGCCGGTGGGTGCTGCGGGCGCTGCTCGAGCGCGGCCACGCGGTGGTGGGGGCGGTGCAGCCCGGGCCGCCGCGCGCGGACGGGCTGAGCGACGCCGAGCGGGCGTCGGTGCTGTGGATCCCGCTGGAGCTGGGCGACCTGGCCTCGGCGCGCAACGTCGCCGGCCGCGCCTACGACGCGGTGATCCACCTCGCGGCGGTGGCGTCGGGCGGCGACGCGCTCCGCGACCCCGGCGTGGCGTGGTCGGTGAACGCGGCCGGCACCGCGCGGCTGCTGGGCGAGCTGGGCCGGCGGCGCCGCGCGCAGGAGACCGATCCCCTGGTGCTGCTGGTCTCGAGCGCGGAGGTGTACGGCGCGGGGCCGGCGCGCCCCATCGTGGAGACCGACCCCGTGGCGCCCCGCTCGCCGTACGCCGCGTCGAAGGCGGGGGCGGAGCTGGCGGCGACGGAGACGCGGCTCAGGACGGGGCTCCGGGTGGTCGTCGCGCGCGCGTTTCCGCACACCGGGCCCGGCCAGGACGAGCGGTTCGTCGCGCCGGCGTTCGCGCGGCGGCTGCGGGGCGCGCGGCTGGCGGGGGCGCGGGTGGTGAAGGTGGGCAATCTGGAGCCGACGCGCGACTTCCTCGACGTGCGGGACGTGGCGGCGGCCTACGTCGCCCTGCTGGAGCGGGGCGTGCCGGGGGAGGTCTATAACGTGGCGTCGGGCACCGGGGTCACCCTGCAGGAGCTGTTCGACCGCCTCGCCGCGATCGTCGGCGTCGAGGCGATCGCCGAGCCGGACCCGGAGTTCATGCGCCCGGCCGACATTCCCACGCTCGTCGGCGACAGCGGGAAGCTGCGCGCCGCCACCGGCTGGGCCCCGACGCATCCCCTGGAGACGACGCTGCGCGACCTGGTCAATGCCCAAGCGGACTGATCTGCGGCGCATCCTGCTGATCGGCTCCGGCCCGATCGTCATCGGGCAGGCGGCCGAGTTCGACTATTCCGGGACCCAGGCGGTGAAGGCCCTGAAGGAGGAGGGGTACGCGGTCGTGCTGGTGAATTCGAACCCCGCCACGATCATGACCGACCCCGAGCTGGCCGACCGCACCTACATCGAGCCGGTGACGCCGGAGTGGGTGGAGCGGGTGATCGCCCGGGAGCGGCCCGACGCGCTGCTGCCGACCATGGGCGGCCAGACGGCGCTCAACGTCGCGATGGCGCTGCACAACAGCGGCGCGCTGGCGCGCTACGGCGTGGAGCTGATCGGCGCGAACGCGCGCGCCATCGAGATGGCGGAGGACCGCGAGGCGTTCGCGGCGGCCATGAAGCGCATCGGCCTCAAGGTCGCGGTGGGCGGGTTCGCCACCACGGTCGAGCAGGCGCAGGCGATCGTGGCGCGCACCGACTATCCCGCCATCATCCGGCCGTCCTACACGCTCGGCGGGACGGGCGGCGGCATCGCCTACAACCCGACCGAGCTCGACGAGGCGGTGCGGCGCGGCCTCGAGGCGTCCCCCACGCACCGGGTGCTGATCGAGCAGAGCGTGGTGGGCTGGAAGGAGTTCGAGCTCGAGGTGATGCGCGACCGCCGCGACAACGTGGTGATCGTGTGCTCGATCGAGAACTTCGACCCGATGGGGGTGCACACGGGCGACAGCATCACGGTCGCGCCGGCGATGACGCTCACGGACCGCGAGTACCAGGTCATGCGCGACGCCGCGATCGCGATCATCCGCGAGGTCGGCGTGGAGGCGGGCGGGTGCAACATCCAGTTTGCCGTGAACCCCGCCGACGGCGAGATGCTGGTGATCGAGATGAACCCGCGGGTGTCGCGCTCCTCCGCGCTGGCGTCCAAGGCGACCGGCTTCCCGATCGCGCGCATGGGCACCAAGCTGGCGGTGGGCTACACGCTCGACGAGCTGCCCAACGACATCACCAAGACGACGCCGGCCAGCTTCGAGCCGGTCCTCGACTACGTGGTGGTGAAGTTCCCGCGCTTTCCCTACGAGAAGTTCCCGCAGGTGGACTGGCGCCTCACCACGCAGATGAAGTCCGTCGGCGAGTCCATGGCGATCGGCCGCACGTTCAAGGAAGCCTTCCAGAAGGGCATCCGCGCGCTGGAGAGCGACCGCGCCGGCTGGGTGCTGGGGCGGGACCTCGCGGACGACCGGCTCGAGAACGACGACCCGGCCTCGATCCGCGCCGCGCTCCGCCAGCCCACGCCCGAGCGCGTCTTCCAGCTCAAGCGCGCGCTGCTGGGGGGCATCCCGGCGGCGGAGGTCGCGCAGCTCACCGGCATCGATCCCTGGTTCGTGCGGCAGCTCGCGGAGCTGGTGGAGGCGGAGCGGGAGTTCGCAGCGGAGGCACCGGGGCACGGGGGCACGGGGGCACGGGACGAGCGGCGGGAGGCGCTGCGCCGCATGAAGCGGCTGGGCTTCTCCGACGTGCAGCTGGCGCAGCTCGCCGGGACCACCGAGGACGAGGTCCGCCGCGAGCGGCACGCGCTGGGCCTGCGGCCGGCCTATAAGACGGTGGACACCTGCGCCGGCGAGTTCCCGTCCGCGACGCCGTACCTGTACTCGAGCTACGACGAGGAGAACGAGTCGGCGCCCCTGGGCGAGCGCGCGGTGGTGGTCCTGGGCTCCGGGCCGAACCGGATCGGCCAGGGGGTGGAGTTCGACTACTGCTGCGTGCGCGCCGCGCTCGCCTTCCGCGACCTCGGCTACCGCACGGTGATGATCAACTCCAACCCCGAGACGGTGTCCACGGACTTCGACATCTCGGACAAGCTGTACTTCGAGCCGCTGACCTTCGAGGACGTGCTCGAGATCGTCGAGCTCGAGCGGCCGCTCGGCGTGGTGGTGCAGCTCGGGGGCCAGACGCCGCTCAAGCTCACCAAGCGGCTCGAGGCCGCCGGGGTGAAGATCCTCGGCACCTCCGCCGACTCGATCGACATCGCCGAGGACCGGCGGCGCTTCGAGGCGATCGCGCGCCGGCTCAAGATCACGCAGCCCCCCAGCGGCACCGCGCGCAGCACCGAGGAGGCGCTGGCGGTGGCGGAGCGGGTCGGCTACCCGGTGCTGGTGCGGCCCTCCTACGTGCTCGGCGGGCGCGCGATGGCGATCCTGTACGACGCGGGGGCGCTGCGCGACTACTTCGCCACGGCCGCGCGCGTCGCGCCCGAGCACCCGGTCCTCATCGACCGGTTCCTCGAGGACGCGTTCGAGGCGGACGTGGACGCCGTCGCCGACGGCACGACCTGCGTCATCGGCGGGGTGATGCAGCACATCGAGGACGCGGGGATCCACTCCGGCGACTCGGCCTGCGTGCTGCCCCCGTACCTGATCGGCGAGCGGGAGATCGAGGAGATGCGCCGCCACACGGTGGCGCTCGCCGCGGCGCTCGGCGTGGTGGGGCTCATCAACGTGCAGTACGCGATCCGGGACGGCGTCGTCTACTGCCTCGAGGTCAACCCGCGCGGCTCCCGCACGGTGCCGTTCGTCTCCAAGGCCACCGGCGTGTCGCTCGCCCGGCTGGCCGCCGGGGTCATGGTCGGGCGCACGCTGGACGAGCTGGGCTTCCGCGCCGAGATCGAGCTGCCGTACGTGGCCGTGAAGGAAGCCGTCTTCCCGTTCAACAAGCTGCCCAACGCCGACACCCTGCTGGGCCCGGAGATGCGCTCGACGGGCGAGGTGATGGGCATCGCGGAGTCGTTCGGCTGGGCGTTCGCCAAGGCGCAGATCGCCGCCGACGGCGCCCTGCCGCTCACGGGCGCGATCTTCGTCACCGTCAACGACAGCGACAAGCCGACGGTCACGCCGATCGCGCGGCGGTTCCACGAGATGGGGTTCCAGCTGCTCGCGACGGAGGGCACGGCGCGCTACCTGCAGAAGCGGGGCATCGCCTGCCAGCGGGTCAACAAGGTGTGGGAGGGGAGGCCGAACGCAGTGGACCTGATCATTTCCGGCAAGGTGCAGCTGCTGATCAACACGCCGCTGGGCAAGTACTCGCAGCGCGACGACTACGAGCTGCGGCGGGCGGCGCTGATGCATCGTGTGCCGTACACCACCACCATGTCGGCCGCCGCGGCGGCGGCCGACGCGGTGATTGCGCTCAAGAGCATGGGGGGGGACGTGATGTCGCTGCAGGAATGGTACGCCAGGCGCCTGGCCTCGACCGAGCAGGTGGCGTGATGGCCGCGCCCCGGAAGAAGGCGGAGAAGACGGCCAAGCGGGCGGAGCCGCAGGCCAAGGGGCCGCCGAAGGGGATGGCGGCCTTCCCCGAGGACCTGGCCGGCACGGTGAAGTACCAGGAGCCGCTCGGGCGGCACACCACGTACCGCATCGGCGGGCCGGCGAGCGTGCACTTCACGCCGGCCACCAACGAGGCGGCGGCCGGGGCCGTGGCGTGGGCGCGGGAGCACAAGCTGCCCGTGCTCGTTCTCGGCCTCGGCTCCAACGTGCTGATCCGGGACGGCGGGTTCCGCGGGCTGGTGGTCAAGATCGGCAAGGGGCTCGACGCGGTGAGCCATCGCGCCGGCACCTGGAAGGTCGGGGCCGGCCTGCCGCTGCCGCTGCTGGCGCGCAAGACCGCCGAGGAGGGGTTCGCCGGGGTGCACAAGCTCATCGGCGTCCCCGGCTCGGTGGGCGGCGCCGTGTTCATGAACGCGGGCGCGCACGGGCAGGACATCGCGTCGGTGCTGATCTCGGCGACGGTGCTCGACGCCAAGGGCCGCATCGTGGACAAGTCCAAGAAGGACATCGCCTTCACCTACCGGCGCAGCGGCCTGGAGGGGAACGTCGTGCTCGGCTGCGCGCTGCGCCTGGAACAGGAAGAGCCGGAGCGGCTCAAGCAGGAGCTCGCCATGCTGCTCCGCAAGCGCCGCGAGGGCACGCCGTTCGACCAGCCGTGCTGCGGCAGCGTGTTCAAGAACGCGGAGGAGACCACGGCGGGACGGCTGATCGACCGCTGCGGCCTCAAGGGCCGCCGGGTGGGCGGCGCGGAGATCTCCAAGCTCCACGCCAACTACATCGTGAACGTCGGCAACGCCTCGGCCGACGACGTGCTGAAGCTCATCGACATCGCGCGCACGGCGGTCTTCAAGGAGTTCGGCATCGAGCTGGAGCTGGAGGTCAAGGTGCTCGGGGAGCCGAAGTGACCGATTTCTACGTGCACCCCACGTCCGTGGTGGACGCGGGCGCGGTCATCGGCGCGGGCACCAAGATCTGGCACTTTTGTCACGTGATGCCGGGCGCGGTGATCGGCGAGCGCTGCAGCCTCGGCCAGAACGTCGTGGTGATGCCGGGCACCCGCCTCGGGACCAACGTGAAGGTCCAGAACAACGTCTCGATCTACGAAGGCGTGGAGCTGGAAGACGACGTGTTCTGCGGCCCCTCGATGGTGTTCACCAACGTCTCGTTCCCGCGCAGCCACGTGATCCGCAAGGGCGAGTACGAGCGGACGCTGTGCAGGCGCGGCGCGACCATCGGCGCCAACGCCACCGTGGTCTGCGGCACGACGCTGGGCCGGTTCAGCTTCGTCGGGGCCGGCGCCGTCGTGACGCGCGACGTCAAGGACTACGCGCTGGTGGTGGGCAACCCCGCGCGCCAGGTGGGCTGGATGTGCCAGTGCGGCGAGCGGCTGCGCCTGACGCAGGGGAAGGGCTCGTGCGCCCGCTGCCAGTCCGCCTACCGGGAGCAGGGCGGCGAGCTGGTGCCGCAATGAACGTCCCCATCCTCGACCTCAAGGCCCAGCACCGGACCATCCGGGACGCGGTCGTCGCCAAGGTGCTCGAGCTGGCCGACGCCCAGCTGTTCATCCTCGGCGCGCCGGTGCAGGAGCTCGAGCGGAAGGTCGCCGAGCTGTCGAAGGCCAAGGCCGGCATCGGGGTGGCGAGCGGGACGGACGCGCTGCTCGTGCCGCTCAAGGCGCTGGACCTGAAGCCCGGCGACGAAGTGATCACCACGCCGTTCACGTTCTTCGCCACCGCGGGCGCCATCCACAACGCGGGCGGGAAGCCGGTGTTCGTGGACATCGAGCCCGGCACGTTCAACATCGACCCCGCCGCGGTGGAGGCGGCCGTCACGCCGCGCACGCGGGCCATCATGCCGGTCCACCTGTTCGGGCAGATGGCGGCGATGGAGCGACTGGTGCCCGTGGCCCGGAAGCACGGGCTCGCCCTGCTCGAGGACGCGGCGCAGTCCATCGGCGCGCGGCGCCGCGTGGACGGGCAGTGGCGCATGGCGGGCGAGCTGGGCACGGCGACCGGCTTCTCGTTCTTCCCCACCAAGAACCTGGGCGGCTGGGGCGACGGCGGCATGGTGGTCGCGAACGACCAGAAGCTGGCGGACCGCGTGCGCACGCTGCGCACCCACGGCGGCGCGCGGCAGTACTTCCACGACGAGGTCGGCGTCAACTCCCGCCTCGACGCGCTGCAGGCGGTGGTGCTGCTCGCCAAGCTGCCGTACCTCGAGGGCTGGAGCGCCGCGCGCCGCGCCAACGCGACGCGCTACCACCAGCTGCTGGCCGGGGTGTCGGCGGTGCGCCCGCCGGTCACCGACCCCGCCAACGAGCACATCTTCCACCAGTACGTGATCGAGGCGGAGCGGCGCGACGAGCTGCAGGCGCACCTCAAGGCGCACGACGTCGGCTGCGCCGTCTACTACCCGCTGGCGCTGCATCTGCAACCGTGCTTCCAGTACCTGGGCTATCGCGCCGGGGCGCTGCCGGTCGCCGAAGCGGCGACCCGGCG
This sequence comes from uncultured Gemmatimonadales bacterium, assembly GCA_963806755.1. GTDB lineage: Bacteria > Gemmatimonadota > Gemmatimonadetes > Gemmatimonadales > JACORV01 > Fen-1245. The sequence continues at coordinate 214,974 of CAWDZR010000020.1, forward strand.
CGTGCTGGCGCTGCCGGTCTATCCGGAGCTGTCCGAGGCCCAGCAGTCCCACGTGGTGGATACGATCCGGGGGTTCTACGGTGACTGACGCGAGCAGGCACGAGCGCGACCTCCTGGCCAAGGCCCAGGCGCGCTCGGCGGTGATCGGCATCGTCGGCCTGGGGTACGTCGGCCTTCCGCTCGCGGTCGAGTTCGCGGAGGCCGGCTACACCGTGCTCGGCTTCGACGTGACCAGGCGGGTGGTGGACGGGATCAACGCCGGCCGCTCGCACGTGCAGGACATCCCGGCCGCGCGCCTGGGCAAGCTGGTCTCGGCGGGGAAGCTGTCCGCCACCACCGAGCTGCCGCGGCTCAAGGAGCCGGACCTGGTGGCGATCTGCGTGCCGACGCCGCTCTCCAAGACGCGCGATCCCGACGTCTCGTTCGTGGCGGCGGCCACCGAGAGCGTCGCCAAGACCATCCGCCCCGGCCAGGCGATCGTGCTGCAGAGCACGACGTACCCCGGCACGACCCGCGAGCTGATGCTGCCGGCGCTCGAGCGGGGCGGGCTCAAGGTCGGCGAGGACTTCTTCCTCGCCTTCAGCCCCGAGCGCGTGGATCCCGGCAACGCGAAGTACAACACGCACAACACGCCCAAGATCGTCGGCGGCGTGACGGCGGCCTGCACGCGCGTCACGATCGCGCTCTACCAGCCGGCGATCGAGCAGCTGGTGGCCGTGTCGTCGCCGGAGGCGGCGGAGCTGGTGAAGCTGCTCGAGAACACGTTCCGCTCGGTCAACATCGGGCTCGTCAACGAGATGGCCATCGTGTGCGACAAGCTCGGGGTGGACGTGTGGGAGGTGATCGAGGCGGCGAGCACCAAGCCGTTCGGCTTCATGAAGTTCACGCCGGGGCCCGGCGTCGGCGGCCATTGCATCCCGCTCGACCCGCACTACCTCGCCTGGAAGATGCGCTCGCTCAACTACCGGACGCGGTTCATCGAGCTGGCGGGGGAAATCAACGCGGAGATGCCGGAGTACTGGGTCGAGAAGGTCGTGGCCGCGCTGAACGACCAGCGCAAGGCGGTGCGCGGCTCGACGGTGCTGGTGGCGGGGGTGGCGTACAAGAAGGACATCGACGACCTGCGGGAGAGCCCGGCGCTGGACATCATCCGGCTGCTGCAGCGGCTGGGGGCCGTGGTGCAGTACCACGATCCGTACATCCCGGAGCTGCGGGAGGACGACGCGGTGCTGAACTCGACGCCGCTCACCGCGGCGGCGGTGCGCGCGGCCGATTGCGTGGTGATCGTCACGGACCACACCAAGCTCGACTACGCGATGCTGGCGAAGGAGGCGCGCGCCCTGGTGGACACCCGGCACGCGATCGCGAGCCGGGCGAAGGCGCGCTGAAAGGGCTCCGCGTCGGCGTCACGGGCGCGGCCGGCCTGGTGGGCGCCACCCTGGTCCCCCAGTGGCGCGGGGCCGGCGCCGACGTGGTGGCGTGGGACCTCGCGGACTTCGACGTGCGCGACGGCGACGCGGTGCGGCGGGCGGTGCGGGACGCGCGCCCCGCGGTGGTGCTCCACCTGGCGGCCTACACGGCGGTGGATCGCGCCGAGGCGGAGCCCGAGGTGGCGATGGCGGTGAACCGGGACGGGACGGCCAACGTGGCCTCGGCCTGCCGCGAAGCCGGCGCGCGGATGGTGTACCTCAGCACCGACTACGTGTTCGACGGGCGCGCCCGCGCGCCGATCCCCGCGGACGCGCCGCGCGCACCGCTCGGCGCGTACGCGCGCGCCAAGGCCGCGGGCGAGGCCGCGGTCGAAGCCTCGGGATCGCACTGGACGATCGTGCGCTCCGCCTGGATCTTCGGCCCGGGCGGGCCGAACTTCGTGGACACCGTGCGCCGCGCGGCGGCCGAGGGGCGCGCGCTCCGGGTGGTGGACGACCAGGTCGGCGCGCCGACCTCGACGCGGCTGCTGAGCGAGGGCCTGTGGGGCCTCGTGGGGCGCGGCGCCGATGGGCCCTGGCACCTGGCCGCCGCGGGCGCCACGTCGTGGTACGGAGTGGCCCGCGCCGTGGTGGCCGCGGCGGGCGCCGACCCCGGCCTCGTGGCGCCGTGCCCGACGGTGGAGAGCGGGCGCGCCGCGCCGCGACCGGCGTACGCGGTGCTGGATTGCGGCGCGACCGCCCGGACCCTCGGTGCCGCGCTGCCGCCCTGGGAGGACCACGTCACGAGCTACGTGCGCACCGGCCGCCTGCCGGGCCTCGGCATCCTCGGGGAGGACTGACGTGAAGGGCGTCGTGCTGGCCGGCGGTCTCGGGACGCGGCTGCTGCCGATGACCCGCGTGACCAACAAGCACCTCCTCCCGGTCTTCGACCGGCCGATGATCTACTACCCGATCCAGACGCTGGTGGACGCCGGCATCGCCGAGATCCTGCTCGTGACCGGCGGCAACAACGCCGGCGATTTCCTGCGCCTGCTCGGCAACGGCAGGGACTTCGGCCTCAAGCACCTCAACTACACCTACCAGGAAGGGGAGGGCGGCATCGCCGAGGCCCTCGCCCTGGCCGAGGACTTCGCCGACGGGGAGCCGATCTGCGTCATCCTCGGCGACAACATCCTGCAGCGCTCCATCCGGCCGGCGGTCGAGCGGTACGCGCGCACGAGACGCGGCGGGCTGGTGCTGCTCAAGGACGTGCCCGACCCGGAGCGGTTCGGCGTCCCGGCCATCGAGAACGGCCGCATCCTCACCATCGAGGAGAAGCCGAAGGTCCCGCGGTCGCGCTACGCGGTGATCGGCGTGTACATGTACGACGCCCGCGTCTTCGACGTCATCCGCACGCTGAAGCCGTCGGGGCGGGGCGAGCTGGAGATCACCGACGTCAACAACCAGTACCTGGCCTGGGGCGAGCTGGACTTCGACTACGTGGACGGGTGGTGGACCGACGCGGGCGCCGTCGAGAGCCTGTACCGCGCCGCGACCCTGGTCGCCCGGGAACGCGCGGAGGGACGATGAAACGGTTCGAGGCGCCGTCGAAGCGCCTGATCGAGGGCGTGCGCACCAAGGCGCTCAAGGTCGTGCCCGACGAGCGCGGGCGCGTGATGGAGATGCTGCGCGCCGACGACGAGCTGTTCCTCAAGTTCGGCCAGGTGTACGTCACGGCCGCCTATCCGGGCGTGGTCAAGGCGTGGCACTATCACGAGAAGCAGACCGACAACATGGTCTGCGTGCGCGGCATGATGAAGGTGGTGCTGTACGACGGCCGGGAGGGCTCGCCGACGCGCGGCGTGATCAACGAGTTCTTCATCGGCGACCACAACCCGCTGCTCGTGCGGATCCCGGCGCTGGTCTTTCACGGCTTCAAGTGCGTGTCGGAGCACGAGGCGCTGGTCGTGAACACGGTGACCGAGCTCTACGACTACACCCGGCCCGACGAGTTCCGCGTGGACGCGCACGACCCCAGCATCCCGTACGACTGGGCGCGGAAGGACGGGTAGGGTGCACCTGCTCGTCACCGGCGGGCTCGGCTTCATCGGCTCGAACTTCGTCCGCCTGGTGCTGCGGGACCGGCCGGACTGGCGGGTCACCAACCTCGACCTGGTGACCTACGCGGGGAATCCGGCCAACCTCCGCGACCTCGAGGGCGATCCCCGCTACGGCTTCGTGCGCGGGGACATCGCCGACGCCGCGGACCTCGCACGGGCCCTGGAGGGGGGCGCGGATGCCGTGGTCAACTTCGCGGCCGAGAGCCACGTGGACCGCTCGATCCTGTCGGCGGGCCCGTTCGTGCGGACCAACGTGCTGGGCACGGTCGCGGTGCTCGAGGCGGCGCGGGCGCAGGCGGGGGCCGGGCGCGCCTGCCGCGTGGTGCACGTCTCGACCGACGAGGTGTACGGGGCGCTGGGGCCCGACGATCCCGCCTTCACCGAGGCGACGCCCCTCAACCCGACCAGTCCCTACGCGGCGAGCAAGGCGGCGGCGGACCACCTGGCGCTGGCGTTCGCGCGCACCCACGGCCAGGACGTCGTGATCACCCGCTGCTCCAACAACTACGGGCCGTACCAGTTCCCCGAGAAGCTGATCCCGCTGATGGTCACCAACGCGATCGAGGGGAAGAAGCTCCCGGTGTACGGCGACGGGCGTCAGGTCCGCGACTGGATCCACGTCGCGGACCACTGCGCCGGCGTGCTGGCGGCGTTGGAGCGCGGCCGCGCGGGCGAGGTGTACAACTTCGGCGCCCGCTCGGAGCGCCACAACGTGGACATCGTGGCCCGCATCGTGGTGCTGACCGGGGCGTCGCCGGCGCTGGTGGAGCACGTGCAGGACCGGCCCGCGCACGACCGCCGCTACGCGATGGACTCCTCGCGCGCGGAGCGCGAGCTGGGGTGGCGCCCGGCGCGCACCTTCGAGGAGGGCCTGGCCGAGACGGTGCGCTGGTACGTGGAGCACGAGGACTGGTGGCGCGCGGTCAAGGACGGATCGTACCGGGACTTCTACCGCCGCTGGTACGGGGAGCGGGGAGAGCGGGGGGGGGCGTCATGAACGTCGCCGTGATCGGGACGGGGTACGTCGGCCTGGTGATGGGCGCGGGCCTCGCCGAGATGGGGAACACCGTCGTCTGCGCCGACGTGGACCACGCCAAGGTCGAGCGCCTGCGGCGCAACGATATGCCCATCTTCGAGCCCGGGCTCGAGCCGCTGGTGGTGCGCAACCAGGCGGAGGGGCGGCTGACGTTCACCACCGACGTCGGGGCGGCGGTGGAGCAGAGCGACGTCGTGTTCATCGCGGTGGGCACGCCGCCGGACGAGGACGGCTCCGCCGACCTCACGCACGTGCTCGACGTGGCGACCACCATCGGGCGGCACCTGCGGCGCCCCAAGATCGTGGTCACCAAGAGCACCGTGCCGGTGGGGACCGCCGAGCGGGTGCGCGCGGCCGTGGCGGCGCATGCCGCGGCCCCGTTCCACGTGGCCTCCAATCCCGAGTTCCTGAAGGAAGGGGCCGCCGTCCAGGACTTCATGAAGCCCGACCGGATCGTGCTCGGGGTGGACAGCCCGGAGAGCGAAGCCGCGCTGCGCGAGCTGTACGAGCCGTTCGTGCGCTCGGGCAATCCCATCCTGTTCATGGACATCGCGTCGGCGGAGGTGACCAAGTACGCCGCCAACGCCATGCTCGCCGCCCGCATCGCCCTGATGAACCAGTTCGCCACGCTGTGCGAGGCGGTGGGCGCGGACGTGGACCAGGTCCGGCAGGGCGTCGGGTCGGACGCGCGCATCGGCAAGGCGTTCCTGTTTCCGGGACCGGGGTACGGTGGGTCGTGCTTCCCCAAGGACGTGAAGGCGCTGTGCGCCACGGGCAAGAACGCCGGCGCGCCCCTCGACATCCTGGAGACCGTCGAGGCCGCGAACGAGCGCCAGAAGCACGTGCCGGCCCTGAAGCTGCGGCGGATCCTCGGCGCCCTGACCGGCCGCACCGTCGCGGTGTGGGGGCTGGCCTTCAAGGCGCAGACCGACGACATGCGCGAGGCGGCGTCGCTGGTGGTCGTCGCCGAGCTGCTCGAGGGCGGCGCGACGGTGCGGGTGCACGATCCCAAGGCGCTGTCCGAGGCGCGGCGCCACTTCGGCGGCCGCGTGACGTACGTCGAGCACCGCTACGACGCCCTCGATGGGGCCGACGCCCTGGTCGTGCTCACGGAGTGGCAGGAGTACCGCGTCCTCGACACCGCCCGCGCGCGGGGGCTGATGCGGCGCCCCGTCGTGGTGGACGCGCGCAACCTCTACGAGCCGGCCCGGATGCGGCAGGCCGGGTTCACCTACGCTTCGATCGGACGGCCCTGATGCGCGTGCTCATCACCGGCGTCGCCGGCTTCCTCGGCTCGCACCTCGCCGACCGCTTCCTCGCCGACGGCCACGAGGTGGTGGGCCTCGACAACTTCGCCACCGGGAGCCCCGACAACATCGCGCACCTCACGGGCAACGGCCGGTTCGCCTTCTACGAGCACAACGTCACGAACTTCATCTACGTCGCGGGGCCGCTCGACGGCGTGCTGCACTTCGCCTCGCCGGCCAGCCCGCGCGACTACCTGGAGATGCCGATCCAGACGCTCAAGGTCGGCTCGCTGGGCACGCACAAGGCGCTCGGGCTCGCCAAGGCCAAGCAGGCGCGCTTCCTCCTCGCCTCGACCTCCGAGGTGTACGGCGACCCGCTGGTGCACCCGCAGCCGGAGGGGTACTGGGGCAACGTCAACCCGATCGGCCCGCGGGGCGTGTACGACGAGGCCAAGCGGTTCGCCGAGGCGATGACGATGGCGTACCACCGCTTCCACGGGGTGGACACGCGGATCGTGCGCATCTTCAACACCTACGGGCCCCGGATGCGCGTCCGCGACGGCCGGGTGGTGTCGAACTTCATCGTGCAGGCGCTCAAGGGCGAGCCGATCACCGTGTACGGCGAGGGCGCCCAGACGCGCTCGTTCTGCTACGTGGACGACCTCGTGGACGGCATCGTGCGGCTGTTCGATCGCGGCGGGAGCGAGCCGACGAACATCGGGAATCCGCGCGAGTTCACGGTGCGGCAGCTGGCGGAGATCGTCGTCCGGCTCACCGGCTCGCGGTCGAAGATCGTGCGGGAGCCGCTGCCCGAAGACGACCCCAAGGTGCGGCAGCCGGACATCGCGCGGGCGCGCGAGCGGCTCGGCTGGGAGGCGAAGGTGGACCTGGAGGCGGGGCTGCAGCGGACCATCGCCGACTTCCGGCGGCGCCTGGCGTGACGCGGGTGCTGGTGACCGGCGCGGCGGGCTTCATCGGCTCGCACGTGGCGGAGGCGCTCGTGGCGCGCGGTGACGAGGTCGTCGGGCTCGACAACTTCGACGCCTTCTACCCGCGCGCCGTGAAGGAGGCCAACGTCGCCGCGCTGAGGCGCTCGCCCCGGTTCCGGCTGGTCGAGGGGGACGTGCGCGACCGCGCGGCGGTGGCCGGGCTGCTGGACGCGGGCACGGCGGTGGTGCACCTGGCGGCGCGCGCGGGGGTGCGGCCGTCGCTGGAGGACCCGGCGGGCTACGCCTCGGTCAACATCGAGGGTACGGCGGTGCTGCTGGAGGCGGCGCGGCGGGCCGGGGTGCGGCGGGTGGTGTTCGGCGGCTCGTCGTCGGTGTACGGCGACACCGCGCCGGTGCCGTTCGCCGAGGACTGGCCGGCGCTGCTGCCGATCTCGCCGTATGCGGCGACCAAGCGGGCCGGGGAGCTGCTGTGCGCCACCTTCGCGCAGCTGTACGGGCTCAGGATCATGGCGCTGCGCTTCTTCACCGTGTACGGCCCCCGCCAGCGGCCCGACCTCGCGATCCACAAGTTCACGCGCCTGATCCGCGCCGGGCGCCCCGTGCCGTTCTACGGCGACGGGTCGAGCGAGCGCGACTACACCTGGATCGACGATATTGTAGGGGGGGTGGCGGCGGCGCTCGACTGGACCGCCGCGAGCGGGCCGGCGCTCGAGATCGTCAACCTCGGCGGGTCGCGCACCACCTCGCTGGCGGGGCTGGTGTCCCAGATCAGCCGGGCCCTGGGCCGGGAGGCGGTGCTCGAGCGGCTCCCGGCACAGCCCGGCGACGTGCAACGGACCTGCGCCGACGTCCGCAAGGCGGCGCGCGTGCTGGGCTACCGGCCCGCCACGCCGGTGGAGGAAGGGATCCCGCGCTTCGTGCGCTGGTTCGAGGAGGCCCATGGACGGGACGACTAGCCGCCTGGTGACACGCGCCCGGGAGCGGCTCGAGGCCGGCGACGCGTACGGCGCGATCCACTTCCTGCGGGAAGCGATCGACTCGGGGAAGACGTTCGCCGACGCGCACAACCTCCTGGGGCTCGCCACCGCCGCGGTGGGACAGCCGGAAGAGGCGCTGGTGGAATTCGACCGGGCGCTGACGCTGAACCCGCGCTACGTGGACGCGCTCCTCAACCGCGCCGTGACGCTCAACGAGCTGGGACGCTACGAGGACGCCGCCGCGGCGTTCCGCGCGGCCCAGGGGCTGGCCGGCGTGGATCACACGGGCTTCGAGGCCCCCGCCGCCTCGCGGCTCGCCAACCTGCATGCCGAGCTGGGCGAGGCGTACGTGGAAGCCGGGGGCATCCCCCAGGCGATCGAGCAGTACGAGCGGGCCGCGCGCCTGCGCCCGGAGTACGTGGACCTGCGCTACCGTCTCGCCAGGCTGCGCCTGGAGGCGGGTGAGATCGCGCAGGCGCGCCAGGAGCTGGAGGCGATCCTCGAGCTGCGGCCGTCGTTCGGTGACGCCCGCGTGAGCCTCGGCATGGCGTGCCACCTCCTGGGCGACGCGGGCGCGGCCCGCGCGGCGTGGGAGCGGTGCCGGCGCGAATGGCCGGACGACGTGCGCGTGGCGGCGTACCTCGCGCTGCTGGATCGCGCCGAGGCGTCGGCGGGTGACGACCATGGCGCCCGCAAGAGCGGGGAAGGCTGAGCCTTGCACACCCGACCCCCCACACCCTGCACCCTGTCGGTTGCTCTCGCCGTGGCGGCGCTGTCGCTGCTCGCGTCCTGCGCGCCTCCCGGCCCCGACCACGAGCGGCTGGGCGACCGCCGCTACGCGGAGCACGCCTACGTGGACGCGCTGGCGGAGTACCGGCTGGCGATGCAGCAACACCGCCCCAGCCCCGTGCTGCGGGCCAAGTTCGGCGCGGCCGCGCTCCGCGCCGGCTCGCTCAGCGAGGCGGTGGCGGGGTATCTCGGCCTGGCGCAGGCCGACCCCGCGAGCGTCGAGCTGGCGGCCGACGGGCTCACGCGCGCCGCGCGGCTCGCCGCGGCTTCGCGCGACATGGGCGCGCTCTCGGACGCGCTGGTGGCGCTCCAGGACGTCGCGCCGCAGCGGCCGGCCGGCGCCTTCGCGGTCGCGCTCGGCGCCACCTCCACGGCGCTCGCCAAGCGGCCGGAGGCGATGGGCGTGTTCCTCGAGGCCGCGGCCGACGCCCCCGACGGGGCGACGGCGGACTCGTTCCTCGTGGCGTGGGCCGACGTCAATGCCCGGCTGGGCCGGTGCGATCACGCCGAGGGGGCGTACGAGGGCGTGCTGCGGCGCAATCCGCCGCCGGCGCTCGTGCGCCAGGCCGAGGGTGGCCTCGCCGGGTGCGCCGTGACGCAGGGCCAGCTCTCGCTCAGCGCCGGGGTGCTCCCGGACGCCGCCCAGAGCTTCGAGCGCGCCATCGAGATCGGCGAGCCGGACAGCATCGTCCGCCTCGCCTGGCTGCTGCTCGGCGATACCCGGTGGACCGGGGGGGATACCGGCACGGCGGTCGATGCGTACCGCCACGCGATCGCCGGCGCCGGGGACGAGGACCCCGTCGCCGCGCGGGCCACCGCCCAGATGAACCGGCTCCTCGGCACGGCCCCGGCGACGCCATGACCCGGCCGGCCGCCCTGCTCCGCGCGCTCGCCGCGATCTCGGTCGTTGGCCTGGCCGCGGGATGCCAGCACTTCGACCTGCGCAACTTCCCGACGCCGGAGGGGCTCTATCAGGCGTCGCTGCGCCAGTTCCGCGCGGGCCATTTCGACAAGTCGCTGTCCGGGTTCCAGAAGCTGAGCTTCGACCTCGGCACCGGCGACACGCTCTACGTCCTGTCCCGCTTCTACCTCGCGGAATCCTATTTCGGCGAAGGCGACTTCGTCACGGCGGCCCGCGAGTTCCGCCGCGTCTCCGACGAGAGCCCCACGTTCCACCTCGCGCCGACGGCGCTGCTGCGGGCCGCGGACGCGTACGCGGCGCAGTGGACGCAGCCGGAGCTCGATCCGACCAGCGGACAGACGGCGCTGGCGACGTACCAGGAGCTGCAGGGCCGCTTCCCCAGCTCCGCGGCGGCGCAGATCGCGACGGCGCGCATCCGCGCCCTGAACGAGGAGTTCGCGGCCAAGGAGATGGCCAACGCGCTGTTCTACTACCAGCGCGGGGCCTACGACTCGGCCATCCTGTACTTCAAGGACCTGATCGCCTCCTACCCGGCGTCGGTGCTCGTCCCCCAGGCGTACGCCTACCTGGTCCGGTCGTACAAGACGATCGGCTGGAAAGACGAGCAGACGGCGTTCTGCCTGCAGCTGCGGTCGTACTACGGCCAGTACTACCAGGGCCACGCCGACGTGAAGGCGATGTGTGACGACCGGTCTGCTGGGCGGTAGCTTCGACCCGGTCCACCACGGGCACCTCATCGCGGCCGGCCGCGCGGCCGAGGCGCTCGCGCTCGACCGCGTGCTGTTCATCCCCTGCGTGCGGCAGCCGCTCAAGGCGCGGGGGCCGGTGGCGTCGGCCGCGCACCGGCGGGCGATGCTCGAGCTGGCGCTGGCCGGGGAGCCGCGGTTCGCCCTCGATACGGTGGAGCTGGACCGGCCGGGCGGCGGCCCGTCGTACACGGTGGACACGCTGCGTGAGCTGGCCGCCCGCCGGCCGGGGGAGCGCCTCGTCCTCCTGGTCGGGGCCGACGCGGCGGCGACGCTCTCCGCCTGGCGCGCCGTGGACGAGGTGGCCCGCCTGGCCGAGGTCGCCGCGCTGACGCGCCCCGGCGCCCCCGAGCTCGCGTCGCGCCTGGTGCGTCACGTCGTGGCCACGCCGGCCATCGAGATCAGCGCCAGCGAGATCCGCGCGCGCTGCCTCGCCGGCGAGAGCATCCGCTACCTCGTGCCCGAGGCGGTGGCGGACTACATCGAACGGAACGGACTGTACCGATAATGCCGCTGCCGACGATCGTCACGAAGATCCTGGGGACCCGGTTCACCCGCGAGCTGAAGCACCTGCGCCCGCTGGTGGAGGCGATCCACCGCCACGAGGAGGAGCTGAAGGGGCGCCCCGACGAGGCCATCCGCGCCCAGACCGCGGCGTTCCGGGAGCGGATCACGGCGCGCGTGGGCGAGCTCCGCAGCGAGGTCGAGCGGCTGAAGCAGGCCAAGCACGACTGCGCCGACCCCGACGAGCGCGACCGCCTCGACCGCGAGCTGCTGGCCCGGGAGAACGAGCTGGCGCGGGCGACCGCGGAGGCACTCGACGAGCTGCTGCCCGAGGCGTTCGCCACGGTGCGCGAGGCGTGCCGCCGGCTGATGGGCACCACGGTGATGGTCACCGGGCACGAGCTGACCTGGGACATGGTGCCCTACGACGTGCAGCTGATCGGCGGCATCGTCCTGCACCAGGGCAAGATCGCCGAGATGGCCACCGGCGAGGGCAAGACCCTGGTCGCCATGCTGCCGCTGTACCTCAACGCCCTCCCCGGGCTCGGCGCGCACCTCGTCACGGTCAACGACTACCTCGCCCGCCGCGACTCGCAGTGGATGGGGCACGTGTTCGGCTGGCTCGGCCTCACGGTCGGCTGCATCGACGACACCGAGCCCGGCACGGCGGAGCGCCGCGCCGCGTACCTGGCGACATCACCTACGGCACCAACAACGAGTTCGGCTTCGACTACCTGCGCGACAACATGGTCTTCTCGCTGGCGCAGCGCGTCCAGCGGCCGCACAACTACGCGATCATCGACGAGGTGGACTCCATCCTCATCGACGAGGCGCGGACGCCGCTCATCATCTCCGGGCCGGTCGGCAACGAGGAGGACACCAAGTACGCCGAGCACAACCAGGCGGTGATCACCCTGGTGCACCGCCAGGGCGAGGTGACCAACAACCTCATGGCGGAGGCGGAGCAGCTCTGGGCCACGGACCAGTACGGCAGCGCGGTCAAGGCGTTCCAGGTCCAGCTGGGCATGCCCAAGCACAAGCGGCTGCTCAAGTACCTGCAGGAGCAGGGCGCCAAGAAGCTGGTGCAGCGGGTCGAGCTGGATTACATCGCCGACCGCAAGCAGCCCGCCAAGCAGCAGAAGCTGCGCGACCTCGAGGAGGAGCTGTACTTCGTCCTCGACGAGAAGGCGCACTCGGTCCACCTCACGGACAAGGGCGTGGAGCTGCTGTCCCCGAACGACCCGGCGCTGTTCATCGTGCCGGACCTGTCGGAGGAGGTGCTCCGCATCGACCGCGACGAGACGCTGAGCGCCCACGAGAAACTGGAGCGGCGGGCGCAGCTCGAGGGCGACTACGCGGCCAAGAGCGAGAAGCTCAACATCATCCACCAGCTGCTGCGGGCGTACGCGCTGTACGAGAAGGACGTCGAGTACGTCGTGCAGGACGGGCAGATCCTCATCGTGGACGAGTTCACCGGCCGCATCCTGCCGGGCCGGCGCTGGTCCGACGGGCTGCACCAGGCCGTGGAGGCGAAGGAGGGGGTGCAGGTCAAGGGCGAGACGCAGACGCTCGCGACGATCACCATCCAGAACTACTTCCGCATGTACGACAAGCTGGCGGGGATGACCGGCACGGCGGAGACCGAGGAGGAGGAGTTCTACAAGATCTACAAGCTGGAGGTGATGGTCATCCCGACCAACCGGCCGGTGCGGCGCATCGACGTGCACGACCTCATCTACCGCACCCGACGCGAGAAGTACAACGCCATCGTCGACGAGGTGGAGCGCCAGCACGAGCGCGGCCTGCCGGTGCTGGTCGGCACGACCACCGTCGAGGTGTCCGAGACCCTGTCGCGGATGCTGAAGCGGCGGGGGATGAAGCACAAGGTCCTGAACGCGAAGTACCACCAGCGGGAGGCGGAGATCGTCGCGCAGGCGGGCCAGCCCGGCGCCGTCACCATCGCGACGAACATGGCCGGCCGCGGCACCGACATCAAGCTCGGCACCGGCGTCACCAAGTGCCGGGTGTGCGGCATCCGCGCCCGCCAGGCGCCGTTCGGCCAGACCATCGCGACGCCCGACCTCGCGTGGGAGGAGATCCAGAAGCTCGGCTGCATGACCGACCCGCCGTGCGGCCTGCAGATCATCGGCACCGAGCGGCACGAGTCGCGCCGCATCGACCGCCAGCTCCGCGGCCGCTCCGGCCGCCAGGGCGATCCGGGCGGCTCGCTCTTCTTCCTGTCGCTCGAGGACGACCTGATGCGGCTGTTCGGCTCGGACCGCATCGGGGCCATCATGGACCGGCTCGGCGCCGAGGAGGGCGAGGTCATCACCAGCCCGCTCGTCACCCGGTCCATCGAGGGCGCCCAGAAGCGGATCGAGCTGCAGAACTTCCAGTCCGCAAGCGGCTGCTGGACTACGACGACGTGATGAACCAGCAGCGCGAGGTCATCTACTCGCTGCGCCTGTTCGCGCTCGAGGGCGGCGAGGAGCTGAAGGCGGAGGCCATCCGGATGATCGAGGGCGCGATGGAGCGCCCGGTCAACGAGGCCACCGCCAGCGGCAAGCACCCGGAGCTGTGGGACCTCGCCACGCTGCACGAGCAGCTGCAGATGAAGTTCCTGGTCGTGGCCCCCGAGCTGGCGCAGCGCGGCGTGGCGAGCAAGGACGAGCTGACCGCGCTCGTCAACCGCCACGCGCGCGACGCGTTTGGCCGCAAGGTGCAGGCGCTCGACGAGACCGGGCGCGCCTACCAGGTGCCGCAGCTCGCCGAGCAGGTGCTGAGCCAGATCATGCTCCGCTCGATCGACGAGAAGTGGAAGGACCACCTCTACGACCTCGACCAGCTGCGCAACGCCATCACCTACCGGGCGTGGGGCCAGAAGGACCCGCTGATCGAGTACAAGCAGGAAGCGTTCGGGATGTTCGTGGACCTGATGGCCGACCTCCGGGCCACCTTCGCCGAGCAGTTTCTCAAGGCCCAGGTCACGGTCGGTGGCCCGCCGGCCCCGCCGCCGCCGCCGCGCACCTTCAGCGGCCCGGCGCTGCGCGGCCCCGGCGAGCCGTCGGGCCGGCCGGCCGGCGGCGCCTCGGGCCTGGTGGACGAGGCCGCCCTGGTGGGGGCCTCCGCCCCCGCGCCGGCGGCCGGGCCGACGCCGCGGCCACGCGGCGCCCCGGTGGTCTCGGGCGGCGGCGGCGCGCCCTTCGCGCCCCGGACCCAGGGCCAGCTGCTCCCCGCGGGGTGGGAGAAGACGGGGCGGAACGATCCGTGCCCGTGCGGCTCCGGGAAGAAGTTCAAGAAGTGCCACGGAACCTCGTTGTAGTCGGGAGTTGCGAGAAGGTCCGGGTGCAGCACAGTTGCGAGACGCCGAGTTGCGGGTGGTCACGAGATGTGAGCGGTGAGTGACAGAACGGGCCTCGGGCGGCTCATGGTCGCAGCGAGGCCCTTTCTTCCATCTGCCGGCTCTCCGCTCGTAACTACTCGCAACTCGGCGTCTCGCAACTCTTCTGACCACCGCGCACTGCGCACGATCGCGCCAGCACGCGGTGAAATCGACCCGTCGGGTCGGGGGGCCAGCCCTACCTTCGAGCCGTGCCGATTCTGATTTCCGAGACCCCGGTGCAGGACCGCCCCCGCGAGCGGCTGTTCCGCCACGGCGCCGCCGCGTTGACGACCGCCGAGCTTCTGGCGATTCTCATCGGTACGGGGCCCGCCGGCAGCTCGGCGCCGGACGTGGCGGTCGCGCTCCTGGCGCGGGTCGGCCCGGAGCTGGCGCAGCTGGCGCGCCGCACGCCGTCGGAGCTGGCCGTGGTGCCCGGAGTCGGGCGGGCGAAGGCGGCCCGCGTGGTCGCCGCCCTCGAGGTGGGGCGCCGGCTCCTCGAGGAAGCGCGGCCCGAGCGGACGCGGATCCGCTCCCCCGCCGACGTGTTCCGGTGGTTCGCCCCGCGCCTGGCCGACCTGGCGGCGGAGGAGTTCCACGTGCTCGCGCTCGACAGCCAGAGCGGCGTGCTGCGCGACATGCTCGTGACCCGGGGGATCTTGAACTCATCGCTCGTGCACCCGCGCGAAGTGTTCCGCGGCGCCATCGCGGAGGCCGCGGCGGGGATCATCGTGGTCCACAATCACCCCTCGGGCGACCCGTCCCCCTCGGCCGACGACCGGGCGGTGACGCGCCAGCTGGTGGAGGCGGGCCGGGTGCTCGACCTGCCGGTGTACGACCACGTGATCGTGGGGGCGAGCCGCTACCTCTCGTTCGCCGAGGCGGGGCTGCTGTGACCGTCGCGCACGTGCCCGCCATCCCCGGCCTCAGCGACGCGCTCGAAGCCTACGCCGACCGTCTCGACCTCGACCTGCTCGAGCGCGCGTACCGCTTCAGCGCCGCCGCGCACCGCGGGCAGAAGCGGTGGTCGGGGGAGGACGCGGTCTCGCACGGCATCGCCACCGCCCGCATCCTGATCGAGGCGCACCTCGACTCGACGTCGGCCGCGTGCGGCCTGCTCCACGACGTCATCGAGGACACCGAGACCGGGGTCGAGGACCTCGAGCGCGAGTTCGGCACCGAGATCGCCACGATCGTGGACGGCCTGACCAAGATCTCGAGCCTGACGTTCCGCTCCACGGCCGAGGAGCAGGCGGAGAACTACCGCAAGCTGCTGCTCTCGGTCGCCAAGGACGCGCGGGTCGTGATCGTCAAGCTCGCCGACCGCCTCCACAACATGCGGACCCTGGAGCACCTCCCCGAGGAGAAGCGCCAGCGCATCGCGCTGGAGACGCGCGAGATCTACGCGCCGCTGGCGCACCGCTTCGGGATGGCCGGGATCAAGTCCGAGCTCGAGGACCTGGCCTTCAAGTTCCTGGAGCCGGAGGAGTTCGCGGCGCTGTCGAAGAAGGTCGCGTCGGAGCAGGCCGAGCGGGCGGAGCTGGTCGAGCGCATGCGGGAGCCGCTGCGCCGCGAGCTGGAGCGCGCCGGCATCGGCGACGTCGAGGTCACCGGGCGCCCCAAGAACCTGTGGTCCATCTACAAGAAGATCGTGCGCCGCGACCTGCCCTACGAGGAGATCTACGACCTGATGGCCACCCGGGTGCTGGTGAACACGGTACCCGACTGCTACCACGCCCTCGGCGTGATCCACTCGCGCTGGACCCCGCTGCAGGAGCGCATCAAGGACTACATCGCGCAGCCCAAGTCCAACGGCTACCAGTCCCTGCACACCACCGTATTCGGCCCGGCGGGGCAGCTGTACGAGATCCAGATCCGCACCCGCGAGATGCACCACACCGCCGAGTACGGCATCGCCGCGCACTGGCTGTACAAGGAGGGGCGCGCCGCCGACGACCTCGACCGGCACCTGACCTGGTTCCGCCAGCTGCTGGACCGCCAGCAGGAGGCGGTGACGCCCGACGAGTTCATCGAGTTCCTGCGCATCGACCTCTACCAGGACGAGATCTTCGTCTTCACCCCCCACGGCGACGTGAAGCAGCTGCCCAAGGGGGCGACGCCGATCGACTTCGCGTTCGCCGTGCACACCGAGGTCGGGCTGCACTGCCAGGGGGCGAAGATCAACGGGCGGATTGCGCCGCTGCACCGCGGGCTCAAGAACGGCGACACGATCGAGATCCTCACCTCGGCCACGGCGCGCCCGTCGCGCGACTGGCTGGCCCACGTGCGCACCGGCCGCGCGCGCCAGAAGCTGCGCCAGTGGGTGAAGCAGGAGGAGCTGGACCGCTCGCTCGCCCTGGGCGAGGAGATCCTCGAGCGCGAGCTCAGGCGCCGCCATCTGCCGCGGCCCGACGCCCGGGCGCTGGAGGCCGCGGCCACCGCCGTCAACCTGGTCGGCGAGGCGGCGTACAAGGCCGCGCTCGGGCGCGGCGACCTCTCCGTCGGCCAGGCCCTCAAGGCGCTGCACCCCGGCCTCGAGGTGGCCGAAACGCCACCGCCGGCCCCCGGCACGCTGGGCCGCCTGGTCCAGCGCATCCGGGTGGGGAAGGGGATCCGCATCCAGGGCGTGGACGGCCTGATGGTGCGCTACTCCCAGTGCTGCCAGCCGGTGCCCGGCGACCCGGTCACGGGGTACGTGACCCGCGGGCGCGGCATCTCGATCCACCGCGTGGACTGCCCCAACCTCCTCGCGCTCGACAACGAGCCCGAGCGGCGGATGGAGCTCGACTGGCGGGAGATCGAGGGCGAGGTGTTCGCGGTGCGGCTCGACCTGCAGGGCGACGACCGCCGCGGGCTCTACGGCGACATCTGCACCGCCATCGCGGGCACCGGCACCAACATCCGCAGCTGCGAGCTCGCCAGCGGCGAGCTGGGGATGACGGGGCAGGTGATCGTCGAGGTCGAAAACCTGTCCCATCTCAACAAGGTCATCAAGGCCGTCCGCCGGGTGAAGGGCGTGAGCGACGTGCGCCGTCGCGAGCGCCTGATCGTGTGACGGGCTTCCGGCTCGAGTCGCCGTTCGCGCCCGCGGGCGACCAGCCGCAGGCCATCGAGGCCCTGACCCGGGGGTTCGCCCAGGGCGAGCGCCACCAGGTGCTGCTGGGCGTCACCGGCTCCGGCAAGACCATGACGATGGCGCACGTGGTGCGGCAGCTCGGCGTGCCCACGCTGGTGCTCTCCCACAACAAGACCCTGGCCGCGCAGCTCTACGGCGAGCTGAAGTCGTTCTTCCCGTCCAACGCCGTCGAGTACTTCATCTCCTACTACGACTACTACCAGCCGGAGGCGTACGTGCCGCAGACCGACACGTACATCGAGAAGGACGCCTCCATCAACCAGGACATCGAGCGGCTGCGGCTCCGGGCCACCTCCAGCCTGGTCGAGCGGGACGACGTGGTGGCCGTGGCGACCGTCTCGGCCATCTACGGCCTCGGCGACCCGGTCGAGTACCGGGAGCAGATGGTGCGCCTCGCCCGGGGCGACGTGGTGGGGCGGCGGCCGATCCTGGAGCGGCTGGTCGCGATCCAGTACCAGCGCAACGACGTCGCCTTCGAGCCGGGCGCCTTCCGGGTGCGGGGCGACGTCGTGGAGATCTACCCCGCGTACGAGGAGCAGGCGGTCCGCCTCGAGCTGGAGGGAGACCGGATCGAGCGGATCGTGAAGATGGACCCGCTCACCGGGAAGACCGTCGCCGAGCTGGAGCGCTGCGCGATCTATCCGGCCACGCACTTCGTGACGGACCGCGACAACCTCGAGCGGGCCATCGGCCTCATCCGCGAGGAGCTGGCGCAGCGGCTGGCCGTGCTGAAGGAGGCGGGGAAGCTGCTCGAAGCCCAGCGGCTGGAGTCGCGCACCCGCTTCGACGTGGAGATGATGCTCGAGGTCGGCACGTGCCACGGCATCGAGAACTACAGCCGCCACATCTCGGGCCGCGCGGCGGGCGAGCGGCCCGCGTGCCTGATGGACTTCTTCCCCAAGGACTTCCTGGTCATCGTGGACGAGTCGCACGTCACGGTGCCGCAGGTCGGCGCGATGTACGCCGGCGATCGCTCCCGCAAGGAGACCCTGGTCGAGTACGGCTTCCGGCTGCCGAGCGCCCTCGACAACCGCCCGCTCCGCTACGACGAGTTCCTCTCCCTCGCCCCGCGGGTGCTGTTCATGTCCGCCACCCCGGGCCCCGAGGAACTGCGACTGAGCGGTGGCGCCGTGGTCGAGCAGCTGGTGCGCCCCACCGGCCTGGTGGATCCCGAGGTGGAGATCCGGAAGGTGGCCGGGCAGGTGGACGACCTGCTGAAGGAGATCCGGGTGCGCGAGCGCCGTGGCGAGCGCGTGCTCGTCACGACCCTGACCAAGCGCATGGCGGAAGACCTCACCGACTACCTGAGCCAGGTCGGCGTCCGCGTCCGCTACATGCACTCGGACATCGATGCCATCGAGCGCATGGACATCATCCGCGGCCTCCGGCTCGGCGAGTTCGACGTGCTCGTCGGCATCAACCTCCTGCGCGAAGGCCTCGACCTGCCGGAGGTGTCCCTCGTGGCCATCCTCGACGCCGACCAGGAAGGCTTCCTCCGCTCCCGCACCTCGCTGATCCAGACGTGCGGGCGCGCGGCACGCCACCTGTCGGGCCGCGCGATCATGTACGCCGACCGGGTCACCGACTCGATGAAGGCGGCGCTGGAGGAGATGGAGCGCCGCCGCACCGTGCAGCGGCGCTACAACCAGGAGCACGGCATCACGCCGCGCTCGATCATCAAGTCGGTGGACGAGATCCGCTTCACCACCCGCGTCGCCGACGCCCGCGAGGACCCGGTGGCGCGGCCGGAGGCCGTCTCGCTGGCGGGCAAGGCGGCCGCGGACTGGACCGGGCTCGACGAAGCCCAGCGCGCGGAGGTGCTCGGCAAGCTGGAGGACGAGATGCGTCGCGCGGCGGACGACCTCGACTTCGAACTGGCCGCGCAGATCCGCGACCAGATCATGGACCTCAAAGCGGCGGGCACGGGCGCACGGGGGCACGGGGGCACGACAGACGGAGGGCACGGGGGCACGGAGGCACAGGGGCACGGGAGAAGGCGTGGGCGCGCGGCGCGTCGATGAGGCGGCGCTGGCCGCCTTCGGCGCCGAGTTCGCGCGCGCCCTGCGCCGGCCGGCGGTGGTCGCGATCGCGGGCGAGCTCGGGGCCGGGAAGACCACCCTGGTGCGGGCCATCGCGCGCGCACTGGGCGTCACCGAGCCGGTCACCAGCCCGACGTTCGCGCTCGTGCACCGCTACGAGGGCGCGGCCACGACGGTCTATCACGTGGACGCCTACCGCCTGCGCCGCCCCGCCGACGCGGCCGACCTGGGACTGGACGACATGACCGCCGAGCGCGACAGCGTCGTGCTGATCGAATGGCCGGAGCGGCTGGGCGGCGCCATGCCGGCGGCCACCCACCGGATCAGCCTGGCCTACGATGACGATCCGCTGTTCCGGCGGCTGGAAGTGACCGGTGCCGAGTAAGGCCGGCGGTCTCTACCTCGCCTTCGACACGGCCACCGACGCGCCCTCGCTGGCCCTGGGCTCCCCGGACGAGCCCGGGCCCGACCTGCGGATCGCCTCCCGCCGCGACCTGTCGCGCGACATCGAGCGCGCGACGGCCGACCTGCTCGGGAGTCGCGGGGTCGGCGCGGGCGACCTCGCCGGCGTGATCGTGGCCGACGGGCCGGGCTCCTTCACGGGCCTCAGGATCGGCATCGCCTTCGCGAAGGGGCTGTGCCGCGCGCGGGCGCTGCCGCTGCACGCGGCGCCCTCGCTGCTCGGCGCGGCCTTCCGGGCGTCGGGCGGGATCGGCACGGTGCTCGCCGAGTACGACGCGCTCCGCGGGGAGGTGTATCGGGCGCGATACCGCTTCGGCCCCGACGAGGTCGTGGTCCTGGACGCGCCGGCGCTCGCCCCACTCGGCGCCCCGCCGCCGGACGGCGTCCCGCTCGTCAGGGCCGGTGCGGAGCACGCCTCCGCCGCGGCCCTGATCGGACTCGCCGCCGTGCCGGGCGCCCTCGCGACCGTCCACGACCCCGACGCCTGGGAGCCCGCCTACGGGCGGCTCGCCGAAGCGGAGGCGCGGAAGCGTGCCGGCCGCGGCTAGGACGCTCGTCGCGGCCGACGTGGCGGCCGTGGCCGCGATCGAGCGCGCGGCCTTCACCGACCCGTGGCCCGCGCAGGCGTTCTACGATCTGCTGGCCCAGCCGCACGTCCGTGCGTACGCGGTGGAGCAGGACGGAGGGGTGCTGGCGGGCTATGCCCTGGCCTCGGTCGCGGCCGACCAGGGCGAAATCCTCAACCTCGGCGTGGATCCCGCCGCGCAGCGGCGCGGGCTCGGCCGCCTCCTGCTCGACGCGATGCTCGACATGTTCCGCCGCGAACAGGTCGCCTCGGTCTTCCTCGAGGTCCGGCAATCGAACGAAGCCGCCATCCGCCTCTACGGGGCCGCCGGCTTCCGCCCCCTGTCCACTCGGAGACGCTACTACCGATATCCGACCGAAAACGCCTTGACCATGGTGCTGCACCTGGCCGGGGCCGGAGGGAACCGCGCCGAAAAAGGATGAAAACCCGCGCTCTTTTGGTTGACAAAAACCGTTGTGGCGCCTATAGTTCCGCCCTGTCCGTGGTGCCCGATCAAGCCGCAGGAGGGCCGTCCGGTGAGTCGCAGTCTCAACAAGGTGATGCTGATCGGGAACCTCGGGGCCGACCCCGAAGTTCGGAGCACGAGCAACGGATCACGGGTGGCGACACTGTCGTTGGCCACGAGCCGCCAGTGGACGACGCAGGGGGGCGAGAAGCAGGAGAAGACGGAGTGGCACCGGTGCGTGGTGTGGAACCGGCGCCAGACGGGCCTGGCGGACGTGGTGGAGAAGTACCTCAAGAAAGGTGACCGGGTGTACGTCGAGGGCGGGCTCAACATCGTGAATGGGACCAACCTTGCCAATTCGACCTCGGGTAACCAGATTGTCGTCGGCCAGACTCTCGCCACCGACCAGGGGCTCTCAGTAGGCTCGGTGGTGGATGTCGGGGCCAACTCCACCGGCGGCTCGCCCTATACCGTGGTTGGAATCTACTCGACAGGCAACACGTTCACCGAGAGGTTCTCCTACATCCCACTGACCAACGCACAGACCATCGCCAACAAGACGGGGCAGATCTCAGAGGTCTACGTGAAGGCCGACAACCCGAGCCAGGTGGCGCAGGTCACGGCGGAGATTACGGCGTCGTTCCCTGGCGTCTCGGCCATCGCGCCGTCGACGTTCACTGGGGCCGCCGCCTCGCTCTCAGGTACGCTGACATCGTTCTTCACGATCATTGGGCTGGCGGCTCTCCTCGCCGGGGGCTTCGGGGTCGTCAATACCATGATGATGTCGATTAGCGAAAGGACCAGGGAGATAGGCGCCCTAAAGGCGATAGGCGCCAAGAAGGGGCAGATCATGAGGATCTTCCTGAGCGAGGCCTTCCTCATCGGGGTGATCGGCGGCGTGATAGGCGTGGTCATCGGCGTCGGGGTCTCCTTCGTGCTTCCATTCCTGACATGCTTAGGTCGGTTACAGGCGCGTCTGGATACTGGTGGGTAAGGTCGGCAAAGTGGCCTGTTGCCACAATCACACCGCCTTCTACCAGCAAACCACCGTCCTGCTGCACTTTAAGAGCTTTTTCGTCTGTAAATGGGTTAGTTGGAGTGTGCAAAAAAGTGGCCCGATACAGCGTTTGGGGCTGGGTTTGAGCTTGAGACTGGGTTTGAGACTGGGTTGGGAACTGGGTGGGCTGGGTCATGGGTTCCTTGTGGGCTAGGTTTAAAGAAAAAAATCTTGACTAGGATTAGGCTCGGCTTGCCCAGTTTGAGTTTGCATCACTTGTAGCTGCATCACTTGTAAAAGTTGGGCCGCCACACTAATAGCAATTTCGGCGGGGCGTTTGCCACCTATTCCAGCAAGACCAATCGGCGTGGTGATTCGTGCAAGCGCCGTTTCGCTGTGCCCTTCGGCCTTAAGCTGCTGCCGAAACCGGCCCCATTTGCTAGCCGAGCCGATTAAGCCAATAAAACCTAAATCGGGCCTTCTTAGGGCAGCGTCACATAAAGCGGCGTCCTCGGCATGGTCGTGGGTAAAGATAAGCAAGTGCGTTCCAGTGGGTAATTCCGCTAATTCTAATTCGGGAATAAGCGAGTGTTTAATATGTAGAACAGCTTCAGAAGATTTTGATTCATTAGGTTGCAAACCACTTAGGCGACTGAGTGACAATTGGCTTTCCCGCGAATCTATCAGATAAAGGTTTATAGGCAGGCGCGACAAAATAAGGGCCAACTCTAGGCCAATGTGCCCCATACCAAACAGGGCAATACTGGGGCGTACTTTTAGCACTGGCTCTAGCAACAGCGTAACTTCGCCACCACAGCATTGCCGCCCATATTCATTTGGGGCGCTGTCGCTTAAGCGAAGGGTTAAGAGTTGTGAGGCACTGACCTGTGCAGTTTGTAAATTGCTGACAGGCCGCAGTAGGGCCCGCGCCTTAGCAATAGCAGTGGCTTCTAGGTTACCGCCGCCAATGCTGTCCCAGCAGCCATCCGCTGATACCACCATCTTGGCCCCAGCCTCACGCGGCGCATGGCCTCGCACCGCCACTAGGGTAATTAGTACGGCAGATTGTTGCTGCTCTGCAAGGTGAGTTAGGGCTTTTAGCCAGTTCATAAATTCATACCTTAATTCTGCCACCCTTCATTCTGATGACTGATCTAGCCAGCCCTGTTTAGCCGCCGTCAGTGCCCAAAAAACGGCTTCGGGGGTGGCAGGGCTGCCTAGCTCTTGGGCGCGCCCGATTGGGCCAAAAGCAGCTACAGCTTCCCTTAAGGCTTCACGCACACTCATCGCCAACATTAAAGGTGGTTCGCCTACAGCCTTACTGCCATACACCACACCTGTTTCAGTGGCATTTTGCAGCAACGACACGTTAAAAACCATTGGCATTTCGCTAAAACTAGGCAGCTTGTAAGTGCTGGCGGCTTGGGTGTTTAGTCTGCCCCTGTGCGGCCCATCTGACTCGTCCCAGCGAAGTTCTTCTAGGGTAAGCCAGCCTACGCCCTGCACAAAGCCGCCTTCTATTTGGCCTATATCTATCAGCGAGTTTAGGCTATCGCCCACGTCGTGCAGTAAATCGGCCCGCATCAAGGTGTACGCGCCGCTAAAGCCATCTACCTCTACCTCGGAAACCGCCGCACCATAGCTAAAATACTTAAACGGCTCGCCCTGCATATTAACCCTGTCCCAGTGCAACCCAGACGGGCGGTAAAACCCAGCGGCCCATAGTTGCGTTCGCAGATGGTAGGCATCTAAAATCAGTGCATTAAAGGCCATACTTCTGTCTGGATAACCAAGTGGGTACACTCTTCCCTCTTCAAAACGCACATCGTTGGGGTGAACACCCAGCATTCCGGCAGCCACCGTCGCCAAACGCTCTTTAATTTGGTCGCAGGCGTGCTTAATAGCCCCGCCGTTTAAATCAGTGCCGCTGCTGGCTGCTGTGGCGCTGGTATTGGGCACTTTATCGGTGCGAGTGGGAGCCAAACGAACCCTGTTTAATGGAACACCCAACGCCGTAGCTGCCACCTGCAACATTTTGGTGTGTAAACCCTGCCCCATTTCGGTGCCGCCATGATTAATCAGCACCGAGCCATCTTTATAGACATGCACCAACGCGCCCGCCTGATTAAAAGAGGTGAAGTTAAACGAAATACCAAACTTAACAGGCGTAATGGCAAGGCCGCGTTTGCGGTGTGAGTGAGCCGCATTAAAGGCCATAATCTCTGCTTGGCGGCTGGTAAAATCGCTGCTGGTGAATACCTGTTCCCACACGGTATGCATACGGCTGGCGTGGCGCACAGGCTGACCGTAAGGCGTGGCCTGCCCTTCCTCATAAAAGTTGCGCTGGCGCAGTTCGTGGGCGGCTATACCCATCAGCGGCGCACAGCGGCCCAAAATATCTTCTATCACCAACATGCCTTGTGGCCCACCAAAGCCCCTAAAAGCCGTCTGGGACGTTTTATTGGTTTTGGCAACACGGCCCAGTATCTCTATGTGTGGAATGTAGTAGGCGTTATCTATATGGCATAAAGCCCTCGCCAGCACAGGTTCAGAGAGGTCTAAGCTCCAGCCGCCGTCACTGGTAAGCGTGGCCTCTAATGCTGTTATTTTGCCAGCCGCATCAAAGCCCACTGTCCAAGACGCGTGAAAAGGGTGGCGTTTGCCTGTCATGGTTATATCTTGGGTACGGTTTAGGCGTAGGCTGACGGGGCGTCCGGTTAAGGTGGCTCCCATTGCGGCAATTGCGGCGTACCCGTGTGGCTGCATTTCTTTACCGCCAAAGCCACCGCCCATGCGTAAGCACTGCACTGTCACCTGCGAACTGTCTAGGTTTAGCACATGGGCCGTAATCTCTTGGGTTTCGCTAGGGTGCTGGGTGCTGCTCTGAATAAAGATTTGCCCTGCTTCATCTACATAAGCCAAAGCCGCGTTGGTTTCTAGGTAAAAATGCTCTTGCCCGCCAAATTCAAACTCACCTTCAAAGCTATGAGCCGCCTGCTGAAATCCGATAACGAGGTCGCCGCGCCGTAGGGTAGGCTGCGCGCCCTGAAACGAATCTGCGGCAATGGCTTCGGCAATGGTAATGAGTGAGGGCAGCGGCTCATAGCTCACTTTTACGGCCTCAGCCCCTAGCCGCGCCGCCTCTAAAGTTTGGCCCAAGACCCAGCAAACGGCCTGCCCGTAATACATCACGGTACTGGGAAACAGTGGTTCGTCACCCTTTACCCCAGAGTCATTTTTGCCCGCCACATCTTGCGCGGTCAGCACCCGTACCACTCCAGCAATTTGCAGGGCTGGCACGATATTTAAGTTTGTTATTCGCGCATGAGCTTGCGAAGACTGTACAGGCCAAGCGTGCAACAGGTCTTTAAAACGGCCCCCCAAATCTTCGGTGTACAAAGCCAACCCAGTAACATGCAAGGCGGCGCTTTCGTGTGGCAAAGCCTCTCCAGCGGGGCCAGACTGGGGGCGGGGGTGCAAGCTGTGGTTCATATCGCTGTGGGTCATAATCGTCCCTCGCTAGAAAAATAAAACTTAAGAAGGGTCTGCTCTAGCATGGCTTTGCGATAAGCAGCGCTGGCGCGGTGGTCACTTAGAGGGGTTCCAGTTTCGCCCAAGATTCTTGGCGGCCCGCCTTATGTTTTCTTCATTAAAAGGTTTCCCATTTAGGGCTTCTTCGGCAGCATAAGCCCGCAAAGAAGTGGCTGCCACGCCGCCTAAGCCGATGCGAATGGTTTTAACTATTTGAGTTTTAACTGTTTGAGTTTTAACTGTTTGGGTTTTAACTATTTGGGGCTGAACCTCTGAACCTGCTTCAAACTCTAGAGCAATGCCCACTGCCACACTAGAAATATCATCAAAGCGGCGTTTAGCAATCTTATAAAAAGCAGTGTGTGGGGCCAAGGGCAAAGGAATTTTAATAGCCCTAATTAGCTCAGCGGGTTGCAGCAGCGTTTGGCGGTAACCAGTAAAAAACTCACTTAGCGGCACTTCTCTGTCTCCTTGTACCGAAACCAGTACCAAAGAAGCATTAAGGGCCAGCAGCACAGGCGGGCTGTCACCTATAGGGGAAGCAGTGCCGATATTGCCGCCCAGCGTGGCAGAATTGCGAATAAGGCGGCTGGCAAACTGAGGAAACCACTGGGCCAGCAGCGGTATTGTGCCCGCCAACCTGCGCTCTAAGTCACTTAGACTAAGGCCCGCGCCCAGCAAAACATGGTCTGTGTGCCATTCTAGGCCGCGCAGTTCTGGCAAGGCGTCTACGGCAATGGTTACTGGGGTGCGGGCGTGGCGAATATTCACCTCCACCCCCCAATCGGTACCGCCCGCCAAAATTTTTGCTTTGGGGTGCTGCCTCAGTAGGCTTAACACTTCTGAAAGTTGGGCAGGTCGGTAAAAATCCCCGTCTTCTGTGGCAAGTTGGGTGGGGCTGGGCAGTAAGCTGGGGACTTTAAGCCGCTGGGCCAAAGGGTCTGTAGCAGCCGGGGCAGCCAGCGCATAAGCTGCATCCTGAATTGGGCGGTAACCTGTGCAGCGGCATAAATTACCACTTAGGGCGTGAATGTCAAAGCCATTGGGGGCATGGTGGCTGGCCTCATCTAGAGATTGATCTGAGACTTGACCTGAGACTGGGTCTGGCTGGCCCAGTATATGACGGTCTGAGCGGTAGTATTCGGCAGCCATACTACAAACAAACCCAGCGGTACAGTACCCACATTGGCTCCCGCCCCGAAGCGCCATTTCCTGCTGTACGGGGTGCAGGTGGCTAGGCGTACCCAAACCTTCAGAGGTGATGATTTCGCAGCCATTGACCGCAGGCAGCGACATTAAACAGGCGTTGATGCTATCTAGGCGGGTGCCGTCTTGCTCGTCTGGGCGGGCAATTAACACAGCGCAGGCTCCACATTCACCCTCGGCGCAACCCTCTTTACACCCCGTTAGCCCGCTTTGCCTTAGCCAATTAAGCAAGCTGGTTTGCGGCATAAGGTCTGCTATCTGCGTAGTTTTCCCGTTTACTGTAATGCTTAAATCCATACCACCCTCCTAAACCCCTACTGGCTTAAACCTTAACTGAGTCTCAAGCCTAATAACATAGCTACGCTAACAACACAGTTACGCCTAATAACAGCATTGCACCTAGGCCAAAGACCCAAGTGCATGGTTTACGCCTATTCCCGATCTATACCGTTTGGTGGGCGGGCTGCTGGTTATCCATGCAGAACAACAGCCTAATTT
Source organism: uncultured Gemmatimonadales bacterium (assembly GCA_963806755.1). Taxonomy (GTDB): domain Bacteria; phylum Gemmatimonadota; class Gemmatimonadetes; order Gemmatimonadales; family JACORV01; genus Fen-1245. The sequence goes on from CAWDZR010000020.1 coordinate 241,953, forward strand.
CCTATACCCCCAGTATAAATAATAAAGAGAGTAAATCAACATCTCCTTCACCGTAACAATACAAACCACTAAACCCATTAACTCAAATCCATTTGCGCCCATGCTTTTTTTTGTCTATTCTGTAAAAATCTTAGACTCAATCTAATTTGGAGGTAATATGACGCTCAAGAACCTTTTTAATCTTGATGGAAAAACGGCACTTATCACAGGTGGCTCGCGTGGCTTGGGGCTACAAATTGCCGAAGCCTTAGGCGAATACGGCGCGACCCTCATTCTGACCGCCCGCAAAAAAGCGGAATTAGACGAAGCGCAGGCCCACCTTCAGCAACTAGGCTACACGGCCCATGTGTACGTTAATGACCTAGGCGACTTTAAGAGCATAGACCCTACCGTAGAAAAAATGATTGCCGAAATTGGCGAGATAGATATTTTGGTGAATAATGCCGGAACCACTTGGGGCACGCCCACCATAGAACATCCACTAGATGCTTGGCTAAAGGTCATAAATGTTAATATAAATGGCACTTTTTTAATCAGTCAAAGCGTGTTGCGCCGCTCTATGGTGCCCAGAAGAAAAGGTCGAATCATCAACATAGCCAGCGTGGCGGGGCTTAGTGGCAACGACCCACACATGATGGCAACATTGGCCTATAACACCTCTAAAGGTGGCATGGTTAATTTTACCCGCGCTCTAGCCTCAGAAATGGCCCCAAATGGTATTACAGTTAACAGCATTTGCCCTGGGTATTTTCCCACTAAAATGACCAAAGGCACGCTGGCTTATGGCGAGCAACTAATCTTGTCTCATACCCCAATGGGCAGGCTGGGCGCAGATAACGACCTTAAAGGTTTAGCCCTGCTCCTTGCCAGCGACGCCAGCTCGTATATTACTGGGCAAAACATCGCAGTAGACGGCGGAATCACCAGCATTTAAGCCTTCGCTTAAGCCACTTTTAAGGCAAGGCAGGTGTCTGAATATCAATATTCAAGAGATTTTGGGCCAAGAATTATCAACTAAATTGGGGCAAGAAGTCGGAGTTTCAAGCTGGCTTTTAATAACTCAGCAGCGGGTCAATGAGTTTGCAGAAGCCACAGGCGACCATCAATTTATTCATACCGACTCCGAAAAGGCCGCCAACAGTCCTTTTGGCACAACCATTGCACATGGGTTTTTAACTTTGTCTTTGCTGGCAGGCGAATTAGCCATCCATGAGAGCCTGCCCCAACTGGCAAGCGCCAAAATGGTCGTTAATTACGGGCTAAACAAGGTTAGGTTTATCGCTCCGGTTAAAGTGGGGAGCCGTATCCGCAACCACGCCGTTTTGCAAGAAGTAGTGCAAAGGACGGGTTATTTGCAACTGGCCCTAGGCAATACTGTAGAGATTGAAAACGAGAATAAGCCCGCACTAATCGCAGAAATTTTGCTAAGAGTTTACTTCTAATGGGTTTTTATACCAACAAAAAGAAAATTAGAAGCTGAAAACAGCAAATTAAACGTGTAGAGCGCTGGCGCGAAAGCAATCTTAGCCCCAGCTTAGCCATGCTTGAAGACTATGGCTACACTTATAGCAAAATTCAAACGAAGAATACCAATACGAAGAATACCAATACGAAGAATACCAGTATGGAGTAAATATGACACAACCTATGAACGCCGCTCAAGCCATCGCCTATGCCCAAAATGTGATTAAGGCCCAGCCTTTTAGCAGCTTGGTAGGAGTAGATGTAGTACAAATTGACCTAGAGCAAGTAATTATGCGGGTGCCTTTTCGCAAAGAATTAACCCAGCACCACGGCTTTGTACATGGTGGTATGCTGGCTACCCTTTCCGATATTGCCCTTACCTTTATGGGCGGTGCAGTGCTGGGTAACAACATTTTAACCAGTGAATTTAAAATCAACTTTTTGCGGCCCGCTATTGGCGAAGAACTGATTGCCCGCGCTACTGTGATTAGCAAAGGCAAGCGCCAAGCTGTCACCCGCTGTGATATTTATGCCGTACAGGGCGGCAAAGAAAAGTTGGTATCAACCGCTTTGGGCACCATCGTTACCGCCGAAGTGCCCGAAGTGATTAAGCGAGAAGAGTGAGCAAACACGGTTGTGGCCTAATTAAACCTAGGGGACTATATGACTTTATTTGATATTTCGGCACGCAGCAAAGACTTACAAGGCCGTTTAATCCAGTTTATGGATACACACATTTACCCAAACGAGGCCGAGTTTACCCGCCAAGTGAATACAGGCAACCGCTGGAAACCCGTAGAATTGCTAGAACAGCTAAAGCCAAAAGCCCGAGCCGAAGGATTATGGAATTTGTTTTTACCCCCAGCCAGCGACCCAAAAGGCGAATTTGGCGGAGGCTTAAGCAACCTAGAATATGCGCCACTTTGCGAAGTGATGGGTCGCGTATGGTGGGCACCAGAAGTCTTTAATTGCAACGCCCCAGACACCGGAAATATGGAGGTATTGGCCCGTTACGGCACACCCGAGCAGCAAGAACTTTGGCTAAGGCCACTGCTAGACGGTGAAATTCGCTCAGCATTTTCTATGACCGAACCTAATGTTGCCAGCAGCGATGCTACTAACATTCAATCCAGCATTACCCGAGACGGCGATGAATACGTGATCAACGGCGAAAAATGGTGGACGAGCGGCGCAGGTGATTCACGTTGCAAAATCAGTATTTTTATGGGCAAAACAGACCCAACTGCCGAAAAACACTTGCAGCAAAGCATGATTTTGGTACCTATGGATACGGCAGGCGTCAGCAATGGGCGCACCCTAACCGTCTTTGGCTTTGATGACGCCCCACACGGACACACCCAGATGAGTTTTAAGAATGTGCGGGTTCCAGTAAGCAATTTGCTGCTAGGCGAAGGCCGAGGCTTTGAAATCGCGCAAGGACGCCTTGGCCCCGGAAGAATTCACCACTGTATGCGCCTAATTGGGCAAGCCGAACGCGCCCTAGAATTGATGGTTCAGCGCTCTGCTGTGCGGGTCGCTTTTGGCAAACCGTTGGCAGCCCACCAGCACATTCACGAACTCATTGCTCAAAGCCGCATGGAAATTGACCAAGCCCGCCTGCTCACCCTAAACGCCGCACATATGATGGACACGGTGGGCAACAAAGCAGCCCGTGGGCAAATTGCCGCTATTAAAGTAGTGGCCCCCAACGTGGCTCTTAAAGTAATTGACCGCGCCATTCAGGTGTTTGGTGGGGCCGGAGTCAGTCAGGATACGCCGCTGGCGATGATGTACGCCCAAGCCCGCACCCTGCGCCTTGCCGATGGCCCAGACATCGTTCACATTGAGACAGTAGCCAAGGAAGAATTAAAACGTCAGGGCATAGATTTAAAGCGTCAAAACAAGGCTTAATGAATACCTAGAAAGAGGCTCATCTCTGTTCCTTTTTTCTTAGCCATTCCTAGCTAAGTGTGAGGTGATTCACTCTCTGTTGATAGAAATACACCTGCAACTAGAGTTCTGGTTGGACAGTCTCAACCGATAGGCCCGAACGCTTTAGCAAGATGGATTTAACCTGCACGGCTTTCATCCAAGGATGTATCTCAGTATCCCGACTTCTTGCCAAAATGTTCAGCGCAGCGTTCACGTCATCATGTGTTACAACCCCACACCCTAGATTGGTGCAGTAAAGCTGCCCTTGTCGCCGCTCTCCAAGAGAGCCACAACTTGAACAAACTTGCGATGTATACGCAGGATTAACAGAACGCAGCGGTACACCGTACCGCTGAGACACGCCTTCTAATGCTTCCTGAATCATTCCCTTGACCCACCCAGCAAGGCGGCGGTTGGTATTTTTGCCACGCTGCTTTTTGGATTTCATGGAAATACTCAGGTCTTCGTGAACGATAACTGAGGCTTTACGCGCTACTTGGTGGGCAGCACTATGCACCACAGTCTTTACTTTACTGACATGCTTGGACTTACGGCGGTTTAGTTTGCGTCTGCCAAGATTGTGTTTATGAATATTTTTAGCTTTGTGTGGCTTTTTATTGGCTATTGCCAATAACTTATTGCGACGCTGATACTTAACTTTCAAGTGGTTGGATTCTTCTGTGAGCAATACGCCTAATTCTTTGCCATGATGCTCGCCATCACTATCTACAAAGACTTCGGTGTAGCCTTTATCTACACCTACTTCATGGTCTTTAGTAGAAATGAGTGCATCAACTTCTATTATGTGGTGAATCTCTACGCGGTTATCACGCAGAATTAAACGGATTGTGCCACTAATAGGTTTAGTGTTTCCTAATGAAATAGCAACGCGCTTACGGGGTTGCAGACCAGTTACTTCTATCCAGCCTTTATTGTTGTGGATAAAATATTTGTAACATTGCTTATCCAGAACAATCTGATTTTTTACCCATGTTCTACCTCTAGGCAATTCTTTACGAATGTAACGGTGCATAACAGGGTTTTTCTTCCAGCTTTCATCACGCAAGCCAGCACAAAACTTCTTGCCTTCTGTTGCGCCATATCGCCTATAGAGTTTACGAGCGACTGCCTTAAACCCTGCTGCCTTACGGGCCTGTATGTCATCTATTACATCTCTTAGCGTTTCTTTCCAGAGGCGTGCAGGGACATCAAATTTACGTTTTTCGGCTAACCACTTATCACGGATTGTACGGTGATTGGCCTCATATCCACTGATAGAGCCATACTTATCCCAGAGTTCGTGTCGCAGTTTTCCAAGACGGCTTGCTAGTTCGGAAAGTTCAGAGAACTTTCTTTTTGTTAACCCCTTGGAATAAGCGACACGAGTAACAATCATTCCTCTTTTTCCTCAATCATTGCTTTCAAGTTTTTTTGTACTTTCTGAGTCCATAGAAGTCCATAGAGACGACTAGAAAACGAATGAATGATCGCTAACATATCACTAACCAATTCTCCTTGTGGTGAAAGTTTTTCTTGATTTGCAACAACAATCTTACAACCATGCAATTCTGCAAAGCGTTCAAAGAAATCAAACCCGAAACGACAGAGGCGGTCTTTGTGAGCAATTATGAGTTGAGATATTTCGCCAGCCTCTATGCGGTCAAATAATTCAAGAAAGACTTTACGCTTAAAGTTTAGCCCACCTCCAACTTCTTTTCGCCACTCCGAAACGGAAACACCCCCTCCTAAACAAAACGCTTGCATAGCAATCATCTGTGATTCTAAGTCTGGTTTCTGTGCTGCTGTAGAAACACGACAGTACACAACGATTTTCTTTTCAACCTCAGGTAAGCGTGGAAACTGTTTCAAATCTTGGTCATCGTAATAACGCTGATTTGTACTTGTACGCTTGGCTTTTAATCGCCCCTCATTGTCCCAGCGTCTCAGCGTGGAAACTGAAAGACCTACTTTTTCGGCAAATTGATGAGGGCGATACTTGCTCATTTCTGAACAAGTATAGGTAGAAATAAATATGAAATCAAGGTCTAATAGTCTCCTCCCCTACTCCAAACTGCTTCAGGTATCCAGTTCTTCCAACAAAAATGGCAAAAGCTCATCTGGCATAGCTAAACCTTGAGAACCCGCCGCTTGCAATGTTATTAAAGCGGTGGGTTCCCATAGTGGCACTTGATTGGCCTTTGCGAGTTGTTTGGCGGCTGAGGTATACCCCGGGCCAGAGGTAAACACAACGGCGTGGGTGCAGTCATATAAAGCCTTGCTAGCCACGATTTCTTGCACGGCTTTATTGCCCACTTTGCGTTTATAATGCTTAACCTGAATAGCAATCCGCTGACCTTGCGGCCCTGTCACAATCACATCTGCGCCTTGGTCATTGGCGGCTTTTGTCACCTCGGCCTGCCAGCCAATAAGCTGATTGATAGTATTAGCCAAATAAAATTCTAGTTCTCTAGGATTAAGATCGTTTAGGTTAATCTTTGGGTTTTCTGTGTGCTTAAGCCGCTGCACGCTTGGCAAGTCCCGTGATTCTTCGGCGGAGGCTTGTGGGGTAAAAAGCCAGATAACAGCCAAAAACCCAGCAACAAGTAGCAAAGGCTTAAGCCCCTGCGGTATGCCCCGCCCGCCCCAGATTAGTAATAAAGCCACAACAATGATGATGACAAGAGTAAGAACTTTAGAGCTATTTGCGGGTTTTTCTGGTACTTCCTCGTGGTGATGACCTTCTGGCACATCCAGCATTCTAACTGTCCAAATTCTAACTGTCCAAATTCCAAGTGTCCAAATTCCAAGTGTCCAAGACGGGTTTTGCTGGGCGAAAGCGTACTTAAGCCAGACTTGTAAGCCACCGCAGCCCAAAATTCACAACTACTATTTTTAGAACCTATTAAACCCTTATTCGCCTCGATAATTTTTAGCTTGCCAGTTGGTACTTAGCCAATAAATCCCAGTCTTTTAGAAGGCTTGAATATTGATATTCAGAACTTTTGAGGCACAGCTTTGGATTCAGTTTTGGTCTCAGCTTTGGCCTTAAAAAGCGTCAAAACTTGCAAACTTGTGTACGCATGTGTACACTTTTTTTATGGCAAATAAGACAGTTGGCATTCGGGGTCTGCGTGAAGAACTGCCTGGAATGCTGCGCGAAGTGGCCCAAACAGGCGAGCCTTTAACCATTACCAAGTATGGTCAGGCGGTGGCAACCATTGTCCCTAACGCGCTCAATGTTGCTTTAGGAACAGCTACTAACAATCAAACGGATGGCCCAAGGATTATTGCACTGACTTCCCTTAAAGGTGGTGTGGGCAAAACGACCCTTACCATGCACCTAGCCGCTGCCATTGCCCAAGACCGCCCAAAAGTGGTGGTGCTAGACGCAGACGAAGAAATCAGCGCTTTTAGGTGGCAGCAACACGCACAGGCCCAAGACCTTAAATTGCCGTTTCAGGTGCTTTCTGCCGAGCGGAACAGCTTAATGCGGCAAGCCCGCGAGTTGGCTAAAACAGGCTACATCGTCATTATTGACACGCCACCCAATAACCGTGAAGTGTTAAAAAGTGCGGCTACAGTGGCGGATGTGGTCTGGTTCCGGTGCTGCCTACTGGACTAGATGTAGACCGCCT
>CAWDZR010000021.1:0-15716 GCA_963806755.1 uncultured Gemmatimonadales bacterium
CGTGCAAGTCCAATTGGCCCCGATGGATTCGAACCATCATTACCGGATCCAAAGTCCGGAGTCCTGCCATTGGACGAGGGGCCAGCGCTATGCGCCGGCAGAAGTTAGCGAATCGCGGTTCTGATCGGCAGGTCGCAGCAAGCGGCAGGGCTGCATCACGCGGTCGGGCCTGAGGCTGCGGGCGCACGCACTGCGGACGGCAGTCCACGTTGCCCGCACCGCTTGCTTGCGCTGGCTGGATGGGCACCAGCCATTCACTGAAACAGCTTCAGGCGGCTGGTGACGGCGATGTACACGAGGGCAAGGACGAAGAACACGCCCAAGCCGGCCAGAATGGCCTTCTGCGAACCGATCTTTGGGGCGAGGTACGCGACCGCCAGCATGTATGGCACCCACGAGACGAGCGTGCCGGCCAGGACCCACTTGGCGTGCTGCCCGACCGCAGCGCCCCCCGCTGATTCGCCGATGAAGGCATACGCGACGAGCGTGAACACCGGAACGAGGGTGGCGAGCCCGGATAGCGTGCGGTGGCCGCTCTCCTCGAGCGCCACGATCAGCGTGGTGAACACCCCGCCCGTCAGGAAGTAGATGAGGAGGCTGGAGAGCTTCATGGTGCCCTCGCCCTAAGCTGATGGCTACCGTCTCGGCTCATACCGCATCGCCACCGCCCCCGAGCCGATCTCCAGCCGGCTCACGAGCTTCAAGTCGATACGCTTCGACAGCCCCGCGAACAACGTCGGCCCGTGACCCGCCAGCCTTGGGTGCACCACGAACTCGTACTCATCGATTAACCCCAGCTCCGCCAACGCCAGCGGGAGCGTCACGCCGCCCACGAACAGTCCCTTCCCCTGCTCCCGCTTGAGCTGCCGCACGGCCGTGCCCAGATCGCCGCGCACGAGTTCCGCGTTCCAATCGACCCGGTCCAGGGTGCTCGATACGACGTACTTCCTGGCCGCGTCGATCGTCCGGGCGAAGGGTTCCATCCAATCAGGCCTGGCTATCGGTCGCGCCGGCGGCCGCCACGCTGCCTCCATCATCTCGTACGTCACCCGGCCAAAGAGGAGGGCCTCGGCCCGCTCGAGGTTCTCGACCGCGTGGCGATGCAGGTCTGCGTCCGCGATCATCACGCGATGATCGCAGCACCCGTCCAATGTCACGTTGATCGAATAGCGAAGGGGCTGCATGACGTATGAGTACCGCCGCTGAGACCGACCAGCAACGTCAGCCCGCCAGAGGAGCCGCGGCCACGGGCGCGCCACCGGCGTCGGGGTGAGACGCCAGGTGGTCGTGCCGTCTCCCACCCGGCCGTCTTCGTTCGCCCCCCAACAACAGGCGGCGCCATCGGCGGTCACGCCGCAGGTGGCGGCACCGGTCGATGGGGCACTGCATGCGGCGCCGTTGGCGGCCGCCGCTGCACGAGCTCCGCCAAGGCTTCGCGGAGGTACCGACGAGCTCCCGTCGTGTGCAGATCGTCGGGAGTGCGCAGCGCGAGATACCGACTGTGCGCCGCTGACCCTCGAAGCAGTCCTTCGACGTCCGGGAGCTCTGCGCCGCGGGTGAAGACCAGGTACACGCAGTCTCCACTGGTGACGACGGAACAGAATCCGTCGTGCGGGCTCTCGGACAACCGGAAGCCGAGCACCGGGCAGGAAAAGGTGTCATAGCGTACCTCAAACGCGACGGGCACCTCCTTCAGGATGAGTGCCCGCACCCTCGAGGCGAGCGCCGCTGTCCTCGCCGCGCTCGAAGCCTCCGGCCGAGGGACTCCGAGAATCTGCACCGTCCGAGACTGACCGGACGGCCCGGACTGCGGGGGCGCGTCGTGAGTGGGCTCGGGGAGCGTCAGCCGCGGCCGGGGTTCGGGGTGGAGGCGGCCGATGGTCCAGCGAGGAGGCCGGCCCTCGACACGCCGATTGGTGCGCCGCCACCACAGCGCGACGACTACAACGACTGTCGCCTCCGCGAGGACGAGCCCTGTGTAGAACCGGACGACACTGAACTCGGCCATGCTTCTCCGGGCGCCTTTGAGTCGCGCCTCAGCGGCCGGCGACGCGCCGGCCCGGCGCACAACGCTTCCATGACCTCAGGTCAACTCGCCAGCCGCTTGAACACCCATGCTGCGCGCGCTGGCCCACTGCAGGCGGCCGGTTGGGCGCCAGGCAGCGACGGTCGCCACCTACGGCATCAACTCGTACTCCACGACGTAGTTTGGCACGGTCATGAAGGTCAAATACAGGCGGCGGGCACCAAGGTCCGACACGAACGTCGGGAAGAAGGCATACCAGCTCATTGGGCTCGGAAACGAGGCGACCAGCGATCGGGATGGCCGCAGGACGGCAACCTGGCGAAGGGTCGCGCGGTCCAAGACCTCGACGGCGGGGGGGCCGGTATCCGCGACCAGCGCGACGTACACCCACGGGCGGGCAGGATCGACCGCCACACTCTGGCCTGAATTCGGTAGTACGGCACGAGCGAACGGGACGCCGGTCGCAGCGTCAACCGAGAGTAAGAGGTAGAGATCCGCGGAATCACCGGCAACCAACAAGGTGTCTCCGTCGGCCGTGAACGCTGCGGCCTGGGAGACCGTCAGATTGACGGCATAGGCCAGCCGGGCGGAAGCGACGTCGAAGACCGGAATGCCGTTGGCATCGCTCCAGTTCTCGTAGAAGTTCGTCGGCAGGACGCGGTCGCCACGGGGCGAGACGGTGAACCCCATGCCGTAGCCCCAATTGGACCAAGCCGTCGACCGCGAGAAGCCGCCGCTGCCCAACCTGGTGTACACGGCAAGGGTGTCGCCCTTGTCCGCGACCAGCCACTTGCCGCGGCCGAGGTGCACGGCCGAGTAACCCCCGAGGTTGGGGCCTGTATCCGGCGGAGCGGCCGAGGACGTCGCCGGAATCGCGAGCAGGCTACAAGGTCCCGCCGTGAAGGTTTGAGCGACCGTCACGAGCCCAGGATCGTCGGCGGCTGGTATGGGCAGCCAGTTCTCCCAGCAGCCAAGGGCAGTATCTGGCGTGAGCGGTTGCGACACCGTGCCCGAGCGCAGATCGACGACGACAAGGTGATGATCCCTGAACCCCAACGCGGTCGGATTCCCGTTGCCAGGCCAGGGAACAAGCTCCCCGCCGGGGTCCAGGCTCGGGCCGTCGCCGGCCGTGATTGCGCCGTGCACGCGGACTTGCACCACGGTCCGGCCTCCCGCGCGCAGCCCGACCGCCATCGTCACGGTGCCATTCGTGTCCGGGACCAGCACCTGTACAGCGTCGGCGCCCAGCGAGCGAGTGTCGAGGGTGTCCGCGCCCATCGTGACGATCGGCAGCGAGTTGGCACCGGTGAAGGACGGCGAGCTCAGGTCCAGCCAGCCGCCCGACCAAGTGTCGGCCGCCACAGCCACAATCGGATCTGTCGTCGTGATCGGGTCCGTGATGCATGCCGCGAGAACGACGCCGAGCAAGGATGGAATGGCGAGGTGACGTCGCATGATCATCCTCGAAGCGCCTGGGCGCCTAACCGGCAATGAGATGTCCGAGCACCTGCCAGGAACCAACATGCGCTGCGCAGCTGCGGGCCGCCGGCGGCGTCATGCTGCCTGCACAGGCAGCCTAAGGAGCAGGCGTTAGGCGGGCGTTAGGGAGGAGCTGGAGCGGCTGATGCACTCGCGTTTTGGCCCCCGCACTCAGGACGTATAGTCGGTGCGCCGTAGGGGGATTGGCGGCGGGAAATGCGGCTCACTACTCCGGACCGCCCGGTTTAGGCGCGCGCGTCTTCCACCCTCCTTAGCAGTTCCTCGCCGGAGATCGGCAGCCGGATGGAGCGGACGCCCTTCAGTCCGGGCACGACCATCAGCGGATCCACGCCCGCGTAGGACTTGCGCCCCACCACCGCGATGATGCGGGCGCCGGGGAAGCTCGATTCGAGTTGTCGTTGGAACTCCGGCGCGGGCACCCGGCCCGGCGCCAGCACATCGAGGAAGATGACGTCTGCCGGCGCCGCCCGGTACGCGGCGAGCGCGACGCTCGTGTCGTCCGTCTCGACCACGTCGTGGCCGCCGCCGACCAGCACGCCGCGCAGCGTCTTGCGAAGGGCGGCGTCCTGAATGGCGATCAGCACGCGGGCGGCCCAGGCGCGCGGAACGACCGCCGCCCGGCCGCACCCGTAACACAACACCCCGCGGGCGATCCCCGCGCCGCCGCGCTGGGCTGGATCGAGCACGACCCGGCCGCCGCACGCTGGACAGCTGACGGGGCCCGGCGACGCGAAGCGCTTCCGCAGTTCGGCGAGCTGCGTCGCCGTGTAAGGCGTGGGCGTCGCCCGGCGCCGTTGTTCGCGCCGGCGGGCGGCCGCGTCGCGCCGTTCGGGCGCGCTGCGGCGATCCGGCCCGCGGCGGTCGGACCGCAACCGGTGCTCCGAGGCACCCTTGCGGTCGGACCGGCGGCGCTCTTCGACCCGCCGCTCCTTGCCAGCGCGCCGAGGCACCGGTGAGCGCCGGTCCCACAGGCGGCGCCGCTCGTCCTGACGCTGCTGCGCCGATGGTCGTTCCATGCGTCATCCTCCAGCGTCCGTGCTGCGACTCCACCCGTACCTTCGCACCGGCGCCGCTGGAACGCAAAACCCCGTCGCTAGCGCCAGCTCACGTCGACGAGGAGCCCCCACATCGTCGGGACGGTGTTCTGCATGGCTCCGCCGGCGCCGGACAGGTACAGGTTCGAGCTCGACGAGCCGAGGAAGGCGTAGCGAAGCTCCGGACTGAGCGTGAGGTGGCGGGTCTGGAACGTCACACCGGCCACCAGGGGCACCGTCAGGATGCGTTCGTTCCACCCCTGGCCGTAGATGCTCGTGCCGTTGTCGCCGAAGCCCCAGAGGACGCTGTAGTCGAGCCCGAGCCCGACGAACGGTCTGGGTTGCGGCCCCATGCTCGCGCTGAGCGGCAGGCGCAGGGACGCGCCCAGCCCGCCCGAGAGGGAGCCGTTCGTCAGCGACGCGCCGTTGCCCACGTACCCCGATCCCGCGTTGTTCGAGGCTCCGCCGGTACCGACGCGCGCCTCGAGACGGAACCGTGTCTGCCACGCGCCGATCCTGAGCGGTGCGCGCCCCTCGTAGAATCCGCTCACCTGGATCTGCTGCCACGCCTGCCACCTCGAATTGCCACCGCCGTAGAACCAGTAGCTCGTCGCAAACGACTCGTAGCCCACGCCGAGGCCGAAGGCGCCGCTCGGCTGCGCTGCCGGGTGCGGGGCAGGGGCCACGGCGGGCGCTGGCGCGGGTGCCGGAGTGGCCGCGCGTGCCGGAGCCGGCGCAGGTGCCGGATTCGGTGCGGCGGCCGGTGCGCTCAGCGGCCTCGCGACGCCGCCGTGCCGGGCGCACGCATCCGATGCGTGGGCGGCGGTGGCGTGCGTCCCGTCCTTGCATAGGAACTTGGAGTTGGCCGGTGCGGCCTGCGACGCAAGCCGTGGCGGCGACACAAGGAGCATCGCGACCGCGACGAGCAACGCTCCGAACCCGGCCGCGCGGGACACGGGGGATACCGTACGATTGGATGACATGGAGCCTCCACGCCGAGGAACGGTGGTGGTCGAACACGGGTCATAGCCCGTCGAGCCAGGCGGTCAGCGTTGGGGGGGAGGCGTCCAGTGGGCGTCGGTCACGCAGACCAACTGCGGGCATCTTCAATGGCAACATGGGAGATGCCGGGCCTGCCATCAACCGCGGAGGCCCTCGGGATTCGAGGTCTTGGCGCCCGTCGGGCCACCCCGGGGTGCCGAAGGACTGTCCCGGTTGTGCCTCGTCGGAGGTTCGGGTAACGTGGCGGCGAAGGTCGAGGCTGCTGCCGTGGATGCACTGAGAAGGCGGGCCAGAACGGAAACCGCGGAGGAAACGGGCGCGTGCGTGGCGCGGCGCTGATCGTCCCGTGGGCGCTGGCCGCCCTCGCACCCGCGCGGCAGGCCGACGTCGGGTGGCGCGACGTCGCGTGCGCCGGCGGGCACTACCGCTACCTCCTCTACGCGCCCGGCCGCCGCGGGACCGTGCCGGCGATCGTGCTGCTCAACGGCGCGGGCGGCGCGCCGGGGCCGATGATCGCCGCGTGGCGGGGCCTGGCCGCGCGGGAGGGCATCGCCCTCCTCGCCCCGGAGCTGCCGATGGTCGCGTCGTTCGAGGACGTCGCCCCGAAGGTGTTCCGCTGCGAGGTCGAGGACGCGGGGCGCGCGGTCCTGCTCGATCGCTCGCGCATCTACGTCTTCGGCCACTCGATGGGCGGGTACCTGGCCTACGACGCGGGGATGCTGGAGTCCCGGTTCTTCGCGGCCATCGCGGTGCACGCGATGGACATCGCACCGGGCTACGACGGGATCGTGGACAGCGCGGCGCGCCGCACCCCGGTGGCGATCTACATCGGAGACCGCGACCCGCTGGTCTCGCTGGACCGCGTGCACCGGACGCGCGAGCAGCTGCGGGCCAGGGGCTTCCCGGTCCACTACGTGGAGCTGCCGGGCCACGACCACGACTACTTCGCGGCGACCGCCTTCATCAACGCGGATGCCTGGAGCTTCCTGAAGCAGCAGTCGCTCCCGGCCGGCGGGCGCTGAGCCCGGCGGCTCGAGGGCGGCCGTCCCGTCAGGCGGGTCCGACCCTGTAGCAGGCGCCCCAGTAGTACTCGAACTCCGTCACCCTGAGCTCGCGCGACAGCGGCTGGAGCAGGGCGACCAGCTCCCGCGCGGTGGGGAAGTTCTTGAGGACCTCGTGCTCGGTCCCGTCGGCGAGACGGCGGCGCTGGTACGTGTTGCCCGCGGCGTCGCGGCGGGCGATGGGCGTGCTGCTCCCTTCCACATAGCGGTTGTCGAGCAGGACGATGCGGCCCCCTTCCCGCAGCCGCTCGTGGAGGCCGGCGAGGAAGGCCGGCCGCCGACGCAGGGGGACGTGCGACCACCAGAAGCCGGCGAAGGCGGCCGTGAACTGGCCCGGCACGGCGGCCAGCGCGTAGGCGTCCGCCGTGGCGAACTCGACGCGGCCCGCGGGATAGGTCTTCGACCGGGCGACGGCGAGCACCTCGCGGCCGGCGTCCGTGGCGACGATCGCGGCGGCGACGCCGGCCAGGGTGGCCGTCCAGTACCCGGTGCCGCAGGCGATTTCGAGGACGCGGTGGCCGGCCAGCTCGCCGCGCAGCCACGTCCGCACGCGCTCCAGGTCCGCCTGGCGCTCCGGCTTGGCGTAGATGCGCTCGTACTCGGCCGCTCGCCGGCCGTAGTAGTCGAGCAACGCGTCGTTCACTTCGCCGGCTTCCTGGGCCGCAGGGTGCTGTCGGCCGGCGTCAGCTGGTCCACGGTCCAGTTCTCGAGGCGGTAGGTCGTCGAATCGCCCTCGGGTCGCGTCCAGTACCCGGCGGCGGTGGAGTCCATCAGCAGCACCAGCAGCGGGCGGCCGCCCTTTGCCTGCAGGGTGACCTCGCGACTCGTCCGCGCGTGGCGCGCCGAGTCGGCCTGCGCCGTGGTGGCGAAGCCCGCCGCTTCGAGGTCGCGGTACTGGCCCAGCAGCGCCGCCACGGCCGCGGAGTCGGCCGGACTCCGGCCCAGGCTCCAGCCCCCGGCGCCGCGCGTGAGCGCATAGCGGCGCGGCCCCCGCCGCACCTTCACGGCCCAGACACTGTCGGGCGCGACCCGCGCGATGGTCTTGTCCCGCCAGTCGTCGGGCAGGCGGTCCGGGATCTCGGCCAGCTGCTGCTGCGTAAGCAGGTACGCGGTGGTGGATCCCGGCCGGCGCACGTACACGCTGGTGTACGCGTCTCCCTGGCGGCCCAGCAGCAGCGACGCGAGCGTCCGCCCGCCGAGCGTCGCGGAGACGCTCCAGGCGGCGCCGCTGTCGAGGCCCATCTGGGCCAGCGACGACGCGTTCTCGGCCGCCAGCTCGGACAGCGCGGCCGTGTCGGCCAGGCCGTGCAGCAGGTCCGTGACGAAGCCCGCGTTGGCCGTGTGGCCGTTCACCAGCCAGCCCGCGCCGCGGCGCGCGAAGCGCAGCGTGTCGGCGTGGTGCACCAGCAGCGCGCCATCCGCCACGGCCGGATCGAAGCGGGTCAGCCGGATGCTCGCCTCGCGGTCCCGCCCCACGCGCCGGACCAGGCCGAGGCCCGCCCACGCCGCGATCAGCACCACCAGCAGGGCGGCCAGCCGCTTCAACGTCCGCGGATTCATGCCGCCTCCCGGAGCGGCCGGTACGCCTTGGCGGCCAGGCGCCGCCGCTTCAGGAGGTGGACGAGGCCGAACGCGGCGACCAGGAGCGGCACGACCCCCACGTTGCCGTACTTCACGGCGCCGCGCGTCCCCACGCTCGCGAACAGGAGGGGCGGCGGCGTGCGATCCTTGGCGCGGATGGCGATCAGCCCCTCGTCCTGCGCGAGCCAGTCCACCGCGTTGAGCGCGAACGTCAGGTTCTCCGGGCTGCGCTGGACGAAGTCGTCGCTCGCGGCCGACGGGTCGCCGACCACCACCAGGCGCGAGCCGTGCCGCCCGGGCCGCGGCGCCACCTGCAAGGCTAGCACGCGCCGGCGGAGGTTGGCGGTGGAGAAGGTCTGGGAGGGGTCGAGCGTCACCTCGCCGGTCGCGGCGCCCGCGGCGGGGGTCGTCACGATCAGCGGGACGGCCACGCTCGTCGAGGACGCCGTCGTGTCCACGCTGCTGGGCCACGCCAGGTCCATCTCGGCGAGGTCCGCGTTGATCGGCGACGCCTTGGTGCTCTGCCCGCGGACGAAGTACGGATAGGGGCGGAGCACCTGCCCGAACCGCGTCGGCACCCCGACGATCTGCGCGGCCCTGAGGTCGTAGACCACGTCCTGGCCGACCTGGACGCCGTACGGCGCGAGCAGGCCGTTCCACGGCACCTTCCGCCCCTCGGCCAGCGGAAGCCGCGGGGTGATGCTCGCGCCATTGGTCAGGATCAGCGCCGCGCCGCCGCCCGCGAGGTAGCGTGCCACGGCCGCCGACTCGGCGGGCGGCACCGCGGCCGCGCCCGAGGCCAGCACCAGCACGGAGATGCCGGCGAGCGCGCTGGAGTCCCGGAAGATCGGCGTGCCGACCTCGTACGACCGGCCGAGCTGCTGGCGCAGCAGCGACGTGCTGCCGGCCGCGCTGTCCGCCACCAGCGCCACCGTGGGCTTGGCGGCGCGCGTCAGGTCGCGCAGCGCCGAGGCGAGGCGGTACTCGAGGTCGTTGGTGCGCAGGATGAACGGGATGGTCTCGTGCTTCGCCGCGTACTCGACCGCCAGACCGAAGTAGCCGTCCTTGACCTGCAGCTCCGACTGCCCGACGACGTTGAACTGCACCGGCTCGATGCCGAGGCTCTGCGCCTGGCTGGCCGCGGCCGGGCTCGCGGCCGGATCCTGCTCGATCACCCGGATCTTCCCGCGGCTGGCGCCGCGGAGGTCGTGCAGCAGGTCGTTCACGTCGCGCTGGTTGAGGGCGAACTGCGCCGGCAGTCCCGTGGACGCGAACACCCGGATCGTCACGATGTCGGGAAGCCCGCGCGCGATGGCCTTGGTCTCCGGCGAGAGGGTGTAGGCGCGCCCCGGGGTCAGGTCGAGCCGCCCGCCGATCGCGCCGCCCGCGAGGTCGAGCGCGACGACCACCGCGCAGACCAGCAGCGTGCCCCAGCGCAGCAGCTCGGTGCGCCGGCTCCCCGGCGTGAGCCGCCGCCGCATCAGCACCGCGTAGGCCAGCGCCAGGAAGACGGCGGCCACGGAGAGGAAGTAGAGGACGTCCCTCAGGTCCAGGACGCCGCGCCCCACGCTCCCGAAGTGCGACAGCACGCCGAGACGGGCGGCGACGGCGCCGAGCGCGGGCGGCAGCCCCACGAGGAGCGGATCGAGCCCGACCAGGATCAGGAGGAACATCACGGCGACGGCCATGATGAAGGCCGTGATCTGGCTCTTGCCCAGGCCCGACGCCCACACGCCGACGCCGGCGAACGCGGCGGCCAGGAGCGCGGCGCCCACGTACTGCGCCACGACCGGGCCGAGGGGCAGGTGGCTCCCGAGCAGGAGGCCGATCGGGATCGGCAGCGTCAGGGCCAGCGCGCCGAGGAGCACGACCAGCACGCCGAGGTACTTGCCGAGCAGCAGCTCGACCTCGGAAACGGGCTGGGCGAGCACGATTTCGAGCAGACCGCTGCGATGGTCTTCGGCCAGCGAGCGCATGGCGACCGCCGGCACGAAGAACAGGAACATCCACGGGAGGAAGTCCATCATGGGCCGGAGCGACGCCAGGTTCGACAGGTACGCGGACCGGAAGAACAGGAAGGCGTTGATGGCCAGGAAGACGACCAGCAGCACGTAGCCGGTCGGCTGGTCGAAGAGCGCCTTGGCGTCGCGCCGCGCCACCGTCCAGGCGCCGCTCACGCCGCACCCCCCGTGGTCAGCTCGCGGAACAGGGTCTCGAGACTGCCGCCCTCCTGGTGCAGCTCGTACAGCGTCCAGCCGTGCCGGACGGCGAGGGCGAACAGCTCGGCGCGGGGGTCGGCACCGGTCACGGTGAGGCGGAGCCGCGTCCGGCCGTCGGCGCCGCCCAGGGACGCGACGTGCGTGACGCCGGGAAGCCGGCCCACCGCTTCCGCGATGCCGTCGCCCTTGGCTTCGACGGTGACGTTCGCCGCGCCCTGCGCCTGGCTCACGAGCTCGGCCACCGGCCCGTCGGCGACCAGCTTGCCGCGGCTGATGATGAGGAGGCGCGAGCAGGTGTGCTCCACTTCCGGGAGCACGTGCGTCGAGAGGAGGACCGTGCGGTCGCGCCCCAGGTCGCCGATGAGGTGCCTTATTTCCACGCGCTGGTTGGGGTCGAGGCCCTCGGTCGGCTCGTCGAGGATCAGGAGGTCGGGGTGGTGCAGGATGGCGGCGGCGAGCCCGACGCGTTGGCGGTAGCCCTTGGACAGCTCGGCGATGGGGCGATAGAAGACCGACTCGATGGCCGTCGCGCCCACGGCCTCGTCGGTGGTGCTCCGTTTCGTCCTCGCGTCCAGGCCGCGGAGCCGCGCCACGAAGTCCAGGTACTCGGTGACGAGCATCTCGGGATAGAGGGGGTTGTTCTCGGGGAGGTAGCCGATGCGGCGCTTCGCCTCCTCGGCGGCTTCCTCGAGCGGGACGCCGTCGAAGGTGATGACGCCGGCGTCGGGGTCGAGGTACTGGGCGATCATCCGCATGGTGGTGGACTTGCCCGCGCCATTGGGGCCCAGGAATCCGACCACCTCGCCGCGGCCCACCGCGAAGGAGACCTGGTCCACGGCCGTGAGGTCGCCGAAACGCCTCGAGACCCGATCGAGCTGAAGGAGCGCCATGCGGGCCATTCGCGCTGAGGGGGCTTGGCCCCCGTTTCACGGATGGCGGTCGTTCCGTCGCCGGATGGAGCGGCGGCCGGGCCGCACGATCAAATGCGGCCATGAATACCACCGGCCGGGGCCGGTGTTCCGCGGTCAGGCCTCGGGGGCCCTGAGTCCTGCCGCCTCGAGCACGCGCCGGCGCTGGCCCGCGGTGAGCATGTCGCGCGCCACGACGTCGCGCACCACGCGCGCCACGAACGAGTGGCCGCGCGATTCCGCCGCCAGCCACCGCCGCCATTCCAGCTCGTCGAGGGCGGCGGCCACGGCGTCCGGCGCCATGCCCGTGGCGCGGGCCAGCACGACCGGCGATACGCGGTCGCCCAGCACCGACGCGGCGGCCAGGAGCGTCTGGGCGTCGCGGGACAGCCGCCGGAATCCGACGCGGATGGCGGCGGTGACGCCCTCGGGCAGATCGCCCGGCATGGTCTGGTCGAGCGTCCGGTGCTCGGCCGGCCAGGCGGCCGGCGCCGCCGCGCCCGGCAGCTCGAGGCCGAGCGCCACCGCGTGGAGCAGCTCGACGGCCAGGAGCGGCAGGCCGGCGGAGTCCACTTCGATCCGCCGCGCCAGCCGGTCGCGCTCGGCCTCGCCGTACGCGGGCAGGGCCCAGGCGGCCAGCGCGCGGAGGCCGTCGAGATCGAGCGGCCCGAGGCGCACCGCCGCGCCGGGCACGTCGCGCCCGACGCGGGCGCACAGCTGCTCCAGCTCCACGCGCGGCGGATACGGCGCGGACGTGATGAGGGCGCACAGGGGGGCGGCGGCGACGTCGCGGAGCGCGGCCTCGAGCGCGCGCAGCGACTCGGCGTCGCACCAGTGCGCGTCGTCGAGCACCAGCAGAACCGGCTGCTCGTCGGCGGCCGCGCGCAGGACGTCGGCCAGCGCGGGGCCCGGCGCCGCGGGCGGCTCCCGCCGTGCGGCGGGGAAGCGGTCGCCCCACTCCGGCAGGCGGGTCGCGAACGCGGCCAGCGCCGCGGGCGGGGCGGCGGCCACGCCCGGCGCGGCGAGCAGGCCGCCGCGCGCGAGGCCCAGCACGCCGCTCCACGGCTCGCCCTGGTCCGCGGGTACGGCGCGCGCTGCGCTCACCGCGGCCCCGTCGAGCCGCGCCCGCGCCACCAGCTCGTCGGCGAGCCGGGTCCGTCCGGTGCCGGGATCGCCTTCCAGGAACGCCAGCGCCGCGCGGCGCTCGGCGCGGCACGCCTCCCACGCGCCCAGCAGCGCGCCCAGCGTCTGTTCCCGGCCGATGAGCGGGGCCCGCCGGCTCTCCGCCCCCTGCGCCGCCGCCTCGGGTTGCGGCGGCTGCCACGTCCGCTCCGCCCGCACCCGCTCCGCCAGCGCGCGCAGCCCTTCGCCGGGCCGCGCTCCGATCTCCCGCTCGAGGCGCCCGAGGAAGGCCTCGTAGGTCTCGAGCGCCGCGGCGCGTTCGCCCGCGAGCGCCAGCGTCTCCACCGCGGCCGCGGCGGCCGTGTCGGAGACCGGATCGAGCGCGAGGGCGCGGCGCGCCTCGGCGGCCCCGTCGGCCGGGTGACCCTGCCGGGCCAGGTCCCGCGCATGGCCCACGAGGACCTCGACCGCGCGACGACGCCACCCGGCGCGCTCCGCCGCCAGCCAGTCGTCGAACTCCGGCGCCTCGGCGACGCTGAAGCCCTCGAGGAACTCTCCCTGGGCGAGCGCCGCCGCGGCCTCCCAGCGGCCGCCCAGGGCCTCCGCCGCCATCCGGTCCACGTCCAGCGCGACGGCGGCATCGCCGAGCCGCACCTGCTCTCCCTCCACCATGACGTGCTTCTCCCCGGCGACGCGCCGCAGCACGTGCACCGCCTCCCGCAGCGAGTGCCGCGCGGCCGCCTGCGGCTTGTCCGCCCAGAGCAGACCGATCAGGTGCTCGCGCGAGCGGCTGCGCCGCGGGGAGCGGGCGAGGTAGACCAGCAGCGCGAAATGCTTGCGCCACAGCAGCTCCGGCGGCGGCTCCGCGCCGTCCACGGAGACGGCCAGCGGCCCGAGCGTGCGGATGGTGATCATCGTCTCTCCCCACAGTGGAGGGCCGTCAGCCGGGCGGCGGCGCTGTCCGCGCGCGCGGCGAAGCGAGGATCCCCGGTCCGCCACGCCGTCCGGACGGCGGCGTAGGCTTCGCAGGCGGCCGCCGCGGTCTCCGGGGCGTCGAGGAGGCGCGCGGTGCGCCAGGTGGCGAGCGTGCCGAGCGACCAATCCACGCCCGCCGCCTCGGGGGCGGATGCGGCGTAGCCCGACACCCGGAGGTCGCTGTTCTCGTGCCAGCGCAGGTCGCGCACCGCCTGCGGGACGTCGCCCGAGGCGGCGTGCCACTGGGCGCGCTCGAGGTGCAGCACGCCCCGGTAGAACGGATCGTCCGCCTGCCAGCCGGAATCGAGCGCGACGAGGGGCTCGGTGGCGGCGAGGGCGGACCGGAGGTCGCCCCGGGCGGCCCGCAGCTCGGCCGCGAGCAGCGTGGCGAAGGGCCGCAGCCCGGTCTCGCCCGCCAGCCGCTCGCCGTAGCCCTGCGCCGCGACCGTGTCGCCGGAGCGCAGGGCGAGCAGCGCCAGCATCCACGCGGCGCGCCGGCGCGCCGTTGCGGGGCCGGACACGTCGTTCGCGTAGGCCCGCAGCGCCCCCGTCGTCTCCGCCCAGCGGCCGCGCACCTCCGCCGGCGCCGCCGAGTCCGCGAGCAGCAGCGCCCCCGGAAGC
The DNA here is from genome assembly GCA_963806755.1 of uncultured Gemmatimonadales bacterium. Taxonomy (GTDB): domain Bacteria; phylum Gemmatimonadota; class Gemmatimonadetes; order Gemmatimonadales; family JACORV01; genus Fen-1245. The sequence continues at coordinate 14,050 of CAWDZR010000021.1, forward strand.
TGGGCGAGGAACATCTCGACGTCGGGCTGGGCCGTGGCGAGCCGCAGGCGCCCGCCGGCGGCCATCGCCGAGTCCACCTCGCCCAGCGAGACGAACGCGTACATCTGCGCGAGCAGTCCGGGCGGCACGAGGTCGGGCCGGCCCAGGCGCTCGAACCGCTCGCCGAGGAAGATGGCGCCGCGCGGCGCGCCGAATCCCAGCAGGTACAGGGCGCCCACCCCGAGGGCCGACATGCCCTCGACGGCGGGGGAGCGCAGCAGGTCGTCGATGTGCGCCTCCGCCTCGCGCGGCGGCGCGAACCGGCAGCGGTACGCCACGTCGAGGAGCGTGCGAATGGACTGCTCGAAGGCGTCGTCGCCGGTGTAGAGCCCGCGCAGCCGGTCGAACGCGGTGCGGGCCGTGGCCGCGTCCCCGAGGGTGATCGCGATCCAGGCCAGGTGCTCCCACGCCGGCGCGAAGTCCGGCCAGACGACCGTGGCGTGCCGCATCGCGCCGTACGCGTCCGCGCGGGAGTACCCCTCGAACGGTCCGCGGTGGAAGATGTCGTCGGCCTCGATGAACCAGGCGAGGCCGAAGTCGCGGTACCGGTCAGTGACGTCGGCCTCCATCGCGAATCGCTTGCCGGGCGGCGCGAAGCTGGTTTCGATCAGCCGCCGGTAGTGGGGAGGGAACGCGCCGAGGGCATGCCGGTAGCGGGCGATGGACGCCGTATCCTGGTCCCGGTCCACCCAGCGCGACACGTCCGTCAACCTCACCCGGCACAGCAGGCAGGTGGAATCCACCGCGATGGCGTTGCGGTACTCGGCCCAGGCGGCCAGCCACTGCGCGTGGGCGAACATGCGCTCGGCGCGGGTCCAGGCGACGACGCCCTCGCGCGTGTGCGGCAGCGCGCGCAGCGGCAGGTCGGCGGCGAGATGGCCGCCCTCGCCGCTCCAGAGGTCGAGCAGCAGGCCGTACGCGAGGGAATCGGCGAGCCGCTCCCAGTCGGCGGGCGGGCCGGACAGCGTCAGCTCGATGGGGGCGGGTCCCCCCGGCGTGGCATCGGAGCGCAGCGTCAGCTCCAAGCGTCCGTCCCGGCGCAGGGCCGCGCCGCCCCGGAGCGTCAAGCCGGGGCGCAGGTTGGACGCCGCGCCGGCGATGGCCTCCGGCGCGAGGTCGGGAGCCTCGCGCAGATCCCGCAGCAGGGCCGCGGGGAGCGAGTCGGCGAGCCACGGCGGAGCGGGAGGCTCCACGGCGAACCGCGGCAGGTAGATGGGCAGCATCGTCGGCGCCGGATGGCGCGCGACCCACGAGCCGCGGGCGAACACACCGGCCAGGGCGGCGACCGCCACCGCCGCGGCCCCCCAGCGCAGCGTGCGGCGGCGGGCCGCACGCTCCGGCGCTGCCAGTGCCGCGCGGAACTGCGCGGCGCCCGGGTAGCGGTCCTCGGGATTCCAGGCGAGGGCGCGACGCAGCGGCTGCACGAACGGGAGGGGCACACCGGTCCAGTCGCCGAGGGCGGGATCGGCCGCGAACGACCAGGCGCGCCCGGTGAGCGATTCGTACAGGACCAGCGCGACCGCGAACACGTCGGCGGCGGGCCCGACCTCGCGGGCGGCCATCTGCTCCGGCGCCATGTAGCCGGGGCTCCCCGAGCAATACGTAACGAACCAGTAGACCAGGACATA
>CAWDZR010000022.1:0-48462 GCA_963806755.1 uncultured Gemmatimonadales bacterium
CCGCGCCCACGTTGGGTACATGTCGCAGAAGTTCGCCCTGTACGATGACCTGACCGTGCTGGAAAACCTGACGTTCTACGGCGGCGTCTACGGCCTGCGCGACCGGAAACAGGTGGACGAGACCCTGGCCCTGGTGGGGCTGACCGGCCACGAACGCGACATGGCGCGTGAACTGTCGGCGGGCTGGAGGCAGCGACTGGCGCTGGGGATTGCGCTGGTCCACAGGCCGAAACTGCTGTTCCTCGACGAACCCACCTCCGGCGTGGACCCGACCGCCCGCCGCGCTTTCTGGGATCTGATCTATGAACTGGCGCAGGGCGGCGTGACGATGCTGGTCACCACGCATTACATGGACGAGGCCGAATACTGCGGACGGGTGGGCATCATGCGCGACGGCAAACTGCTGGCGATGGATACGCCTGCCGAATTTGAAGTCCAGCGTCATCCCCGGCGATGTGTGGGAAGTGTACGCCGAACCGCTTGGAGGCCGCGCTGGCCGCGCTCACGCAGGCAGATGGGGTGCTGCGCGTTGGGCTGGCGGGCGACCACCTGCCGCGTCATCGCCCGCGCCGGCCTGGGGGCGGAAGCGCTCAAGGGTGCGGTACAGGCGAAGGGTCCGCGCTTGCTGGCGGTGGAGCGCGGCGAGCCGACGCTGGAGGACGTGTTCCTGTCGCTGGCGAAGGGGTAATATAACTGTGATAAAATCGGGCAATCTTATCTAAAATATCAAAGATGGCAGGAGCGTTGCCGTGCGGATCGAGACGAAGGCCGCCCGTGAAATGAGCGCCTTTGAAAAGGCGCGTACCGAGTGCGTGGTAACCAGTTCGCTGTATGCTTATCAGATCGGTACCAAGTGGGCCGAGGCGGACTGGACCGTGATGGTCTGGGAGGGCGAGGAACTGGTGAGCAATGTCCACATCGTCGAGCGGATTGCACAAGTGGGTGGCCCGGCCGGTGCCACGTCGGCGGATTGGGCAATGTGGCAACCAAGGGGCAGTTGGGCCACGTTGTTCCGCGGAGCCGCCTTGCGGCTGGAAGCCATGTACTTTACACTACAAAGTACTTGGTCAACGGAACCGCCGCGACGTCCGCGGTAGATCACGATTCAACTTCGAGGCCCCCGGATGCCATCTCCCACGCTCATCAAGCGGCCAAGCGCCTTCCTTCCCGTCTTAATGTCGGTGGCGGCCCTCGCCGTCGTGCTTGGCCACGTCGCGATGTTCGGCTCCGCCCGCGAGGCTAATGAAGGATCCGCCGCCCATCTCTTTCAGTTGCTGATCGCGGCGCAGGTGCCGATCATCGCGTTCTTTGCGATCACATGGCTGCCACAGAGCCCCCGACGAGCGGCCCAGGTACTGGCGCTGCAGCTGCTGGCGGCACTCGCCGCCCTGGCGCCGGTCTACCTGCTCAACCTCTGAGCGGGCCGCTCCGCCCGGACGCCGCCTAACGAATCGCGCCTCAGCGGCGGGCCGGCCGCGGGCCCCGCCATCCACCACCAACCAGCCTAACCACGGAGCGTTAGGCGGGCGTCACGCGGCCGTGCCCGCCCGCTGCAGGCGCTGGTTAGGCCGTGAAGCGACAGGGAGTTCACCTCTTCAAGCGCCCGGACGCTCCGCTGGCCACCCAGGTCCGCTCCTGCCGCACCCAGCCGCGTGGCCGACTCGATGCACGCCGGCCCAACTTCGGCTGGGTCGCCACCCGGGCAACCCTATCAGTCTGCTCTGCCGAGGCCGCCGCGCGGCGCGCCCGTTCGGGGCGGGATCTGGAGCACCGGCCACCCGGTCTTCCGTTCCGAACTCGATGTTTGGCCTAGCAGCGGACGCAGAGACGCGCTCACCAAACCGCTCTGAGCACCGCCGGCGCCGCGCGGCCCTGCCCCAGCATCCGATGCTTCCCGGTTAACGCCGTGCTTATCGGCCTAACATCAATTGGACAGAGATACTACGCCAACTAGCCCCGGAATCCATGTGCGGGGCACGCAGTGTAAGAAGCAGGGTGCCATGGAACCGCACCCTCGCAAGCCCCCACCCGAAGCCAACTTGGGTCGCAGTGCCGCATAAGGGCCACGCGGCAAACACTGCGAAGTTTGCAGTTTAAGATGCAAGCGTTAGGGAGGCGTTAGGGTGGCGCCTTGCAGCGTTTGCACGGCCTCGGGGCAGCCGGCCCAGACCGGCAACTGGCACCCTACCGCCTGGTCGAGGGCTCCATCCGGAAGCTGTCGGCCGGGCTCCGCACCCCCAAGCCACCCCGGTTCAGGACATGAGTGTAGATCATCGTCGTCCGCACGTCGGAATGACCCAGAAGCTCCTGCACCGTCCGAATGTCCGCCCCACCCTCGAGCAAATGGGTGGCGAACGAATGGCGGAGCGTGTGACACGTCGCCCGCTTCGGAATCCCGCTCGCCAACACGGCGGCATGAAAGGCCCGCTGGACGGTCGAAGGCACCAGGTGATGTCGCCGCAGCTCGCGCGTCTCCGAATCGCGGTAGTGCCGCCCGGCCGGGAACACCCACTGCCACGCCCAGTCCCTCGCCGCCCCAGGCAGCTTGCGGTCCAGCGCCCCGGGCAGCGGCACCGCTCCCGCCCCGGCAGCCAGCTCCTTCTGGTGTACCCGCTGAACCACCGCCAGGTGGGTCCGGAGCGGCTCCTGCACCACGTCGGGCAGCACCGTCACCCGGTCCTTGCCGCCCTTCCCCGCCCGCAAGCGGATCTCGCGCCGGCCGAAGTCCACGTCCTTGACCCGCAGGCGCAGCACCTCGAGCAGCCTGAGGCCGGCTCCATACATCAACATCGCGGTGAGCCAATACACCCCCTCGAGATGGGCGAGCACCGCCCGCACCTCGTCCGGCGTCAGGACCACGGGCAGCCGCGCCGACTCCTTGGCGTGCACGACGCCGTCGAGCCAAGCCGGTCGCCGGCCGAGCACCTCCTTGTAGAGAAACAGCAGCGCCCCCAGCGCCTGATTCTGGGTGGACGCGCTCACGTGCTCACGCGTGGCCAGGTGGCTCAGGAACGCCGACATCTCGGCCTCGCCCATGAGCGCCGGATCCCGCGTTCCGTGGAAGCGGACGAACCGGCGAACCCAGTTGACGTAGGCCGCCTCGGTGCGGGGCGAGTAGTGATGCAGACGGATTGCACGCCGCAGGCGGGTGAGGAGCTTGGGTGGGCCGGCCCTCGGGGGTGGCGCCGGGGACGCGGGGGCCTGGGCCGCCGCGGGCGCGCGGCCACGAGACGTGCTGGGTAGCGAAGGGTCGAGAGGTCCCGCGGGCGGGCGGCCACGAGGCGCCATGGGCAGCGGAATGTCGAGAGGGCCGGCGGGCGAGCGCCGTGAAATGGGCGGCGTCGGAGCCGGCGACCTGCAGGGATCGGACGGCACCCGCCGAACGTACCGGAGCGCACGCTCGGAGAGGATCGGGGCAGGCTCGGGTTCGCTCACCCGCCAACGCTGCGGCGGCCCGGGCCACCGGCGGCAACCGTTTCTACGCGGATGCCGGCGTTTCGACGGCGTGGGGGCGATCGAGCGAGCGGAAGCCCTCTGGGCGAAAAAGAGGCAAGGAAGGAGGGCGAGCGGAAGGCGGCCTGCCGGAAGAAGAGCACGATGGAGCGTGTCCGGAAATCGAACCGTCGGCCGGCGGCCAGATCAGGCGGCCCGCCACCACGCGAGTAGCGCGCGCAGTCAATGCCCGATCGCGACCCGGACCCTCAGATCGCGAAGGCCAGCAGCACCGCCACGTCGGTCACGGCCCAGGCGCCCAGCGCACCGTAGAAGCGCGCGCTGGTGCTGCGCCGGCGTCATCGCGTCGCGCTGCCGGTACCACGGCACCAGCACCCACAGCCACGTCCGCCAGCGCGACCAAGAGGCCGAGCCACTGCAGCGCGTCCGCGTAGCGCAGGTCCGCCGCGACGAAGAAGATGACGAACGCCGCCGCCATCGCCGCGATCGCCACCACCAGGCTCGCACTTGAGCCCGAGGATCAGCGCCAGCGTGCGGTCGCCGCGCGCCTCGTCCTCCTCGAACTGGTAGATCTGCGTCAGCGGATACAGCGACGCGAACAGCGGACAGAAGGCGAGCATCACCAGGCCGTGCATCAGGTCGAGCGGCCGCCCCGTCGCCGCCCACCCGGCGTACGGCGTGAAGGTGCCGAAGCCCCACATGTTGATCACCCAGTCCACGCCCGCCACCGCCTTGAAGCGGAACGGCGGCACGGAGTACGCCAGGCTCATCACCAGGCACGCGGCGTACACGAGCGCGTAGCCCGACGGCAGCGTGAACGCGAGCCCCATGCCCCAGCGCCAGCAGGCCGAGGGAGAACGCCGGCCAGGTGCCGCGGCGGCGCGCGGCGGCGCCCGGAGGTAGCCGATGTCGCCCTCGTCCTGGTCGAACACGCTGTTCAGCGCCAGCGTGCCGCCGTTGAGGCACACGACCCAGATCACCAGCGCGCCGCGAGCCCCGTCCCGACCATCGCGCCGTGGAGCGAACGGCATCAGCCCGACGGCGAGGATGAAGCCCAGCACCGTGTGCGCCGCCATGATCGGCCACTCGGCGGGCCTGAGGTGCAGCACGTAGGAGAAGCCGTCGCCCGGCAGCAGCCGGTAGCCGACCCGCCGCCACAGGTTGCGCCGGCGCGCGTCGGCCGCCGGCGCCGCACGCCGCGCTGCACAGCGCCGTCGGCCCGGCCAGCGAGCCGGTGCGCGATCTGGAGGCCGCGCAGCGTGAGGTCGGGATGCACTTCCTCGATCTCGCGTCGAGTACTTCGCCACCAGCGACGCGTAGCCCGCCGGTCGCGATCACCTTCGGCACGTCGCTCGTCGGCCACTCGGCCTTGAGCCGCCGCACCAGGCCGTCCACCGCGTCGGCCGCGCCGTAGACCAGGCCCGCGCGGATGCAGTCCTCGGTGCGCTTCCCCATCGCGTGCGGCGGCGGCACCAGCTCGGTCGGCCGCAGCTTGGCCGTGCGCCGGATCAGGTTCTCGCCGCTCGTCCGGAGCCCGGGCGCGATGATGCCGCCCAGGAAGTGCGCCGTCCTCGCGTGATGCAGTCGAGCGTGGTGGCCGTGCCGAAGTCCACCACGATCACGTCCACGCGGAACAGGTGCATCGCGGCCACCGTGTTCACCACCCGGTCGGCGCCCACCGTGTGCGGCTCGTCCACGTCGAGCACGATCGGGAGCGGCGACTCGGGCGCAGATCATCGTCGGCGTCGTGCCGGTCGCGATCAGCAGCGCGTCCGCGATCGCGTCGGTCGCGCTCGGCACCACCGAGGCGAGGATCGTGGCCGTCACCCGCGTGATGTCGAGCCCCGCCTGGTCGAACAGCGCGCGGATCACCACCGCCCACTCGTCGGGCGTCTGCTCGGGGTGCGTCGTCAGCCGCCAGCTCCGCTCCATCTCCTCGCCGGCGAACAGGCCGACGGTGATTTCGGTGTTGCCGATGTCGAGGGCGAGAAGCATGGGGGGCATGTAGATGCCTGGGACTAGGGGTTAGGGATTAGAGGTTAAGGACGTTGGCCGTTCGCGGTTGGCGGTTTGCCGAAGCGGTGCGTGGCGATCCGTCTTCCGCATTCTCATCGCTCGCAACCGCTCGCGACTCGGCGTCTCGCGGCTGCTCCGCACTCTCGCTTCCGACGACTCTTCCTCTGCCGGGCATAGCCTAGGCCGGGATGACCCTCCGGTCAAGCGAGCCGTCGGGGCGGGCCAGCAGCAGCGCGCCGTCGCCGTCCACACCGATGGCCACGGAGGCCCCCCGCTCGCTCTCGCGGTCGGTCGCAGCTTGCTCCCGCGCGCCTCGCTCCGCGGCCGCCCCCGCCGCGAATTGGAGCCGCGCGAAGGCCGCGCGCTCCGCGTCGTCGAGCGCGCCCGGCCGCTCACCCAGCGCGCGCAGCCGCGGCGCGAGCGCCGCCAGCAGCGGCACCCGCGCGGCGTCGGGCGCCACGTCCGCCAGCGCCACGGCCGTGTCCCGCACTTCGGCCGCCACCGGGCCCCGCACGTTGATCCCCACGCCGATCGCCACCCAGCCCTGTCGCTCGCCCGACCACCGCGCCTCGCACAGCACGCCCCCCGCCTTGCGGCCCGCCACGACCAGGTCGTTCGGCCACTTGAGGCGCGGCGCCGCGCGGGGCGCCACCTCCGCCACCGCCTCCACCACCGCCAGACCGACACGAATCGCCAGCGCGCCGCCGAACGGCCGCGCCGCCGGCCGGAGCAGCGCCGCCACCCACAGCCCGGCGCCCGCCGGCGAATGCCATGCCCGCCCCTGCCGCCCCCGTCCCGCCGTCTGCTCGTCGGCCAGGACCAGCAGCCCCGACGGCGCGTTTGTCGCCGCCAGCTCGTGCGCCAGGTCGAGCACCGAGCCGATGCTGGTGCGCAGCTCCACCCGCGGCGCGCCGGTCAGCCGCCGCAGCGCCTCGGCATCGAGGCCGTCGTAGAGGTAGGGCGTCACCGCCGTCCGATCCCGCGCGCCGACGAGGATGGCGTCACCGGCCGCGCCAGATCCCTCAGCGCGCGCCGGCCAGGAAGATCAGCACGCCGGCGCCGGCGATGAGCCGGTACACCGCGAACGGCACGAAGCCGCCGCGCCGCACCCAGCTCATGAACCACGCCACCACGCCGTACGCCACCACGAACGACACGAGGAAGCCGATCGCCAGCAGCACCCAGCCGTGCGCCGGCATCTCGACCGCGCCGAGCGGGCTCGACTGCGCGCGCCACAGCGTCTTGACCAGGTCGTAGCCGGTGGCCGCGACCATCGTCGGCATCGAGAGGAAGAAGGAGAACTCGAGCGCCGACGCGCGGGTCATCCCGGCGAGCTGGCCGCCCGCGATCGTGGACATCGAACGCGACACGCCCGGAAAGACGGCCGACGTGATCTGGCACAGCCCGATCCACACCGCCTGCCCGACGCCCATCTGCTCCATGTCCTCCGTGCGTGTGCGCAGCCGCTGCCGCGCGTACAGCGCGTCCACGACCCACATCACCACGCCGCCGACGACCAGCGACCAGCCCATCACCACCAGGCTCTCCAGGTGCTTCCCGATCACCTTGATCAGCAGCAGCGACGGCACCGCCGTGACCACGAACGCCACCAGCGTCAGGGTGAGCGGGTGCGTGGCCCACCGGCGCCCTCGCGGCCCGCCCGCACGAAGCTGGCGCCAGAACGCCGCGATCCGCGTGCCGGAAGTAGATCGGCAGGCACAGGATCGCGCCGAGCTGGATGACGATGGTGAACATCTTCCAGTAGCCGTTGCCGAGGTCCACGCCCACCAGGGCCTCGGTGATCCGGAGGTGCGCGGTCGAGCTGACGGGCAGGAACTCCGTCACGCCCTCGATCACGCCGAGGAGCGTGCTCAGCACGAAGGTGTTCACTCAGGTTCCCGGGAAGAGGGAGCGCTGGTCCGTGGCCCGACCGGCCGCCCGTCGAGCGGTGGCGCCGGATGCCGACCGGCCGCCCGTCGAGGGGCCCCATGGGACCGGGGACGGCGGGGTCCCCGCGCAGCGGGGGATGGCCCCCCGGTCCCGTGGGGCACCGAGAGCGGGCGGCCGGCAACAGCGCCCGTGGCCGCCGCTCAGACCCGGTCCCACAGCAACGCGACGAGGCCCACCAGCATCGCCGCCTTGAGGGCGGCGCGGACGCCGTCGAGCCGGCGATCGAGCAGGCGGCCGAGCAGCACCAGCACGCCGGCGTCGAGCGCCAGCACCAGCACCCCGTAGCGCCAGCCGTACCACCCGGCGGCCCACGGCAGCAGCGAAGCGGGCACGAACACGAACAGCGTCACCGCCGCGGCCGTGAAGCCGGCGTCGAGGCCCCAGGCGATCGGCACCGTCCGCCGGCCCACGGCGAGGTCGCCCGGCACGTCCTCGAGGTCCTTGACCATCTCGCGCGCCAGGTGCAGCAGCCCGGCCAGCACCGCGGGCGCGAGTCCGGCGCGCCAGTCGCCCGCCGCGGTCGCGCCGTAGATCAGCGGCATGCTGGCCACGAACGCGACGGCGAGGTTGCCGAGCAGGCCGTGCGACTTGAGGAGCGGCGAGTAGAACAGCATCACCACGAGCGCCGCCAGCGCGAGCACGAACAGCGTGCGGCTCACCCACCACGCCGCGAACAGCCCGAGGCCGCCGGCCACGCCCGCCAGCACCATCGCGAGCCGTCGCGAGATGGCGCCGGTCACCAGCGGCCGCAGCGGCCGGTTGATGCGGTCGGCCTCGACATCGAAGAGGTCGTTGGCGGCGTTCCCCGCCGCGCCGAGGCCCAGCGCGCTGGCCATCGCCCACAGGAGCGCGGCCGGGAAGGCGAAGCGCCCGAGCGCGAGGACGCCGCCGACCGCGACGCCCGCCACGGCGATCACGAGGTTGCGCGGCCGCACGATGGACAGCGGCCCCGGCGCCAGCGGCGACAAGGCCCCGTGCCCCTGTGCCCCCGTGCCCCCGTGCCCGCCGGGCTCCACCGGGGCCCCGGTTGTCACCGGGCTGCCCTCAGGTTCCGACGACGGACTCATACAGCGCCTCGTACTGCGGCACCACGCGCTCCGTGGCGAAGAGCTTCGCGCGCTCGCGCGCCGCCGCCGACGCCGCCTGCCACCGCTTGGCGTCGCCGAGCAGCTCGACCGCGCCCGCCGCCATCGCGTCCACGTCGCCGGGCGGCGCCGAGGCAGCCGGACACCCCGTGCTCCACCACCTCGGGCAGGCCGCCGGTGCTGCGTGCCCACGACCGGCACGCCGGTCGCCAGCGCCTCCAGCGCCGAGAGGCCGAACGACTCGACGTCGCTGGGCAGCAGGTACAGGTCGGCCCAGCGCAGCACCTGCGCCACGTCCTCCACCTTGCCGAGGAACCGCACGTACTTGCCCACGCCCAGCGCCTCGACCTCGCGCTCGGCCACGGGCGCTCGGGTCCGTCGCCCACCAGCACCAGCCGCGACGGGATCCGCTCGCCGCACCTTGGCGAAGATCCGCACCACGTCCTGCAGCCGCTTCACCGGCCGCATGTTCGAGATGTGCATCAGCGTCTTCTCGGCCGCGCCATGGCCGCAGGTGCCCGGCTCGCGCGGATGGAACTCCTCCAGGTCCACGAAGTTCGGGATCACCTCGATCTCGCACGTCGTGCAGCCGAAGGCGCGGTACGTCTCGTCCCGCAGGTACGCGGAGACCGCGGTGACCGCGTCGGAGTGCTCGATCGAGTACTTGGTGATCGTGTGGTAGCTCGGGTCCTGCCCCACCAGGGTGATGTCGGTGCCGTGCAGCGTCGTCACGACCGCGACGGTCTGCTTGCCGCCCAGCAGCTGCTTCGCCTCGATCGCGCTCATCGCGTGCGGGATGGCGTAGTGCGCGTGGATGACGTCGAGCTGCTCCTTGACCGCGACCTCGTGCAGCATGACCGCGAGGGCGAGCGAGTACGGCGGGTGCTCGAACAGCGGGTACGCGCCGATCTTCACCTCGTGGAAGGTGACCCGCTCGTTGAAGCCCTTGAGCCGGAACGGCTGCGCGTACGAGACGAAGTGCACCTCGTGGCCGCGCTGGGCGAGCGCGAGGCCCAGCTCGGTCGCGACGGCGCCGGAGCCGCCGTAGGTCGGGTAACAGACGATGCCGATGCGCATGGGTCAGCGTCGCCGCCGCACGATAGCCGGCCAGCACCTCTCGCGCCAGCGCCCCCGGCTCGCGCGACCGCGTCGAGCCGCGCCACCGGGCCCGCGCAGCTGGTGGCGGAACCACGTCTCCTGTCGCTTGGCGTACTGCCGCGTCGCCGCGGCGATCGCCTCGGCCAGGTCCGCCTCGGCGAGCGCGCCCGTCCAGCATGCGCCACCACCTCGCGGTAGCCGACCGCGTCGAGCCCCGGCGCGTCCTTCGGCGACGCCCGCCGCGAGCAGCCGCCGCACCTCGTCCACCAGCCCCGCCTCCAGCATCGCCGCGCGCGCTCGGCGATCCGCGCCGCGAGCAGCTCGCCGGGGCAGCGTCAGCACCGCGTACCAGGGCGCGAGGCCGGTCGGCGCCGGCGGCGCCGCGGCCTGCAGCGCCGAGAGCGGGCGGCCCGAGAGCAGCGCCACTTCCACCGCGCGCGCCGCGCGCTGCGCTGCCGCCGCTGCCGCCGCCGGGGCGCGACGAGACCGGCGTCGAGCCGCGCCGCCCAGCGGACCAGCTCCGCGCGGCCCTTCCACGGGCGAGGGCCGCCAGCGCCCGCGAGCCGCGCGCGCCGCTCCGGATCGAGCGCGCGGCTCCACGAACAGCCCCTCGAACAGCGCCCGCAGGTAGAAGCCCAGTGCCGCCGACCACGACCGGCAGGCGGCCGCGCGCGGCGATGGCCGCGATCCAGCTCCCGCGCCTCGCGCGCGAACCGGCCGGCGGAGTAGCGCTCCGTCGGCGGCACGAGGTCGAGCCCGTGGTACGGCACCGCCGCGCGCTCGGCCGGCGTCGGCTTGGCGGTGCCGATGTTGAGGTAGCGGTAGAGCTGGCGCGAGTCGGCCGAGACGATCTCGATCGCGGTCCGGGCCGCGAGCGCGGCCGCCACCCGCGTCTTCCCGACGCCGGTCGGGCCGGTGAGGACGAGGACGCGGGTCACGCCGGAGACCCCCGGACCGGCGGCCGCGACACTAGCGGCGCCCGAAGCGGCGCTCCAGCTCGACGAGCGGGAGCTGCACGATGGTCGGCCGGCCGTGCACGTCGTGCGCCGGCAGCTCGGTCGCGAACAGCCGGTCCACCAGCTCGCGCATCTCCTGGTCGGTCAGCGCCTGCCCCGCCTTGATCGCCGCGCGGCACGCGAAGGTCGAGGCGAACCGCTCCAGCGGGTTGGCCAGCCCTCCGAACCGCCCGCCGGCGAGGTCCGATACCACGTCCTTGAGGCACTTGCCCGCGTCGAACCGCGCGTGCGGCGCCGGCACCGCCTGTACCGCCACGCTGTTCCCGCCGAACGGCTCCAGCTCGTAGCCGAGCTTCGCCAGCAGCTCCCCGTGCGCCTCGATCGCGTCCAGCTCCGCCGGGGTGAAGTTCAGCGTCAGCGGGAACAGCAGCTTTTGCGACACCGCCTCCGTGCTCCCGTGCCCCTGTGCCTCCGTGCCCTCCAGCCTCTTGATCGTGCGCTCGAACAGCACCCGCTCGTGCGCGGAGTGCTGGTCCAGGATCAGCAGCGCGTCGGGCGCCTCCACCAGGATGTACGCCTGGTGCGCCTGGCCGAGGATCCGCACCCGCCGGCCGACGCCCTCCTCGGGCCGCACCTCGAGCACGTCGGACTCCACGGCCACGTCCAGCTCGTCCGAATCCAGCAGCGCCGCATCGCCCTCTTCCTCGGCTTCTGCGGCGAACAGGTCCCCGGGCGCCACCGGGGCGTGGGGCGCCGCGGCGCCCGCGGCGCCCGTCGAGCCCGTGCGGCCGCCGGGGACCGCGGCGTGCTCCCACGGCATGCGGCCGGCGCCGATGGGCGCCGCGCTCGCCAGGTCGCCGAGCGCGCGGTGCACCGCTTCCTCGACAGCGGCCTCGAGCGCGTAGCGGTCGCGGAAGCGGACCTCGAGCTTGGCCGGGTGCACGTTGACGTCGACGTCGCCCGGCGGGACCTCGAGCGCCAGGATCACGCTCGGCCGGCTCCCGGCCGGCACGGTGGCGCGGTAGCCGCGCTCCGCCGCGCGCACCAGGAAGTGGTCGCGGATCGGGCGCCCGTTCACGAACAGGTACGCCGCGCGGCCCGTGGGCGACGCCTCCGCGGGCCGCTGCGCGAGGCCGGTGATCCGCACCGCCCCCGCCTCGATGCTCGACCGGCAGCAGCGTCGCGGCGAAGCCCTGCCCCAGCACCTGCGCCACCCGCTCGGCCAGCGACGCCGCCGGCAGCGCCTCGATCACCTGCTTGCCGTCGGACAGCATCGCCACGCCGAGCTTGGGGAGGCACAGCGCGAGCGCCGTCACGGTCTCGACGCACGCCCGCGTCTCGCTGCGGGCCGAGCGCAGGAATTTCCGGCGGGCGGGGGTGTTGAAGAACAGCGCGCGCACGGTCACGGTCGTGCCCGGCTGCCGCACCGCGTCCTCGACGGTGGAGACCAGCCCGCCGGTGGCGGCGAGGCGCGTGCCCGGATCCGCCTCCCCGCCCGCGGGCGCCGTCTCCAGCTCGAAGCGGCTCACCGCCGCGATCGAGGGCAGCGCCTCGCCCCGGAACCCGAAGGTGCCGATGCCCACGAGATCGTCGGCCGAGCGGATCTTGCTGGTGGCGTGCCGGTCGAGCGCGAGCAGCGCGTCCTCGCGCCCCATGCCCTCGCCGTCGTCGGCGATGCGGATCAGCGTCTTGCCGCCGGCCTCGATGGCGATCGCCACCGCGCCGGCCTTCGCGTCGAGCGCGTTCTCGAGCAGCTCCTTGAGCACGGAGGACGGGCGCTCGACCACCTCGCCCGCCGCGATGCGGTTGGCGACGGCGTCGGGAAGGATGGCGATCCGGCGTGACGGCATCAGGACTGACCCGCGCCTCTCACCGCTTGATGCGCTCGCCCTTGTCCTCGTGCCGGAAGATCCAGGTGGCCAGGCGCCACGGCGCGATCGGCTCGGCGGGGTTGACGCCGAACCACTCCTCGTCGCTCCCCGAGCCCGGGGGCGCCGACCGACGCCCGTCCGCCTCCGCCACGATCTTCTTCGCGCGCTCGATCCACAGCGCCAGGTTCGCCGGCCGCAGGTCCACCCAGCCGCGCGGCGCCGCCGCCAGCGGGTCGCCGTCGGCGGGCGGCACGACCACGTTCGCGCCCCGGTACAGCGTCGCGCCGTCCTGGCACAGGATCGGGATGCCCACCGAAACGATCTCCGCGCGCAGCCCGGCGTCGTGGTCCAGCAGCGCCTGCGCCTCGCGCCCCACCTGCGTCGCGTCCGACGCCGCCAGCTCCGCGACGCTCGGCGTGAGCTGCGCCAGCAGGTGCGCCTCGAACAGCAGCTTGCTGAGCCGCGGCGGCCCCAGCATCTCGAACGCCACCGAGGGCACGTGGTGCTTCGCCGTCAGGTCGGCGAGGCGCTTCATCGCCGCCTCGCGCAGGATGCCGGCGCGATACGTGGGTCCGTCGGTGGAGGCGTCCATCGCCGCGATGATGTCGCGGCCCGACGGGCGGCCCTCCAGCTCCATCACGACGTGGTCGGCGACCTCCTCGGGCGTGATGAACTCCATCTGCCCCAGCGCCGTGATCGTCGCGAACTCCTCGAAGGAGAACAGCCCGTTCTCCCCCATGTCGATGAACGCCGACTCCAGCGGCTTGTTGAGCGGCGCCCAGCCGCCGGCGCCCGCGCCGAACGCCTTGGCGAGCGGCACCGGCTTGGGGCAGTCGTACAACGCGATGGGGTTGCCCGCGCGGCGCACCGGCCCGCAGGCGATCTCGCGCCAGCCGATCGCCGCCGTCGGCTTGATCTCCAGCGTGGCCGGCGCCTCGGGCGTGCGGCCGAGCAGGAACAGCAGCAGCGTGTGGGCCCCGGCCACCGCCGACTTGGTCATCAGCGTGCGCGAGGGCCGCTCCTCGGAGTGCGTGTAGGGGATGTTGAACCCCATGCCGCCCGTGCCGCTGGTGCCGATCTTGAGGTACGCCCGCGTCCCCGCGCGGCGCATGCCCTCCATCAGGATCTGCACGTGGCGCGTGAGCTGCGGCATCGGCTCGGTCAGCAGGTGCTTCTCCACCGCCGCCAGGTCCACGCTCCCGGCGCTCGCGAGCGCGTGCAGCGCCCGCGCCGAGCGGTACACGTCCTGGTAGGCGAACGCGGTCGCCGTGTTGATGCAGTCCACCACCACCGCCGGCTTGTAGCGCGTCAGCAGCTGCACGAGGTGGCTGCGGGCGATCGTCTCCTCGGTGAGGTCGCCGTACACGTCGTCGATCAGCAGCCGCCGGTTCGCGGCCGAGTCGGTGAGCGTCGCCCGGTCGCTCCGGGCCAGCGTCGCCGGCAGGTACACGTTGCCGTGTTCGGTCACGATCGCCGTGGGCCCCGCGAACGGGGCGAGCGCGGCCGCCGCCAGCGAGGTCTCCCGCTCGGTGAGCGCGACGACGACGATGGACGTGGGGCGGCGCTCGAGCAGCCGGCGCGCCACCGCGTGGCCCACCAGCCCGCTCCCGCCGAGAATCATGATGGTCGTGCCTTGCAGCTCCATAGCCACCGTCGCCTATCGGGAAAGAATGGGTGACGCCATCTCGATCGCCGCGTACAGTGCGCGCATCTCCCGCTCGTCCAGCCGCCGCGAGGCCCCGGGCTCCAGGGCGCCGAGCGCCACCGGGCCGTAGGCCGTCCGCGTGAGCCGCCGCACGCCGAGTCCCAGCGCGGCCGCCATGCGTCGCACCACGCGCGAGCGCCCCTCGCGCAGCTCCAGCTCCAGCTCCCCGCCCCGCGCGCCGGCGCGATACCGCCACCGCGTGGGCCGCACCGGGCGCCCCTCTTCGATGGGCACACCCCGTGCCAGCGCCGCCTGCTCCGCCGTCCCCAACTGCCCCGTCACCGCCACCCGGTACGTCCGCGGCACCTGCCAGCGGGGATGCATCAGCCGGTGCGCCGCCTCGCCGTCGGTCGTCAGCAGCAGCAGCCCCTCGGAATAGACGTCGAGCCGCCCGACCGACACCGCCGCCGCCGGCACCTCCGGCACGAGCACGAATATGCTCTTGTGGCGGGGGGTTCCGCACCTGGAGGTGACGTAGCCGGGCGGCTTGTGCAGCGCGAGCCACAGCAGCTCGGCCACCTCCAAGGGCCGGCCGTCGAGCGTGACCCGGTCCGCCGCCGGGTCCACCGGGTCGCCGGGACCGCGGGGCGGCGCGCCGTTGATCGCCACGCGCCCCGAGGCCACCAGCTCCGCCGCGCCGCGGCGCGACGTCACGCCCGCCCGCGCGAGGAAGCGCGCGAGGCGGACGCTGCTCACCGCGCGGGCTCGGTGTCCGGCGCCGGCGGCCGCAGCGCCACGGCCAGCTCCTCGGTGCGCGGCAGGTCCGACAGGTCCGCGAGCCCCATCAGCTCCAGGAACTGCGGCGTCGTCGCGTAGAGGATCGGGCGCCCCAGGCCCTCGGAGCGGCCCGCCACCTCGAGCAGGCTCCGCTCCTGGAGCATCCGCAGCACCCCGCCGCACGAGACGCCGCGGATCTCCTCGATCTCCGCGCGCCCCACCGGCTGCCGGTACGCCACGATGGCCAGCACCTCGAGCGCCGCCGCCGACAGCCGCGCGGGCCGCGCCGCGAACGCCGCGCGCTCGATCGCCTCGGCGAACATGGGGAGGCTGGTGATCTGCCAGCCGTGCGCCACCTCGACCAGCTCCACCCCGTGCCCCTCGGCCTCGTAGTGGTCCCGCAGCTCGCCCAGCGCCCGGCGCCAGTCGTCCTCCGTGGCGTCGGGGTCGAGCGGCGTCAGCTCGTCGAGGGCGAGCGGGCGCGGCGCGGCGAACAGCGCGGCTTCAAGCAGCCTGGTACGTTGGTCCACGGGACACTTCGAACGGGGTGAAGGCCTGGCGCTGCGCCAGCGTCAGCGTGCCGCGCCGCGCCAGCTCCAGCAGGGACACCAGGGCCGAAAGGACGTCCACGATCGTCGGGCGCTCCCCGAGCAGCTCGCGCCACCCGAACCGCTCCCGCTCCGCCAGCAGGTCCGTGATGCGCCGCGTGGCCCCCTCCACGTCGAGCGGCCGCGGCATCACCCGGTACATCACCGGGTCGAGCATCATCCCGAGCACCCGCTCCACCGCTTCCATCAGCTCCGTCAGGTCCAGCTCCGGCGGCGGCGGCGGCAGGTCGGGCGGCGCGGGAATGTAGCCCCGCGGGTACCGCTCCGCACGCTTGCGCGCCGCGGCCGTCAGCCATTCGACCACCTCGCGGATCTGCTGGTACTCCAGCAGCCGCCGCACCAGCTCGTGGCGCGGGTCCTCCCACGGCTCGTCGTCGCCGCGCCGCGGCAGCAGCATCTGCGCCTTGATCCTGAGGAGCCGCGCCGCCATTTCCAGGTACTCGGCCGCCTCGTCGAGGCCCAGCGCGTGGATCGCCTGCAGGAACTGGTCGGCGATGCGCGCGATCGGTATGTCCCAGATGTCGATCTCTTCACGCCGGATCAGCGACAGCAGCAGGTCGAGCGGGCCGGAGTACCGCTCCAGCGAGACGACGAAACCGGCGTCCCCGCTCACAGCAGCCCCCGCAGCGCCCCGGGCAGCGCCAGGCCGAACACGACCGACAGCACCGCCCCGCTCGCCGCCGCCGCCGGCCACAGCACCACGTCCCAGATCCGGGAGAGCCCCGGCACCATGAACGTCACCAGCAGGATCAGGAAGCCGAAGCGGCCGACCTGGCGGTAGCGCGCCCCCAGCGCCGGCGGCAGCAGGTGGTAGAAGAGGTGCGAGCCGTCGAGCGGCGGGAGCGGCACGAGGTTGAACACCGCCAGCACGAAGTTGAGGAAGACCCCGTAGAACATCATCCGCTGCAGGATCGCGAGCTCGCGCACCGCCCCCGGCGCCGCGGCGCCCAGGACGCCGAGGCCGGCGAACACCGCCCCGCACGCCAGCGCGAGCCCCAGGTTCGTGACGATCCCCGCCGACGAGACGATCAGGTCGCCGCGCCGGTAGTTGCGGTAGTTGCGCGGGTTCACGGGCACCGGCTTGGCCGCGCCGAAGGTGAACGGGTGCCCCGCGAGGCTGGAGAGCCAGAACAGCATCGCCGGGAAGATCACGCTCATCATCGGGTCGATGTGCGGCAGCGGATTCAGGGTCAGGCGGCCGAGCATGTGCGCCGTGGGGTCCCCCTGGCGATACGCCGTCCAGGCGTGCGCGTACTCATGGGCGACCACCGAAAACAGCAGCACGGGAAGCACGAGGAGGAAGTCGGTCACCGGGGGTCGGTCGTCGCTCGGCGGTCGCGGGGAGAGGCAACCTAATCCGCCCGCAAACCCTTGTCAAAACTGGCACTTCGCTTGACGGGCCGCGGCGGCGCCGCTACTCTTCGCCGTCGCGATTCGGACGTGTCCAGCCTACGGGAGAGATGGGTCGTGCCCAAGCTCAAGTCGTCGAAGAAGAAGATGCGTCAGGCCCGCACGCACAGCCTGCTGAACCGGGCGCAGCGCTCGGCCATCAAGACCGCCGTGAAGAAGGCCCGCGCCACGCCGACTGCGGCGTCGGTGAAGGACGCCGTCCGCGCGCTCGACCGCGGCGCGAGCAAGGGTCAGATCCACCCGAATGCCGCGGCGCGGAAGAAGTCGAGGCTGGCCAAGCTGCTGACGAAGGTCAATCCTGCAGCGTGAGTCGATGGTTGAAGGTTGAGAGTTGAACGTTGAAGGTAGAGGTTCTCGCTTCACCTTCGACTTTCAACCCTCAACTCTCGACCAGTCTTCAGAACGCCGACAGCTCGGCGCCGCACTTCTCGCAGTACCACTCCGTCGGGAGATTTTTCGTCCCGCACTCGCTGCAGACCAGGGTGCGGGTCTCCGACCCGCCTTCCTCCGGCGCGCGGGCGCCCTCGGCGGCGCGCTTCGCCTTCGGCGCCTCGGCCGGCTTCGGCTCCGGCGGCGGGGGGGGCGGCGGCGGGGGCGGCGCCTCGGCAACCGGCTTCGCCGGCGGCGGGGGCGGCGGCGCCGGCTCGGCCGCGGCGGCCGGGATCGGCACGGCGGGCTGACTCACGCGCCGCGGCGGCGGCTCCTTCGGCGCGGCCGGCTCGCCGGTCTCCTTCTCCTCGCCGGTGATCGAGCGCAGGAACGCCAGCTCGTCCACGTCCACCGGCGCGATCCTCGGCTTGGGCGCATGCACCTCGGGCTCGGGCGGCGCGCCGCGCGCCTTCACCGGCGCGGGCTCCTCCTCCAGCGGCGCCAGCTCCTCGATGACCTCTTCCTCCTCGGCTTCCGCCTCCTCGGCCTCGCCCTCGATCTGCTGCAGGATCTCCTCGTAGCGCTCGATGTCGCGATCCGCGGTGGCGATCGCCTTGGTCAGCTCGCCGAGCGCCGCCTTGCAGCGGACCGCCACCTCCTCGTACCGGTCCTCGTCGTATTCGCCCACCTGGCGGCGCAGCCGCGCCTCGGACAGCTCGTCGGTGCGCTCGGCGTGCTGCTTCTGCAGCCCCTCGGCGCGCTGCTTCGCCTCCGCCAGCGCCTGGCGCAGGGCGTCCCCGTGCTCGCGCAGCTCGGCGGTCACCTCTTCGAGCCGCGCCGCGTAGTCCGAGCGCACGCGGTCCGTCACGTGGGACGGGGCCGCGCCCTTGGCTTCCTCGTCGAGCTTGTCGAGCCAATCCTGGTACTGGCGCTGCTGCTCCAGCAACCGCTCGATCACGCTCGGGCTCCTGGTGCTCTTTCGCGTCATCCGGTCCTCCGTGGCGCGACGAGTCTCGCGACGTCCTCGGGCGCGAGCGGCCGGGCACCTCCCAGCAATCGCGCCACCAGTAAGATATGCGCGCCCTGCTCCAGACTCTCCATCCGGTAGCAGGCCGCCTCCACCGACGGGCCCAGCGTCACCGCACCGTGGTTGGCCAGGAGCAGCGCGTCGTGCTCCCGCGCGAACGGCCTGACGCGCTCCCCCAGCTCGGGCGTGCCCGGCGCCCCGTACGGCACGACCGGCACCATGCCGAACTGCGTCACCAGCTCCGCCAGCGAGCCGTCACCCAGCATCTTGCCGGCGACGGCGAAGCCCGTCGCCACCGGCGGGTGCGCGTGCACGACCGCGGCCACGTCCGGCCGCTGGGCGAAGATCGCGAGGTGCATGCCCAGCTCGGTGGACGGACGCCCCGCTCCGCGTGCCGCGCGCCCCGCCAGATCCACCTCCACGAGGTCGCCCGGCGCCAGCTCGCCCTTGTCCCGCCCCGCCGGCGTGACCAGGAGGCGATCCGGCCCCACGCGCGCGGCGATGTTACCGTCCGTCCCCGCGATCAGGCCGCGCTCGGCCAGCCGGCGCCCCGCCCGGCAAATCTCGCGGGCGATGGAGAGGCGGCTCACCGCGTGCCCGGGGCTCCCGGACCCACCGGGGCTCCCGGACCCACCGGGGCTGCCGGGGCGTCCGACGCCCGCGGAGCCCCCGGGGCGTCGCCCTCGCGGTGCACGACCTGGCCGCCCACGATCGTCCACTTCACCACGCCCTTGAGCCGGCGCCCGGCGAAGGGCGTGTTGCGGCTCTTGGAGAAGAACCGCGCCGGGTCCACCGTCCACGCCGCCGCCGGATCGAACACCACCACGTCGGCCGCGGCGCCCGGCGTCAGCGTCCCGGCCGGCAGGTGAGCGATCTCCGCGGGCCGGCTCGTCAGGCATCGCAGCAACGCCGGCAGGGTGAGCACGCCGCCCTCGACCAGCTCGGTGATCGCGACGCCCAGCGCCGTCTCCAGCCCCACCACCCCGAACGGCGCGTTGTCGAACTCCTGCTCCTTGGCGTCGTAGTGGTGCGGGGCGTGGTCGGTCGCGATGCAATCGAGCGTCCCGTCGGCGAGCGCCGCCCGCAGGGCCGCCACGTCGCCGCCCTCCCGGAGCGGCGGATTCATCTTGGCGTGCGTGTCATAACCCTCGCACGCCCCGTCCGTCAGCGCCAGATGGTGGGGCGTGACCTCCGCCGTCACCCGCACGCCGCGCGCCTTGGCCGTGCGGACCATCGCCACGGCACCGGCCGTGGAGCAGTGCGCGAGGTGCACGTGCCCGCCCGTCAGCTCCGCCAGCTGGATGTCGCGGGCCACGATCACGTCCTCGGCCGTGCGCGGAATGCCCTTGAGGCCGAGCCGCGTGGAGACCAGCCCCTCGTGCATCGCGCCGCCGGCCGAGAGCGAGACGTCCTCGCAGTGGTCGATCACCGGGATCCCGAAGGTCTGCGCGTACTCGAGCGCGGTGCGCATCAGGTGCGCCGTGGCCACCGGCCGCCCGTCGTCGGAGACCGCCACGGCGCCGGCCCCGACCAGCTCGCCGAATTCCGCGAGCTGCTCGCCCTTCTGGCCCAGCGAGACGGCGCCGATGGGATACACGCGCGCCGAGGCCGCCTTCCGCGCCTGGCTCACGATGAAGCCCACGGCCGCCTGGTTGTCCGTCACCGGGTCGGTGTTCGGCATCGCGCACACCGACGTGAAGCCGCCGGCCGCCGCGGCCCGCGCGCCGGTGGCGATGGTCTCGACGTCCTCGCGGCCCGGCTCCCGCAGGTGCACGTGCAGGTCCACCAGGCCCGGGGCGACGACGCAGCCCGTGGCGTCGAGCACGTCGGCGCCCGCCGGGGTCGCGAGCTTCGGGCCCACGGCCGAGACCTTGCCGTCCACGAGCAGCACGTCGGCCGCGGCGTCGAGGCCGTTGGCCGGGTCGATCACGCGCCCGCCGCGGATCAGGATCGGCTTCACCGCTCCGGCGCTCCCTTCGCGCTCTCCGCCAGCTCGGGCCGGCCGCCCGCCAGCAGGTACAGCACCGCCATCCGCACCGCGACCCCGTTCGTGACCTGGTCGAGGATCACGGCGTGCGGCCCGTCGGCCACGCGCGAGTCGATCTCCACGCCGCGGTTCATCGGCCCGGGATGCATGATGATCAGCTCCCGCGGCGCCCGCTCCAGCCGCTCCAGCGTCACGCCGAACACGCGGTAGTACTCGCGCGTCGAGGGCACGTACCCCGCCTGCATGCGCTCCAGCTGGAGCCGCAGCACGTTGAGCACGTCCGCCCACTCGATCGCTTCCTCGATCCGCCGGAATACCTGCACGCCCAGCTCGCCGATCCCGAGCGGCAGCAGCGACTGCGGCCCGCACACCGCGACCTCGGCGCCGAGCTTGAGGAGCCCCCAGATGTTCGACCGCGCGACCCGCGAGTGCAGCACGTCGCCCACGATGCAGACCTTCGTGCCGGCGATGGGCCGGTGGTCGCGGATCGTGAGCAGGTCCAGCAGCCCCTGGGTCGGGTGCTCGTGCTTGCCGTCGCCGGCGTTGACGACGTTCGACTCGATGCGCTGGGCGAGGAACTGCGCCGCGCCGCTCGAGCCGTGGCGCATCACCACCATGTCGATGCGCATCGCCTCGAGGTTCCGGGCGGTGTCCACCAGCGTCTCGCCCTTCACCACCGACGAGCCGCTGGACGCCACGTTCACCGTGTCCGCCGACAGGCGCTTCTCCGCGAACTCGAAGCTGATGCGGGTGCGGGTCGAGGGCTCGAAGAACAGGTTGACGATGGTCTTGCCGCGGAGCACCGGGACCTTCTTGATGGCCCGCTCGCTGATCTCCTTGAACGGCTCCGCGGTGTCGAGGATCAAACGGATGTCGTCGGCCGAGAGGTGCTCGAGCCCGAGCAGGTCCTTGCCCAGCCGGTTCCCGCTCATGCGCCGCGGCCCTCCCCCGCGGCACGCGCCACCTCCACGGCGTCGCGCCCGTCCAGCTCCTTCACGAACACGTCCACCCGGTCGCCCGGCGCCGTGATGATCTTCTCGCCCACCACGTCCGCCTGGATCGGCAGCTCCCGCCCCCCGCGGTCCACCAGCACCGCCAGCCCGATCCGCGCCGGCCGCCCGAAGTCCGCCAGCTGGTCCAGGGCCGCGCGCACCGTGCGGCCGCTGAACAGCACGTCGTCCACGATCCACGCGTGCCGCCCGTCGAGCGCCACGGGGAGCACGGTCGGCCCGATCAGCGGCCGCGGACCCACCACCTCCAGGTCGTCGCGGTAGAGCGTGATGTCGAGCGAGCCGCGCGGCACGTCCACGTGCGCCGTCGCCGCCACCTCGGCCGCGAGCCGCGAGGCGAGCTCGACGCCCCGGCGCTGCACGCCGATGAGGACGAGAAGGCTGGGATCGGGAGTCTGACGGACCATGTCCTGCGCCATGCGGTGGAGCGTGCGGGTCACCGCACCGGCGTCCAGGACGAGCTGGCGCTCTTCACGCGGCATATTGAAGCACAAACGTAAGCTACCCGGTGGCCAGTTGCCAGACGGCAAGTACTGAAGTGGTTGGCAGTTGCCAGCTACGAGGGGCTGGCGCAACCCGGGCGGAGCGAGCGGCGCGGTCCTGCGGGTACTAGCGGATGGGGTGGGATTCGAACCCACGAGACCCTTTTGGAGCCCACACGCTCTCCAGGCGTGCGCCTTAAGCCACTCGGCCACCCATCCGAATGCCAAGACAGTTCCGAGAAGGGAGTTCCGTGCAACAGCCTCCGGGCTCAGCCCTGGATGCCGCGTACCGGCATCTCGCAACTGCCAACGAGTCCCGAGTCGTGAGGCGGTTGCTCGCAACTCGGCGTCTCGCAACGGGGCTTTGTCGTGAGGCTGTTGCTCGCAACTCCGCGTCTCGCAACTGGTCTTTGTCGTGAGGCTGTTGCTCGCAACTCGCCGTCTCGCAACTCGTCTTTGTCGTAGCGGACAGGGTGAGATTCGAACTCACGAGACCCTTACGGGCCCACCGGTTTTCGAGACCGGCGCCTTCAGCCACTCGGCCACCTGTCCGGAACGCAGGAAAGTTACATAGACATGAGCAAGACGGCTAACAGTGGAGTTGCGAGACGCGGAGTTGCGAGCGGTTACGAGACATCAGGGATCAGAAGGAGAACCGGCTTCCCGCAGCCACACACCGGCGGCGGGGTCGCTGATTCGCAACTCCCAGACTCACAACCGCTCGCAACTCGGCGTCTCACAACTGCTCCGCGATCTACCTTCTCACGTCTCGAAAAAAGGTCTCGAGGAGCTCCCCGCATTCCCGTTCGAGGATGCCGGGCACGACCTCGACCCGGTGATTCAACCTCGGGTGCCGCAGCAGGTCGTGCAGGCTTCCCGCCATCCCGGCCTTGGGATCCCAGGCGCCGAACACGACCCGCGGGACGCGCGCCAGCACGATCGCCCCCGCGCACTGCGCGCAGGGCTCGAGCGTCACGTAGAGGGTGCAGCCGGCGAACGCGTCCGGGCCGGCCGCGGTCACGCCGGCGCGCACCGCAGCGTTCAGGCAGTCCATTTCGGCGTGATGCCGCGGATCGGCCCGCTCCTTCATCCGGTTGCGGCCCGAGGCGAGCACGGCCCCGTCCCGCGCCAGCACGGCGCCGACCGGCACCTCGCCCGCCGCCCCCGCCGCACGCGCTTCCGCGAGCGCCAGCCGGATCCCCGCCTCGTCGCTCTCCCGCACGCTAGTCACGCGCCGGCGCGGCCTTCTCGAAGGTGAGCGCGTTCCCCGAGGCCGCGCGATCCACCTTCACCACGTCGCCCTCGGCGAACCGCCCCTCCAGCACCGCCAGCGCCAGCGGGTTCTGGAGCAGGCGCTGGATCGAACGCTTGAGCGGCCGGGCGCCGAACACGGGATCGTAGCCGTCGCTCGCCAATAGCAGCTTCGCCTCGGGCGTCACCTCGAGCGTGAGCTTCTTGTCGGCCAGCAACGAGCGTGCCCGCGCCAGCTGCAGGTCCACGATCTTCGCCAGCTCCTCCTGCCCCAGCGGCCGGAAGATGATCACGTCGTCCACGCGGTTCAGGAACTCCGGCCGGAAGTGCTGCCGCAGCGCCTCCGTCACGCGCGTCTCGACTTCCTCCCAGTTCCCGGTCCCGAGCTCCAGGATCCACTGGCTGCCGAGGTTGCTCGTCATGATGATCACGGTGTTGCGGAAGTCCACCGTGCGGCCCTGTGAGTCCGTGAGCCGGCCGTCGTCGAGGATCTGCAGCAGCACGTTGAAGACGTCCGCGTGCGCCTTCTCGATCTCGTCGAACAGGATCACGCTGTAGGGCCGGCGGCGCACGGCCTCCGTGAGCTGCCCGCCCTCCTCGTAGCCCACGTAGCCGGGCGGCGCGCCGATCATGCGCGCGACAGCATGCTTCTCCATGTATTCCGACATGTCGAGCCGCACCAGCGCCCGCTCGTCGTCGAACAGGAACTCGGCCAGCGCACGTGCCGTCTCCGTCTTGCCCACCCCCGTGGGGCCGAGGAAGATGAACGAGCCCGTCGGCCGGTTGGGATCCGAGAGGCCCGCGCGCGAGCGGCGCACCGCGTTGGATACCGCAGCCACCGCCTCCGCCTGGCCGATCACCCGTGCGCCGAGGTGCGCCTCGAGGTGCGCCAGCCGCTGCTTCTCCGACTCCATCATCCGCGTGACCGGCACGCCGGTCCAGCGCGAGACGATCTCGGCCACGTCGTCCGCGTCCACCTCTTCCTTGAGGTACTGCCCGGTCTTCTGCAGCTCGGCCAGCTTCGCCTCGGCGTCCTTCAGCTCGCGCTCGACGCCCGGCGCCGTGCCGTAGGTCAGCTCCGCGGCCTTCGCCAGGTCGCCGCGGCGCGTCGCCTGCTCGGCTTCCGCCTTGAGCGCCTCGCCCTTCGCCTTGAGACCGCGCAGCCGCTGGATGGCCTCCTTCTCCGCCTGCCAGCGCGCCTTCATCCCGCTGGAGCCCTCGCGCAGCTCGGCCAGCTCCTTCTCCAGCGCCTTGAGGCGCTCCTTGCTCGCCTTGTCCTTCTCCTTGGAGAGGGCGGCCTTCTCGATCTCGAGCTGCACGATGCGCCGCTCGACCTCGTCGATCTCCTGGGGCAGCGAGTCGATCTCGATGCGGAGCCGCGAGGCGGCCTCGTCGATGAGGTCGATCGCCTTGTCTGGCAGGAACCGGTCGCCGATGTAGCGGTCGGAAAGCGTCGCGGCCGCCACGATCGCCGGATCGGTGATCCGGACGCCGTGGTGCACCTCGTAGCGCTCCTTGAGGCCGCGCAGGATCGCGATGGTGTCGGGCACCGAGGGCTCGCCCACCATCACCGGCTGGAAGCGCCGCTCGAGCGCCGCGTCCTTCTCGATGTGCTTCCGGTACTCGTCGAGCGTCGTGGCGCCCACGACGTGGAGCTCGCCGCGGGCCAGCATCGGCTTCAGCATGTTGGCGGCGTCCACCGCGCCCTCGGCGGCGCCGGCGCCCACGATGGTGTGCAGCTCGTCGATGAACACGACGAACAGCCCCTCGCCGGCCGTGATCTCCTTCAAGACGGCCTTGAGGCGCTCCTCGAACTCGCCGCGGTACTTGGTGCCCGCCACGAGCTGGCCGATGTCGAGCGCGATGACGCGCTTGTTCTTCAGGGACTCCGGCACGTCGCCGTTCACGATCCGCTGCGCCAGCCCCTCGACGATGGCGGTCTTGCCGACGCCCGGCTCGCCGATCAGCACCGGGTTGTTCTTGGTGCGCCGGCTCAGGACCTGAATGACGCGGCGGATCTCCTCGTCGCGGCCGATCACCGGGTCGAGCTTGCCCCCGCGGGCGGCCTCCGTGAGGTCGCGCGTGAACCGCTCCAGCGCCTGGTACTGCCCCTCGGGGTGCTGGTCCGTGACCTGGTGCGCGCCGCGCACCGACTTCAGCGCGTCCATCAGGTCGGCGCGCTTGACGCCCGCCGCGGTGAACAACTCGTGCGCCGTCGTGCCCTTGGTCTGCGCGAGCGCGAGGAGCAGGTGCTCGGTCGAGACGTAGTCGTCGCCAAGCTGCTTGGCCTCCTGCTCGGCGCGGTCGAGCGCCGCCAGCAGCTCGCGCGAGAACTGCGGCTCACCGCCGCCCGACTGCTTGGGGAAGCGGTCCAGCTCGCGCGCCACCTCGTCCTTCAGCCGCGCGACGTTGAGGCCCACCTTGTTGGCGAGGGGCGCGACGACGCCTTCGTCCTGCTCCAGCAGCGCCGCCAGCAGGTGCGCGTCGTTCACGACCGGATTGCCGCGGCCGCGCGCGAGCGCGCGCGCCGCCTCGAGCGCCTCGGCGCTCTTGATCGTCAGCTTCTCGTAGTTGGGCATAGCACCGCCTGAAGGGGCAAGCGTCGTGCCTCGCGGCGCTTGCCGTGGTGGCCGAGAATCTGCCAGGACGGCACGCAAAGACAAGGCCTCGGTGCGCAGAGAGGCAGACTGCAGAGCAGTTGCGAGACGCCGAGTTGCGAGTGGTTACGAGCTGCCAGTCTTGAGCAACAGAACAGGCCCCGGTCAGCTCATAGCCGCCCGAGGCCTGTTCTGTCTCACGACTCGCTTCTCACGACTACTCGCAACTCGGCGTCTCGCAACTGTTCTGCATTCTGACTCTTCGCCGAACTGCCCGCCTCTACTTGGTGACCACCATCTTCTTCGATTGTCGGACCCCGTCCACCACCAGCTGGTAGACATAGATCCCCGAGGCTGCTTCCCGTCCGGTGCTCAAGTAGTTCCCGTCCCAATACGCCGAGAAGGAACAGTACCCTCCGCTCTGATCCACGCAGTCCACTGGCACGCCGCTGAGCGGCTGTCCCGTGCCCTGAAGCGTCGGGATCGCGACCAGTTGCGCGAGGATGTTGTAGATGCGGAGGCTGACGACCGGATGATGCCCGTTTGCGAACAAAGCTGCGCTTAGACGAAACGGGATCGTTGTCGTCGGATTGAACGGGTTCGGATAGTTCTGAAGCAGCTCGACCTGGCCGCCCCGCTGGGTGCTGTCCTGTGCTCTTGCCAGCGACGGAGTGGCCAGGGCTAGTGCAACCACGAGCCACGCACTCGCGTAGCAGCGCATCCCCGACACTCCATTTCTAACGAGAAAGGGTCCTGAGTCTCTCGCTCCTGTGAAGGGTGAACGGACTACCGCCCGTCGTCGGCTAACCTATGAAATGCCAACGCATTCGTCAAGCTCGGACGGCACTCCCCAATACCCGCCGATCCCCGCGGCGTTCCGTAATTCCTTGCGTATCACACCATTCCAGAAAGGGGATCAACCACTTCCGAGACCGTCCCAGCGCATCGCGGATCGTCGCCGGTGTCGCCTCCCCCTCCTTCTTGAGGATGCCTACCAGTCGCTCGACGTCGCGCTGCAGGGCGTTGGCCTCGTAATAGCGGTCCCTGGCGACCGCGACGACGACCCCTTCGCGGGCCATGAGCCGGAGGAGTCCGGGCACGTCGGCTCCCGGATGCCCGGTACCCAGCTCGGCGACCGACGGCGGCTCGGCCCCCGCCTCCGCAAGTGCGGCCAGCAGCGATTCGCGCAGCGCTCGCGCACCGCTGCCGAGGGTCGGCGCCCAGTCGCTGCGGCGCACCAGGGCGCCCTCGCGCGTGACCAGGCCGCCGTCGATAGCCCGCCCCTCGGCGAGGTCCACCAGCGCCGCGGGCGGAGTCGCCCGGCCGTCGGCCGCCGCGGCGCGCCACGCCTGCGCGGGCATCCCGGGCTCGAGCGGGTGCTCGGCGTGATACCGTGCGACGGCCTCCACCAGGCGCTCCGCCGCCGCCGAGACCTCGCCCGAACGGACCAGCCAGCCCTCGTACTCGAGCAGGTCGGCGTGCACGGCAGCTGCGACCGCGGCCGCGAGGCGGGCGGCGTCCATGCCCGCCGCCACCTCGAGGTCGCTCCTCGTCAGGCCCTGCGCGCCGCGGCGGCTGACGAGCAGAGTGACCAGCCCCGCGTCCGTCCCACCCACGTCGCCCTGCTCACGCTCTTCACCCTGCTTCACCCCGCCCGCGGCGGTGCGCCCTCGCCGCCCACGCGCAAGCTCCCCCGCCCACGGATCCACCACGACCCCGCCGCCGATCGTCGTCACCGGCGAATACGAGCGCACCACGAACCGGTCTCCGGCGCGCGCCACCAGCGGCGCCTCGAGCAGCAGGCGCACCGGGATCGAGGCGCCGCTCCCGCCTCTGCCCGCCGGCGGCGCATCGTCGCCACCCTCCTCGTCTTCTTTCGGCGGTACCACGCGCGCCAATACCTCGGCCGTGCCGTGGTTGATGCGCACCCGCAGTCGCGGCCGGAGCTTCGCGGCGGCGATCGGAAGCATCGTCAGGCTCGCGTCGAGCGCGCGGCTCGCGCGCCAGCCGGCGCCCGAGACCACCACGGCACCCCGCCCGGCCTGCTCGACGGACGGGCCGACCAGGGCCAGCGCGGTGCGCCGCCCCGGGACCGCCTCGGTCGCGGGCCGGTCGTGCACCTCGATGCTGCGCACCCGCGCCTCGATGCCGGCGGGCAGCACCGTGAGCCGGTCCCCCTCGCGCGCGACGCCGCTCCACACCGTGCCGGTGACGATCGTGCCCGCGCCCGGCAGCGCGAACGCGCGGTCCACCGGCAGCCGGAAGCGGTCCGCCGCCGGCCGCGCCGCGAGCGCGCGCCCCTCCTCGGCCAGCGCCGCGCGCAGCGCGTCGAGCCCGGCCCCGGTCGTGGCCGAGACCTCCACCACCGGCCACGAGCGGCCGAACGCTTCCGCGACCTTGCCCTGGATTTCGTCGGCGACGAGCGCGCGCCACGCCGCGTCGGTGGCGAGATCGCACTTGGTGAGCGCCACCACGCCGCGCGTCACGCCGAGGAAGCGGAGGATGGCGAGGTGCTCGGTGGTCTGCGGCATCACGCCCTCGTCCGCCGCCACGACCAGCAGCGCCAGGTCCACGCCCGTCGCGCCGGCCACCATGTTGCGGATGAACCCCTCGTGACCCGGCACGTCCACCACGCTGGCCGCGAGGTCGCCCAGTGCCAGGGGCGCGAACCCGAGGTCGATGGTGATCCCGCGGCGCTTCTCCTCCTCGAGGCGGTCGGTGTCCACGCCGGTCAGCGCCTTGACGAGCGCCGTCTTGCCGTGATCGATGTGGCCGGCCGTGCCTATGACGAGGTGGTGTTCCACGCGTTCTGGTCCCAGAAGGTCATGGCCGGCAGCGGCCGGTCCTCGGCGAGATGGTGGCGGACGAAGGCCAGGAGCAGCCGCCGGTGCGACGCGGCGTGGCGGGCGTCGAGGCGCGGCTCGGGCAGCACGCCGGCCACCAGCGACGCCAGCGCCTCGCGGTCGCCCGGCACGAGCTTCGCGACCCCGCCCGCGCCGCCGCGGTGCGTGGCGCACAGCGCGCCGCCCTGCTCGGCGGAGAAGTAGATCGTGCCTTCCACCGGCGTCCCGCACGCGGCGCAGCGGCCCAGGGTCGGGGAAAAGCCGAGGGCGACTACCAGCGCCCAGCCCGCCGCGAGGGCCGTCGCTTCGACGTCGTCGCGGGCCGCGGCGGCCAGCGTCGCGAGCCCGCCCGCCACCGCCGCGAACGCCGCCGCCCGCGGCTCCGCGGGAGCGCACTTGAGGGCCAGCTCGGCGAGCGCGGACGCGGCGGCGAACCGCGACACGTCGTGCGCCAGGGCCGGGTTCGCGTCGTCGGTCTCGAACGCCTGGAGCGGACTCAGGTCGCGCCCCTCCCGCACGCGCAGCGAGGCCTCGCCGAACGCGAACAGGTCGAGCCGCGGCCCGGTCGGGCTCTTGGCGCGGCGCGCGCCCCGCGCGATCGCGCTCACCAGGCCGAGGTCGCGGGTCAGCAGGCGCACGATCTTCGACGTGTCCCCGTAGGGCATCACGTGCAGGATGACGGCCGGCGTGGTCACCAGCGGCATGGTGTGAAGATACCCGAAGCGCGCCGGGTCAGAAGCCTCCGGCGAGCCGCACGCCCGCGTACACCGCGCGGCGCCGCGAGGGGAAGTTGAACACCTGCTGGTAACGCGCGTCGAGCAGGTTCTCCACCTTCAGCGTCAGCCCGACGTCCGGCCGCGCGCCGCGCGCGGCGGCCACGTCCAGCTCCGCCGCCGCGTCGAGCCTGAGGTACGCGGGCAGCGTCACCCGCGCGGCGGGGTACGTCGCGAAGTTCTCGTCCAGCCGGTCGCCGACCCAGTAGGCCGTCACGCTCGCGCTCCCCCACCGGGCGACGCGCGACGCGGCGACGCTCGCCGCGTGATCGGGGCGGCGCAGCAGCCGCTGCCCCTGGGCGAACGCCGCGCCGTCGTAGCCCGAGTCGTTCGCCACCGTGTGCGTGTACGTGTAGCCGGCCGTCACCTCGAATCCGTCGCCGACCGAGGCGCGCGCCTCCAGCTCCAGCCCGTACGCGCTGGCCGCCGCCACGTTGTAGTAGTTCGGGGACGTGGGCGTCGGCGGCGCGAAGGTGAACTGGATCAGGTTCCGGAACCGCTGCGCGAACCAGGTGGCCGCCACGACCAGTCGCCCGCCGAACGCGCCCTGCTCGACCCCGGCGTCCCAGCTGGTCGAGCGCTCGGGCCGCAGCCCCGGATTCCCCACGACGTACCCCGTCGCGTAATTTTCGAAGAAGCTCGGCTCCTTGAACGCGGTGCCGAACGTCGCCCGCAGCTTGGGCCAGCCGTCGCGCCCGAGCCGGTACGCCGCCCCCGCGCGGGCCGTGAGGAACGAGCCGAACGCCTCGTTCTGTTCCGCCCGCAGCCCCGCGTTCGCCGAAAGCCGCGCGGCCGACGCCGTGACGGCTTCGATGTAGGCGGCCCGGTTCCAGCGGCTCACGATCAGCGCGCCCGTGTCCGACGGGTACTGGCGGCTCAGCGACAGCGTGTGGTTGCGCTCCGCCTCGGTCTCGAGCACCGCCCCGGCCGTGACCGCCGCGCCCCCGTCGAGGTGCACGATGGCGCGCGCGTCGGCGCTGCGCCGGCTCAGGCGGTCCGTGCTGACGTACGCGTAGTAGCCGAGCGTGTCGCCGGCGTCGTTCGGCTCCTGGTCCACGCGCCCCGTGCCCTCGCTCATGCCTAACAGCACGCGCCCTTCGACCCGCGGGGTCAGGTACCGGCCGGCGTCGAGGCTCGCCACCAGGGTGCGGCCGTCCTGGAGCTGGTGCTGATAGCGCAGGTTCCCGGAGCCGTCCGTCGGATAGTGGTAGAGGGCGTCCGTGTAGCGCGCGGACAGCCGGGCGCTGGTGCGGGCGTCGGGCGCGAGCGACAGCGAGCCGTCCGCGACGTCGTTGCGATACGCGTTGTTGAAGGCGTAGATGCCCGCGTCCGCGAACCGCGACCAGCCCAGCCGCCAGCCCGCCGCCTGCCCGGGCCATCCGCCGGCCAGCGCGGCCTGCCAGCTCTGCTCCCCGAACGTGCCGCCCTGCCCTTCCGCCTCCCAGCGCGCCGGCCCCCCGCCCCGGCGCGTGAAGACCTGCACCACCCCGCTGACGGCGTCCGAGCCGTAGAGCACGCTCGCCGGGCCGCGCACCACCTCGATCCGCGCCACGCCGGCCGTGGTGAGCGTCGCCAGGTCCACCGCGCCGCCCGGCGCGTTCAGCGGCACGCCGTCCACCAGCACGAGCACGTAGTCGCTCTCCCCGCCGCGCAGGAACAGCGAGGTGGCGCCGCCGAACGGCCCGGTCGCGACCACGTCGGCGCCGGGCACGCTGCGCAGCGCCTCGCCGACCGTCGCGATGCCGCGCCGCTCGATCTCCGCGCCGGTGATCACGGTGACGGCGGCGGTCGCCGACGCGAGCGGCGCGGGGAGCCGCGTGGCCGTCACGACGATCTCGCGCAGGGTCGCCGTATCGGCCGGCTCCCCGGCCGCCGCGCGGGCGGTGTCGGCAGGCTGCTGCGCCGTGAGCGGGGCGGCGCCCAGCAAACGCACCGCGCAGGCGAGCGCGGCCACGGCGACGCGTCCGGCGGTCACGGGATCGCTCCTCCGGCGCGGGCCGCCGCCGGCCGGCGCTCGGGGTAGATCTGGACCGTGCCGTCGGGCAGCCGCTGCACGGATACGGGCCAGCCGAACACCGCCTCGAGGCGCGCGGGCTGCAGCACCTCGGCGGGCGTGCCGGAAGCGACCACCCGGCCGGCCGCGAGCAGCACCAGCCGGTGGGCGAACCGCGCGGCCACGTTGAGGTGGTGCGAGATGACGAGGGCGGCCAGGCCGTCGCCCGCGACCAGGCCGGCCACCAGCTCGAACAGCTCCATCTCGTGGCGGACGTCGAGCGACGCGGTGGGCTCGTCGAGCACCAGCGCGCGCGGCTCCTGCGCGAGGGCGCGCGCGATGCGCACGCGCTGCCACTCGCCGCCGGAGAGCGTGCCGGCCCAGCGGTCTTCGAGTCCGGCGACGTCGGCGCGCCGCATCGCGCGCGCCACCGCCTCGCGGTCGGCCGGCCCCGGCTGGCGCCATGCGCCGATGTGCGGGTAGCGGCCCATCTCCACAGCCTCGCGCACCGTGAGGGGGAAGGCCGGCTCCTCGCGCTGCGCCACCACGCCCACCAGCCGGGCCAGCGCCGCGCGCGGCCACGCGCGGGCGTCGCGCCCCATCACCAGCGCGCGGCCGGCCGCGCACGGCACGACGCCCAGCAGCGCCCGGAGCAGCGTCGTCTTGCCGGCGCCGTTGGGGCCCACCACGGCCACGCACTCGCCCGCGCGCACCGCAAGCGAGACGTCGGCCAGCGCCGGGGCGCCTCCCGCGGAGGCGCCCGGCGCGCCGGCGTAGCGCACCGTGGCGCCGCTCAGCTCGAGGACCGGCTCGTCCATCGTCTCAGCAGCAGGGCGAAGATGGGAACGCCGACGACGGCCGTGACCACGCCCACCGGCAATTCGAGGGGCGCGAACAGCGTCCGCGCCAGCGCGTCCGCCAGCACCAGGAACGTGCCGCCGAGCACGAACGCCGCGGGCAGCAGCGCCCGGTGGTCGTGTCCGCGCACCAGCCGGATCGCGTGCGGCACCACCAGCCCCACGAACCCGATCATGCCCGCGGCCGCCACCGACGCCGCGGCCAGCAGCGACGCCGCCACGTACACGCGCCGCCTGGTCCGGGCGACGTCGGTGCCGAGATGCAGCGCCGTCTCCTCGCCCAGCGACAGCAGGTTCAGGGCGCGCGATTCCGCCGCCACGACCGCGAGCGCCGGCAGGCTGTAGATCGCCAGCGCCGCCACGCCGGCCCACCCCACCCCGCCCAGCCCGCCCATCAGCCACAGCGTGGCTTCCTTGACCTGCGAGGCCTCGCTCACCGCCAGCACCCCGGCCACCAGCGCGCCGGCGAACGCGCTGACCACGACGCCGGCCAGCAGGAGGATGCGGCTGTCGAGCACGCCGCCGGCCACGAGCGCGAGCCGGTAGACCACCACGACCGCGACCAGCGCGCCGGCGAACGCCGCCGCCGGCAGGAGCCACGCCGACGCGACGCCCGCCGCGAGCGCGAGCACCGCGCCGAGGCCGGCGCCGCCGGAGAGCCCGAGGAGATACGGATCGGCGAGCGGGTTCCTCACCAGCGCCTGGAGCGCGGCGCCGGAGACCGCCAGCACGCCGCCCACGACGAAGCCCAGCGCCACGCGCGGCAGGCGCAGCGACCACACGATCCCGGTGACCGTCGGATCGCCCCGGCGCAGCAGAGCGAGACCCAGCGCGCGCGGCGACAGGTGGGCCGCGCCGAGGCCGACGCCCAGCGCGGCGGCCAGCAGCGCCGCGACGCCGAGGCCCGCCGCGAACGCGCCGCCCGACGGCCGCTTCAACGCGCAGCTCCCGGGGTGCGCGCAGCACCCGCGGAGCGCGCAGCTCCCGGGCGCGGCTCCAGGCGCGCGAGGCGCCGGGCGAGGTCCGCCGCCGCCTCCGGCATCCGCGGCGACGGCCGCCCGTACAGCCCGGCGTCCACCACGATGATCCGTCCCTCGCGCACCGCCGGCACCGCCGTCCATCCAGGCCTCGAAGCGAGCGACGGCTCGCGCGCCGTGTCCGCCGCAATCACCAGCACGGCGTCGGGGTCGCGCGCCACGATGGCCTCGAGGCTCACGGTCGCCGACGACGCGGCGAGGTCGCCGAACACGTTCTCCGCGCCCGCGGCGGCCAGCACCTCGGAGAGGTAGCTGCCGCGGCCCACCGTCATCGGTGGATTCGCCCACACGTCCACGTACAGGCGCGGCCGGGGGCCGGGCCGCGCGGCGGAGAGCGCGTGTACGGCGGAGAGCGACGCATCGAACGCCGCCACCAGGGAGTCCGCCGCCCGCGTCGCGCCCGTGAGCGTGCCGATCAGCCGCGCGGCGCGCGCCAGGTCGGCGGACACGTCCAGCTTCAGCACGGCGACCGGCACGTGCATGGCCGTGAGGCCCTCGAGCGCCGGCCGGTTTGTCGCCGAGGCGTACAGCAGCACCAGGTCGGGCTTCCGCGCCACGACCTCCTCGACGCTGGGCGCGATCCCGTCGCCGACGGCCGGCACCGCCCGCGCGGCGGCGGGCCAGTCGTCGAAGCGTGTGCGCCCCACCACCCTCGGGCCGAGCCCGAGGGCGAAGAGCAGCTCCGTGGTGGCGGGGGAGAGCGAAACGATGCGCCGCGCCGGCGCCGCGAGCGCGACGGTGCGGCCCCAGTCGTCGGTGACGGTGAGGGTGCCGGACGGCCGCGACGAGCACGCGGCCACGAGGGCGACGAGAAAGACGGACGTTCGGGCCACCGCCCCCTCCCACGAGGGCTCGAGGTGGATCGCGAACGGCGAGGTCTCCTGGCTCCGGGTCCCTCCGCCCGCCTTCCCGGCCGTCGGCCAGTGGCACTTCAGCGGAGGGTGGGAAACATCCCCGACCCGTTACAGTGGCGGGGCCGCGCCGGATTCGCACCGGCTTCCGAGATCCCCGTTCGCGTACGACGACGGTTGTGCCTGCGCCTGCAATCTACATCGCCGGGCTCAGCGCCGCGCCAGCCTCCCGGCCAGTTCCGCCTTCAGCGCCGCGCGCTTCGCCCGGTACGCGGCCCACTCGGCGGGCGGCGTCGCGGCTTCGCCGGCGGCGTAGCGCTCGTCGAGCGCCACGATCTGGCGCACCAGCGCCTCGTCGTCCCGCGCCGCGGGCGCGCCGGCAGAGGCGCCGGTCTCGGCGCCAGGCCCCGGAGGAGCGCCGCCGGGCCGGCGCCGGGCCGCCGCGTAGCCGCCCACCGCCAGCACCAGCGCCGACAGCACGATCGCCACCCACTCCAGCCGCCGCGCATTGCCCCGGGCGCGGAACGCGATCTCCACGTTATCGCCCGCGCCGAGGTGCACCGCGGAGAACCGCCGGAAGCTGCGCCCCTGGATCTCGAGCGGGTTCGCGGTCGCCAGCCCCGGCCCCGTCGCCGTGGCGAGGCTGTCCTCCACCAGCAACTCCAGGCGCTCCGTGGGCTGGTCCACCGGCACCCGCAGCGTCGTGAGGTCCTTGGGCGCCACGTACGTGACGACCACCTGCTTCTCGCCCGGCGGGAACGGAGCCCCGACCAGCACGCTGTCGCCCGCCTGCCGGACGGCGCTCGAGGGCACGTCGCCCTCGCCCACGCGGAACGACTCCACGCCGCGCGGCAGCCGCATCCACCAGGTCGTGCCGCCGTCCGTGCGCGCCACCAGCGTCGTCGGGCCGGGGTTCCCGACCTCCGCGATGTCCAGCACGTCGCGCGAGCCGTCGGACGGGTCGGGCGCCGAGACCACCAGGTGCCGCACCGAAACCACCAGCGGCGCGCCCGCGCTCGCCGTGTCGAACACCGCCAGCACGATCGCCTGCGCCGCCTTGCGGTCCTGGGTCGAGACCGGCGCGGAGAAGTACCCGATGCCGTCGTACAGGGTCGAGACCACGTACATCGCGCCCGTGTCGGGCCGCGCGATCCGGAAGGCGAACCGCCCGCCCGCGCCGCTCGCGAGCGAATCCACCGGGCCCTGCGCCGTGGTCGCGACCCGGTGCGCCACCACCCGCCGGCCCGGGAGCGCCGTGGTGTCTCCGCCTTTCACCAGCACCAGGCGACCGGCCACGACGAGCGGCCCCGCGGGCGCCATGGGCCCCGCGGGCCCCTGCGCCAGGGCACGCGGCACCGGCACGGCCGACACCGCGAGGACGGCCACCGCCATGGCGGCCGTCAGCCTACGGCATGAACTTGCCAAAATCCTCGGGATCGAGATTCTGCAGGTAGGTCTTGAGCGACTCCGCATCGAGGGGCCCTTCCTCCGCCGCGCGCTCGATCGAGCTGACCGGCGAGGTGTCCAGCAGCTCCGGGTTGGTGAAGATGGGCGACTTCAGGCGCAGCGCCAACGCGATGCTGTCGGACGGGCGCGCGTCCACCTGCACGACGTCGCCGTCGCGGTGGATGTGCAGCTCCGCGTAGTAGGTGTTCTCCTTGACGCCGGTGATCAGCACCCGCCTGAGCTCCCCGCCCAGCCCCACGATCACCTGCTTGAGCAGGTCGTGCGTCAGCGGCCGGCTGAACTTGACGCCGGCCAGCTCCATCGCGATCGCGCTCGCCTCCGCGGGCCCGATCCAGATCGGCAGCACGCGCTGCCCGTCCTTCTCCTGGAGGACGACGACCGGGGCGTTGGTGTTCCGGTCGAGGCCGAGGTGCGCGACGCGGACCTCGACCAGCGCCTTGCCCTGGCCCTCAGGTGCCAAGATCCCACGACGCGAGGTAGCGCTGCTGCTCGGGCGTGAGCACGTCGATCGCGATCCCCATGCCCGCCAGCTTGAGCCGGGCGATCTCCTTGTCGATCTCCGCCGGAACGCGGTGCACGTCCTTGGACAGCGACGCGGCGTTCGCGAGCAGGTACTCCGCGCCCAGCGCCTGGTTGGCGAACGACATGTCCATCACGCTGGCCGGGTGCCCTTCCGCGGCGGCCAGGTTGATCAAGCGGCCTTCGGCGAGGATGTGCACGCGCTTGCCGTCGAGGACCCACTCGTCCACGAACTCGCGCACCGCCCGCGGGCCCTTGGCCGCCTGCTTCAGGCCCTCCAGGTCGATCTCGACGTTGAAGTGCCCGCTGTTGGCCACCACGGCGCCGTCCTTCATGCGCCGCATGTGCTCCACGCGGACCACGTTCACGTCGCCCGTGAGCGTGACGAACACGTCGCCCAGCGGCGCCGCGTCCGCCATCGGCATCACGCGGAACCCGTCCATCTGCGCCTCGAGCGCCTTCACCGGGTCCACTTCCGTCACGATCACGATCGAGCCCGCGCCCCGCAGGCGGCTCGCCACGCCGCGGCCGCACCACCCGTAGCCCGCCACCACCACCGTCGCGCCCGCCAGCAGCACGTTGGTGGCGCGCACGATCCCGTCCACGGTGGACTGGCCGGTGCCGTAGCGGTTGTCGAACAGGTGCTTGGTCTCGGAGTCGTTCACCGCGACCACCGGGAACTGCAGGACCTTGTCCTTCGCCATCGCCTTGAGCCGGATGACGCCGGTGGTGGTCTCCTCCGTGGAACCGACCACGCCCTTGACCAGCGCCGCCCGCTCGTCCTTCCCCAGCGACTCCACCCACCGCCGCACCGGCGGCGCGAGGTCGTCCATGCGGTTCAGCGCGATCATGTGCAGCGAGCCCACCAGGTCGGCGCCGTCGTCCATCG
Organism: uncultured Gemmatimonadales bacterium; assembly: GCA_963806755.1. Lineage (GTDB taxonomy): Bacteria > Gemmatimonadota > Gemmatimonadetes > Gemmatimonadales > JACORV01 > Fen-1245. The sequence goes on from CAWDZR010000022.1 coordinate 36,822, forward strand.
TGACGACCGGCCGGTGCGCCAGCGCGGCGCGGATGTGCTCGTAGTAGGACTCGTGGTCCTCGCCCTTGATCGCGTACACCGCGATCCCGTGGTCCTGGACCAGGTGCGCCGCGGCGTCGTCCTGCGTGGACAGCGGGTTCGAGGCGCACAGCGCCACGTCGGCCCCGCCGGCCTTGAGCGTGATCGCCAGGTTGGCCGTCTCCGTGGTGACGTGGAGGCACGCGCTGAGGCGCCGGCCCTTGAGCGGCTGCTCCTTCGCGAACCGCGCGCGGATGAGGCGCAGCACGGGCATCGAGCGCTCCGCCCACTCCACCCGGCGGCGGCCCTCGGCGGCGAGGCCGAGGTCCTTCACGTCGTGCGCCGCGGACTTGGTCACCGTCGTCATCGCGTCGTGGCTCCTAGCGGTTGGCGGTTCGGGTGCCGCCGGCGAGCCGCTTGGCCGTCTCGGCCAGCTCGGCGGCGCGGTCGGTGCGCTCCCACGTGAACAACTCCACGTCCTTGCCGTCCACCGAGCGGCGCTCCGGCTTGCGGCCGAAGTGGCCGTACGCCGCGGTGGCCTTGAACAGCGGCTTGCGGAGGTCCAGCGCCTCGATGATCGCGCGCGGCACCAGGTCGAACTGCTCGCGCACGGCCTTCTCCAGCACCGGGTCGGGCACGGTCCCCGTGCCGAACGTGTCCACCAGCAGGGAGACCGGCTCGCGGACGCCGATGGCGTAGGCCACCTGCACCTCGCAGCGCCGCGCGAGCCCGGCGGCCACCACGTTCTTCGCCACCCAGCGCGCCGCGTAGGCCCCCGAGCGGTCCACCTTCGACGGGTCCTTGCCGCTGAAGGCGCCGCCGCCGTGCCGCGCGAAGCCGCCGTAGGTGTCCACGATGATCTTGCGGCCCGTCAGCCCGGCGTCGCCCTGCGGGCCGCCGACCACGAACCGGCCCGTGGGGTTGATGTGGTAGATCGGATCGCCGCCCTTGATCCACTCCCCCACCACGGGCTTGATCACGTGCGCGATGACCTCGGCCTGCAGCTCGTCGTGGCCGATTGTCGGCGCGTGCTGCGTCGAGACCACCACCGTGTGCACGCGCTTGGGCCGGTCGCCCTCGTACTCGATCGTGACCTGCGACTTGCCGTCCGGCCGCAGCCACGGCAGCTGCCCCGCCTTGCGCACCTCCGCCAGGCGGTGGGTGAGCCCGTGCGCGAGCTGGATGGGGAGCGGCATCAGCTCCTTGGTCTCGTCGGTCGCGAAGCCGAACATCATGCCCTGGTCGCCCGCGCCCCCGGTGTCCACCCCCATCTTGATGTCCGGCGACTGCCGGTCGATGGTCGTCAGCACCGCGCAGGTCTCCGCGTCGAACCCGAACGACGCCTCGGTGTAGCCGATGGCCTCCACCGTGCCGCGCACGATGTCGGGGATGTTGACGTAGGTGGAGGTCGTGATCTCGCCTCCCACCAGCGCCATGCCGGTCGTGACGAACGTCTCGCACGCCACCCGGGCCTCGGCGTCGTCGGCGATGATCGCGTCCAGCACCGCGTCCGAAATCTGGTCCGCGATCTTGTCGGGGTGCCCCTCGGTGACCGACTCCGAGGTGAAGAGCCAGTGGCGTTCGCTCACGGATGCACTCGCGTTGGGGTGACTATTTGCGGAAGCTAGCCCGGCGCGCACGGGCTGGCAACGGCGACGACGGGTCGAGCAGACGCAGGTCCACCACGCTGCCCACGGTGCGCCGCGCGAAGGCGGTGACCTCGTCCGTGGTGGGCAGCTCGAGCGCCGCCTCCGCGCACGATGTCGCGTCCTTGGCGCTGATCTGCCGCACCATCCACTTCACCAGCGGCAGGCTCGGCGGCGCGACCGAGAGCACCCGGAAGCCCAGCCCGACCAGCAGGTAGACCGAGACCGGGTCGGAGGCCATCTCGCCGCACACCGACACCTCGCGCTGCGCCCGCCGCGCCGCGCGCGCCACCGTGTTGAGGAGCCGCAGGATCGCCGGGTGGTGCGGGTTGAACCGCTCCGCCAGCCGCGCGTTGCCGCGGTCCACCGCGAGCGTGTACTGCACCAGGTCGTTGGTGCCCACCGACAGGAAATCCGAGACCTCCACCAGCCGGTCGGCGATGATCGCGGCCGCCGGCGTCTCCACCATGATGCCGATGGGCACCGTGGCCGCCGCCTCGATGCCGCTCTTGCGGAGCGCGCGGGCCTCCTCCGCCACCAGCTCGCGGGTGCGCAGCACCTCGTCCACCCGCGTCACCAGCGGCAGCATCATCCGCAGCTTCGCGTGCGCCGCCGCGCGCAGGATGGCCCGGATCTGGGGCCGGAAGATCTCCGGCTGGTCGAGGCAGACGCGCACCGCCCGCCACCCCAGCATCGGGTTCCCCTCCGCGATGCGCCGGAACGGCGCCGGGAACTTGTCCCCGCCGAGATCGAAGGTGCGCACCACCACCGGGTGCGGCGCGAACGCCGTGCCCACCCGGCGGTACAGCTCCGTCTGCTCCTCCTCGGTGGGCATCTGCCCGCGCCCCTGCACCAGGAACTCGGTCCGCATCAGTCCGACGCCGTCGGCGCGGTGCCGCAGGGCGGCCTCGAGCTCCTCCGGCAGGTCGAGGTTGGCGCGCACCGCCAGCGTCGCGCCGTCGGACGTCTGGGCGGGCAGCTCCGAGCCGGCCTCCAGGTCGCGCTCCAGCTCCCGGCGCTGCCGGTCGCGGCGCCGCGCCGCCTCCACCGTCGCCTCCGACGGCTCCACCTGCAGCGTGCCCGCCCAGCCGTCGAGCACCACCGTGTCGCCGGTGGTGACGCGCTCCAGCACCTCGGGCAGCGCCATCACCGCGGGGATGCCGATCGAGTGCGCCAGGATCGCCGCGTGCGACGTGCGGGTGCCTTCCTCGCAGGCGATCGCCAGCACCGCGTCGCGGTCGAGCTGCACCGTGAGCGCCGGCGTCAGGTCGCGGGCCACCAGCACCACCGGCGCCCCCGCCTGGGTCTGTTCCAGCGTCGGCTCCTGGACGCCCAGCAGGCGCGTCAGCACCAGGATCTCCACGTCGGTGAGGTCGGCGAGGCGCTCGCGCAGCATCGCGCTGCCCGTCGTGGTCCACAGCCCGCGCCACTCGAGCATCTTGAGCTGGAAGGCCCGCTCCGCCGAGAAGTGGTTCTCCCGGATCAGCCGGTCCACCCCCGCCGACAGGTCGTGGTCCTCGAGGATCATCAGCTGCGCGTCGAAGATCCGCGCCTCCTCCTCGCCCGCGCGCTCCGACGCCTTGGCCCGCGAGCGCGCGATGCGCTCCCGCGCGTACGCCATCGCCTCGGCGAGCCGGCTCACCTCGGCCTCCGCCTGGCCGCGACCGATGGGCACGTCGGGCACCACCGGCGCCTCCCACCGCACCACCAGCGCGGGGCCCACCGCCACGCCCGGCGAGACCGCGACGCCCTTGATGATCCGTCCCGGCATTCAGTCCTCCCCGAATCCCGCCGCCACCAGCGCGAGCAGCGCCTCGACCGCCGCCTCCGCGTCGTCGCCGTCGGCGCGGATCAGCAGGGCGCTGCCGCATTCCGCGGCGAGCATCATCATCCCCATGATGCTCTTGCCGTTCACCTCGAGATCGTCCTTGCGCACCGTGATGTGGGCGCGGAACCGGTTCGCCACCTTCACGAACTCCGCCGCCGGGCGCGCGTGCAGACCCAGCCGGTTCACGATCGGGGCCGAGCGTTCGACTACCACAGCACCCCCACGCCGATCACCACCGCGAGCACCCCCGCCGCCACCACGAGCCCCGTGGCCCGGCCCTGGAACAACCGCACCAGGCCGGCGCACAGCAGCGCCGCCGCGGCGCCGGCCGCGATCTCCCACCCGGTGCGGAACGGGTACCAGCCCAGCACCGTCGGGAGCGCGGCGCCCACCGTCACCGCCGCGACCGGCGCGACCACCTCGAGCAGGCGCTGCAGCCCCGGCGAGGCGAGCGCCGCCGCCACGCCCGTTCCCGACCGCCATCCCATGCGGAGCCCCCAGACCCTGAGCCACACGTGCAGCGCGTTGTACAGCACGAGGAACGTCACCACCGACCAGACGCCGGCGCGGAACGCGACGAGCAGCAGCCCGATGGCCGCGCACGCCGGGAGCCATCCGGCCCAGATCAGCCGGTCGCCGAGCGAACCCAGGGGGCCGGTGAGCGCGGCGCGCAGCCGTTCCACCCGCTCCGGCGGCTCGCCGTTGACCTCCGCCCGCGCCGCGGCGCCGACCGCCAGGGCGGCCAGGTACGGGTGCGCGTTGAAGAAGCACGCCTGCCGCGCCAGCGCGGCGCGGAACGCGGGCGAGCGCGCCGTGCCGCCTTCACCGCCCGGGCCGGCCGCGTCCAGCGCGCCGCCCCGGAGCAGCGGCTCCGCCGCGAACGCGAACCCGACGCCCAGCATCCGCTCGTAGCTGAAGGCCGCCTGGATCGTGAACAGGCGGATCAACGCCGTGCGGAATCCCGGCACGCGCGCCCGCGCTACCACGCCAGCAGCCCCGCCACCACCGCCACCCCCGCCACGGCGCCGGTCGCGAACCAGCGGCGCGGCGCCCCGCGGCCGAACAGCCGGTAGGCGCTCCACAGCGCCACGCCCAGCGCGGTCCCCACGACCGCGACGTCGGCCAGCGCGCGCGGCGCGTGCCATCCCGCCGCCACCTGCCGCGCCACCTTGCCGCCCGCGAAGAACGTGAACGCCGTGAGCGCGGCCGCGCGCACCGCGTCGCGCGCCACGCCCCCGGCCTGGAGGTCGCGCAGCGCCCGCGGGTCGCCGGCCGAGAGCCGCGCCTCGAGGCGTCGCAGCTGCGCGCCGTTGAGCCGCCGCACCAGGTGCATGGACAGCCCGCCGAGCCACGCCGCCACCAGCGCGACGACCACGACGCCCGCGATCCACGCCGGGTCCCAGCCGCCGCCGCGCAGCGCCGCCAGCGCGCCGGCCGCCGCCGCCGCGGGCCCCCAGTCGGGGTAGCGCGCCGCGCCGATGGGCAGCGTCTCGAACGCGAACAGCTCCAGCAGCGCCCCCATGGCCAGCCCCGCGAGCGGCCGGCCGGCGACCGCGCCGCCCAGGAAGCCGGCCACCAGCGGCCGAGCGAGCATCATCTGCGGCACGCTCACCAGGTCGAGGCCCGCCAGCGCCCCGACGCCCACGACACCGAGCACGGTCGCCGCGGTCACACCAGCTCCGCGATCGGCACGGGCTTCGTGGTGGGCAGGTCCTGCGCCGTGACCTCGACGCCCCGCGCCGCGAGCTCCCGCAGCCGGGCCGCCTCGTCCTCGTTCAGGAACACGTAGCGCAGCCGCTCCGTGCGGCCCTCGCGCGCGTGCACGCCGCCGACGTTGACCCGCGGCACCGCGGCCAGGCCGGCCGCCGCGCACAGCGCGACCATCGTCCCGACGTCGCCCGTCAGCACGATCCCGGGGCGCGGATCGCACTCCCACTCGGCGAGGCGCGCCGCGGCCTCCGCCACGGTGGCGAACACCACGTCCATCGCCGCGGGCACCCCCATCCGGTACAGCTCCTGCTCCCACTCGTTGGCCCGCACCGCCTCGTCCACCACCACCACGAACCCGATCCCCAGCCGCTGGCCCCACCCCACCACCACCTGCCCGTGGATGAGGCGGTCGTCGATGCGGCACAGGACGATGCTCACCGCTCGACGATCCCCACGGCCGTGCGGCCGATCTCCACCGCGCGGCGGGCCGCCACCTCCACGGGGAGCCCGCGGTGGAACGCGAAGTCCACCAGCATGGCGAGGTTCACGCCGGTGACCACCTTCACGTTGCCGCGCCCGTGCGCCATCGCCACCGCGGTATGCGCGCACGAGCCGCCCGCCATGTCCGTGAACACGACCGCCGCGCGCCCGCCCACCGCCGCCTCCAGCGCCTCCGTCAGCGCCGAGCGGTCGCATCCCCGGTTCGACACGGCGACGAGCCCGTGGTCCTCGCCCGCGATGGCCCGTACCGCGGCCAGCAGCGCCGCCGCGACGTCGGTGTGGGCGACGATGACGCCCATCAGCAGGTCATTCATAGTCCTCTTCCAGGTACTCCCGGATGTGGCGCTGCTCCTGCATGCGCCCGATCAGCCGCTCGTTGAACTCGCGCGCCGAGTCCACCCCGCTGTACTTGAGCAGGTGGCGCATCGCCACGATCTCGGCGATCACCGTGATGTTCTTGCCCGGGTTCAGCGGCACCACCACCCGCGGCAGCCGCACCTCGAGGATCTCCGTCTCGTTGCCGTCGAGTCCGGTGCGCTCGTAGGGCGCCGTGCTGTCCCAGTCCTCCAGCTGCACCACCACCTCGATGCGCTTCTGCTGCCGCACGGCCCGGATGCCGAACAGCGCGGCGATGTCGATCAGCCCGATGCCGCGGATCTCCATGAAGTGGTGCTGGTGCTCGTGGCCGCGGCCGATCAGCACGTCGTGCCCCAGGCGCCGCACCAGCACCACGTCGTCGGCGACCAGCCGGTGGCCGCGCTCGACCAGGTCGAGCACGCACTCGCTCTTGCCGATGCCGCTGCGGCCCAGGAACAGCAGGCCCACGCCGTACACGTCGGCCAGCGAGCCGTGGATCGCGGTCTGCGCCGCGAACACCTCCTCGAGGAACGGCTTGAGGCGGTTGTAGAACTCCGCCGTCTTGAGCCGCGAGCGGATCACCGCGACGCCGTGCGCGCGGCCCAGCTCCACCAGCTCCTCGGGGATCTCGAGCCCCTTGGTCACGAACAGGCTGGGGCAGCCCAGCGCGCACAGCGTCTCGATCCGCCGCCGCCGCTCCGCGGCCGGCAGCGAGAACAGGTAGGAGATCTCGGTCTCGCCCAGGACGTACAGGCGCTCGGGCGTGAAGCGCGCCGTGTAGCCCGCCAGCACCAGACCGGGGTTGGAGACCTCGGCCGCCGGCACGGCGCGGTCGAGGCCGGCGTCGCCGGTCAGCACCTCGAGCTGCAGCGCCTCGGCGCGCTGCTCGATGAGATCGCGCAGGCGCAGCGTACTCAGCTCCGCGCCCGGCCCACGCCGCGGCGGGGCTTGGTCTCGACCTTGTCCAGCTGGCGGCGCAGCTTGGCGGCGGCGCGGTCCAGCGCGGTGCGGTGGTCGGCCGCCTCCGCGCTCGCCACGTGCACCGCGCCCCGCGCGGCCAGCAGCCGCACCTCGGCCGTGGCGCGCTGGTGGTCCACGTCGAACGTGACGTGCGCGGCCGTCGGCCGGTTGGCCAGGCGCGCCAGCCGCTCCACGACGCGCTCGGCCCTGAGACGCAGCGCGGCCGCGATCTCGCCGTGCCGCGTGGTGATCATGGTCTCCATGCCATCGCCTCCTGGCCGGGCCGCCGGGCGGCGACCGCGGCTTCAAGGTGTGCGAGCGTTGCGTCGGCGGCGCGGTCCCAGCTCAGCCCCGCGGCGAAGGCGCGCGCCCCGCGCCCCAGGCGCGCGCGCAGCGCGGCATCGCGGGCCAGCTCGCCCAGCGCCGCGGCCAGCGCCCCCGCGTCGCCGTGCGGCACCAGCAGGCCCGTCTCCCCGTGCCGCACGGACTCCCGGAGCCCGGGGCTGTCCGAGGCGACGGCGGGCGTCCCGCACGCCGCCGCCTCCACGTTGGTGATCCCCCACCCTTCCTTGGGCGAGGGGAACACCACCGCCCAGGCCTGCCGGTACAGCTCGAGCTTGCGCTCTTCCGGCACGAACCCGAGGAAGCTGACCCCGGGCCCCGACCGCCGCGCGACCGCCTCCAGCCGCGCGCGGTCCGATCCGCTCCCGGCGACCCACAGCTCGGCCTCGGGCAGGCCCGAGCGGCGCAGCCGCGCCACCGCCTCGATCGCCGTCTCCACTCCCTTGTACCGCTTCAGCCGGCCCACGTACAGGAACGCGGGGCGCGGCGCGCGCGGCACGGCGGCGTCGGGCGCGTAGTGCGCCGCGTCCACCCCCGGGTAGATGACCCGGATCGCTTCCCGCGCGAAGCCGCGCCGCACCAGGTCGTCGCGGGTGCTGTCGCTGATGACGTGCACCGCCGCGCCGCGGTACACCCGCGCCATCGGCCGCTCCGACGCCCAGACCGCCAGCGCCATCGGCCACGCCACCTCGCGGAATGCCGTGGTGCCGAACAGGTGCGGCACCAGCAGCACGAACGGCCCGCGCCACGCGAGCGGCAGGTAGAGGGGCAGCTTGTTGACGTCCTCCACCACGACGTCGGGGCGGAACGTGCCGGCCAGGCGGGCGAACGCGTGCCGCGCCGCGAGCGCGAAGGCGTACTGGCCCGAGACCCGGTGCACGGTCATGCCGTCGAGCGACGCCTGCGGCGCGGCGCCCGGGTAGCCGCTCGCCAGCAGCTGCACCTCGTGGCCGCGGGCCGCCAGGCGCCCGAAGATCTCGTGGAGGTGCACCTCCGCGCCGCCCGCCTCCGGGTGCGTACGGTCGCGGAAGTTCACGACCAGGATCCTCACAGCCGGCCCCGGTCGCGCGCCACGCGGTCGAGGATCCCGTTGACGAAGGCCGGCGACTTCGGCCCCCCGAACCAGCGCGCCAGCCGCACCGCCTCGTCGATCACCACCTTGGGCGGCGTCCGGCCGTCGTCGAGCTCGAGCGCGGCGAGGCGCAGCAGGTTGCGATCCACCACCGCGAGGCGCTCCAGGCGCCACCGGTCGGCCGCGTGCTCCAGCTCCGCGTCGAGCCGCGCCCGGGCCGCGACCGTGGCCTCGGCCAGCGCGAGCGCGCGGTCGCGCACCCCCGGGGCGGCGGGCACCAGCGGCAGCACCCGCGCCCACAGCGCGCGCGGGCCCGCCGCGGCGTCCGCGACCTGGTCCCACGCGTAGAGGAGCTGGAGCGCGAGGGCGCGGGCGCGCGTCTCAGCGCGAATGGCCATCGCGCGCGGCGAGCGCGGCCGCGGCGTCGAGCGCCGCGGCCGCCGCGTCGTAGCCCTTGTTCCCCGCGGCGCCGCCCGCGCGCGCCAGCGCCTGCGCGAGCGTGTCGCAGGTCAGCACGCCGAAGCCCACCGGCACCCCGAACTCCACCGCCACCGCCATCAGCCCCCGCGCCGCCTCGCCGGCGATGATCTCGAAGTGCGCCGTCTCGCCGCGGATCACCGCGCCGAGCGCCACCAGCGCCTCGTAGCCGCCCCGCGCGGCCAGCCCGCGCGCCAGCACCGGCAGCTCCCACGCCCCCGCCACCCACACCACCTCCACCCGGTCCGCGGCGACGCCCCGCTCGCGCAGGCACTGCTCCGCTCCCGCCAGCAGGCGGCGCGTCACGTTCTCGTTGAAGCGGCTGGCCAGCACGGCGATGCGCGCCGCACGGCGTCGGGGAGGGGCGTGGCGCGGGCGGGCCCTGCCGGCCGGAGGCATCAGTGGGCCAGCAGGTGTCCGAGCTTGTCGCGCTTGACGTCGAGGTAGCCGGCGTTGTCGTCGGTCCGGGGCGGGACGATCGGCACCCGCTCCACGACCGACAGCCCGTAGCCCTCGATGCCCACCAGCTTCATCGGATTGTTGGTCAGGATGCGGATGGCCCGCACCCCGAGGTCGAGGAGGATCTGCGCCCCGATCCCGTAGTTCCGGAGGTCGGGGAGGAACCCCAGCCGCTCGTTCGCCTCCACCGTGTCGTGCCCGGCGTCCTGCAGCTCGTAGGCCTTGAGCTTGTTGAGGAGCCCGATCCCGCGCCCCTCCTGGTCCAGGTACACCACCACCCCCGCGCCCGCCTCGGCGATCATCCGCATCGCGGTCTCGAGCTGCCAGCCGCAGTCGCAGCGCGCCGAGCCGAACACGTCGCCGGTGAGGCACTTGGAGTGGATGCGCACCAGCACCTCGCGCGCCGCGCCCACGTCGCCGTACACCAGCGCCACGTGCTCCGCGGCGTCCACGTCGTTGCTGTAGCCGATGATCCGGAACTCGCCGTGCGGCGTGGGCAGCCGCGCCTCGGCCACCCGGTGCACCAGCCGCTCGTTCTGGAGGCGGTGCGCGACGATCTGCGCCACCGTGATGAACGTCAGCCCGTGCTCGGAGGCGAACCGCTCCAGCTCGGGACGCCGCGACATGGTGCCGTCGGCGTTCAGCACCTCGCACAGCACGCCGGCGGGAATCAGCCCCGCGAGCCGCGCCAGGTCCACGCTCGCTTCGGTCTGCCCGACGCGCTGCAGCACGCCGCCGGGGCGCGAGCGCAGGGGGAAGATGTGGCCCGGGCGCCGCAGGTCGGAGGGCACCGTGACCGGGTCGATCGCCACCCGGATGGTGGCCGCGCGGTCGGCCGCGCTGATCCCGGTGGTCACGCCGAACCGCGCCGCGGCGTCCACGCTCACCGTGAACGCGGTCTCGTGCGCCTCGGTGTTGTGCTCGACCATCTGTGGCAGGCCCAGCGCCTCGCAGCGCTCGGGCGTCAGCGTCAGGCAGATGAGCCCGCGCCCCTGGACCGTCATGAAGTTGATCAGCTCGGGCGTGATCTTCTCGGCCGCGGCGACCAGGTCGCCTTCGTTCTCGCGCGCCTCGTCGTCGGCCACCACGACGATCCGGCCCGCCCGCACGTCGGCGATGGCCTGCTCCACTGTCCCGAACGGCATCTAACGCCGCCTCCCTTTCCGCGCCGCCCGGTGCGGCGCCAGGAGGTGCTGCACGAACTTCCCGATCAGGTCCGCCTCTAAATGTACGCGCGTGCCCACCCGCGCTCTACCCAGGGTGGTCACTTCGAGGGTGTGCGGAATCACGGAGATCTGCACCACGCCGCGCCGCGGCAACGCGTTGACCGTCATGGAGATGCCGTCCACGGCGATCGAGCCGTGCAGCACCGACAGGTCGGCCACGAGGCCGGGCACCCGGATGTCGAGCAGCACCGAGTCGTCCAGCACCTGGCGGCGCACCACCGTCCCCACGCCGTCCACGTGCCCCGATACCAGGTGGCCGCCGAGCAGGTCGCCGAGCTTGAGGGACCGCTCGAGGTTGACCGCGCGCCCCGCGCGATAGTCGCCGAAGTTGGTGCGGCTCCGGGTCATCGTGACCGCTTCGACGGTGAAGGTGCCCCGCCCCGCCGCCACGACCGTGAGGCACGTCCCGTCCACCGCGATGCTCTCGCCGATCGCGGGCTTCCGGCGGTACGGGTGGGCGATGGCGACTTCGAGCCCGCGCGCGGTGCGCCGCGCCCTCCGCACCGTCCCCAGCGCCGTCACGATCCCGGTGAACATCAGTGCCTGTCCATCACGAGCAGCGTGTCCTCGTCCAGCGCGCGCCGCTCGACCGTGCGCCAGCGTACCGCGTCCTCGATGGCCGGCGCGGTCAGGCCCGGGAAGGCGCTCACGCCCACCTCGCCCAGCCACACCGGCGCCACGATCAGGTACAGGCGGTCCACGACCCCCGCTTCCAGCATCCTGCCCGCCACCACGCCGCCGCCCTCGACCAGCACGCTCGCGACGCCGCGGCGCGCCAACTCCGCCAGCGCCTCGGCGGGGCCGTCGGCCGCCGCCACCAGGACGCCGGCGGCCCGCAGCGCGGCGGCGCCCGCTTCGGGCGCGTCGCGGCCGAGCAGCGCCAGGGTCGGCGTGTCGCGCGCCGTGCGGACGAGCTGCGCCTCGAGCGGCAGCTCCGCCCGCCGGTCCAGCACCACCCGGAGCGGCGGCTTCGCCGGCCGCACGGTGCCGCGCACCGTCAGGCCCGGGTCGTCGGCGCGCGCCGTCCCGCCGCCCACCGCGATCG
>CAWDZR010000023.1:0-155000 GCA_963806755.1 uncultured Gemmatimonadales bacterium
GCGATTCGTTAGGCGGCTTGCTGATATGCGCGTACCCCGTGCCCTGATCACCCTGGCAGCATTGGCCCTCGGCTGCCAAGCTCAACCCGCCGCTCGCCTAGCGCGTCTTCCGCCTGGTAAGGATTCGATGGGCGTGCGTCTGCCCCGTCACGACTGGCGCCAGGCGCTGGTGGGCCACTGGTTGGTGGAGTTCTGGCTGGACCATGTGGACACTGCAAGGTGGACCCAGTCTTCATCCAAGCTTCCCAAGGTCGGCAGCTCGATTGCCGGCACACTTGAGATCGCGGATACCTTGGCTCGGAGAGGGCTGTCCGTGGGCCTCCTGGCACAATTCAGTTTCGACTTCAGGCCACTACTTGGGCGACAGGCGGTATGTGTTGACTCCACCCTCGGACTTATCCGTGCAATTCCAGTCCGAGACTCAGTATTGCTCGACTTTTCTCCCAATTGCCGCGACGCCAATCTCTTCGCGCTGGTCTCCCTTAGTGGAGATTCTGTCACTGGCACTTGGAGCGAGACTATGTTCATTGGAGACGTGGTTTGGGGCCGCTACCGGATGCATCGGGGCGCATAGGCGGGTCTGCAAGCCGCCTAACCAGCGCCTGCAGCGGCCCGGCGCGTGGGGCTTGAGAGTTGGTGTGGCTCGCGAGTTGACCTGAGGTAGTGCAAGTGTTGTGCGCCTGGTCGGCGGTCGCCGGCCGCTGAGGCGCGATTCGTTAGGCAGCATGCTGGCCAGGCTTCCGTTACGCTGGCTTTTCGGAAAAGCACGAACGGCTAGGCCGCGCGGCGCTCCGCGTCTGATGGGTACGGATCGCCTGGCGAGTTCGGCGAGGATGCCAGCGTCAGCGCGCTCGGCCGCATGCGGGAAGTCGCGGGCGTCTTCGGGCAGAAGCGGCGGGCGCGCCGCACGGCGGTTGTCGCGGCTGGCGTCGGAGCGAGGCGAGACGATCGCGGCAGGTCATCCGGGCGAACCCGGGCCACGAGTCGGCCTGGCGGCAGTCGGATGATCCACCGGCTTGGCCGGCAGGGCGGCGCCCGTGCGGTCGCTGCACGGCATCGAGCTGCGCATGCTGTCTAACTGGCGCCTGCAGTGGACCGGCGTGCGGAGCTTGAGTGATTGGGCGACTGGCACGTTGACCTGGGTGTAGTGCAGGTGTTGTGCGCCAGGCCGGCGAGTCGCCGGCCACTGAGGCGCGATTCGTTAGGCGCACGGAGGTGACTTCGTGTGAGCGCAGCGCGCATCGCGGTCATCGTTCTACCCGCCTTGGCGGGCTGGCTGCTCGCCGGCTACTTCCAGTTGCGCGCCATCTGGCACCTGCGCACCACTCGTCGCGCCGATCGCGCTGCTGCCTTCCTGTTGGGGCCACTGGCAGGCGTGCGCTTCAGGCTTGAGGGATTCCGGTATCGCGGGCTGGCCATAGCATCCTTCGCAGCCGGCATCGCTCTGACAGCGGTGCTTGCAGCGCTACTTGGACAGCCGCGTTGACCCAAGCGCGGCGCCCGATGGCTCCGGCGCCTAACCCGCGCCTGCAGCGGCGGGCTGCGCCGGGTGGCGGCTCGCTCGGCCAGCTGACTTGGGGATGGGATAGGCGTTGTGCGCTCGGTGGGCTCAGGCGCCCGCCGCTGAGGCGCAAGTTCGTTAGGCAGCGCCAGGCGCGGCTCCTTGCATCGTACATACAATGTGCGTACGTTGAGATCAGATGAGCGAACTGCGTTTCGAGTGGGACCCTGCCAAGGCGGCCAGTAACCTGCGCAAGCACGGCGTCTCCTTCGAGGATGCGCAGGATGTGTTCTACGATGAGCGCGGCCTGTTGCTCGACGACCCGGACCACTCGGCGGTCGAGGAGCGGTTCATTCTGCTGGGCCTGAGCGCACCAGCGGGCGTGTTGGTCGTCGTGCACTGCTACCGGCGGCAGCGCGACATCATTCGCCTCATCTCCGCCCGGCGAGCGAACCGGCGCGAGCGCGAACGCTATGCCCAGAGGTGGAAGCCATGAGGAAAGAGTACGACTTCACCAACGCGCGTCCCAATCCGTACGCCAAGCGCCTGAAGCGCTCGGTCACGATCCGGCTTGAGGCGCCGACCATCGAGTATTTCAAGCGCTTGGCCAAGGAGACGGGGATTCCGTATCAGACGTTGATCAACCTGTACCTGCGCGACTGCGCGGCAGCTCGTCGCAAGCCGGCGTTGCGGTGGGCATCGGTGAAGGGCGCTGCCTAACCAGCGCCTGCAGCGGGCCGGCGCGTGGAGTGCAGGTGTTGTGCGGCTGGTGAGTTGACCTGAGGTAATGCGGGTGTTGTGCGCCAGGCTGGGGGCAGGTCGCCGGCCGCTGAGGCGCGATTCGTTAGACGGCTGCGGCTCAGCCATTTGGAGGTTCCTTGCACGCGCTGCGCGCCGCAATCTTGACCGTGGGCATCCTCCTCGCCGCCGGCTGCACCGCACGTCCCGGCCGATCTGCCGCCGACCGCTGGCAGACTCAGTGCGATGAGGCCAGGTCGGCAAGGGTGACCCCAGGCTCCTTGCGCTTGCCATCCTCAGCCACCGTCGAGCCTCTGGCTTCCAGTCTCTTTGTCTTCCGCCCGCGGACTCAGAGCCGCGACAGCATGGTCGCGTACATCCGCAGCTGGGCTCGCCGCCAGACCGTGGCCGCCCGCTTCACGTTGCCAGAGGTCGTTCTCGGCCTCCTCTTCCGAGGCGCAGCGACATCGGACGTCCTCCTAATGGGCCAAGCTGGCGTCGCGTTCTATCACGGCGCGGTGCCGCTGCAGCTGTGGGCTAGCGTACTGGACACCGTTCCACGCCTGGAGCCGAAGTCGACACGCCTGGACCTCGTGGCCGGCGTGCTGGCTGCGCTAGACGACTATCCCGGCCGAGACCCCGAAGTCACCTGGCGACTAAGGAAGTTGGTCTGCTACCTCGACTCCAGCCGAGCCAATAGCCCCTCCGCGCCCGCAGCCGCTGACTCCGCTATGCCCGATTCACTTGACACCTCTCGGCTCTTGATGCTCATCAAGGAGAGTCAGGCGGCTGAAGTGCTCTGGAGGACCGGCGAGTCCGGCAACCGGACGTTTGTCCGCGCGTTGGCCGCAGCAGACAGCCAGATGCGAGAGAACCTCGACCTGCAGACTGGCGCCGTGCAGCCGTCTAACTAGCGCCTGCAGCGGCCCGGCGCGTGGGGCTTGAGCGTTGATGTGGCTGGCAAGTTGACCTGAGGTAGGGCGGGTGTTGTGCGCCTGGCCGGGAGTCGCCGGCCGCTGAGGCGCGAGTCGTTAGGCAGCAACCGCGCGGCTGCCCACGGGAAAGGGGCGTCCTGGTGCCGATGGTGTTTGGCAGGCTGGCGTTTGTCCTCGCGCTACTCGCGCTTGGGTACGCCCTCGTCCGCAAGGATCAGAGTGCCCGACTGAACGGGATTCTGCTGTCGACGGCGCTGGTGTTCGGCACTCTCCACTACGTCCTCGTGCTGCCTCAGTTCGCAGCGGCCGGAGCGGGAGTGATCGCGTTCGTGCTGACCCTGTTCGTGTTGTGGCAGTTGCCTCGGGAGCGGGGTGAGTGAAGTTGCTGCCTAACCAGCGCCTGCAGTGGACCGGCGCGTGGGGCTAGGGTGTTGATGTGGCTGGCGAGTTGACCTGAGGTAGTGCAGGTGTTGTGCGCCTAGCCGGCAGGTCGCCGGCCACTGAGGCGCGATTCGTTAGGCAGCATGCCTGGGAAGATCGAACCGCAATTCGTTGCGGGGCTTTTCAGGGCAAGGCTGCGCGGCGCGTGCCGGGCTCGTGAGGGGCTTGGGGGGCGGCTGGCTGGTGACTGAGCAGAGCTCGAGCCCCGTGCGCTTGGCAGTAGTCGGGTAGCCGGGGTTCCGGTACGGGGTCGCCGGTCGAGGGCGCCGCGCAGCGATCGGTGGGGAGAGCCCAGGCGTGACCCAGCAGCGTGGCGTTTCAGGATCGGGCTGGGGCTTCGGCATCGCGTCGGCCCCGCGGCAGTCGGGTGTTCCACCGGCGCCGGCGATGGGCAGGCGGAAGGGAAGTCGCCCGGCGAGGCCCCGCCGGGCATTGCTGCCTAACCAGCGCCTGCAGCGGTCCGGCGCGTGGGCTCGAGTGACGCCGTGGCTGGCAAGTTCACCGTTTAGGTAGTGCGGGTGTTGTGCGCTTGGCCGGCGGTCGCCGGCCACTGAGGCGCGATTCGTTAGGCGGCACGACTAAGTTGGAGGGCCTCTCGTGTTCAAGATGACAATCATCGCGTGCGCCATTGCCTCGGTTAGCTGCTCCAGCGCCACAGCACCGCGGACGCCAACTGCGCCTTCGATACAGGGCACCGTTTACTATCCCTCCGGCGATTCCGTGAAGGTCAGTGGAACGTCGGGTTACTGGTCGATCGGGACTCCCAACCCGAACCCCTATGTCCTCATCATAGCCAATCCGGACACACCGGCTCCGTTCGACTCCCTCCGGCCGCCGCTGACGGCGATAGAGGTGACCTTGACTGGCGCGCGCTTCACCACCTTCCCGCAAGCGATCACACTGTCGCTTGGTGCCAACGCCGGCGGGGACATGGGGGCACAGTTAGGGGTTGGCGTGTCGCTCTACAGCGTCACCTCCGGCACGGCGTCAGTCAGTTCACTGGGCGGCGGGTATGCGCACATTGACCTGGTCCTCGCGAGTGCCGCACTGACATTTCGTGGCGCAGTGGAAGTGCCCAACGGATGTCCGAGTTGCGTGCCGCCTAACCAGCGCCTGCAGCGGCCCGGCGCTTGGGATTGAGCGATTGGGCGGCTGGCGAGTGGACCTGAGGTAGTGCAAGTGTTGGGCGCTTGGCCGGCAGGTCGCCGGCCGCTGAGGCGCAATGTCGTTAGGCGGCAACCCTCGGTGCGGTTGCCCACGAGACCAGCTCAGGAGAACCCCATGCAAGTCACGACCACGTTCTCAATCGAGGATTACCGAATCACGGAGTACAAGGGTTTGGTGCGCGGGATTGTCGTGCGGGCACCGACGATCGGGCAGGGCATCGTGGGCGGGCTCAAGTCAATCGTCGGTGGTCAGATTGGCGCCTATACAGAGATGTGCGAGCAGGCCCGTCAGCAGGCGTACGAGGCACTTGTGGAACACGCCAAGGGCCTCGGCGCAAACGCGGTCGTTGGGCTTCGCTACGAGTCTTCGGAAGTTGGCAGGCAAGGTGGGGCCACTGAAGTGCTGTGCTATGGCACGGCGGTCGTGATTCAGCACGTGGCGTAGGCTCAGGTCGTTGCCGCCTAACCAGCGCCTGCAGCGGGCCGGCGCATGGGGCTTGAGGTTTGTGTGGTTGGCGAGTTGACCTGAGGTAATGCAGGTGTTGTGCGGCTGGCCGGGAGTCGCCGGCCGCTGAGGCGCGATTCGTTAGGCAGCGTGCTGGCTCAAGCTGTTCTGGTACTGACTCAGGCAAGGCGCTCGGAGGGTGAGGCCGCGCGGCGCACCGCGTCTGATGGGTTCGGCGCACCAGGCTCGCTCCGCTGACGATCGAGCCACCGCTGCGGCCGGCGGGATCCGGGAAGTCGCGGGCGCGTTGGAGTTCAGATGGCGGGCGCGCCGCCCGGCGGTCGGTGCAACGGGCGTCGGGGCTGAGCGAGACGTTCGCAGCTCGGCATCACGGCGCATCCGGGCTACGAGTCGGCCCGGCGGCGGTCGGATGATCCACCGGCTGGGCAGGCAGAGCGGCGCCCGTGAGGTCGCGTCACGGCATCGAGTCGCGCACGCTGTCTAACTGGCGCCTGGAGCGGACGGGCTCCGCCGGCTGGCGGCGCGCTTGGCAGCTGACTTGGGGATAGGGTAGGTGTTGTGCGCCCGGCGGGCTCAGGCGCCCGCCGCTCAGGCGCGATTCGTTAGGCAGCGCGGAGGGTGACATCGTGGGTCGCAGAAATCGTGGGCTCCTGATCGCCTGCGCGGCGGTCGCTGCGCTCTGGCTGGCCACCGTTGGCCTCGGTCCCACCCAGGTCGAGCGCACGCTTCGCAAACAGGTGCCTGCCGGCTGGCAGGTGACGACGTCCGCACGCTGGCCGCTGCTAGTTTCGGCACGCGTAGGTTGGTCCAAGGGTCAGCCCGCAGAGGCCGGAGAGTGGTACGACCGCACGTACCTGTGGCTAGGGCTGTGGTCGGTGCGACTCTCAGAGCAGCACGTCATGATCTGATGTGGTGCGCTGCCTAACCAGCGCCTGCAGCGGACGGGCTCCGCCGGGTGGCGGTGCGCTCGGCGGGCTGACTTGGGGATAGGGTAGGTGTTGTGCGCTCGGCGGGCTCACGCGCCCGCCGCTGAGGCGCGATTCGTTAGGCAGCCACGCCGTGGCTGCGCGTATTGCCCGTTGCCAAAGGAGTCACGATGCGAACGTCCATCACCATCGTTGCGGCCATGAGCCTCCTCGCAGGGTGCAGCTCATCCAGCCCGACCGGCACCTCCAGCGTAGGTCCAGCGGGCACCTATCTTCTGACAATGGTGGACGCGCAGGCAGCGCCACCCGCCACGCTCTTTGCAGACGACTGCAACGGCGGCGTCGGGACTGCCTGCAGCATCACTATCCTGGCGGACTCAATCGTCCTGACGAATACCACCTTCCACCGGTACAACAAGACTCGAGCCACCGACACAGGTTCCTGCAACCCGCCGTGCGTGGACCTTCACGAGAGTTCGGGCCTCTATACCCTTAGCGGGACCGCACTGCAACTCCAACTCTCAAGCCCTGATAGCAGTGGCGCCTCTCAGCAGAACGGCGTTCTGAACAACGGTTCCTTGGCGCTCAATGTTCAGTTCTCCGCTTTCTCGTCGCCAATAAGAACCGTTACGCTACAGTATCAGAAGCGGTGATTTGGCAATCCCCTGACTGTCCGTGCGTTGCAGGCGTCACAAGCCATCAAGGCAGCCAGCGGCGTGCTGCCTAACCAGCGCCTGCAGCGGACGGGCTACGCCGGGTGGCGGTTCGCTCGGCGAGCTGACTGGGGGATAAGGTAGGTGTTGTGCGCTCGGCGGGCTCACGCGCCCGCCGCTGAGGCGCAATTCGTTAGGCCGCACCGCACGGAGCATTGATGCCGAGTCGACTTCCGGTTCGCGATAACTTGCGCTGGAGCTTCGCCTGGACGCTCTGGGTGGCCACCGCGTTTTCAGGCTATGTCCTGATCGTGAGTCTCCTCGACGGATCCACCCGCTTTCAGCGTTATGGTTTGAGCCCCTGGCAGATCATCGCCACGTACTACGCGGCGGCCGTTCTCGCAGGCGTCGCTCTTGGACTGCTCCGGCCGCTCACGGACGGTCGCCTAGGCGCGTACTTGGTCGGCGTCTTGATCGGCTTCAGTGTGTACGGCGCCATTGGGGTCTCGATGTACGGGCTGACCGGCAAGGTCGCAGGAATTGCTGCGATCTGCGGCCTTCTGGTGGGCGGCTTGGGCGTCGTGTTCCATGATCAAGGCCCGGGATTCTCGGCGAAGGTGCCCCGCGGGAGGGTGCTCTGGTACGCAATGGCGCTTCTTGCGGCTTTCGTGTTTCTGTGGCTCGACATGCGGTACCACATCGTCAACAAGTAGGGTGCGGCCTAACCAGCGCCTGCAGCGGTCCGGCGCGTGGGGCTTGAGAGTTGTGTGGCTGGCAAGTTGACCCGAGGTAATGCAAGTGTTGTGCGGCTGGCGGGCAGTCGCCGGCCGCTGAGGCGCGATTCGTTAGGCAGCGCCAGGCGCGGCTCCTTGCGTAGTACATACAATGTGCGTACGTTGAGATCAGATGAGCGAACTGCGTTTCGAGTGGGACCCTGCCAAGGCGGCCAGCAACCTGCGCAAGCACGGCGTCTCCTTCGAGGATGCGCAGGATGTGTTCTACGATGAGCGCGGCCTGTTGCTCGACGACCCGGACCACTCGGCGGTCGAGGAGCGGTTCATTCTGCTGGGCCTGAGCGCACCAGCGGGCGTGTTGGTCGTCGTGCACTGTTACCGGCGGCAGCGCGACATCATTCGCCTCATCTCCGCCCGGCGAGCGAACCGGCGCGAGCGCGAACGCTATGCCCAGAGGTGGAAGCCATGAGGAAAGAGTACGACTTCACTAACGCGCGTCCCAATCCGTACGCCAAGCGCCTGAAGCGCTCGGTCACGATCCGGCTTGAGGCGCCGACCATCGAGTATTTCAAGCGCTTGGCCAAGGAGACGGGGATTCCGTATCAGACGTTGATCAACCTGTACCTGCGCGACTGCGCGGCAGCTCGTCGCAAGCCGGCGTTGCGGTGGGCGTCGGTGAAGGGCGCTGCCTAACCAGCGCCTGCAGCGGGCCGGCGCGTGATCTTCGGGTGTTGTGTGGCTGGCGAGTTGACCTGAGGTAGTGCAAGTGTTGTGCGCCTGGCCGGCGGGTCGCCGGCCGCTGAGGCGCGATGCGTTAGGCAGCATGCTGACCAGAGTTCTTCAGTGCTGTCTAACGCGAGGCGCTCGGAGGGCGAGGCCGCGCGGCGCTCCGCGTCTGATGGGTCCGGTTCGCTCGGCTGGCAGTAGCGGGCATCGGAGCATCACCGCGCCTGGCGGCATCCGGGAAGTCGCGGGCGTCTTCAGGCAGAAGCGGCTGGCGCGCCGCGCGGCGGGCGTGGCGATTGGCGTCGCAGCTAGGCGAGGCGATCGCGGCAGGTCATCCGGGTGCACCCGGGCCACGAGTCGGCCCGGCGGCAGCCGGATGATCCACCGGCCTGGTAGGCAGGGCGGCGCCCGAGAGGTCGCTCCACGGCATCGAGCTGCGCATGCTGTCTAACTAGCGCCTGCAGTGGTCCGGCGTGCGGAGCTTGAGCGATTGGGCGGCTGGCGAGTTGACCTGGGTGTAGTGCAGGTGTTGTGCGCTAGGCCGGTGGGTCGCCGGCCACTGAGGCGCGATTCGTTAGGCAGCGCGTACCCTGCGACACCTGGAGCAACTCCATGACGCGGTTCAGCTCTCTGGTGGCGCTTGGCTGCGTCCTCGCATGCGGATGCGGCAGCGAACCTACAGCGCCCAAGCAGCCTAATCTGGCTGGGCAATGGTACCTCGTCCTTTCGATGTCTGGAGCCGCTCAGACAGACTCCGCTACGGCCAGCTGTCAGGGCGTGCTAGACCTAACCCTCACTCAAAATGACACTATCCTGTCTGGTCCCTACGCGGTTCCCCCGATTGGTTTCGGCTGTCAGGCCAGGGCCGACAGTTCTGGCTTTTTTGAATATGGCTTTCCCGGTACGCATACGTTCAGCGGAGTTGTGAGCGCCACCGGTGATTTGCGACTTGGGACGGGCATCTATCCAGACTCAATCGCCCTCGTTGGGAGCGCCCGCGGCGAACTCTGGGGTGGCACAGCGTCATACAACGTTCGCTTCTGGCCTGGTGGCGACACCATTCTCGTTCTCGTGCCGGTTACCGGCACATTCACATTGGTACGGCCCCAGTCCTAGCTGAACGCGCTGCCTAACCAGCGCCTGCAGCGGGCCGGCGCGTGGTCGAATGACGCCTGAGTGACGGTCGGCGTTTAGGTAGTGCGGGTGTTGTGCGCTTGGCCGGCAGTCGCCGGCCGCTGAGGCGCGATGCGTTAGGCTGACTGCACGGCGTTGTCCAAGACAGAGGGTTCACGTGAGGGCGAGGCCGCGCGGCGCTCCCGGATGCCTGGGCCTCCGAAAGCGGCGCCAGGGTGGGTGGTCAGGTTAGCGCATAAGCACGAACGAGTATCCGGGGCGGTGGTAGGTTCGGCATCAAGGTGGATGGGCGAACGCGCCGCGCGGCGGGTGCTCGACGGGTCACCGGGTGAGAGCAGCTGCTCCACGTCGGGCATCGCGCGGAGCTGGTAGGCAAAGGGGCGGTTGGCCGGGAAGGCTGGGCATCATCGCGGGCGCAGGTCCTGGTCTGCGCAACTGGCGCCCGTGTCGCACTCAGCCTAACCAGCGCCTGCAGCGGGCCGGCGCGTGAGATTCGGGTGTTGTGTGGCTGGCGAGTTGACCTGAGGTAATGCAGGTGTTGTGCGCCAGGCCGGGAGGTCGCCGGCCGCTGAGGCGCGATGCGTTAGGCGGCAACGGACCTATGACCCTTCGATCCCGACTGCGTCGCCTCGTCTTCGCCCTCCAGAGCGCCGCTGGTGGGCCGGTCCTCTTATCGTGGCGCGAGGAGTCTCATTTCGCAGTTTGGGGTAGGCAGGCTCGGGGCTGGCTGTTTGGCGCCTCTGATCGCCTTGGCCGCAGTCCTCGCGGAGGCTCTGCTCATCCTCGTATCTTCGTGCGCCGTGATCGGTCGGGTCACTAGGACGTTGCCGCCTAACCAGCGCCTGCAGCGGGCGGGCGCTCGCGGCTCTGAGCGGTTGAGTGGCTGGTGAGTGCACCTGAGGTAGTGCAGGTGTTGTGCGGCTGGCGGGCGGTCGCCCGCCGCTGAGGCGCGATTCGTTAGGCAGCAACCGCGCGGCTGCCCACGGGAAAGGGGCGTCCTGGTGCCGATGGTGTTTGGCAGGCTGGCGTTTGTCCTCGCGCTACTCGCGCTTGGGTACGCCCTCGTCCGCAAGGATCAGAGTGCCCGACTGAACGGGATTCTGCTGTCGACGGCGCTGGTGTTCGGCACTCTCCACTACGTCCTCGTGCTGCCTCAGTTCGCAGCGGCCGGAGCGGGAGTGATCGCGTTCGTGCTGACCCTGTTCGTGTTGTGGCAGTTGCCTCGGGAGCGGGGTGAGTGAAGTTGCTGCCTAACCAGCGCCTGCAGTGGACCGGCGCGTGGGGCTAGGGTGTTGATGTGGCTGGCGAGTTGACCTGAGGTAGTGCAGGTGTTGTGCGCCTAGCCGGCAGGTCGCCGGCCACTGAGGCGCGATTCGTTAGGCAGCGCGGAGGGTGACATCGTGGGTCGCAGAAATCGTGGGCTCCTGATCGCCTGCGCGGCGGTCGCTGCGCTCTGGCTGGCCACCGTTGGCCTCGGTCCCACCCAGGTCGAGCGCACGCTTCGCAAACAGGTGCCTGCCGGCTGGCAGGTGACGACGTCCGCACGCTGGCCGCTGCTAGTGTCGGCACGCGTAGGTTGGTCCAAGGGTCAGCCCGCAGAGGCCGGAGAGTGGTACGACCGCACGTACCTGTGGCTAGGGCTGTGGTCGGTGCGACTCTCAGAGCAGCACGTCATGATCTGATGTGGTGCGCCGCCTAACCAGCGCCTGCAGCGGACGGGCTCCGCCGGGTGGCGGTGCGCTCGGCGGGCTGACTTGGGGATAGGGTAGGTGTTGTGCGCTCGGCGGGCTCAGGCGCCCGCCGCTGAGGCGCGATTCGTTAGGCGGCGTCGTTCTCAGGGCTGGGGCTCGGAAGAAGGGAAGGTCATGGCCCGCTTTGTGTGTCCGCATTGCAGCACACCTCTGCCCTTCAGCACCCGGTGGCGTATGACCGGGCTACTGCAATGGCGACGGGTGCAGCCCTGTCCAAGCTGTGGTGGCGAGTTGCGCTGGTCGGTGGCGGCCTACCTGGTGAATGCCGCGTCGCTCGCAGGGGTGGTTGTTTTCGTCGGTTGGCAGCGTGTTGATCTGGTCTGCGTCTTCTGCGTTCTGGCGTCTGCGGGCGTGGGGCTCCTACGCGTCGATACGGCGCGCCAGCGCGACGCCGCCTAACCAGCGCCTGCAGTGGGCCGGCGCGTGGGGCGTGAGTGTTGATGTGGTTGGCGAGTTGACCTGAGGTAGTGCAGGTGTTGCGCGGCTGGCGAGTGGTCGCCGGCCACTGAGGCGCGATTCGTTAGGCAGAAATGCACGGCAGCCGTTCAAGACGGAGCGTTCTCGCGAGGGCCAGGCCGTGCGGCGCACCCGCGTCTGATGGGTCCGGCGCGCCTGTCCCGCTCCGCTGAAGGGCCAGTCGCCGGTGCGCTCGGCGAGATCCGGGTGATCGCGGGCGCGTTCGAAGCGAGGTGGCCGGCGCGCCGCGCGGCGGTCGCCGAGCGGGCCACCGCGCCAAGCCGGTTACCCGGGGGCAGGGCCGGGCTGGGGGAGCAGGCCACGGACGGTTGGCCGGGGCAGGCAGGGCAACGTCACGGCCGCCGGTGCTGGTCTGCGAATCGGGCGCCCGAGTCGCACTCTGCCTAACTGGCGCCTGCAGTGGTCCGGCGCGCGGGGCTCGAGTGTTGATGCGGTTGGCGAGTTGACCTGGGATAGTGCAAGTGTTGTGCGATAGGCCGGCAGGTCGCCGGCCACTGAGGCGCGAGTCGTTAGGCGCCTGCTTGGAGGAATGCGTGTTCAGTGCCCGTTACTCTCTCGCGATTGTGCTCGCTGCGGCTGCCTGCGCGCATCAACCTCCGCCGCAGCCCAGCCCAGGAGCACGTGTCGAGATACCGATCGTTTACGTGGACTCAGCCACGCTGGACAGCATACGCCGAGCGCACCCACCTACAGCCGCGATGGTAGCCGACGAAACACGCTACGACTCCTTGGTTGCCTTGGTGGACACGATTGTCATTCTCTCACCGGATTCAATAGTCCTTCATGTTGGTCAGTCCTATGACGATCTTCGGCTTGTCCAACTCGAATCGCGGCGGGCGTCAGGCGAGCCTCTTCGTCTCATAGGTCATGACCTTGAAGTAGAGGACAGGTCTATTGCCGTTCATCGCGACGCTGGACTGACTGGCTTGAAAGTCGGGCGGACGCGTTTGGTCATCACCGTGATGAGCCGCAAGGCGCACGCGCCGCCGAGCTATCTGCCGGTGATTGTTCTTCCGTGATGGGCAGGCGCCTAACTAGCGCCTGCAGTGGTCCGGCGCGCGCGGCTTGAGTGGTTGTGCGGCTGGCGAGCTGACCTGGGGATAGTGCAGGTGTTGTGCGCCGGCCGGCGGGTCGCCGGCCGCTGAGGCGCGATGCGTTAGGCAGATGGTCGGCATCGGTGTTAGTTTGAGATTCCAGCATCGGGGACAGGGCAGCCATGCAGCTCGCAATCGAGCTTGAGCGCGAAGACGACGGCCGCTGGATCGCCGAGGTACCGGCATTGTCCGGTGTCTTGGCGTACGGTCAGAGCCGGGACCAGGCTGTGGCCATGGTCCAGGCGTTGGCGCTACGCGTGCTCGCCGAGCGGTTGGAGCACGGCGAGGCTGCGGAACTGCTGAGCGTCAGCTTCCAAGCGGCGTGAGTACCTGGCCGGCCGCCAAAGCGCGGCTCGTCCTGGCGGCTCTTTTCCGGATTGGGTGGACCCTGAAGCGTCAGTCCGGATCGCATCGGACGTTGGCCCGGCCTGGCTGGGCCGATTTCGTTTTCGCCTTCCACGACAATGAAGAGATCGGGCCCCGGATGCTGGCGCGCATCGCGCGTCGCACGGGCCTCCAGCCTAGCGATCTGTAGGCGCAACATCGTCTTGGCCACTGCCTAACCAGCGCCTGCAGCGGGCCGGCGCGTGGTCGAATGACGCCCGAGTGACGCCCAGCGTTTAGGTAGTGCAGGTGTTGTGCGCCTGGCTGGCGGTCGCCGGCCGCTGAGGCGCGATTCGTTAGGCAGCAACACAGGGGTTCCGGCATGCCGCGGCAAGCCTTACCGGCGGACTTCCTGCAACACTTGCGGCAACTCGAGGCGAGCTACGTCAACGAGGTGGACCCCATCCGCCAATCGGGGTTCTCGGGTGGGGCAGAGCGCTGGCGCGCCGAGCGCGAGCCAATCCTCGATCCGATTCGGGAATCCGGAGAGCTCCTCGATATCGGATGCGCCAACGGGTACCTCCTCGAATCGCTGATCGCTTGGGCGCAAGAACGAGGCATTCGCTTGATCCCTTACGGGATCGACCAGAGTGCTGCGCTCGTTGAGTTGGCTCGCCGCCGTCTGCCTCAGTTTGCCAGCCATTTCTATGTCGCTAACGCATGGGAGTGGGAGCCGCCACAGCGCTACCGATACGTCTACTCAGTCCATGACTGTGTCCCCGACGGGTTCCTGGCGTCCTACGTCGCGCGACTCCTTCAGCAGGTGGTCGCGCCCGGGGGGTTGTTGATCCTCGGCGCCTATGGCAGCCGCAGCGGCGGCGTTGAACCGCTGCCGCTGCGGGAGCGGCTCATCGAATTTGGTCTTGCTCCCGCTGGCGGTGCTACCGTAGGGCACGCGCCAATCTCCAGATTCGTGTGGGTTGCTGCCTAACCAGCGCCTGCAGCGGCCCGGCGCGCGCGACTCGGGTGATTGAGTGGCTGGCGAGTTGAACTGAGATAGTGCAAGTGTTGTGCGGCTGGCGGGGAGTCGCCGGCCGCTGAGGCGCGATTCGTTAGGCTGCCAATCCGGTTAGGAGGCCCTTTGCGGCGTTCTCTCGGGATCATCTTCATCCTCGCCTGCACTGGCACGGCGTCAGCCCAGCAGCATCCCCCCACCGTGCGCGCGGCTGTGACTCTCGTGAGGCGCTTTGTTGCCGCGGAGACCGCCTTCGACCCGGGCAGGGCAACCTCGTTCCTGAGTGGCTGCGAGGACGGCGGCGCCGACGACCAACAGGTGACGACATCGGTTCACTTTCTGACGCCGGTGCCGCACCGAGACACGATGAGCGTGGCCGTCATCTACCAGGTTGCAGGTCGGTTCTGGTCTGACGATCCGCATCGCGCTGGTCCGCACTATGCACACTTCGAGCGCGAACCCAGGGTAGATACGGTCTCGTACGCGGTCTTTGCCGATCCGCATGGTCGTCGTTGGATCGACTGCGGCCACTTCGGCGTCAATCACGTGTCTGCCTCTCACCTCGCACGCTTTGTGAAGGCGCTCGACGACAGCTCACTGGCGGCCTGGCGCATGGCGCGGTTACCGCGACAGTGAAGGGCCGCCAGCGTGATTGGCAGCCTAACCAGCGCCTGCAGCGGGCGGGCTACGCCGGGTAGCGGTTCGCTCGGCGGCTGACTTGGGGATACGGTAGGTGTTGTGCGCTCGGCGGGCTCACGCGCCCGCCGCTGAGGCGCGATTCGTTAGGCAGCCGACCAAGGAGGCCACAGTGCCGAACCGGGTATTTGCGGTGTGTCTGGCGGTGCTTGTCATGGGAGCATGCGCTGGGGGCCAGCACACCGGTCGGCCGCGGCCGGTCAAGGTCGGGGACTACTGGAAGGTCCGCTGCGATAGCGGGCGGTCGAGTGCCGGCCCGGTTCCGTTCGTCCTCGAACTGCCTGGTGGCTTCGGTGCTGCGGCCCTAACGGTCCGGGACGCCATCCAGGCGGCTGGCTACAGTTCCGACTTTGAAGGGGCGATGTGGCACACAGCACCACGCACCGCGTGGCCCGACTCTCCGGCAGCGAGCCGGTGGCGGGCATACGCGTACCCTGGCACGGCTGTAGAGCTCTTGATGGCGCAGAGGAGTGGTGTTCCCGTCGTGCTCGGAATGGTGTACGCGCTTTGCGCGGTCCCCGGTGCTCCGGATTCTGCTACCGCAGCGGCGCAGAGGATAGAGGCGGATCGACTCACCCGCGAACTGCGTTTGCGTGGCGCTCACCTCTAGCATCCGAGTCGGCTGCCTAACCAGCGCCTGCAGCGGGCCGGCGCGTGGAATTCAGGTGTTGTGCGGCTGGCGGGTTGACCTGAGGTAGGGCAAGTGTTGTGCGCCAGGCCGGCGGGTCGCCGGCCGCTGAGGCGCGATTCGTTAGGCCGCGATGGTGACCACCGGTACCGCGCGGAAGATCGCTCGGACGCATCTTTCGCTCCCGCGTAAGCTCCGAGGTAGAGCCGATGAGAGCGTCCATCTCGATTCTAGCTGTCGCAATTGCCGCACTCGGTTGCAGCGAGGCCTTGAGTCCGTCCACCTTCGCGGGCAGCTACGCCCTGTGGAGCGTCAACGCGATGCCAGCCCCAGCGACCGTCGCTGCGCTGCCCGACAGTTGCACAGAGGGCTTCGGACCAGGAACCCTGACGCTAGCCGACGGCGTGTTCTCACTCGAAATAGCCAGCGGTTTCGGCTGCCCTGGGATCGGCACGGCAACTGTCGCGCAGCTGACCATAGGGGGCAGTCTCAGCGGCCGGGCCTTTCCCCTGATAGCACGGGCAATCGACCCCCTGAGCCCCAGTGGCGCGACCATGGAGATAGAGATCACGGTCTCGGGGTCCGACGCGGTTCTGATCCTCCCGGCAGGCGCGATGCAGGTCGCGGGCGCGACGATGCTGGTATTCGGACCCCGACAGACACTGGGTCAGTGCGCCCTCCAGTGATCTCGCGGCCTAACCAGCGCCTGCAGTGGGCCGGCGTGCGCGGCTCATGACGTTGGGTGGCTGGCAAGTTGACCTGAGGTAGTGCGGGTGTTGTGCGCCTGGCTGGCGAGTCGCCGGCCACTGAGGCGCGATGCGTTAGGCGGCGTCACAAAGGAGCGCACGGTGCACGAACGGTCATCTGGGTCCGCCTCGAGACGCGACTGGTGGCTCATCGTCTTGGCCATCACCGCCCTCGGCCTGGCTCCACCAGCGTATGATCAGCACGTCGTTAGGATCCGCTGTCTCCCGACCGCGCTCTACGCAGGAGACACCCTACTGATCGTTACGCCAAAGCCCCACCCCGCTGAGCTTGGCATTACGGCGCCAGGCGACAAGTTCTACGGCATCGCTGGCTCCGATACGAATACCGTGAGGCCGCCCGGCAGCATCACGCCACCGGACTTGATGCTATCGAGTGTGTTTCAGCAGATGGACACCCTTCGCCTGGCTACCTCGACGCTGGAGGGCGTGCCGTGGATAGCGGGTGCCATGAGGCAGCGAATATTCTCCGCACCGGGCACATACCGACTCGATCTCGCGGCTGATCTCCACACGGACACTGACGTTCCCGTCTACTCATGCACCGTGCACTATGTGCCTCATTCGCGACCGTCAAGGCCGTAGCCCCCTGCCGCGACGCCGCCTAACCAGCGCCTGCAGCGGCCCGGCGCGCGGTGGAGTGACGCCCGAGTGACGGTCGGCTTTAGGTATTGCGGGTGTTGTGCGCCTGGCCGGGAGGTCGCCGGCCGCTGAGGCGCGATTCGTTAGGCGTCAAGGCATGGTCCGGAGTAGATTGCGGCAAACGGCAGGGGAGGGTCCGTGCAGCTCCAGTTGACTGCGGTGTTTCGGAAGGTGCCGGAGGGGTACATTGGCTTCCTTGAGGAACTCCCGGGCGCGAACACGCAGGGGGCCACGCTCAAGGAAGTCCGGTCCAACCTCAAGGAGGCGGCGCAGTTGATCCTCGAGGCCAACCGGACGCTGGCCGAGGAAGCCATTGGCGGCGCCGAAGTGATCCGAGAGCCGCTCCGCATCACGGCGGCGTGAAACGCCAGGAGCTGATCCGCCACCTGCGACGGCATGGCTGCGAGCTGCTGCGGGAGGGAGGCAGCCACTCCGTCTACGTGAATCGGGCAGCACTCAAGACCTCGACGGTGCCTCGGCATCGCGAGGTCAATGAGTTTCTGGCCCGGAAGATCTGCCGCGACCTGCAAGTTCCAGAGCCTTGACGCCTAACCAGCGCCTGCAGCGGCGGGCTACGCAGGGTGGCGGTGCGCTGGCGAGCTGACTTGGGGATAGGGTAGGTGTTGTGCGCTCGGCGGGCTCACGCGCCGGCCGCTGAGGCGCGATTCGTTAGGCCGACGCCGGCCGCCTCCTTGCGCATAGTAACGCGTCGCGTTATCATGCCGTCGTGATTCGCAGCTTCCGGGACCGGGATACCCAACGCCTCTTTGACCGCCAGCCGGTACGTAAGCTGGGTCCAGATCTCCAACGCGTGGCGTTACGCAAGTTGCGGCAGCTCGATGCGGCGGTGAGCCTGGACGACCTGCGGGTGCCACCCGGGAACCGGCTGGAGAAGCTGACGCGGGACCGAGCGGGGCAGCATAGCATCCGCATCAACGACCAGTGGCGAGTGTGCTTCCGGTGGGTCGGAGGCGACGCGCACGATGTGCAGATTGTTGACTACCACTAGGAGGCAGCCATGACCAAGCGACTGGCGCCGGTGCACCCCGGCGAGATCCTGCTGGAGGATTTCCTCCAGCCGCTTGGCTTGACCCAGTATCGAGTGGCCAAGAGTCTCAGCGTCCCGCCGCGGCGGATCAACGAGATCGTGCTCGGCAAGCGGGCGATCACGGCGGATACCGCGCTCCGGCTGGCGCGGTTCTTCGGCACGTCCGACCGCTTCTGGCTCAACCTACAGACGGCCTACGACCTGGACGTGGAGCGCGACCATCTGCGTGGTCGGCTGGCCAGGGAAGTGGCGGTCCTGCGGAAGGCGAGCTAGTCAGGGGCGCGGCCTAACCAGCGCCTGCAGCGGCCCGGCGCGTGGGGTTCAGGTGTTAGTGTGGCTGGTGAGTTGACCTGAGGTAGTGCAGGTGTTGTGCGCCAGGCGGGCGGTCGCCGGCCGCTGAGGCGCGATTCGTTAGGCGGCACGGGGACGGTCGGAGGGATCATGCGCTTGTGCTGTGCTTGCCTCGGGCTCCTGGCGGTAGGCATGGTGGGGTGTCGGGCTGACCGGGTCACGACCACAGAGCCGCTGGTGACATCGGCGTCCGACGTGTGGTCAGGTGGGACGCTCGTCGTGATATCGCCATCGTTTGTTGGCGTCGATTCGCTGCCGATCGTCACGATTGGGGCCGAGACGCTTGCGGTGCGGCGAGCAGGGCTTGAATCGGTGCAGATCCAGATTCCGGACACGAACGGTACGCTCACCGTCGGGGTCGGAACGCGGAACGGTGGCAGGACGACCGTTCAGTTGCGGGTGCATGGGCTGGCAACTAGCGGACCAGGGCCTGGCATGGACTACGGGACGATTCCCTACGTCTGGCCGGGCGGAGGCGACTCGGCTCTCGGCTTTGACAACGCGCGGCTGGTACGGCTGAACTACGCTCTGGGTACGACGTCCCCACCCTTGGCTCCAGATACTGCCCTGAGGGCCGACTGCAACACCAGTCCATTGCCCTCAGCGACCGTCCCGGGGCTCGTGACCGTCCACGTGTCCGGGCCCTCCTGGGGCGATGCCTGTGGGCAGATCCTCGCCGTATCCACGATTGCGACCGCTGCCCCGCCCGACAGCGGGCCCGGCGGCGCGGATCTTGGGCAGTGGACGAGCCCGTTTCCGGAGCTGCATCTCAGCCGCGGGCACTGGCTCGTCAGCTCCAAGAACGGCCCGTTCTGGATCGCCACGGGCACCAACCCGGGCACGTTCACCTGGGACTCGCTGGCGCCCGGCTCCGCGCCCGACAGCTACGTCCTCTCCCCTGCCGGCGACCGCGTCGTGCCTACGTGGAGCTACGTTCCGCGAGGCGGAGTACCGGTCTTCGACGCCACCGTTCCGGGGGTGGCCTATACGCTCACCGCGCTGCAGCGGACGTGGGGCGCAGCCTTCACACCTGGCGGCGACACGCTGTTCGTCGCCGGGGCCGACTCGGCGATTGCGACCCAGGAGGTCATGCTCGTGGTCGAGGCGGCGACGGGGGCCGTGCTCGCCCGCGCGCCTATATCGGGCTACTACGACCTTGCCGGCCTGGCTGTCGCCGCTGACCCGCTCGGCCCGTGGGTCTACGTCGCGTGGCTGACCGGACGACCGTACGTGGCCGACACGCCGGTCGTGGACGTGTACGACCGGAGGACACTGGCCCGCGTGGCGTCGCTACGCGCTTCCGGGAGCCTCCTCTCAGCCGTGCCTGGAGACCCATTCGAGCCCGCCTGGGCCTGGGCGTTCGTCATGAGTCCCATCGCGCGACGCCTTTACCTCGTCTTTGGCGGCGGTCCCTATGTGTTTCAGTACGACTTGATGCCCTGAGCTTGGGCCACCCCGGCGCCTAACCAGCGCCTGCAGTGGGCGGGCTACGCCGGCAGGCGGTTCGCTTGGCGGCTGACTTGGGGATAGGGTAGGTGTTGTGCGCTTGGCGGGTTCAGGCGCCCGCCACTGAGGCGCGATTCGTTAGGCGGCAATCCATGAGACGCACGATGGGCATCATCTGGACGGCGGTCGGCGGCCTCGTCGTCGTGGGGCTGCAGCGAGGTGCGCGCGCAGCAGGGCACTGGTGGCACCGGCATCATCTACGGGCCCGATCACGCGTTCTCGGTGACGGCACCGCCCGGCTGGATACTCGACAACCAGGCCGGCCGGGCCGATGGATTGTATGCGGTGTTCTACCGGCCTGGGGAAAGCTGGCGCCACGCCGAGGCCGCGATGTACGTCAACACTGCGCAGCCCGGCGTCGACTCGATCATTCGCCAGGACAGTCTGCGGTTCGTGGCCCGGTACCCGGGCGTGCAGGTAACGGCGCGGGCTGCGATCAAGACGCAGGACAGCGTGACGGTGCCAGTGCGGCAGTTCGTCGGGGACTCCTCAGGCAACGTCGAGGCGGTCGCGTACGTCCCAGAGACAACCGTGACCCCGATCATCGTCCTCACTGCTCGTAGCCGTCACGCATTTGAGAACGCGCTGCCGGCGTTCGTGGAGCTGGTGCGTTCGTATCACTTCATCAGCGCACACGTCGAGATCAAGTGAACCGTGCAGCCTAACCAGCGCCTGCAGCGGCGGGCGTCTTCGGCGGGTACTGCCTGGTGAGTGCGGCGCAGGTAATGCAGGTGTTGTGTGGCTGGCGGGCGGTTGCCCGCCGCTGAGGCGCGATTCGTTAGGCAGCCCCCGCATGAGGAGCCGCCACATGCTCGGTAAAGCGACCATGCACGGCCTTCGTGGCAACGGCGAACCCTGCTCGCTCGAAGCGGTTCTACCGCGATACGCTCGGGTTGCCTCTGGTGACTGACGATCAGTTCGCTATCGCCTTCAACTGCAACGGCGTGCAGCTCCGTGTTCAGCAAGGTGGAGACGGTCAAACCACATCCATTCACGGCCCTTGGCTGGCACGTACCGGAACGTTCGCTGAGCCCTCACCGGCCTTGCCAAGCGCGGCGTGACCTTTGAACGATATTCCTTTCTCGACGCAAGTGATCTGGGCGCTGTGGCAGCGCCGAGCGGTGCCAAGGTGGCGCTGGTTCAACGATCCCGATGGCAACCTCGTCTCTCGACGCAGGGCGGCGGCTGCCTAACCCGCGCCTGCAGCGGCCGGGCGTCTTCGGCAGGTACTGGCTGGTGAGTGCAACTGAGGTAATGCAGGTGTTGTGTGGCTGGCGGGTGAAGGCCCGCCGCTGAGGCGCAATCTCGTTAGGCGGCATGCCAGGAGGAGGGCCATGGCCTCCGATTTCAATCCCTACTTCCAAGACACCGGCCGCCTTGTCGAATTGCTCGTCGGCGTCATCGTCCTGGCCGTTGCTCTGCCCCTAGGATTCTTCGGCGTTCGTGGCGCGATCATGCACCTGCACGGGTCCACGGCTGCCCCCGCCGATCATGTTGCCGCGGCCGTTGGAATTGTGGCGG
Organism: uncultured Gemmatimonadales bacterium; assembly: GCA_963806755.1. Classification (GTDB taxonomy): domain Bacteria; phylum Gemmatimonadota; class Gemmatimonadetes; order Gemmatimonadales; family JACORV01; genus Fen-1245. Next base: position 21,238 of record CAWDZR010000023.1, read on the forward strand.
GCCTTGGCGGCGGCTACGTCGGCTTGAGACTGCTGGTCGGTTGGCACGAGGACGAGGCCCTTCTTCCTGCCTTCTTCCTCTTTTTGGCGGGGGTGGGCGCAATCGCCGGGGGGATCTGGTTCGCGATCCTGAGTCGCGGCATGCATGCATCTGACCCAACCGACTCGCGGTTCCCTTACCTGTTCGCCGTGGTTGGCGTCGGGGGAATTCTGTTGGCGTGGCGCCGCTGGCGAGGCGGGAAGAGTGGCCACTAGCGCATGCCGCCTAACCAGCGCCTGCAGCGGCCCGGCGCGTGGGGTTCAAGATTTCATGTGGCTGGCGAGTTGACCTGGGGTAGTGCAAGTGTTGTGTGCCTGGCCGGCAGGTCGCCGGCCGCTGAGGCGCGATTCGTTAGGCAGAAATGCACGGCAGCCGTTCAAGACGGAGCGTTCTCGCGAGGGCCAGGCCGTGCGGCGCACCCGCGTCTGATGGGTCCGGCGCGCCTGTCCCGCTCCGCTGAAGGGCCAGTCGCCGGTGCGCTCGGCGAGATCCGGGTGATCGCGGGCGCGTTCGAAGCGAGGTGGCCGGCGCGCCGCGCGGCGGTCGCCGAGCGGGCCACCGCGCCAAGCCGGTTACCCGGGGGCAGGGCCGGGCTGGGGGAGCAGGCCACGGACGGTTGGCCGGGGCAGGCAGGGCAACGTCACGGCCGCCGGTGCTGGTCTGCGAATCGGGCGCCCGAGTCGCACTCTGCCTAACTGGCGCCTGCAGTGGTCCGGCGCGCGGGGCTCGAGTGTTGATGCGGTTGGCGAGTTGACCTGGGATAGTGCAAGTGTTGTGCGATAGGCCGGCAGGTCGCCGGCCACTGAGGCGCGAGTCGTTAGGCAGCGTGCTGGCTCAAGCTGTTCTGGTACTGACTCAGGCAAGGCGCTCGGAGGGTGAGGCCGCGCGGCGCACCGCGTCTGATGGGTTCGGCGCACCAGGCTCGCTCCGCTGACGATCGAGCCACCGCTGCGGCCGGCGGGATCCGGGAAGTCGCGGGCGCGTTGGAGTTCAGATGGCGGGCGCGCCGCCCGGCGGTCGGTGCAACGGGCGTCGGGGCTGAGCGAGACGTTCGCAGCTCGGCATGACGGCGCATCCGGGCTACGAGTCGGCCCGGCGGCGGTCGGATGATCCACCGGCTGGGCAGGCAGAGCGGCGCCCGTGAGGTCGCGTCACGGCATCGAGTCGCGCACGCTGTCTAACTGGCGCCTGGAGCGGACGGGCTACGCCGGCTGACGGCTCGCTTGGCAGCTGACTTGGGGATAGGGTAGGTGTTGTGCGCCCGGCGGGCTCAGGCGCCCGCCGCTGAGGCGCGATTCGTTAGGCAGCAGGGCACCGTGTCCGAGCGGCCCATGTAAAGGCGCGATCCACCAGGTGGCCGTCCCGAGCGCCGAGCTGGCTCGATCTGTTGCGTTCTACCGCGACACCCTGGGAGCGGAGCTGGTAGCCACGTTCGACCCACCCCGGACTGGCATTCTTCCGGGTCGGCGACGTTCGGCTGCTGGTGGACCACGCCGGGGTGGCGAGTGGTGGTCTGAAGGTCGGGGGGGCCGTGGTGTATTTTCGCGTTCCCGACATCGATGCCAGCTACAAGACTCTTCTCGCCCGCGGGGTGGCGTTCCTTGCGCCGCCACAGCGGGTGCACCGTGACGAGTCCGGAACATTCGGCCCGCGAGGTAACGAGGAGTGGATGGCGTTCTTCCATGACCCGGATGGAAACACGCTGGCGCTCGTGACCCAGCGCCCGGGCGGTGCTGCCTAACCAGCGCCTGCAGCGGCCCGGCGCGTGGGGCTCGGGTGTTGTGTGGCTGGCGAGTTGACCTGAGGTAGTGCAGGTGTTGTGCGCCAGGCCGGGGGTCGCCGGCCACTGAGGCGCGATTCGTTAGGCCGCGTCCGGGCGGAGCGGCCCGCTCAGAGGTTGAGCAGGTAGACCGGCGCCAGGGCGGCGAGTGCCGCCAGCAGCTGCAGCGCCAGTACCTGGGCCGCTCGTCGGGGGCTCTGTGGCAGCCATGTGATCGCAAAGAACGCGATGATCGGCACCTGCGCCGCGATCAGCAACTGAAAGAGATGGGCGGCGGATCCTTCATCAGCCTCGCGGGCGGCGCCGAACATCGCGACGTGGCCAAGCACGACGGCGAGGGCCGCCACCGACATTATGACGGGAAGGAAGGCGCTTGGCCGCTTGATTAGCGTGGGAGATGGCATCCGGGGGCCTCGAAGTTGAATCGTGATCTACCGCGGACGTCGCGGCGGGTTCCGTGGACCAAGTACTTTGTAGTGTAAAGTACATGGCTTCCAGCCGCAAGGCGGCTCCGCGGAACAACGTGGCCCAACTGCTGGACGCGGCCTAACCAGCGCCTGCAGCGGACGGGCTACGCCGGGTGGCGGTTCGCTCTGCGGCTGACTTGGGGATACGGTTGGTGTTGTGCGCTCGGTGCGCTCACGCGCCCGCCGCTGAGGCGCGATTCGTTAGGCGGCCGGCAAACTCACGGGGACTTCGCATGTCGGACATACATCGGCTCCTGAGCGGACGATGACCCCCCCCGTGAAGCGCGCCATCGTCTGGAGCCTGGCTGGCGGTGCTGCGTTCTGGCTCCCGTTCGTGGCTCTGGCGGCCGCTGCACCCAACCCCACAGTGCTGGTGGTCAACCTCTGCCCTCTCGCCGGCCTAGTCTTGCTTGGAGTCGTAGTGCGGAGTGGCACGGGCGGCGCGCCGAGTTGGGGCTGGGTTCTTGCTGGTATCTATCTCCTCGGGCCGGCGCTCCAATTGCTCCCGTTCTCCCTGACCTCCCCTCCGTCATGGTCAGATTGGGAGTGGGTTGTCCTAGTGTCCACCTCCGCCGATGACGCTCTGGCTCGCGACGCTCGTGGCGTGCTCTTCGCCGTGCTGTTGCGAGCGTGGGCTTGGCGTGGCCGACCGTCGCCAGTGGGAGCTCGCGGCTGTTGTCAGCTGTGAATCCTAGGATTCGATGCGCTCTCCTCGCCGGCCTCACCGCCACGGCGTGCGCCGCTCCGCAGCGACGGAGCGCCGCGGCGGACTTCCGTCGGCGCGTGCTCTGCTGTCCGCTCGGCGGCCGGTTTTCCGTTTCCTCTCCAGCCGCGCTCTCGCATACTGACACCTCCGAGAGGGTCCACACCCCGCCGGCCTGCGCATTAGGGCGGTCGCGGCTGATCGTGTGAGGCCGCGGCAGCTCCGCACGGCTTGTGCATCGAGTGTGTTCAGAGATGGCACCTCGCTGGCTACCTCGACGGGGGTGTGGTGGTAGCGGGTGTGAGGCAGGATTCCCGCCCGGCTAGACTGATCTCGCGGCTGTCTCCGGCCGCGTGGATGCCTTCGGATTCCGCGCGCCTCCGCTACTGGCGCGCGCGCGTGCGGGCCATCGCGGGCTCCATGGGCTATGCCCGTTCTGAGGCAATCGCCAAACTCGGTGTGCCGGTCGCCGGAGGTAGGACCAAGCGAACGCGGACGCCGGCATGACCGAGCATGGCCACCAGCGTATCGAGGCTGAATCGGTCGATCTTGCCCCGAACGAGATCACTGATGCGGGGCTGCGTCACGCCCAACGCGGACGCCGCCTGCACCTGGGTGAGGCCGCGGCTCTCGATGAGCTTGCTGAGCGCGACCATCAGGTCCGAACGGAGCCTCAGGTTCTCAGCTTCCACCGGCGGGAAGCCCAGATCCCGGAACACGTTGCCGCTGGAACGATGCATCCTCGTGGTCATGACCGCCTCCTCACCGACTGCGGCGTGTTTGCAGCACGGCCGCAAACCGCTTGCTGGCCATCTCGATGTCTGCCGGTGCTGTCCGCCGCGTCCGCTTCTCAAAGGCGTGCAGGACATACACGGCCTCCTCGAACTTGGCCACATAGAACACGCGGTGCTCGAGCGTCGTGTGCACCCGAATCTCCATCACCCCCGGGCCGACCGTCCGCATTGGTTTCCAGTCTGACGGCATCAGGCCCTGCTGGACACGCCGGAGTTCATAGCCGGCGGCTCGTCGCGCTTCGGCAGGGAAGCGCCGGACGGCCTCGAGCGACGACCCGACCCAGGTCAGGGGCTTGTCGAGCACGAGGCAATATACACACACTTATATACCGGTGCAACGAGTTGCCTAACCAGCGCCTGCAGCGGGCGGGCGCTTGCGGCTCAAACGTCCGGTGGCTGGTGAGTGCAACTGAAGTAGTGCGGGTGTTGTATGGCTGGCGGGCAGTCGCCCGCCGCTGAGGCGCGATTCGTTAGACCGGTACTTGGAGCCACATGGCTAAGCGAGTGTTCTTCAGCTTTCATTATCAGGACGTTGTCGAGTTCCGGGCGAACATGGTGCGGAACCATTGGATGACGAAGCCCGATCGGGAAGAGGCGGCACTTCGACGCCTCGGTGTGGGAGACGGCGAGGCGGCAGGGCGAGGTCGCCCGCAAACGACTGATCAACGGTGCCCTAGACTCCACCTCGAACACCTGCATTCTCGTCGGCGCCGGGACCTACGCGCGTCCTTGGGTGCGCTACGAAGTTCTGAAGAGCTTCCGACGCGGGAACCACAACTTTGCAGTGCACATCAACGGAATCAAGGGCAAGGACGGCACCACCAAGGACTTGGGCCTGAACCCGCTGAGCTTTGTCGGTGTCACTTTCTCGACAGATGGCCAAACAGGCACGCTCTGGGAGAAGAACGGTGATAACTGGGTGAAGTACGACCGGATCGACGGCACAGCGGACTACGGCTGCAATGTCGCTGCGCAGTATCGGGGCAACAGGACAATCTAGGAAATTTCTACTCCACCTATCGATGGAATGCGGATAACGGCTACGACAACTTCTCGAGTTGGGTGAAATGAGCCAGCAGAATGAAGTCTCATCGACCGAGGAGTCCCCTTCAGTTCAGGCGCACCTCCAAAGCCTTCAATCCGTCATTCAACGAATGGCTGGCAATAGCACCTCCTGCAAGACTTGGTGCATCACTGTGGTGTCGGCGCTCCTCTTGCTAGTTGCCGAGCACGGCAAGCCCGAATTCGCGCACATCACGCTCATCCCGACCCTCCTGTTCTTGGCTCTTGACGCTTACTACCTCGCGTTGGAGAAGGCGTTTCGCGCCTCCTACACTGATTTCGTCCGCAAGCTACACGCGGGCCTGGCAAAGGCGGCAGATCTCTATGCCGTCGAGCCTGCAGGAAGTCGCTTCGTCACCAGCTTCAGTACCGAAGCCGTTGTCGTCTGCGGATTCTACGCCACGCTGATCGCTTTAATTGAGGTTGTACGAGCTGCGGTGCTCCAGTAGAGGACTGGCGGCGCCTCCAGCGGGCAGGCACGGCGGCTCAATCGTCGGATCGCAGGTGAGTGCAAGTGAGGTAGGGCAGGTGTTGTGTGGCTGGCTGGCGGGCGATCGCCCGCTGCTGCGCGATTCGTTAGGCAGCCGCTGGATTACACCGCGCCCGCCGGGAGCCATTGAGCCCAGCGACGAAGCCCCAACCATACACGGGCGCGGGACCAGATTCATGGCGCGCGCCAGGCGCCGGTGCATCAAGAACCTCACGCACCTTGCTGAGCAGCTCGGTGACCGTCCACGGCTTGGACAGAAATGGCACGCCGGGATCGAACTTCGTCAGTTGGCGCATATCCAGCGCCGTATAGCCGCTCGTGAAGAGTATCCTCGGTGTCCGGCCCGCCGCGCGGAGTTGCTCGAGGAACTGCGGGCCACTGGTACCGGGCATCACCACATCGCTGATGATCAGGTCGGGTGCGGGCGCGCCACGCTTCAACATCTCTAGGGCCATCCCCCCGTCGGTGGCCGTCAGGATCTTGTAGCCGAATTTCTCCAGGGTCCGAATCGCCGTGCGCCGCACCGCCTCGTCGTCCTCGACCAGGAGGATGGTTTCCGTGCCGCCGCCAACCGCTGCCGGTGCCTTCGTCAACCACCTCCGGGCGCTCGCCGGTGACCGAGGGGAAGTAGACGCACACTGCTGTGCCTTTGCCAAGCTCGCTATCCACGCGCACGAAACCCTCGTGCTCCTTGATCAGACCATATACCGTGGACATGCCGAGACCTGTCCCCTTGCCCGACGGCTTGGTCGTGAAGAACGGTTCGAAAACGTGTCGCTGGGTCTCGACGTCCATCCCAACGCCGGTATCACGCACCGTGACCGTGACGTAGTCACCTGGTTCGCCCCAGCCATGGAGCTGACGGTGCGCTAGGTCCAGTACGTGGCGTCCAACCTCGATCACGAGCTTACCGCCAGACGGCATCGCGTCGCGAGCGTTGGTCACGAGGTTCATGAGAATCTGCTCGACGGCGCCCGGGTCGGCTCGGACGATGGCCTCGGCCGTGTCGATGTTCAACACGACCTCCACGTCTTCCGGAACCACGCGCCGCGCCATCCGCGTGAAGCTCTCCGCCAGCGCGCTCAAGGACACCGTATGCAGCTCCAAGGGCTGCCGGCGGCTGAACGCCAGCAACTTCCGTGACAGTTCGGCCCCGCGCCGCGCCGCGCGTGAGATAACGTCGGCGTCTTCCAAGAGGGACGAGTCGGTGGGGAGGGCGGATCGCAACAGTTCCGCGCTGCCCAGCACGGCGGTCAGGAGGTTATTGAAGTCGTGGGCAACCCCGCCCGCGAGTTGGCCTACCGCTTCCATCTTTTGCGCTTGGCGGAGTTGTTCCTCCAATCGGATCCGTTGCGTGATGTCGCGGGAGTTGATCAGGATGCCATGCACCACCGGGTTGGCCAGAAGATTAGTGCCGACGGACTCCAGGCTGACCCACGAACCGTTGCGGTGCCTTTCCCGGTACGTGAACGCCGCTGTGGCGCTCCCGCGCCCGAGCCCCTCTGCCAGTGCCCGGCGCGCAGCCTCGACATCAGCGCGGTGCACGAGCTCGAACGGATCCCGGCCGATGCGCTCCTCGGGGCGGTACCCCAAGATCCGCTCGACCGACGGACTTACGTATTGAACGGTCCCGTCCGGGCCGAGTATCGTGACGAGGTCTACGACGTTCTCGAGCACTGTCCGAAGGTGGGCCTCGCTATGACGTAGCGACTCCTCTGCCACAGCTCGCCGACGATCCGTTTCCAGCACCCCAAGCGCAAAGGACATGTCCGACGCCAGCTCCACGAGGAGGTCGACCTCCTCATCACCAAATCCGCCCACCACTCCCGAGTAAACGGAGTACACGCCCGTCACGACGTCTTCGGTCCGCAGCGGACACGCAAAGGACGAGCAGAATCCGCGCGCGAGCGCTGCATCGCGCCACGGCGCCATCCTAGCTTCGCGCCTGATATCCCTACAGACGTACGGTCGTCCCTCCCGAAGCGCCGTTCCGGTCGGCCCCCATCCCTCTGGGATGTCGTCGACAGAGATCTTGATATTGTCCAGATAGCTACCCACGTTGCCGTACGAGGCCACCGGCATGACGAACTGGGTCTTAGCATCGATGTGGCCAATCCACGCCATCTCAAAGGCTCCGCATTCCACCGCAATCCTGCAGGCTTCAGTGTACACCTCGTCTCGGCTGCGTACGCGGAGAAGGAGTTGGTTTGTCTGTCTCAATACGGTGTACAGCTTCTTCAAGCGCAGGGCTTCTTGCTTCGCACCGTCGAGGCGACCGCCGATGGCTCGTGCGAGGTAGAACACCGCGGCACCTGCTGCGACAAGGACGGCGATGGCGGGGAGCACCAAGGCAAGCAGCGACGAGAGACCTGGGAGAACGTCGGTCATCGGCGGGTCAGCACCCGAGCAGTCCGGGCATCCCAACGGACGGGGTATTCGCACCGGCGACGGCAGCAGTCACCCGCGTCCCGAACGCACGTATCGGTGCGGCTCCAGGTGTCGCCATGTAGGCACCTCGTGCCAGTACCGCGATCCGCTACAGATAGCAGGGGCAGGCTACGCGCAGAGTTACGAGGCTATTGCCCAACGCGCAAGCGCAACGGCGCTGACCGGACACCTTCGCGCGCCCAGCCACCGAGGCACCGCCTGACCCGAATCGCGCCAGACCGTAAGGCCCGACGGCCCCACCCTGGAGACCCTGACGCTGACGGAGTTGGAGGTGCATCGTACCTGTTGGGTCCGCTGGAGTCTGACCAGGAGGGCATATGAGTCTCACCATGACGGTTGATCATGGGCGCGGGATCATGCTCGCGAGAGCACAGGGCTCGATCACGGCGGATGACGTCCGCCATCACATCAAGGAAGAGCGCGGCGCCGGCGCTCTTTCCCTTTGTGAGCTAATCGACGCACGGGGCTCCCATCCCGAGCTATCGGCAGAGGACGTGCGCGACATTGTGGACGTTCTGCGGCAACTGGGAAGGGATTCGCGCCTAGGTCCTACGGCGATCGTCATCGACACCGATGTCCACTTTGGGATGATGCGGATGCTTGAGATGCTGGTGGAGGACGTGTGCCACGTCGAAGTGACCATGGGCATACTCGCCGCGCTGTTTGAACCGCTGTGGGCCCGCGCGGGAGCCGACGGGCGGTGGGCCGCGCTGGTCCAAGGAGCGGACATGAACGACCACCAGTCTCCCGAACGGGGTACGACCTGATCAACGCGCCACGCTGGAACAAGGGCACGGCGTTCAGCGACGAGGAGCGGGACGTCTCTCGCTGCACGGGCTGCTCCCTTCGCATGTCGGGACCCTTGAGGAACAGATTGAGCGCCGCATGCGGGCGCTGCGCGAGCTGCCCACCGCGTTCGAGAACTACGCCTTTCTTCGGGACCTTCAGGACACGAACGAGAGATCGCGGCGAACGTCTGGGAACCGGCGCACGTCCCGTATGCGCGAAGCCCCGCCGGCGCGAGCCGCGACCGAGGGTGAACGTGTCCCAGCCGGGAATCGCTCCAGGCCGGCACGCGAACGGGCTACGAGGGCTCGTGCGTGGTGTCGATTGTGGTGTCGATTCAAGGCCGGAAAAGTACGACCTTCTGACCGCAAATCCCGGGAACGCGCGGTCTGTCAACCGTTTAACGGAATGGTGCCGTACTTCAGCCCGTCCAACAGGTGCCTAACCAGCGCCTGCAGCGGCCCGGCGCGTGGGCCTACGGGTTGGATGTGGCTGCAAGCGCCTGAGGTACCATGCAAGTGTTGTGCGCCTGCAGTGGCCCGGCGCGTGGGGCTCAGGCGGTTGTGCGGCTGGCGAGTTGAGCTGAGGTAGTGCAGGTGTTGTGCGCTAGGCCGGCAGGTCGCCGGCCGCTGAGGCGCGATGCGTTAGGCCGACGCCGGCCGCCTCCTTGCGCATAGTAACGCGTCGCGTTATCATGCCGTCGTGATTCGCAGCTTCCGGGACCGGGATACCCGACGCCTCTTTGACCGCCAGCCGGTACGTAAGCTGGGTCCAGATCTCCAACGCGTGGCGTTACGCAAGTTGCGGCAGCTCGATGCGGCGGTGAGCCTGGACGACCTGCGGGTGCCACCCGGGAACCGGCTGGAGAAGCTGACGCGGGACCGAGCGGGGCAGCATAGCATCCGCATCAACGACCAGTGGCGAGTGTGCTTCCGGTGGGTCGGAGGCGACGCGCACGATGTGCAGATTGTTGACTACCACTAGGAGGCAGCCATGACCAAGCGACTGGCGCCGGTGCACCCCGGCGAGATCCTGCTGGAGGATTTCCTCCAGCCGCTTGGCTTGACCCAGTATCGATTGGCCAAGAGTCTCAGCGTCCCGCCGCGGCGGATCAACGAGATCGTGCTCGGCAAGCGGGCGATCACGGCGGATACCGCGCTCCGGCTGGCGCGGTTCTTCGGCACGTCCGACCGCTTCTGGCTTAACCTACAGACGGCCTACGACCTGGACGTGGAGCGCGACCATCTGCGTGGTCGGCTGGCCAGGGAAGTGGCGGTCCTGCGGAAGGCGAGCTAGTCAGGGGCGCGGCCTAACCAGCGCCTGCAGCGGCCCGGCGCGTGGTCTTCGGGTGTCATGCGGCTGGCGAGTTGACCTGAGGTCATGCAAGTGTTGTGCGGCTGGCGGGCGGCCCGCCGCTGAGGCGATTCGTTCGGCGGCACCAGCGGTCACGGAGGAGCCGAATGCCCCCTGAGATTGCGGCGGTCCACCCGGTGCTCATGGCGCGCGACGTGACGGTCTCGCTCGCCTTCTACGCCCAGCTCGGGTTCGGTACATCGTTTCGAGACGACCCAGCTGCGCCCCGCTACGCGGTCACGCGGCGAGGCTCGGTAGAGTTGCATCTGCAGTGGGCCGATCCAAGCCAGTGGGCGCACTCCGGGGACCGGCCGGCGTATCGATTCCCGACGCCGGACGTGGATGCGCTGTACGCCGCATTCGTGGGCGCTGGCGCCATCGCTGCGGAACCGGGCGGCGGCCCGTACGCCGCGCCAGCGAACACGCCGTGGGGCACCCGCGAGTTCCATATCCGCGATCCGGGGGGCAACGTGCTCCAGTTCTGCGGGCCACACGGCGCCCGCGGCGCGGGAGGTACAGTGACGGACGCAGATCGAAAAAGCCCAAACGTTCGTCGGTGGTATACGCGTCCGGTCCTCTTCGTGGCTGACGTGAAGCGCGCGCTGGGCTTCTACGTCGATACGCTCGGGTTCGAGAAGCGCTGGCACGAGGGCCACGGTGCAGGGGGAGTCTGCCAAGTCGAGCGCGGTGAATGTGAGATCATTCTCTGCGAAGATGCTGCGCGCCGGGACCGGGGACGGCTGTTCATCGAGCTGACGGCGGCGGCGCTCGCCGACCTCAGGCGGGTGCTCAGCGAGCGCGCTGTCCCCGCGCAGGAGACCTGGTGGGGATCCCCCGCGATCCAGATCCAGGATCCCGACGGCAACGAGCTGCTATTCCCGATCGCGAAGTGAGGAGGGATGGCGCGATCGCATCACCGGCAACCAGTCGAGGTCAGGGATGCCAAGAAGGATGTGGACACCAGGCCGGGCCGGAACACCTGCGCAGCAGCTGGCGGGCTTCATCGGGAGGTTCGAGCCGTCGATCGGAAGGCTCGTCCATGCTGCGCGCGCGGCCTTGCGGAAGCGATTTCCGACGGCCAATCAACTCGTGTATGACAACTACAATGCGCTGGCGATCGGATTCAGTTCCACCGATCGTGTATCGGATGTACTCCTCTCGTTGGCGGTGTACCCCAGAGGGGTGAATCTCTACTTCATGTACGGAGCCCGGCTCCATGATCCCCACCACCTCTTGAAAGGGAGTGGCAACCAAGGCCGCTTCATTCCACTCGAGAGCGTTGCCGTGCTCAAGCGACGATCTGTTGCGGCCTTGATCGGCGCAGCCGTGCGACAGGCGAAGATCCCGCTGGGCAGAACTGGTCGAGGACGTCTCCTGATCAAGTCCGTGTCAGAGAAGCAGCGGCCTCGTCGCCCCGGCGCCGCCGCCTGAGAAGGCTGCGGAGGGCCGGGCAGGCACCTGAGGCCACCGCCATCATGGCAAGAACAGTCATTGGTGTGCGCATCGCGCTACGCGAGCCGACGCTGGGAGACGAGGCCGAGTGCCTCAGCTTGAACCGGCGTAGCCGCCGGCACTTCCGGGGTCGCGTCGCACCGCCGTACACCAGGAAGCAGTATCGGACGTGGCTGGAGCGTGCGTCGCGTCCGGACCACCAGTTGTGGCTGGTGGTGCGGAGGAGTGACCGTGCCATCGTCGGCGGCGTCGAGCTGAGCCAGATCTCGAAGCGTTTCGCAACGCTGCTGCGAGCGGAACGGATCAAGCTGGACTGTGCAGCCGCGGATGACCTTCCCTACGACTCGGGACACTTCACCAAGGCCTGCACCGTCAATACGCTCTACTTCTGGCCGGATCCCGTCGGTCCACTCAGCGAATTGCGGCGGGTGCTGCGACCGGGTGGCAGGCTCGTCCTGTGCTTCAACCCGCGCGTGACGCTACAGAAGGCGGCCTACACCAAGTACGGCTTCCGGTTGTATGACTCGGCGGAGGTGCAGCGCCTGTTGGAGACCGTCGGCTTCGCGAACGTCCAGATGGTGTCGGGTTCCGGTCGCTTCGGGAGATTCCTGTGCGCCGTCGGCACGAGAGAGACATGACCCGGCCGCCTGACCGGCGCCTGCCGTGGCCCGGGGCGCGCTCGAATGACGCCCGAGTGACGCCCGACGTGTAGGTAGTACGGGTGTGGTGCGCCTGGCGGGCCGGTCGCCGGCCACCGAGGCGCGATTCGTCAGGCCGCACCCCCAAGGTGTCTCGAGGAGCGAGAGATGCGCGTGCGTCGTCAAGCCACGGTCACCGTGACGCAGCACCTGGGTCAGCTGCCTGCCGAGCGGCGACGGGAGGTGCGCCGCGTCCGAGCGCTGATACGCCGCCATCTGCCGGCTGGCTACGAGGAGGTCGTCAGCAAGGGGATGCTGGTGTACCAAGTGCCGCTGGCGCGCTTCGCGGACACCTCCAACGGACATCCGCTGTGGTACGTCGCGCTCGCCTCGGAGAAGGCTTACCTCTCGTTACATCTGATGGCGGTCTATGGCCACCGCCCCCTCGCGGAGCGGCTGACCGCTGGGTTTCGAGCTGCGGGCAAGAAGCTGGATATGGGGAAGGCGTGCGTCCGCTTCCGGACGGCGGACGATCTGGCGCTGGAGGTCATCGGCGAGATCGTGGGGGCCTTGGCGCCAGACCGCTGGATCGCCATTGCCAAAGCAGCGAGGGGCCGGTAATGGGTGCAGCCCACCCAAACTCGCGATGTGAGGTGAGTCCTCGCCAGCAGACCACTCCGCTACGGAGAAATGCACATGCGAGTCACCGTGATGGGCCTCGAGGTCGGGCTCGTAGGTGCCCTCGCGACATGGGCGAGCTCGTGCTCGGAGCGCTCCACGGGGCCCGGAAGTCAGGAGGTCCTCGGTACCGAGGTCGGCGGGGCCGCCACTGGCTCGCTCCAGTGGTCGTCCGACGGACAGGAGATCTACTACGTCCGCAACAGCAACATTGCGGGCATCGAGAATTCGATTGCGGCGATACGGGTGGCGGACGGCGCCATCCGCAGCCTCGTCGTCGATACCGCCGATCTCGGCTCCTATCTCGAGCCCTCGGTGGACAGCGCGCGGCTGTATTACACGTCGCAGAACTACCTGAGCGGCCTGCTGTCGCTGCACCGCCTCGGGACCGACGGACGCGGTGACACGCTGATCGCGGCGGTCCTGTCCCCGGTCGGTCGGTTCGTGGCCTACTACCGGCAGGACGGCGCGGCGCTGGTCCTGAACGATTCGAGCGGGGGCCGGCAGGTGATAGGCAGCGGGAGTCCGCTCTCCTTCTCCCCCGATGGCCTGCGGCTCCTCTACCTCGGCGCCTGTGCGGGCGGGTCGGGAGGGCTTTGCGTCGTGCCGATAGCCGGCGGCGCGGCAGCGGCGCTCACGGACACGTTCAGCCTGGACCAAGAAGGCTACGCCAGAGCAACGCGGTGGGTCCCGGGCGGCGTGGAGCGGTTGGCCTTCGTCAACGGGTACCCGTGGGCCGTCTTTGTGACGAATGTGTCCAGCGCAACGACCACGAAGATCTGGGCTCCGGCGTCGTACGGGAGCGAGTGGATACTCGGCGTCACGTGGTCGCGCGACGGCGCGCGGGTGGCGGTTGCCACGACGCTGTGCAATCCACTCGGAGGCCCGTGCCCGGCGAACCCGAATCGGCTGTACCTGGTGGACGTCGGGTCGGGTGGCAGCGCGACGATCGTGGCCACTGCGCGCAGTCTCATCGGAGTCGCGTTCTCGCAGGACGGCAGTCGCATCGCGTACGTGGTTGGGGCCGTTGCGACGCCGGGTCTCGGGCCGATCTACTCCCAAGGCGTGCGATGATCCTGCGGCCATAGAGGCCTGGATCACGCGCAGGTCGGTTCCCCCCCCGCCACGCGCCGGCGGCAGCGCGCCCGGGCAGCCAAAGAGGAGCGAGCTGGTGCCAGTCGCCGATGAGATGAGTTCGCAGCGATTCTACGCCGGCACCCGGGCCGACCTGATGCCGGGCGACCGATTCTACCACGGCACCCGGGCCGACCTGATGCCGGGCGACCTCATCAAGCCCCGTCATCCCGCGAACTTCGGCAAGTTGGACAGAGTGACCACCTACGTATACTTCAGCGCCACCTTGGACGCGGCGGTCTGGGGAGCGGAGCTGGCCCGCGGCGAAGGCCCCGGCAGGATCTACACCGTGGAACCGACTGGTCCGTTCACGGATGATCCCAATCTGACCGACAAGAAATTCCCGGGGAACCCGACCAGGTCGTATCGCTCGCGGGACCCGCTGCGCGTCATGGGCGAGTGCGCCGATTGGCAGCACCACGCACCCGAAGTGCTTCAGGCCATGAGGGAGAACCTGGCGCGACTGAAGCAGCTCGAGGTTGAGCCGATCGACGACTGACGGTCGGCGCCCGTCGGAGGCCACAGATGAACCGCGCCTCTCACCACCACCGCGCCTCGGAGGTCACATGAGACGAGTCACCGGCATCGGCGGCATCTTCTTCAAGGCCAAGGACGCTCCATCGCTGCAGGCCTGGTACAAGCGCCACCTGGGAATCGATGTCCAAGTCTGGGGAGGAGCTGCCTTCGATTGGACCGACGCCGAGGGCAAGCCGGTTGCAGGCACCACCGCTTGGTGCATCGATCCGCAAGAGAGTGATCACTTTGCTCCGAGCGCCGCTCCCTTCATGGTCAACTACCGGGTGGAGGACCTCCACGCCCTGGTCAAGGTCTTGAATGAAGAAGGCTGCACGGTGCTCGAGAAGATCGACGAATCCGAGTACGGGACGTTCGCCTGGGTCATCGATCCGGAGGGGAACAAGGTCGAGCTATGGCAGCCGCCTCAAGGCCAGTGAGCAGGCTCGTCACTCGCGCCGGGTGAGTGGGTTCAGCGCATCGCTCCGTCGGAGACGCGACATGTTCAAGAGCAACGCCGTGCGAAGCTGCGTCGAGCTCCACGAGATCGAGATGCGGCGCTTTCACGACACCTGGCTTGCCTTTCGTGCTTCCGGCACGCCACTGCCGGCGACCGACGATCCCTCCTACCAGTCGAACGAGCACCTCGCCGGGCACGTGCTGCGCTGGTCCCGCGACTACCTGACCTGGATCGGCGCATGCCTGAGGCGACCCGTCACCGATCTCGATTCGGAAACGGATCCCGTGGCAATCGCCGGTACGAGCGCCGCGTTCATGGAGGAGGTCCTCGCTGGCTGGCGCCGCCACCTCGCGTCGCTCGAAGACCGTGAACTCGCTCCGGTCACCTACCAGTCCCCGTGGGGCGAGGACTACAACATCGAGCAGATGCTGGAGCACGCGGTCGTGCATCCGATGCGGCACCGCATCCAGCTGGAGCGGCTGGCGGAGGGCGAAGATGGAGTTCAACATCAACGGTGAGGTTGCCGCGACCCGCATCTGGCAGGCCAACCTCCGCCGCAGGTGGACGGGGCGGTGCATGGCCGCAGGCTGATGTACATTCGCGGAGCGGTGCCGCCTCTCGGCAGGTGCGGACCTCACTCATGGAGCGCGCATGGCCAAGGGCTACTGGCTCACGATCTACAAGTCGGTCTCGGACCCGGGCCGGCTCGCCGAGTACGCCGCCCTCGCTACGCCTGCCATCGAGGCCGGCGGCGGCCGGATCCTGGCGCGGGAGGTGGCGGTGCGGACGTTCGAGGGCGGCGGCAACCAGCGGACCGTCGTGGTCGAGTTCGCGAGCGTGCAGGATGCCATCGCCGTGTACGAGGGGCGCCGGTACCAAGCGGCCGCGCGACTGTTGCAGGGCGCGGTGGACCGCGAAGTGCGCATGGTGGAAGGCGTGGCGTGATGTCCGACGGCATCGTCTCCGCTGCGGTTGTCGTGGCCGCTGGATCCGAACGTCGCGCGTTCCAGGTGCTGCATCTCCTGCTCGGCGCCGGGCTCATGGCGACCGGCGTGGAGACCCTGGTGCACGCGCTGCGGGACGGTGGGACACCACTGGCCGTGGTCGCCGCGGTGACTGTCGTCGCCGCCGCCCTGTTCCTCGTTCCCCGCACGGTGCGCCTGGGCGGCGCGGTGCTGTTGCTGGTCGTGCTCGCGACCCTCGTGGAGCGCGTCCTCCGAGGGCAGTGGCGGCTCGACCTGATGGTGTTCGCGGCCGGCATCTGGCTCGTCGCGGCACACGGCGCGGCCTGGGGATCGAGCGCGCCGCACCCGGACGCGTCGGCCCCACCGGCGCCGGCAGCGGGCCGGCACGCTCCGGACTGACGAAGGCAGCGGAAGCTCCAACCCAGGTTCAGTTCGAGGAGACTGCGATGAGCCCGAAGAACGTCGCCCGTCCGAGGCGCGCCGGGTGCAAACGGTAGCCAGCGGCGCGGCGCGGTCGGAGCGATGACCCGGGGCCGCCTCGCGGTCATCGCCGGCGCCGTGGCCCTGGTCGTGGCCGTTCGCGTCGTCCTGGCGCCGGGCGGCGCAGCGCGGTCGCCCGCCGACGCGGCGGACGCGCGCTACGTGCGCGAGCACTACACCAAGTCCGAATACCGCATTCCCATGCGCGACGGCGTCCGCCTGTTCACCGCCGTGTACGCGCCGAAGGACGCCTCGCCCGCACACCGCTACCCGATCGTGATCGAGCGGACGCCGTTCTCGGTGGCACCGTACGGACCGCGCTCGTATCCCCGCACGCTCGGCCCCGACCGGTACATGCTGCGCGACGGGTACATCTTCGTGTACCAGGACGTGCGCGGCCGCTACCTGTCGGAGGGGACGTTCGAGAACGTGCGCCCGCTGCTGCCCGATTCGGTGAAGGCGCGCGACCCGCACGCCACCGACGAGGCGACGGACACCTACGACACCATCGACTGGCTGCTCCTCCACGTGGGCGGGAACAACGGGCGGGTCGGGTTGTGGGGCATCAGCTACGCGGGGTTCTACGCCGCGCTCGGGATGGAATCCGGCCACCCGGCCCTGGTCGCCGTGTCGCCGCAGGCGCCGGTCACCGATCTCTACTTCGAGGACTTCCATCACGACGGCGCCCTGACGCAGGGGTACTTCACCTCGTATCCCATCTTCGGCCTGCCCCGGCCGCAACCGACGACCGGGAACTGGTGGCTGCCGGCGTACCAGAAGCTGGAGGCGCTGGCGACGCCCGACGACTACCGGTGGCAGCTCTCGCTCGGGCCGGTGAGCACGTTCGGCGCCCGGTTCTACCCGGGCAACACGCTCTGGCAGACCATCGTGGATCATCCGGACGACGACGCGTTCTGGCAGTCGCGGGCCGTGGCCCCGCAGCTGCACGGCGTGTCCCTGGCCGTCCTGGTGGTGGGCGGGTGGTTCGACGGCGAGGACCTGTACGGGCCGCTGGCGGTGTATCGGGCGCTCGCGCAGCACGATCCGGCCGCGACGGCGACCCTGGTGATGGGCCCATTTGGTCACCGCGGGTGGGCGGCGTCGGACGACGAGCACACGGTGGTGGGCAACCTGTCCTTCGGCGATTCGCTGGCCGCGCGATTTCAGCGGGACATCGAAGCGCCGTTCTTCCGGATGCACCTCGCGGGGCAGGGGGCGGCCCCGGCATCCGGGGCCCTGACGTTCGACACGGGCCGCAGGACATGGGAGTGGTTCGCCCGGTGGCCGGCGCCGGCCGCCCGGCCGCAACCCTGGTACCTGCACGACGACGGGCAGCTCTCCCCGCAGAGGCCCGCGGCCAGGGCGGCGTTCCGCGCGTACGTGAGCGACCCCGCGGCCCCCGTGCCTTCCCGGTGCAAGGGCCCCACGATGGAAGACTACACGCTGTACATGGACGACGATCAGCGGTGCTTCGACGCCAGGCCGGACGTGCTGACGTTCGAGAGCGAGCCGCTGAGCGCCGACGTGACGGTGGGTGGCCCGATCACCGCGCGGCTGCAGGTCAGCACCACCGGCAGCGACGCCGATTTCGTGGTGAAGGTCATCGACGTGTACCCCGCCGGCACGCCCGACGACCCGTGGCGGCCGGACACGAGCGTCCACATGGCCGGCTACCAGCAGCTCGTGCGCGGGGAGATCATGCGCGGGCGGTACCGGCGATCGTTCGCGGCACCCGAGCCGTTCG
This sequence comes from uncultured Gemmatimonadales bacterium, assembly GCA_963806755.1. Classification (GTDB taxonomy): domain Bacteria; phylum Gemmatimonadota; class Gemmatimonadetes; order Gemmatimonadales; family JACORV01; genus Fen-1245. The sequence goes on from CAWDZR010000023.1 coordinate 39,224, forward strand.
TCCCGGGCCAGCCGACCGAGGTGGACGTGCGGATGCAGGACGTGCTGCACACCTTCCGGGCGGGGCACCGCATCATGGTGCAGGTGCAGAGCTCGTGGTTTCCGCTGTTCGACCGCAACCCGCAGTCCTACGTCCCGAACATCTACCTGGCGCCCGCCGACGCCTTCGTCCGGGCCACGGAACGGGTGTGGACGAGCCGCGACGCGGCGAGCGACGTGGAGCTGCCGGTCATCCGATAGTCGTCTCCAGATTCCGAGGATGCGCGTGCTCAGGTACCACCATCTCGGCATTCCCACCGACCGGATCCACGCCGGCGAGCGCTACCAGCCGCTGCTCAAGGTCCACGTGTGCGGCTACGAGACGAGCCCGTACCGCATCGAGTGGATGCGCTTCGACGCGGACTGCCGTGTGCCGGAGCTCGTGCGCCGCGTGCCCCACGTCGCCTTCGAGGTGGACGACCTGGAGGCGGAGCTCGCCGGCAAGGAAGTGCTGATCGCGCCCAACAGCCCGTCACCGGGCGTGCGCGTCGCCTTCATCGTGGACAACGGTGCGCCGGTCGAGTTCCTGCAGATCGAGCCTGCGGAACGCGCCGAGCACAGGGGAGCCCGGTGACACGGAAGCCCGACGGACCGGACCCACGGCTCGGCGCGTGGGCGACGAACGGCCGCGTGACCGAGTACCTGGTCGAGCATCTTCCGGCGCGGCTGTGGCATGCCACGATTCCCGGCATCCCGACCCGCACCGTGCGCAGCATCGCGGCGCACCTGCACAACGCCCGGTGCAGCTGGGTGAAGACGCTGGGCGCCGAGCACGGCATCCTCCCTCCGGCACGGGTGGATCACCGCACCGTCACGCCTCGCCAGCTCGTCGCCGCGCTGAGGCGGAGCCGTCGCGGCATCGCGGCCCTGTTGCGGCTCGGCGCGGGTCGCGGTGGACGGGTACCGCCGTCCCGGGCGTACGTATGGCGGAACCTGCCCCTGGACGTGGATCACGTGCTGACATATTTCGCCGCGCACGAGGCGCATCACCGGGGCCAGATCGTCATGGCGGCGCGGCAACTCGGGTACCGGCTGCCGCCGAGCGTGACGGGCGGCCTGTGGCAGTGGCAGACGCGGCAACGCGAAACGGGCATTCGGGAGGCGCAATGACGTTCACGTTCGAGATAGCACACCTGCTGGAGTACACCGACTGGGAGCGCTCCCAGTGGCACACGTGGTTTCGCGAGCAGGGGCCGGAGGCGCTCGCCGTCGGCCTCGGGCCGAACGGCGACGGCCGCGTCAACACGGTCGGCGAGCTGGTGCGACACATCTTCTCGGCCGAGCAGCGCTACGTGGATCGGATCCGGGGCGCGCCGGTCACCGATGCCACCGCCATACCGGCCGCCGACGTCGAGGCGCTGTTCGCGCTCGGCCGGCGCAGCCGCGAATCCCTGCGGGACCTGCTGGCGACGTTCCCGACCGAGCGGTGGGACGTGCCGCAGGAGATCCAGTTGGGGACGCGCTCGCGGTCGGTGACGCCGCGGAAGATGGTCGTCCAGGCGGTGACCCACGAAATGCGCCATTGGGCGCAGATCGCGACGCTGGTGCGGATGAGCGGCCGTAAGCCCGGCCCGCGGGACTTCCTCGTCTCCCCCGTCTTCGACCGGCGCGGTTGAGGCGGCCCGGATGGCCACCCAAGCCGATGTCCGCCGGATCGCCATGTCCCTGCCCGGAGCCCGGCAGGGCGCAGTGGGGTTCGCCTTCTCGGTCCCCAACAAGGGCAAGCTGCGCGGCTTCGCCTGGGTCTGGAGGGAGCGCGTGACGCCGAGGAAGCCCCGGGTGCCGCAGCCGGCGGTCATCGCGCTCAGGGTGGCGAATCTCGAGGACAAGGACTTCCTGCTCGGCCTGGACAAGGAGAAGTTCTTCACCGAGCCGCACTACGACGGCTTCCCGGCCGTCCTGGTGCGGCTGCCGGCGGTGACGGCCCGGGAGCTCGAGCCGCTGATCACCGAAGCCTGGCGCTGCCAGGCGCCGAAGGACCTGCTCGCGGATGAGGGCCCGCCGCGCCGGAAGGTGCGCCGCGGGCGCCGACAGGAGCGCTGACGATGCCGACGCACGAGATGTCGCAGGTCGGGGTACGACAGCTGGTGCCGCTGCTCATGGTCAGGGACATGGACGCGTCGCTGCGATTCTACGTCGAGGGCCTGGGCTTCCGGATCGCCAACACGTGGACGCCGGAGGGTAAGATCCGCTGGTGCTGGCTCGAGCACGGGACGGCCGCCCTGATGCTCCAGGAAATGTCTCCCGACGACCGGCGCCGCACCGAGCCGGGCGCCAGGCTCGGCGCGGGGGTCGGCCTGAACTTCACGTGCGCGGACGCGCTGGCCTTCTACCACGTGGTGAAGGAGCGCGGCATCGCGGTGGAGCGGCCGTTCGTCGGCAACGGCATGTGGGTCGCGTCGCTGCGGGACCCCGACGACTACCGCCTGCATTTCGAGAGCGTGACCGACGTTCCGGAGGAGACGCAGTACGAAGGCTGAGCGGCCGGCAGGCCGCAGCGGTCGCGTCAGCGCGTGCCGGCGCGGCCGCGGCGCGCCCGGAAGGGGTGAAGTCACGTGAAGCGCTTCGCGATCCTCGCCGGCTGCGTCCTGCTGATCGCCGTCTTGGTGACCCTGGCGAGCCGATCCTGGTGGGCGACTCCGGAGTTGTCCGGCACGCTCACGGTGGGGAACCGGTGGGCCTCCGGGTTCGCCGTCCGCATCGCGGCGTCGGGCGCCGATTCGTCCGTCTGCGATCCGCCGCTGCGGAGCGCCATCGCGGATTCCCTGGGCTCGTTTCGTCTGCCCGGAGTGGTGGCGCACGAGTGGCTTCCGGTCCGTCTCGGCCGGCGCCGGGCCGCCTGGACCCTGTGCGTGGCCCGACCCGCGGCGCCGGCCGCGGCCGGCTCGAGCTGGCAGGCGATCTTCCACTACGCCAGCGAGCCTCGTTCCCGCGTGATGTTGCTGTGCGACCTGTCGCGCTCGTCGCCCGCGCCCGTGTGTCGCGTGCTGGCCGGCGAGTAGTGCGCCCCGCGCGGTCGGGGCCGCCTCCGGAGCGGCATGAGCCGGTGGTCGGGATTCCGCGCCAGCTCCTGGCGGTCGCGCTGCTGCCGTTCGCGGTGACGGTGCTCGTTCCGTGGTGGCTCGCCTGCCGCGCCGGGATCGCGCCGAGGGTCGCCGCCACCCTGCCGCAGGTGCTGACCCAGGTGGCAGGGCTCGCCCTCCTGGCGGTCGGCGGCCTGCTGTTCGTCGCGAGCCTGCGGCACCTCGCCGGCGCAGGCTGCGGCACGCTCGCTCCCTGGGACCCGCCTCGGCGGCTCGTGGTTCGGGGACCGTATCGCTACGTGCGCAATCCGATGATCTCGGGCGTAGGGCTCCTGCTCCTGGGCGAGGCGGCCGCCCTGCTGTCACGCGCGCACCTGACCTGGGCGCTGCTCTTCCTGGGCGTCAACGCGCTCCAGATCCCTCTGGTCGAGGAGCCGGCCCTGAGGAAGCGCTTCGGCGAGGCGTACCGGGAGTACTGCCGGCACGTGCCGAGGCTGGTGCCGCGGGTGCGGCCGTGGGATCCGTGACGCCGGTCCCGGTGGACCGACCCCGCCCGGCAGCGGGCCTCGATTAGCTTACGGCATCGTCAACACTCTCACGCGACGGAGACACATGAACGCCACATCGGACCTGCTCGTCGGGCGATCCCTCCAGGTCTCGCTCACGGTGAAGGAGCTGCAGAAGAGCCTCACCTGGTACGTGGACGTGTTCGGCTTCAAGGTGGACCGGAAGATCGAGCGGGACGGGCAGTTGCGTGGCGTCGCGCTGTCGGCCGGCGAAGTCCGGATCGTCGTGAACCAGGACGACGGAGCGAAGGGGTGGACGCGCGTCAAGGGCGAGGGCTTCTCGCTCCAGATTTCCACGGCGCAGAGTCCCGACGACATCGCCAGCCGGATCAAGGCGCGGGGCGGGGCGCTCGACACGGAACCGAAGGACATGCCGTGGGGCGCGCGGGCGTTCCGGCTGCGCGATCCCGACGGCTACCGCTGGACGATCTCGGCCCCGCTCGCCGGCTGAGCGCCGTGCCGGACGCCCTGCAGCCGAAGGCCGACGGGGCGCTCCAGCGCCAGGCGGCGCTCCGGCGGGCCGCTCGGCGGAGCATGCTGGTCGTCGCCCTGCTGGTCCTGGTCGGCGTGGCCTGGCTGACGATCGCCGGCGGCGTGCGGCAGCTCCCCCGATCGCTGACGCCAGGCCAGAAGGTGGAGACCGTGGTGCAGCTGGCCTGCGGATTCCTGAGCCTGGCGAGCGTGCTCACCGCCTTCCGCTGGCGGCGCTGGGGCCCCGCGGCGCGCGCCGCCTGGGCCCTCTCGCTGGCGGCAGCGGCCGGCCTCTCCTCGCTCGTCTGGGGCCCGCCGTCGCTGCCGGTCGGGCTGGTGTTCGCCGCGGGAACATTGCTCCTGGCGCTGGGAATCATCCGGCTGCTGCGGGCCGGCCTCGCCGCTCGGGCCGGTGACACGAAGCGCGTGACCTGAGGAGGATGCCATGGCCGTTCGGATCGTACGGCTCGGCACCGCGCGGCAGCGCGGCGAGGGCCTTCGGATCGGCACGGTCCGCCGCCCGCCGCGCGGCGTGCCGAAGCGCCGGTACGCAGTGGATAACTGGTACGACGTGTGGTGCCCTGAGCTGTCGCCCAGCGCCGGAACCGTGAAGCTGGCGCTGGCGGCGACCACCGAGCGCGAGTGGGCCGCGTTCGTCAAGCGCTACCGGTCGGAGATGGCGGCGCCGGACAAGGCGCGGCTGCTGGACCTGCTGGCGGCGCTGTCGCGGGAGGCCGACTTCTCCGTGGGCTGCTACTGCGAAGACGAGTCCCACTGCCATCGCTCGATGCTGCGCGAGCTGCTGCGCGAGCACGGCGCGCGCCTGGCCTGAGGCGGACGCGGTGACGAATCTCGGGACGGCCCTGGTCTATTACGTGGTGTTCCTGTTCTCGACGACCCTGCACGAGGCCGGGCACGCCTGGGCGGCGAAGCTGGGCGGCGACCTCACGGCCTACCACGGCGGGCAGGTGACGCTGGACCCGCGCCCGCACGTGAAGCGGGAGCCGTTCGGCATGGTCATCCTGCCGCTGCTGAGCGTGCTGGTGTCCGGCTGGCCGCTGGGGTTCGCAAGCGCGCCCTACGATCCGCAGTGGGCGCTGCGCTACCCACGGCGGGCCGCGTGGATGGCGCTCGCCGGCCCGGGCGCGAACCTGGCGCTCATGGTGGTGGCGGCGCTGCTGCTGCGCCTGGGCGGCGCGGTGGGCCTGTTCTACTCGCCCCCGTCCATCCGCTTCGACCACCTGGCGGGCACGGACGGCGGCGGCCCGTGGGCGGCCGCGGTGCTGCTCCTGAGCGTGTTCTTCTCGCTCAACCTGGTGCTGCTGTGCCTCAACCTGATCCCGCTGCCGCCGCTGGACGGCAGCGCCGCGGTGCCGCTGCTGCTCAGCGAGCCCACGGCGGCGCGCTACCAGCAGTTCCTGTTCGGCAGCGGCCGGGCCTTCGCATTGATCGGCATGCTGGCCGCGTGGAAGCTGTTCGACGTGGTCTTCCACCCGCTGTTCCTGCTGGCGGTGAACCTGCTGTACCCGGGGGCGCACTACGGATAGCCGTGGCGATCGGCCCTCCGCGCCGCCCGACGGCGCCGCGGCCGAGGGGCACTACTGGCGCAAGCAGCTCGGCTGCCGGAGCGGGATCATCGCGTGGAGCCACGGCGCGCGGTTCCGGACCGGGCTGCGGCTGCTCGGGCGGCGGGCCGATCGGGTGCTCGACTACGGGTGCGGGGACGGGACGTTTCTGACGATGGCCGCGGACCGCATCGGCGCGGGGTGCGGAGCCGACATCGCGACCGACGCGATCGGCGACTGCCGCACCCGGCTGGCGGCCTACCGCAACCTCCGCTTCTGCACCGTCCGGGAATTGGCCGATCCCTCGCACGAACGGGCGTACGACGTCGTCACGTGCATGGAGACGCTGGAACACTGCACGGCGCCGGCCGTCGAGACCGTGCTGCGGGACCTGGCCCGCCTGGCGGCTCCCGGCGCGCGGATCCTCATCAGCGTGCCGATCGAGACGGGCCCCGCCTTCCTCATCAAGCTCGTGGTCCGGAAGCTCGCGGCGTGGCGGGGCCTGAGCGACTATCGGTACTACGAGTCGTACGGCGTGCGCGACGCCCTGCGCATGATGTTCGCGGGCCGCGCCACGGCGGTGGAGCGCCCCGTGTACGGCGGGTCGGAGGCGCCCGGCCACACGCACTACGGCTTCAACTGGCGCGAGATGCGGGAGCGCGTGCGCGCCCGCCTGGTGCTCGAGCTGACGGTCTTCTCGCCGCTCGGCTTCCTCGGGGGCTGGGTCAGCAGCCAGGCGTGGTTCGTGTGCCGGCCGCGGCCGGCCGAGTGACCGGCGCGGGCCTGGTGGGGTCTGAGGGGGTACCTCGCGCCGAAGGGGTATCCATGCGTCGTGTGAAGGCGGGCCGGATGGCCCTGATCCTGTCCCTGGGGCTCGTGGCCGGCTGCGAGCGCGTGACCGGCCCGACGTCCACCGACGTCGCGCAGCAGCGTCTGGCGTGGAGCGGCCACCACCTGACCCGGTACGCGTACGTCTATGAACAGACGGGGTTCTTCACCAACCTCGAAGGGCACCGGATCGGCCTGGTCGTGCTCAACGACACGGTGCGGTCGGCGACCGACCTGACCGCGGGCGACTCCGCGCTGGCGAATCCGGCGGCGTTCCCGACGGTGGACGGGTTGTTCGACGAGGCGGCGGCGGGAATCGCGGCGAAGGACCTGACCGCCATCACGTTCGACACGACCTTCGGCTACCCCACCCGCATGGACTTCTCGGGCCCACCCGATGCTTCAGGCTCCATCCTCGCATCCGATCTCGCGCTCCTGCCGTAGCCGGCGCCCCGTGACCCGATCGTGACGGTCGCGCGCTAACCTGGCCGGGCGCGGGGCCGGGTCGCGCGCGGCCGCAATCCGGTGTATGCTCACCGCCACGCGTGCGGGGAACGCGGCCAACCTTCGCGACGGGGGACGGCGGTGGGGGAGCGGTTCGAGACGATCATCCTGATCGGCCGTCCGGCGGCCGGCAAGAGCGAAGTCATCGACTACCTGAAGAAGACGGGCGAGGCCGAGCGGGAGCGGCGGTTCCACATCGGGCCGTTCGAGGAGCTGGACGACTTCCCGTTCGTGTGGGAGACCTTCGAGATCGACGACCTGCTGGAGCGCCTGGGCGAGACGCGGGTCTTCACGACGAAGGACTATTTCTTCCTGGGCGACCACCTCTGGAACCTGTTCATCGAGCGAATCAACCTCGAGTTCCAGAAGAAGCTGGCGCGCGACGCCGACTTCACGGCGAACCGAACGGTGATCGTCGAGTTCTCCCGCGGCGGGGAGCGCGGGTTCGGCGAGGCGTTCGAGCACCTGTCGGATGCGATTCTGTCGCGCGCGGCCATCGTGTACATCGCCGTGTCGTACGAGGAGTCGGTGCGCAAGAACCGGCGGCGGTTCGACCCCTCGCAGGCCGATTCGATCCTCTACCACTCGCTCCCCGACGCGAAGATGGAGCGCTACTACCGGACCAACGACTGGGAGCGGCTCTCGGGCGGCCGGCCGAGCGGCCGGATCGGCGTCCGCGGCTTCGACGTCCCGTTCGCCGTGCTGGCCAACGAGCCGGAGCAGACCGACGACCCGGCCAAACTCGGCCCCGCGCTGGAGTCGGCGTTCGCCGCGCTGTGGGGCCTGCGGCACACCGCGGGCCCGAGGTAGGAGACGACCATGGCGAATCCGATGGGCCACAGCCGGGCGTACCGCCTGCGCCGCTTCGGCAACTGGTTTCCGCTCGGCATCACCTACGCCACGTTCTACATGGGGCGCTACAACCTGAACGTCGCGTCCGCGACGATCATGGACCGCTTCCATCTCGACAAGGCGCAGTTCGGCACGATCGCGACGGCGGGGTTCTGGACGTACGCGCTGGCGGTGATCGTCAACGGCCCGCTCTCCGACCGGATCGGGGGGAAGAAGGCGATCCTGATCGGCGCGGCGGGCGCGGCGGCGCTGAACCTCGTCATCGGGCTGCTGTTCCTCAGCGGCTGGCAGACCAAGATCGTCGTGGGGATGTCGCTGCTGTACGCGGTGAACCAGTACTTCCAGTCGTACGGGGCGATGTCCATCGTCAAGGTGAACGCGCCGTGGTTCCACGTGTCGGAGCGCGGGGTGTTCGGCGGCATCTTCGGCGTCATGATCTCGAGCGGCTACCTGCTGGCCTACACGGTCGGCGGCTGGATCCTGGCGCACCTGTCATGGTACTGGGTGTTCCTCGTGCCCTCGGCGGCCATCGCGGTGATGGCGGCGGTGGATGCGTTCCTGGTGAAGGACACGCCGGTGCAGGCGGGCTTCCCGGAGCTCGACACGGACGACGCCACCGCGCACGACGCGGACCGCGACCGGCCGGTGGACTGGCACCACCTCGCCACGCGGGTGTTCACCAACCCGATCGTCATCACGCTGACGGTGGCGGAGTTCTGCACGGGGTTCGTGCGGCAGGGACTGATGCTGTGGTTCGTGCCGTTCCTCAAGGAAGTGCACCACGTGGTGCCGGGGAGCACGCTGTTCAACGTGGCGTCGCTCGGCGTCACCGTCGGGGGCGTGGTGGGCGGACTGCTGGCGGGATTCATGTCCGACCGGCTGTTCCAGTCGCGGCGGCCGCCGGTGGCGTTCGTCTTCTACCTCTGCCAGATTGCCTCGCTGTTCGTCCTGGGCCGGGCGGGGGCGCCGTGGCTCGCCGCGTTCATGATCGGCTTCACCTGCATGTGGATCTTCGGCGTGCACGGCATGCTCACCGGCACGGCCTCGATGGACTTCGGCGGCACGAAAGGGGCGGCGACGGTCGCCGGGATGCTGGACGGCGTGCAGTACCTGGCCTCGGGCCTGACCGGATTCCTGCTCGGGCACTACCTCGACCGGCTCGGCTGGGGCGCGTGGACCTGGATGATCATGCCGTTCTCGCTGTTCGGTGCGCTGCTGATGCTGCGGCTGTGGAACGACAGCCCCATGCGGAAGACAGCGGGCACCGGGGCACCGGGGCACTGACGTACGGGGGCACGGGGGCACGGGGGCACAGGCGCACAGACGCACAGAGTCTCCGGGGGCAGGGTGCCGGGATCGCGGAAGGGCGAGGGTTTCGCGCAGGTCGCGCTGCTCCGGGGCGTGAACATGGCGGGCCACAAGATCGTCCCGATGGCGGCGCTGCGTGCATGGGCGCAGCAGCTCGGGCTTCGGGACGTGCGGACGCTGCTCCAGAGCGGCAACCTGGTCTTCCGCGGCGGGACGAAGCGGGGCGCGGCGCTGGAAGCGGCCCTCGAGGCCGCCGCCGCGCGGGGGCTGAAAGTCGAGACGGACTTCGTGGTGCGTACGGCGGAAGAGGTCGCGGCGATCGTCGCCAGGAACCCGTTCCACGCGGCGGTGGAGCGGGACCCCGCGCATCTCGTGGTCGTGTTCCTCAAGACAGCCCCGGCCCCCGCATCGGTGGCGGCGCTCGCGGCGGCGATCCCCGGACGAGAGGAGCTGCGCGCCGACGGTCGCCAGCTCTACATCGTTTACCCGGACGGGATCGGCGCGTCCAAGCTCAACGCGGCGTTGATCGACCGGAAGCTCGGCATCAGCGGCACGGCGCGGAACTGGAACACGGTCCTGAAGATCGCCGCCCTCGCGGCGTCGTAGGAACCGTGGCGCGCAACGTCGAGATCAAGGCGCGGCTCGCCGATCCGGCCGCGACGCGATGCCGGGTCGAGGCGCTCGCGGACGGCCCCCCGGAGACACTCGAGCAGATGGACACCTTCTTCCGCGTCGCCGCCGGCAGGCTGAAGCTCAGGGAGACGATCGGCGGCCGCGCCGAGCTGATCTTCTACGAGCGGGCGGACGACCCCGAGCCCAAGGAGTCGCGGTACGAGCGAGTGCCGGTCGTCAACGCGCCGGCGCTGCGCGATATGCTCGCCGCGGCACTCGGCGTGCGGGGCGAGGTCGTCAAGCGGCGGCTGCTGTACCGCGCCGGCCGCACGCGCATCCATCTCGACGACGTGCGGGACCTGGGCGCGTTCCTGGAGCTGGAGGTCGAGCTGCGGGACGGCGACACGGTCGAGGGCGGGAAGGACGAAGCCGTCCGGCTGCTTCGCTCGCTCGATCTCGCGCCCGACGCGCTGGTGCCGCAGGCCTATGTGGACCTTCCGGGTCGGATTGCCGGCGTGCCCGGCGCGACCGCCTAACGGCTGCCTAACGCCCCGGTGTTAGCGTTGTACCTCGCTCCGGAGCCTGATCCCCCGGCCGGGGCGGAGGAGGCGGTGGCGGCGTGGACGCGCTGTTGCTGGTCCTCGTGGGATGCGCGGTGGCTGGAGCGTTCCTGGCGGCAGTCGCCGAGGCCCTGAGCCCGAAGGAGTTGCGACATCCTCTGGCCTCCGGTGAGGACCGGGTGCGGCAGGCGCTGCGGATCAGCGGGCGCTTCGACCGGGGTGCCGCGCTGGAACTGCGGCGGCGCCTGCTGGAGGATCTGCGGCGCCACGAAGCGGTGCGGCGGCACCTGGAGGGTGGCGGCGCGACGCGCGACCGCGAGGTGACCGCGCTGCTGGAGCTGGTGGACCGCTCGGCGCGGGCGACACGCTACGAGATCGCCGACGTGGAGATGTGGCTGGGCCGTGACCGGTGAGGCCGGCCCAACGCGTTATCCGTCCTAGAGGGTCCAGCTAGGGCCCAGCACCAACCACAACGCGACATAGAACGTCGCGATCGCCAAGAAGGTCCCTGCGACGACAGCGGCGACCCTCACGGCGCGGAACGCGCGCCATGGCCAGGTGCCGGTGCGTCCCTCCCGCTCGAGCGCTTGCGCCCGGCGGGTCGCGAGACCCCAGGCCCCGATCGAGGCGAGGCAGCCGAACGGCAGCGCCAGCGGCCAGAAGGTCGGGACGAACAGGGCGATGCCGAGCGCGTCCACGCCTCCGCCCACGGTCCAGGCAGTGAGCCGGCCATGCGAGGCGCGCATGGCCCAGCGGGCCACGGCGGCATAGACTGTCTCGTTGACGGTCCCGGTCTGGGCCGCGGGGGCGGCCGGGGCGGCGGGCGCTGCTGGGGCGGCGGGAGTGCTCATCATCGAAGCCTCCTGGTGCAGGCGGCTTGCTTGTGGCAACCTAGCAGCTTCGGCGACGGAGGCAAGATGCACGGACGCGCGTGGGCAAACGGGGTCGGGGCAGTGCTGCTGCTGGCGGCGTGGGGCCTGGCCCGCGGCGGCGGCCCGCCGGTGCCGGTCGTCACGAGACAGGAGAGCGGCACCGCGGCGGCCCTGGTGGGGGTGAGCGCGGTGAGCGCGCGGGTGGCGTGGGTGAGCGGGCGGGGCGGCACGTACGGCGTCACGACCGACGGGGGCGCGCACTGGCGCACGGGGGTCGTGCCGGGGGCGGAGGCGCTGCAGTTCCGCGACGTGCGCGCGACGGATGGGCTGACGGCGTGGGTGCTGGCGATCGGGTCCGGCGACAGCTCGCGCATCTACCACACGGCGGACGGCGGGCGCACCTGGGCGCTGCAGTTCCGGAACCCCGATCCGGCGGCGTTCTACGACTGTTTCGCCTTCTGGGACGTGGGGCGCGCCATCGCCGTGAGCGACGGGGTGCGCGGGCACATCCCGATCCTGCTCACGTCGGACGGCGGCAGGCACTGGGTGCCGCTCGACGCGTCGTCGCAGCCGGTCACGGACGAGGGGGAAGGGTCGCTGGCGGCGAGCGGGACGTGCGTGGTGACGTGGGGACGGGCCCGCGCCTGGATCGCCACGTCGGGCGGGCGGCGCGGCAGCCGCGTGCTCGCGAGCGACGACGGCGGCCGCACATGGTGGGCCGCGACGACCCCGTTCGGCGGCGGATCGGCCAAGGCGGCGCTCGCGACCCTGGCGTTCCGCGACGATCGCACGGGCTTCGCCGGAGGCGCCGACTCGCTGGGCGCGGCGTCGGGCGAGGTGGCGCGGACGGACGACGGCGGCGCGACGTGGCGGCTGGTGGGCGCGCCCACGCTCCACAGCCCGGTGTACGGGCTCGCCCTGGTGCCGGGCGTCCGCTCGGCGCTGGTCGCGGTGGGACCCGGCGGCGCGTCGTTCACGGTGGACGACGGCGCCACCTGGGCCACGCTCGATGCCGGCGACTGGTGGAGCGTCGCCTTCTCCCGGTCCGGCACGGGCTGGATGGTGGGCGCGCAGGGCGCCATCGCCCGGGTGAGCTGGGGGCGCTGAGCCTCAGCCGTGCTTGATGAAGGTCCCGTCCTGCAGCTCGGCATAGGCCTGCCGCAGCTGCTCTTCCGTGTTCATCACGATCGGCCCGTACCACGCGACCGGCTCCTCGATGGGCCGGCCGGAGACCAGGAGGAAGCGGATGCCCTCCTCGCCGGCCTGCACCGTGACCTCGTCGCCGCTGTCGAACAGCACCAGCGAGCGGTTGCCGGTATCGTCGCGCACCGGCTGCGGCGGGGCCGAGATGCCGGCGCGACCGGCCGGGGCCGGCGCGGGCTGGCCGACCTGCTCGGTGAGCGCGGCGAACGGCTGCGACGCGTCGCGGAAGCTCCCCGACCCGTCAAACACGTAGGCGAACGCATGGCGCGAGGCGTCGACCGGCAGCGTCTTGCGGCGGCCGGGCGGGACGGTGACGTCGAGGTAGCGCGGGTCGGCCGCGACTCCCTCGACGGGGCCGCGCTTGCCCCAGAACTCGCCGCAGATGACGCGCACCTTCGTGCCGTCGTCGTCCGTGACGTCGGGGATCGCGTCGGCGGTGATGTCCTGGTAGCGCGGCGCCGTCATCTTGAGCGACGCCGGCAGGTTCGCCCACAGCTGGAAGCCGTGCATGCGTCCGTTCGGGTCGCCCTTGGGCATCTCCTGGTGGAGGATGCCGCTGCCGGCGGTCATCCACTGCACGTCGCCCGCGCCCATCGTGCCGCTGTTGCCGAGGCTGTCGCCGTGGCTCACGGTGCCCGCGAGCACGTAGGTGATGGTCTCGATGCCGCGATGCGGATGCCACGGGAAGCCGGCGAGGTAGTCCTCCGGGTTCTCGTTGCGGAAATCATCGAGCAGCAGGAACGGATCGAAATCGCCGGTCGCGCCGAACCCGAAGGCGCGGCGCAGCTTCACGCCGGCCCCCTCGATCGTGGGCTTGGACTGCACGATCCGCTTGATCGGTCTGATGGACACTCTGCCACCCCCTTCCGCCTCACCCCGTTGCGAGTTGCGAGACGCCGAGTTGCGAGACCGCCCCGCCGCCCCACTGCGGGCGGGGCGGCGAGGAAAGCAGACGGTTGCGGTGAGGCTGTGTCTGGAGAATAGTCAGGAGGTCAAGAGGTATGCCAATCGGGGGGGGCAGGGCCCAATGTCGAAGATGCCGCAGGCGGTGGCGGAGTTCCTGTCCGGGAAGCGGCTCGCGGTGGCGGGCGTCTCGCGCGATCCGCGCCAGACCGCCAACGCGGTCTACCGCAAGCTGCGCGATACCGGTCACCAGGTCGTGCCGCTCAACCCCGCCGCGACGGAGGTCGAAGGGGTGCGCTGCTACCCGTCGCTGGCCGCCCTCCCGGAGCCCGTGGACGGGCTCATGGTGGTGGCGCATCCGAGCGTGACGCTGGAGCTGGTGCGGCAGTGCGCCGAGCACGGCGTGAAGCGGGTCTGGCTGCACCGCCTGGTCGGCCAGGGGAGCGTGTCGGGCGACGCCGTGCGGCAGTGCGAAGCGCGCGGCATCGCCTGCATCGTGGGCGGCTGCCCGTTCATGTACTGCGAGCCGGCGGATCCGTTTCACCGCTGCGCGCGCTGGCTGCTCGGCCTGCGCGGACAGGTGCCGCGATGAGAGCGGTGGCCCTGCTGGCCTGCGGGCTGCTCGCCGCGCCGGCGCCGGCGAGCGCGCAGGCGAGGCGGGAGGCGGTGCCGACGGTGGCGCTCCACTCCGGCATGGTGATCACGCGTTCGGTGCGCGTGCGGCCGGGCACGTACCGGCTGACGGCGCCCGCGTCGCTCGACTCGGCCGCGATCACGATCCGCGGCGACGACGTGACGGTGGACTTCGCCGGCGCGCGCCTGGTGGGTCTCGCGCCTGAGGCCGATCCCGACCAGGCGCGCGGCGTCGCGATCCGCATCGAGGGCGGGAGCCGCATCCACATCCTGCACGCCGGCCTCCGCGGCTACCGGGTGGGCGTCCTGGCGCGCGGCACGCGGGACCTGGCGCTCGACGACGTGGACGCGAGCTACGGGTGGAAGCCGCGGCTGTTCAGCCTGGTCGAGCACGAGAGCCTGGTGGACTGGCAATCCTACCACCACAACGAGCACGACGAGTGGCTGCGTTGGGGCGCGGCCTTCTACCTCGAGGACGTGCGCGGCGGCGAAGTGCGCGGCAGCCGGGCGGAGCAGGGGGCGAACGGGTTGATGCTGGTGCGCACCGACAGCCTGCGGATCACCGACGACGATTTCTCGTTCAACTCCGGCACGGGCATCGCGCTCTACCGCTCGAGCTGGAACGTGATCGAGCACAACCGCGTGGACTTCGACATGCGGGGGTACAGCCAGGGGTTCTACCGCCGCGGCCAGGACTCGGCCGGGCTGCTGATGTACGAGCAGAGCTCGAACAACGTGGTGGCGTACAACTCCATCACGCACGGCGGCGACGGCGTGTTCCTGTGGGCCGGGCAGAGCACGATGGACAGCGGGGCGGGCGGGGCGAACGACAATCTCTTCTTCGGGAACGATGTCAGCTTCGCGGCGGCCAACGGCATCGAGGCCACGTTCGCGCGCAACACGTTCGTCGCCAACCGCTCCGACGGGAGCGAGTACGGCGTGTGGGGTGGCTACAGCTGGGGCTCGACGATCGTGGGCAACGACCTGTCCGGCAACCGGATCGGGATTGCGATCGAGCACGGCCAGGACGACACGATCGGCTGGAACGGCCTCGCGGACGAAACGACCGGGATCACGCTGTGGGCGGACTCGGTGACGGACACGAGCTGGGGCTACCCGAAGCACCGCGACGTGCGGAGCCGCGACTACGCGATCACGGACAACCTGTTCCGCCGGCTTCGGGTCGGTCTCCGGGCCCGCAACACGCTGGGCCTGGCGGTGACCGGCAACCGGTGGTGGGAGGTGGACAGCGCGCGGGCCCTGGCCGGTACGGACAGCGTGCGGGTATCCGAGGACGCGGCCGCGGGCGAGGAGACGACGGACAGCGGCGTGCCGAGGCTGCCGCCGGAATACGCGCGGCTCGCGCCCGCGGCGCCGCCCGGCGACTCGACCGCGCCTGCGACGCCGCTCGCGCAGCGCGACCGCGCGGCGATCGTCGCGGACGCGTGGGGACCCTTCGACTGGCGCTCGCCCAAGCTGTGGCCCGCGGACAGCGTGCGGGCCGTACCGCTCCGGCTCGCGGTGCTCGGGCCGCCGGGCCGCTGGCGCGTCGTCGGACGCCGGGGCGTGCGCGCGCTGTCGGCGACCTCGGGCCGGGTAGGCGACACGCTTGCCGTCACGCCCGCGCCGGGGGGCGGGGGCGGGGGCGGCGCCGACTGGGAGGTGGCGCTCGAGTACCGCGGCGCCGCGACCGTGTCGCCGCGGGGGACGCGCCGGGCGGCCGGCGTGCCGTTCCGGTTCACCTACGGGCGATTCGAGCCGGCCCAGGACTGGGCGATGCGGTTCTACGCCTGGACCGACGGCACGGACCCACGCAGCAAGGCGGAGGCGTTCGCCGCGCTGCTGCGCGGCGCGCCGCTGGTGACGCGCGACGCTCCGCGCCTGGATTTCGAGTGGTACCGGCCGCCGATCAGGGGCGTGCCGGACGAGCGCTGGGCCCTGGACGCGACCTCGCCCGTGACGCTGCCGCCGGGCCGGTACAGCCTGCGCACCCTCAGCGACGACGCGGTGCGGGTGTGGGTGGACGGGAAGCTGGCCATCGACGACTGGGCCGCGCACGAGTCGGCGGTGGACCACGCGCGCCTCACGGGTGGTCGCCACGAGATCCGCGTGCAGTATTACCAGGTGGATGGGTGGGTCGAGCTACGACTTGATCTCGTCCGCGGAACGGAGACCTCGACAGGCACTGCCGGGCCCCACTGATCACAGGCTGAGAGGTGAGGCGTGAGAGGTGAGAGGTTCAGGTGAGAGGTGAGAGGTTCAGGTGAGAAGTGAGAGGTTCAGGTGAGAGGTGAGAGGTTGAACTGCGCGAGAGGATGCGCGCCCCCTCTCACGCCTTTCGACCTCTCACTTCTCACTTCAACCTCTCACCCCTCACCTCTCACTTCTCACGTCATCACCATCACATTCCCGGCCGCCGCGAAGGTGCCGGCGGGTGCATCACGTACTCGTGGGGCGGCTCGGCCCCGAGGAGGTAGCGGACGAAATAGTCCCACCGCCGCCGGATCATGTACGGCTCGCCCCCGAAACCGTGGCGCCGGTTGGGCAGCGCCAGCAGGTCGAAGTCCTTATTGGCCGCGATCAGCGAGTCCACCACCAGCAGCGTCGGGTAGGGCGTCACGTTGTCGTCGGTGGTGCCGTACGCCAGCAGCAGGTGCCCCTTCAGGTTCCGCGCCACCATCTCGTTGGCCTGGTTGTCGTAGCTCGTGGCGCCGTCCGGATGTCGCACCAGCAGCCCCTGCCACTTCTCGCCCCAGTCGTCCTCGTAGTTTCGGTTGTCGTGGTTGCCCGCTTCCGAGATCCCGACCTTGAAGAAGTCGGGGTAGCGGAACATGGCGTCGGCGGTGGAGAAGCCGCCGCCCGAGTGGCCGTAGATGCCGGCGCGGTCCAGGTCGATCCAGGGATAGCGCTGCGCCAGCTGCCGCATCGCCGCCACCTGGTCGGGAAGCCCGTTGTCGCCCATGTCGGCGTACCACTTCGCCATGAAGGCGTGCGAGCGCATCGGCGTGCCCATCGCGTCGAGCTGCACCACCACGAAGCCCAGCTCCGCCAGCGCCTGGCAGTCGCCGCGCGCCGCCACGAAGCTGCGGGTGCCCACGCTGCCGGTCTGCGGGCCCGGGTAGTCGTTGTTGACGATGGGGTACTGCTTCGTCGAGTCGAAGTTGGTCGGCCGGTAGAGCAGCCCGTACAGGTTGGTCGTCCCGTCGCGCGCCTTGACGGTGAAGGGGATCGGGGGCTTCCAGCCGGTGGCGACCAGCCGCGCGATGTCGGCGCGCTGCACGGTGAGCACCAGCGTGCCCTCGGCGTCGCGCAGCGCCGTCACCGGCGGCGTGACGGGCGTGGACCAGGTGTCCACGAAGTAGCGGCCGTCGGGCGCGAAGCTGATCTCGTGGTTGGCGCTGTCGGGCGTCAGCAGCCGCAGCCGCGAGCCGTCGGTGCGCACGCTGTACAGGTGCTCGAAGTACGGATCGCCGGGCTCGCGACCCGCCGCGGTGAACCAGAGGGTGTGGCTCGGCTCGTCCACGCGCAGCACCTGCAGCACCATCCAGTCGCCGCTCGTGACCTGGTTCTTGAGGTGCCCGGTCGCGAGGTCGTACCGGTAGAGGTGGCCCCAGTCGCTCTTCTCGGAGTACCACAGCAGCTCGTTCGTCGCCCACAGCGGCTGCCAGTCCACCTTGTTGAAGCCGGACTCGAGCCAGGTGGTGGAGGTCTCCTCCATCACGTCGCGGACGGCGCCGGTCGCCGCGTCGGCGACGCGGACCTTCTCATCCTGGTGGTCGCGGGACGTGGAGACGAAGACCAGCTGCCTGGCGTCGGGGCTCCAGTACACGTCGGCGAAGGCGGCGCCGGGCCCGAACCCGCAGGAGATGTCGTCGCACAGGGTCGAGCGGTGCTGGTCGGGCGGCATCTGGAGCCGGATCACCTTCGGCCCGTCGAGGTCGATGACGACCCGCTGGATCGTGGTGATCACGCTGTCGCCGGGGAGCGGGTAGGGCCACGCCTCGAGCACCGGGTGCCCGATCTCGGTCCGGACGAGGTACATCATCCCGGTTCCGCGCTGGTCCTGCTGGAACGTCGCGATCTTCCTCGAGTCGGGGGACCACAGCAGGATCGCCCGATCGCTGTGGATCCAGCCGGCGTTGTCGGTGGCGTAGCCGAAGTCCTTCACGCCGTCGGTCGTGAGCTGCGTCTCCTGCCCGCTGCGGAGGTCCTTGACCCACAGGTTCCAGTCGCGGATGAAGGCGGCCTTCGAGGCGTCGGGCGACACGACGGAGTTGGGCGGCGCAGCGGAGCGCTGCCGCGGCTCCCCGCTGCACTGGTCGGTGCGGAGTCCGCACGTCCAGTGCCGGCGGCCGGCGTCGAAGCCGACGGACCGGCCGTCGGCCGAGAACTCGAAGGTGGTGAACGGCAGGTGGTAGGCGTCGTAGGTCGTGTCCGCGGCCTTCGAGAGCGCGGCCGCCAGGCGTGCCTGGTCGAAGGCGCGCTCGCGCGTCTTCTTCGCGGGATCCACCAGCACGAACTCGAAGCCCTCGGGAATGGCGTTGCGGTACCAGAACCGGTCGCCGGCGAGCCAGGTCGGCCGCACGCCGGCGCCGAAGACCAGCGGATTGACGTTGTAGCCGAGGAATCGCTCGGCGTGAGCATAGTCGGCGGCGGTGAGGGCGGCCGGCTGCTGCGCGCGGGCGGCGGCGGGAACCAGGGACACGAGGGCCGTGGCGATCAGGACGGAGAACGCGACGCGACTGCGCATAGGGACGCTCGATGGTGACGGGTGTCGGGTCGGCCAATATGTCCGGTGGGCGCGCGGGACGCCAACCCCGGCGCCCCTTGCCTCGCGTCGCCGGGCCGTGTCCATTGCGGGAACCACTGGCCCGGAGCCCGAGTGCCGGCGGACGCCGATCTCCATGCCCGATACGCGCTCCCCATCGAGGTGCAGCCCGGGGACATCGACGCGCTCGGGCACGTGAACAACGTGGTGTACGTGCGCTGGATCCAGGACGTTGCGGTGGCGCACTGGCGCGCCCTGGCGACGCCCGAGGAGCAGGCCGCGGTGCTGTGGGTGGTGCTCCGCCACGAGATCGACTACAAGCGCGCCGCCCGCCTGGGCGAACGGGTGGTGGCGGAAACGTGGATCGGCGGCGCGCGCCGCGCGGCGTTCGAGCGGTACACGGAGATCCTGCGCGCGTCGGACCGGAAGGTGCTGGTGAGGGCCCTCACGCTGTGGTGTCCGATCGATCCCTTCAGCGGCAAGCCCAAGCCCGTTTCGACCGATCTCCGAGCGCGCTGGTCGGTGGCGGAAGGGGACGGGAAGCCGACGCGTGAGAGCGCATAACGCCTCCCTAACGCCCCATCCCCAAGTTGGTGTGGTCGCCAACGAGGGCCATCGCGTGGATGTTCGTCGTCACTCCCATTCCCTCATCATTGCCGTCGGCATTCTGCTGCTCCTGGCAGCCTCGGCTCCTCCGGCGCTGAGCGCGCAGAGCGTGTACGGCCGCCTCCGTGGCACCGCCTTCGATTCCCTGGGCGGCGTCGTCGGGGCGCGCGTCTCGCTCGTGGGCACCACGCTCTCCGCGATCACCGACCCGGCGGGCCGGTTCGAGCTGGATCACGTCCCCGCGGGCGTGTACCTGGTCCGGGCGGAAGGGGCGGGCCGCACGCCGGGCGAGGTCGAAGGCGTGCGGGTGCTGAGCGGAACCACGGCCAGCGTGGCGATCCGGCTGGGCCGGCGTGCGGTGGCGGCCGCCGGGGGCACGGACCTCGGCGACCTGGGTCCGCGCGTCGTCTTCACGAGTGAGCGGCTGGCGGCCCTGCCCATCGACGATTCGCGCCAGGCGCTGGGCCTCGCGCCGGGCGTCGTGTCCCGCGGTGGCGACCTCGGCATCGCGTCGGTGCCGGACGTGACGATCGCAGGCAGCGGCGCCGACCAGACGGCGGTGACGGTGGACGGCGCCCCCGCCCGCTTCGAAACGCTCGGATTCTCGCAGCTCGCGCTCGGCGCGGCCGCCATTTCCGAGCTGTCGATCGGCACCGGTGTAGCGCCCGCGTCGGCGCCGGACGCCCACGGGGCGGCGATCCGCTACATCACGCCGGCCGGCGGAGCGCGGTTCGCCGCCGGCCTCACGGCGGGGACGGACGGGCTGTTCTCGGTCAACTCCACGGTCGGGTTCAACCGCTTCGACGGCTTCGCCGGCGGCCCGGTCCCGCGCGTGCGGAACGTGACCTGGTACGTGTCGGGCGCGCTGTACGGCCAGTCGTCTCCCTACCGCGGGATCGGCGCGGACACGGTGCCGACATTCGCCCTGGCCGGGCTGGACACCACGGTATCGTACTTGGACAACACCAACACGGTGCACACGGTCGGCATCCCGCGCTTTGCGCAGGTCAGCGGCTCGTGCGGGAGCATCGGCGGCGACAGCGGCGCCGCCGCCCGCGCCATCCGGGACAACTACGGCTATCGCTGTTCCGGGCTGCATCTCGACCAGGCCTGGAGCACGAGCCGGCGGGCGCAGGCCAAGCTCCTGTTCACGTACGGCGGCGGGTCGAGCCTCTCGCTGACCGGGCTCGCGAGCGACTTCCAGCAGCGCCAGTGGCCCGGCCAGGCCCTGGCCGACAACCTGCTCGACACGGGCACCCGCACGCACTCGGCGATGGCCGTGCTCAACTGGAGCCAACGGCTGCCGACGCTGGGCGGCGGCGCGCTGACGCTGACGGGCAACCTCTCCGTCGGCGCCGACGGCTACCAGTCCGGGCCGCTCGACGTGGGCTCCGAGGAGGCCACGGCCGACCCGGGACTGGGCATCGAGTTCTCGATGCTGCGGTTCGCCGGCTTGACGGGGCTCTCGTTCCCGCTGTCCGACGCCGTCATCCAGCAGCTCCGCAGCGGCGCGTTCACGGCGCCGTTCGCGAGGCGCTACGACCTGGCGGCGTACCAGGCGTTCCGGCTCAACCCGTACGGCATGAGCGTCGGCTGGCCGACCGGGGGGTTCGGAGGCGAGGTCGTCGTCACCTCGGAGACGCGCGTCAACGGCCGCCTGGGCGCCGAGTGGCGGGCGCGGCCGTGGCTGGCGCTCGAGGCGGGCGCCGACTTCTCGCGCACGAATCTGTCGGCCTACGACGGCACGCTGATCTCCGGCCTGGAGCCCGACGCCTTCACCGCACAGCCGCGGCGCACGGGCGCGTTCGCGCTCGCCCGGCTGGCGAGCGGAGGATTCACGCTCGAGGCGGGCGTCCGGGGCGAGCAATACGTCACCGGCTCCGACTTCCCGATCGTGCCGGGGCGCATCTTCAGCAACCCGGCCACGCGGACCGGGGATACCTCGTACGCCTCGTGGATCTCGCGCGTGATGGCGCCCGGACGCACGCAGCGCTTCCTCACGCCCCACGTGCGCGTCGGCCTCGAGGCGGACGCGGCCACCAGCGCGTGGGCGGCGTTCGGCCAGCAGGTCGAGGTGCCGCCGTACGCCATGTTGTACGCGAACGTGAACACCGACCTGGCGTACGGCACGAGCGGCACGCCGTTCGGCCGCGACGTGAGCTACGTGACGTCCACGCTGATCGAGGGCGGCCTGCGGCACGCGTTCCCCGTCCTGACGGCGGAGCTGCGGGCGTGGTCCAGGAACAACGCCATGCCCTACCTGTTCCAGCCGACGCCCGTGTACGACCCGTTCATCGGCGGCGACCCACGCTACCCGAACGAGTCGCTGAACCTGCTGACGGGATCGGGGGCCTCGCACGCGCTCGGCGGGAGCCTGCGGCTGACCTGGGGCGACGCCGGCCCGCTCGCCGGCTCGGCGACGTACTCCATCTGGCGCACGACCTACGAGCCCCCACAACAGCCGGGCCCCGTCGCGGTGACCTATCCGGACCTGACGACGCAGGCCGCTTCCGGGACTTTGGTCGCGCGCGTGCCCGACGGCTGGTTGACCGGGGACGCGCTCGGGAGGGCGGCGCGAGGCCTGAGCGCCGCGCTCACCACCCGCGTCACCAGCGGACAGCCGTACAGCCCGCTGTTCAACAGCGGGGCCGGCGCGCTCGCACCCGCCAGCGGCGTCCTGCCGAACCCGGCGTACCAGCCGCCGGTGTACCTGCCGTGGACCTGGAACCTCGATCTCCGAATCGCCAAGGCGATCACGGTCGGCCGGACGCGCTGGACGGTGTACGCCGAGGCCCACAACCTGCTCGACATCCGCAATGTGCTGGAGCGGTTCGCGGAAACTGGGAGCGACCGGAACGACCTGTTCCGGAGCCACCTGATCGTGCCGCAGGTGATCCAGCTGCAATCGGACGCGGGGGCGCTGTGGGTGACCAAGCAGGTGCTCGTCAACGGCAGCCCGCAAACGCTCACCGGCGTGGACCTGAGCGACTGCTCGCTGTATCCGCAGGGCCAGGGCGGCTCGCGCGGCGTGGTGGACTGCCTCGCGCTGCGGCAGGTCGAGGCGCGGTGGGGCAACGGCGACGCGTTCTACGACACCGGCGAGATCAACCGGGCGCTCGGGGCGTGGTACGACACGATCTACGGGGCGTCGAGCTTCTACGGCCCCGCGCGCACGGCCCGGGTCGGCGTCCAGATCGGGCTGTAGGCCCGGCCGCGGGTCGGGCCGGGCGGCGCGGCGCTAGCCGTGCCAGGTCGTGTCGCGCACGAAGTTGAACTGCAGCTCCAGGTTGATCTCGTCCTCGATGCTGAGCAGGATCGGGACCTGCGGCTGCTGCATGTTGAAGTCCTCGAACGTCACCCGCGTCAGCGCCGAGCCGGAGAACCCGCCGTCCTTCGCCACCGCCGTCACGAGCCAGGTGGTCTGCTTCGTGATGCCGTGGATGGTGAGGTTGCCCTGGATCTCGAAGGTGAACGTTCCGGTGTCCGGAAGCGGCGTGCGCATTCGCAGGAACTGCGTCGGCACGAGCACCGCCGTGGGATACTGGTCGGTCTGCAGGGTGCGGTGCTGGATGTAGCGGTCCCGCATGGCGCGGTCGCTCTGCAGCGTGGTGAGGTTGACGGTGATCTTCGAGTCCTTCGGGACCGGCTGCCCGTCGGGCCCGATGACGACGGCGCCGCCGACGTCGTGGGTCGTGCCCACGGCGTCGTTGGGGAAGTCGAAGGAGGCCAGGCGCTCGCGCACCCGCCAGCTGGCCGAGGTGCCGGTCGAGGAGAGCACGAGGCGGAAGGGGAGCGGGGCCTGGCCCTGGGCGGGAACGCGCGTGGGCCCCGGGCCCAGCGTGGGCCCCGGGCCCAGCAGCGCGACAACGGCGGCTGCAGCGGCTAACCTGAGCATCATCGTCCTCGGATGAGTGGTGGAACAGCTACGCTCGGACCAGCGCCCACGTTGGCGCCGGGCGCGGCAAGCGTCTACCTTCGTTGATGTCCTTCACCGTTTTCGGCCTCGACGCGACGCTCCTCAGGGCGATTCGCGAGCTCGGATTCACGCGTCCTACCCCCATCCAGGCCCAGGCGATCCCCCCCGCGATGCAGGGGAAGGACGTGCTGGCGTGTGCGATGACGGGGAGCGGCAAGACCGCGGCGTTCCTCCTCCCGATCGTGCACCACCTGCGCCTTAAGCCGCGCGGGGTGACGCGGGCCCTCGTGCTGGCCCCCACGCGGGAGCTGGCCGCGCAGATCCACGAGCACCTCGAGGAGCTGGCGGTGCACACGCCGGTCACGGGGGCGGCCGTGTTCGGCGGCGTCGGGATGGAGCCGCAGGAGCACGCGTTCCGGAGCGGCGTGGACATCGTCATCGCCACGCCCGGCCGGCTGCTCGACCACTTCACGCGGCCCTACGCGAAGCTCGACCGGCTGGAGTATCTCGTCATCGACGAAGCCGACCGGATGCTCGACATGGGCTTCCTGCCGGACATCCGCAAGGTGCTGCGCCACATTCCGGCCAAGCGGCAGACGCTGTTCTTCAGCGCCACGCTGCCGCCGGAAATCGTGAAGCTCTCGTCCGAGCTGCTCAAGGCGCCGGTGACGCTCAACCTGGAGCGGAAGTCGGCGCCGGCGGTGGGCATCACGCAGGCGGTCTATCCGGTGGCGCGCGAGCTGAAGTCGGCGCTGCTGCTGGAGCTGGTGCGCCAGGACGTGGTGCGCAACGCGATCGTCTTCACCCGCACCAAGCACCGGGCCAACCGGCTCTCCGAGTACCTGACCCGCAACGGCTTGTCGAACGCGAAGATCCACGGCAACCGCAGCCAGAACCAGCGCACCGAGGCGCTGGCGGGGTTCAAGAGCGGGAAGGTGCGGGTGCTGGTCGCGACGGACATCGTGGCGCGCGGCATCGACGTCGAGGCCCTGGGCCACGTGGTGAACTTCGACGTGCCCAACGCCCCCGACGACTACATCCACCGCGTCGGACGCACGGCGCGCGCCGAGTTGACGGGCGACGCGTTTACGTTCGTCTCGCCGGAGGAAGAGACCGACCTGGCGGCGATCGAGCGGGCGGTGGGGCGCCGGCTGCCGCGCGTCACGCTGCCGGGGTTCGACTACACGCGCAAGCCGTCGGAGAAGCTCGAGATCCCGCTCGCCGAGCGGCTGGCGGCGCACCGGGCGCAGAAGGCCCTGGGGCGCCAGCGCGCTCAGGCGAAGGGGACGGGCGGCGCGGGGCCGGCGCGGCCCGCGGGGCCGGCGCGGCCGTCCCGGCCCGCCGGGTCGGCGTCGCGCCCGCACGCCGGCCATTCCGAGCCGGCCGCCGCTCCGCCGCCGCCCAAGCCGCAGCCGTCGTCGGGGCTGCACCGGTTCCATCGCCGCGGGCGGTGACCGCCGAGCTAGCGCCGATGGACAACTCACTCGCCGGCCGCCGGGCCCTCGTGACCGGAGCGAACTCGGGCATCGGAGAGGCGATCGCGCTCGCGGTCGGAGCCGCGGGCGCGAAGGTCGCCGTGAACTACGTCGTGCACCCGGAGGCGGCCGAGGCGGTGGCGGCACGGATTCGCCAGGCGGGCGGCAAGGCGCTCGCGGTGGCGGCCGATATCGCCGACGCGGCCGAGGTGGCACGGATGTTCGCGCAGCTCGACGGCACGTGGGGCGGCGTGGACCTTCTGGTCAACAACGCGGGCGTGGACGGGCCGCGCGCCATGGGCTGGGAGGCGGACCCAGCCGCATGGCTGCGCGTGATCCAGATCAACCTCTTCGGCGCCTTCCTGTGCGCGCGCGAGGCGCTGCGGCGGATGACCGCGCAGAAGTCGGGGGTCGTCCTCAACCTCACGAGCGTGCACGAGCGCATCGCGTGGGCGGGGTACAGCGCCTACACGGCGAGCAAGGCGGGCCTCAGCATGCTGACCGAGACGCTGGCCCAGGAGGCGGCGCCGTTCGGCGTGCGTGTGCTGGGCCTGGCGCCGGGGGCGATCAAGACCCCGATCAACCAGAGCGTCTGGAGCGATCCCAAGAGCTACGCCGACCTGCTCGAGAAGATCCCGCTTGGCCGCATCGGCTCCACGGACGAGATCGCGCGCATGGCGGTGGTGCTCTTGAGCGACGCGGCGAGCTACGTCACCGGCACCACGGTGTTCGTGGATGGCGGGATGACGGACTACCCGAGCTTCGAGCACGGGGGGTAGGAAGCCCCCCGGCGGGCCTCACGCCGCCGGCGTCGGATCGCGCGTGCGGGCCGGGCCCGGGGCGGGAGCCGCGGCGCGCCGCCGCACCGGCACGAAGCGCAGCGCCAGCAGCGCCACCAGGATCACCGCGTACCGGGTCGGCACCGTGTAGTCCGCCTTGACCTCCCACACGAAGTGCACCACGCCCCCCAGCGCCGCCAGGTACACCAGGCTGTGCAGGGGCCGCCACCGCTTCCCGAGCCACCGCACCATCGCGGCGCTGGAGGTGACCGCCAGCGGGATCATCAGGAGGAACGAGGCGAAGCCGACGGTGATGTAGGGCCGCTTCACGATGTCCTGCCCGATGTACTTGATGGCGAAGAACTGGTCCACGCCGAACCAGGTGAGGAAGTGCACGCAGATGTAGGTGAACGCAAACAGGCCGAGCATGCGCCGGTAGCCGCCGAGCACGTTCCAGCCCGTGAGGCGCCGGAGCGGCGTGATCGCGAGGGTGACGACGAGGATCGTGAGGCCCCAGATGCCGGTCCTGAGCTCCGTGGCGCGGATCGGCTCGGGGCCGAGACGGCCGCCGAACGCGTCGGCAGCGAGCGCCGCCAGCGGCGCGAGACAGGCGACGAACAGCGCGGCCTTGACCGCGCGCCGGACCGCTCGGGCCGTCACGCCGGCCTCAGAAGTTCCGCCGCAGGTCCATCCCCGCGTACATCGAGGCCACCTGGTCCGCGTAGCCGTTGAACATCAGCGTCGGGCGGCGGAAGAACTCGCCGATGCGACGCTCGCGGGCCTGGCTCCAGCGCGGATGGTCCACGTTCGGGTTCACGTTGGCGTAGAAGCCGTATTCGTCCGGCGCCGCCACGTTCCAGGTGTTCGCCGGCTGCGCCGTGGTGAACCGGATCCGCACCAGCGCCTTGGCGCTCTTGAACCCGTACTTCCACGGCACGTGAATCCGGAGCGGCGCGCCGTCCTGGCTCGGGAGCGGCCGGCCGTAGAGGCCCGTCACCACCAGCGTGAGCGGGTGCATCGCCTCGTCCATCCGCAGTCCCTCGACGTACGGCCACGGCAGCACGTCGCCGCGCTGGCCCGGCATCTCGCTGGGGCGGAGCAGGGTGGTGAATTCCACGAACCGGGCCCGCGACGTGGGCTGGAAGCGGTTGACGAGGTTGCGGAGCGGGAAGCCGTTCCACGGAATCACCATGGACCACGCCTCGACGCACCGGTGCCGGTAGATCCGCTCCTCGATCGTCTGCCCGCGCAGCAGATCGTCGAGATCGTAGTTGCCCGGCTTGGCCACCTCGCCCGCGATCTCCACCTTCCACGGGCTCGTGTGCAGCTGCCCCGCGTACTTCGCGGGGTCGTCCTTGTCGGTGCCGAACTCGTAGTAGTTGTTGTAGTGGGTGATGTCGTCGTACGAGGTCAGCTTGTCGTCCTCGGCGCGCCGCAGGCCGGCCCGCGGCCCGCGGGCCAGCGGCGGCACGGCCACCCCGGCGACCGCCGCCGAGGCGGCCGCCACGAACGTCCGGCGGTCGAGGTAGGCGCTCTCGGGCGTGATCTCCGAGGACTTGATGTCGGGGGCCCGGCGAAACAGCACGGTTCGGCTCCACGCTTGGGTTGTCGGCGATACCCGATAAGAATAATACGGGAAGCGGAGTGCAGGGTTCCCTCCGATTTGACAGCCCGTCCGCCGGCCGGTAATGTCGCCCGATGCTGTTCCTCAAGCTGATCCAGCAGCTGATCAAGGCCTTGAACTCGGACGGCACGCCGGGGCAGGTGGCCGCGGGCATCGCGCTCGGGGCGGTATTCGGCCTCACGCCGCTGATGAACGTCCACAACCTGGTGCTGTTCGGCGCGGCGCTGATCCTCAACGTCTCGATGCCCGGCGTGTTCCTGGGCTGGATGGTGTTCGTGCCGGTCGGCTTCGCGCTCGATCCGCTGTTCAACGCGATCGGCAACGGGCTGCTGGGCTCGGCGGCGCTGCGGCCGCTGTGGACGTGGATGTACAACGTGCCGGCGATGCCGCTGACGAACTTCAACAACTCGGTGGTGCTGGGCAGCTTCGTCTTCTGGGTGGTCGCGTTCGTGCCGCTGTATGTCCTGGCGCGCTGGGGCGTGGACCGCTACCGCGCGAAGGTGTTCGAGCGGCTCAAGAAGATGCGCTTCTTCCAGGCCGTGACGGCGTCCGGCTGGTATTCCACCTACCAGTCGCTGAGCAAATGGCGCACGTGAGGATCTTCCGCTGGAAGGCGCTGATCCCGCTCGCGCTGTTCGTGCTGGCGGTGGTCCTCGGCTGGACGCTGTTCGTGGACCGGCTGATCAAGCTGGGCGTCGAGGCGGGCGGCACCGCGGCGGTGGGCGCGCGGGTGGACCTGGCGAGCGCGCGGCTGAAGCTGTTCCAGGGGCAGCTGCGGCTGCGCGGCCTGCAGGTCACGAACCCGAGCAAGCCGATGACGAACCTGTTCCAGGTGGACGAGATCCTGCTGGACGTCGGGGTCCGCGCGCTGCTGGAGAAGAAGCTCGACGCGGAGTCGGTGGTGGTGCGGGGGCTCGCGTTCGGGACGCCGCGCAAGACGTCGGGCGCGCTCCCGCCCAAGCAGCAGAGCCCGTCGAGCGGCGCGTCGTCGCTGGCGAGCGCGGCGGACTGGGCCCAGAAGGCGGCGTTGCCGTCCCTCGACCTCGGCGGGCTCGGGAAGGCGGTGGACGTCGGCGCGCTGAAGCCGGACAGCCTCAGGACGATCGCGATGGCGCGCGCCCTCGCGTCTCAGGCGGACTCGCTCAAGGGCTCCCTGGCGCGGCAGGTCACGGCCGCGAATCCGGGCCCCGTCGTGGACTCGGCGAAGGCGCTGGCGGCGCGGCTGCAGGGCGCGGACCTCCGCAAGCTCGGACTGGCCGGGGCGCGCGACGCCGCCACCTCCGTGCGGAACACGCTCAACGCGGTGAAGGCGGCGCGGGACCGGCTCACCGGCCTGCAGCGCGACGTCACGGCGCAGGTGGATTCGTTCCGCGGGCGGCTGGCGGCGCTGGACCAGGCGCGGCAGCAGGACTACGCGTACGCCCGGAGCCTCGTGAAACTGCCTTCCCTGGACCCGAAGGACGTCTCCAAGGCGATGTTCGGACGGATCGCGCTCCAGCAGCTGGCGCCGCAGCTCGCGATGGTGCGGACGGTGCAGCAGCGGATCCCGCCCGGGATGATGCCGCAGCGGCACGCGGGGCCCGTGCGCCGGCGGATGGCGGGCACGACGTACGTCTTCCCGCTGGCGCACGCGTATCCCACGCTGCTGCTGGAGTTCGCCGAGGGCACGTTCGCGCTCTCGGGCAACACGACGATGGCGGGCTCCTACGTCGGCCGGGTCACCGGCGTGACGACCGAACCCGCGGTGTACGGCAAGCCGCTGACCTTCCTCGTCCAGCGGAGCGGCGCGACGGCCGGGCCGCAGCAGGTCGGCGTGTCCGGGGTGCTCGATCACACTGGTGCGGTGCCGAAGGACTCGGTGCGGGCGCACCTGGTGGGCGTGCGGCTGCCGTCCGCTGACATCGCGGCGGTCGGCGCCCGTATCGACCTGTCGCGCGGCGTGATGGACGTCGTGCTGGCGCGGACGGGGGACGCGCTGCGCGGCACCTGGACGGTGGGGACCGACAGCGCGGTCTGGTCGCGGCTCGGCGGCGCGCCGGCGGACACGGGGTCCGCCACGCGGATCGGCACGCAGGCCTGGCTGAACGCGCTGGTGTGGCGCGCCGTCTCCTCGCTCCGGCACGTGGACGTCCAGGCGACCATCTCCGGCACGCTGGCGTCGCCCCAGCTCGACGTCTCCTCAAACGTCGGAGCCGAGGTCGCGAGCGGCCTGCAGGCCGCGCTCAAGGGCGAAGTGGCGCGTGCCGAGGGGCAGGTCCGGGCGAAGGTGGACAGCCTCGTCGGCCAGCAGGTGGCGGCGGCGCGGGCCAAGCTCGCCGGCCTGACGTCCGGACCGCTGCAGCAGATCACGGGGCAGCAGCAGCAGCTGGCCGATGTTCAGAACCAGCTCGAGCAGAGGCTCCGGAGCCTGACGGGCGGCATACCCGGGCTGAGGCTGCCCTGACGGGGAGGTGATGAAGTCATGGCGTGATGCAGTCATGAGGTGAGCGGCGCGGTGCTCACTCACCTCCTCACATCATCACCTCCATCACTTCATCACCTCCCCGTCGCTTTTCCGAGGTCCCGGCATGCGGCTGCTGCTGCTCAGCAACTCGAAGAATCCCGGCCAGGAATATCTCCAGCACGCCGAGGCGCCGATCCGGGAGTTTCTCGGCGCGGCGGTGCGGCGCGTGCTATTCGTGCCGTACGCCGCGGTGCGCGTGTCCTCCGACGAGTTCGCGGCCACCGTCGCCCGGCGCTTCACCGACTTCGGCTACGGGCTCGAGTCGGTGCACACGCGACCGGACCCGCGCGCGGAGGTCGCCGCGGCGGAGGCGGTAGTCGTCGGCGGCGGAAACACCTGGCACCTGCTGCGCGCCCTGCACGAGACGGGGCTGCTCGCGGCGATCCGCGAGCGGGCCCTGGCCGGCATGCCGTACGTCGGCTGGAGCGCGGGAGCGAACCTCGCCGGGCCCACCATCAAGACCACGAACGACATGCCGATCGTCGAGCCGCCGAGCTTCGCCGCGCTGGCGCTGCTCCCGTTCCAGATCAACCCGCACTACACCGAGGACCGCCTGCCCGACCACGGCGGCGAGACGCGCGTCGAGCGCCTGCTCGAGTTCACGGCCGCGAATCCGGGCGTGCCGGTCGTCGGCCTCCGCGAGGGGAGCTCGCTCAGGGTCGAGGGCTCCACGCTCGAGCTGCTCGGTCCCAAGCCCGCCAAGGTGTACGTCAGCGGCCGCGAACCGGCCGAATACCAGCCGGGCGCGTCGCTCCAGTTCCTGATGAAGTAGCTGGCCGCCGCTGTTCCGATCGGAACAGTGTGTGGCCCGTCCCGCGCAGTTTTCGAACGGGCGGCGAGCGACCCGTCGCCACTACCCGGCATCCTAACCCTTACGCCCACCTGCATTTGCGCGCGGTCTCGCCAATATCGCGCCCCCTGGCCTCTCCCATGCCTTAGTAGGGGTCGGAAGAGCGAAGCAACGACCGAAGGCACTGCTGGAGGAGACCATGAACCCGACCACCACCGCGCGCGATGAAGCCGCGCAGATTCCCGCCAACGTTCCGCACCGCGGTCTCGAGCTGCCCGCGGCCGTCGCGATCTCCTGGTCGCTGGCGACCGGCATGGTCCTGGGCGGAGCGGCCGTCGTCGCGATGATCGCCACCAACCGCATGAGCGGTCACCTGCTGCTGCTGGGGAGCGCGACGCTGTTCGTCGTCGGCGCCGTGCTGGGCCTGGTGCAGGGCATGATCCTGGGCGTGGCCGGCCGGCCCGAGGGCACGACGCCCCGCCAGGCGTTCGCGGCCATGCTGCACGGCCTGTTCTACTACCCGTTCGGCCTGCTGCTGTCGTGGGCCGTCGCGGGCTGGGTGGCGGCGATGCCGATCGCGCTCCTGGGCCACCACATCATCGGCGCGGCGATCTCCGCGCTCGCCTGGGTGGTCATGGTGGCGACGGTGTACTTCGCCGCGAGCACCGGCCTGCACGCGCTCCAGCTCGCGTACCGCCGCTGGCCCGACCGCGTGCCCGGCACGATCATGGTCGCCGCGACCCTCGCGGCGCTGTTGGTGAGCTTCGCGATCCAGCGCCCCACGATCTGGTTCAGCGACGTGCGCCTGACGTACCCCGGCGCCGCCCTGCTCGCGCTCGCCGCCACGTTCTGGTTCTACGGGCCGATCATCACCGTCGGGCTCGCCGTGGTGCGCAAGTCGCTGGCGCTGTTTCCCGCGACGCGGGTGCTCGACCGCGTGCACGCGTGGAAGGGCATCCTGATCCGGGGCGCGA
Organism: uncultured Gemmatimonadales bacterium; assembly: GCA_963806755.1. Classification (GTDB taxonomy): domain Bacteria; phylum Gemmatimonadota; class Gemmatimonadetes; order Gemmatimonadales; family JACORV01; genus Fen-1245. The sequence goes on from CAWDZR010000023.1 coordinate 70,597, forward strand.
TCGCCGTCGTGGCGGGGCTGGTGCTCGCGGCCATCGCCCTGCCGTTCTACCGGGGCTCGCTCGGCCTGCCGACCGACGTCGAGCGGCTCGGCGTGCTGCCCGCCCTCGGCCTCGCGCTGGCCAACGCCGTCACGGATGAGTTGTTCCTCCGGCTGTTCGTCTTCACCGCGGCGCTCGCGATCGCGGTCCGCTACCTGCCGCGCGAGCGGAGCTGGGCGGTCTGGGCGGCGGTCGGCGTGGCGACGGTGGCCGATATCCTACTGCATCTACCGGAAATGCAGCAGCTTGGGCTACCGGGCGTGTCAACGATGATCACCTACGGACTCGCACGGATGGCGCTGCCCGCCGTGCTCTTCGGCTATCTCTATTGGCGGCGCGGGCTTGGCACGGCTGTAGCGGCTCATGTGGCCGCTGGTGCAGCGCTCGGCCTGCTCGCTCTGTAGCCCCTGCCTGGCCCTGATCGCGCAGTCCGCGTGCAAGACGGCACGCGGATTGCGCGTTTATGGCCACAGATGAGTCTGCGCGATCTCTCGATCCGCGCCAAGGTCCTCTGGACGGCGCTGGGCGCGCTCCTGGTGGTACTGGGAGTGGCGACCACGCTGTCGCTCCGATACTGGGAAACCGAGCAGTACGCGCTCACCAGCGAGCACGCGCTCATGGCCGTTGCGGCGGCGCAGGGCCCGGTGGAGGCGGCGCTCGCCCACGGCCAGGTGGGCCTGGTGCGGGACGAGCTGCGGACGCTGGTGGCGCGGCCGCCGGCGGCAGGTTACCGGCTCGTGGCCGCGGACGGAACGGTGCTGCTCTCGAGCGTGGCGGGCGAGGAAGATCACCCGCGTCCGGGGCCGAAGCTCCCGAGCCCGTGGGACATTCCGCCCGAGGGCGAAGTGGTCGGGGGCCGCGGCAGCCCGACGATGAGCGCCCTGGTGTCGGTGAGCGGGGTGGGCGGCCCCGGGGGCCGGGCGACGCTGGAGCTGGTGCTGAGCGTGCGCGGGATCGACGACGCGATCCGGCGCGGGCGCACGTTCGGCTTCGCGCTGACGGTGCTGCTGTGCCTGGCGTATGCGGTGGTGCTCGGCGCGATGATGGAGCGCGAAGTGGTGACGCCGATGCGGCAGCTCCGGCGCGGCCTGGCGCGGGCGAGCGCCGGCGAGGCGGGCGTGCGGATCGGGCTGACGCAGCGGGACGAGATCGGGCGGCTGGGGGCGTCGGTGGACCGGCTGCTCGAGAAGGACGAGGAGGCGACGCGGCTCGCGGCGACGCAGCGGCGCGCGCTCACGGAGCAGGCGGGATTCGCCGAGGTGGGGGCGCTGGCGTCGCAGGTGGCGCACGAGATCAAGCGGCCGCTGGCCGGGATCAAGAGCGCGATGGAGCTGATCACGCAGGAGTACGCGATGAGCGACGCCGAGCGGGCGCTGCTCGCGCGGGTGGACGACGAGCTGCAGCACGTGGACGAGACGATCCGGGACATGCTGAGCCTGGCGCGGCCGGTGGGCTTGAACGCGCAGCCGCTGGACCTGCACGCGGTGATCGACGGCGCGCTGGCGCGGATGGCGGGGCTTCCGGGAGCCGAGCGGTTGCGCGTGGAGCGCGCGTACGGCGAGGGCATCCCGATCCTGACCGGCGACGCCGCCCGGCTCGAGCAGGCGGTGCTGAACCTGTGCGTCAACGCGCTCGAGGCGATGCCCGACGGCGGCCGTCTGGTGGTGGCGACGCGCCTCGGCGGGGACGGGCGGGAAGTGGAGATCGAGGTGCGCGATACCGGCGTCGGCATCGCGGCCGAGAACCTGGAACGCGTCTTCAAGCCCTTCGTCTCGACCAAGCCGCTGGGCACGGGGCTGGGCCTGCCGCTGGTGGCGCGCGTGGTGGCGGCGCACCAGGGGCGGGTCACGGTCGAGAGCAAGGTCGGACAGGGCGGGGGCACGACGTTCCGCGTCCACCTGCCGGTGGCGGCCGCGGCCGCGCCGCGGGGAGTGGAGGCCTAGATGGCGGGCGAGCGGCTGCTGGTGCTCGAGGACGATCCGCTGCTGCTGACGGTGCTGGCGGAGCGGATGCGGCGGGAGGGGCTGGAGGTGACCGTGGCCTCCACGCTGGCGGAGGCCCGCGCGGCGCTGGACGCGGCGGACTTCGACGTGGCGCTGGCGGACCTGAGGCTCCCCGACGGCGAGAGCCTGGCGCTGCTCCGCGAGCAGGCGTCGCGCGGCTCGGCGGTGTGGGTGGTGATGACGGCGCACGCGACGGTGGCGTCCGCGGTGGAGGCGCTGAAGCTCGGGGCGAAGGACTACCTCGAGAAGCCGTTCACCCTGGACCGCGCGGTGGCCACGGTGCGGCAGGCCCTCGAGATGACGGCGCTGCGGCGCGAGGTGGCGGCCCTGCGGGACCGCAGCTCGCACGCCGGCACGATGGTGATCGGCGAGTCGGCGCCGATGCGGCGGGTGTTCGAGCTGGTGGAGCGCCTCGCCTCGGTGGACGCGACGACGGTGCTGATCGAGGGGGAGAGCGGGACGGGGAAGGGCGCCATCGCGCAGGCGCTGCACCGGATGAGCAAGCGAAGCGGCGGGCCGTTCGTCAACATCACCAGCTCGGCGCTGCCGGACACGCTGATGGAGTCGGAGCTGTTCGGCCACGAGAAGGGGGCGTTCACCGACGCGCATACGGCCAAGCGCGGGCTGGTGGAGATGGCCGACGGCGGCACGCTGTTCCTCGACGAGGTGGGGGAGCTGCCGCCCGGCGTGCAGTCGAAGCTGCTGCGCTTCATCGAGGAGAAGACGTTCCGGCGGCTGGGTGGCACCCGCGACCTGGTGGTGGACGCGCGGATCGTCGCCGCGACCAACCGCGACCTGGCGGGCGAGGTCGCGGCCGGGCGGTTCCGGGCGGACCTGTTCTACCGCCTGCGGGTCATCCCGATCACGCTGCCGCCGCTGCGGGACCGGCGCGAGGACATCGCGCCGCTGGTGAAGCACTTCACGGCGCACTTCAACCGCGAGTTCGGCAAGAAGGTGCGCGAGATCGCGCCCGACGCGCTGGTCAAGCTCGGCGCATACGCGTGGCCGGGAAACGTGCGGGAGCTCAGGAACGTCATCGAGCGCGCGGTGCTGCTGGCCGACGGCGAGACGCTGGGCCTGCGCGAGCTGCCGCCGGAGGTGACCGCCCCGATGACGCAGGGCGTGGCGACGGCGAGCCTGCCCTCCGACGGCGTGCGGCTCGACGAGGTGGAGCGCCGGCTGCTGGTCGAGGCGCTCGACCGCGCGCACGGCAACCAGTCCCAGGCGGCGACGCTGCTCGGGATCAGCCGCCACCAGGTGCGGACGCGGATGCGGCGGCACGGGCTGATGGCCCTGCTCCTGCTGGCGGTCGGTCTCGGGGCGGCGGGGCGCGCGAGCGCCCAGCGGCCCGCCGGCGTCCGGGCGCCGTCGTCGCTGGCGTGCCTCCGGTGCCATTCCTCCCGCGAGTTCCTGGAGCGCGCCGTGCCCGTCGGGCAGTTCAGCCCTGCGCTCGTGGTGACGCGCGACTCGCTCGAGGGGCCGGGCGCCGCGCACGCGGGGCTGGCGTGCGTCGCCTGTCACACGGGGGCGCTGTCCTTCCCGCACGGCGGCGCCGCCGCCACGCCCATTGCCTGCACCCGCTGTCACGCGGCGGTGGACTCGGTCCTGCACGCGAGCGTGCATGGCGCGGCGGCGGCGGGGGCGCGCTGCGTCGGGTGCCACGGCGCGCACGGCGTGCGCACGGCGGCGTGGCTGCGGAGCGCGGCGGGGCGGACGACGACGAACGAGGCGTGCGCGACCTGTCACCGCGGCCAGCTCCCGGGGCCGCACGACGTCCACGGGGCCGTGGCGGCCTGCGTGGACTGTCACGGCGCCCATGACGTGCGCCCGGTGCGCGATCCGGCCACGCGCGGCGTGCCGGTGGCGATGGCGCGGCGCTGCGCGGCGTGCCACGGCGCGGAGGCGGCCTCGTACTGGGCCGACGTGCACGGCCGCGGCGCGCTGCGGGACGCGGCGAGCCGCACGGCGCTGGGGCGGGATACCTCGGCCACCTGCGTGGACTGCCACGAGGGCCACGCCGTGCGCAATCCCGCCGACGTCGCGGCGCACTTCGCGTTCGCCGAGACCTGCACGCGCTGTCACGTCGCGTACGGCGCGACGTTCCGGGAGAACTACCACGGCCAGGCGACGCAGGTCGGCTCGCGGCGGGCGGCCCTGTGCGCCAACTGCCACACCGCCCACGCGGTCTATCCGGCGTCCGATCCGCGGAGCTCGGTGGCGCCGGCGAACCGGCTGGCCACCTGCCGGCGCTGCCACGCGACGGCGACCGGGCGGTTCGCCGACTACCGCCCGCACGCCGACCCCACCAGCCCGGCCCAGAGCGCCGGCCTGTTCGCGGCCTGGCTCGCGATGGTGGTGCTGCTCGGCGCCGTCTCGGCGATCTACGTGGTGCACGCCGTGCTGGTGGCGCGCCGCACCCGGCTGGAACGGAGGACGACGCCGTGAAGGGGAAGTCGGTGTACTTCGACGGGGTGGCCCTCGACGCGGCGCACCGCGGGCGGGGCCCGTACCTGTGGCGCTTCACGGTGCTGCAGCGCGTGCTGCACCTGGTGCTCGTCGTGGCGTTCTTCGTGCTGGCCTTCACCGGGCTGCCGCTGCGGTTCAGCTGCGTGGCCTGGGCGCCGCAGCTGATGGCGCTGTGGGGCGGCGCGCGCGCGGCGGGGCTGATCCACCGCTGGGCGGGCGGAGTCGTGCTGGCCTGCTTCGCCGGCTACCTCGGCTTCGGCGCCGTGGCGCTGGCGCGCTCGCCGGACCGGCGCCGCCTGCTGTGGGGGCCCGAGTCCATCCTGCTCGGCCGCCGCGACTTCGTCGAGTTCTGGCAGATGCTGCGCTGGGCGGTGGGCCGCGGCGAGAAGCCGCGGTTCGGGCGCTACAGCTACCGCGAGAAGTTCAACTACCTGATGGTGTTCCTCGGCCTGGGCGCGATCGCGCTCACCGGCCTGCTGCTGTGGTTCCCGGAATTCTTCGGGCGGTTCCTGCCGGGCGTGGTCTTCAACCTCGCGACGCTGGTGCACTCCTATCAGGTGATGCTGCTGGCCGCGCTCATCGTCGCGTACCACTTCTTCGACGTCCACCTGCGCTCCGGCAAGTTCCCGCTCGACGGCGTGATGTTCACCGGGCGCGCCACGCTCGGCTACATGGAAGAGGAGCACCCGCTCGTGGCCGCGGCCCTGGGCGACGTGGCGGGGCAGGCGCCGAGCGCGCGGGCGGTGTCCGACCGCGTGGCGCCGCCGGCGCCGCGGTGGCTCGAGGTGACGAGCACCGCGCTGGGCCTGCTGTTCCTCGCGCTGGGCGTGCTGCTGGTGGTGCTGGGCCTGTGGGACGCGCTGTGCTAGGGCGGCGGGCCGCGCCAGCGTGGCGCCCGGGCCTGCTCGCGCTGCTGCTGGCGGCCGTGCCGCTGCGGCCGGCGCGCGCGCAGACGGCGGCCGACCGCATGGCGAGCGCGCAGTGCGAGCTGTGCCACGGCGACCGCGAGCAGATGGCGCGGCGGGCGCCCGCGGGCTACGACCCCGACTCGCTGATCGTGAACCGGGCGCTGCTGGCCGGCTCCGTGCACGCCGGGATCCCGTGCGTGCGCTGCCATCCCATCCCGGGCCTGAAGATGCATCCCGCCGAGGCGCGCGCGACGGTGCCGTGCGGCACGTGCCACGGGGTGGAGGACTCGCTGTGGCGGGCGGGCCCGCACGGCGGGCGGAACGGGCTGAAGCCGGCGAGCTGCACGGCGTGCCACGGGATCCACGACGTCCAGCCCGCCCGGTCGCTGGAGCGGGGCGCGGGCGCGACCACGCTCTCGGCGCGGTGCGTGGCGTGCCACGCCAGCCGCGAGTTCGCGCCGGGCGACGTCCACAAGGGCCAGGTGAGCTGCGCGGCGTGTCACGGCGCGCACATGATCCAGCCGGTCCGCGATCCGGCTACGCACGGCATCGCGATCGGCGTGGCGCGGCGCTGTGCCGTGTGCCACGACTCGGTGGCGGGGCTCGAGTTCGGCGACGTCCACGGCGCCACGGCGCGGGCGCAGGCCGCCATGCGCGGGCCCATCACCGGCGACACCGCGCCCACGTGCGTCTCGTGTCACGGCGGGCACGGCATGCGGCCGGCGCACGCGCTGGACCGGGAAGTGGCGCTGGTGGACCGCTGCGCCTCGTGCCACAAGCGCGAGGGCGAGACGTACGCCGACACCTACCACGGCCGGGCGACGCGGCTGGGGGACTACCGGGCGGCGCGCTGCAACGACTGCCACGGCTCGCACCAGATCTTCCCCTCGAGCGACCCGCGGTCCTCGACCTCGACGGGCCGCCTCGTCGGCACCTGCGCCCAGTGCCACGGCGCGGCGGCGCGGCCGAGTTTCGTGTCCTACCGCGCGCACCCGCGGCCGCTCGACCCCCGCGACAACGTCTGGATCTTCGCCGCCTGGGTGCTGATGAACGTGATCCTGTTCGGCACGTTCACGGTCTTCGGCGTGCACACGGTGCTGTGGCTCGCCAAGCTGCTGGAGATCCGCTGGCGGGAGCGGCGCCGCCGCCGGGAGCTGGGGCTCGAGGACGAGCCGCGCGCGCGGACGCCGATCGACAGCGCGGCGCGCGGCCAGGGGCCGTACGTGTGGCGGTTCCGGCTGTTCCACCGGGTGCTGCACGGCGTCTCGGTGGTGAGCTTCTTCGCGCTGGTCATCACCGGGCTGCCGCTGCGCTTCAGCTGCGCGGTGTGGGCGTCGGACATGATGCGGCTGCTGGGCGGGACGCACACCGCGGGCATCGTGCACCGGGTGGCCGGGGCGATCACGATCGCCTACTTCGCGACCCACCTGGGCTGGCTCGCCGTGTTCGTGGCGCGCGCGAAGGACCGCAAGGCCATCTTCTGGGGCCCCGACTCGATGGTGCCGCAGCCGCAGGACCTGCGCGACTTCGCCCAGATGTTCAAGTGGTTCTTCGGCAAGGCCCCGTTCCCGCGCTTCGGCCGCTACGGCTACAACGAGAAGTTCCACTACTTCGGCGCGTTCTGGGGCATCGTGCTGCTGGGCGGGTCGGGGCTGGTGCGCTGGCTGCCGGGCGTGTTCACGCACGTCCTGCCCGGGTGGGCGTTCAACGTCGCCGCGGTGTTCCACTCCGAGGAAGCGCTGCTCGCCGCCGGCTTCATGTTCATCATCCACTTCTTCAACGTCCACCTCCGGCCGGGAAAGTGGCCGATGGACGGCGTGATGTTCACCGGCCGCGCCACGGCGGAGGTGCTCGAGGAGGACCGCCCGCTCACGATGGCGCGGTGGGCCGACCTGGCCACGCAGCCGGTGAGCCGCGCGGCGGTGCCCGACCTGCCGGCGCCCCCGCCCCCCAACTGGATGACCGCGGTCGCCGCCTCGCTCGGCCTGCTGGCGCTCGGCGTCGGGCTGGTGATCGTGGCGATGATCATGTGGGCCCAGATGTGCTGACGCGCCGGCGGGGCACGGGGGCACGGTTTCCGGGGCTCGCCTCCGCGCTGGTCGCCGCGGCGCTGGTGGCCGTGGTCGCGGCGCCCCCCGCGCGCGCGCAGCGGGCCGAGGACTGCGAGCGCTGCCACGGCAGCCGCGAGTTCCTGCTCAACGCCGCCTCGGACCGCAACGTCGGGGCGGACCTGGTCGTGACCCGGGCCACCCTGAGCGGCGGCCCGCACGCGAAGGTGGCGTGCGCCGCCTGCCACACGGGGGTCACGTTCTTCCCGCACGAGCCGGTGGCGGCGCGGCGGGTGGAGTGCGGCCGCTGCCACGCGGCGCAGGACTCGCTGTGGCGCCGCGGCGTGCACGGCCCGCACGGGGCGACCGGCGCCCCGCGCGCCGGCTGCGCGGCGTGCCACGGCGGCCACGACGTGGCGCGCCAGGGGTTCCTGCCCACGGCGGCGGGCCGGGCGGCGATGCGGCAGGCGTGCGCCGCCTGCCATGCGGCGCAGGTCGCCAGCTCGGAGCAGGGGGTCCACGCCGACACCATCGCGTGCACCCGGTGCCATGGGTCGCACGACATGCGGCCCGTGCCCGACGAGGCCACGCACCGCATCGACGTCAACCTCGCGCGCGCCTGCGGCGCCTGCCACGCCGCGGAGGCGTCGAGCTACTGGCAGGACGTCCACGGGCGCACCGCGCGGGCCCAGGCCGCGAGCGCGTCGCCGCTCGGCCCCGACACCGCGGCGACCTGCATCTCCTGCCACGGCGAGCACGGGATCCGCCGCGCGACCGACCCGACGTGGCGGTTCGCGGTGGCGGACGCGTGCATGCGCTGCCACGCCGCCTACGGCCGCACCTACCGCGACAGCTACCACGGCCAGGCGTCGAGCGTGGGCTCGCGCCGCGCCGCGAAGTGCGCCGACTGCCACACGCCGCACAACGTGCGCCCCGCGTCGGACCCGGCCTCGTCGGTGTCCCCGGCCAACGAACTCACGACCTGCCGCCAGTGCCACTCGGCGGCTCGCGGGAAGTTCGCCGGCTACCAGCCGCACGCGAACCCGCGCGACCCGCACAAGAACCCGGTGCTGTTCCTGGTGTGGGCGTTCATGAACACCGTCCTCACCGGGACGATGGTCGTGTGGGGCGCGCACACGCTGCTGTGGTACCGGCGCACCCTGCTCGACCGCCGCCGCGCAGCGGCCGCCGCGAAGGCCGCCGCCGCCGACACGCCCATGGACGCGGCGCTGCGGGGCGGCGGCCCGTTCGTGTGGCGCTTCAACCTGCTGTTCCGCCTGGTGCACGCGCTGATCGTCGCGACCTTCTTCGTGCTCGTGATCACGGGCCTGCCGCTGCGGTTCAGCTGCGCCGCCTGGGCGCCGGGCCTGATGCGGGTCCTCGGCGGCGCCACCCGCGCCGGCGTGGCCCATCGCACCGCGGGCCTGTTCGTGTTCGGCTACTTCGCGCTGTACGCCGGGTACCTGAGCTGGCGGGCGTGGCGGGACCCGAAGCGGGTGCGCGGCTGGGTCGGCGAGGACTCGGTCGTGTTCCGGCCGCAGGACCTGCGCGACGCCCTCGCCATGGTCAAGTGGTTCTTCGGCCGCGGGCCGCAGCCCCGCTTCGGCCGCTACAGCTACATGGAGAAGTTCGACTACTTCGCCGAGCTGTGGGGCGTCGGCGCCATCGGCTTCACGGGGTTGATGCTGTGGCAGCCGGAGTTCTTCGGCCGGTTCTTCCCCGGCATCCTCTTCAACGTCGCCATCATCGTGCACTCGTACGAGGCGATGATCGCGACCGCGTTCATCTTCACGATCCACTTCTTCAACGTCCACCTCCGGCCCGACAAGTTCCCGGTGGACGCGGTGATGTTCACCGGCCGCGCGACGCTCCACTACATGGAAGAGGAGCACCCGCTGGTGGCGGAGCGGATCGCGTCCCGCGCGCTGACCGAGGCGCCGAGCGCCCGGGTGGTGGTGGACCGGCCCGCGCCGCCTCCCGCCCGCTGGATGAACGTGGTGGGCGCGGCGGGCGGGCTCGTGCTGCTGGGCGTGGGCCTGGTGCTGATCGGGCTCATCCTGTGGGGGTCGCTGTGCTGAGCCTCCGCCCGGCGGTCGCCCTGACGCTGCTGGCCCTGGCCGCCTGCGGCGGCGCGAAGGGAGGGGCGGCGCGCGCCAGTCACCCGCACGACCGCGTCGCGTGCGTCGGATGCCATCGCGGCGGGCCCACGCCCTCCGGCCGGGCCGGCGTGCCCGACGAGGCGTGCGCCGCGAGCGGCTGCCATCCCAACGGCGGCCCCGACACCGCGCGCATCGCGATGGTGGTCTTCCGGCACAGCGCCCACCCGATGAGCGAGAAGCGGTCCGTGCCGTGCGCGGCCTGCCACACCCACGATCCGGGCAGCACCGACCTGAAGGCCGACAGCTCGACCTGCGCCCTGTGCCACTTCGCCGAGGTCTCGGGCTCCCGCGACTCGGGGTGCGTGACCTGTCACCGCGATCCCCGGCACGTCCAGATGACCAGCCAGGGGGTGCCGCTCCCGCACGCCATGCTGCAGCTGGCGCGCGTCCCGTGCACGCGCTGCCACTACCGCGTGGTGGAGGGGGACACGACGGTCGCCCTGGCGCGCTGCGCGTCGTGCCACAAGGCGAAGCCGCCCGCCAGACTGCCGCCGGCCGACTCGGTCCACGCGCACCACCCCGAGCTGTCGTGCCGCACGTGCCACGCGCCGATCGAGCACCGGGTCGTGGCGATGAGCGGCTCGATCACGCTGCAGTGCCTCGACTGCCACAGCGCGCGCCACCGCCGTCCCATCCCCGCCGACACGTCGAAGACGGCGAGGTGCGCGGATTGCCACGCGGGCGTGCACGCCGAGCAGCAGCGGCTGATGCTCGGGCTCATGCCCGGCGAGGAGCTGAGGCCGAGCCTGATGTTCATGGGCGGCGTGACCTGCCGCTCCTGCCACGTGACGCCCGACGCGCCGCGACCCGGGCCGGGCGTGAGCCTGATGCCGGGCGCCGCGGCCTGCGTCGGCTGCCACGGCGGCGCCTGGCGCGGCGTGCTGGCGCGCTGGGACCGTGGCTACGAGCGGCGGCGCGGTTGGATCGACGCGTACCTCGGGACCGAGGAAGCCTCGCTGGGGAGGGGCGCGCACGCCGCCCCGGCCGGCGCGCTGGCCAGGCTGGCCGAGGCCCGTGGGCTGATGGCGTTCCTCCAGCGCGCCAAGCCGGCGCACAACCTCACCGTCGCCGACCGGATCATGCGGCAGGCCCTCGCGCTCGGCGCGGAGGCGTACCGTCTCGACGGGCGCGATCCGCCGCCGCCGCCCGAGCTGGGGCCCGCGGTCACCTCGGGCAGCTGCGTCAGCTGCCACTACGGAATCGAGGAGGCGCCGACCGGGCGCGACAGCGCCACGGGCCGCGTCACCACGCACGCGGACCATCTCTTCAAGGCCTACCTGCCGTGCGACGCGTGCCATGCCGTGGGCGCCGCGCCGCCGGGCATCCCCGACAGTCTGTGGATCGACACGAGCCGGAGCGGCGGTCCGCGCGACAGCACGCCCGATCGGGCGTTCCTCAGGAAGCGCAAGTAAACACAAGAAATACAATGAGTTGCAAAATTCCAGAACGGCACCTTGACCGGGGCCGGGCTCAATGGTAGGCTTCGCCACAGTCTTTAGCACTCTTTAGAGGCGATTGCTAACACACCAGGGCAGCGATTCCCGCAAGGAGGTCTGAGAACCATGGCGACGACATCCAAGGCCAAGCTGAAGGTGCACCCGCTGGCCGACCGGGTGGCGATCCGTCCGCTCGAGGAGACGGAGCAGATGCGTGGCGGGTTGTACATCCCGGACACGGCGAAGGAGAAGCCGCAGCAGGGGGAGATCATCGCGGCCGGCCCGGGCCGGATCGAGAAGGGCGCGCATGTTCCGATGGAGCTGAAGGTCGGCGACAAGGTGTTGTACGGGAAGTACGCCGGCACCGAGGTCACCATCGAGGACGACACATTCCTGATCATCAAGGAGTCGGACGTCCTCGCCAAGATCGGCTGAGCGTCCGCTACGGGAGGTAAAGAGCAATGGCTGCGAAAGAACTGATTTTCGGCGTGGACGCGCGCGCCAAGCTGAAGCGGGGCGTGGACCAGCTGGCCGAGGCGGTGAAGGCGACGTTGGGCCCGAAGGGGCGGAACGTCGTCCTCGACAAGAAGTTCGGGAGCCCCACGGTGACCAAGGACGGCGTCACGGTCGCCAAGGAGATCGAGCTGCCCGATCCGATCGAGAACATGGGCGCGCAGATGGTGAAGGAGGTCGCGACCAAGACCTCCGACATCGCGGGCGACGGGACGACGACGGCGACGGTGCTGGCCCAGGCGATCTTCCGCGAGGGCCTGAAGAACGTCACCAGCGGCGTGAACCCGATGGCCCTCAAGCGCGGCATCGACAAGGCGGTCGAGGTCGTGCTGGAGGAGCTGAAGAAGGTGTCGGTCTCGACCAAGGGGAAGAAGGAGATCGCCCAGGTCGGCGCCATCTCGGCCAACAACGACCACGATGTCGGCGACATCATCGCCGACGCGATGGAGAAGGTCGGCAAGGACGGCGTGATCACGGTCGAGGAGGCGAAGGGCCTGCAGACCGAGCTGGAGACCGTGGACGGGATGCAGTTCGACCGCGGCTATCTGTCGCCGTATTTCGTCACCGATCCGGACAAGATGGAGGCGGTGCTCGAGGACGCGGTGATCCTGATCCACGACAAGAAGATCAGCTCGATGAAGGACCTGCTGCCGGTGCTGGAGAAGGTCGCCCAGATGGGCAAGCCCCTGCTGATCATCGCCGAGGACGTGGAGGGCGAGGCCCTGGCCACGCTGGTGGTGAACAAGCTGCGCGGCACGCTGAAGGTGTGTGGCGTGAAGGCGCCCGGCTTCGGCGACCGCCGCAAGGAGATGCTGCGCGACGTCGCCGTGCTGACGGGCGGCAAGGTGATCAGCGACGAAGTGGGCTTCAAGCTCGAGAACACGGTCCTCTCCGACCTGGGCAAGGCGAAGCGGGTCGTGGTGGACAAGGACAACACGACCATCGTGGACGGCGGCGGCAAGCATGCCGAGATCGACGGCCGGATCGGCGAGATCCGCGCGGCGATCGAAAAGTCCACGTCGGACTATGACAAGGAGAAGCTCCAGGAGCGGCTGGCCAAGCTGGCCGGCGGCGTGGCGATCATCAACGTCGGCGCGGCGACCGAGACGGAGATGAAGGAGAAGAAGTCCCGCGTCGAGGACGCCCTGCACGCCACGCGGGCGGCCGTCGAAGAGGGGATCGTGACCGGCGGTGGCGTCGCGCTGCTGCGCTGCCAGCCGGCCGTGGCGAAGCTGAAGCTCGAGGAGGAAGAGCAGATCGGCGCCGAGATCGTGCGGCGCTCCCTCGAGGAGCCGATCCGCATGATCGCCCAGAACGCCGGGGCCGAGGGCTCCATCGTCGTCGCGAAGGTGCGGGAGTCGAAGGAGAAGAACTTCGGCTACAACGCCCTGACCGATTCGTACGAGGATCTGGTGGCGGCGGGCGTCATCGACCCGACCAAGGTCACCCGCACGGCGCTGCAGAACGCGGCGTCCATCGCGGGGCTGCTGCTCACCACCGAGGCGGTCATCGTCGAGAAGAAGGAAGAGCAGAAGGCGCCCCCGATGCCGGCGGGCGGCGGCATGGGCGGCATGTATTGATCGGAGGCCAGTGACGAGGCGTCAGGGTTCGGGACAGTTGCGAGACGCCAAGTTGCGAGCGGTTGGCCGTCGTCGGTAGTCAGCGTTCGGAAAGGGCCCCGGGAGATTCCGGGGCCCTTTCTCGTGGCCCCCCGGGGCGCAGGGGGTGCCGCTGGTGCGCGGCCGACCCATTTGTCCTATTTTCCGGGCGCCATGACCGAACCGGGCGCGCCTACCCAGCCAGCCGCCGGCCAGCGGCCGTCCACGGGGCAGCGCGCCGCCCTCTCGCGCGAGCTTTCCGACTTCCTGATCGAGTTCTCGATCGCGCTTCACAAGCACGCCATGTATCCCGACGGGCATCCGACGCTCGCGCCCTCCTCCGAGGGCGTGGCCCGCAGGCTCGTGTCGCTGCTGGTGGACCGCGGCACGCTGTCGCTCGGCGTGGCGCGCGACCAGCTGGTGATCGAGGGCGTGGCGACCGACCCGCGGCACCCGGTGCTGCACGATCTCGCGGAGCGCCTCCACAAGCACCACCTCGGGGCGATCTCCTTCGCGCGCGGGGTGTCGGGCCCGGAGATTGACGAGTCGCTGAAGCTGCTCGCGGAGGACGCCGGCCGCGTCGCCGAGCCGCTGGGGCTGCGCCCCCTGACGAAGATCGCCGCGTGGCCGCACGTGCGCCTGTATCCGCTGACGTTCGACCGCCTCCAGCTCCTCGACCTGCCCAACGTGCCGGAGGGCGAGGAGGGCGGGAAGGTGGACACGTCGGCGGGCGGTCTGCAGGCCGCGCAGCTGTGGGTAGGGCTGGCGCGCGCGGCGCTCGCCTCGGAGGGCGCGGCGCCGGCCCCGCAGGCCCCCGCGCAGCCGACCGTCGCGGTCGGCGCGGAGGGGCCGCCGCCGGAGCCCGGCGCCCCCCAGGCGGTCGTGGTGGGGGCGCCGCCGATCCCGGTGCCGGCCGCGCCGCTCTCGGACGAGGAAATCGAGTCGGCGCTCGACGTGGTGGAGCCGGTGGCGCCCCTCGAGGCGGCCGCGGTCGAGCCGACCGTGGTGGCGCAGGCCATCGAGAGCCACGAGCGCGGCACGGCGTACGACCAGGTCATCGTCGGCTACATGCTGCAGATCGCCGACGAGCTCAAGACCGCCGGCGGCTCGGGGGCCGTCGCGCTGAAGCGCCGCATGAGCAAGCTGATCGGCGCGCTCGACGAGGGGACGCTGGGCCGCCTGATGGAGATGGGCGGCGACCTGGCGCAGCGGCGCCAGTTCCTGCTCGACGCGTCGCAGGGGATGGCGGTGGACGCGGTAGTGGACCTGGTGAAGGCGGCGACGACGACCGGCGCCCCCATCTCGCGCTCCATGCTGCGGATGCTCACGAAGCTCGGCCACCACGCCGAGCGGGGGCCCGTGGCGTCGCGCGCCGTCGCCGAGACGGACCTTCGCGACCAGGTCGCGGAGCTGGTGCGGGGATGGGGCCTGATGGACCCGAACCCCGACGGCTACGCCGCCGCGCTCGAGAAGATGGCGGCGGTCTCGCCGGCGCTGGTGGCGCCGGGCGAGGCGCAGTACGCGCCGGAGCCGCGGCGGCTGCTGGAGATGGCGTGCGAGACCGGCGCGACGGGGGCGGTGCTTGGCCGCGCGGTGGACGAGCTCGTGGCGGGCGGCAAGCTGAGCGACGTGCTGGACGTCCTCGACCACGCGCCCTCCGCCTCGCCCGCCACGGAGACGATCGGCGCGCGAGTGGCCACGCCCGAGGCCGTGCGCGTCCAGCTCGCAGGGCAGCCGGTGGACTTCGCGCTGCTCGACCGCCTGCTGGCGCGGGTCGGCGAGGAGGCCGCGGAGCCGATGCTCGACCTCCTCGCGGAGTCGGAGTCGCGCCAGGTGCGGCGCGCGCTCATCGACCGCCTGATCCGGATCGGCCCGCCGCTGGGGCCGCGGCTCGTGCCCCGGCTGGGGGACGAGCGCTGGTACGTGGTCCGCAACCTCCTGTTCCTCGCGGCGGAGCTGCCGGTCGCGCCGGCGGGGCTCAACGCCGCCGGCTTCACCCAGCACGAGGATTTCCGCGTGCGCCGCGAGGCGCTGCGGGTGCTGTTCAAGGATGCGGGCGTGCGCGTCCGCGCCATCTGCACCGCGTTGTCGGACTCGGACCCGCGGGTCACGCGCCTCGCGCTCGCGGCGGTCGCGGACGGCGGGTGCCCCGAGGCCGCGGTGCCGCAGGTGGTGACCATCGCCACGGGCGACGAGGACAGCGAGCTGCGGGTGGCCGCGGTGCGCGCGCTGGCCACGGAGGGCGGGCGGCTGGCGCTGGACGCGCTGCTCCGGCTGACCAGCCTGCGGCGCAGCTTCCTCGGCAACGTGAAGCGGGAGTCGGAGGAGCCGGAGTTCCTCGCCGCACTCGCCGCGCTCGGCGGCTTCCTGTCCGACCGCCGGGCGCGCGAACGGCTGGAGCAGGCCGCCGCGTCCCGGGACGCCACCATGGCGCGCGTGGCCGCCGAGGCCCTCAAGGGAGGTTCATGAGCGACGCCCCCCGGTTCCTGACCGCCCTCGCGCAGGCGCTGTCCACTATGGCGCTCTACCCGGAGGGGCACCCCGCCCGCGAGGGCGTGGTGGACGCCGCGTACGCCGGCCTGGTGGCGCTGCAACAGGCCGACCGCCGGGTGTCGTTCTCGTTCCTCGGCGACGACGTGGTGTACGGCGACCGCCCGCTGCGGCAGCTGCGCGGCTGGGACTGGAGCAACCGCCTGGCCGAGGCGGGCATTCAGCGCATCGAGTTCGAGACCGAGGTGACGCGCGAGGAGTTCGAGAGCTTCCTGTCGCAGCTGCTCGCCAAGCTGACCTTGTTCGCCGTGCAGCAAAGCGGGCAGGCGCCGCAGGGGGGCGGACCGATCCGCTTCGGGCAGGTGGGCATCCGGGAGATGGAGACGGGCCCGGAGCTGCAGACCGCGACGATCGCCCTGTCGCTGCACGAGGAAGCGGACACCGTCCAGTGGCTGCACGAGGAGATGCAGGGCGGCCACAACCTCCCGCTCGCCGAGGCGGAGGCGGTGGTGCGCTCGCTGGCCGCGGCGATGCATGGCGACCAGGCCGTCGTGCTCCCGCTCCTCGAGCTGCGGCGCTACGACGAGTACACCACCACGCATTCCCTCAACGTGTGCGTGCTCGCGATGGGCCTGGCCGAATGGGTGGGCCTCGGCGCGCGCGACGTGCGGGCCTTCGGCGTGGCGGGCCTGCTCCACGACATCGGCAAGGTGAAGATCCCGACCGACATCCTGAACAAGCCGGGCCGACTGACGCCGGAGGAGCGGGACATCATGAACCGCCACCCCGTCGAAGGCGCACGCATCATCATGGAGTCGAAGGAGAACCTCGACCTGGCGGCGGTGGTGGCGTACGAGCACCACATCATGCAGAACGGCGGCGGCTATCCGAAGCTGGAGTACCCGCGGGAGTGCCACCAGGCGTCCAAGCTGGTGCACGTGTGCGACGTGTACGACGCGCTGCGGACCAACCGGCCCTACCGCGCTGCCTGGCCGTCCGGCAAGGTGCTCTCGTACGTGGAGGAGCGGGCGGGCACGGAGTTCGAGCCCGACGTGGCCCGGCGTTTCGTCAAGATGATGTCCGAGTGGGAGCCCCGGCAGGCGGCGATCGCCGACCAGCAGGAAGTGGTGGACGTGCACGCCCTCCCGCTGGCCGCGCCGGCCGCGGCCGCCGCGCCCGCCGACTCCGCTCCGGCCTCAGCCCCGACCGCGCAGGGGTAGCGCCAGCTGCTCCAGCTCCGCGCCCACCTCCAGCGTACTGGTGGGCGCCTCCTGGCCGGCGATCACGATCCGGCCCCGGAAGGCGGTGCCCCTGAGCGCCGTCGCCACGGCCTCGCGCGCGAGGTCGGGGGTATTGCAGCGGTCGGAGAGGTGGGCCAGCACCACGACGGCCAGCCCCGCGTGCGCGGCCTCGGCGGCGATCATGCCGGCTTCGCGGTTGGACAGGTGCCCGCCGTGCCCGGCGATGCGGGCGCGTACCGAGGGCGGATAGGCGCTCGAGCGCAGCAGGATCTCGTCGTGGTTGGTCTCGAGCACCAGGGCGTCGAGGTCCCGGCAGGCGTGGCGCAGCGCCGTGGTCGGCGTCCCGACGTCGTAGGCGATACCGGCCCGCCGCCCTTCCCGGTCCTCCACCACCACCATGATCGCGTCGGCCGCGTCGTGCGCCGTGGGGTACGCGCGGACGAGGAAGGCGCCGCAGCGGAGCGGCCGCCCGCCCGCGAGGGCGCGGGTCTCGGTCCCCGACCGGAGCCGGCCGGCCAGGGCCGCGAGGGTGCCCGCGCTGGCCAGGACGGGGACGCGCCAGGCCGCGGCCGCGCCCGGGGCGCCGCGGGCGTGGTCGCCGTGCTCGTGCGTGAGGACGATGCCGACGAGGCGTGCGGGATCGCCGCCGGCGGCCGCGAGGCGCCGCGACAGGTCGCGCAGGGAGAAGCCCGCATCCACCAGCAGGGCGTCGGCGCCGGACTCGAGCAGCACCGCGTTGCCGCGGCTCCCGGAGCCGAGCACCGTCAGCCGCACGGCGTCGCGCCCGTGGCGGCCCCCCACACCGCGGCGAGGTAGCGCCGGGTCCGCTCGTCCACCGCGACGTCGCGGCGCGGCATCACGCGCTCCGCGATCTCCACGAAGCGGCCGCACTCCAGCACGCGGCCCGGCTCGTCGAGCCCCCACGCGAACGGCCGCACCTCCGCGCCCACGCGGCCGGCGCCGAACAGGTTGGCGCCGACGCCGATGGTGCACCCGGTCGGGAGCAGCGTCCCGATCGCCGTCTTGACGTGGTCGCCGAGGAGCGAGCCGAGGAACGTCAGGCCCGTCTCGTAGCGCGTGCCGCCGAGCGTCACCCGCACCGGGCCGTAGGTGTTCTTCAGGTTGGAGTTGGTCGTGCCCGCGCCGAGGTTGACCCACCGGCCCACGACGGCGTGGCCGAGGAAGCCGTCGTGCGACTTGTTGGCGTAGCCGAGGAACACCGAGGCGGAGACCTCGCCGTGCACGACGCAGCGCGGGCCGATGGCGCTGCCGGAGATCTGGCCGCCCAGGAGCCGCGTGTCGCGCGCCACGGCGAGCGGCCCCACCAGCCGCGAGAAGGCGCGCACCTCGACGCCGGGCGCGAGCAGGATCGGGCCCTGGCGCACGTCGAGCACCACCTGCGGCTCGACCACCGCCTCGCCGGTCAGTGCGAGCGCCGGGTCGCCGATCACCGTGGCGCCGCGCGGAATGCTCGCCGGGCCGTGCTCGGCGCTCAGCCGCTCGAGATCGGCGCGCAGCACCGCGTTGAGGTCGGCGATCAGCTCCCAGACGCCGGCGAGCCGTTTGCCCGCGAGCGGCGCGGCCGGCCACTCGGCCGCGGCGGCGAAGCCCGGCCACTCGGCGCGCCGCGGCAGGACGAAGCCCACCGTCGCGCCGCCCGCGTCCACGAACCGGCGCCGCTCGCCGTCCTCCGGCAGGGCGAGGTCGGGCGCGGGCACGAACGTGGAGCGGAGCAGCAGCCGGGCCTCGGCGCGCTCGCCGGCTTCCGACACCACCGGTGGGGCGCCCGCCTCGACGAAGTCGGCGAGATGGCGGTGCGGCGACAGGTATCCCGCGACGGGAAGGTCGAGCTGCGCGGACCAGCGCTCGCGCAGCAGGAACATGCCGTAGCGCAGCTCGCCGAGCGGGCGCGACAGGGAGAAGGGCAGGAACGGCGCCAGGTCCTCGGGGGCGTCGTACAGCAGCACCTGGGTGCTCATCCGTCCCCCTTCCGGTCGTCGGCGAGGTCACCGGGGAGCCGGGCCAGCAGCTCCTTGAGGTGCGGTGCGCGCTCGCGCGTCGTCACCAGCGTGACGCCCCGCGCGCGCACCACCACCAGGCCGTGCACGCCGTCGAGGACCGTCGCGCCGTCCTCGCTCCAGGCCACGCAGTCGGTGGCGTCCACGGGGTACACCGTGCCGGCGAGCACGTTGCCGGCGGCGTCGGCGGGGCGCACGCGGGGGAGGGCCGCCCACGAGCCCACGTCGTCCCAGCCGAAGTCGCCCGCCACCACGGCGCCGCGGCCGGTGCGCTCGAACAGGCCGACGTCCACGCTGACCGGGGTCACGGCGCGGTAGAAGCCTTCCACGTCGTCGCGATCAAGGGCGGGCAGGCCGGCGGCGAGCTCGGGGGCGTGGCTGACGCACTCCTCGCGGAACCGCGCCGCCGTCCACGCGAACATCCCGGTGTTCCAGAGCGCGCCCGCGGCGATGAGGGCGGCGGCGTCGGCCTCGGCGGGCTTCTCGACGAAGCGCGCGATGCGGCGCGCGGGGCCGCCGCCCAGGGGCGCGCCGGGCACGATGTAGCCGTAGCCGATCTCGGGGCGGGTGGCGCGCGCGCCGACGGTCACCAGCACGCCTTCGGCCTCGGCGAGCGCGAGGGCGGTGGCGGCGGCGGCCCGGAACGCGGCGGGGTCAGCCACGGTCCAGTCGGCGTGGACGCTGAGGACCGCGGCGGCGGGGTCGCTCGCGGCGGCGCGGGCCGTGGCCCACGCCAGGGCCGGCGCGGTCGAGGCCGCGAACGGCTCGGCCAGCACGTTGGCGGGCGGGAGGTCGGCGAGCGCGCGGACGAGGGCGTCGCGCAGCTCCCGGGACGTCACCACCAGGATGCGCGCCGCCGGCACCAGCGGCAGGAGCCGCGCCACGGCTTCGACCACGAGCGGCCGCTCTCCCGCGAGCGGCAGCAGCTGCTTGGGCCGCCGGCTGGTCGAGACCGGCCAGAATCGCAACCCGACGCCGCCGGCGAGCACCACCGCCCAGCGCATCAGTCCTCCTCGCCGTCGTCGGCCGCGTCGCCGGCGTCGGGCGCCTCGCCGAGCATCGCCGCCACCCGCCGCACCAGCTTCCGGGGCGAGAAGGGCTTGGTGAGGAACGCCCGCGCTCCCAGCTCGGCGGCGCGCTGGGCGTAGGTGCGCTGGCCCGCGGCGGTGAGGACGATGATCGGCAGCGCGCGCAGGCGCGGATCGTCCCGCACCTCCGCGAGCACGTCGAGCCCGGACTTGCCGGGCATGTTCACGTCCAGGAGGACCAGGTCCACGTCGGGATGGGACCGCAGGAACGCCAGGCCGGCCTCGCCGTCGTGCGCGATCGAGACCTCGTAGGCGCGCTCCTCGAACTCGAGGCGCACGATGCGCCCGATGAACGGCTCGTCGTCGATGACCAGCAGGTGGTGCGGCGTCGTCACCGCGCTAGAGCAGCCCGGCGATCTGGGCGCGGTGGCGGTTCAGATCGTAGAGCAGCGGGCCAAGACTGGCGTGGGGCCGGAGCAGCACCAGCAGCTTGGCGTCGTGCGAGAGATTGGCCACCACGGCGTACCCGGAGTCGAACTCCAGCACGCCGGTGGCGAGCGTGCCCCGGCCGCCGTGCCGCCCCAGCTCGTCGCACGCCTGCAGCACCGCGGGCAGGTGCGCGGCCACGACCTCCGGATCCACCGCCTCGACGCCGACGCTGTCGATCGGCAGGCCGTCGTTGCCGAGCACGACGACGGCATCCACCCCCTCGCGGCGGGCGAGCGCCCGGACGACGTCGCGGATGGTCGGCATCGCAGTCCCCGATCGGTGAATGGCGGTCCAACGTAGGCCGCGCCGGGGATGGTGTCAAGCGCGTTGCGCGGTTGACACTGGGCGCGCAACTCGCCTATTCTTCGCCGGTTAGCTGATGTCCGTCCCGCACCCGCTGCTCCGCTTCGCGGCGCTCGTCGCGCTCGCCTCCGCCGCCGCCATCGCGGCGTGCAGCGCCACGTACACGCTTCCCCCCGCGACCAACGCGCCGGACTCCGGAACCGTCACGCTGTGGGCGCTCACCGGCACGCCGCTCACGCTCCCGTCGGCGTACGACTTCCTCACCATCCCGCCGGTGGTGGTGTTCACCGACCGCACGTCGTCGCTCGATTTCGCGTTCGACATCACGGTGGATTCGGCCCACGACACCAGCGCGGTGCTCCTCCCGCGGGGCGCGCTGGGCCTCAGCGTGGACGGCGGCCTGCAGCTCTCGACGCAGCCCTACGACTCGATCACCCTGGCACCGACCGGCGGCTACCAGGACTCGCTGCCCGTCAAGCTCGCGGTGGGGAACGTGGTGCTCGCGGCGTCGCGCGCGGAAACGTGCAACTTCGGCTACGTCTATCCCCTGTACGGGAAGCTGCTCATCAAGTCCATCGACTTGGTGGCGCGCTCGGTCACATTCGCCATCCTGGTGGATCAGAACTGCGGCTATCGCAGCCTGAAGCCCGACACGCTGCCCCCAACCCAGTAGGCATGCTCGATCCCCGCTCGTTCCGAGACGCGGAGGCCTTCGCGGCGCTGCGCGGCCGCCTGGCCGCGCGCGGCGCGGGGGCCGACCTCGACGCGCTGCTCGAGCGCCTGCGCGGGCTCGCCGAGCGGCGCCGCGCGGCCGTGGGCGAGGCCGACGTCCTCAAGGGCGAGCTCAACGCCCGGAGCCGGGAGGTGGGCGAGAAGAAGCGGCGGGGCGAGGACGCCGGCGAGTTGCTCGCCGGGCTGGGCGAGCTGTCGGCCCGCGCGGAGGCGGCGGGGGCGGCCGCGGCGGCGGCCGACGCGGCGTTCGAGGAGGCGCTGGCCTACGTCCCCAACGTGCCGGCCGACGACGTGCCGCCGGGCGACGCCACGCACAACGTGGTGGTGCGCACCTGGGGCGAGCCGGTGGAGCCGCAGCCCTGGCACCAGCCGCACTGGGACGTGGGGAACGCGCTGGGCCTGATGCAGCTCGAGCGCGGCGCCGCGCTCGCCGGCTCCGGGTTCCCGCTGCTGGTCGGGATGGGCGCGCGGCTGGAGCGGGCGCTGATCGCGTTCATGCTCGACCTGCACACGCGCGAGCACGGGTACACGGAGGTATCGCCGCCGTTCCTGGTCAACCGGGAAACGATGACGGGGACGGGCCAGCTCCCCAAGTTCGAGGACGACCTGTACCGCACGACGGACGACCTGTTCCTCGTCCCGACGGCGGAGGTGCCGGTCACCAACCTCCACCGCGGCGAGGTGCTGCAGGCGGAGGACCTGCCGAAGAAGTACGTCGCCTACACGCCGTGCTTCCGCCGCGAGGCGGGCGCGCACGGGGCCGACACCCGGGGGCTGACGCGGGTGCACCAGTTCGACAAGGTGGAGCTGGTGCGCCTGGAGCGGCCCGAGGCGAGCGCGGCGGCGCACGAGGAGCTGACGCGCCACGCCGAGGCGGTGCTGCAGCGCCTCGGCCTCGCGTACCGCGTGGTGCGGATCGCGGCCGGCGACATGGGGTTCGCGAACCACCGCCAGTACGACCTCGAGGTCTGGGCGCCGGGGGTGCGGAAGTGGCTCGAGGTGTCGAGCTGCAGCACGTACGTGGATTTCCAGGCGCGGCGGATGAACACCCGGTTCCGGCCGGCGCGCAACGCGAAGCCCGAGTTCGTGCACACCCTGAACGGCTCCGCCCTGGCGCTGCCGCGCACGATGATCGCCCTGCTGGAGACGGGCCAGCAGGCCGACGGCACCGTGTGCCTGCCGGCGGTGCTGGCGAGCGCCGTGGGGGTGGACCGGATTGCCGCGCGCGGGGGCTGAGGCGCCCCGCCGCGCCTGGCTGCGCAGGCCCGCGACGGTATGGGTGCTGGCCGCCGTCGCCGGCGCCCTCACGCTGGTCTCCGCGTACCTCACGGCCCGCCACCTCGCCGACGACGCGCGGCGCGCCTCGCAGTTGTACGCCCGGGTGTTCACCGGTCTCACCGACCCGCGCGAGAGCGGGGCCACCGACGCGCTGCTCGCCCTGGCGGGCGAGATCCGGCGGCAGGGCATTCCCCTGGTCGTGACCGACGCGCACGGCGTGGCGACGGACACGGCCAACCTCCCCCATCCCATGGCGCTCGACTCGCCCGAGCTCAGGGCGTTCGTCGCGACGCTGGACCGCGACACCCCGCCCGTCGCAGAGGCGGGGGGGCGGACGGTGCACGTCGGGGCGCTGCCGGTCCGGGCGCGCCTGCAGCTGGTGTTCCTGCTGGAGCTGGCGACGGTGGCGGGGCTCGCGGGCGTGGCGGTGCTGGCGCACCGGGCCTCGGTGGGGCGCGCGCGGGACCGCGTGTGGGTGGCGATGGCGCGCGAGTCGGCGCACCAGCTGGGCACGCCGCTCACGTCACTGGCCGGGTGGATCGACCGCCTGCGCGAGGGCACGGACGTCACGGCCGACGTCGCGGGGCACCTCGCCGCCGACTACGAGCGGCTCGACCGCGTGGCGCGGCGGTTCGAGCGGATCGGGCAGCCGCCGCGGCAGGAGCGCGTGGACCTGGCCGCCGTGGCCGACGCCGTGGCCGCCTACTTCCGGCCGCGGCTGCCGCAGCTGGCGCACCGCATCACGCTCGAGGTGCAGAGCGACGGCGGCCCCGCCGAGGTCGCCGGCGACGCGCTGCTGCTGGAGTGGGCGCTCGAGGCGCTGGTCCGCAACGCGGTGGACGCGCTGCAGGGCCGCGACGGCCGGATCGAGATCGCCGTGAAGAACGAGCCCGACGCGGTGGCGGTGTCGGTGGCGGACGACGGCCCCGGCGTGCCGGGACGCGTGCGCCACCGGCTGTTCGAGGCGGGCGCGACCACCAAGGCGCGCGGCTGGGGGCTGGGCCTCGCCCTGGCGCGGCGCGTGGTGGAGGAGGGGCACGGGGGGCGGCTGACGCTGGACCCGTCCGCCGTGGGGGCGCGCTTCACGCTGCGGCTGCCGCGGGAGGTGGCCGCGGGATGATGCCGGTGTCGCTCAACGGCCCGCAGCGCGAGGCGGTGGAGCACGTGGTGGGCCCGATGCTGGTGCTGGCCGGCGCGGGCTCCGGCAAGACCCGGGTGCTGACCGTGCGCCTGGCGCGGCTGGTGGACGAGCACGGCGTGGACCCGCGCCGCATCCTCGCGGTCACCTTCACCAACAAGGCAGCCGGGGAGATGAAGGCGCGGGTCGCGCAGCTGCTGGAGCGCGAGCCTGACGGGCTGTGGATCGGCACCTTCCACGCGGTGTGCGCGCGCCTGCTGCGGCGCGAGGCCCCGTCGCTCGGTTTTGCCCGCACGTTCACGATCTACGACGAGGACGACGTCGAGGCGCTGGTGCGGCGCCTGGTGGACGACCTGGGCCTGCCCGCGAAGCTGTACGGCGCGCGCGGCGTGCGCTACGAGATCTCGCGGGCCAAGAACGCGATGCTCTCGCCCGAAGCGTACGCGCAGGAGGCGGCCGACCCCTACCACGCCAACGTCGCGCGCGTGTACGCCGCGATGGGGACGGCGCTGCGGCGCGCCAACGCGATGGACTTCGACGACCTGCTGCTGCACCCGCTGACGCTGTTCGCGGAGCACCCGGCGACGCTGGCCCGCTACCGCGAGCGGTTCCGGTTCCTGCTGGTGGACGAGTACCAGGACACCAACCGCGCGCAGTACCTGCTGCTGCGGGCGCTGGCCGGCGAGAACGGCAACGTGTTCGTGGTCGGCGACGACGACCAGTCCATCTACGGGTGGCGCGGCGCCGACCTGCGGAACATCCTCGAGTTCCAGCGCGACTATCCCGCGGCCCGCCTGGTGCGGCTGGAGGAGAACTACCGCTCCACCGGGGCGATCCTCGAGGCGGCGAACAGCGTCATCGCGCCCAACACCGGCCGCCTGGGCAAGACGCTGTTCACGCGGCGGCAGGGGGGCGAGCCGCTGACGGTGCTGAGCGCCGCGGACGAGCGCGACGAGGCGGAGTGGCTGGTGCGGGACTTCGTCGAGCGCGCGCGGCGCGGCGACCACGGGTTCGACGAGATGGCCGTGCTGATGCGCACCAACGCGCAGACCCGTGCGTTCGAGGAGGAGCTGCGCCGCCGCGGCGTGCCGTACCGGGTCGTGGGGGCGGTCAGCTTCTACGAGCGGCGCGAGGTGAAGGACCTGCTGGCGCACCTCCGGCTGGTCGTGAACCCCGACGACGATGCGGCGTTCCGGCGCGCGGTCGCGGCGCCGCGGCGGGGCATCGGGGAGCAGAGCCTGGACGTGCTGGCCCGCTGGGCCACGCAGTGGGGCTGGTCGCTGTCGCGCACCGCGGGCGCCGCGGGCCGCCTGCCCGAGCTGCGCCCCAAGTCGCGCGAGGCGCTGGCGCAGTACGCGGCCGACCTGGACGCGATGCGGGCCGAGCTGGGGGAGCTGCAGCCGGCGGAGGCGCTGCGCGCGATCGTCGCGCGCACCGGCTTCGAGGCGTTCCTGCTCGGGGAGGACGAGACGGGCCCGGAGCGCGTGGAGAACGTGTCGGAGCTGATCAACGCCGCGGGCGCGTGGATGGAGGAGTACGGCGCCGTGCTGCCGGACGTCGCCGCGGGCGAGGTCGAGGAGGGCAGCCCCATCGAGCGGTTCCTGGCCCAGGCCGCCCTGACGACCAGGGCGGAATCGGAGCAGGGGGAAGGCGGCGTGACGCTGATGACGCTGCACGCCGCGAAGGGGCTCGAGTTCGGGGTGGTGGCGATCGCCGGCCTGGAGGAGGGGCTGTTCCCGCTGTCGCGGGCCGATACGCCCGAGGCGCTGGAGGAGGAACGCCGGCTGTGCTACGTCGGCATCACCCGCGCCAAGGACAAGGTGCTGCTGTCGCACGCGACGGCGCGGCGGCGCGCCGGCGAGCTGCGGCCGTCCTTCCCGTCGCGGTTCCTGGACGACGTGCCCGCGGCGCTGGTGGAGGAGCGGGCCACGCGGCCGTCGTGGGGCCTGGCGCGGGAGCCGCGCCGGCGGCCGCTGCCGGGCACGCGCTCGCTCGAGCTGGTGATCGACGAGATGGCGGAGGCCGCGGGAATCAGCGACGTGACGCCGCTGTTCCGCGCCGGCGAGCGGGTGCGGCACCGCCGCTTCGGGAGCGGCGTCATCAAGCGTGTCGAGGGCCGCGGGCGCGAGCTCAAGGTGGCGGTCGAGTTCGACGACGAGGGCGTGGGGCTCAAGCAGCTCCTCGCCGCCTACGCGGGCCTCGAGAAGGAGTGGGAGTGAGCGCATGGCGGTGACGCGGAAGGACGTGGAGAAGATCGCGGCGCTGGCGGAGCTGGCGGTGGACGACGCGGCCGCGGCCGAGCTGGAGCGCCAGCTCTCGCGCATCCTCGACTACGTGGCGCAGCTGGGCGAGGTCACCGACGATCCGGGCGTGGTCGGCGACGA
Organism: uncultured Gemmatimonadales bacterium; assembly: GCA_963806755.1. Lineage (GTDB taxonomy): Bacteria > Gemmatimonadota > Gemmatimonadetes > Gemmatimonadales > JACORV01 > Fen-1245. Next base: position 96,868 of record CAWDZR010000023.1, read on the forward strand.
GCGCGCCGCGCGCCTGCGGCGCGACGAGATCGCGCCGGCCCCGCTGCGGCGCGCGCCGGGCGAGTTCGCGCCCTCCTTCCAGGGCGGGCTGTTCACGGTGCCGCGGCTCGGCGAGCTGGACCGCGAGCCGTCGGAAGCGCCGTGATCGACCTCCGGGCCGCGGCGCGGGCCGCGGCCGGGCGCATCGTGGCCTGCGAAGCGCAGGGCACCCATGCCTTCCTCGCGTGGTCGGAGGCGGCGCTCCTCGCCCAGGCCGAAGCGCTCGCGGCCGCGCCGGACGCGGCCGCCGGGCCGCTGGCGGGCGAGGCCGTGGCGGTCAAGGACGTGATCGCCGACACGGCGTATCCCACGACCTGCGGGTCGAAGATCCTCGAGGGATGGCGCTCGCCGTTCGAGGCCACCGCGGTGCGACGGCTGCGCGAGGCCGGCGCGCTGGTCGCCGGCAAGACCGCCTGCGACGAGTTCGCGATGGGCTCGTCCACCGAGTGGTGCGCCTACGGGCCGAGCCGCAACCCGGTGGACCCGACGCGAGTGCCCGGCGGCTCCTCCGGGGGATCGGCCGCCGCGGTCGCGGCGGGCGCGGTCGCCATGGCCCTCGGCTCGGAGACCGGCGGGTCGGTGCGGCAGCCGGCGGCCTTCTGCGGCGTGGTGGGCATCAAGCCGACGTACGGGCGCGTGAGCCGCTACGGGCTGGTGGCGTTCGGCTCGTCCCTCGATCAGATCGGCACGTTCGGCAAGGACGTGGCGAGCGCGGCCCGGCTGCTCGCGGTGATCAGCGGCCGCGACGATCGCGACGCGACCACGCTGGACCGCGTGCCCCTCGGCGAGCCGGGGCCGGCGGCGCAGTCGCTCGCCGGCACGGTGGTCGGCGTGCCGCGGGAGTACTTCCCCGCGGGGCTGCACGCCGGGGTGAAGGCGGCCTCCGATCGGGCGCTCGCGGCGCTCGTGGGGCTCGGCGCCGAGGTCCGCGAGGTGTCGCTGCCGCACACGAAGTACGCCGTGCCGACCTACTACATCGTGGCCCCGGCGGAGGCGTCGAGCAACCTGGCGCGCTACGACGGCGTGCGCTACGGCGCCCGCGCCGACGGCGGGCTGTCGGACGTGCGCGCGCTGTACCGCGCGACCCGGGGGCGGGGCTTCGGCGCGGAGGTGCGGCGCCGCATCCTGCTCGGCACCTACGTCCTGAGCGCGGGCTACTACGACGCGTACTACCGCAAGGCGCAGCGGGTCCGCGAGCTGATCCGCGCGGACTTCGCCCGCGTGTTCGCGAGCGGCGTCCACACCCTCTTCACGCCCACCACGCCGACGCCCGCCTTCAAGTTCGGCGAGCACACGGCCGATCCCCTGGCCATGTACCTCAGCGACGTGTTCGTGTGCACGGCGAACCTGGCGTGGGTGCCCGCGCTGTCGCTGCCGATCGGCCGGGACCAGGGGCTGCCGATCGGCGGCCAGCTGATCGGGCCGATGGAAGGGGAGGGGACGATCGTGCGCGTGGCGCTGGCCCTCGAGGGCGCGCTCGACGCGGTGGCGGAGGTCCGGTGAGCTGGGAGACCGTGATCGGCCTCGAGGTGCACGTCCAGCTCCTCACGCGGACGAAGATGTTCTGCGCCTGCTCGGCCAAGTTCGGCGATCCGCCGAACACCAACGTGTGCCCCGTCTGCCTCGGGCTCCCGGGGGCGCTGCCCGTGCCCAACGAGCAGGCGGTGCGGCTCGCGGTGCGCGCCGCGTTCGCCCTCGGGGGCACGGTGCATCCGCGCAGCATCTTCGCGCGCAAGAACTACTTCTATCCCGACCTGCCCAAGGGCTACCAGATCAGCCAGTTCGAGGAGCCGCTCGCCACCGGCGGCGCGCTGGAGTTCGCCGCGGTCGAACGCGGGCCGGCGACGGTTCGCATCAAGCGGCTGCACCTCGAGGAGGACGCGGGCAAGTCGTTCCACGACCGGGTGCCGCAGCAGACCGCCGTGGACTTCAACCGCTCGGGCGTGCCGCTGATCGAGATCGTGAGCGAGCCCGACCTGCGCTCGCCGGCCGAGGCGCGCGCGTATCTCACGACCCTGAAGCAGATCCTGAAGTACGTCGAGGTGTCCGACTGCAACATGGAGGAGGGGAGCCTGAGGGTGGACGCGAACCTGTCCATCCGCCCCGCCGGCTCCGCGGAGCTGCGGACGCGCACGGAAGTGAAGAACATGAACTCCTTCTCGGGCGTGGAGCGCGCGCTGGGCTTCGAGCGCGACCGCCAGATCGCGGCCACGGAGCGCGGCGAGCGGATCGAGCAGCGCACGATGCTGTTCGACGCGGCGTCGGGCGAGGTGCGGCCGATGCGCTCCAAGGAGGAGAGCCACGATTACCGCTACTTCCCGGAGCCGGACATCCCGCCGCTGGTGCTGACGGACGCGTGGCTCGCCGCCGAGCGGAAGGCGCTGCCCGAGCTGCCCGCCGCCAAGCGGTCGCGGTTCGTCGGGCAGTATGCCCTGCCGGCCTACGACGCCGGCGTGCTCGCCGGGACCCGCCCGCTGGCCGACTACTTCGAGCGCGTCGTGGCGCTCGGCGTGGCCGGCAAGGAAGCGGCCAACTGGGTGATGAACGACGTGCTCGGCCTGTCCGCCGACGGCGAGTCGCTCCCGGTGCCGGCCGAGCGCCTGGTCGAAGCGATCGGGCTGGTGCGGGAGGGGAAGGTGAGCCGCCAGGCGGGCAAGCGCGTGCTCGGGGAGATGGTCGCGGCCCCGCGCGAGCCTGCCGCGACGATCGCGCAACGCCTCGGCCTGCGGCAGGTCTCCGACACGGGCGCCATCGAGGGCTGGGTGCGCGAGGTCCTCGAGGCGCACGCCGCCGAGGTCGCGCGCTATCGCGGCGGCGAGACGAAGCTGATGGGTTTCCTGGTGGGGCAGGTGATGAAGCGTTCGCAGGGCAAGGCGGACCCCAGGGCGGTGAACGCCGCGCTCGCGGCGGCGCTGAAGGTCTGACGGGGCGCGGGCGCTACGGCGCCCGGTACCCCGGCCCCCGCACCACCACGCCGGGCCTGGCGCCCGTGACCCGCCCGTCGTCCACCACCGGCACGCCGTTGACCAGGACCCAGCGCACGCCCACCGACAGCTGGTGCGGCTTCTCGTAGGTCGCGCGGTCGATGATCGTGTTCGGGTCGAAGATCATCACGTCCGCGTACATGCCTTCGCGGATCTCGCCGCGGTCCCGGATGCGAAAGCCGCTCCGCCACGGCGCCGCTCATCTTCCGCACGGCGTCTTCGAGGGTGAGGACGTGGTCTTGGCGGACGAACCGGCCCAGGATGCGCGGGTAGGTGCCGTAGGCCCGCGGATGGGTCGAGATCTTCGCGCTGTCGGGGTCGAAGCGCCTCGGCGTCCGTGCCGAACTTCATCCACGGCTGCCTGACCTGCATCGTCCACGTTCGAGTCCGACGCCATGAAGATGACCTGGCCCAGCCCGTTCTTCTCGGCGAGCGTCAGGTCCATCAGCGCGTCCGGCCAGTCCTCGCCCATGACCTGCGCGATGTCCGGAAGGCGTCGGCCCTCGAACTTCTTGAGCGAATCCACCGTGAAGCCGACGACCTCCACGCCGGCCGGCGTGGACTCCACGCACGGGTTGTCGAAATCCGGGTGCTCGGCCGTCATCTCGGTCCGGAGCCGCGCGCGGGTCGCGGGGTCCCGCAGCCGCGCGAGCAGCCGGCCGTCGGCGTGCGCCCACGGCGGGATGCAGGACGACAGGTTGTTCTGGCCGGCGGTGTAGGGATACTGGTCCGCGCCGACGTCCTGTCCCGCGGCGCGCGCCGAGTCGATCATGGCCACCACGAGGCGCGCCTTGGGCCAGTTGGCCCGGCCCGCGGCCTTGAGGTGGTAGATCTCGACCGGGACGCCGCCCTCGCGCCCGATCCGCAGCGCCTCGCCCACGGCTTCGATGAGCCGGTCGCCCTCGGAGCGCATGTGCGTGATGTAGACGCCGCCCAGCGGCGCCATCGCCCTCGCCTCCTCGACCAGCTCCACGGTGGCGGCGTAGCTGTCGGGCGGATACTCGAGGGCGCTCGCGACGCCGAAGGCGCCGTCCAGCATCGCGCCCCGCACGACCGCGCGCATCGTGTCCAGCTCGGCCGGCGTGGCGGGCCCCTCGCTCATGCCCTTGGCGTACGCCCGCACCGTCCCGCTGCCCACGAACGAGCCGACGTTCACCGCGTCGCCGTGCTGCTGCATCGCGCGCAGCCACGCGTCGAAGCCGTGCGGTCCTTCGAAGCCGGGCATGCGCCGGATGAGCCCCGTGTCCGTGGTCGTGGCGGTGAAGTCGGCGAGGACGCCCGCGTTCACCGGCGCGGGCGTGTCGCCCTCGCCGAGAATCATCGTGGTCACGCCCTGGGTGATCATGCTGACCACGCGGCCGTCGGCGTAGAGCAGCTCGTCGTAGGACTGCGCCTGGATGTCGATCACGCCCGGAGCCACGACCAGGCCCGCGGCGTCGATCCGTTGGCGGGCGGAGGCGTCGCGCAGCATCCCGGCCGGCGTGACCCGCACGATGCGGCCGCCCGCGATCGCGACGTCGCCGTAGAACCACGGATTGCCGGTCCCGTCCACGATGCGGCCGCCGGTGATGACCAGGTCGTACGCGGCCGGCGCGGGCGCGACGGTCCCGGGGCGGGCGCAGGCGCCGAGCGCGGCCAGGGCGAGGGCGGCCCCGGGCAGCCTCACGCCGCGCCCGTCCGCCGCCACGGCGGCTCCACGTCGTAGCGCTCCCAGTAGCCGAGGTTGGTCGGCCGCAGGCCGAAGTGCGCTTCCGCCACCTCGGCGATCCGGTCGGCGTCCTTGCGGCCGCCGTTGGTGAGGGCGAGCCGGCGGATGCGCTTGGCCTCGGCGAGCGCGCTGCTCCCCGACGGCTCGAAGCGTCGCGCCCGCGCATCGCGCTCCGCGTTGAACAGGTCCATCACGAAGTCGAAGGAGGTCGCGACGTGCCGCTCGACGTCCCGGTCGGGCAGGTCCCAGCGGCTGGCGTCGGCGGCCAGCTGCACCACGCGCCGCCAGTTGGCCCAGTCGGTGATGGACACCATCCCGTGGAACAGCCGGCGGTTGGTGCGCACGCTGAAGATGGTGGGCGAGATGATCCGGTCGAGGTGCTCGTCCTCCTCGCCGTGGTCGCCGGCCAGGACCTCGCGCGCCGTGCGCGCCGACGCCTCGCCCACGTGCATGTCGAAGCGCCCCTCCCAGTAGGAGTGGCCGAGCGCGCGGGTGGACGACGTGAGCACCAGCTGCCGCGGGACGAAGAAGTTGTGGGCCACGACGTCGGCCGCGAGGTGCGCGAGGTAGCCGAAGCCGAACGCCTTGAGCGCCGGGCGCCCCGCCAGCTCCACGATCTCCTCGCCCACGTGCCACGCGTGGCTGTGGCGCCCGACGGGCGCGTACTTCTTGGCGAACGAGGTGTCGGCGGCGATCGAGCCGTAGAGGAATTCGAACGGGTGCGCCTGCAGCAGCTCGGCGAGGTACCCCGGCAGGAACCGGAGGTTGGCGAGGACCGACTGGCCGAGGAAGATGTGCGTGCCGGGCGACCACGCCCAGGCGGCGTGGGGAGTCAGCGCGACGAGCACGACGGCCAGCGCGACGACGACGGCGACTCTGCGCACGGCCGCGGTCAGTCCTCCCGGGCGGCGCGGCGGCGCCCCAGGGCGCGCCGGGCGGCGCCGAGCACCGAGCCGGAGCGGCGCACGGTGCGGAGCAGCGACGCGGCGCTGAGGGCCGCTTCCTGGACCTCCTCCTGCAGCACGTCGGCCAGGGCGTCGAGGTCCTCGAGCCGCGTCTGGACGGCCGTCATCGCGCCCTGGAGCCGGCCGCGGGCGTCGGCCGAAAGATCGGCATAGCTCTCGATCTCGAGGCGGAGCCGCGCCGCCAGCGCCCGCGCGTCGCGATTGACGTCGGCGAGCTGGCTCGCGAACGCGCGGCTCCGGCGCCGCAGGCCGAACCCGATCGCCAGCGCGACGGCGCCCATCGCGACCAGGCACACGGCGATGACGGCGAGGGAGAGCGCGACGGTGGGGGCGACCCAGCCGGGAAGGGGCGTCATGGCGGCTGCAACATCGGCCCCTGCCCGGAAGGTGTCAAGCAATCGCACGTGCCGTCGCCTTGACGCTGCGCGCGCGGGGGCCGCATTCTTGGTGCGCCATGGCTCCTTTCCTCGTCGTGGAAGGCGGGCACCGTCTCTCCGGAACGGTCCGGCCCGCAGGCAACAAGAACGCCGCGCTTCCGATCCTCGCCGCCACGCTGCTGGCCGACGGGCCCTGCACGCTCGAGAACGTGCCGCGCATCCGCGACGTGGAGACGATGTGCGAGCTGCTGGTCTCGCTCGGCGTGTCCGCGGCCTGGGACGGCGAGCACACGCTCACGCTCGACGCCCGGAAGGCCCGGGCCGGCGACCCCGATCCCGCGCTGTGCGCGAAGATCCGGGCGTCGGTGCTGCTGGCGGGCCCGCTGCTGGCGCGGTTCGGGCGCGTGCGGCTGCCGCCGCCGGGCGGCGACGTGATCGGGCGGCGGCGCATCGACACGCACCTCCTGGCGCTGCAGCGCCTCGGCGCCGAGATCGAGGTCGGCGCGACGTACGACTTCGAGGCCAAGGCGCTGGTGGGCGCGGAGGTGTTCCTCGACGAAGCCAGCGTGACGGGGACCGAGAACGCGCTGATGGCGGCCGTGGCGGCGAAGGGCGCCACCGTGCTGCGCAACGCGGCGTCCGAGCCGCACGTCCAGGACCTGGCGCGGTTCCTGGTGGCGCTCGGGGCGGAGATCGAGGGCATCGGCACCAACACCGTCACCATCCACGGCGGCCGCCCGCTCCACGGCGCGCGGTTCGCCATCGGGCCCGACCACATCGAGGTCGGCTCGTTCATCGGCCTGGCGGCCGTGACGAACTCGGCGCTCACCATCGCCGGCGTGCGGCCGGACGACCTGCGGGCGGTGCTGATGGGCTTCGAGCGCCTGGGCGTGGAGCCGAAGCTGGACGGCGACCGCCTGATCGTGGGCGCCGACCAGCCGCGCCACGTGCGCGACGACCTCGGCGGCCACGTCTCGAAGCTCGAGGACGGGCCGTGGCCGGCGTTCCCCGCCGACCTGATGAGCATCGCGCTGGTGACCGCGACGCAGTGCGAGGGCCTGATCCTGCTGTTCGAGAAGATGTTCGAGTCGCGCCTGTTCTTCGTGGACAAGCTGATCGGCATGGGCGCGCGGATCGTGTTGTGCGACCCGCACCGCGCGGTGGTGTCCGGGCCGTCGCCGCTCCATGCCGGCGTCGTGGAGAGCCCCGACATCCGCGCGGGGATGGCCATCCTGCTCGCGGCGCTCGCGGCCGAGGGTACGAGCACCATCCACAACGTGGGCCAGATCGAGCGCGGCTACGAGAAGATCCACGAGCGCCTCGCCGCGCTGGGCGCGGTGATCCGGCGCGACGAGCGGTGAGCGCGCCCGCCCGCGCACCGGAGCCGGCGGAGGACGCGGCGGGACCGCGCCTCGTGGCCGAGGCGTTCCTCGCCGAGCCGACGGTGCCGCGCGCCGAGCTGGCGTCGTGGCGCGAGCGGTACGGCCTCGTGGCGGGGCTCACCGCGCGGGGCGACAACGGCGGGTTCAACCTCGGGCTCCAGACCGAGGAGCCGGTGGGGCAGGTGATGGGGCGGTGGCGCGCCTTCCAGCATGCGGTGCGGCCCGCCTTTCCCGCCGTGCAGCTGGGCCGGCAGGTGCACGCGGCGGCGGTGCGCTGGCACGAGGGCGTGGAGCCGGGCTGGCACGTCGCGGACGACGTGGACGGCCACGCGACGGCGCAGCCCGGCCTGCTGCTCGGGGTGACGGTCGCCGACTGCGTCCCGGTGTACGTCGCGGCGCGCGACGGCCGCGCGTGGGCGCTGCTGCACGCGGGGTGGCGCGGCGTCGCCGCCGGCATCCTGGAGCGCGGCGTGGGCCAGCTGGCGTCGCGCACGGGGCTCGGCGCGGCCGACCTGGCGGTGCATCTCGGCGTCGGCATCTGCGGCGACTGCTACGAGGTCGGGCCCGAGGTGGTGCGCGCCGTGGAAGGACGGACCGTGGCCCGCGCCACGCACCTGGACCTGCGCGACGCCCTCGCCGCGCGCGCGGCGCGGCTCGGGGTGCGCGAGATCACCCGCTCGCCCCACTGCACCTCCTGCTCGCGCGACCGCTTCTTCTCCCACCGCGGCTCGGGGGGCCGCGACGGGCGGATGGTGGCGTACCTGGGCCGGCCGCTTGACGGGGGCCGCGCCGGGGTCTAGGTTTGAAGCGTTGTCGCGCGGGTCGGGGGGGCTCGGCCAGCGCTTCTCGGATGTGGGGTTGTCGGCCCCACATTTTTTCTTTTCCGGGGTTTTCGTGTCGCAGCCAGCCGACCTCCAACGCGAGCTGACCGAGCGCGTGACGGCGCTGGGGTACGAGGTGGTGGAGTGCAAGGTGGGCGGAAGCCGCCGGCACCCGCACCTGGTCCTCCGCATCGACCGGCCTGGTGCCGGGCCGGGCCACGGCATCACGGTGGAGGAATGCGCCGCGGTGAGCCGGGCGCTGGAGCCGTGGCTGGACGAGACCGGCGTGGGCGAGGGGCGCTACCTGCTCGAGGTCTCCTCGCCGGGGATGGAGCGGCCGCTCCGGCGGCCGGCGGAGTGGCAGCGCTACATCGGCTCGGCGGTGGAAGTGCTGGTGCCGGGCCTCGGCGGCCGGTTCAAGGCCAGGCTGGTCGCGGTCTCGGACGGGGACGATCCGACCGTGGAGCTGGAATTTCCCAAGGGCGTGCGCCGCACGCTGCAGCTGTCGGAGATCAAGGAAGCGCGTCTGACCTTCGAGTGGTAGATGCGCGTGGAGTGCATGCCATGAGCGGCACCGAAGTCCTGTCGGCGTTCAAGGAGCTCGCGTCGCTGAAGCAGCTCGACCGCGGAGAGCTGCGCGAGCTGATCCGCGACGGCGTGATGGCCGCGCTGACCAAGAAGTACGGCCCCAACGTGCGGGCCGACATCGGCATCGACGAGATGTCGGGCAAGATCCGCATCACCGTCCTCCGGGAGGTGGTGGAGGCGGTCGAGGACCCGAGCCGCCAGGTCACCCTCGAGGAGGCCCGCTGGAACGATCCGGACTTCCAGGTGGGCGACGTGCTCGAGGAGGACGTGGACTTCGCGGAGTTCGGGCGCAACGCCGTCCAGGCCGCGAAGCAGCGGATCATCCAGCGGGTGCGCGAGGGCGAGCGGTCCCGGATCCGTGAGGAGTTCGCGGACCGCGTGGGCGAGCTGCTCTCGGGCGAGGTGCAGCAGATCGAGCGCGGCAAGATCGTGATCATGCTGAACAAGTTCCGCGAAGCGGAGGCGATCATCCCCTACCGCGAGCAGAACCACCGCGAGCACTTCCACCAGGGCGACACGATCCGCGCGGTGCTCAAGAAGCTGGAGGAGACGCCCAAGGGGCCGCGGCTGATCCTGTCGCGCGGCGACCCGCTGTTCGTGAAGGCGCTGTTCAAGCTCGAGGTGCCGGAGATCCAGCAGGCGATCGTGGACATCCGGGCGACGGCGCGCGAGGTGGGCAGCCGCACCAAGATCGCGGTGTTCAGCCGTGACGACGGCATCGACCCCGTGGGCGCGTGCGTGGGGCTCAAGGGCAGCCGGGTGCAGGCCGTGGTGAACGAGCTGGGCGGCGAGCGGATCGACATCGTCCCGTGGAGCCCGGATCCGGAGCGCTTCGCGCGCCTGGCGCTGGCCCCGGCGCGGGTGGCCCGCGTCTTCTCGGACCCCGACAGCAAGACGATCCAGGCGATCGTGGACGAGGATCAGCTGAGCCTGGCGATCGGGCGCAACGGCCAGAACGTGCGCCTCGCCTCGGAGCTGACGGGCTGGAAGATCGACCTGTACTCGAGCCGCGAGTGGCTGGAGCGCGGCGGCGAGCGGCCGCTGTTCGCGCCGCTGCCCCCGGCCCAGGCGGAGACGGGCGCAGGGGAGGCGGAGGACGTCGCGGCCGTCTCGCTGGCCGAGCTGGGCGGGATCACGCAGGACCTGCTGGCCGTGCTCGACGCCGCGGGGTACCGCACGTTCTCGGACATCCTCGACCTGGAGCCGGACGAGGTGCGGGCGATCCCCGGCATGGCGCCGGAAATGGCCGAGCGGCTGCTGGCGCTGATCGACGAGCTGACCACGACGGACGAGTCGGCGCAGACGGCGGAAGCCGCAGCGCCCGAGGCGGAAGCGCCGGGTGGTGCGGCCGCCGCGGGTGACCCGGCCGCGACGGGCGGCCCGGCGGCAGCCGGCGGCGAGACCGCGCCGGCGGCGGACGAGGGCACGGCGTGACCGATCGCATCCGGACCGCGCTGGGGCTGCTGGGACTGGGCGCGCGGGCACGGCGGCTCGCGATCGGCGTGGACGCGGCGCGTGCCGCGCTGCAGCGCGGTGCCGCCGAGGTCCTGGTGCTGCCGAGCGACGCCAGCGCGCGGGCGCGCGAGCGGCTCGCGACGCTGGCGGGTCACCGGGCCGTGGCGGTGCTGATCGGCCCCAACGCGGACGCCTTGGGGAAGGCGCTCGGCCACCCGCCGGTGCACGGCGTGGCGGTGCTGGACCGGCAGCTGGCCCGCGGGCTCAAGACGTATCTGGCGGTGGAGACGAGAGGGGAGAAGGTCGCGCAATGAGCATGCGGGTCCACGATCTGGCCGCGGAATTCGGCGTTGCCAGCGACGAGCTGATGAAGCTGCTCCGGGAGATGGACATCTTCGTCCGGAGCCACTTGAGCGCCCTCGAGGAGGACAAGGTCTCCCGGGTGCGCGCGCGCTGGGAGCGCGAGAAGCGCAAGGAGAAGCAGCCGACGGCCGCGAAGGGCCGGCGGCGCACGGCCGCCAAGGCCAAGGTGGTGGAGGCCCCCGCGCCGGCGCCGGTCGAGGAGCCGCGTCCGCGGCGCCGCCGTCGCACGGCGGCCGAGGTGGCCGCGCACGAGGCGGAAGAGGCCGCCGCCGCCGCGGAGGCCGCGGCGCTCGAGCCGGAAGTGACGCAGCTGGTCTTCGAGGAAGTGCCGGAGGAGCCGGCGCTGCACGTCACGGAGCTGTTTCCGCCGGAGCTGGCGCCGCCGCCGGCGGAGCCGGAGCTGACGGCCGAGGCGTTCTTCAATCCGCCACCGCTGGAAGCGCCGCCGAGCGCGCCGCCCGCGGAGGCCGCGCCCGCCGCGGCCGGAGCCGCGCCGGCGCCCGTGCCGACGAGCCCGCTGCCGATGCCCCCGCGCGACCGCATGCCGCGCATCCCGACCCCGGTCGGCCGCCCGATGTCCGCGCGGCCCAAGCCGGTGGCCTCGGCGGTGCCCGGCGCCGGCGCGCCGCCGCCGCGCCCCGTCGCGTCGGCCGCGCCCGGCGGCGTGATCGACGACCGCCGTCGCGACAAGAAGAAGCGCAAGAAGGGCAAGAAGTGGACGGTGGACCAGGAGGCCGTCGCCGAGAACGTGGCCCGGACGCTGGCCACGATCCGCGGGCCGGCGCGCAAGGGCGTGCGGCGCCGCGACGACGAGCCCAGCTTCCGGGACCTCGAGGCCCAGCGGGTCGCCGACGAGAAGGAGAAGGAGAAGACGCTGGTCCACGTCAACGAGTTCATCTCGGTGGCGGAGCTGGCGGAGATCCTGAAGGTGCCGGCGTCGCAGATCGTCGCCTTCGCCTTCAAGGAGCTGGGCATGATGGTCACCGTGAACCAGCGGCTGGACTTCGACCAGATCGAGCTGATCTGCTCCGAGTACGGCTTCCAGGCGGTGCGCGAGGCGGAGTACGCCGCGGCCGACGCGGCCCCCGTCGAGGTGGAGAAGGCGGAGGACCTCCACGCGCGGCCGCCGATCGTGACGGTGATGGGCCACGTGGACCACGGCAAGACGTCGCTGCTGGACTTCATCCGCAAGACCAACGTCATCGCGGGCGAGGCCGGCGGGATCACGCAGCACATCGGCGCCTACAACGTGCAGCTGGCCGACGGTCGGCGCGTGACGTTCCTCGACACGCCGGGCCACGAGGCCTTCACGGCCATGCGCGCCCGCGGGGCCCAGGTCACCGACCTGGTGGTCCTGGTGGTCGCAGCCGACGACCAGGTGATGCCCCAGACGATCGAGGCGATCAGCCACGCCAAGAACGCCGGCGTGCCGATGGTGGTCGCGATCAACAAGATCGACCTGCCCACCGCCAACGTGGACAAGGTCAAGCGCGACCTGCTGCAGCAGGGCGTGGTGCTCGAGGAGTTCGGCGGCCAGACCCTGGCCACGCCGATCTCGGCCAAGAAGGGCACCAACGTGGACAAGCTCCTGGACCAGATCCTGCTCCAGGCCGACCTCCTCGACCTGAAGGCCAACGCCGACCGCCCCGCGGCCGGCACCGTGCTGGAAGCGACGCTCGATCCGGGCAAGGGCCCGCTCGCCACCATCCTGGTGACGATGGGGACGCTCAAGGTGGGTGACGCGTTCATCTGCGGCATGTTCTCGGGCGTGGTGCGCGCGATGTTCGACGAGCGCGGCAACCAGGTGAAGGACGTGGGACCGTCCACGCCGGTGCAGGTGCTCGGCTTCCAGGGCGTGCCCGAGGCGGGCGACTCCTTCGCCGTCGTCGCCGACAGCGGCCAGGCGCGCGAGACCGCGCAGAAGCGCCAGCGGCTCGACCGCGAGGCGCAGCACCGGCGCGGCAGCCGGGCCGGCGTCACCCTGGAGGAGTTCTTCCAGAAGAAGGACGAGGCCGCGGGCGCGGCGCTCCGGATCATCATCAAGGCCGACCAGGGCGGCCCCGCCGAGGCGCTGGCGGACGCGCTGTCCCAGCTCTCGACCGCGGAAGTGAAGGTCGAGGTGGTGCACCGCGGCGTCGGGGCCATCAACGAGAGCGACGTGCTCCTCGCCAAGGCGGCCCAGGCGATCATCATCGGTTTCCACGTGCGCCCGGACTCGAACGCCCGCACCGCGGCAGAGCGCGAGCACGTGGACATTCGCGCGTACCGCATCATCTACGAGGCGGTCGAGGACGTGAAGGCCGCGCTCGAAGGCCTCCTCAAGCCGGAGCAGAAGGAAGTCGTGCTCGGCGAGGCGGAGGTGCGCCAGTTGTTCAAGATCTCGGGCGTCGGCACGATCGCCGGCTGCTTCGTCCGGAGCGGCACGATGCAGCGCGGCGTGAAGGCGCGGGTGCTGCGCGACGGCGTGGTGGTGTACACCGGCGGGTTCGCGTCGCTGCGCCGCTTCAAGGACGACGTCAAGGAGGTCAAGGACGGGCTCGAGTGCGGGATCGGGATCGAGAACTTCAACGACCTCAAGGTCGGGGACGTGATCGAGGCCTTCCGCATCGAGAGCATCGCCCGGAGCCTCGAGGCCGCGGGCCCGGCGCGGGCCGGGTAAGCCCGTGGTCGTCGCCGTCCGCTCGTGGGAGCTCGCGCTGGCGGGCTGCCAGTCGCTCAAGGACAAGCGCCGCATCGTGAAGAGCCTCAAGGACCGGCTGCACCACCAGTTCAACGTCTCGGCGGCCGAGGTGGACCACCAGGACGCCTGGCAGCGCGCCGCCCTGGCGTGCGGGGTGGTCACCACCGACCGCCGCCACGCGGAGGAGGTGCTCGGCTCCTGCGACCGGCTCGTCGCGGGCGAGCCCCTCGCCCACGTGATCTCGAGCGAGACCAGCTACGCATGAACCGCACGCCGGGGCGCCGTGCGCAGCGGGTGGCCGAGGCGATCCGCGAGGCCGTGGCGGAATTCCTCACCGCCGAGGCGCGCGACCCGCGCATCGGCCTGGTGACGGTAACGGCGGTGAAGGTCACGCCGGACCTCAAGCGCGCGGTGGTGTCGGTGATGGTCCACGGCGACGACGAGGTGAAGGAGCTGAGCCGGCGCGCGCTGACGCACGCGGCCGGCGCGATGCGGCGGGTCATCGGCGGCCGGCTCAGCCTCAAGTCCGTGCCCGAGGTCGCCTTCGAGCTGGACCACGAGCTGGAGCGGGCGGCGCGGATGGACGCGCTGCTGGCGCAGCTGCGGGATGGGAAGGGCTGAGGCACGGGGGCACAGGGGCACGGGGGCACGGGGGCACGGAGGCACAGGGGCACGGAGGCATGGGGATGGACGGGCTCCTGCTGATGGACAAGCCGGCCGGACCGACGTCGCACGACGTGGTGGCGGCGGTGCGGCGCGCGCTGGGCGAGCGCCGCGTGGGGCACGCGGGCACGCTGGACCCCGGCGCGACAGGACTGCTGGTCGTGCTGGTGGGGCGGGCGACGCGCCTGGCGCGGTTCGTGGCGCTGCTCGACAAGTGCTACCGCGGCGTCATTCGCTTCGGGTGGGAGACGACGACCGACGACGCGGCCGGCGAGCCGCTGGAGCGCGACGACGGCTGGCGGGCGCGGGGCCAGGACGAGATCGACGCCGCGCTGGCGCGGGTGGCGGCGCGGCCGACGCAGGTGCCGCCGCGCGTCTCGGCCAAGAAGGTGGCGGGCGAGCGCGCCTACCGGCTGGCGCGCCGGGGCGAGGCGCCGGCGCTGGAGGCGGTGCCGGTCGCCATTCACGCGCTGACGGCCGAGGCCTACGACCCCGCGGCCGGCGAGCTGGTGGTGGACGTGCGGTGCGGCGGCGGCACCTACGTGCGGGCGATCGCGCGCGACGTGGGCCGCGAGCTGGCCACCCGCGCGCACCTCGCGGCGCTGCGCCGTGTGGCGATCGGGCCGTGGACGGCCGAGGAGGCGCTGCCGCTGGCCGACGTGGCCGGGGCCGGCGCCGCGCTCCGGCCGCTGGCCGAGGCGGTGCGGCACCTGCCGGTGCTGGAGCTGGAGCCATCGGCCGCAGCGGCGCTGACCCACGGCCGGAAGGTCGAGGCGGCTGCGCCCGCGTGGCCCGCGGGGCCAGCGTGGCCCCCGGGGCCCCCCGAAGGGCCGGCCGCGGTGTTCGACGCCGGGCGGCTGCTCGCCGTGGCGGAGCGGCGCGAGGGGCTCTGGGCGCCCCTGGTGGTGCTGACGCCGTGAGCTGCGACGTCGTCACCGTCGGCACCTTCGACGGCGTGCACCGCGGGCACTGGGCCGTGCTGGAGGAGATCGCGCGGCGGGCTGCCGCGTGCGGGGGCCGCAGCGTGCTGGTGACCTTCGAGCCGCATCCGCTCGAGGTCGTGAACCCCGCGGCGGCGCCGCAGCTGCTGACCGTGGGCGACGAGAAGCGGGCGGTGCTGGCGGAGTCGCCGGTGGACGAGGCGGTGTTCCTCGCGTTCACGCCGGCGCTGGCCGCGATGCCGCCGGAACGGTTCGTGCGGGAGGAACTGCGGCGGCGCTTCGACCTGAAGGAGCTGGTGATCGGCTACGATCACGGCTTCGGCCGGGGTCGCTCCGGCGACGTGGAGCTGCTGCGCCGCATCGGGCGCGAGGACGGCTTCGCGGTGGACGTGGTCGCCGCGGTGACGGTGGACGGGCACCCGGTGTCGTCCACGGCGATCCGGCGCGCGGTGGCGGGCGGCGACCTCGCCGCGGCGGCGCGCGGGCTCGGGCGCCGCTACGCGGTCACCGGCGTGGTGGAGGCGGGGGCGGGGCGGGGGCGGGGCCTCGGGGTCCCGACCGCGAACCTGGCGCCGCCGCACCCGAAGAAGCTGCTGCCGCCCGACGGGGTATATGCGGCCTACGTCGCGTGGCGCGGGGAGCGGCACGGGGCGATGCTGAACCTCGGCCCGCGCCCGACGTTCGGCGAGGCGTCCCGGAAGCTGGAGGCGCACCTGTTCGACTTCGCGGGCGACCTCCTGGGAGCGACGGTGACGATCGAGTTCGTGCGGCGGATCCGGGACGTGATGCGCTTCGCGTCGCCCGCCGAGCTCGTTGCACAGCTCGAGCGCGACCGCGCGGATGCGCGGCGCGCGTTGACGGAGCCGGATGGTGCCGTTAACCTCTGACGTTTGCCACTTTCCACGAGCCTGGCATGCTTGATTCCATACGCTCTCGCCTGATCGTCATCGGGATCCTGGTCCTGGTCTCGATATTCAGCCTGTGGCCGCGCGACGTGAAGATCCGCACGCGCGGCGCCGACGGGGTGATGCGGGACACCGTCGAGCGGCGCGTCGCGCTCAAGGAGGGTCTCGACCTCCAGGGCGGGATCCACCTCGGCCTCGAGCTCGACCAGAGCAAGGGCAAGGTGGCCAACCCCGCCGACGCCATCGACCGCGCCCTGAAGGTGATCCGGACCCGGATCGACGAGTTCGGCGTCGCCGAGCCGCTGGTGCAGAAGCTCGGGACGAGCCGGATCATCGTCGAGCTGCCGGGCCTCAAGGATCCGTCGCGCGCCAAGGCGATCGTGCAGCGGTCCGCCTTCCTGCAGTTCGAGATGACCGACAAGGCCGACGCGTTCCGGCACGCGCTCCCGGCGATCGACCGGGCGCTGGCCGCCGTGGGCGTGACGGAGCAGAGCATCGGCCGCGAGGTTGCCGACAGCGCGGCCAGGCGCGCCGCCGCCGCCGCGGCGGCGGCCGCCGCCGAGAGCGCGGGCCCGGCGAGCCCGGCCCCCGGCTCGATCCAGCAGATCCTCGGCAGCGCGCCGGCGGACACGGGGCACGCCGCCGCCGGGAAGGGCAAGGCCCGCGCCGCCGCCCGCGACACCTCCGCCGCGGACACGACGCAGGGCCCCCTCTCGCCGCTGCTGTTCCAGGGCCAGCTGCCGGGCGAGTACCTGGTGGCGCAGGAGAAGGTGGCCATCGTCTCCGCGATGCTCGAGCGCGCGGATTCGATGCACCTGATGCCGCGCGGGATGGTGCACCGCTGGGGCGCGGACCCGGTGTCGCGGGGCGCCCGCAGCTACCTGCCGCTCTACATCCTGACCGATAAGCCGATCATCACCGGCGAGGAGCTGACGGACGCGCGGGCGCAGCTCGACCCGCTGAGCAACCAGGCCGTGGTGAACTTCAGGCTGTCGCGGACCGGCGGACGGATCTTCGAGCGGGAAACCGCCAAGCACATCGGCGACTTCATGGCCATCGTGCTGGACGGCCTGGTGCAGAGCGAGCCGCCGGTGATCAAGAGCCAGATCAGCACCAACGGCCAGATCGAGCTGGGCAACGCCAGCCTCCAGAACGCGCAGGACCTGGCGCTGGTGCTCAAGGCGGGCGCGTTGCCGGCGCCGCTGCAGATCGTCGAGGAGCGGACCGTCGGGCCGACGCTGGGCCGGGACTCGATCCACGACGCCTCGATCGCCGCCGGGGTCGGCGTGCTCCTGGTCATCGGGATCATGATCGGCTACTACCGCCTGGCGGGCACGCTCGCCGTCGCGGCGCTGGTGCTGTACGTGCTGTTCACCCTCGGCGGCCTCGCGGGGCTCAGCGCGACGCTGACCCTGCCGGGCGTGGCCGGGTTCGTCCTCTCGGTGGGCATCGCGGTGGACGCCAACGTGCTGATCTTCGAGCGCATCCGCGAGGAGCTGGCGCTCGGCAAGTCGGTGCGGCTGGCCATTGACGCGGGCTACAAGATGGCCATGAACGCCATCGTGGACTCCAACGTCTCGACCATCCTGACGGCCGCGTTCCTGTTCCAGTTCGGGACCGGGCCGGTCAAGGGCTTCGCCGTCACGCTGATCCTCGGGATCATCGCTTCGATGGTCACGGCGATCTACGTGACCCGCACCTTCTACATGATCTACCTGGAGCGCCGGCCCGGGCTCCAGACCCTGAGCATCTAAATGACCAGATTCTTCGCGCACGCCAACTACGATTTCATCGGGCTCCGGCACTTCGCCTACGGCCTCACGGCCGCCATCATCATTCCGGGCCTGATCTGGATCCTCGCCCGCGGGCTGAACTACAGCATCGAGTTCACCGGCGGCACGCTGGTCCAGGTGCACACGGCGCAGCCCTCGTCGGCCGGGGCGCTCCGCTCGGCGCTCGACAAGAGCGGCCTCCACAACGCCGAAATCCAGCAGTTCGGCTCGTCACAGGACTATACGATTCGCGTCCGGCTCTCGCCCACCGCGGCGGTGGACCAGGCGCAGGCCGACCGGACGTCCGCCGCGGTGGATACGGCGCTCATCCGCGCGTTCGGTGCCAGCAGCTTCAGCTTTCGGGGCGGCCAGGCGGTGGGGCCGAAGGTGGGAGGGGAGCTCCGCCAGAAGGCCTTCTTCGCGATCCTGCTGTCGTTCCTCGCGACGCTGGTGTACCTCGCGTTCCGGTTCGAATTCCGGTTCGGCGTGGCGGCGACCATCGCCACGGCGCACGACATCCTGACGACGCTGGCGTTCATCAAGTACATGAACCTCGAGGTGTCGCTGGTGGTGGTCGCGGCGATCCTGACCGTCGTCGGGTACTCGCTCAACGACACCATCATCATCTTCGACCGGGTGCGCGAGAACCTGCACAAGTACAAGCGCGACGACCTCGAGGGGATCCTCAACCGCAGCATCAACGAGACGCTGCCGCGGAGCGTCCTGACCCACGGCACGACGATGGCCACCACCTTGGCGATGCTGTTCTTCGCCGGCGAGGTGATCCGGCCGTTCGCGTGGGTGATGACGTTCGGTATCTTCACCGGGACCTTCTCGTCCATCTACATCGCTTCGCCGGTGCTGCTGGCGATCGAGCACCGCTGGCCGGGGAAGGACGCGCGCGGCGTGCGTGCCCGGGTGGCGGCCGCCGGCGCGGCGGCCCGGACGGTCGCGCCCGTCCCGGCGCCGGCCCCGCGCGAACCCGTCGCGCGGCCGTAGCCGGGAGCAACCGAGCGACGGCGAGTGGCCGGACGGCACCGGGGGAACCTCAGTGCCCCGTGCCCCTGTGCCCCCGTGCCCCCCCCGTGCCCGCCAGCCTGATCGACTCGCACTGCCACCTGGCGGACGGCGCGTTCGCCGCCGACCGGGACGATGTCCTGGCGCGTGCGCGCGCCGCCGGCCTCGAGGCGGTGGTGTGCGTCGCCGACGACGTCGAGGAGACCGCGCTGTGCCTGGCGCTGGCCCGGGCGCACGCCGTCCCGACCGCCGAGACGCCCCGCGTCGCCGCCACGGCCGGCCTCCACCCCCACCATGCATCCCGGTTCCCGGACGCCGCGTCCCGCCTCCTGCCGCAGTTCGCCGACCCGCTCGTGGTCGCGATCGGCGAGACGGGGCTCGACTACCACTACGAGCGCTCGCCGCGCGACGTGCAGCGCGAGGCGTTCGCGTGGCACCTCGCGCAGGCGGCGTCGCTCAAGAAGCCCGTCGTCGTGCATTCCCGCGAAGCGGATCTCGACACCGCGCGCCTCATCGCGGACGCGCCGGCGGGGCTGACTGGCGTCCTGCATTCTTTCAGCGCCGACCGCGAGGTCCTCGAGGCCGGGCTGGCCCGTGGCTTGCTGGTGTCGTTCAGCGGGATGGTCACGTTCAGAAGCTGGGACCGGGCGTGGGCGGTAGAGGCGGTGCCCGACGACCGGCTGCTGGTGGAGACCGACGCGCCCTACCTGGCGCCGGCGCCGCACCGCGGCCGTCGCAACGAGCCGGCCTTCGTCGCGGCCACGGCCGCGCGCCTGGCCGAGCTGCGCGGCGCGACGCCGGAGCACGTCGCCGAGGTGTCGGCCGCCAACGCGCGGCGGCTGTTCGGACTGGGTACCTTGTAAACGGGGGCACAGGGGCACGGGGGCACAGGGCGCGAACGGAGAGAGGGTCGGCATGAGTGACATCAAGAGCGTCGCGACGCGGCATGCGCCGCAGGCTATCGGCCCATACAGCCAGGCCGTGACGGCAGGCGGGTTCCTGTTCGCGTCGGGCCAGATCCCGCTCGATCCGGACACGATGCAGATCGTGGGCGGGGACATCAAGGCGCAGACGGAGCGCGTGCTGCAGAACATCGCGGCGGTGCTGGAGGAAGGGGGCAGCAGCTTCCGGCACGTCGTGAAGACGACGGTCTACCTGGCCGACATGAACGACTTCGCGGGGATGAACGAGGTGTACGCGGAAGCGTTCGGGGACCACCGGCCGGCGCGCGCCACCGTGGCGGTGAAGACGCTGCCCAAGAACGCGCTGGTGGAGATCGACGTCATCGCCCTGCTGTAGCGGCGGGGCCGCCCCCACCCGCCGCCGCGCCGGAGTCCGGCCCTAGCCGCGAAGCTCCTGGACGGTCTTGAGCAGCGTCTCCCGGGACACCGGGACGCGGACCGTCCGGACGTCCCCCAGTCCCTCGACCACTTGCGCCGGGTCCACTCCGGCGTACGACGATCGCCCGGCCAGCGCGACGATGCGCGCGTCGGGGAACTCGCCACGCATCCGGCGCATGAACTCCGGCGCCTGCAGCCGACCGGTGCCCAGCACGTCCACGATCACGAGGTCGGCCGGGATCGCCTGATAGGCGTCGAGTCCGACCGCCGCATCGTCCGCCTCGACCACCTCGTGGCCGCCACCCACCAGCATCTCCCGCAGCAGGTTGCGCAGGGGAACGACCTCGGAAATGAGCAGGACCCTGGCCGCGTTGGCCACCGGGATCACGGCCCCCCGCCGGCAGCCGAGGCAGAGCGCGAGGCGCCCGGCGGCGGGCCCGTCGTGCCGGGCCGGACCGAGGGTGAACCGGTTCCCGTTGCACGCCGGGCAGACGACCTGGCCCTCGGCGGCGAATCGCGTGGTCAGCTCGGCGACCTGCGCGGCGGTATAGGGGACGGGTGTGGTGCTGCGCCGCTCCCGGCGACGGCGTGACGCGGCGCTCCGCCGCTCGGCGGCGAACGACCCCCTCCGGTCGGTGCTGCGCCGATCGCTGCCCGACCGGCGCTCGCCGGCGGTGGACTGCGTCGAGCTGCGGCGCGGGCCTTCGCGCCGTTCCTCGCTGGAGCGGCGCTCGATGGGCGCACGCCGGTCCCAGAGGCGGCGGCGATCGCCACTGCGGCGCTGTGCCGTCGTTGGCTCCACGGTTTCCCCCTGAGGGTTGCGGGCTACCTGCTACGGTGAATCTGCATCTTCGGGCGGCAGAATGCCAAGCTTCCGCGAACGGCATGTTGAACTACGGTCAATGCATACGGTAACCCGACTCCTGGCCTCGGATATTGGGCAATGGTCTATTGCTGCGGTCGGCCGCCGGCGCTCCCCGGCGAGTCGCTCGAGACGGCCATGAACATCGCGCGACCCGGCTCCGTGGTGGGTGCCATCGGCGCGCCCCACGCGGTCACGTTCCGCGTGATGGACAAGGTCGTCTACGGAACCATCGACTTGCGCGGGGGCGTGGCGCCGGCGCGCACCTACATTCCCGAACTGCTGGGCGACGTCCTCGAGGGCCGCATCAACCCGGGCCGGGTGTTCGACTTCGAGACCACCCTCGAGAGGATCGTCGAGGCCTACCAGGCCATGAACGAGCGGCGTGCGATCAAGGCCCTGATCCGCATGACGGCGGCCTGAGGCCGCTTCCGCGACACGAACCCTGCAACGACGTCGCCCGATGCCGTCGCACGACCATCCCGTTGACTCGGGGTGGCCGATGGGGGATAGTTGGGGCGGACGCAGCATCGAGAAGGCGCGGGGGCGGATCGGGCCTGGTGGCTTGAGCAGTCCTCAAAACTGCCTGGGGCCCGCTACGCGGGCCTTGGTGGGTTCGATTCCCACACGCTCCCGCCATGCCTTGTAGCGGAAACTGACCAATCTGGTGCGCGCAGTTAGTGGTTCAATTAGTGCTTCCCGCAGGGGTTTTCAACAGAACTAGGGGAGCAAGGCCTGGCACCGCCGGGCCGTCGGCGCCGATGTTACCGTCTTGTGAACCGTGGCATCGGCTCCTTTCGTCGCGTTGATCCCCATCTGAGTATTCGACTAAATCCTCACCTGGTCACGGGCAGCGCCGCGCGCTCCTTGCCACCGGAAGGAGCTCGCCGGGCCGGACCGTCATCGGCGTGACGATGGGTGCCCGGCCCCGCGACGCGCTCAAAGAGTTGCAGCTGCTCGAAGGACTCTGTTCCGAGATCTGGTCGGGCTTTCTGCCTCGGATCGCCTTCGCGAGGGCCGCCCTGCTGGAGAACTCGTGCACCGGGAGGTGAGACGTGGAGCGTGTCACGATGGCGTTGCTCATGAGAGGCAGGATTATGTCGGACGGAACCCCACGTGTGGCATTGGCGGGACTCGCCGTGCTCGCGATCGCCCTCGGCGTCGCACCCGCGGCGGTGGCGCAGGGCGATCCGGCGTACCCGCGCATGGCGTCCCTCGACCAGTACCTCATGCCCGATCGGAGCGCCGAGGTCGCCCTGGCGCGAACCGCGGCGCCGAAAGAGATCTCGGACGACGCCACGGTCATGGTGCTCGGGCAGGCCGGCTACGAACGGGCGGTCGAGGGCCGCAACGGCTTCGTCTGCCTGGTCGGGCGCTCATGGGGATCGCCGTTCGACGGCCCGGCTTCGGGCTTCTGGAACCCCCGGAATCGCTCGCCGGTCTGCTACAACGCGGCCGCGGCGCGCTCGATCCTCCCGGTGGCCTACAAGAGAACCCAGCTCGCGCTGGCCGGGCTATCGCAGGAGCAGATCCTCGACAGCATCCGGGCGTCGTTCGCGGCGCACGAGTTGCCGAGCCCGGAACCGGGCGCGATGGCCTACATGCTGTCGAGACTGCAACGCATCGGACCCGATGCCGAGCAATGGCTGCCGCATCTGATGTTCGAGTTTCCGAACGCGGCGAGGCCCGACTGGGGCGCGAACGCGGCCAATTCGCCGATCCTGCTGCACCGGGACACGCTGGATCCGATCGCCACGGAGTTCCTGATCCCGGTCGACAAATGGTCGGATGGAACTCCCGCGCCATCGCATTGAGCGGCGGTACGGGAAGGAGGAGAGGGGCGGCGTGGTTCATTTCCTTCCAAGGCGCAACCCTCGCGCTCACGCCGCCTACCCCATCGTCCGCTGGTTCGAGGGCGCGGGAGGGGTGTCTCAAGCTGCGCAATGAAGCTCCCGCCACCCGGGGAGGTGCGAGACCATTGCCGGTGGCTTCCGGCAATTGCGCTTGTTGGCGCGGCCCCTAGGTTTCTGGTCGTCCATAGGCGTCCAGGGCAATCAGGAGGGAGCGATCGATCAGGCGGTCGTCGCCGAGTACCTGGCCAGTCATGGCTATCTCGTCGTGACGACGCCGTCGCCCATGCGTCGCACGCCGATGCAGGCGGACTCGGAGGTGGGCCGTGCGGCCGAGCGGCAGGCCCTGGAGCTGGGGCGGGCCCTCGTCAGGCCCCCGCGCCGACGCTCACGCCAAGGGGCCATGACCGTCCGTGCCGCACCCGCCGTTCTGCTCGCGCTCCTCGTCGCCGGCTGCGCCCCGAAACGGAGCGCCGCACCACGGACCGCGGGTCCGGCCGCGCGCGACTCCGCCACGCAGGACACGGCGCGGGCCAGCGCGGGCCCATGGTGCCAGCTCGCCGATTCGGACGTGGAGGCGGCGATCGCGGTCGTCGCCAGGCAGCGCGACGCGGACGAGGACTGCGAGGACCGGCACTACGCGGTGGACGACATTGACGGCGACTCCCTCGACGATTTCGCGGTGACCTTCAACCTCGAGCCGTCGTCGGAGGGCGCGGACGACGAGAGCTATCTGATGGTGTTCCTCAGCACCCGCGAGGGGCGCGCCCCGCTCGTCGTCGAGATCGACGACATCGGCCACGACTACGGCGAGCGGTATCCGACCAGCGTCTCGATCGACGGCCGGTACGTCGTCGTGGACTTCGACAACTATCTGCCGGGCGACCGCGACTGCTGTCCCTCCGCGTCCTCGTCGGTCCGGTTCCTCGTGACGCCGGACAAGCTGGTCGAGCAAGCGAGGCCCACCCCGCGCCACCAACCGCCGGACTCGCGCAGCCTCTGAGGCCGGCCCGTCGCCGCCCGGCGGCGACGGGGCCACGCCCTCGAGCATCCCCAAGCGGCATGCGATTTGCATCTCCGACAATTGACGTCGGCCTTCGACCGATGCTTCGGGCGGGCGGTCTCCTGACGCCCGATTGACGCCCAACCCCCAGATTGATACCGGTATGCCGTTGGGCCGCGGGAGCGGCGGCGGAGACTGGAGTCGAGGCGCATGGGGATCAATCTCGGACTCGACATCGGCGCCATCTCCATCAAGCTGGCGGCGCTCGGGAGCACGGACGACCGGGCGGCGCTGGCCTCGCTGTGCGCGGGCAGCCCGACGTTCCGTCTGGTGTCCCTCGGTGACCAGCCCCTGGTTCTCTCCGAGTACCGTCGCATTGCGGGCAGCCCTGCGCAGTGCGCCTACGACCTGCTCCGCGAGCTCTACGACGGCGTGAGCGAGGAGCGGATCGAAGGCATCCGCGTGACTGGCTCCGGGAGCCGCCGAATCGCGCAGATCCTCGGCCTGTTCTACGAGAACGAATTCAAGGCCATCGCGCGGATGATGGCCGCCTTTCATCCCGACGTGCGGGCGGTGTTCGAGCTCGGCGGGGAAAGCTCGAAGTACCTGCGGCTCGACGGCGCCAACATCGTGGACTACGACCGGAGCGGCGAGTGCGCCGCCGGCACGGGGTCGTTCATCGATCAGCAGGCGCTCCGCATGCGGTACGCGGTGGAGGAAGTGGGGGCGGTGGTGGGGACCGCCGCGACCGCGGCCCAGATCGCTGGGCGGTGCTCGGTGTTCGCCCGCAGCGACATGATCCACGCCCAGCAGAAGGGGCACACCCCGGCCGAGATCCTCCGCGGCCTGTGCGATGCGGTGGCGCGGAACTTCAAGGGCAGCGTCGTGAAGGGCCGCAAGGTCGTGCCGCCGGTCGCCCTGATCGGCGCCGTGTCGCAGAACGCCGGCGTTCTCGAGGCGCTGCGGCTCGCCTTCAAGCTCGGTGACGCGCTGATCGTGCCGGAGCACTACGCGTGGTGCGGCGCCATCGGGGCGGCCATGCTCGAGGCGGCCGAGACCCAGAAGCGGAGCCTCAGGGACATCCACCGGCTGCGGCAGCACGTCGGTATCGAGCAGCCCGCGCAGGCCACCCCGGTGCTCTCGATGGCCAACGTCGAGCTGCTGCGCCACCGCGTGGCCCCGTACGTCGCCCCGGAGGGGACGGGGCCGATCCCCGCCTACCTCGGCATCGACATCGGCAGCGTCTCGACGAACGTGGTGGTCACGGACGAGGCCGGGGCGCTGATCCACGAGATCTACCTGCGCACGGCCGGACGGCCGATGGAAGCGGTGCAGGAGGGGCTCACGGAGGTCGCTGAGCGCTGGGGCGCGAGGCTCGACATCCGGGGCGTGGGCACGACGGGCTCGGGCCGCGAGCTGATCGCCGAGTACGTGGGCGCGGACGTGGTGAACGACGAGATCACGGCCCACAAGACCGGGGCCTGGCGGGTGTGCCGGACGCTGGGCATCGCCCCGGTGGACACGATCTTCGAGATCGGGGGGCAGGACTCGAAGTTCATCTCGATCGAGAACGGCGTGGTGGTGGACTTCGCCATGAACGAGGCGTGCGCCGCCGGCACCGGCTCGTTCCTCGAGGAGCAGGCGGAGAAGCTCGGCATCAGCGTCAAGGACGAGTTCGCCCGCCTGGCGCTCGCGGCGCCCTCGCCGACCCGGCTCGGGGAGCGGTGCACGGTGTTCATGGAGCGGGACGTGACCGGCTGGCTCCACAAGGGCGAGGCCGTGCCGAACCTGCTGGCGGGGTTGAGCTACTCCATCGCGCTCAACTACCTGAACCGCGTGGTGCGCGGCCGGAAGATCGGCGACGTGATCTTCTTCCAGGGCGGCACGGCGTACAACGACGCGGTGGCGGCGGCGTTCGCCGGCCTGCTGGGCAAGCGGATCATCGTGCCGCCGCACAACGGCGTGATCGGCGCGATCGGGATGGCGCTGATCGCGCGCGAGTGGCACCGGGCCACCGCGGGGCGCACGCGGTTCCGGGGCTACGACCTGGCGCACCTGCGGTTCACCGCGCGCGACTTCGTGTGCAAGGCGTGCTCGAACCTGTGCGACATGAAGGAGTTCGTGATCGAGGGGCAGCGGAGCTACTGGGGCGACAAGTGCTCCGACAAGTTCCGCCGGCCGTCGGCGACGGGGCGCAAGCCCGTGATCGAGGACCTGCTGGCGCTGCGCGAGCGACGGCTGGCGGAGCTGACGGCGCCGCCCGCTCCGGCCGCCGGGGGCGCGCGCCGGCTCAGGATCGGCCTGTCGCGTGGCATCCCGACGTCGGACCGCCTTCCGTTCTGGCACCGCTACCTGGTGGAGCTGGGTTTCGAGCCGGTGCTTTCGCCGCCGACCGATCCTGCCATCGCGGCGGCGGGTGTGGAGCTGGCGATCGCCCAGCCGTGCTACCCGATCCAGGTCGCGCACGGGCACGTGCAGGCGCTGCTCGAGGCGGGCGTGGACTACGTGCTGCTGCCCAACATCGCCGACGCCGAATCCGAGCCCGGCTCCACGCTCGAGTCGCATTACTGCCCGTGGAACACCACGCTGCCGCACGTGCTGCGCGCGTCGCCGGCCCTGGAGCCGCACCAGGCGCGGTTCCTGATCCCGACGCTGCACTTCCAGATCGGGCCCGTGCAGGTGAAGGGCGCCCTGGCCGAGACGATGCGCCGCCTCGGTGTCTCGCGCGCCGCCAGCGACCGCGCGGTGGACGCCGCGTACGCGGCGCAGCGCGGCTTCCGGGACGAGCTGCTGGCGGCGGGCCGCCGCGCGCTCGAGGTCCTGGACGCGACGGGGGAACCGGGCCTGGTGCTGATGGGCCGCAGCTACAACCTCTACGACCGCAGCATCAGCTGCGACATTCCGCGCAAGCTCCGGCACCGCTACGGTGCCAACGTCATCCCCCTCGACTTCCTGGTGACGGGCGAGGAGGCGGTCGCGGACCTGCAGGCCAATATGTACTGGACGTCGGGCCGGAAGATCCTGGCCGCGGCGCGCGAGGCCGCGGCGCGCCCCAACCTGCACGTGGTGTACATCTCCAACTTCAAGTGCGGCCCCGATTCCTACATCAAGCGTTTCGCCCGGCGCGCCGCCGGCGCGCCGCTCCTCGTGCTCGAGTTCGACGGCCACGGGAACGACGCCGGCTACATGACGCGGTGCGAGGCGTACCTTGACAGCAAGGGCATTCTGCGATGCTACGAGCCCCCGGGCGAACGGCCGGCGCTGACCGCCAGCCGCTGAAGGGCAAGCAGGTCTTCATCGCCCCGATGGCGGAGGGGAGCGCGCGGGTGTTCGCCGCGGCGCTGCGCGCGCACGGCATCGACGGGCAGGCCATTCCGCCCTCCGACGGCCGCACGCTCGAGCTCGGCGCCCGCCACACGTCCGGCGACGAGTGCTACCCGGCCAAGATCACCGTCGGCGATTCGATCAAGGTGCTGGAGACGCCCGGCGTGGATCCCTCGCGCGTCGTCTTCTTCATGCCGACCGCCACCGGGCCGTGCCGGTTCGGGCAGTACGCGCCGTTCCTGCGCCAGGTGCTCGACGACGCCGGCTACCCCGGCGCGCAGGTGCTGTCGCCGAGCAGCGAAGACGGCTACGCCGGGGTCGGCGACGTCGCGAACGAGCTGTTCCGCACCGCGTGGCGCGGCCTGGTGGCCGCGGACATCGTCCG
The DNA here is from genome assembly GCA_963806755.1 of uncultured Gemmatimonadales bacterium. GTDB lineage: Bacteria > Gemmatimonadota > Gemmatimonadetes > Gemmatimonadales > JACORV01 > Fen-1245. The sequence continues at coordinate 124,292 of CAWDZR010000023.1, forward strand.
CAAGCTGCAGCTCATGTACCGGCCGTACGAGCTGGAGCCGGGGGCGACGGACCGCGTGACGGAGGCGTCGCTCGGTGACCTGTGCGAGACGCTCGAGTGGGGGCCGCACGCCGCGGCGGCGCAGCTCGAGGCACTGCGCGCGGCAATCCGGCGCTCCCGCGACCGGTTCCGCGCCCTGCCCGCGCGGCGCGACCGCTCCCGGCCGCTGATCGGCGTCGTGGGCGAGATCTTCTGCCGCCTCAACGACTTCTCCAACGACAACACGGTCCGGCGGCTCGAGGCACAGGGCGCGGAGGCCTGGATCTCGGACATCGCGGAGTGGATCTGGTACACGAACTCCGACCGGTTCCGTAAGTTCCGCCTGCGCCGGCAGGTCTGGACCCTGCAGCACCTGGGGGCGCGGGTCCGCCACTGGGTCCAGGGCCGGGACGAGCACCGGCTGATGGACGTCGTGCACGAGGACTTCCGGGGCTGCGAGGAGCCCGAGATCGAGGCGCTGCTCGCCGGCGGCCGGCCCTACCTGCCGCAGAGCGGCGCGTTCGGCGAGATGGTCGTCAGCATGGGCAAGATCGTGCACCTGGCGCACAAGGGCGTGGACGGCATCGTGGACATCAGCCCGTTCAGCTGCATGAACGGCATCGTGTGCGAGGCGGTGTATCCGCGGCTGAGCCGCGACCTCGGCGGCCTGCCGATCCGCAACTTCTACTTCGATGGCACCGAGTCAGACCTCGATCGCGACCTCGGCGTCTTCCTCGAGCTGGCGCGCGCGCACCAGAAGCGCAAGGCGCACCAGCGCGTGTTCCCGCCGTACCCGGCCGCGTAGCAAGCCGCTCGCTAGATTCAGGCCTCGCGCACCTCGGTTCGCACGCACTCCCTGCCGCCGCGAGGAGCCGCCGGCCATGCCCAGCGCCCTGTGCCGGGCCATTCTGTTCGATCTCGACGGGGTGCTCGTGGATTCGCGCGAGTGCGTCGAGCTGGTGTGGCGCGCGTGGGCGGCGGAGCGGGGGCTCGACGCGGCGCCGTTCCTTGCCGTGGCGCACGGGCGCCGCATCTCGGACACGCTCCGGCTGGTGGCGCCAGCGCTCGATGCCTCCGCCGAGGCCGCGGTCATGGACCGGATGGAGGAGACGGAGACGCGCGGCCTCTGCGTGGCGCCCGGAGCGGCGGCGCTGGTGGCGGCGCTCGGCCCCGGCCGGTGGGCGGTCGTGACGTCGGGAAGCCGCGCGGTCGCGACCCTGCGCCTCCGGACCGCGGGCCTGCCGATCCCGGAGGTGTTCGTCACCGCCGACGACGTGCGGCGCGGCAAGCCGGACCCGGAACCCTATCTCACAGCCGCCGCGCGCCTCGGCATGTCGCCCGGCGACTGCCTCGCGTGCGAGGACTCGCCCACGGGCCTCGCCGCCGCCCTGGCCGCGGGGATCCGGACGATCACCCTGCTCACGACGCACCGCGCCGAGGCGCTCTCCGGCGCCGACGCGACGGTGTCGTCCCTGGCGGCGCTGGCGCTGTCGCCGCGACCCGGGGGCGCCATGGCGGTTGGGTGGCCTTGAACGGCCCCGCGCGGGCCGGCCGCGGCGCGCGGCCATGGCCCATCCCGCTCCCCGCGCTCCTCAACGCGCTGCCGGATCTGGCGCTGGCAGCGGCCTTTCTCGTGACCTGGCTCGCGCCGGGCACCTTCGGCCACGGGATCGTGAACGGGCTGTTGATGATGCTGCTCATGGAGCTGGTCGTGATCCAGGCATCCGGTTTCATGGGCAGCGTGGCGCTGGCACGCGTGAACCGCGCGGAGCGGGCGGCGGCGGTGCTCGCCTTCGCCGGGTTCTACACGGTGTTCGCGGCAGCGGTCTCGATTGGCTTCCGCAGTTGGTGGCCCGTCGCGACGTTCTGGGGACTTTCCCTCAACCGTCTCTTCGGCGTCGTGGTCGGACAGGTCCCGAGCGAAGACCAGGTGCGTTTCGTCAAGGACGGCTGGGCCGCCGCCATGGTGATGTACATGCTGGCGTGCTTCGCCCCGCTGGTGATCTCCCTGCCGCCGCTCGGACTCACCCCGACCGCGATGGCCGCCCAGCGCGTCGTCGGCGTGGCGCTGTGGGCAGCGCATCCGGAGAAGCTCATGGCCTTCGGCCTGCTGTACTACGCCGGCACCGGGTGCTCCGAGCTGTGGTCGCACCGCTGGACGCGCCCGCTGCGGCGCGCCGCACCTCAGTACTGGAACCGGTAGGTCAGACCCCCGAACAGGCCGAAGCCCTTGTAGTCGCCCTGTCCGCCGACGTCCTGGGCGAACAGGATCCACTGGTACGTCAGCGAAGCGCCCACGCCGAACGACCGGCTGAAGCGATACTCCACGCCGGCGCCGCCCTTGAGGCCCACGCCGGCGATGAGATTGAGGCCGCTGTTGGCGTTGCCGCCCCCGAGCAGGCCGCCGCTCACGGTGTTCTGCTTCTCGAGGCCCATCGCGAATCCGACGCCGGCGCTGATGAACGGCTCGAGCGCCTGCTCGGGGCCGGTGAAGGGGTAGAGCTTGATGGTGGTAAGCAGCGGAACCACGAAGCTGCCGACGGTCTCGGCCGTCGGGCCGGAGCCGGAGCTCTGCTGGCGGTGCCACAGGCCGGCGCTCGTCTCGATCGCCAGGTGCCGGTCCAGGCCCTTCTGCCAGTAGGCCTCGAATGCAGGGATGGCCGACGACGTGGTGCCGCTCGGGTTGGCGAGGTTGGACACCATCCAGGTCCCGACGCGGAGACCCGCGCCCGAGCGCTCGCGCTTGACGTTCTCCTCCCGCCGCGCCGCCGAGTCGGGGCGGGCCGCGCCGGCTGGTTCCTGGGCGCGCAACGACGGGGCCGCTGCTCCGAGCGCCGCTGCGAGGCACACACACGCGAACGGTCCACGGTGACTGGTGCTCATCGCTTCCTCCTGTATGGTTCTCGTTTCTGGACAGACAGGGCGCGGCCGCCGCGGGTCACGGCCGTGATCGGTGCGTCGCGGCGCGTGTGGCCTCGGTCACACGCCGCGTGTGTCGCAGGCGCGCGGGACGCGCACCGCGAGGCTTGCCGGGCAGTGCCCACACGCTTCGATGTCGGGTCGCCACGCGATGACGAAGTAGCTGGCGTGCTTCTCAGGACGCGCCGCCGGTGCTAGGTTCGGGGCCACGGTGCCGACGACGCTCGTCGTTCTCAATCCCGCCAGCGGTCGCGGGCTGGGCCGCAAGCTGCGGCCCAGGATCGAGCGCGCGCTCCGGGGCGCGGGCATCGCCTTCGACCTCGTCGAGACCACGGGACCGGGTCACGCGGTCACGCTCGGCCGGGAGGCCGCGGCCGCCGGCGTGGCGCGCGTCATCTGCGCGGGCGGCGACGGCACCCTGCACGAGACCGCGAACGGCCTGCTCCAGGGCCCGCCCGCGGCGGACGGCGCCACCGGGCCCGCCCTCGGCACGATCCCCATCGGCACCGGGAACGACTTCGCCAAGCTGCTCGGCGTCTTCAAGCTCGCGCCGGAAGCCGCCGCCGCGCGGATGGCGGCGGCCGTCGAGCGGCTGTTCGACGTGGGGCAGGTGATCGGCGAGTACTTCACGAACTCGCTCGGGATTGGGTTCGACGCCGAGGTGGTGCGCCAGGCGGACAAGCTCACGCGGCTGCGCGGCCTCGCCGTCTACGTCGTCGCGGTGTACAAGACCTTCGTGACGTTCCGCGCGCCGCTGCTCGACGTGACCTCGCTGGTGCATCGCGAGACCGGCCCGATGATGATGCTCGAGTGCTCGATCGGCGTGAGCGCCGGAGGCGGCTTCTACCTCACGCCCGACGCGGACCCGGCCGACGGCCTGCTCGACGTGTGCCTGATCCGCAAGGTGGGGCTTCTCAAGTTCCTCCGCCACGTGCCGCGGGTGCTGAAGGGGACGCACGTGACGCTCGACGAGGTATCTCTGTTCCGCACCCCCACGTTGACGATCCGCTCTCCCGACGCGCCGCTCCTGCTGCACCTGGACGGGGAGCTGCGCGAGCCGCCGAGCCGCGAGATCGAGGTCACGCTCGGCGCGAGGCGGCTGCGCGTGCTGGCAGGGCAGGGACGGTGAAGGGCTGGGCCCTGGCCCTGGCGCTGGCGCTGGCGGCCGCGCCGCTGGCCGCGCAGAACCCGACCTCGCCCGCGCCGGCGCCCGCCGCGCGGCCCGCGCCCGCGCCGCCGGCCGACACGGACACGACCGCCGCCGCGCGCCCCCCGCGGCGCTCCGAGGGCGACTCGGTGCGCCCGGTGGCGCCCATCACGCCGACCGGGGCGTTCCTCCGCTCGATGGTTCTGCCGGGTTGGGGGCAGGCCCGGCTGCAGCGCAACGTGACCGGCGGGCTGTTCCTGCTGTGGGAAGGCGTCTGCGTGACGATGGTGTGGAAGGCGCAGTGGCAGCTCGACTACGCCCGGGCGCGAGGCAAGTTCGTCAAGTCGCACACGCAGGAGAGGGAAGACTGGCTCGCGCTGCTGGTGTTCAACCACCTCTTCGCCGCGGCCGAGGCGTACGTCTCGGCCAACCTGTACGACTTCCCGCATGCCTTGAAGGCGCGGGCGCTGCCGGGCGGCGCGACCGGCATCGGCTTCGAGGTGCCCATCCGGTGAACCGCCGACCCATCGGCGTCTTCGACTCGGGCATCGGCGGGCTCACGGTCGTGCGCGCGCTCATGCGCCAGCTGCCGCACGAGTCGCTGATCTACTTCGGCGACACGGCGCGGGTGCCGTACGGCAACAAGTCGCCGGAGACGGTGCGGCGCTACAGCCGGGAGATCCTCGACTTCCTGCTCGGCCGGGACGTGAAGCTCGTGGTCGTGGCGTGCAACACGGCCAGCGCCCACGCCCTCGCGGAGCTGAAGCGTGTCTCGCCGGTGCCGGTCGAGGGCGTGATCGAGCCCGGCGCGCGGGCGGCGGTCGCCGCCAGCCGGGGCGGCCGCATCGGGGTCATCGGCACGGCGGGGACGATCGCGAGCGGCGCGTACGGGCGGGCCATCGAGGCGGCGAACGGCGGCGTCCAGGTGGTGTCGCAGGCCTGCCCGCTGTTCGTGCCGCTGGTGGAGGAGGGCTGGCTCGACCACCCGGCGACCCGCCTCATTGCCGACGAATACCTCGCCCCCCTGCGCTCGCACGACATCGACACCCTGGTCCTGGGGTGCACCCACTACCCCCTGCTCAAGCCGCTCCTCTCGAGCCTCCTGGGGCCGACCATCGCGCTCATCGACAGCGCGGACGAGACCGCGGCGGCCGTGTCCCGCGAGCTGGCGGCCTCGACGCTCCACGCGCCCACCACCTCGGCGGGGAAGGTGCATTTCGTGGTGAGCGACGCGCCCAAACAGTTTGTTACGGTTGGGAAGCGATTTCTGGGAGAGCGCGTCAGGGATGTGGAGCTGAAGGTGATCGGTGAGGGGTGAGAGGTGAGAGGTGAGAGGGCTTGGTGAGAAGTGAGAGGTGAAAGAGCGTGAGAGGGTGCGGCCAACTTCTCACGCCGTCCGACCCCTCACCCCTCACCTCAACCTCTCGCCTCTAACTTCTTACCTCTCATGGTTTTGCCGGCCATTTCATCAATCGGATGCCTGCCTCATCTATAACAGCATAGCTCCTGTCGCTCATCCACTGTCCCGCGTTCAGATAGAAACGCCCCGGCCGGTGCTCCACGAGCCGGGGACGGTGCGTGTGGGCCATCAGCACCAGGGCCAGCTCCGGCCGCCGGTCCAGGAGGGCGCGAGCATAACGCTCCTGCGCCGCCGCCGCGCGGTCCATCGCCTCGGGCGTCCGGTTGGCCTCGGCCAGCCCGCCCGAGAGCCGGTTGGCCAGCCAGAACCCGATGTCCGGATGGAGCGCGCGGAAGGCCCCGACGGTGAGCGGGTGCCGGGTCACGCGGTGGATGATGCGCCCGCCGAGCTTGGTCTCGGTGAGCCCGTCGCCGTGGATGACCCAGCTGCGCCGCCCGGACAGCACCAGCTCGGCGCCCTCGCGGTGGAAGGGTATGCCGAGGTCGCGGCTCCAGAACGAGCCGCCCCACCGGTCGTGGTTGCCGCCGAAGGCCTCGATCGCGATGCCCGCCTGCGCCAGTGCCGCGATGCGGGCCAGGGTGGCGAAGGGTCGGCGGGGAATGACGAACTTGTATTCGAACCAGAAGTCGAACAGGTCGCCCATGATGACGAGGCGGGAGCCCATGGATGGCACGGCGGAGAGGAAGTCGTGGAACGCGGACTGGTCCCCCGGGTCGGCCGACCCGAGGTGGGAATCCCCGACCACCAGCACGCGCTCCGCGCTCACCGGGGAGACAAGATGCGGGTCTCCGGGAAGGGGCGCAAGCGTTTGCGGCATTTGACTTTTGGCTCGGGAGCACCTATCGTAGCACGGAACGTTCCCCATCCGTGCTACATCCCGGAGGAGCCATGCCACTTGAAGCACTTGGGCTCATTGAGACCAAGGGCCTCGTCGGCTCGATCGAGGCGGCCGACGCCATGGTCAAGGCCGCCAACGTCAAGCTCATCGGCAAGGAAAAGGTCGGTGGCGGATACGTGACCGTGATGGTGCGCGGCGACGTCGGGGCGGTGAAGGCCGCTACGGACGCCGGCGCGGCGGCCGCCGAGCGGGTCGGCGAGCTGGTGTCGGTCCACGTCATTCCGCGGCCGCACGCGGAGCTCGAGCTGATCCTCCCGAAGGGCGCCTCGGAGTAACCACATGTCCTGGACCGAGCAGGCCCTCGGCCTGATCGAGACCAGGGGGTTGGTGGGCGCCATCGAGGCCGCCGACGCCGGATTGAAGGCGGCGCCGGTGTCCCTGCTCGGCACCGAGCGGGTGGACGCCGCCCTGGTCACGGTCCTTTTTTCCGGCGACGTCGCCTCCGTGAAGGCGGCGGTGGACGCCGGCGCGGCCGCGGCGGAGCGCGTCGGGGAGCTGGTGTCGGTGCACGTCATTCCACGCCCCGATCCCCAGTTGGACGCGCTGGAGCACGACGACGACGAGGACGGCGGCTCGACCGCCGCGCGTCTGGCCTCGCAGCGCCTCGGGGACATGAAGGTGGTGGACCTCCGCCATCGGGCGCGCCTCACGCCGGACTTCCCCCTCAAGGGTCGTGAGCTGTCGCGCGCCAATCGCGACGAGCTGCTCGCGCTGTTCCGCCGGCTGGGGCACGCGACCTAGCGGCGGCCCCGGCTGATGCCGATGGATCGCGATCTCGCGTCCGTCCAGGAGGCCCGCGACCTCGTCCGGCGCGCCGACGAGGCTCAGCGGGCCTTCGCGCATGCCACGCAGGCCGAAACGGATCGCGTGGTGGAGGCGATAGGGCACGCGGCCTCGGCGGAGGCCGAGCGGCTGGCCCGCATGGCCGTGGACGAGACGGCGATGGGCCGGTACGAGGACAAGGTCCTCAAGAACCGGTTCGCGTCCGACGACGTGCTCCGCTACATCCTGCCGCTCAAGACGGTCGGCGTCATCCGCGACCTGCCGGAGATCGGGGTCACCGAGCTGGCCGTCCCGATGGGCGTGGTGGCCGCGCTGATCCCGACCACCAATCCCACCTCCACGGCGATCTACAAGGCCCTGATCGCCGTCAAGGCGCGGAACGCCATCGTCATGTCGCCGCACCCCAGGGCGGTGAAGTGCATTGGCGAGGCGGTGCGGGTGATGGCCGACGCGGCGGTGGGGGCGGGGGCGCCCAAGGACCTGGTGCTCGCGATGGGCGACCCGACGCTGGAGGGCACGCGCGAGCTGATGCACCACGAGCGTACCGCGGTCATCCTGGCGACCGGCGGCTCCGACATGGTGCGGGCCGCGTACAGCTCCGGCAAGCCGGCCTTCGGGGTCGGGCCCGGGAACGTGCCCGCCATCGTCGAGCGGACGGCCGATCTCGCCAAGGCGGCGAAGGACATCGTGGGCGGCAAGGCGTTCGACAACGGCGTGCTGTGCTCGGCCGAGAATTCCGTGATCTGCGACGCGCCGGTGGACGGGGCGCTGCGGCGCGAGCTGGCGCGGCAGGGGGCGCACTTCGTCGTCGGCGACGACCTGGAGCAGCTGCAGCGTGTGGTGCGGGACCCGCGCAGCGGCGGGATCTCGCACGCGATCGTGGGCCAGGCCGCGACGCTGATCGCGGAACGGGCCGGGATCCGGGTGCCGCCCGCCACGCGCGCCCTGGTGGTCGAGTGCCGCGGCGTGGGGCCCGACGAGTTCTTCTCGCGCGAGAAGCTCTCGCCGGTGCTGGCCTACTACGTGGAGGACGGGTGGGAGCGCTGCTGCGAGCGGAGCATCGAGCTGCTGCGCTACGGCGGCGTGGGCCACTCGCTCGTGATCCACTCCCGTGACGAGCAGGTGATCGCGCGGTTCTTCGAGGAGAAGCCGGCGTTCCGCATTCTCGTCAACACGACGGCGGCGCTGGGGGCCGTGGGGTATACCACGGGGCTGGCCCCGGCCATGACGCTGGGGCCGGGCACCATCGGCGGGAGCAGCACGAGCGACAACATCAGCCCGATGCACCTCCTCAACATCAAGAGATTGGCCAGGGAGATACGGGAGTATTCGGGGCAGTTGCCAGACGCCAAGTTGCCAGCGGTTGCCCAGGCATCGGAAACACGGAAATCAGAACAGGCGCCCGAGGCGGCGACGAAGCGCGCGGCCGCGCCGCCTCTGACTCCTGACGACGTGAAGGCGATCGTGGAGCGGTTCCTCGTCGAGCACGGATCGCACCGAGGTCACGGATGAACACGGACGACCTGCAGGGCCTGTCGGAGAAGATCGCCAGCCAACTGGCGGCCGCGGGCGGCCGCGCCTGGCTGCCGGGACCGGTGCGGCCCGAGCCGCCGGGGCGGCCGACGCCGGGCGCGCTGCCGGCGTGGGCGGGCGCGGCGCAGAGCCTGCCGGACGTGGCGCCGGTGCGGCGGCCCGCGGGACATCCCCGGCATCGGACCGAGTACCCGGCGCTGGTGGCCGCGGTGCGGCAGGCGGCGGCGGCCCGCGGGCCGTCCCCGCTGCCGGCGGGCTCGAAGGCGGGGGCCGCGCGCCGGGCGACCACCACGCGCGCGCGGGAGGTGCCGATCGGCGTCTCCAACCGGCACGTCCACGTGTCGGAGCAGGATTTCGCCGCGCTGTTCGGCGCCGGGAAGGGCCCGACGCCCAAGCGCCCGATCTCGCAGCCGGGCCAGTACGCCGCGGCGGAGACGGTGACGGTGGCGGGGCGGGCGGGGAAGATCGAGGGCGTGCGCCTGGTCGGGCCGGCGCGCGGGCAGACGCAACTGGAGCTGTCGTTGGCCGACGTGCGGGCGCTGGGCATCGCGGCGCCGGTGCGGGTGTCGGGCAGGCTCGAGGGCTCGGCGGGCGGCGTGACCCTCGAGGGCCCGGCCGGCACGGTGGCGCTGGAGGCCGGCGTGATCGTGGCGCAGCGGCACCTGCACGTCGCGCCGGGCGACGCGCTGGCGCTGGGCGTCGCGGACGGCGACGTGGTGGCGGTCGAGTGCGGCCCCGCCGGGCGGCGGGTGACGCTGCACGACGTGGTGGTGCGGATGGGGCCGGCGCACGCCACCGAGCTGCACCTCGACGCGGACGAAGCCAACGCGGCGCAGGTGGCGAACGGCGACCGGGCGCGGATCGTGGCGTCGGCGCGCGGCGAGCACCCGTCGGGGCGGCGGCGCCCGCTCCTGACCGAGCGCGACGTGGCGCTGCTCGCGTCGCGCGGCGAGGTCGTGGCCGCCGGCGGCCCGTACCTCGTGACGCCCGCCGCGCGCGATCGGGCCAAGGCGCTCGGCGTCTGGCGCGACGGGCCGTGACCGAGCGGCTCGCGTCGTCCGTCGAGTTCCGCGTCCGCTACAGCGAGACCGATCAGATGGGCATCGCGTACCACGGCCACTACCTGGCGTGGTGCGAGATGGCGCGCACGGAACATATGCGCCGCCTCGGGGTCCGGTACCGTGACCTGGAGGATGGCGGCGTCCGGCTGGCCGTGTCGGAGGCGCAGGTGCGCTACGCGAAGTCCGCACGATACGACGACCCGGTGCGCGTGACCGCCTGGCTCACCGACGTGGCCTCGCGCCGCTTGGCGTTCGGGTACCGCGTGGAGCGGACCGACGACGGCGCGGCGCTGGCCACGGCCTCCACGACCCTCATCTCGGTGGATACGAACGGCCGGCCGACGCGGCTCCCCGCCGACGTGCTGGCGCGGCTCGAGGCGCTGATCCATGCATAGGACGGCCGGCGCCGCGATCGCGGCGCTCCTGGCCGGCGCGCTCGCGGCGCCGCTCGCGGCGCAGGGACTGAGCGAGGCCACGGACCTGGCGCAGCTGCTGCAGCTCGAGGACCAGCGCCAGTTCGACCTGTCGGCCCTGCAGCGCGCGGCGCGGCACCCCGACTCGCTGGTCCGCGCCCAGGCCGCGCTCGCCATCGGGCGCATCGGCGACCCGGCGGGCACCCCGCTGCTGCTCCGGCTGCTCGACGACCCCGACACGACGACGCGGGCCGACGCGGCCTTCGCCCTCGGCATGCTGGGCGACACGTCCGCCGCCCCGGAGCTGGCGAGGCGCGTGGACGCCTTCCCGCCGCTCGCCGGGGCCCCCGACCAGCTGGAGATGGTGACCGCGCTGGCCAAGATCGGCGGGCCCGTGGCCGCGCGATCGCTCGACGACATCCTGCAGCGGCACCCGCCGACCGGCTCGCTGGACCAGGTCACGGCGAGGGCGCTGCTGGAAGCGTGGCGCCTGGGCCGCCTGGCCCCCGCGGCACGGCTGGCGGAGTTCCTGACGAGCGGCTCCGGCGTGTGGCGACAGGACGCCGCGTTCTCGGCGGCGCGGCTCCACCTGGCCGCCGCGGCGAACGGTTTCCTCGACGCGGTGGCCGACCCCGATCCGCAGACGCGCAGCTACGCGGCGCGGGGGCTGGTCGCCTCCGTGGCCGACTCGGCGCGCGTGCCGCGGGCGGCGTTCGAGAGCCGGCTGGAGATCCTGGTCAGCGATTCCGATCCCAAGGTGCGCGTCACCGCGATGCGCGCGCTCGCGACCTACCGCGATTCGGGGGCGGCCGGGCCGGTGCTGGCGCGCGTGGTGGACGCCGATCCCAACGCCGTCGTCCAGGCCATGGCCACGCTCGGCGCCCTCGGCGGCACGCGCGCGGTCCAGGCGCTCGGGGACCAGTTCACCGGCGGCGCGTCGTTCGCGGTCCGCCGCGCCGCGCTCCTGGGCCTCGCGCAGGCGGCGCCCGCGCGGGCCGTCAGCGCCGGGCGGGCCTGGGGGGCCGACGCCGACTGGCGGCTGCGGGCGGCGTACGCCGAGGCGCTCGCGACCGCCGCCACCGACTCCGCGCGCGCGGCGCTCGCGTCCCTGGCGGCGGACTCCGACGCGCGCGTCGTCGCCGCGGCCCTCACGTCGCTCGGTGACGCGGCGCCGCGGGGCGACTCCGCCGTGCTGCGCCTTGCGGTAAACCGGCTGGCGCGCCCGGACCCGTATGTGCGGGTGGCGGCCATCGAGCTGCTGGGCCGGGAACGCGCCACGGCCCTGGTCCCCCAGCTCGTCGCCGCGTATCGCTCGGCCGAGCGGGACCGGGAGAGCGACGTGCGCCTGGCCGCCGTGGGCGCCCTGGCCGACCTCGCCGACGGCGGTCCCGAGGCCCGGGCGCTGGTGGCGCGCAGCTTCCTGGCGGCCGTGCCCAGGAGTCCCGACTACCTCGTCCGTCGCTACGCCGCCGCGCGCTTCGGCACGGCGCTCGTGGCGCAGCATTGGGGCGACGTCTTTCCCGTCGCGACGGGCCGCAGCGCCTCGGAGTACCGGGACATCGCGTCCCGGCTGTGGCTCCCGGCCCTGCAGGGCGGGGCGTTGCCGCAGGTCAGCGTCGAGACCGACCGCGGCACCCTGGTCCTGATCCTGTACGCCGCCGACGCCCCGCTCACCGTGCAGAACTTCCTCGACCTGGCGGGGCGCCACTACTTCGACGGGGACCGCTGGCACCGGGTGGTCCCGGACTTCGTGGTCCAGGACGGGGACCCCCGCGGCGACGGCAACGGCGGACCCGGCTACGCGATCCGCGACGAGATCAACCCCCGCCGCTACGACCGCGGCGCCGTCGGCATGGCGCTCTCGGGGCCCGACACCGGCGGCTCCCAGTTCTTCATCACCCACTCACCCCAGCCACACCTGGACGGTACCTACACGGTGTTCGGCCACGTCATCCAGGGCGACGACGTCCTCGACCGCATCGTGCAGGGGGATCGCATCCGCCGGATTTCCCGGTAGGCCATGCGCCGCAACCTCGTTGGCCTCGTCGTGCTCCCGGTCCTCGCGCTCGCCCTGGGCGCGGTGCCCGCGCGGGCGCAGTTCGGCGCGTTCGGCCAGAACAAGATCCAGTACCGGCATTTCCAGTGGCACGTGCTGCGGGGGCCGCACGTGGACCTGTACTTCTATCCCGAGGAAGCGGAGCTGGCGCGGGTGGCGCTGTCGTACGCCGAGGCCAGCTACGTGGTGCTGGAGGCGAAGTTCCGGCACAGCGTGAACCGGCGCATTCCCCTGGTCGTGTACGCGTCCCACCAGGACTTCGAGCAGACCAACGTCCTCCCCTTCGTGCCGCCGGAGGCGCTGCTCGGCGTCACCGAGTTCCTCAAGCGCCGCGTCGCGGTGCCGTTCACCGGGAGCTACGCCGAGTTCCGCCACAGCCTCCGGCACGAGCTGGTGCACGTCTTCCAGCTTTCGAGCCTGACCCTCGACTACACCCTGCATCCGCGCCAGCAGCGCGTGGACTTCCCGCTGTGGTGGGAGGAGGGGCTGGCGGAATACTGGTCCGCCGGCGAGGACTCGCGCGACAACATGATCCTGCGCGATCTCACCGTAGCGGGCCGGCTGCCCACCCTCGACCAGCTCGCCGACGCGTCCGGCGGGATCGTCTATCCCCTCGGCGGGACGCTGGTGCGCTTCCTCGCCACGCGCTACGGCGACTGGCGCATCGTCCAGATGTACGACGACGCGTGGCAGTACAACACGTTTCCCGAGCTGGTGCGCGCGGTGTTCGGCCGCACGCTGGAACAGATCACGGCGGAGTGGCAGTACGACATGCGCCGGCGCTTCTACCCCAGCGTCTCCGAGCAGCGGCCCCTGGCGCTGAGCTCGCGTCCGCTCGCGACGCTGGCCATCCAGCCGGCCGTGTGGACGCCGCCCGGGGACTCGACGACGGAAGTGCTCTACATCTCGCCGCGGACCGGCTACACCAACATCTACGCGGTGCCGCTCACCGGCGGCCACGCGCGCACGGAGGTCGAGGGCGAGCGGACCGCGGAATTCGAGTCGTTCCACCCGTTCGATTCTCGGATGGACATCTCGCCGCAGGGCGTGGTGGTCTTCAGCAGCAAGTTCCAGGACCGCGACGCCCTGTTCTTCTGGAACCTGCGCACCCACCGCATCGCGGGCCGCTACCAGTTCCTCGACCTGGTCTCCATCCTGTCGCCGTCGTGGTCGCCCGACGGGCAGGAGGTGGTGTTCTCGGGTCTCGCGATATCGGGCTACTCGGACCTGTACCTGCTGCACGTCGGGACGGGGGAGCTGGAGCGGCTGACCTCCGACCGCTACCAGGACGTGGATCCGTCCTTCTCGCCCGACGGGACGCGGATCGTCTTCGCCTCCGATCGCACGCCGTTCGGCGTCACCGGAGGCCAGAACCTGTTCATCCTCGACCTGGCCACGCGGGCCGTCCGCTACCTGACGTACGGCGACTGGCGCGACGAGGGACCGCGCTGGTCGGCCGCCACCGGCCGCATCTCGTTCAGCTCGGACCGGCGCGGCGCGTTCGACGTCTACGAGGTGGACAGCACGGGCGTGGGCCGGCAGGAGACGTCGGTGCCGGGCGGCCTGTTCGACGCGGAGTGGGTGCCGGAGGCCCACCGCTACGTGGTGGCGGGATTCGAGGATCTCTCGTTCAGCATCTACACGATCGCGCCCGAGCCCGACTCGCTGACCAACGACACCGTGAGCCTCGCCGCCCGGCCGGCGCCGGCGACGTGGGAATGGGCCGAGCTGGCCGACAGCACGACGGCGCGCGCCGAAGCGGGCCGCTACGAGCAGCACTACACCCTCGACTTCGCCGCCGGCGGGGCCCTGTACTCGCCGGGCTACGTCTCGGCGCAGGGCGCGACGTTCCTGCTCAGCGACATGCTGGGCGACCACGAGATCATCCTCTCGCTCATGTCGTTCCAGGAGGGCTCCGGCGTCGGCGACTTGGTCAACAACCTCAACGGCGCCGCGTTCTACCTCGACCAGTCGCGGCGCCTCAACTGGGGCGTGGGCGTGTTCCGCACGCGCGGCTACTTCTACGCGGGCGACCTGGACCAGGTGTACCAGGAGTCGTCGTACGGCGGGTTCGTGTCGCTGCGCTATCCGCTGTCGCGGTTCTCGCGGGTGGAAGGGCAGATGGGGGTCGCGTACTCGGACCGGACGAGCTACACCTTCGCGACCGACCCGCTCACCATCGGCTTCCCGCACCGCCGCGGCATGATCACGTCGAACTACCTCTCGTACGTCCACGACAACACCGTGTGGCTCGGCACGGGCCCGATCGACGGCGCCTTCGCGGAGATCACGACGGGGGTGGTCAACGACCTCCAGAACGCCCGGCTCGACAGCTGGCTGGTGGCGGGGGACGCGCGCCGCTACCTGCGCACCGGCCTCCGGACGGCGCTGGCGCTCCGGGCCTTCGCGTTCTACTCGGGCGGGGAGTTCCCGGAGCGCGTGGCGATCGGCGGCTCGTGGGCGCTGCGCGGGTACCCCGAGTACTCGTACGTCGCGGGCGACCACGCGGTGATGGCCAACGCCGAGTGGCGGTTCCCGGTCACCACGTTCCTGACCGCGGGCCTCCCGTTCGGGGAGCTGCGCTTGCCGGGAGTGCAGGGCGCCGTGTTCACGGACCTGGGGCGCGCGTGGTCGGTCGCGGCCGAGGAGCGCGGCTGGCTGGGGTCCTACGGCCTGGGCCTGCGCATGGCGGTGATCGAGCCGCTGGTGCTGCGCCTCGACATGGGGTGGCGCTACTCGATCGGTGCCGCGGATCTGTACTCGCTGCCGTCCGACTACGAGCGCCGGGGGTTCGTGGCGCTGTGGTTCGGCTACGACTACTGACGGTGCGGACGGGGGCGTCGGTGCTTGCTGCGCTCCGGCGCGGTTCCTATCTTGCCGCGGCGGCGTGCGTTGCGTTCGCCGCCTGCGCCGCCCCGCCGGGGCCGGTGCCGCTGGGCGGGTTCGAGCCGGCGAGCGCCGCCTCCGTGGAGGCGATGGCCGCGGCGACGCTCCCCACCCGCCGGGAGCTGGTGGCGCTCCACTGGTCCTACGACGAGGGCGACGCGCCGGTGACGGGCCGCGGCGCGGCGCGGCTCGCGCCTCCCGATTCGCTCCGGCTCGACGTCGCCGTACCCGTGATCGGGCGGGCGACCCTCGTGTTCGCCGGGGACTCGGCCTGGTCCGCACCCGGGCGCCTGGCCCAGCAGGTGGCCCCGGGCCGCGCGGCGGTGTGGGCCATGTTCGGCGTCGTGCAGCTTCCGGCGGGCGTCACGGCGTTCGAGCGCGGGGCGCGGCCCGACGGGGGCGAGTTGGTGCGCTTCACGCGCCCCGACGGGGTGCTGACCACGCTCGAGCTGCGCCAGGGCCTGCTGCTGGGCGCGACGGCCCAGCGCGGGTCGCGCACCGTCGCGCGGCTGGCGCTGACCCGCGACGCGGCAGGAGCGATCGTACGGGCGGAGGCGGTGGACGAGGAGCACGCGATGCGTTTCATCGTGACGGTGGACCGACGGGAGGCCAGTGGGCCGTTTCCGGATGAGATCTGGCGCCGGCCGTAGCGCGGCCGCGCTCGTCCTCGCGCTCGCGGCGCAGGGCTGCCTCTACAGCTTCCACGGGGGCGGCCTGCCCGCGACGATGAAGACGGTCGCTGTGCTGCCGTTCGACAACCGGACCGGCGAAGCGGAGCTCACCCAGGAGATCTTCACCGCGCTGCAGAACGCGGTCGGCTCGCGCCTCGGCCTCCGCCCGGCGAGCGAGGCGCAGGCCGACGCGATCGTGCGCGGCGAGATCACGGCCTACGAGCCGGACATTCCGCTGTCGTACCAGACCACGCCCGGCGCCAACTACACGGTCACGCGGCGGCGGGTCCAGATCACGGTGAACGTGACGATCTTCGACACCAAGGCGGGTAAGCCGCTGTGGCAGCAGACCGGTCTGACGGTGGACGGGGAGTACAACCCGCCGGCCGAACCCGACGGCCGCAAGGTCGCCGAAGACAAGCTCGTCACCCAGGTCGTGGAAGGAGCGCAGTCCCAATGGTAGCTCGTCGGCGGGGTGTCGCGGGCAAGGCCCACCTCGGCTGCCTGATTCCGTTGGTGCTGGTGGCCTTTGCGGTGTACGTCGGCCGCAACGTGCCGGGCGTGTACTGGCGGTACTACCAGATGCAGGACGAGGTGAAGTCGCAGGCCTCGTTCGCGCCGGGGCTCACCGACCAGGCCATTCTCGAGCGCCTGGTGGCGCAGGCGGACACGCTGGGGCTCCCGCTGGGGCCGAAGCAGTGGACCATCAAGCGGACGCGCGGCGAGATCGATATCCACGCGGAGTACGAAGACTCCGTGGCCCTGGACGCGCTGGTGTGGCACCGGGTCCTCCACTTCCACTTCGAGCCGCAGTCGCGGGCGGAGCTGTAGTGGCGGGGCGCGCGGCCGGAGCGGATCCCGCCGCCAAGCTCCTCTCCCTCGAAGGTGCGCGGGCCTGGCGCCGCGGCGTCGCCGGCCCGGTGGTGTTCACCAACGGCGTCTTCGACGTGCTCCACCGCGGCCACGTGGCGCTGCTCGTCGCGGCGCGCGGCGAGGGGGACGCGCTGATCGTCGGGCTCAACGGCGACGCGTCGGTGCGGCGCCTCAAGGGCCCGGAGCGGCCGCTCAACGCCGAGCGCGACCGGGCCTACGTCCTGGGCGCGCTGGCGTGCGTGGACGCGATCGTCCTGTTCGACACCGACACGCCCGCCGACCTCATCGCGGCGCTGCAACCCGACGTCCTGGTCAAGGGATCGGACTACGCCCCGGACGAGATCGTGGGTGCGGACGTCGTCACGGCCCGCGGGGGGCGCGTGGTGCGCTTCCCGATCCAGGGCGGCTTCTCGACCACCGGAATGATCGCGAGGATCAGGGATGGCGCGGCCTGACGGGCGGGGCGCGGCCGAGCTGCGGCCGCTGGTGCTGGAGCGGGGGACGAATCCGTACGCCGAGGGCTCGTGCCTGGTGCGGCTCGGCGGCACCCTGGTGCTGTGCACGGCGTCGGTGGAGACGGGCGTGCCCGGGTGGCGCAAGGGCAGCGGGCAGGGATGGGTGACGGCGGAATACGCGATGCTGCCGCGCGCCACGTCGGAGCGCACGCCCCGCGAGCGCCAGGGCGCCGGCGGCCGGACGCAGGAGATCCAGCGGCTGATCGGCCGCAGCGCGCGGGCCGCGCTGACGGGCTTCGACTTCGGCGAACACACGATCCGGCTCGACTGCGACGTGCTGCAGGCGGACGGCGGCACCCGCACCGCCGCCGTGACCGGCGCGGCGGTGGCGCTGGCCGACGGCTGCGCGTGGCTGGCCCGGAGCGCCGGGGTGAAGAACCCCTTCGGGCAGCTCGTCGCGGCCGTGAGCGTCGGCATCCTCGAGGGCGAGGCGAGGCTCGACCTCGCCTACGCCGAGGACCGCGTGGCCGGCGTGGACGCCAACATCGTGGTGGCGGAGCCCGACCGGCTGGTGGAGGTGCAGGGGACGGCGGAGCACGGCACGTTCGCCCGCACCGACCTGGATCGCGTGCTCGACCTGGCGCTCGCGGGCACGGCGCGGATGTTCGCGGCCCAGCGGGCGGCCCTGGGCTGGTGACTGCCCCGAAGCTGCTGCTCGCCACCCGCAGCTCCGACAAGGCGCGCGAGATCGGCGAGATCCTGCGGCCCGCGGGCGCGGGCGTCGAGTTGCAGTCGCTCGACCAGGCGCGCGTGCACTGGAGCGAGGACGAGGAGCGGCTGGAGCGCTTCGACTCCTTCGAGGCCAATGCCCGCTCCAAGGCGGAGTACTTCGCGCGCCTGACGGGGCTGCCGGTCGTGGCCGACGATTCGGGCCTCGAGGTGCTGTCGCTGGGTGGAGCGCCCGGCGTGCGGTCGAAGCGCTTCGCGCCCGAGCACGGCAGGCTCGACGGCAAGGCGCTCGACGCGGCGAACAACGCCGAGCTGCTGCGCCGGCTCCTCGGCGCGGACGAGAAGCGCCGCCGCGCCTGCTACGTGTGCGTGGCCGTGCTGGTGCGGCGGCCCTCCGCCGCGCCGGAGGCGTACACCGGGCGCTGCTGGGGGCGCCTGCTCGCCGAGCCCAGGGGCACGGGCGGCTTCGGCTACGACCCGCTGTTCTTCCACGAGGGGCTGGGCAAGTCGTTCGGCGAGGCGACGGCAGAGGAGAAGCACGGGGTGAGCCATCGCGGCGAGGCCTTCCGCCTGCTCGCCGCGGCGCTGGCCCAGCGCCCGCTGAAGTCGGTATAGTTCTTTCTCGCAACTCGGCGTCTCGGAACTTGGCGTCTCGCAACTCGTAACCAGTCTCTCGGGGTGTGGCGCAGCCCGGTAGCGCGCCTGGTTTGGGACCAGGAGGTCGCGGGTTCGAATCCCGCCGCCCCGACTCGGCAGGATCCGTTGTTACCCTCGCAACAGGCCCGCGACCGGCCCGCCGCGGTCACGGTTCCCCCCAAGCCCGCGGTCCCTTGACCGGCGTGCCCGGCGCGACGACATTCGCGCATTCCCGACAGCGAGTGTCTGCTATGACGTCGCGGGTGCTGATAACGGTCGCCGCGCTGGTTCTCGCCGCCGAGCCACTGGCAGCCCAGATGGACATGCACGAGCACGGTGGCGCGCCGCCGGCGCACGTTGGTCGCGTGCACTTCCCGACGTCGTGCAGCGCGGCGGCCGCCGCCTCCATCGAGCGGGGAGTGGCGCTGCTCCATTCCTTCTGGTACGACGAGGCCGGGCAGGCCTTCCGGGACGCGGCCCGGGCCGATTCGACCTGTGCGATGGCGTACTGGGGCCAGGCCACGAGTCTCCTGCACCCGCTGTGGGCGCCCTCGTCGCCGCAGGACCTCAAGACCGGCGCGGCGCTGTCGGCGCACGCCCAGTCGCTGCGCGCCCCCACGGGCCGGGAACGCGGCTACGTGGATGCGATCGCCGCCTGCTACGCGGCGGATTCGACGGCCCGCTTCCTGGACCGGGTGCGCGCGTGGAGCGACGGCTTGAGTCGCCTGCACGCCGCGCAGCCGGCCGACACCGAAGCGACGATCTTCTACGCGTTGAGCCTCATCGCCGTCGCCCAGAACTCGCCGCCCGACACGACCTACGCCTTCCAGCGGCAGGCGGGCGACCTGCTCGAGCCGCTGTTCCAGATCCAGCCCGACCACCCGGGCGTCGCGCACTACCTGATCCACGCGTACGACTCGCCCGCGCTTGCCAGCCGGGCGGTGCGCGCGGCCGACCGGTACGCCGGCATCGCGCCGTCCGTGCCGCACGCGCTCCACATGCCGTCACACATCTTCACGAGACTGGGAATGTGGGATGCGTCCATCGCGTCCAACGCGGCCTCCGCGAGGGCGTCGCGGCGCTATGAGATCGCCCAGCACCTCGACGCGGTATGGGATCAGCGGCTGCACGCGATGGACTACATGGCCTACGCGTACCTCCAGGAGGGGCGTGACGCCGCGGCGCGCCGCCTGGTCGAGGACGTCGCCCGGATGCGCGCCGTCACGCCTGCCCACTCAGTGGCCGCCGAGTACGCCCTCACCGCGATTCCGGCGCGCTACGCACTGGAGCGCGGCCGCTGGCGCGACGCGGCGTCGCTGAAGCTGCCGGCGGGCTTGATCGAGCCCGGCGCGATCGCCGTCACCCACTTCGCCCGCGCGCTGGGCGCGGCCCGCGCACGCGACACGGCCCAGGCTCGCGCCGCGCTCGCGGACCTCGGGGCGCTGGACGAGAGGCTCGCGGTGCAGCGCGTGCCCATCTGGTCGGGGGCCGTCCACGCGCAGCGGCTCGCGGCATCGGCCTGGGTCTCGCTTGCCGAGGGCGACACGACGGCGGCGCTCAGTCAGGCGGCGGAGGCGGCCGACCTCGAGGACGTCACGCCGAAGCATCCCGTGACGCCCGGCGCGATCCTGCCGGCGCGCGAGCTCCAGGGCGACATGCTACTCGCCCTTGGGCGGCCCGCAGACGCGCTGACGGCATACGAGGCCTCGCTGGCCCGGGCGCCGAAGCGTGCGCGCAGCCTGCTCGGCGCGGCTCAGGCCGCGACGGCCGCGGGAGAGCGGGAGGAGGCCGCGAGGTTGCGCCGCGAGTATCGAGAGCTGATGGCCCGGGCCGACCCCGAGCGCCGCAGTTTGGCGACCGCCCTCTGAACGGCGCCGTGCGGCGGGAGGAACGGGGGGTGCAGCTGGGCAGTCCGTAGCGAACTTCGGAGGAGTAGCCCGTTGACGGGAGGGAGTCATGAGCGGAGTGCGGGTCCTGGTCGGCACGCGGAAGGGGGCGTTCATCCTTACCGCGGACGGCGCGCGCAAGAGCTGGAAGGTGGACGGTCCCTTCTTCGGCGGCTGGGAGATGTACCACCTGAAGGGCTCGCCGGCCGATCCGCAGCGCCTGTACGCGTCGCAGTCCACGGGGTGGCACGGGCAGGTGATCCAGCGTTCCAGCGACGGCGGCAGGACGTGGGAGCCGGTGGACAACACGTTCGCCTACGACGGGACGCCGGGCCCGCACACGTGGTACGACGGCACGCCGCACCCGTACGAGTTCAAGCGGGTCTGGCACCTCGAGCCGTCGCTCGACGACCCGGACACGGTGTACGCCGGCGTCGAGGACGCGGCGATGTTCAAGACCACGGACGGAGGGAAGTCGTGGGTCGAGCTGCCCGCGCTGCGCCGCCACCGCACGGCCTCGAGCTGGCAGCCCGGCGCGGGCGGCCTGTGCCTGCACACGATCCTCCTCGATCCGGTCAACCGCGGCCGGATGTACGTCGCGATCTCGGCCGCGGGCGCCTTCCGCTCCGACGACGGCGGCGCCAGTTGGCGCGCGATCAACCAGGGCCTGCGCTCGCAGTTCATCCCCGATCCGGAGGCCGAGGTCGGCCACTGCGTGCACCGCATCGCGCTGCACCGGTCCAAGCCCGGCACGCTGTTCATGCAGAAGCACTGGGACGTCATGCGCAGCGACGACGGCGGCGGCCGCTGGCACGAAGTCAGCGGCAACCTGCCGACCGACTTCGGGTTCCCGATCGAGGTCCATCCGCACGAGCCGGAGACGATCTACGTCGTGCCGATCAAGAGCGACGCGGAGCACTATCCGCCCGATGGCAAGCTGCGCGTCTACCGGAGCACCAGCGGCGGGAACGAGTGGGAGGCGCTGACGAAGGGGCTGCCGCAGAAGGACTGCTACGTGAACGTGCTGCGCGACGCCACCTCGATGGACGCGCTCGACAAGGCGGGGATCTACTTCGGCACGACGGGCGGGCAGGTGTACGCGTCGGCGGACGCCGGGGACAGCTGGACGGCGATCGTGCGCGACCTGCCGTCCGTTCTCTCGGTCGAGGTCCAGACGCTGGCATGATCCTCGTCGGCCTGCCGCCGCACCTGCGCACGCTCGCGCGGGTGGAGGGCGACGTCGCGCTCGCGGTCGCGGCGCCGGTGACGCAGCGCGCGGTGCTCGACGCGCTGGAGGCGGCGTATCCGATGCTGCGCGGGACGATTCGGGACCACGTCACCCAGAAGCGCCGGGCGTTCATC
Source organism: uncultured Gemmatimonadales bacterium (assembly GCA_963806755.1). Taxonomy (GTDB): domain Bacteria; phylum Gemmatimonadota; class Gemmatimonadetes; order Gemmatimonadales; family JACORV01; genus Fen-1245. The sequence goes on from CAWDZR010000023.1 coordinate 146,038, forward strand.
CGCTTCTTCGCCTGCCGCAGGGACCTCTCCAACGAGGAGCCGGACGTCCCGCTGCCCGACGCGGTGGCGTCGGGGGCCGAGCCGTTCCTCGTCGTGGGCGCGATCGCGGGCGGCTAGCGCGCCGCCCGCCGGTCAGCGGCCCGTCCCGCCGTCCTCGCCGCCGAGCCGGTTCAGGTCGGCCATCTCCAGGATCGGACGCTCGTAGCCGCGGATCGCGAGCTGGATCAGGCATCGGCCCATCACCACCGACGTCGTGATGCGGCCGGGCAGGAGCCGGCGGAGCAGGGGCAGCAGCGGCCGGGTGGCGGTGTAGAAGGCCTGGTACGCCCGCGTCTTCGATCGCACGCCCTTGAGGGGCTGGATGATGCCGGGGCGGAGCATGTAGGCCGCCTGGAAGGGCAGGGCGAGCAGCGCGTTCTCGGTCTCGCCCTTCACGCGAGCCCACATCATCCGGCTGTTCGCATCGGTCCCCGCGCCCGAGACGTAACAGAAGGTCATCCGCGGGTTCGCTTCCACCAGCGCGCGGGCGGCGCCGAGCGTCAGGTCGTAGGTGAGGTGCCGGTACGCCGCCTCGTCCAGCCCCGCGGCCGATACCCCGAGGCAGAAGAAGCACGCGTCGCGGTCGGCGAAGCGGGCCCGGATCCGCGACCAGTCGAAGAAATCGTCGTGCAGGACCTCGGCCAGCTTGGCGTGGGCGACGCCGCACGGGCCCCGACCCACCGCGAGCACCGATGTGACCCTCGGGTCGTCGAGGCACTCGAGCAGGGCTCCCGAGCCCACCATGCCGGTGGCCCCGAAGATGACCGCCTTCACCGCCCGCCGCCCTTCGTCATCGCGACCTCCTCCAGGATGCACGAGCGGGCGGCCGACTGCGGCCGCCCGCCCGGAAGATACCTGCTGAAGGGCTACGGCTGGCTGCTGCGGGTCAGCTCGTCCGCCAGCGTGCCCGCGTCGTACACGTGGCGCAGGGCCTCGATGATGCCGCGCGAGTCCACCCACACCGAGCGGCCCGTCGCCTCGAGGAAGATGAAGTCGAGGGGGAGCTGCTCGATGTTGCCGTCGAAGATCAGGCCGACGATCTCGCCGTCCCGGTTGATGAGCGGGGAGCCGGAGTTGCCGCCGGTGATGTCGTTGGTCGAGACGCCGTTCAAGGGCGTGGCGAGGTTGACCTGGGTCTTCGCCGCGAGCCAACGCGGCGCCAGGTTCCAGGGCCGCTGCCCCGCGAAGCCGAACGACCGGTCGTACAGCCCGTAGAAGGTCGTGAAGGGCTGGCCGAACGTGCCGTTGTACGGGTAGCGCGCGACCTCGCCGTCCGAGATGCGAAGGCTGAAGGTCGCGTCGGGCGCGACGGTGTTGCCGAACACGGCCAGCAGCGCCCGCGCCACCAGCTCGTCGTTCTTGGACTCCTCGTTCCCCAGCGCCGTCATCTGGCGCAGGATCGGCCGCGCCAGCGGATCGATCACGCGCGCCAGCGCGATGAACGGGTCGGTGGAGGCCGCCACCGCGGCGGCGCCGCCCTGCAGCAGGGCGCGGCGCTGGTCGGCCGTGCCGATGACGGTCGCGGTGACCATCGCCCGGGCCGCGTCCTCCGGGGAGCGGCCGCCGAGGGCGGCGCGCCGCACCGGGTCCGCCGCCGGCAGCTCGCGCGCCATGGCGGTGAAGTACGCGGACAGCAGGGCGATCTCCTGGGTCGTGTCCACCGGCGCCGGCGAGAACAGCATCCGCTCCAGGTAGGGCCGGTTCTCGTCGCGATACGCCGGGAGCCGAGCGCTGTCGGGCTTCGCCGACTCCACCGGCAGCCGCACCAGCGCGCCCGCGATGTTGAGCAGCCGCGAGCGGTAGGCGCCGAAGCCGTAGTAGCGGCTGCGGACGTCGAGCGCCCGCTGCTGCTCCATGATGTGGGCGAGGTTGTCCCACGCCGGACCATACAGGCCGCGCAGGTTCGGATCGGCGTTGACGCGCGCTCTGAAGCCGGCCTCCCACGCCCGCTTGCGGTCGAGCAGCCGGGTGTCGAGCAGGCCCGCCAGGTAGCCGGTGTACGCCTTCTGGGAGTTCTGCAGGTAGAAGATCGTGTTCTCGGCCGCGCGCGCCCGCTCGGGGCTGAGCGTGGCCAGGTGCTGGTAGACGGTCACCTGGCTGTTGAGGCTGGTGAGGGCGGCCGGGTACTGCACGTCGCGGAGATACTCGAGCTCGGCGATGGTCTGGAGCCGGCTGGTGTTGCCCGGGTTGCCCACCACGAAGACGAGGTCGCCTTCCTTCGATCCGTCACGGCTCCAGCGGTAGTAGTTGTCGATGTGCGCCGGCTGGCCGTTCTCGTACACCCGCAGGAACGACATGTCCATGTCGTGGCGCGGATAGGTGAAGTTGTCGGGATCGCCGCCGAACGAGGCGGCGTCGGTCTCGGGCACGAACACCAGCCGCGCCTCGGTCCAGCGGTGGAAGCGGTACAGCTTGTACTGGCCGCCGCGGTACATGGTGATCACTTCGCAGTGCGTCTGGGGCGCGCTCTGCTCGCAGCGCGTGGTGATGCTGCCCATCGCGCCCTCGCGCGCCTGGGCGGCGCGGTCGGCGGTGGCGCCGGCGGGCACGGCGGCGCCCACCTGCGACGTGACGTCGGTGATCTCGGCCAGCTGATCCACGGTGAAGTTGGGGCAGGCCCGCTCTTCGGCCCGCGTCGCGGCGTAGAAGCCGTTGGCCAGGAAGTCCTCGCCGGGCCGGGTCACCGCGTCGGCACACCCCCGGGCGCAGTGGTGGTTCGACATGATGAGGCCGTCGGACGAGACGAACGACGCCGTGCAGCCGGGAATGCGCACCGCCGACAGGCGCGCGTGGTCGAGCCACTGCGGGGAGGGCCGGAAGTTGTAGCGGCTGGCCCAGTAGTCCAGCGGCGGCGCGTCGAACGTCCACATCTTGCCGGTCTCGAGGCCGGGGTACTCGCTCCCCGCCGCGGGCTGCTGGGCGCGGGCGCCCGCCGCGACCGCAAGACCGAGGAGCAGGGTGGAGAGCGCAGAGCGCGTGACGAATCGCATTGTCGATGCCTCCGGGGTGAACAATCTGGTGCTGCCTCTTGAGCCCGTACGAATCAACCCTCGCGGGCCGTCCGAAGCGAGCCCGCGCCGGTCCCGCGGCCGCGGAAAACCCGTGGCCGCCAGTCGGCGATGCGTGGCGCCCGGAGGAGGTTTGTCGGTGGAACGACCCCGCGGCTAAATTGGCGCCATCGGAATGCGGTGCGCGCCAGTAGCTCAGCTGGATAGAGCGGCAGCCTTCTAAGCTGTTGGTCGGGGGTTCGAGTCCCTCCTGGCGCATCACGACACCCGGGGCAGCCACGCCCGATCGCCAGCAATCCGTCGGTGAAGAAGTCGCCAACAGCGTCAGCCACGGCGTCGGCCTGGCGGCCGCGCTCGTCGCGACCCCGTATCTGATCGGATCCGCCGCGCGCCACGGGAGCGCCGCCTTCGTCGCCGGGACGAGCGTGTTCGCGGCGACGCTGGTCCTCCTCTATGCCGGCTCCACGCTCTATCACGCGCTGCCGCGTGGCGGTGCCAAGCACGTCTTCCGGATCATCGAGCACAGCGCGATCTACCTGCTGATCGCCGGCACCTACACGCCGTTCACGCTGGGCGCGCTGCGCGGGCCGTGGGGATGGACGCTCATCGCGCTGGTGTGGGCGCTGGCCCTCGCGGGCGTGCTGCTCAAGTCGGTGGGCGGGGTGCGACATCCGATCGTCTCGATGGTGCTGTATCTGGGCATGGGCTGGCTGATGGTCGTCGCGGCGCGGCCGCTCTGGCTCCGCGTGCCCCATGCGGGACTGCTCTGGCTGCTGGCGGGCGGCGTCGCCTACACGGCGGGCGTGGCGTTCTACGGCGCCAAGAACATCCGCTACGCGCATTTCGTCTGGCATCTCTTCGTGCTCGCGGGCACGGGGTGCCACCTGGTCGCGGTGCGGTTCTACGCGGCGTGAGATTGGCGCTGCAATACGCCGGCCCGGCCAGCTAGATTGCAATGTCCCATCGGGCCGGGCCGTCCCCCTTCCTTTCAAGCCGGTCCACAGAGGAGCATGAGCTCGTACAAGACCCAGCAGCACCGACTCGTCCACCACGGCCGCGCGTTCCATTTCGTGTCGTACGAAGGGCAGGCGGCCGACGAGAAGCACCAACAGCCCGCGACGCCCCCGAGCTGGTACGTGATGCTCGGCGGCAAGCGGTGGATCGTGGTGCCGCAGCTCGCCGATCTCACGCCGGCCGAGCTGGACCGGGTGTTCATGGCATGGCTCGAGGCGCACGTCTTCGGTGACGCGCCGTCCGTGCAGAGCCAGCAGCCCGCCCCCGCGGGCGCCGCCACCCTCGCCGGCCCGGCCGAAGCCATCCGGTCGGCCATTCCGGCGGTGGCCCGGAGGGCCTGAGCCAGGCGGCCGTTCCCGGGGTCTTGACGGCCCTCCGGCAAGTCCTCAACCTTGCTTCGTCCGTTCCGCTCCCTTCCCACCCGAGCCCGGAAGCCGCGCGTGACCCTGGTGAGCCGTGCGACGGTGTTGTGCTTGCTTGTCGTCGCTCTCGCCGGCGTGGCCGTGTCCGCTCCGCTCCGGGCGCAGGGCCTTCACGAGCGCAACCCCACGGCGCGCTGCGGTGACGGCACCTTCTCCTATGGCCGGCCGGTCCGCGGGGTGAGCTGCGCGGGTCACCGCGGGGTGACGGAGTGGCTCGTGCAGCCGCGGGCCGCCGCGCACCACTCGAGCACGCCGCGCTCCGGCGCCGGCTCGCGCCGGGCCGCCCGCGTCCCCAAAGGGGCCACCGCGCGCTGCCGCGACGGCAGCTACGCGTTCCAGCGCGCCCGCGCCTGTGCCGGGCACGGCGGCATCGCGAAGTGGCTGCGGCGGCCATAGCGCCGAGCGGCCGCCGACGTTCCCATGTTCAACCACGAGATCTTCGCCGTCACGTTCGCCCGCTCCCTCGAGCTGACCCGCGCCGGCGCGCCCGTGGAGGAGCGCCAGGCGGCACTGGGCGCCGTCTACGCGCTGACGTCCACGGCGTCCGCGATGATGCGTGCCTACCAGGACATGCTGACGGTGGACGACGTCGGGATCCCGGACTCGCTGCCCTACGTACCCGGCCTCATCGAGCGGCTGCGCGACCACGGCGTGGCGGAGGTGGCCATCGCCAGGGGGGCGACGCCGGTCGAGCTGCTCGCCTTGATCCGCGGCCTCGCGTCCGAACCGGCCACCGGCGGGGTGCAGACCATCAAGCTGCGGCTCCGCGACGTGCACTCGACCGCCATCATGGTGATCCCGGAGCAGATGGAGGAGCTGGAGCTGGACGACGCGGACGAGACGCAGCGCGGGCTCCGCGTGCACGAAGCGTTCGCGGACGAAGAGCGGGAGGCGGCCGCGGCGCGCTCGGCGCAGCCCGTGGACGCGGAGCCGCTCCCGCCTCCGCTGCCCGCGCGCGCGTCCGCGGAGTTCGATCTGCCGGCGGTGGCGCACGCCATCGATCTCGGCTTCAAGCGCGCTTCGCTCGAGCGGATGGTGCGACGGACCCCAACGGCGCCACCGCCGGCGGCGCCCGAGGCGGCGGTGCCGTCCGCGGACGCGACGTCCGGCGTGGACGGGCGGCCGCCGGGGCCCGGCGTCGCGAGAGAGCGGCCCACGGGGTCGGAGAGCGCCCCCGACGCGGCGGGCCCGATGCCCACGCTCGGGCTGCCCGTCGGGCCGTCGCGTACCGGGCTCGCCGCCGCGCTGGCCGTGGTCGCGGCGGAGCCGTACGCGCAGAACGTCCTCGACCGCCTGACGGACCTCGAGCTGGCGGTCCGGGACGCTCTGGCGCGGGACGAGGTGGAGTCGGCGGTGCACGCCCTGGCCGCGATGATCGCGTGGGAGCCCGAGGCGCCGTCGGGCACGTGTCGCGCCAGCTACGCCATCGTGCTGCAGCGCGTGCTGACGCGCGAGCACCTGCTGCAGGTGATGCCGTTCCTGAGCGACGGGCGCCTCGGGCCCGAGGCGATCAAGACCATGCAGCGCGGGGGCACCGAGGCCGCGAAGGTCCTGCTGGAGCGCCTGGGGACGGTGGACGACCTCCGGGAGCGGCGGGCGCTGGTGACGGCGCTGCGCGGGATCCCGGACGGCCTCGACCGCGTCATCCACATGCTCCACAGTCCTCAGTGGTTCGTGGTGCGGAACGTCGCTGAGGCGATGGGCATGCAGCGGGTCGCGGAGGCGGTGCCGGATCTGGAGAGCTGCCTCCAGCATGACGAGCCACGCGTGCGGCGCGCGGCCGCGATCGCGCTGGCCCGGATCGGCACGCCCGAGACGGTCGAGCCGCTGCGCCGCGTGCTGAAGGACGGCGATCGGGACCTGCGCGCCCTCCTGGCCTCGATCATCGGCGGGCACACGGCCCGCGCCCTGGCGATGCCGCTCGTGACGATCGCCAGCCAGGAAGCCGACCTCGACGTCCTGCGGGAGATGTACAAGGCGCTGGGTCGCATCGGCTCGCCGGAGGCCATCCAGGCCCTGGTGGCCGCCGCCGAGCCCGGCGGCCGCCTGCTGGGCCGCCGGCCGGGGGCGCCGCGCGCCGCCGCCGTCGAGGGGCTGCGGATCGCCGGCGGCACCACGGCCACCGCCGCGCTCCGGGCCCTCGCGGGGGACGCCGACCGAGCGGTGCGCGAGGCGGCCGCCCGCGCGCTCGAGGAGCTGCGCGCGCGGGCCGCGTCGGTGCGACGGTAGGGAATCGGCGTCGCCCGGCCGCCGCCACCTGCCGCGACTAGAACAGCCCGACGACCTTCCCCGTCTTGAGATCCAGGTCCACGTCGTAGTACACCGGCCGGGTCGGCAGCCCCGGCATCGTCTGCATCGTGCCGCACAGCGGATAGAGGAAGCCGGCGCCGACCGACGCGCGGATGTCGCGGATCGGCAGCCGCCAGCCGGTGGGCCGGCCCTTGAGCGCCGGGTCGTGCGACAGGCTCAGGTGCGTCTTCGCCATGCAGATCGGCAGCTGGTCGAAGCCCAGGCGCGTGTACAGCTCGACCTTCGCCTCCGCCTCGGGCAGGTAGTCCACGCCGTCCGCGCCGTACACCTTCGTCGCGATCGTCTCGATCTTCTTCTTGATCGGCCAATCGAGCGGGTAGAGGTACTCGAAGTGGCTCGTGCGCTTCGCGGCGCCGACCACCGCCTCGGCCAGCTCCACCGCGCCCTTGCCGCCGTCCATCCAGTGCGTGCACTTGAACGCGCCCTCGGCGCCGGCCTCGCGCGCGATGCGCTGCACCAGGGCCACCTCGGCCGCAGTGTCGTACTTGAACGAGTTGACGGCGACGCAGACCGGCACGCCGTACAGCTTCGCGTTCTCGATGTGCTTGGCGAGGTTGACGGCGCCCTTCTCGAGCAGCGCCAGGTTCTCCTCGGTGTACGCCGGGTCGAGCGGGCGGCCCGCGACGACCTTGGGGCCGCCGCCGTGCATCTTGAGCGCCCGCACCGTCGCGACGATCACGATGACGTTGGGCACGAGGCCGGAGTAGCGGCACTTGATGTCGAGGAACTTCTCCATGCCGATGTCGGCGCCGAAGCCCGACTCGGTGACGACGTAATCGGCGAGCTTGAGGGCGATCTGGTCGGCGACGATGGAGGAGTTGCCGTGGGCGATGTTGGCGAACGGCCCCGCGTGCACGAAGGCCGGCGTGCCCTCGAGCGTCTGCAGCAGGTTGGGCTGGATCGCGTCCTTCATCAGCACCGCCATGGCGCCCGCGACGCCGAGGTCTTCGGCCGTCACCGGCTCGCCGGCGTGGCTGGTGCCGATCACGATGCGGCCGAACCGCTCGCGCATGTCCTCGAGGCCGGTGGTGAGGGCGAGGATCGCCATCACCTCGCTGGCCACGGAGATGTCGAAGCCGGTGAGCCGCTCGTTCCCCTTCTCGGCGTCGCCGAGCCCGACCTGGACCCGGCGCAGGAACCGGTCGTTGACGTCGAGCACCCGCTGCCAGGTGATGCTGGCCGGATCGATGTCGAGGCGGAACAGGCGCCGCTGGTCGTCGGGCGAGAGGTCGTCGAACCGCCGGGCCTTGAGGCCCAGGCGCCGGGCGCGCGCCGCGATGCCCGTGGCGAACGTCCCGTCGGGGCACAGGGCGCGGCCGAGCTTGGCGTTGTCGGGGTTGGCGCGCTCGTGCAGGATGCGGGCGTCGATCGCGGCCGCGAGCAGGTTGTTGGCGGCGGTGACCGCGTGGATGTCGCCCGTCAGGTGGAGGTTGAAGTCCTCCATCGGCACGACCTGCGAGTAGCCGCCGCCCGCGGCGCCGCCCTTGATGCCGAAGGTCGGGCCCTGCGACGGCTGGCGGATGCACGCGAACACGCTCTTGTCGAGGTGGGCGCCGAGGGCCTGGGCGAGCCCGATGGTGGTGGTGGTCTTGCCCTCGCCGAGCGGCGTCGGCGTGATGGCCGTGACGTCGATGTACTTGCCTTGTTTCCGCTTGCTCAGGCGCTCGCGCACCTCGAGGTGGACCTTGGCCTTGGTGCGGCCGAACAGCTCCAGCTCGCCCGGCCTGAGGCCGGCCTCCTCGGCGATCTCGACGATGGGCCGGAGCCTGGCGGCCTGGGCGATCTCGATGTCGGACGGGACGGGGTGCTTGATCTTGACGGGCATCGGGGTGGATCTCCGGAGCGGGTCGGCGGATATCGAGGCGCGCGAAGGCCGGACGCGAAGGCAACCAATCTACTTGTACGGGTGAAGCGACGCAGCGTTGCGCGTGGCGGCGCGCGAGGTGTGAGGGACGCGCGGGCGGCCCGGAGGCGGGGGCGCTTCGGACCGCCGCGGGACTGCAACTTGGGCCGTTTCCGGGAGTTGACTTGCCTCCATCGCGCCGTCTAGCTTTACATGCTCGCCGCGAACTTCGCGTTCGCGGCCGCTCTTTGAAAATTGAAGTCGGAGAGTGCGGAACTCTGGTGGCCCCGTTTGACCGGCAGCGTACTCAGAAGCGATGCCGGGAGG